>CAWAUB010000005.1:0-35043 GCA_963785155.1 uncultured Thermoleophilia bacterium
AGGAAGGCACGGAGGAACTCGTCGACGCCCGATGCCGACCAGCCGACATCGCCGCCGGGCACCATGCGTCGGACAAGCGGCTCGACGATCTGGCGCGGCATCGGCTGGACGAGGCCGAGCCGCGGCAGCGCGGGCGGCACGAGCCATTTCCAGGTTCGCTCCCGAAGCGCGGCGAGGGCCGGGCTGAGCATGACGAGCTTGCGGGCGCGCTCGGGGGCGATCAGGCCGACCTCGATCGCGGCCCGGCCGCCCATGCTGTTGCCGATCAGGTGGGCCTCGTCGATCTCGAGGACGTCGAGGGCGGCGACGGCGGCGCGGGCGAAGTAGGGGGCGTCGTAGGCGGCCGTCAGCGGCTTGTCGGAGTCCCCGAAGCCGGGCAGGTCGATCGCGATGACGCGGTAGTGCTCGGCGAGGCCGCGGACCGTGGGCATGAACGAGGCCTTGGTCCCACCCAGCCCGTGGAGGCAGAGGACGGGGTCGCCGGTCCCGGCACTGAGCGCGGAGATCGTCCCCATCTCCGTCTCGAGCGCGTCGAAGCGCAGCCGGCCGGGATCGGTGATGCCGCTCGTCGCGGCGAGGAAACCGACGCCGAGATGGAGATTGCGGCGGACCCGGAGGCGGCCGCGCCGAAACGCCTCCATGCCGCCACGGACGTCGCCGGCGATCTGATCCCAGCTCGCCGCGTCAGCGCGGATCGTCGCGTCGGGCTCGTGGTCGTGATCGGCCGCCCGCAGTCGCATCTCCCCACCTGTGATCAGCGCGTCCCACTCGCCGGAGCCGTCCACACCGAGGCGGATTCGCACCTCATCGGCGCGGACGTCGATCACATCGGCGTCGAAGCGCTCGGCGAGCACGCTGAAGGCCGTCGGTGCTGCGCGCCGCCTACCCCTGCCCGTTTCAGCCGTCCCGGCTTCCATCAGGCGGGGAAGGCTACTGATGTCGTCGGTCCGTCCTCGCGGTCTGCGAACATGTGTTCGTGCGCTGGGACAACCTGACGATCGAGAGCGAGGAGCGCGAGACTTCGCACCTGCCCGGCTTCCGCGACCCTGCCGTCGTCCGCCGCTTCGACGCGCCGGAGGCGATGGGGATCCGCTTCCACGAGATCAACGCTCGCTCCGCGATCAACGAGGTGCCGGCGAAATCGCGGATGCCTTTCCGATACACGATCAACCCGTATCGGGGGTGCACCCATGGGTGCCCTTTTGTTTTGCCCGCCCAACGCACACCTATCTCGACTTCAACGCCCGAGAGGACTTCGAGCGGGAGATCGTCGTCAAGGTCAACGTGCCGGAGGTCCTGCGGGCGGAGCTGAGGCGGAAGTCGTGGCAGGGCGCGCACATCGCGCTCGGGACGAACACCGATCCGTACCAGTGGGTCGAGGGTCGCTACGAGCTGATGCGCGGGATCTGGGAGGCGATGCGCGACTACGCCAACCCGTGCTCGGTGCTGACCAAGTCGCCGCTGCTGCTCCGCGACCTCGACCTGATGAAGGAGATCCGCGAGCGGACCGAGTTCACCGCGGCGCTCTCGATCCCGACGCTCGACGAGAAGGCCTGGCGGGCGACCGAGCCGCACACGCCGCACCCGCGCAAGCGGATCGAGGCCGTCGGTGAGCTGACGCGGGCGGGAATCCCGACCAGCGTCCTCGTCGCGCCGCTGATCCCGGTGTCAACGACGACCCCGCGCAGGTGGAGGAGATCCTCGAGCTCTGCCGGGAGGCGGGCGCGGTCAACATCACCGGCATCGGCCTGCACCTGCGCGGCGAGGTGAAGGACATCTGGTTCGACTGGCTGCGCGCCCACCGCCCGGACCTGATCGACCGCTACGAGAAGCTCTACGGCCGCGGCGCCTACATGAAGAAGAACGAGGCCGAGCGGCTATCGGCGCTCGTCCGCGATCGCCGCTGGCCGCCGCGGCAGCGCTGGACCCGCGGCGAGCGTGGGATGACGACCGGCCACGAGGCTGCCGCGAACGCGACCGGACAGGCGACCGGCGCCAGCGACGCGGCCGAGCAGAGCAGCCTCTTCTAGCCCGGCGAGGGCTCGGGCGCCGGGGCCATCGGTCTTCGCCGGCCGGCGAGCGCGGCCAGGGCGGCGAGCCCGAGCGCGAACAGCGCCGAGACCCAGAAGGCGGCGCCGTAGCCGGCGATCGAGGCCGCGAAGCCGCAGAGCGGCGCGCCGATACCGACGCCGAGGTCGAAGAAGGCGGTGAGCGTCCCCATCGTCGCTCCGCGACGCTCGATCGGCACGTTGTCGAGCGCGATCAGCGCCAGGGACGGGAGGAGCAACGCGAACGCACCGCCCATCGCCATCCCGCCGAGGATCGCCACCGGCAGGGTCTGGGCGGCCGCGATCGCAGCCAGCCCCGCCGCTTCCACGATGCCAGCGACGAGCGCGCACCGGGCGCCACCGAAGCGGTCGGGCAGGTTGCCGCCGAGCAGACGGACGCCGACCACCGTCGCCGCGAAGGCGGTGAAGACGAGCGTTCCGCTGCCGAGGCCACGCGACTCGAGCATGAGCACGATGAAGCCGCTGACCGCCGCGAAGCCGACGGTGCCGCAGGCGAACGCCAGTCCCGGCCTGATCGCCTCACGCGCGATGAGCGGACCTCGCGCCTTGTGTTCCTCCTGAGGGCGGAACGATTCGGGGATCCGCAGCGCGATCAGCGCGCCGGCGAGCGGTGCGGCCAGCGCGAACGCCCAGACAGCGTTAAAGCCCCAGGCCTGGAGGATCAGCTCCCCGATCGCCGGACCGATGCTCAGCCCGCCCCAGATCGAAAGGCCGTACCAGCCGATGATCTGCCCCCTGCGCTCCGGGGGTGCGAGGTCGACGACCCACGCCGCGCCGGCCGTGTAGATCAGGCCCTCGCCCGCGCCGAGAAAGAGGCGGGCGACGACGAGGTCGGGGACTCCCGCCGGTACGAAGTAGAGCGCCGCCGCGACCGTCGCGAGGGCCGCTCCCAATAGCACCGCCGGCCGCCGGCCGCGGGCGTCCGCGAAGCGGCCGGCGAAGGGGCGCACGATGAGGCCGGTGACTGCGAACGCCCCGGTGACGATCCCGACGGCGACGTCGCCGGAGTCGAGCGGACCGGTGACGTAGCGCGGCAGGACCGGCAGCGTCGCCCCGATCGAGAGCATCCCGAGCGCGGTGACGATGAAGATGCCCGCGAACGCGGCGCGCTCCGGCGTCATGTGGCGGCTGATCCGGGCGCCGCCGGGGAGCCTTTCGTACCCGCTCATTCCTGCTCGCCGCTGCCGCGAGCTCGGCCCGCCGCACCTTCCCGCTCGTCGTCCGCGGAAGCTCGTCCGCGAACTCGACGATCCGCGGGAACTTGTAGGGCGCGGTCTGCCGCTTGACGTGGTCCTGGAGCTCGCGCGCCAGCTCGTCGGACGGCTCGCCCTCGCGCAGGACCACGATCGCCTTGACGACCTGGCCGCGCTCGGCGTCGGGATATGGAATCGCCGCCGCCTCGGCGACCGACGGGTGGGAGGCGAGCGCCGATTCCACCTCGAAGGGCCCGATCCGGTAGCCGGAGGAGAGGATCAGGTCGTCGGCGCGGCTCTCGTACCAGAGGTAGCCGTCCTCGTCGCGGCGGACGAGGTCGCCGGTCGGCCACCACTCGCCGTCGACGAGATCGGGCGGCCCGCCGACGTCCAGGTAGCGGCCGAAGAAGGTCGGGCAGCTCGCCGCGCGAACCTGAAGCTCGCCCTCCGCCACCCGCACCTCGAAGCCTGGCAGCGGCAGCCCCATCGATCCGTCGCGCACCGGCTCCCCGGTGAGGTTGCCGGCGACGTGGCCAGTCTCCGTCTGCCCGTAGCCGTCGGCGATCTCGATCCCGGCTTGCTCGCGCCATTCGGCGATCACGCCGGGGTCGAGCGCCTCCCCGGCCGACACGGCGCGGCGGAGCTGCGGCAGCGGCCGCACCTCGCCGCGCTTGGCCAGCATCCGGTACTCCGTCGGCGCCTGGCAGAGCACGTCGATGCCCTCGCGCTCGATCAGGTCGAGGCGCTCGGCGGGATCGAAGCGGCCCTCGACGAGCACCGCCGCCGCGCCGCACAGCCAGGGCGCGAGGAAGACGTTGCGCGCGGACTTCGACCAACCCGTCGCGGTGGTGCACCAGACCAGCTCCCCCTCGCGCGCGCCCAGCCAGTGCTTCGCCTGCGCCGCCTGCCCCGGCAGGTAGCGCTGAACGTGAAGCACCCCGCGCGGCTTGCCGGTGGTGCCGGAGGTGAAGACGACGAGGGCGCCGTCCTCCGGACCCAGGTCCGCCGGCGCGACCGGTGTCTCCTGGGCCTCGTCCTCGTCGAGGACATCGGCCACGTCAGCGAGCGTCATGCAATCCACCCCACCTGGCATCTCGGCCAGGAGGTCCTCCTCCCCGATGCAGACCGCAGGGTTGGCTGCGTCGACGCGGTGCTGGAGGTCGTCGCGGCGGAGCTGGGTGTTGCAGGGAAGCGCGACGGCACCGATCCGCCAGCACGCGAGCAGGGCGAGGACCCACTCGATCCGGTTGCCGACCAGCGTCATCACGACGTCTCCGCGACCCACCCCGCGGGCCGCGAGCGCTCCCGAAAGGCCGGCGCTGCGGGCGATCAGCTCGCCGAAATGCCAGACCCGCCGCTCCCCCTCCGCGGAGATCGCAAGGAGCGCTGGTTTCGACGCCGGGAAGCGCTCGAGTAGGTCCTCGGTGAGGTTCACGGGGACGGTGATGTTATTTTCGCCGCCTTGAAGCGCCTCCTCGCACCTCTCGCCGTGCTCCTCGGGGCGCTATCACTAGCCGCCTGCGCGAGCTACGACCAGGCTCAGACCGAGAGCACCATCACCAACGACCTCTCGAAGCAGGTCGAGCAGCTGACGGGGACGACGATCAAGTCCGCGAGCTGCCCGAAGGAGATCGATCTCGAGAAGGGCGCCAAGTTCGAATGCACGGCGACCCTGAAGACCGGAAAGGAACTACAGGTCGACGGCGTCGTCGAGAACGACTCCGGCGATTACCGCGTCGACATCGCCCCTGAGGAGATCAGGGGCGCGGTCGGTTCGGGATAGTGACAACGAACCCCACCAACGAAAGGCAGCCACCCATGAGCAGAAGGACGATCCTCCCGGCGATCGCCGCAACCGCGCTGGCCCTCGGGCTCGCCGCGTGCGCAAAGACGCTGACCAGCGACTCCGTCGAGGACGGGATCGTTACGAATCTCTCGGGCCAGGTCGAGTCTCAGGCCGGGAGCCCGCTCGCGTCGGCAACGTGTCCCGACGACATCGAGGCGAAGGCCGGTACCACGTTTACCTGCTCCGCCACGCTCGAGAGCGGTGAGGAGGTCGAGGTGGAGGGCGAGGTCGTGAACGACGACGGCGAGTTCAACGTCACGATCAGCCCGGAGGAACTGCAGTCTGCAGCGGGCGGCGGCTGAGAGCTAGCTCGGTAGCTCGCTGCCGTCGTAGAGCTTCTTGACGCGGACCGTGCCCTGGGGCGCGGCGTCAATGCAGAGCTCGCAGAGCACGCACTCGTCGAGGTTCTCTTCGACGATCGCGACCTTGCCGCTCTCGTCGGCGAAGATGTCGACCGGGCAGACCTCGGCTAGCTTCGCCGCGACGTCGGCGTCGCTCGCCGCGGGCTCGGAGACCTCGACCGCGATAAAGACGCCCTTCATGCCATCGCCGGCCATCAGCTCGTAGCTCCAAGCGCCTCGCGGACGCGGTCCGGGATCTCGTCGATGCGCTCGACGACCGGGATCCCGGCCGCCTCCAGCCGGGAGATCTTCTCCGTCGCTGTGTCCTCCTTGCCCTCGACGATCGTGCCGGCATGGCCGAAACTCATTCCCTTCATCTCCTCGTCGTCCATGAAGCGGCCAGCCATGAAGGCGACGATGGGCAGTCTTGAACTGTTGGCCTCACGCCACTCGACCAGCTGAGCTTCCATCCGCCCGCCGGGCTCGGTGTAGATGACGATCGCCTCCGTCTGGCCGTCGGCCTCGAAGAGGGGCATCAGCTCGGCGTAGGTCGAGCCGATGATCGCGTCGCCGCCGATCGAGACGGCGGTGGACTGGCCGAGGCCCGCGGCGGTCAGGGTCGAGGCGATCTCGGTCGTCATGCCGCCGCTTCGGGACATGATCCCGACCGGGCCCCTGGTGTAGGCCTTCGCCGCGTCCTTCGCAGGTCCGCCGATGCCGCCCATCTTCGCGACGCCCGGGACCATGATCCCGAGGCAGTTCGGGCCGATGATCCGCGCGCCCCGCATGTCCGCGAGCTCGACCATCTGGGCGACGTCGCCGCGCGGGATCCGCTCGGTGACGACGACGATCAGCTTGATCCCGTTCTCGATCGCCTCGAAGACCGCGTCCTTGGTGAAGGCGGGGGGGACCGTGACGACGGAGCCGTACGGAACGGCGCCCGTCGCCTCGACGACCTGGGCGACGGTGTCGTAGACGGGGACGCCGTGAACGTCGCGGCCCTTGCGGCCGGGGGTGACGCCGCCGACGATCTTCGAGCCGAAGTCCAGGCACTCGCGGGTCAGGTTGACCGCCTCGCGCCCGGTGATCCCCTGGACGATGAAGGTCGTCTCCTCGGTGAGGAGGATGCTCATCCCTGCACCTTCGCGACGGCCCTGCCCGCCGCCTCCCACATCGAAACCGACCGGTCGCAGTACTCGACCCCGTAGCGGTCGAGGATCTTGAAGCCCTCGTCCTCCCAGGCGCCGGGGATCCGGAAGATCGCGATCGTCTCGGCAGGGTCCCTGTCGAGCTCGAGACAGGCCTTGATCACGCCGCGGGCGACGATGTCGACCCGCGTATTGGAGACGATCGACATCATCACCGCGATCTTCTCGACGCCGTCCTTCTGCAGGACCTGCTTGGCGAGGCCGCACGACTTCGAGACGGACGGGTTGCCGCCGATCTCGGCGTAGTTCGCGGGCTTGCCGCCCTGGCTGCGGACCGCGTCGGTGAGCGTCAGCGAACCGCCGCCCGCCCCGATCACCAGGCCGATGTTCCCGTGGAAGCCGTGGTCCTTGCCCTGGATCACGCCGCGGTGGTCGGCCTCGTCGATCGCCTTCACGTTGCGCTCGAATTCGGACGGCTCGTAGGCCTCGCGATCCTCCTCCTCGCCGATCCCGAGCTCGGTCAGCAGCTTGCGGTGCCGGCCCTCGGCCTCGGCCTCCATCTCCATATGCGCGTCGAGGGCGACGAAGCTGCCGTCCTCGAGCTTGGCGAGCGGGTTGATCTCCGCGAGCGTCATGTCGTAGTCGCGGAAGAGCTGGGCGAGGCGGGCGAGGATGGGGGTTGCGCGCGTCAGGTCGCGGCCGGTGACCCCGCTTCCGGCGACGACCTGCTTCGCGTGGAAGTCGGAGATCGGCAGCAGGTTGGACAGGTGGCCGCGGCCGACGTGGTCGGGGTGCTGCTCGGCGACCTCCTCGATGTCGATGCCGCCCATGTCGGAGAAGAGCATCATCGGCCGCTTGCGGGTGCCGTCCCAGACGACCCCGGCGTAGAACTCCTGGGCCACCTCGGCCTTCGGGTCGACGAGGACGCCGCGCGGCATGTGGCCGTTGATCTCGAGCTCGAGGATGTCGGCCGCGTGCGCCTCCGCCTCCTCGGGCGTGTCGGCGAACTTGACCCCGCCGGCCTTCATCCGCCCACCGGTCAGGACCTGCGACTTGATCACGGTCGGGCCGCCGATGTCCTCGGCCGCCTTGCGTGCCTCCTCGGCGGTGGTGCAGAAGCCGTACTTGGTGACCGGGATCCCGGCCCGCTCGACGATCTTCCGCGACTCGTACTCGTAAAAACGCATGGTTGGGGCGCGGAAATCTAGTGGAGGGCTCGGGAAATCTGCGGAAACCTACGGATGTGTGCCGCCGCGGACGTGTGCATTCTCCCATGCGGGGGACCTACGAGACCAATCACTCGTTCCTCGAATTTCACGCGCACCGCCTGCATCACGGCACGGAAGGCCACCGCTGCCCCTGAGGCGTGATTTTCCGTCCTCCCGTCCGTCCAAGGTTTAGGACGGATCAAACCGGGTAAGCCCGCGACTGTTCGCGAGGGAATTGGGGTGGACGCAGTGAATTCACGATTGATGAGGGGACCTGCCGCGGTTTCAGCCACGCAGGCTGGAGTGCCGCAGTCAGCGCCGGCCGCACGCGGTCGAGCGACCGGAGCACCGACCTGGACGGCGCCTGTCGTCGGCCCATACACGGGATGGACCACGGAGCGCAATCCGCGCCCGGTCTCGTTCCGCTTCGTCGGTGGCGGCATCCGCGACCTTGTGGTCGGCCAGCGCCAGGCCGCGCAGTGGATCCCGATCCGCGACGGCAAGGGCGAGGCTCCCGCGCGCGGCGGCGAGGCAAGCGTTCGCTGGACCGGGTCGCACGCGGTTGAGGGACGCGTCGCACGCGGCCGGGGACGGAAGGCCGAGATCGCGCATTTCGTCGCCGAGCATCGTTTCCGCAGCCTCGCCTAACTGAAACCCAGGACCGGCGGCTCACGCCCGCCGGCCCACTACGCTCCCTGCCCCAGCAGTCGCCGTCCACCCCGATCCGGGGGGCGAGCGAGCGTCGAGAGAGGAGCCTGAGCCGACCCGTGAGCAACACGACCGAGTCCGCCGCCGCGGACACCGATCTGACCGATAACGAGAAGTTGATCTCCTGGGTCAGGGAGATCGCCGAGCTGACGGAGCCCGCCGATATCCACTGGTGTGACGGCTCCGCGGAGGAGTACGACCGGCTGTGCCAGACGCTGATCGACGCCGGTACCTTCGAAAAGCTTTCCGACGCCAAGCGACCGAACTCCTACCTCGGCCTCTCCGATCCCGGCGACGTCGCCCGGGTCGAGGACCGCACCTTCATCTGCTCCGAGGACGAGGCCGCCGCCGGCCCGACCAACAACTGGCGCGACCCCGCCGAGATGCGCGAGCAGATGTCCGACCTCTTCCGCGGCTCGATGCGGGGACGGACGATGTACGTCGTCCCGTTCTCGATGGGCCCGCTCGGCTCGCCGATCTCCCACATCGGGGTCCAGCTGACCGATTCGGCCTACGTCGCGGTCTCGATGCGCATCATGACCCGGATGGGCAAGGGCGCCCTTGACGCGCTCGGCTCAGACGGCGAGTTCGTCCCCTGCGTGCACTCGGTCGGCGCGCCGCTGGCCGAGGGCGAGGACGACGTCCCCTGGCCCTGCGACGCGGAGAACAAGTACATCGTCCACTACCCAGAGACGCGCGAGATCTGGTCCTTCGGCTCCGGCTACGGCGGCAACGCCCTGCTCGGGAAGAAGTGCTTTGCGCTGCGGATCGCTTCGGTTATGGCCCGCGACGAGGGCTGGCTCGCCGAGCACATGCTGATCCTCAAGCTGACCTCGCCCGAGGGCGAGGTGAAGTACGTCGGCGGCGCCTTCCCGTCGGCATCGGGCAAGACCAACCTGGCGATGCTGATCCCGACGCTCGACGGCTGGAAGGCCGAGACGATCGGCGACGACATCGCCTGGATGAAGTTCGGCGACGACGGCCGCCTCTACGCGGTCAACCCCGAGGCCGGCTTCTTCGGCGTCGCTCCCGGTACGGGCTACGACACGAACCCGAACGCGATGAAGACGGTCGAGTCGGGCTCGATCTTCACCAACTGCGCGAAGACCGACGACGGCGACGTCTGGTGGGAGGGGATGACCGAGGACCCGCCCGCGCACGCGATCGACTGGCACGGCAACGACTGGACGCCGGACTCCGACGCCCCCGCGGCGCACCCGAACGCCCGCTTCACGACGCCCGCCGCGCAGTGCCCGGTGATCGCGCCCGAATGGGAGGACCCGGCCGGAGTCCCGATCGACGCCTTCCTCTTCGGTGGCCGCCGCGCGACGGTGGTCCCCCTGGTCTCCGAGGCCGACGACTGGGAGCACGGCACGTTCCTCGCTTCGACGATGTCGGTCGAGACGACCGCCGCGGCCGCCGGCGAGGTCGGCCAGCTCCGCTTCGACCCGATGGCGATGCTGCCGTTCTGCGGCTACAACATGGCCGACTACTTCTCCCACTGGCTGCGCGTGGGGCGCGAGCACGGTGAGGAGGGACTGCCGAAGATCTTCGTCGTCAACTGGTTCCGCAAGGACGACGACGGCAAGTTCATCTGGCCCGGCTTCGGCGAGAACATCCGGGTCCTCGAATGGGTCTTCCGCCGCTGCGACGGCGAGGGCGAGACGGTCGAGACCCCGATCGGCCGGGTGCCGGCGGAGGGCGAGATCAACACCGACGGCCTCGATCTCCCGGACGGGGCGATGAGCGAGCTGCTCACCGTCGACCCCGACGCGGTCCGCAACCAGATGCCGCAGATCCGCGAGCACCTCGATCGCTTCGGCGACAGGCTGCCGGCCGAGATCAGCTCGCAGTTCGAGGCGCTCGAGAGCCGGCTCGGTTAGGCGCCGGGCCGCGGCCGCGTAGGGCTCGAGCGCGGTTCTGACCCCCTCGGGCATCGGCGTCTTCTCCGAGGACCCGTAGCGGACGAAGACGTGCCGGATCTCGCCCTCGGCGGCGACCGTCCCATCGCGCTCACAGGAGATCGCCGTGATCAGCGAGGTGGTGCCCATGTGGGAGACCTCGGCGACGAGGTCGAACTCCTCGTCAAAGCGAAGCGGCGCCAGGTAGCGGACCGACGCCTCGGCGACGACGAGGTCGACCCCGTGGTCGATCATCGCCTGCTCGTAGGGCCCGATCGCCTCCCGCCAGAGCTCGGTGATCGCGATGTCGAAGTAGAAGAGGTAGTGGCCGTTGAAGACGACGTTCTGCTGGTCGCACTCCGAATAGCGGACGCGCATGGGGTGGCGGAAGGCGGGCACGGTGCCGCGCCTACAGCTCGTACGCCGCTTTCAGCTCCGGGTCCGCCTCGGCGAGCTGCTCGGCGAGGGTAACCATCACCTTGCACTGCTTCCATGTTGCGTCGTCCTGCATCTTGCCGTCGATCATGTGGACGCCGCGGCCGTCGGGAATGGCCTCGAGGACCTTCTTCGCGAACTTGACCTCCTCCGGATCCGGCGAGAAGACCTTCTTCGCGATGTCGATCTGGACGGGGTGGAGGGACCAGGCGCCGACGCAGCCGAGCAGGAAGGCACCGCGGAACTGTGTCTCGCAGCCCTTCACGTCCTTGATGTCGCCGTAGGGGCCGTAGAAGGGCAGGATCCCGGCGGAGTTGCAGGCGTCGACCATGCGGGCGATCGAGTAGTGCCACGGGTCCTGCATGTACGAGGGCCGGGGCGCCTCCGGATCGTCGGCGTCGGGGTCCTCGATCGTCCGGTAGCCGGGGTGGCCGCCGCCCACACGCGTCGTCTTCATCCGCCGCGAGGCGGCGAGGTCGGCGGGCCCGAAGCTCATCCCCTGCATCCGGGGGGAGGCGGTGGCGATCTCCTCGAGGTTGGACACGCCGAGCGCCGTCTCGAGGATCGCGTGGACGAGGATCGGGCGATCGAGGCCGGCCTTCGCCTCGAGCTGGGCGAGCAGGCGGTCCACGTAATGGATGTCCCAGGGGCCCTCGACCTTCGGCACCATGATCACCTCGAGCTTGTCGCCGATCTCGGGGACGAGGGTGAGGAAGTCGTCCAGCACCCAGGGGCTCTCGAGCGAGTTGACGCGGGTCCAGAGAGCGGTGGAGCCGAGGTCGGTCTCCTTGGCGACCTTGACGAGGCCGTCGCGGGCGGCCTCCTTGCGGTCGGCCGGGATCGCGTCCTCGAGGTTGCCGAGGAGGACGTCGGTCGCCTTGACCATGTCCGGGACCTTGGCGACCATCTTCTCGTTCGACGCGTCGAGGAAGTGGATCATCCGCGCCGGCTTGACGGGAACCTCCATCAAGGGCTGCGGGGCGTCGATGGCCAGCGGGTGGCCGAAAAGGCGTGGGTTTCTCAAGCTCGCGCTCCTGGGTCGGGTTGGGAGCCCGGAACGCTAGTGGACGTCTTCAGGCCGCGGCTCGGTCAGCGTGCCGCGTCGCGGGCGTGGCGTTTCCGACCGTCCGCTCGATCAACTGGTAGTCGCCGCCGCATGCCCCGATCGGCTTGGCGACGACCACGTAGCGGGACGCCGAGCCGCTTGCCTCTTGCTCACGGTTGAACTCCGAAGCCTTTTCACACGCTTCTCTGAGCTTCATCTTGCCTCCCCTGTCCTTCCCGGATACCTTGGTTTTTATTCGCGCCCGCCGCGCATCGACCTGCCGTCGGCGAGCTAAGTTCTGACGCGGTGAAATCGACAATACGTGTCGCGGCGGCGGGTGAGGAGGCGCGCCTTCTCGACGCCTACGAGTGGCTCTTTGCCACGCCTGGCGTCCGTCCCCCGTCCTGGGATCCCGAGCGTGCAACGGCGGCACTGGCGGAGGCGATCGGAGGCGATGGCTCGGTGGTGCTGATCGCCGAGGAGGATGGGGAGGTACTGGGCATCTGCACGGCCTACCTGGACCTCAACTCGGTCCGCTACGGCCTGCGCTGCTGGGTCGAGGACCTCGCGGTCTCGCCGGAGCACCGCTCGAGCGGGATCGGCGGGCAGCTTCTCGACGCCGCGGAGGCGTGGGCCCGGGAGCGAGGCGCCACCCACCTCGAGCTCGATACGGGCCTCGCCCGCTCCGACGCCCAGCGCTTCTACAAGCGCCGTGGCCCGGCGACCACGGGCTACAGCTACTCCTGGGAGCTCTGAGCCGAGCGCTCGG
Source organism: uncultured Thermoleophilia bacterium (assembly GCA_963785155.1). GTDB lineage: Bacteria > Actinomycetota > Thermoleophilia > Solirubrobacterales > 70-9 > DASUSH01. The sequence continues at coordinate 12,664 of CAWAUB010000005.1, forward strand.
CGGCGGCGCGATCCATGTGCCACTCGGCACGGTAAATCCGGCCGTCGCGAAACTTGAAGACAACCGCGCTGGGTTGCTCGATCGTGACGCCGCCCACGCGCGTGATGCTGACCTGGCGCGCCAGCATCAGGGCGTTCTCGCCACGCTCCTCGATCCCCTCGACCTCGAAGCGCATCTCCTCGAATACCCCGCTCCAATCGGTGAGTACCTCGCGCATGCCGTCGACGCCTTGAGCTGACATCGCGACGCCTTCGACCGAGATCATCTTTGTGACGAAGTCCTCCTCGGCGAGCGAGGCGACCGCGTTCGACAGCCGGTCGATCTCAGCTTTGTCGACCGCTCCGGAGCCGGTCAGCCCGGCGGCGGAAAAGGCTTCGACTACCCGCTCGGAATTCGACACCCGGCCATTATCCTTCGCGCCCCGCCCAACCGCCCCAGGTAAGGAGCCATGGCCGTAGAAACTTCGCAATTCCAGGAGAAGACCGACGAGCAGAAGGCGATCACCGAGATGGTGCGCCAGTTCGTCGACAACGAGATCCTCCCCGTCGCCGAGGAGTTCGACCACGAGGACAAGTTCCCCGAGGCGATCGTCGAGCAGATGAAGGAGCTCGGCCTGTTCGGCGTCACGATTCCCGAGGACTACGGCGGGATGGGGCTCGACCTGACGACCTACGCGATGATCGTCGAGGAGCTCTCCCGCGGCTGGATCTCGATCTCCGGCGTCGTCAACACCCACTTCATCGGCTCCTATCTGCTGATGAAGTTCGGCACCGACGAGCAGAAGGACCACTTCCTGCCGAAGATGGCGACGGGCGAGATCCGCGCCGCCTTCTCGCTGTCCGAGCCCGAGGTCGGCTCCGACGTCCAGGGCATCAAGTCGATCGCGAAGAAGGACGACGACGGCAAGTGGGAGCTGAACGGCCAGAAGATGTGGGTCACGAACGGGCTCGGCTCCGGCGTCGTCTTCGTCCTGATGAAGACGGACCCGAAGGCCGACCCTCCCTACAAGGGGATGACCTGCTTCATCACGGAGAAGGAGCCGTGGGCCGAGAAGAACGAGGGCGATTTCGCCGGTCTGGAGGTTCCGCCCAAGATCAAGAAGATGGGCTACAAGGGCGTCGAGTCCACCGAGCTCGTCTACAACGGCTATCGCTGCCCGCCGGAGCGGATCCTCGGTGGCGAGGACGACGGCCTCGGCAAGGGCTTCGTGCAGATGATGGACGCGCTCGAGGTCGGCCGGGTGAACGTCGCCGCCCGCGGCGTCGGCATCGCGCAGCGCGCACTCGAGCTGGCGCTGCGCTACTCGCAGGAGCGCAAGACGTTCGGCAAGCCGATCGCCAAGCACCAGGCGATCCAGTTCAAGCTCGCGGAGATGGCGACAAAGGTCGAGGCGGCGCGGCTGCTGACGACCAAGGCCGCCCGGCTGAAGGACGCCGGCGAGCGCTCCGACCTCGAGGCCGGGATGGCGAAGCTCTTCGCCTCCGAGACCGGCAAGGAGGTCGTCGAGGAGTGCTTCCGCATCCACGGCGGCTACGGCTACTCGAAGGAGTACGAGATCGAGCGCCTCTACCGCGACGCGCCGCTGCTCCTGATCGGCGAGGGAACCTCCGAGATCCAGAAGATGGTGATCGGGAAGAAGCTCCTGGAGCGCAACAAGATCTAGCGAATGCCCCGCGCGCAGGACCTGATCGCGACCGCGTACCAGCGCTTCATCAGCGAGGTACCGGCGCTCGACAAGCTGAAGATCGTGGTGCGCCTCGAGCTCCGCGGCCGCGGCGACGTCCAGGTCTTCAGCGTCCGGCTACCCGGGCCGGAGGTGACGAAGGGCGAGCCCGACGACGCGCGCCTCGACGTCATGCTGTCGCGCTCGCACTTCAACGAGCTCGCTACCGAGGGCACACTCAAGCATTGGCACGACGCCTATGACCACGGCGACATCAAGGTCGGGGGCGACCCGCAGGTAATCAAGCTCGTCGGCACGGTGATCGAGCGCCACGAGGCCCGCGCGCGCCTGCGCAAGGCGCACTAGCGCGGCTCGGCGGCCCCGCCGCAGTCCTAGAAGGGGGCGCTATCGCTCGGCGCGGGCTTGTAGGGAGTGTGGGAGGAGGAAATTCCGAATCGTCTTGCAGTTGACCACCGCAGCGGTGGCAAAGTGCAAGACGAACGCATCGAGCGGATGTCGGTGCGCTAGCGGGCGGCAGCATGCGATGGTGGCGCGGAGGCAGCTGTTGCGCCTCGGTGTGTCAGCGAGGGCGATCGAGCGCCTGATCGCCGCCGGCTACCTGATCCCGGTGCATCGCGGCGTCTACTTGGTCGGCCATCGAGCGGCGCCCCCGCTCGCGCCCGAGATGGCCGCCGTACTTGTCTATCGCGGCCGTGCGGGAGCCATCAGAGCGCCGGCGCCATGCTTGCAATCACCAGGCGACCCAAGGGCCTGGTCCACTTGACCGTCGATCGAGAGATTCGTGCGCGGCGCGGAATCGTCCTTCACTACTCGCCCCTAGACCCCACCGACATCCGCCGCCGCGAGCGCATTCCCCTCACGAGCCCCGCTCGAACCCTCCTCGACCTTGGCGCGTCCCTGGATGAGGACGAGCTCGAACAGGCCGCGGCGGAAGCCTCGGCCCTCCGCCTCGTCACCCGCCCTCAGCTCCAAGCTCAGGTCGACAAGCACCCGCACCGCCCCGGAACACCCTCCCTACGAGCGTTGTTGGAGTTGGATCGAGATCCCGCGCTCAGCCGCTCGAAGGCCGAGCGGCGGCTCCTCAACCTGATCCGCAACGCCAACCTCCCCGAGCCCGAAACCAACGTCGACGTAGGCCCCCACGAGGTCGACTGCCTGTGGCGGGCCGCCAAACTCGTCGTCGAGTTCGACAGCTGGACCTTCCACTCGAGCCGGCAGGCGTTCGAGCGCGATCGCCGCAAGGACGCGGCGCTACTCGCGCTCGGCTACCGGGTTATTCGCATCACCTGGCGCCGCCTCACGCGCGAGGCCGAGGCGGTCATTTCTCAGATTCGGCGCGCCCTCGCCCACTACCCTCACGCCTCCGCAGAAACGAGCCACTGAAGGAAGAATGAGCGAAACCGAGACGCATCAGCTGATCACCGACCAGGCCGGGCGCGAGGCGTCGGGCGCCCATCGCTACGGCCGCTATCTCGAGGAATTCGAGGTCGGCGCCGTCTACAAGCACTGGCCGGCGAAGACGGTCACCGAGTCCGATGACCACCTCTTCTGCCTGATCACGATGAACCACCACCCGCTGCACCTGAACGACGTCTACGCCGGGCAGTCGCAGCAGGGCCAGAACGTGGTGGTCGGCCCCCTCGTCTACTCCCTTGCGCTCGGGATGTCCGTCTCCGACGTCTCCGGCAAGGCGATCGCCAACCTGGCCACCGAAGAGCTCAGCCATCCCAACCCGGTCTTCCACGGCGACACGCTCTACTGCGAGTCCGAGGTGCTCGAGGTGCGCGAGTCGAAGTCGAAGCCCGACCGCGGGATCGTCAAGGTCCACACCCGCGTCTACAAGCAGACCGGCGACCTCGTCGCCGAGTTCAAGCGCGCGGTGCTGATCCCGCGGATCCCGGATGACGTCGAGCTGGCGGCAGGCGTCGAGGCCTAAGCAGTTCCTGGCGGCCGTCGCGGCGGCAGCCGCGCTCGTCGCCGCGCCCGCCCCGGCGAGCGCTCAGGACGAAGGCCTATGCCTCGGCGAGCTCGAGGCGGAGAACGTGACCCCGGTTCCGGGGGCGCCCCCGCTCGGCTTCGGGATCAACCCGGCAGGCGAGGCCGGCGCCCTCGGGCCCATGATCCCCGCCGTGCCGGGGACGAAGGAGCAGGACCTGGCCGCGCTTGCCGAGCTGCGACCGCCCGACGCGCCGTTCACGGTCCGCCTGAACCGCTTCTTCTGGTCGCTCGGGCAGGAGGGGATCCGCCGCTTCGAGGCACTCGCGAAGCGCTATACGAATAACGGCTACCTGGTCGAGCTCCAGCTCCGCTACCACCCGCGGCCAGACCAGGAGGGGAACATCGAGCGCTGGCTCAAGTTCGTCCGCAAAGTCGTCAAGCGATTCGGCCCGAACGAGGGCGTGACCGCGCTCCAGGTCACCAACGAGGTCAACTTCTACGAGATCGCGCCCGACGCGTCGGACTCCTCTTACGAGGGTGCCCGCGAAGCGCTGATCCGCGGCGTCAAGACCGCCCACCGGGCGACGGAGAAACGCGGCTTCGAGCACCTCCAGGTCGGCTTCAACTGGGCCTACCGCACCGACCCGAACCGCGAGACGAACTTCTGGGGCTACCTGCGCGACAACGGCGGCCCGAAGTTCGTCGAGGCGCTCGACTGGGTCGGGCTCGACGCGTACCCCGGCACGGTGTTCCCGCCGGTCGAGACGGGCGACGGCTACCGCGACGGGATCGTCAACGCGATGAGCGTGCTGCGCGACTGCTATTTCCCGGTCGTCGGCATCCCGGCATCGGTACCGCTCAAGGTCGAGGAGAACGGTTACCCGACCGGCCCTGGGCGCCCCGAGTCCGAGCAGGTGATCGCGCTCGAGCAGATGGTCGGCGCGGTGAACGAGTTCCGCGGCACCTTCAATGTCACCGACTACCGCTGGTTCGACCTGCGCGACCACGACACGTCGTCGCTCAACTTCCAGCACCACTACGGCCTGCTCAACGACGATTACACGCCGAAGCCGGCGTTCGATATCTATCGTGGCCTGATCGACCAGTTCTCCGGATCATGAGGCTCGCTGCGCCGATCGCAGTGGCGTTGGTCGCCGCCCTGGTACCGGCCTCGGCTCCACGCCCGTCTCTGTCGCCTTCTCCCCGGACGGGGCGCGCGCCTACACCGCCAACCGCGGATCCAACGACGTGTCCGTGATCGACACCGGCGCGAGCACCACGGTCGGATCCCCGATCGACGTCGGCAGGGGCCCGCGCGGCGTCGTCGTCATCGAGCGCGACCCCTACAGGAGCTTCCAACCCATGCTCGAAGTCAGGGACGACCTTCGCTTGGCCGCCGCCGCGATTCTGCTCGCGGCCCTGGCCGCCCTGATGTTGGGCACCGGACGCGCCGAGGCGAAGACCACCTGGCTCTGCAAGCCGGGACTGGCCGACAACCCCTGCAAGACCGGCCTCGACACGACCCGGGTCTCGCCGACGGGCGAGGTCCTCGGCGTCGACCGGATCAAGGCTGCGAAGAAGCCGAAGGTCGACTGCTTCTACGTCTACCCGACGGTCAGTGACGACGAGGGCACTAACTCGGATCTCGAGGCCGATCCCGAGGAGCGCTCGATCGCCCTCTACCAGGCGGCTCGTTACTCGGAGCATTGCCGCGTCTTCGCGCCGGTCTACCGGCAGATCACGATCTCCGGGATCTTCGCTGACGGTGGGATCGACCCCGCGGTCGCTCAGCTCGCGTACTCGGACGTTGCGGCGGCCTGGAAGACCTATCTGGAGGATTTCAACGATGGCCGCGGCGTGGTCCTCGTCGGCCACTCCCAGGGCACCTACATGCTCCGCCAACTGATTGCGCAGAAGATCGACCCGAAGGCGAAGGTGCGCAAGCGGCTCGTTTCCGCGCTGCTGTTCGGCGGCAACGTGCTGACCGCGAGAGACCAGCTCACCGGCGGCGACTTCGAGAACATTCCCGCCTGCACCGAAGGCGACGAGACTGGCTGCGCGATCGCGTTCTCGACCTTCAACGGCTTCGTCCCGGAGTCCTCTCGGTACGGGCGCCCGGGCGACGACTTCTTCGGCGGCGACCCCGCGACGGAGGAGGTCCTCTGCAGCGACCCGACCTCGCTCTCGGGCCAGAGCGGGGCCCTGCGACTCGTCTTCCCGAGCGAGCCGTTCGCACCAGGGACGTCGATCGGAGGGGCGACGGACGCGGTCGGGCTGCCGCGGCCCCAGGTGGACACGCCCTGGATCGAGTTCCCCAACGCCTACTCCGGCGGCTGCTCCAGCGCCAACAACGCGAACGTGCTGCAGGTCCTCGACAACCCGGGCGCGACCCACCTGCGGCCAGTCCCCGACGCCAGCTGGGGCCTACACCTCGTCGACGCGAACATCGCGCTCGGCAACCTCGCCGACATCGTCGGCGATCAGGCCAAGGCGTTCGCGAAGGCGTCGAAGAGCTAGTTCGCTACAGCAATTCGGCGGCGGCCTCGAGGGTCGCCTCGAAGTCGGTCCGCGGGATCGCGCCGACGCAGGGGGAGACGGCGCCGGCGTCGCGGTAGCGCTCGATCCCCGCGCGGACGTCGTCGGCCGATCCGACCCCGGTGAGCGCGGTCAGCATCCGCTCGGAGATCCCGGCCTTCGCCTTCTCGACGTCGCCCGCGCCCATGCCCTCGTCGAACGCAGCGATCTCGTCACCGAACCCGGACCGCTCCAGCATCGCCCGGTAGAACGGCAGCGACATGTAGGTGACCAGGTCGCCGCGCATGGTCTCGAGGACGGCGTCGCGGTCCTCGGTGAGCGCGGCCGGCACCGCGGCGACGATGTCGAAGCCCTCGAGGCCCTTGCCGGCCTTCTCGCGGCCCTTGGTCACCTCCGGCACGACGACGTCGCGGATGTACTCCGGCGAGCAGAGCCAGAGCATCACGCCGTCGCCGATCTCGCCCGCCAGCTGGAGCATGTTCGGCGAGAGCGCCGCGATGTAGACCGGCAGCTCCGGCCGCGGGGGGTAGCCCATGAAGGCGAAGTTGGTGTTGAAGAACTCGCCGTCGGGCGCGGGCTCGCCGCGCAGGATCGCCTTGACGATCCCCGCGTACTCGCGCATCTGCGTCACCGGCTTGGTGATCTCGGCGTCGAACCAGTTCTCGACCGTGACCTTGTGGGAGACGCCGAGCCCGATCACCATCCGCCCGTCCGAGTACTCGTCGATCGTCGCGGCGGTCTGCGCGGTGGACGCGGGGGTGCGGGAGAAGATCGGCAGGACGCCGGTGCCGAGCCGGATCCGCTCGGTCGCCGCCGCGTAGGCGGTCAGGACGGTGAGCGAGTCGCGGCCGGCGATATGGGTCGTGTAGACCGAGTCGAAGCCGAGCTCGTCGGCGCGCTTCGCCCGCGCGATCGCGTCGTCGAGCGAGCGGCCCGCGGAGACGAAAGTGCCGATGCCTGGCATCGGCGGACCCTACCTAGTGGGCTTCGCCTGAGGCGTGCGCCGGCGGGCGCGATTCCTCGGCGAGGGAGGTGATCTCGAGCACCCCGCGCGTGGCTCCCTCGAGGACGCCCGCCGCCTCGTCCTCGGTACGGGCGTAGAGCTCGACCAGGAGGTGGATCACGATCCGCTCCTCGTCGTGCTTGTGGAACCGGACGTGGGTGAAGAACTCGCGCGTGCCGGCATCGCCGAACGCGCCGTAGGTGAGGCAGTCGGCCGCCTCGGGGCCCGAGCACGTCTCGACCAGGTCCTGGTCGACCATCACGGTGCACGACGCGACGAAGGGCTTGCCGGCGACCATCCGCTCCCAGCGGTCCTCGACCGGGACGACGCGGCCGTCCTCGATCGTCAGGTGGGGCTGGTCGTGCATGCAGTCGAGGCACTGCACGACGGCCTCCTGCACCTCGTCGACCCGGTCGGCCGATTCGCCCGTCTCATGGTCGATCCGCAGGATCGCGTCGTAGTGGACCTGCGCCTCGAGTCGCTGCGACCAACAGCGGTAGCAACGGAGCCATTCGGAGCGATCCCCGTTCAGCTCGTTCACGATCTTTCAGGCTAGTGGGTGGGCGCTAGTCGTCGGGGTAGGAGCAATTCATCCCGCCGGAGAGGCTGATGCCGCGTGAACCGTCGGCGTTGAAGCCGGGTACGAGGCCGAGCCCCATGTCCCCTCGCTCGTTGAGCGAGATGCCGCCGAGGAAGGGGTCCCCGGGCACCGAGTACTGGGTGTTGCCGTACGGCCCGCCGGGCCCGTCGACGATCACCTCGGGGTCCGGGATCCCGTTGTAGATCGGGTACTCCTTGCCGAAACCGTCGTAATCGGTGATCCCGACCTCGAGCCTGTAGTCGCCGTCGGTCGCGATCGCAACGAAGTCGCCGCCCGAGGTGCAATCGCCGCGTTTGAACGTGGCGACGGGCGGGCCGATGTCGCCGCCCTCGCTCAGCTCCCGCACCTCGATCCCCGGAGCGGGCAGCGGGCAGGACGCGCCCTGGCGCGCCGAGCGCCTGCACCCGTCGCCCGGGCCCTTCGCCGGGCCCGGGCTCGGCTTTGCGCAGTAGCTCGCGAGCGACTGCCCGCGGTAGGTGACCGTATGCGGGTTGGCCTGGTCGCCGCCGAAGCCGGCGTGCGCGATGCCGCTGCCGATCTTCGGCAGCTCGAGGTTCGCCTTCGTCTTGCACTTACAGCCGCCCTGCTTTGCGCAGAAGGCGCCCGACTTGAGGTCCCGGACCTTGCCGTCGCTGCCGGCGAACATGCCCTTGGTCTTCTTGTCCGTGCGGATGGTGAAGACCTCAGCCTTCAGGTTTATCTCGGCGGCGTTGGCGCCCCGCGAGTCGGCGGTCTGCGCGCGCACGACGCCGTTCCCGATCGTGAGCTTCTTCGGTCGGTGGCCGGCAGTCCCGGGCCGGCGAGATCGAACGCCGGCCCGAGCAGGTCGTCGCGCGTGAACCCCGGCCCCCAGCGGTCGTAGAAGATCTTCGGCACGCCCCCAAGTGCGGTCAGGAATTCAGCCACCCGCTTCTTCTGTGTGATGACCGCGGTCATCATCTCCCTGTATCTGGACCAGGTGTCGACCCCCGCCTGCTGGAGCATTGCGAAGAATCCCACGCCGTCGTAGGCGCGTGCGAACAGGTCGGTCTGCGGGCTGTCAAGCCAGTCGTCGTAGTTGGCGCCGTCAGGGGTCTCGCCGATCTCCTCGATCGCCATCGCGGCGAGCCAGTCGGCGCCGCCCTCCTCGACCCACTTCGGGATGTAGGTGCTTGTCCTCATACGAGCCGTAGAACGCGAACTGCAAGCAGTGCGCGACCTCGTGGTAGATCGTGAACTGCTGCTCGTCGGGGGTGTCCTCCCTGCGGCCGCTCGCGGTGATGAAGATGTCGCAGCTCGAGGTCGTCGGCGGCGAGCCGGTGTGGGGGATGCTCTCCGGCGCGGTGTACCCGGCCACGTCCGGTGTACGCGACCCTCGTCCGCCAAGCAGGGTGATCGTCAGCGGCCGAGCCGGGAAGTAGCCGTGGCGACGATACACGGTGAGGGCGTCGTTCAGGTGGGTTCGCGCGTTCCTGCAGCTCCTCGATCGACGGTGGCAGCGGCGGTGGGGGCTTCGGTGGCTTGGGTGCGGCCCGAAGTGCTCGCGGCGGTGCCGTCGACGACGATCGCGTCGGCGGCCGGGGTCACCGCCTGCTGGTAGACCTCCTGTTGGGCGGGAGTCAGATCGTCGAACCGCTCGCTGATCTCCGCCAAGACCATCGTCGCGTCGGTGAGCTCGCCGACCTCGCCCTTCGCCGGCTTCACCCCTGGTAGGTCCGCGACGGCCGCGTCGAAGCCGGCGAGGGCGGTGCCGAAGCGAGATCTGGCCGTTCTCGATCAGGAGCGGCTGGTCGCCGCGACGCTCGGCGATGCTCGCCTTGCGCAGCTTGCCCCGTCGGCAGCTGAGGCCGGCGATCACGTACCGCTCCTGGTAGGCGGCGTTGCAGCGGCTTACCGGGCTTGAGGCACGACTGGCGTCGGGAGCGGCGGTTGCCGTGCCGCACGAGGTTGATTTCGCGGCACGGCTGACGGAGGCGTCCTCGAGCGCGACCAAGAAGGCGAGGCCGAAGGCGACGATGGCCGTCGCCCAGATCACGCCCCGATTTCCCATCCCGCTCACGAACTGCACGGTGGTGCCGAGTATCCCAGCGGCACCCGCCCGCGATTACCGGGATTAGCCGGCCCGGCTACCAGGGTTTTCGATCACGGCTCGGCGAATCCGGTCGAGCGTGCGGAGCGTGATCAGGTTGCGCTGGTTGTAGCCGTAGGCGAGTGCGTCGTGGCTGAAGTCGAGCGGCTCACAGAACGGCTGGCACTCGTAGGAGAGGAAGACGTTCGGATGGATGCCGTCGGAGTGCATCCCCTGGTTGACCATCCGCCGGCCCTGCGTCGCCCGCCAGAAGTTGATCAGCGGCAGGTCGTTTTGCCGGGCGATCCGGAGGAGGATCGCGTTGAAGCGGTGGGTGCGGCGATTCGCCGCGCGGTCGTCCAGGCGCGGCGGGATCGTGGAGAGGATCGGGATCGTGCCGCGGGCCAGCGACTCGTCGACGATGCGCACGATCGCGTCGCGGTAGGCGGCGGGCGAGACGAAGCCCGCGTCGTTGGTTCCGAACATGACGACGGCGAAGGCGGGGTGGAGGAGCCGGTATTCGCATGCGAGCGGCGACTCGCCCGCCTCGCAGCCCTCTCCGGCGCGGCCTTCGACCTCGGTCGCCCACGCCGCCGTCTTGCCGGTCTCCGCGGCGGCGCTGGCGCGGCTGAACGAGTCGGCGTAGCCGCACCAGACATCCGTGTAGCGGTCGGGGAATTGCTCAGCGTGGAAGAAGTCGATCGTCGGGCGCAGCGACTCCCACTCCGCAAGCGCCTCCTCGCCGCAGGCGATCCCCCGCAGGTATGCCTGCGACTCGGTGATCGAATCGCCGAGCTTGGCGAAGACGCCGGGGCGGTTGCCGGCGGCGACCGCCTCATCGAGGTGGCGCTCGAGCGAGCTCTCGACGGCGCCCTCGATCCGCGGCACCACCGGCGCATCACGCCAGTCGCGAGCCTCGGCCTGGCCACCGCCGGCGAGCGCCGCTAGAACTGCGATCAGGGCGATCCTCATGGCCACATCTTCACCCGGCAGCGCCCGGCCCGGTGGCCACCTGGGTGTGGAGTGGTGCCACCTGCCGATAGCCTGCGCGCGCGGAGATGGCGACCGGAGGCACAAGCGTGCGCATGGTGACGATGGTGTCGGCGCCGCCCGATGACGTCTTCACCCACTTCACCGACCACTTCGACGAGGTCATGCCGGGCAAGCTCGAGATCCTCGAGCCGGGCAGCGACCCCGCCGAGCCGAACGGGCTCGGGATGATCCGCACCATCAAGCCGTTCGGCTCGCCAATGCTCACCGAGAAAATCATCACCCACGACCGCCCGCGGCTGATCGAGTACACGGTCATCGCCGACGACGTGCCGTTCAAGAACCACCTCGGCCACATCGAGTTCCACGAGGCCGGCGGCGGAACGCGGATCGAGTACACGATCTCCTACGACTACAGCCCGTCGTTCCTCACGCCGGTCACGAAGCTCGCGCTGACGGGCGCGTGGAACCTGCATGCGAAGCGGCGCCTGAGCGCCCAGTTCCCCGGCTGACCAGAGCTCAGAAGCTCAGGCCGGCTGTGCTGCCGCGGCTCGCTCCGCGACGAGCTCGGCGATCTCGCCCATGATCTGATTCAGGTCGAAGTCCTTGGGCGTGTAGACCCGGTCGACGCCATCGGCCCGTAGGCGCTCGGCATGGGCGGGCGGGATGATCCCGCCGACGACCACCGGCGCCTCGACGCCCTCCTCGCGAAGCAACCGGATGATGTCCGGGATCAGCTCCATGTGCGAGCCGGAGAGGATCGAGAGGCCGACCACGTCGACGTCCTCCTGGAGCGCCGAGTTCGCGATCTCCTCGGGCGTCAGCCGAATGCCCTGGTAGACGACCTCCATGCCCGCGTCGCGGGCGCGGACCGCGATCTGCTCGGCCCCGTTCGAGTGGCCGTCCAGGCCGGGCTTCGCGACGAGGATCTTCAGCCGCTTGCCGATCTTCTCGGAGGCGTCGTCGACCTTCGCGCGGATCTCGGCGAGGAGCTCGTCGTCGGCCTTCGACATCGTGCCGCTGACGCCGGTTGGCGCCCGGTAGTCGCCGAAGACCTCGCGTAGCGTGCCGGCCCACTCGCCGGTCGTCGCGCCGGCCCTTGCCGCGGCGAGGCTCGCGGGCATCAGGTTCTTCGATTCGTCGCGGGCGGCCTCGGCAAGGTCGGCGAGCGCGGCCTCGACCGCGGCCTCGTCGCGGCCGGCCTTCCACTCGGCCAGCGCCTCGATCCGCTCCCGCTCAACCTCGGGGTCCGGCGTGAGGATGCCGCCGTCGTCGCCGACCGTGAGCGGCGAGTCCTCGGTTTCCGTGTAGGAGTTCTGCCCGATCACCTTCAGCTCGCCGGCCTCGATCCTCCGGACGCGCTCGCGGTGGGAGGCCACCAGGCTCTCCTTCATGTAGCGCACGGCCTCGACCGCGCCGCCCTGTTCGGCGACGACGGTCATCTCCGCGTCGGCGCCCTCTTCGAGCTCGTCGACGAGGCCGTCCATCACCTTCGAGCCCTCGAAGATGTCGGGGTACTCGAGCAGGTCGGTCTCGAAGGCCAGCACCTGCTGGATCCGCAGGCTCCACTGCTGGTCCCAGGGGCGCGGCAGGCCGAGGGCCTCGTTCCACGCCGGCAGCTGGATCGCGCGGGCGCGGGCGCCGCGGCCCATCGTCACGGCGAGTGCCTCGAGGACGATCCGCTGCACGTTGTTCTCCGGCTGGGCCTCCGTCAAGCCCAGTGAATTCACCTGGACGCCGTAGCGCAGGCGCAGGAGCTTCTCCTCGGTGACGCCGTATCGCTCACGTCCGATCCGCTCCCACATCCGGGTCATCGCGCGGAGCTTCGCGTGCTCCTCGACGAAGCGGACGCCGGCGTTGACGAAGAAGGAGATGCGGCCGAAGACCTTGGGGAAGTCCTCCTCGGAGACCTGGCCGCGCTCCTTCACCTCGTCGAGTACCGCGATCGCGGTCGACAGCGCGTAGGCGATCTCCTGGACCGGCGTCGCGCCGGCCTCCTGCAGGTGGTAGGAGCAGACGTTGATCGGGTTGAAGCGGGGGCTCTCGTTGACCGTGAACGCGACCATGTCGGCGATCAGCCGCATCGAGGGTCCGGGCGGGAACGCGTAGGTCCCGCGCGAGAGGTACTCCTTGATGATGTCGTTCTGGGTCGTTCCCGAGAGCGCCGAGAGCGGGACGTCGTTCTCCTCAGCGACCGTGGCATAGAGGGCGAGCAGCCACATCGCGGTCGCGTTGATCGTCATCGACGTGTTCATCTCGTCGAGCGGGATGCCGTCGAGCAGCGTGTGCATGTCGCCCTTGTGGGCGATCGAGACGCCGACCTTGCCGACCTCCCCGCGGGCGAGCGTCGCGTCGGGGTCGTAGCCCGTCTGCGTGGGCAGGTCGAAGGCGACCGAGAGGCCTGTCTGGCCCTTCGCCAGGTTGCGCCGGTAGAGCTCGTTCGAGCGCTTGGCGTCCGAGTGCCCGGCGTACGTCCGCATCATCCACGGCCGGTCGCGCTCGGGCAGGCGATGCTCGCTCATCTCACATGCAGATGTAGAGTGAACCGAACCGGACGCGAGGCGGAGGATTCGGTGATTTCCATGGTTCTTCGATTCTACGAGTGATGCGCCCCGGAGGGCGCAGATCAGCTGCCGGTGCCGTCGGTTTCCCGCACGGCGGGGGCGAGGTGGCGCGGAGCGGGGGAGGCGCTCACGCGCCTGCTCTTGCCGTCGTTCTGCTCCGGGCACTGCATCGTGTAGACCTCGTCGGCCGGGTGCTTCGGCTTCGTCTCGGAGTGCGACCACGAGAGGTGCAGGTGGTCGCCGCGGCCGTGCCCCTGGTCCCCGTTGTAGCCGACCCAGCGGAACGGCTCGCGGGTCTGGTTCTGCTTCGGCTCGGCCCACTTCGCGAGGCGCGTGATCTTCTTCCAGGAGCCGTCCGGGCCCGGCTCGGGGACGATGTCGAGGGCGAGGCCGATCGGGTGCTCGCCGTTCTTCGCGTGGTAGTCGGCGGTCGAGTACCCGTCGGTGATGTAGATCTCGTATTTGCGCTCCAGCAGGTTGATGTCGCGCAGGAGACGGCGATCGATCATCTCGCCGGGAAAGCCGGGGATGTCGACGAACCTGCCGCCGCCCTCGACCAGGCAGAGCTTGCCGCTGATCTCGGTGGTCGTCATCTTCGCCGGGGCGGCCACCACGATGGCCCCGAGCGCAAGCACGGCTAGAACAACGCTTGTAGGGAGAGTGAATCGGCGCATCTTCCTGCTCAGAGCAACCCCGCGCGCCCGCCCGCCTCTCGGGCTCATGTCGGCAGCCCGAGACGTCGACTTTAGCCCGAAGCCGCGCGACTCCCGTCGCACTCCCGGCACATCCTGCGCACCACCCGCGCGGATATCCCGGCCAACCTGCCTCCATGAGCCGCGTGGGCGACATCGACCATGACAGTGAGGGTCGATGTCGCCCACGCGATCTCCTGATCGCTGAACTGGCCGATCGGCAGCATGGGCGGGTGGCCCGCAGGCAGCTGCTTGCGCTTGGGATCGGGGTCGGCGCGATCGACCTGCGGGTGGCAAATGGGCGCCTGCATCCCGTGTATCCCGGCGTCTACGCGGTCGGTACAAAACTTTGGACGCCGGAGGCCGAGTGGTCGGCCGCCGCGCTGGCGGGCGGCCCGGGTGCTTTGCTCAGTCACCGTGACGCGTCGTTGCTCCACGAGATCTTGCGCGGCTCGCCGTACGGGTCGGTCCACGTGACCACCTCCGATAGGAATCGGCGCGGCTGCCGAGGAATCCGCCTACACCGTGTGCGCTCCCTGCATCCCGACGATTGCACCTGCGTCGATGGGATTCCGGTCACCTCGATCCCGCGCACCCTTCTTGACGTCGCGGCCACGCTTCCCGCTCGGCTCGACAGTGCGCTCGAGGCCGCCGAGGACCGCGGCCTCCTCCACATGCCCGACCTCGAGTCCCTGCTCAGACGATCTCACGGACGACCCGGAGCGCCGGCACTCCGCAACGCCCTCACCCTCTACATGCCCACGTCCCGCCTGACCCGCTCCGAAGCAGAGCGGGCCCTCCTCGCGCTCTGCCGCGGAGCCGAACCTCCCACTCCCCGCAACCAACCTCAACGTCCTCGGCCACGAGGTGGACGCGCTTTGGGAGGAGCAGCGGCTGATCGTCGAGATCGACACCTACGGCACCCACTCATCACGAGCGTCGTTTGAGAGCGACCGGCGCCGGGACGCGGACCTGCAGCTTGCCGGCTATCGCGTCGTCCGGATCACGGACATCAGGCTGCGCGATGAACCTCGCGTGGTCGCGTCGATGCTGCGTGCGCTGCTCGGGCTCGCCTAGCCGTCGACGCCGCCGGTTTCGACGGCGATCGGTGCCAGCTTCGGGCTCACGCCGCCGTCCGAGCCGGAGGGGCCGGGCGCACCGGCTCCCGTGCCGCCGCTCGGAGCGTTCGGCTTGTTCGGTTTGCCGGGCTTGTCGGGCTTGCCGGCCCCGGTGCCTCCGCTGGGCCCGCCGGGCTTTCCGCCACCGTCGCCGCCACCGCCGTCACCCTTCGATCCCTGCCGCGGGCAGCGCATGGTGTAGACGCTGTCCGCGGGCTTGCCGGGCTTGGCCGGCGAGTGATCCCAGGAGAGGTGCAGATGGTGGCCGCGGCCATGGCCGGCGTCGCCGTCGTAGCCGACCCAGCGGAACGGGGCGATCGGCTGGTCCTGCTTCGGCTCGGCCCAGGCGGCGAGGTCGTCGATCTCCGCCCAGCTCCCGCCATGCGCCTTATCCGGGGCGATGTCCAGTGCGAGGCCGAGCGGGTGCTCGCCGTTTGCGGCATGGACCGGGTCGTTGGAGTACCCGTCCGTCACGAAGATGTGGAAGCGGTGCTGGAGGTATTCGACGTCGCGGAGCAGGCGCCGGTCGATCTTCTCGCCGGGGAAGCCTGGGATATCGACGAAGCGGCCGCCTCCCTCGGTCAGACAGACCCCGCTCGCGAGCTGCTTGCTCTTCATTCTCGCGCCCGCCGGCAGCGCCACGACGGCGAGCGCGAGCGCCGCGACCGTCAGCGTGAGAATCAGTTTCGTTCGGAGCATTGGCATTCGGGTACGACCGCGTGCCCCCGCTTTGACCACCCCGCGGCCTCCTCCCATCAGCCGCTAGCTTGATTCCAATGTCGGCCCCAGGGTTGATTTCTTGACCGCCTGCAACGGCTCGCCCGCAAGCCCTTGGCACGACTGATCGACGTTCGCCACCGCGGCGTCACGCGGGTGATCGGCGCGTGGGAGGTTCGCGGTGCCGTCGTCGACCCCGGGCCGGAGCCATGCGTGGAGACGCTGCTCGAGGCCCTGGGAGGGGAGCCACCGCGCGCTCTCCTGCTCACCCACATCCACCTCGACCACGCCGGCGCCTCGGGCGCGCTCGTGCGGCGGTTTCCCGACCTGCGCGTCTATGTCCACGAGCGCGGCGCGCGCCACCTGATCGATCCGTCGAAGCTGCTCGCGAGCGCCGGTCGCCTGTACGGCGAGGAGATGGATCGGCTCTGGGGCGAGGTGGTTCCCGTGCCGGAGGAGAACATCCACACGCTCGCCGGCGGCGAGACGGTCGAGGGGATGCGCGTCGCCTACACGCCCGGCCATGCGAGCCACCACGTCGCCTATTTCGACGAGGACCGGGCGATGCGTTCGTCGGCGACGTCGGCGCGGTTCGCATCACGCCCGGCTACGTCGTGCCCCCGACGCCGCCGCCGGACATCGACCTCGAGGCGTGGGGGAGGAGCCTCGACGAGATCTCCGATTGGGATCCCGCCCGCCTCTGCCTGACCCACTTCGGCGATGTCGACGATCCGGCCGCGCACATCCAGGTCGTCCGCGACGAGCTCGCCCGGCTCTCCGAAATCGCCCGCGATGGCGACCGAGAGAGCTTCCTGGCCAACCTCGAGGACGAGGTCGACGCCCGCGCCGATGCCGCCGACACGGATCGCTACCGGCTCGCCGTCCCGCCGGTCCACATCTGGATGGGGCTCGAGCGCTACTGGAAAAAGGCCGCCGAGAACGCCTAGTCCTCGCCGACCCCGCCGGGGATCGGCACCGGCGCGCCGACGAAGGTGAGCAGGCTGCCGCGGAAGATCGCGCCGTAGAGGAAGCCGGGAGGCTCGCCGGCTGCAAGCTCGAGCCGCGCTCGCGCGGCGTACAGGCCGTCGTCCGAGAGCTGATCCACCTCCACGTCCCTGACCGAATCCGCGATCGGCCTACGCGTGACCCGGTCCTTGGCATCGGCCGCGAACGACTCGCGCAGGGCCTCCGCCTGTTCATCTGCCCGCGCGACTGAGGTCCCGATCGCACAGAGGACCTCGGCAGGGGGGCCCGCGCCGGCGCTGACGCCGACGGCGAGCAGGTCCGGGCTCGCCTCGGCGTTGTGGGTGAAGTTCGCCGGCTGGGTGCGAGCCGATTCGACCTCGCCCAGGCACTCGGCCGCCAGCGCCAGCATGGGGTCCCGCGAGATCGGGGACTCGCCGCGGCCGAGCAGGGCCCGGCGGGCGGTGTCCACCCGGGCCAGGACGACCGAGTCACCGCGGATCGCGATTCGCGAGCCGAGCGCCCCGAGGTGCGACAGCGGGGGTGACGGATACGGCACAGCGAAGCCCGGGTGGTCGTAGAGCATCCAGCCATCGCTCCGCTCGGCCTCGGCGCCGGCGGCATCGAGTGACCGCGACAGCCGCTGCGTCGGGACCTCGTCCAGGCGCACCCCGAGGGTGTAGGAGGCGACGAGCGACGTGATCGAGTCCGAGCCGCCGGGCTCGATACCGAACGCGTCGAGGCCTCGGAAGCCCGGATCGGCGACCGAGTCCGGGCCGAGGGCGGTTGCGGTTCGCGACGAGGGGCGATTCGCCGCCAGATCGATCCAGCCGAATCCGGTGCCGCTCGGCAGGATTCCCTCGCCGACCTCCTCGAGCGCGAGCTCGAAGCCGGTCGGCTCGGGCTCATCGGGGGTCGTCTCACGAGGCTCGCCGCACCCGAAAACGGCGCCGCAGAGCGCGAGAACGGAAAGCGCGACTGAAAAGCGCGTGTCGTGTTGAAGGAAGGAGATGGCTACGCTCACCGGTCAAATGAGGCTTCGTGCGCTCATATTCACATGCGCCCTGGTGCTCACCGCGCTCTGCGGGCTCGCCTTCGGCGCCGTACGCGTCTACCACAACCAGTTCGAGAGCAAGAGCGACGGCAAGGCCCTGCAGGTGAGCGGAAAGGGCTGCAAGGCGGAGGTTCGCGGCAACAAGGGCCAGTTGGGCGTCTCGACCCCCGAGTCGAAGACCCGTTGCAGGTTCCGCCTGCCCGTCCTCGCCGACGCCGCCCAGCCGGACCACATCGTCGACGTCGAGGCCAAGCTCCTGCCGAAGACGCCGGAGCAGATCCGCAAGAAGGTCTACCTGGCGATGACCCTCCGCGAGGGCGGCGGGGGCTACTACGAGCTGCGCATCTACCCCGAGAAGAAGAAGTACGAGCTCAGCCGCAAGCCGGGCGACGCCGCGTTCCCGGTGACCGCCAAGGACCGGAAGATCGGCGGGACCGGCGACAAGAACAAGCTCACGCTGCGCGCGTTGGGCGACGTGGTCAGCGGCAAGATCAACAAGACGGCGATCGACGAGATCGTCGATCCCCAGCCGGGCGCCCTGCCCGGCGGGAAGATCTCCCTGGTGCTCGGCCAGGAGGGCGGCTCCAGCGAGGGCGCCTCGGCCTGGTTCAAGGACCTGCGGGTCTCAGTTCCCAGTCCCTAATAGGTCCGCGCCCTACCCTGCGGCCCGTTCGCATGTCCACGGGCACCCTCGAGAAGCCGCGTGACGCCGGCCCGGGCTCAGGCCTCGGCGGCAACTGGCTGGTGATCGTCCGCAACGACGATCACAACACCTTCGACCACGTCGCAAAGACGCTCGCCCGCATCGTCCCCGGCATCGGTGTCGACCAGGGCTACCGGATCGCCGACCAGATCCACAATTCCGGCCAGGCGATCGTCTGGACCGGCCCGAAGGAGCCCGCCGAGCACTACTGGGAGCAACTCGACTCAGCGGGGCTGACGATGGCGCCGCTCGAGCAGCACTAGATGGCTTAGCTCGGCGGCCGCAGCCCGCTGAGGGTCAGCAGCCGCCCGCCGGCGCCCGGGGGCGAGCTGGGGAGGGAGGCTCGGGAGCGCTGCCGGCGGCGACGCCGTCCCTGATGCTGGTCGTGATCCGAGTTGCCGCCGATCTGCCGTGCCCGCACCTGGAGCAATCCGACCGCGTGCTCGCTGGGGAGGAACGGATCGGCCACGACCTGCCGCGTGTCGATCGAGATCGCGGCGAGGAGGGCTCCGCCCGGAGCGATCGCGGCGAGCAGCGAGCCGCTCGGGATCGCGGAGCTGTCGCGCTGGGCGAGTCGGTCGAGCGCCTCGGCATCGGAGTCCGTCAGGCGGCGAATCGTCAGGTCTGCGTGGGTCTCGAACATGGTGGGCCTCGTTTCCTCTTGAACGGTGGGGCGGTTGATGTCGTGAGGTTCCCACGCTTGCGCGTATAAGTGCAATATGGATAAGTCGTCAGTGTGATAAGTTCTACTTATGCTTGATGTGAAGCGGATGAGGGTGCTCCGCGAGATCGCGACGCAGGGCTCGTTTTCGGCGGCCGCCGACGAGCTCTACCTCTCCCAATCAGCCGTCAGCCAGCACCTGGCCGCGCTCGAGAAGGAGGTCGGCCAGAAGCTCGTCGAGCGGACGAGCGGAGGCCCGATGCTCACCCAGGCGGGCGAGGTGCTCGTCTCCCACACGGACGCTGTGCTCTGCCGCCTCGACGAGGCGGAGCGCGAACTCGCCGCGATCGCGGGAATGCGCGGCGGACGACTGCGCCTGGTCAGCTTCCCGAGCGCCTCCGCGACGCTGGTGACCCAGGCCGCCGCCGACTTCACGACGCGCTATCCGGAGGTGAAGCTCGAGCTTCGCGAGGCGGAGCCCGAGGAATCGTTCCCCGCCCTCAAGCGCGGCGAGGTCGACGTCGCCCTGCTCTTCGACTACGAGCTGGTGGAGGCCGAGGCGGACCGCGACGTCGAGTATCACCTCCTCCTGGAGGACCGGATGTGGGCCGCGGTGCCGAAGGACCATCCCCTGGCGAGCAAGCCGGGGATCCGGCTCGAAGAGCTCGCCGACGAGGCCTGGCTGCGCGGGCAGTGCGACAGCGCCTGCAAGCAGATGATCACGATGGCGTGCCGCGAGGCCGGTTTCGAGCCGAACGTCTCCTACGAGAGCGACGACTACGCCGTGATGCAGGGCCTGATCGCGGCGAAGCTCGGCGTCACGCTGCTTCCGGACCTGGCGCTCACCACGCTGCATCCCGGCGTGGCGGTCGTTCCGATCAAGCCGAAGCCGCCGCTGCGGCGTATCTGGGCCGCGACGCTCACGGAGGGATCGCGCTCGCCCGCCGCCGATGCGATGGTCGAGATCCTCACCGCCGTCGGCGAGCGCTTCGCCACAGAGACCGCGCGGCCCCTGGCCGCCTGAATCTCGCCGGATTGCAGGACCGCATTCGCGGGTACCCGTGGTCCATGTCCCTTCCCGTAATCATCATCTTTGCGATCGCGATCGCGATCGTCGCGGTCATCGCGCTCCGGATCGGCCGCGAGCGAGCCGAGGCTCGCCGCGCCGAGGAGGAGCAGCTGCGCAGCGAGGCCGCCGGACACCGTCGCGAGGCGGACGCCGCCGTCGGCAAGGCGCGGGCCCTCGAGGGCGAGGTGCAGGAACACCGTGACCTGGCCGCCGACCACTCAGCCTCCGCGCGCCACCATCGAGCAGAGGGCGGCCGAGCACGAGCGGACGTCCGCGGAGCATGAGCGCACCGCCGAGAAGCTCGAGGCAGAGAAGCATCGCGCCGGCCAGGCGGCGGCGCGGCACGACGAGCGCGCCGCGGAGCGCGAAGAACAGCTCAGCTAGGCGGAGGCGGCTACTCGCCGTTGGCGGAGGCCGCCGCGCCGGCGACCTCCTCGCCGACCGGCTCGATCGCGGCTCCGGCGACCACCGTGTGCCAGGTCGGCAGGACCGGCTTCTGGAAGTACTTGAGCGCGTCCTGGCGGATCGACGAGACCTCTTCCGAGGTCCAGTAGCGCTGGAAGTCGTCGCGGCTGTGCCAGAGCTCGTCTGGCGCAGATGGAGCGGATCGTCGATCGAGCGGGAGATCGTCCAGGCGCTCGCGCCGAAGGAGCACCGCTCCACGGCCGGCAGCCAGCCCTCGATGAAGCGCTCGCCTGGAACGGGGTGATGTGCCAGTCGAGGACGCAGACCTGCTCGCAGCCATGGTCAGGCGCCGACTTCGGCGCGGATCGCTCCCGGGCCATCCTCTTCCTGGCCCTCGTCCTCGTAGGTCGCGCCGACCATGATCGCGATCTTGCCGAGGTGCTTGTTCTCGTGAAGGATCTGGTGCGCCTCGGGAACGCCCTCGAAGGGCATCGCCTTCCAGAGCACGGGCTGGACCTTGCCTTCGGCCATCAGTTGGTTGGCGCGCATGCACTCGTAGGCGTTCGCGAAATGCGAGCCGAGGATCTCCTTCTGGCGCATCCAGAGGTAACGGACGTCGAAGTCGAGCGTGTAGCCGGAGGTGGCGCCGCAGATGACGACCTTGCCGAACGGCTTGAGGACGAAGACGGAGGTCGGGAACGTCGCCTTGCCGACGTGCTCGAAGACGATGTCGGGCGCGTCGCCGAGGATCTCCTTGACCCGCTTGCCGAAGGCGCGCGAGACGCCGAAGCGCTCCTTTTCCTGGTCGGGCGTCTCCTTGCCGGTGCGCATCATCCCCGCGAACTCGTTGCGGTCGATGTAATCGACCGCGCCGAGTTGCTTGACGAGCTCGCCCTTCTCGGGCGAGGAGACGACGCCGACGGCGTTCGCGCCGGCGGCCTTGCGAGCTGGACCGCGAAGACGCCGAGCCCGCCGGCTGCGCCCCAGATCAGGACGTTGTGGCCCGGCTGGATCTTGCAACGATCGATCAGCATCCGGTAGGCGGTGAAGTAGGTCAGGCCGTAGGAGGAGGAGTCGACCCAGGAGAGGTTCTTCGGCTTCGGCAGTAGCTGCTGGGCCTGGACCTTGGTGAACTGGGCGAACGACCCCCAGGTGGTCTCGTAGCCCCAGATCTTCTGGCTGGGCGCGGCCATCGGATCGAGGCCGTGGACCTCCACGTCCTCGTAGGAGGCCTGGTTGCAGTGGACGACGACCTCGTCGCCGGGCTTCCAGCGGGTCACGCCGTCGCCGACCTTCCAGACGATGCCCGAGGCGTCGGAGCCGCCGATGTGGTGGCCCAATTCGGGGTGATCCCCATAGCGGAAGACGGAGACGGGCTCGCCGAGCGAGGCCCAGACGTTGTTGAAGTTGACGCCCGCTGCCATGACGCGGACGATCACTTCGAAGGCGCCGGGTTCGGGGACCTCGATCTCCTCGATCTGGAATGCGTCCTTCGGCTCGCCCTCGCGCTCCTCGCGAATCACCCAGGCGGCCATCGTCTTCGGCAGCTCCCGGGCTCGACATCGAGGTTCGTCACTTCCGCTACGTCTACGGCCACATTTCTCCTTCGTCGATCTGTTAGCGGAGCCGCATCCTA
>CAWAUB010000006.1:0-454826 GCA_963785155.1 uncultured Thermoleophilia bacterium
CGGCGAGGTCGGTGACGGGAAGATCTTCGTCCTCCCGCTCGAGCGGGCCGTGCGCATCCGCACCGGTGAGACCGACAGCAGCGCCGTGACCCCGGTGGACGCATGACCGACGTCCTCAGCATCGCCGCCAAGATCGACACGGGCGATACCGCCTGGATGCTGATGGCGACCGCGCTCGTCCTCTTCATGACGATCGGGCTCGGCATCTTCTACGCCGGTCTCGTCCGCTCCAAGAACGCCCTCAACACGTTCATGATGTCGATCGCGGCGATGTCCGTCGCCGGCATCTCCTGGGCGCTGATCGGCTACTCGCTCGCCTTCGGTGAGGGCGGCGGCTTCATCGGCGACTTCAGCTACGCCTTCCTCAAGGACGTCGGCTTCGAGCCGTTCGCAGAAGGACAGACGATCCCGCACCTCGTCTTCTTCGCCTTCCAGGGCAGCTTCTGCATCATCACGGCGGCACTGGTCTCGGGCGCCGTCGTTGAGCGCATGCGCTTCTCGACCTACCTGCTCTTCATCGCCGTCTGGTCGATCCTCGTCTACCCCGTCCTCGCCCACTGGGTCTTCGGCGGCGGTTTCCTCTTCGACGGCGGCACGCTCGACTTCGCCGGCGGCGTCGCGGTCGAGATGGCCTCGGGATTCTCTGCTCTCGCGGCGGCCTTGATCGTCGGCGCACGGAAGGATTATGGGCGACTCGCGCTCCTTCCCCACAACGCCGTGCTCGTCCTGATCGGGGCGGGAATCCTCTGGTTCGGCTGGTTCGGCTTCAACGGCGGCAGCGGCCTCGGCACGGGCAACCAGAGCGTCCTGGCCTTCGTCAACACCCTGCTGACGCCTGTGGTCTGCCTCGCCACGTGGTTCGTTTTCGACGCGATCCGCGGCCGGAAGGTCACCGCGATCGGCGCCGCGACCGCGATCATCGTCGGCTGCGTCCTGATCACCCCTGCCGGCGGGTTCATCAGTCCCGCCTGGGCGATGGTGCTCGGCTTCGTCGGCACCATCCCGTGTTACCTGCTCGTGGCCTACCGCCCGCGGACCCGGGTCGACGAGACCCTCGACGTGCTCGCGGTGCACGGCCTCGCCGGCTTCTTTGGAATCCTCTTCATCGGCTTCGCTGCCCAGGAGGCATGGAACGGCGTCGAAGCTGCCGGCCTCGCCCCCAGTGGCGACGGACTCTTCTACGGCGACGCGGCTCTGCTCGGGGACCAGGCGCTCGCGGCACTCGTGACCCCGCTCTACGCGTTCGCGGCCACCGCCGTGATCCTGCTCGCCATCAAGGCGGTCAGCAGCCTGCGGGCAAGCGATTCCGAGGAGTCGATCGGCCTCGACGTCATCTACCACGGCGAGGAGGCCTACCCCACGGGCGAGGGCGCGATCCTCGTCACCCCTGAGGCGGGCTTCGAAGAGCCCCGCCCGGTCGCCGACTAGCGGCGACGAGCACCGTTAGTCGGCGAACTCCGCGTCTCGCTTCTCCAGGAACGCGGCGATCGCCTCGGGCACGGCCTTCGAATGCGTCGTCATGATCTGCTGGCGGTCCTCGTACTCGACCGCCGCCTGCTCGGAGGGGATCTCGAGTGCAGTCCACATTCCCTGCTTGGTCAGCCGCACGCCCCACGGGGCCAGCGCGGCGATCCCGCCGGCTCTTGCCAGCGCATGCACCGTCACCGACTCGTCATCCACAACACCGGCGACGAGCCCAATCCGCTCGGCCTCCACCGCGTCAACGCGCCGGCCGGTGAGCATCAGCTCATGCGCCCGCGAGGCGCCGATAAGCCGCGGCAGGAGCCAGCTCGTGGCCATGTCGCAGTTGGAGACGCCGATGTTGATGAAAGCGGCGCTGCAGCACGGCGCTGGTGGCCGCGTAGCGGATGTCGCTCGCCAGCGCGAGCGCCAGCCCGAACCCCGCCGCCGGTCCGTTGACGGCGGCAATGACGGGCTGCGGCGTCGCCCGTAGACGCAGGATCAGCCTCGACATGTGCTGCTGGTTTCCGAGCGAGTCGCGCGGCGGATCCGAACCGTCGTTGCCGGGTGCCTGGCCGTAGCCATGCAGGTCGAGGCCGGCGCAGAATCCACGACCGGCGCCGGTGAGGACGACGGCACGGCAGGAACGATCGGCAGCGATGCGCCCGAGCTCGGCGTGAAGCGCCTCGCAGAGCTCAGAGTTGATCGCGTTGAGCTCGTCGGGCCGGTTCAGGGTGATGAGCTGCACGCTCTCGGCGGCACGCTCGCTCAGCAGGACCTCGCTCATACGTTCTCCTGGCTATCCGCGCACGATGAGTCTCAGGCCGCGCGTAGACGATCTTGCCGGTCGTCGTCCGCGGGCTCGGCCTGCTCCGGCGCGGCTTGGCCGGCGGGCGGACGCGGCGGACCACGGTGAGCTTGGCCGGGTTGGCTGAGATTCGCGCGAACATCCGCGGGCCCTCGCCGTTGGTCATCCGGGCCGCCGCCAGCGCAGCCTGCGCTCGGGTGAAGGCCTCGGCGACCGGGATGCCCTGGGCTAGCGCGGCGTAGAGGATGGCCGCGAACGCGGTCTTCACGTCCTTCGCCAGCTTTCGGGGCGTCCCGATCGCCACCGGCACGTACTCGGCGAGCCAGGCTGCCTCGTCGAGGCTCCCGTGGGCGGCGAGGAACGCGACCCGCAGGCGCTCGCCCGCCGCGTCGATCGGGCCCAGCAAGGTCTCCGGCTTGCGCGGACGGCCGACGATGTGGACCACGGCCGGGCCGCGATGCTCGAAGGCGGGCTCGAGGTCGGAGAAACGATGCGCGTGGACGGCGGCGATCTCAACCCGGTCGCGGTGACCGGCGGCCTCGAGCCAGTCGTCCAGGGCGTGCACCTCCTCGGCGAGCGCTGCCCGCCCGGCCCGCCCGGAGGCGGTGGCCAGGACCCGTAGAAGCGGCGCGCCCCTGCGCTTCGCACGCTCCGTGGACCGCCGCCGGCCGGCAGCGGTGACGGGGCGCGGTACCCGGGGCTCGGGCGTGGGCGGCGGGCGTTCCTCGCCGAGGTCGACCTCGCGCAATTCTGGAAGCTCCGGAAGGGCGGGCTCACCGTTTACCCAGACCGCCACGCCCTGGTCGAGCGTGGCCCGCAAGTCGCCTCGACCTCCTTCTCGATCTCGACGATCAGCTCCTCGAGTCGTTTCCCCTGCCGGCGATGGCCGGCGACGATCTTCGGCTCGCTGCCGATCGCGTCCAGCTCGATCGCCTTTTCGATCGCGGCCATGCGCCGGCGCTCGAGCACGACCTTGCGTCGCGCGAGCAGCTCGATACGCGCGTGGTAGGTCTCTTCGGACATTTCTCCGAACGCGACGGTAAGGCGGTCCGCGGACGGATCCTCAGGCGGCGAGCTCCAGCTCGAGTTGCTCGGGCCGCCGGGCGCGCTCGATCGCCTCCGCATAGGTGCCGTGATGGATCGACCTGGGCCGTGGAATGGTCAATCCGTACGCCTCGCGCATGGCGACGTGGAGGGCGTCGCGGAAGCCCTTCCCGTGCCAGCGGCGCCTGCCCGGCAGCTCGCCGACGTGGAGATGCACGAGCTCGTGGAGGAGGATCTCCTGCGCGTCGCCACGGCGGATCCCCGGGTACGCGGTGACGGAGAGGCGCCACTGGCCGGGGACCGCGAAGCCGACCCGGTTCGGGCGCTTGCTGGGACGGCGGACGCGCAGGTCCGGGAGGCGGCGGGCGAGCTCTCCCCCGTCGAAGATCGCCAGCGCCCGCAGCCGCTCCATCTCCTCGAAGAGGTCGAGGCCGTCGACGACGTAATAGCCGGGCTTCCGTTTCCGCCCCATGGGCGTGAAACTAGGCGGCGATGCGGCGGAGGAACGAGCGGTGAACGACGACGGCATTCGCCCGGCGCGACACCGGCGACGCGGAGGCGATCGCCCGGATCTACAACGAGGGAATCGCCGAGCGGATCGCGACCTTCGAGACCGTGGATCAGCGACCGGAGCGCTTCGCCGCGGCGATCGAGCGCGGCGATCTGGTCCTGGTCGGCATCCGGGACGGCGCGGTGGCCGCCGTCGCATGGGTCGGCCCCTACGCGGACGACCACCACTACTACTCGGGCGTGGGCGAGGCAACGCTCTACGTCGACGCGGCGGCTCGGCGATCCGGCCTCGGGAGCGCCCTGCTCGACGCGCTTGCCTCCGAGGCGCCCGGGCACGGGTACCACAAGCTCGTCGGGAAGCTCTTCACGTCGAACACCCCGAGCCTCGCGATGCTCCGCGCCTGCGGCTGGGACGAGGTGGGGGTACATCGCCGGCACGGGCAGCTCGACGGCGAGTGGAAGGACGTGCTGGTCGTCGAGCGCCTGCTGGCATGAGAGTATGGGCGCGATGAACGATCCACAGACGCCACACGACCCATCCGCCCCCCACCACCGCGAGCATCACGTCCGCACGCCGACGCATGAGCTGCACCACGAGGAAAAGCTGAAGCGCCAGAGCTTCCACATCACGGTGCTCACCATCGCGCTGATCGGGGTCCTCATCGCGTTCGCCTACGCGGCCGCGTTCGACCTCGACCACTGGGCAGAGTGGATCGTCCTCGGCGGGATCTGCTTCACGGCGCTCGGCTCGATCGTCGCGGTCCAGACGCGCTGAACCGCGACCCGGTCTACAAGCGCCGGCGCGCTGCAGCGATGGCCGTCGTCGTACTGCCCGTGCTGCTCGCGATCCTCCTGCGTGGGTGCCTCTCGGGTGACCCCGAGCCCGCTCAGCAGGCGGCGGCACCCGCCCTGCCTCCCGAGTGCGCCGGGAACGACGCAGCCGCGGTTCGCTCTCGCCTCGGCGCCCGGATCATCGTCCGCATGGAGGGCGAGGCGACGCGTCCCCTCCTTCGTCAGGCCCGCGCGGGCGAGATCGGCGGCGTCATCCTCTTCCCGCCCGAGGGACAGGACCCGGAGGCGCTCGCCGGGGAGATCGAGCGCCTTCAGGCCGCCGCGAGCGACGGTGGCCACGGGCCGCTGGTCGTGGCGATCGACCAGGAGGGCGGCGAGGTGAAGCGGTTGCCGGAGCTTCCGCCCGATGTGCCTCCTTCCGAGATCGGCGGCGATGCGGCCGAGGCGGAGCGCCAGGGACTGGCGACGGGGCGGGCGCTCGCCGCACTGGGGGTCAACGTCGACCTGGCACCGGTGCTCGACGTCCCCACCGGGCCGGAGTCCTTCATCGCGTCGCGCGCGTTCGCCACGAGCGTCAAGAGGGTCGCTGAGAGCGGTACGGCGTTCGCCGAGGGGCTGGAGCAGGGCGGGGTCGCCGCGACCGGGAAACACTTCCCCGGGCTCGGGAACTCGACCGGGAATACCGACCTCGGCCCCGCCGAGGCTGGTGCGGGCGACCCGATCGAGTTGCTCGATTCTCTGCGCCCGTTCCGCGACGCGATCGCCGCCGGGCTTGACCTGGTGATGCTCTCGAACGCGGTCCACCCGGCCTCGGACCCGCGCCGTCCGGCGTTCGCCTCACCGGAGGTCGAGGAGCTGTTGCGCGAGCGGATCGGCTTCACGGGCGTGACGATCACCGACGACCTCGGGGCGGGCGCGGTCACGGCCACCTACGACGCGGAGGCCGCGGCGCTGGCGGCGGTGCGTGGCGGCGCCGATCTGCTCCTCTTCGCGCTCACCTCCGAACCGGACGTGCTCGAGGGGCTGGTCAAGGCGGCTGAGCGCGGCCGGATCGATGCTGCCTCGGTCGAGGCCTCGTGCGTGCGCCTCGCCATACTTTCCGGCTCATGACCGCCAGAAGCCCACAGCGCCGCCTGCGCATCGCCCTCGCGCAGCTCAACCCGACCGTCGGGGACGTCGGCGGCAACGCCGCGATGATGGCCGAGCGAATCGGCGAGGCGCGGGACGCCGACGCCCAGCTGGTGGTCTTCCCGGAGCTTGCGCTCACGGGGTATCCGCCTGAGGACCTGCTGCTGAAGCCCCACTTCCTCGGCGCCGTCGAGGAAGAGCTCGCTGGGCTGGCGGCGGGGGTCGAGGGGATCGTCGCGCTGGTCGGCTATGCGGAGCAGGACGCCGGCGCGATCCACAACTCCGCCGCCGTGCTCGCCGAGGGCGCGGTCGAGGGCAGCTACCGGAAGGTGCTCCTGCCGAACTACGGCGTCTTCGACGAGCGCCGCTATTTCGAGGCCGGCGACTGCCCGGTACTCCTCGATCTCGGTGGCATCCGGATCGGGTTGACGAT
Source organism: uncultured Thermoleophilia bacterium (assembly GCA_963785155.1). GTDB lineage: Bacteria > Actinomycetota > Thermoleophilia > Solirubrobacterales > 70-9 > DASUSH01. Next base: position 6,177 of record CAWAUB010000006.1, read on the forward strand.
CTGCGAGGACATCTGGTTCCCGGGTCCACCCGCGTCCACGGAGGCACTCGCCGGGGCGGGGCTGGTCGTCAACCTCTCCGCCTCCCCGTATCACCGGGGCAAGCCCGCCGAGCGCGAGGAGATGGTCCAGGGCCGCGCACGGGAGACCGGATGCGCCTTCGCCCTCTGCAACGCGGTGGGCGGCCAGGACGAGCTCGTCTTCGACGGGCACAGCGTGATCGTCGACGCGGCCGGCGAGACGATCGCGCGTGCGGCCCAGTTCAGTGAGGAGTTGCTTGTCGCGGACCTTTCCCTGCCGGCGCCCGACCCCGGTGGCGAAGGCGCAGAGGACCGGCCCGGGAACATCGAGACGCGGCTCGTCGCGTCGATCGAGTGCCCCGAACCACCTGAGCCCCCTCCCCCGCCCCGGCTGGCCGAGCCGCTCGCGCCGGAGGAGGCCGAGGTCTACGAGGCGCTCGTCGTGGGGCTGCGCGACTACGTCGGGAAGAACGGTTTTGGCCACGTCGTCTTCGGCCTCTCGGGCGGGATCGACTCGGCACTCGTCGCCCTGGTCGCCGCCGACGCGCTCGATCCGTCCCGCGTCCGCTGCGCGATCATGCCCTCGCCGCATTCCTCAACCGAGACGCAGGACGACGCACGGGCGATCGCGGCGAACCTCGGGATCCAGGCCCACGAGTTCGAGATCGCCGGCGGGATGCGCTCCTACGAGGACCTGCTCGCGCCGGCGTTCGAGCGAGAGCGCCCCGACAGCTCGGCGCCCGGCGATGCGGCGAAGAACGAGCCCGGCCCCGACGTCACCGCCGAGAACCTTCAGGCCCGGATTCGCGGCAACCTGCTGATGGCCCTCTCGAACCGATTCGGGTGGCTCGTACTGACGACCGGCAACAAGAGCGAGATGTCGGTCGGCTACGCGACCCTCTACGGCGACATGGCCGGCGGCTTCGCCGTCATCAAGGACGTCCCGAAGCAGCTCGTCTACCGGCTCGTGCGCTGGCGGAACGAAAAGGAAGGCCGTGAGCTCGTACCCGCGTCGGTGATCGACCGCGCCCCCTCCGCGGAGCTGCGGCCCGACCAGCGCGACGAGGACTCCCTGCCGCCCTACGAGACGCTCGACCGGATCCTCGAGGAGTACGTCGAGCGCGACCGCAGCCCGGAGCAGATCGCCGCGGACGGAATCGACCGGGACCTCGTAAACGAGGTGATCCGGCTCGTCGACCGCTCGGAGTACAAGCGCCGCCAGGCCCCTCCCGGCATCCGCATCTCCCCGAAGGCGTTCGGCCGCGACCGGCGGCTGCCGATCACGAACCGGTTCGGCGCCTAGGCGCCAGGCGAATTCGCTAGCTAGGTGTTGGTCGGCCGCGGCCTGACAGCGATCACGACCCGGACGACCGCCGCGACGCGGCCCTCGTCGTCGGCGCACTCGATGTCCCAGACCCAGGAGGTGCGCCCGCGGTGGATGGCGCGACCGGTGGCGTTGATGTTTCCCTCGAGGATGGGCCGCAGGAACGTGGCGTTGTTCGACTGGCCCATCGCGACCATCCCGTCGTCGGCGACGGCGGCGTAGGTCATCGCCGAGGCCATCGTCTCGGCGATCGCCGAGTAGACGCCCCCGTGGACGAGGCCGAACGGCTGGAGCACCCGTTCCTCGACCGCGACCCGCGCGCGGCCGTCCGCGTCGCCGGGATCGAGCAGCTCGATCCCGAGGGCCGCGTTCAGGCCGCCGATCGGCATCTCGCTGAGATCTGGGCTCATCTGTGCAACCTATCGGGGAGCGCATGGCCGAGCGATGGCGCGAGGATCGCGCGAACCAGGACGAGGTCGATCACGAGCCCGGCGGCCACGGCGGCGCCGGCCTGGGCCACCGCGTCGATCTCGATGCCGGCGAGCGCCCCCAGCGCCGCGCCGGCGACGAGGGTCCCGGCGAGGGCCCCCGCGCCTCCGCCCAGCGCCGCCCGCGCGACGGAGACCGCTCCGACCGCCGCGAGGACCGCGAGCACGGCCCACGCGGAGGGATTCACGCCGACGAACCCCGGATCGAAGGGCAGCGAGCCCTCGGCGGCCAGCACGAGCAGGCCGCACGCGGCAACCGCGGGCAGGGCGGCGCCGGCGCCGTGCGCAAGGCCAAGCCGCAGGGAACCTCGGCCGATCCAGCCCACGGCGATCCCGGCGAGCGTGAGCAGAGCGGCGATCCAGGGAAGGCGCGAGTCGATCAGATCGCCGGCGGCCGCGCCCGCGGGGACCGTTTCGATCCCCACGGCCGGCGCCCCGAGCAAGCAGAGGCCGGCGATCGTTGCCAGGGCGGGTATTCCGGCGAGCCACGGTCGGTAGGCGATCTCGTCGTAGATGGCACCGAAACGGCTGTAGCGAATGCGCTCGGCGATCGACTCCCGATCCCGTCCTCGATCGCCCGCCTCGTCCGGGAAGACCGCATCAAGCGCCGGCGTCGCCACCAGCGCCGAAACGCCGGCGAGGAGGGCGGCGAAGGCGCCGCCCAGGGCAGCCGAGAGCGCCGCCGGAACCGGGATGAGGATCAGGATGAGCGCGGCGAGAGCGGCGCCCGAGCATGCCCAGGCCACCGGTCTCCCCGCCTGCTCGGCCTTGCTCCTCGCGAGATGGCAGGCCTCCACGCCGACCGCAAGACCCACGCCTGCCGCAACGGCGAGTCCGATCGCGGGAAGGTCGAACGATGCGGGCATGACTCTCAGAAGCGCGATCGCGCCGAGTGCGCCGGTCGCCGCCGCGAGAACCGGAGCGGCGATGTGACGAATCCCGAAGGCGAGGAGGAGGACAACGAGAACCAGCGGCAGGACGAGCACGGCAAGCTGGGGCAGCTGATCTTCGACCACCTCGCGGGAGCGCGCCTGCTCGATCTGCTCACCGTCGGACTCGAGCGCGAAGGGGCCTGGGTCGACCGCCGCGGTGACCCGCTCGGCGATCTGCCTTCGCTCCAACGCCGTCGAAGCGTCGGTCTCGACGACGATCGTCGTCGCACCCCCGCGGGATTCGCGCGATTCGGCCGTGCGCACGCGCGGATCCGCGAGGAGGCCGCTGCGGATCACAGCCAAAGCCTCGGTGGTGACCTCGCTCGAGGTCCCGGGGTCCGGCGTGAGCACGACGATCGCGTCCGGGCCGGGCGGGTTGCCGCCTCGCTCGAGGCCGCCGCTGACCGCCAGGCGATCCGGAGCACCGAGCGCGACGGCGCCGGCGAGCACCACGATGGCCAGGTTCGCGGCCAGAAAGGCCACGGGCCGGCGCGCGACGGCGGCTGCCCACGTCCCGTACACCGCAGCGCACCATATTGCGGCTTTCTTCAACCTGCGGCACTAGTCTTCCGCGCTCGTGACGCTTGCTCAGGACCAGAGGGCGATGCTGCAGCTCGTGCTGGAGCGCGGCCAGAGCTACGAGGACATTGCCTCGCTGCTCGGCGGCTCGCGCGACGACGTGCGGCGCAAGGCACGCGGAGCGCTCGAGGAGCTCGGCGGCACGGACCCCGACAGCGAGGTCGGGCTGACCGATTACCTCCTCGGCCAGGCCGACCCGATCGGCCGCGCCGACGTCGTCCGGCATCTGCAGGCGGAACCGGACGCCCTCTCGCTCGCCGAGGAGCTGCACGCCAAGTTGAGCCTGCTCGCCCCCGAGGCCGATCTGCCGGAGCTTCCGCAGCCGAAGAAGCGCCGCCGCGCCGCCGCGCCCCCCGTGGCGGCGAAGCCCGCGAGCGACGACGAGGACGGCGACGGCGTCGAGGAGCCCGCCGAGGCGACTGCGGCCGGTGGTGGCCCGCTCTCCGGCCTGTCGCGCAAGCAGTCGCGCACCTTCGCCGCGATCGGTGCCGGCGCAGTGATCCTGCTCTTCGTGGTGCTCGCGATCACCGGCGTCTTTGGCGGCGGCGACGAGGACGAGACCCCGGCCCCGGTCTCCGAGACCACGGCCGATGGAACCGTCAGCGAGGACGTCACCACCGTCAACCTGCGTGCCACCGATGGCGGCGACGCGGGCGGCGAGGCGCTGTTCGGCATCGCCAACGAGACCCAGCCCTTCCTCGACCTCCGAATCGCCGGCCTCGAGCCACCCCCGCAGGACCAGACCTACGTCCTGTGGTTCCTCCTCTCCGACAAGGAGGGCTACCCGCTCGCGCCCGTTCAGGTCGACGAGAACGGCAACTTCGACGACCGCTTCCCGATTCCCCAGTCGGCGCTCCCGGTCGTGATCCGGACCCAGTTCGTCGACGTCTCGCTGGTCGACAACCAGGCGCTCGCGGGCGACATCCAGAAGGCACTCGAGGGCCAGGAAGTCCTGCTCGAGTACTCCGGCGAGAGCGCCCTCCGAGGCCGCATCCCGCGCCTGGAGCAGCCCGCCGGAGATGCCTCAGACCTGGCACCGCCTGGCGAGCAGGGCGCCATCCCTGAAGGCGCAGGCGGCGCGGCACCCACGCCGTAGCGAGACTCACGTGCTCCTGATCATCGGCCGAGTCAGCTGCAGCGCCGAGAACAGGGACGAGCTGGTCACCGAGCTGGAGAAGATGCAGGACGCCTCCCGTCGCGAGGACGGATGCATCCGCTACGGCTTCTTCGCCGCCGTTGAAGACCCGCTGAGCTTCATCGCCGTCGAGGAATGGGCCGACCGCGCAGCGCTCGATAGCCACTTCGCCGAGCCGCACCTCCGCGAGTTCTCTGGCCGCCTCCTCGAGCTCTGCGAGGGAACCCCCGAGGTCGCGATCCACGAGATCGCAGGGACAAAGGGCTTCCCCGGCTAGATGAAGCCGAGCGCCATGCTGAGTGCCGCGATCGGGCTCGCGGCGGCTGTGGCCGGCGACGCTGCCGCGAGGCGCCGTGATTCAAGGCAGCGGTTCGCGATGGCCGCAGTGGGCCTTCCGATCGCGGCGCTGATCTATCCGGTGGCCCGCTCGAAGCGGGACCTCAGCCCCCACGTCGTCCGCGAGGCGCTCGCCCTGATCGGCTTCAGTGCGCTCACCGCGGTGGCCGCTCGGACCGATTCCGCAAGCGGCGCGCGCCTGCTGGCCGCTGGATGGGCCGGACACGCGGTGTTCGACCTCGTCCACGACGGAGGGCCCGACTCGCGGATCCCGGAGTGGTATCCGGCCCTATGCGCCGGCTACGACGTCGGCGTCGCCGCCGGGCTGCTGCGGCAATCGCCGTAAATCGCAGCAGCCGCGGGGTCAATGAAGGGTGGGCCGGTAGGTGAGCTCCTGGGTGTGACCGTCGAGCGTCCGGCTCTCGACCAGCTCCAGGTCGAAGTCGGCCGCGCCCTGGAAGATCGGGTCCAGCCCGGTCTTGCCGGTGATGACGGGAAAGAGCGTCACCTGCACATGGTCGACAAGGCCGGCGGCCATCAGCGCCCGATTCATCGACAGGCTGCCGTGCGAGCGCAACGGCACCTCGGACTCCTCCTTGAGCCGGGCGACGACGTCGACGGCGTCACCGCTGACGAGGGTCGCGTCGGGCCAGTCGAGGGGGCCTTCCAGCGTCGTCGACACCACCGTTGCCGGCAGGCTCACCATCCGCGTGACCCACGGGTCACGCACTTCGGACTCCTCGGTGCTCGAGGCCAGCATCCGCGCGAATGCCCGATACGTGTTGGCCCCGAAGACCATTCGCTGCTCCGCGCCGTACAAGGCAAGGCGGTGGTCGAGCAACTCGGGGCCTTGCTTTCCCCAATAGCCGGTCCAGTCGCCGCTCGCCGCGCCATAGCCGTCGATGCTGGAAAAGACGTCGAAGGTGTAGGTGGCGGTCACGGGATCAGCTTGCCGGGGTTCATGATCCCCGCCGGGTCGAGGCGGTCCTTCATCGCGCGAATGGCTTCGATGCCCAGCTCGCCCACCTCCGCCTCCATGTAGGGAACGTGGTCCCGGCCGATCGCGTGGTGGTGGGTGATCGTGCCGCCGGTCGCGACGATCGCCTCGCAGGCCGCGGACTTGGCCCGGTGCCACTGGTCCATCTCCTCGCCTGGGCGGCCCCGGGCGACGAAGGTGAAATAGAGCGAGGCGCCGTCGCGGTAGACGTGGGAGATGTGGCACCAGACCATCGGCGGCGTCCCCTGGGCCGCGAGCGAGTCCGTGAGCGCCTTGCTCACCGCGGCGTACAGCTCGCCGAGGCGGGACCAGGTGTGCGATGTCTCGAGCGTCTCGACCATGTAGCCGAGCTCCATCAGCTCATCGCGCAGGTAGGGCCCCTCGTAGCGATTCTTCAGCCAGGCCTCGCCGCCACGCGAACCGAGCGCGACGGCACCGCCGCGCCGGAGGATCGTCACCGAGGCGGCCCGGCGGCGTTCCATCGCCTGCGGCTCGCCCTCCCAGCCGCAGATCACGATGCAACCGTCGCGGCGGCCGCGCAGGCCGAGGTACGCGTCGAGCGCCTTCCGCCCCATTCCCTCACCGGACTGCGCGAGGGAGACCATCGTCTCCGTCTCATCGGAGAGCCGCAGGACGTCGGGCATCTCGCCCGCCTGAGCGAGCTCGCGGAGGATCTCGCTGCCCGCGGAAAAGTCGGGTGCCATCCACGCCTCGTAGCGCTGGACCTCGGGGGCGGGCCGGACCCTCGTGGTCACGTCGGTGATCACCCCGAGCGTCCCCTCGGACCCCAGGATCAGCTGACGGAGCGCGGGGCCGGCTGCCGTGTGCGGGCTCGCGAGGGTGCTCATCTCCCCCGCCGGCGACGCCATCCGCACGGAGGTGACCATGTCGTCGAAGCGCCCGTAACCGCAGGAGGCCTGCCCCGCCGATCGGGTCGCCGCGAAGCCGCCGATGGTCGCGTACTCGAACGACTGCGGGAAGTGGCCGAGGGTCAGCCCGTGGGCCCCCAGCGCCGCCTCCGCCTGCGGGCCGCGCAGCCCCGGTCCGAGGTTGGCGGTGAGCGACGTGCGGTCGACGCGAACCGTGCGCAGGCGCGAGAGGTCGAGGCAGACGACCGCCTTGTGCGGGCCACGGTCGGGCTCGACCCCGCCGACGACGCTCGTGCCACCGCCGAAGGGCACGACGGCGACCCCCTCCTTGACACACGCGGCAAGCAGCGCCTCCACGCCCTCGGCGCCCGCCGGCGAGACGACGGCGTCGGGAGCGGCCTCCAGCCGCCCCGTGCGAAGCCTGACCAGGTCCGGGTAGCCACGGCCGGCGGCGAACCTGATCCTCGCCTCGCGATCGGTGCGCGCCGTGTCGGGCCCGGCGGCCTCGAGGACCGAGTCTGGAACGGAGCGGCGGCGCTTGAGCTCGACCTCCGCGAGCGAGACTGCGGGTGTCGGTTCGGCCGCGCCCAGGCGCTCGCTCAGCATCTGCCGAGCGCGATCGGGCACCGGCAGGCGCTTTTCCTCCTCGCCCCATCCCCACCACTTCATGTCAGCGCCGCCTCGATCCCGTCGAGCGCCGCATCGAGGTTGCGACCCGATCCGCCGCGCATCATCGGCGAGCCGAGGCGCGAGAGGCCGCGAAGCTTCTGCATGCTGCGCACGCGGACCTTGGACCCCTGATCCTCCGGCTCGAGGTCGATCTGCACGCTCGAGCTGGCGAGGATGCGCTCGAACGGCGAGCCCTCGAGCTCCTGCTCCCAGGCGTAGCGCTCCCCTTCGGCGGCGCTGGTGCAGCGGAAGTCGGCGCGCACGGTTCGGCCCTTCTCGGTCTCCATCACGGCGGTCCAGCGAGTGCGCTTAGCGCCCGCCCCGGCTCCACCCACGTCCTCGACGCGTACGCAGCGGGGCCACCAGCGGGGAAGGTTGTAGGGGTCGGAGACGAGCTCCCAGACACGCGCCGCGGGGGCGGAAACCACCCGGGTTCGGCTGACGGTCGGCAACGGCGAGCGCTAGACGGTTGATTTCGAATTCGCGCGCCCGCGGGGGTGCGCCTGGCCAAGCTGGGCGGTGCACGCGGCCGAAGCGGGTAGCAGAGCTACCCGCGAGCGCCGTGGGTGCCGATCCGGCGCTGTGCCAGGCGTGCCATCCGTGGGTGCGGGAATCGGAATCACCCGTTTAGGCCTTGAGGCGGCGCAGGTCCCGGACCAGGAGAAGGTGCTTGAGGTGGGTGCAGACGGCAGCGAGGCTCTCGAGATTCTCGACCGCCTCCTTGCGCCGTGCCTGGCTGCGCGAGCGAAGCGCGGGACCGAGCAGCTGCTCGAGCAGCGCCGCCTCGCGGTCCGCGCTGCTGCGGAACACGCGCAGGTTGCGGCCGGCCACGCCGAACCGGGCGAGCTCGCTCGCGGCGCGCACGATCTCCACGTCCGTCTCGTCGTACATCGTCCTGCCGTCGTGGCGATCGGGCTGGACGATGCCGAAGTCCTCGAGCTCGCGCAGCAGCTGCTCGCTCGCGCCCGTCTCCTCGAGCACGTCGTCCTCGGAGATCGGGGTGCCGCTTGCCTCAACGCTGACGGCGCGGCGCATCTTCGCCGTGGCCGGGCGCGAATCGCCGCCGGTCGGCTCGACCCCGGCCGCGAGCTCCTGGCGGATCACCCGGAGTGGCAGGAACTCGTCGCGCTGTAGGCGCAGGATCGTCCGCAGGCGCTCGACGTCGGCCTGGCTGTAGAGGCGGTAGCCACCCGGGGTGCGCCGCGGGGTGAGCAGCTTCTGGTCCTCGAGATAGCGGATCTTCGAGATCGAGATGTCCTCGAATTCCTGGCTGAGGATCTTGCAGACGGCGCCGATCGTGAGCGCCTTGCGCGGCCGCGACGCCGCGCGCTCCTCCGCCCGTCCTGTCGCTTTGCTGTGTCGCCACGCCCATCTCAGCGCTCCAGGTAGCTCAATTTGAATTTCCCAATTTGAATCTCGTCGCCGTCGGCCAGCTTGTGAGACTCGATCCGGCGGCGATTCACGTACGTGCCGTTGAGCGAGCCCAGGTCGTCGATGTAATAGCCGTCCTGGCGGCCCACCAGAAGGGCGTGATTACGCGAGACGGTCACGTCGTCGAGGAAGACGGCAGCGTCCGGGGTGCGGCCGATCGACATGCGGTCCTGATCGATCGTGAAGCTTTCACCAGCCCGGCCGCCACCCGAGCGGATCACGATCGCGGCGCCGGCCTCCTCCACCGCCTCGTCGATGTCGATCGGCGTCAGCTCGCCGGTCTCGTCGACCCGGTAGGTCATCGTGGTCGGCTCCTCGCCCTCGCCCTCGCCGCGGCCCAGGTACGCGCCGCACTTCTGGCAGTAGTTGGCTCCCTCGGGATTGACGAAGCCGCATTCGGGACAGTGGAGCGCCACGCTCGAGCTCCCCCGCTAGGACCCCGACGAGCCCGCGGCCTTCGGCGAGCGCTCCTCACGCGGGACGTTGCCCGCGAGGATGTCGGTCAGAGCCTGGACGTCGTCGCCCGTGATCAGGGAATCCCCGGACTCGCGCTTCGAGCGCAGGCGGTTGACCAGCTCGGCGCGCAGGATGTCGATCTTGCCGTGCAGGAGGCGACGGCGGTAGGAGACCTCGCGCTCCTCGGCGGTCAGCTGCGCGATCAGGTCCTTCAGGTCCTGGTTCGACATCGATCCGATGTCGGGGAACGTCTCCTCGATTGCGCCGATCTTCTCTTCCATACCGCTCCTGTCCTGATTGCCGGGCTTGATCATACCGAGGCACGACCCGAAGGTTCGACCCCAGGTTGAGGGTGGGTCAGACTTTGCGCGCGGTCGCCCCGCCACGCAGGCGTGCGAGCCCCGCGCGGACGTAGACGACGCTCGCGAGGAGCGCTGCGATCAGGCCGCCGATGAAGAACGCCTCGGGGACCCAGCCCTCGACCGCCAGCGCGAAGAAGAGCCCGGCCATGATCCCGGCGACCCCGAATCGCCCGAGCCAGTTGATCTCGATGTCGACGCCGCGGCTGAGGCCGACCTGGGCCAAGATCAGGATCGAGACCTCCCGAGCGATCACGATCGCAAGGCCCCACTTCGGCAAGAGGTCGAAGTGCCAGCAGACGACGCAGCCGGAGAGAACGGTGAGCCGGTCGATCACCGGGTCCATGAGCGCGCCCATGCGGCTGTACTGGCCGGTGGCGCGCGCCAGGAAGCCGTCGAGGAAGTCGCCGGCCGCGATGAGCCAGAAGATGGCGGCCGAGGCGACGCTGCGGCCGTCTTCGGTGTTGAAGGCCAGGTAGAGGAAGACCGGGATCCCGGCGAGCCGCAGGTAGCCAACCGCGTTCGGGATCGTCCACGGCCGCAGCGGTTCGCCTGCACGGGTCTCGCGCGGATCGGGACCGGCTCGATCGATTCCGAGCAGGCGCCGTCGGCTCGGCCTCCGGCTCTCGGTCATGCCTCTACGTGAGGTCCTCGAGCGCGGCCGACGCCCGCGCCGCGGCTTCGGCGACGGGGTAGCGCGAATCGTCACCGGTCGCGCGCACCTGGGCCTCGACCTCGCCCTCCTTGAGCCCGCGCGGGCCCACGGTGATGCGCAGCGGGCAGCCGAGCAACTCGGCGTCCGTGAGCTTCTCCCCCGTCCCGGCGTCGCGATCGTCATAGACGGTCTCCAGGCCGGCCTCGGTGAGCTCGCCGTAGAGGCGGTCGGCGGCCGCCGCGGCCTCGTCATCGGGCTTCCGTGAGAGCGAGACGAGGTGGACGTCGAACGGGGCGATGGAGCGGGGCCAGACGATCCCCTGCTCGTCCGCCCGCTGCTCGATCGCCGCGGCGACGATCCGGGCGGGGCCGATCCCGTAGCTGCCCATGACGACCGGCCGCTCCTTACCCGACTCGTCGAGGTAGTTCGCGCCCAGTGCCTCCGAGTAGCGGGTCCCGAGCTTGAAGATGTTCCCGATCTCGATCGCGGGCACGATCTCGATCTTCGCCCCACCCGGCGTGGTGTCGCCGGCCTCGACGGCGCGAACGTCGACCTCCTCGAACTCGAAGTCGCGGCCGGGTGCGATCCCGATCAGATGCTGGTCGGGGCGGTTCGCGCCGCCGAAGAAGCCCTCGCCCTGGATCGCCGCGTCCTTCAGCACGGGAACCTTCGCGCCGACCGGACCGATGAATCCGGGCGGCCCGATCTCCGCCTCGATCTCGTCCGGCTTCGCCTGGCGCACGTCGGCGCCGACGGCGTTCGCGAGCTTGATCTCGTTCAGGCGATGGTCGCCGCGGATCAGGACCATCACCAGGCCCCTGCCCTCGATCACGACCGGCATCGCCTTGAGCGCCGCGCCCGGGGGCACACCGAGAGCCTCCGAGACCTCGTCGACCGTTGTCATGCCCGGCGTGGGCGCTTCGCGCGGTTCGTCGAGCGCGGGCGGTAGCTCGACCTGCTGCGCGTCCGCAGACGCAACCTCGATGTTCGCCGCGTAGCCCTCGGCCAGGGCGACCTCGTTCTCCCCGGCCGCGCAGGGCGCCATGTACTCGTGGGCGCCGGAGCCGCCCATCATGCCGACGTCCGACTCGACCCGGTGCCAGTCGAGCCCGCAGCGGTCGAAGATCCGGTCGTAGGCCGTCGATGTTGGCGTCGTAGTTCGCCTGGAGGCCCTCTTCGTCGCGGTCGAGCGAGTAGGCGTCCTTCATGCGGAACTCGCGGGTGCGCAGGACGCCGGCGCGCGGCCGCGGCTCGTCGCGCTCCTTGACCTGGATCTGGTAGACGAGCTTGGGCAGGTCGCGGTAGGAGCGGACGTCGCGCGCGACGTGGTAGGCAAGGCAATCCTCGCTGGTCATCGCCAGCACCATCTCCGCCTCCTTGCGGTCCTTCAGCTTGAAGAGCTCCTGGATGGAGTAGCGGCCGGTCTGCTTCCAAATCTCCGCCGGCTGGAGCACCGGCATCAGCATCTCCTGGCCGCCGATCCGGTCCATCTCCTCGCGGAGGATCTGCTCGACCTTGCGGTGCGAGCGCCATCCGGCCGGCAGGAAGGTCCACAGCCCGGCCCCGAGCTGGCGGATCAGTCCCGCACGGACCATCAGCTTGTGCGAGATGGCCTCCGCGTCGGCGGGGTCGTCCTTGAGGGTCGGCAGGAGGTAGCTGGAGAGCCGCGGCATGGCGCGGCCAGACTATCGGCGGCTAGTTCTTCTTCCGCTTCTTCTTGACCGTGAACTTGTCCTCGGCGGCGGTCTGGTCGACGTTGCCAGCTGCGTCGATCGCGCGAACGTAGAACGTGTGGGCCTTGCGCTTCAGCTTCTCGAGCGTGAGGGGTGACGTGCAGGCCTCGTAATCGCCCTTATCGACCTTGCACTCGAATCGTGAGCCGGCCTCAGAGGATCTGAAGCTATAGGTAGGCGTGCGGTCCTTGGTCTTCTTCAGGAGCTTCACGATCGTCGTCTCGGGGGCGATCAGGTCACCCGGGGCGCTCGGCGTCGACTCCACGTAGGTGAACTCGGCCGAGCAAGCCGAGGGACCGTCGATGTCCAATGGGCTCGAGTTCGCCTGCGCGTAGATCCCCGTTGTCGAGTTGTCAGTCACCGAGACCTGAAGACCGGCGCCGGTGAAATCGGATGCGGTGCCGCTCGCCAGCGCGGTGCCGGTGCAGTTGGGTGCCGTGTAGAGGGTCACCGTCGAACCAGCCGGGGCCGTGCCCTGGATCCGCGGGCTGTTCTGGTTGGCGCCCGAGGCCGGGTCCGAGGCAGTTATTGCGGCCGGCCCCGTCCCGCCCGGGCCGTCGGCGGTCTCGCAGGCGGTGAGGCTCGTGTCGGAGGTGTCGAAGATGGCGACGTCGACCTCGCTGCCGCAATCGACGACGTCAGGACCCGCGTTGCGAACCAGGACCCTGTCCGAACCCCCCAGCGCGTTGATCATGCGGGCGGTCCCGTTGCCGGTCAGCGTGTCCGCGTTGTTCGAACCCGTGAAATTCTCGATCGTGTTGACGATGTAGCTGTCACTCGCCCCGTCGCCGTCTGGATTGGCGCCAGTGGCCGCCCCACCCGTTACGGGCCCGGCGGCGTTCGCGTAGGACGCCGTGTCGCCCGCGCCCGCCCCGCCGTTCAGGAGATCAACCCCGCCCCGGCCCTGCAGGGTGTCGTCGCCGTTGCCGCCACTCAGCAGGTTGGCCGCGCTGCTGCCGATCAGGTTGTCGCCCTGGATAGAGCCGGTCAGGTTCTCGAAGCCGGCCAGCGTGTCGGAGCCCTCGCCGGTCGCCTGAGCCGCGGTGATGCCGAGATCGACGGTGACGGGGGCGGCTGCGCTTTGGTAGGTGAGATTGTCTCCGGTGCCGCCTTGGCCGTTCAGCGTGTCGTTCCCGGTGCCGCCCGAGATCGTGTCGTCGCCGAGACCGCCCTGGAGGTTGTTGTCGACCCCGTCCGAACCGGTGATCTGATCGCTGCCGCCGGAGCCGATCACGTTCTCGAACGCAATGATCGTGTCGCTTGCGCCGTCGCCGTCGTTGGGGACCGCCGGAGTCTGCAGGTCGACGGTCGCGCCCGACGACGCGGCGTTGGCGTAGCTAAGGGTGTCGGTCCCGACCCCGCCGCCGCCGTCCAGTAGGTCCGCCCCACCAGCTCCGATCACGGTGTCGTTGCCGGCACGGCCCTCGTAGATATTCATGGCAGCGTCGCCTGTGAACTGATCGTTCCCACTTCCACTCGCATAGAAGTCAAAGTTCGAGAAGGTGTCAGTCGTGCCGTCCCCCCCGATCACCGTTCCGGTCGGGACGTTGATGTTGACGTCGGTGGACTCGTCTTGGTAGCTCAGGAAGTCTGCGCCGTCACCCCCGTTGAACGTGTCGTCTCCGGTGCCGTCCCCGTGGGGACTTACGCCGGCGATCGAGTCGGCCCCGTCACCCCCGTCGATGACGTTCACCGCGTTGTTGGGGTAAAGGACGTCGTCGAACGGTGATCCGGTGACGTTCTCGATCGAGGTCAATGAGTCTTGCGTCGTCGCCTCGCCCGTAGCGATGCCGGTCGGATCCATGCAGCAGTGCAGCCTGACGTTCACGCCCGCCGGCCCCGGCACGCCGGTGAACAGCGCTCGGTCGGTGCCCGCCCCCCCGTTATACGCGTCGTCACCCGCACCGCCGGTCAGGTTGTCGTTGCCGGGCCCGGTGGTCAGTCCGTCGTTCCCTGCGCCGCCGTCGAGCGTGGTGTTGACTGTGTTGTCCAGCGCGCTCGTGTCCGCCGAGTCGCTCTGGTCCCCGAGGCTCACATTGACCGCAGTCGGACCGGGCTGGCACAGGGCGTCGAATCCAGGCGCTTGTCCCCCGCTGCAGTTGATGCCGGACGGGGTGATGGTCACCGCTGGATCGCTGATCTGGAACGCGCCCAGGATGACGCCGTGAGGCGAGATGGCGACGGCATTCGACTCGCCAGGGTCCGCGGTGTGAGGTGATCGTGCTCCCGTCGCTGGTGACGGTCGAGGCGGCCGCCGCAGCCGGGACCATGAAGGCCACGAGCCACCGCAAGCACGACGCAGCTGAGCCGGCCTTTAGTCCCTGCTCTTGCCGGCTGAACCGCATGACGCCTCCTTGCGTCCCCAGCTCGAGAGTACTGCTCACGCCCGGCGAGGGCCTACTTCTTCTTTTTCTTCTTCTTGACCGTGAACTTGTCTTCGGCCGGTGTGGCGTCGACGTTGCCCGCGGCGTCGGTCGCCCGGACCGAGAATGTGTGGTTGCCCTTCTTGAGCTTCTTCAGCGTGTTCGGCGAGGTGCACGCCGCGTAGCTGCCCTTGTCGACCTTGCACTCGAACCGCGAGCCGGCCTCCGTCGAGCGGAACTCGTAGGTTGGCGTCGTGTCCTTGGTCTTCTTTAGGAGCTTGACGATCGAGGTGTCTGGGGCGGTGGTGTCGGGCGTTACGCCTCCGCCTCCACCGCCGCCGTCCCCACCGCCGCCGCCATCGGTCGGCGTCGACTCGGTGTAGCTGAATGCGGCGGAGCAGCTCGAGGGGCCGTCGATGTCGCTCGAGGTCGCCTGTGCGCGGAGGGTCGTCGTCGAGTTGTCGGCGACGTTGATCGTGAGCCCCGGCGAGGCGAAGCTCGCTGCGGAGCCTGACGCGAGCGGCGTTCCACTGCAGTCGGAGCTGGCGTAGAGGGTCACCGTCGAGCCAGCGGGCGCGGTGCCGAGGACCTCAGGTGAATTGTCGTTCGAACCGGACCCCGGGCTCGAGCTCGCGATCGAGGCCGGGCCGGTCGGGTTCGGATCGTCCTGCGTCTCGCAGTTGGTGACCGTTCCCTCGGTCGCGTCGATGATCGCGGTGTCAATGTCAGCGCCACAGTCGACGCTGTCCGCCGTGACCCCGTCGCGCGCGCGGAGGACGTCGGCGCCCGCGAGCCCGTTGAGGGTGTTGGCCACCCCGCCGTTTATCACCTGGAGGTCGTCGGCGTTATTCGACCCCGTCAAAGTGTCGATCGAGCTGAACGTGTCGAGCGATCCGTCGCCGTCGACGGTAGCCATACCCGAGTTGAGGCTCGCCGTAACTCCACCAGCCGCTGAGGCGTATGTCGCGGTGTCGTTCCCGGCATCACCAAAGAGGTTGTCTGCGCCGGCATTGCCGGCGAGTGTGTCGTTCTCGTTTCCTCCGTTGAGGGTGTCGAAGCCGTCGTTGCCGTTGATCGTGTCGGCACCGCCCCCGCCGGTGAGCGTGTCCCCTTGCGCGCCGCCGTTGATGATGTCCGCGTTCCCGCTCCCGTCGAAGACATCGGCGGCAGGACCACCGTTAAAGGTGTCAATGAACACCGAGCCGAAGAACGACTCGAACCCCGAGAAGGTGTCGGTGGTGCCGTCGCCCGTCACCTCAGAGTTCGTCATGTCGAACGTGTGACCCGAGTTCGACTGCGCGTAAACCAGCTGGTCGCCCGTCCCGGCGCCACCGACGAAGGTGTCGTTCCCGCCTCCGGGCGGGGTGCCTCCGGCAGCAACGCCGTGGATGAGGTCGTCTCCGCCCCCGCCGTCGATCGAGTTCACCTGGTCGCTGCCCCGCATCGTGTCGTCGAAGGCTGACCCGATCGCGTTCTCGACATCGTTGATCGACTCCTGCAGGTTCGAGTCGCCGGTGGCCAACCCCGGTGCCTGCAGGCTCACGTTGACCCCATTCGGCGCGCCCGTGAACAGCGCCGTATCACTGTCGCCGCCCCCGTTATAGGTGTCGTCGCCGCCGCCGCCGGTGAGCCCGTCGGCGCCGCCCAGGCCATTCAACACGTCGTCGCCGGCGCTTCCGATAAGCCCGTTGCCGGTGGAAGTGCCGGTCAGACTGTCGCCCTGCGCCGATCCGAGCAGGTGCTCCGCCTCGCTCAGCGAGTCGTTGCCCTCTCCAGTCGCCGTGTTGGCAGTCAGGTTTGCGGTGACGCCCGCGGCGGAGTTCTCGAAACTGACGATGTCGCCCGAGGTCTCGCCGCCCGTCCCGCCGACGATGTCGTCGTCTCCATCGCCGCCGAGCAGGGTGTCGTCGCCGTCGCCGCCGGACACCAGGCCCGTCGGGGCTTCGTCGTTGCCGCCTTCGCCATCGACGCGATCGTTACCGCCCCCGCCGGCGAGCATGTCGCTGCCGTCCCCGCCGTCGAGCGCGTCGTTCCCTGTGCTGGTCGTCACTGAATCGTCGCCTGGACCGGCATCGACGATGGTCCTGACAGGCAAGGCGCTCGCGTTGAGCGTGTCACCCATGTCGTCGAGGTTCACCGTGACGGAGTCGAGGCCGGGAATAGTGCAGATGACAACGACTATCCCGCCAATGGGGCAGTTGACCGGATCGTTGGTTGTCGCGAAATCCGGCGGAAACGTCCCGCCGCTGATCCGGTACTCATCCGGATTTGCGGTGGTGGCGATCGTCAGTTGGTTCGCGAGGCCGGGATCCGCCTGCACGGTGATCGTCTGAGAAGGGCTGGTCGTCGCCGACACGGTGAAGTCCGCCGACGCGGCCGCGGGCGCCGCGAGGGCGCCCACTGCTGCCACCCACCCGATCAACCCGCCACGTCCGATTAGACCCGTCCAATCCCGCTTCAGCCGCAACTTTCGACTCCTTGCTCCCTGGGGCGTACGCCCCGTGCCTTCGGACTACTTCTTCTTCCTCTTCCTCTTCTTCTTGACCGTGAACTTGTCCTCGGCCGGTGTGGCGTCGACGTTGCCTGCGGCGTCGGTCGCCCGCACGGAGAACGTGTGGTTGCCCTTCTTGAGCTTCTTCAGCGTGTTCGGCGAGGTGCACGCCGCGAAGTTGCCCTTGTCGACCTTGCACTCGAACCGCGAGCCTGCCTCGGTCGAGCGGAACTCGTAGGTCGGCGTCGTGTCCTTGGTCTTCTTCAGGAGCTTGACGATCGAGGTGTCGGGGGCGGTGGTGTCGGGCGGGACGTCCGCAGGGGTCACCTCGGTGTAGTCGAACGTCCCCGAGCAGGCCGAGTCGCCGTCGATGTCGTTGTCAGCCGCCTTCGCGGTTAACGTCGTCGTCGAGTTGTCGGCGACCGAGATCGCGATCCCTGCGCTGGCGAAGTCCGCCGCCGACCCACTTGCGATCGGGGGTCCGGAGCAGTCCGCCGAGGAGTAGAGCCCCACGGTCGAACCGCCCGGGGCCGTGCCCTGGATCGACGGGCTGTTGGCATTGGAGCCCGAGGCCGGCGTCGAGCCTGTGATCTGCGGGGTACCCGTGGCGCCGGGACCGTCGGCCCGTTCGCAGGCGGTCAGACTCGTGTCGGTTGCGTCGATGGTTGCGTGGTCGGTGCCGGCACCGCAGTCGGCGAAGTCGGGACCGGCGTTGCGCAGCAGCAGAGTGTCATTGCCGCCGAGGGCACTGATCAGGCGCGCGTCGCCGTTTCCGGTGAGCGTGTCGGCGTTCTCGGAGCCGGTCAGGGCTTCCACCTGGCCCAAGTTGTCGGTTGAGCCGTCGCCGTCGATGCTCGCGCTCCCGTTCTGTGCGCTGGGGCCGAGCTGCGCCGTGACAGGCCCGGCCGCGTTCGCATAGGACGCCGTGTCGGCGCCGCCGCCTCCGAAGAGGTCGTCGACGCCGCCGCGACCCTCCATGGTGTCGTTGCCGTCGAGGCCGCTGATGTTGTTCGCGGCGCCGTTTCCAATCAGGGTGTCGTTGCCTCCGTTCGACCCGTTCATGCGCTCGAATCCGGCGAGGGTGTCGTTGCCACGTCCCGTTGCGAGGCCGCTGGTGAGGTTGACGGTGACGGCCCCACCTCCAATGTCGTTGTAAAGGACGCCGTCGCTGACTCCGGGCCCGCCGTTCACGACGTCGTTGCCGTCGAGGGGGAAGATGATGTCGTTGTCGCCGGCACCGGCATCGATGTTGTTCGGGCCAGAGTCGCCCCGGATGAAGTCCCCGCCGTGCGGCGTGGCGATCACATTCTCGACGCTGCCGACGCTGTCATTGCTTCCGTCGCCATCGTCTGAGGTGCTGCCCGAGTCGAGGAAGAGGACGATTTCGGCGGCGGCGTTCGCGTAGGTGATCGTGTCGGTGTCGTCGCCGCCCGAGAACGTGTCGTTGTCCCCGTTCCCCTCGAGCGTGTCATTCCCGCCCTCGCCGTTCAAGTTGTCCGGCCCGGGGCCGCCGATGATTTGGTCGTTTCCATCGCCGCCGAAGAACCTGTCATCACCGACGCGGCCGTCGAGGTTGTTCGCGGTGCTGTCTCCCGTGAGGATGTCCAGACTGTTGACATCCGAGCCAATCGCGTTCTCGACGTTGGGCACGTCATCCTCGGTGCCGGGGTCGACCTCTTCGACCGTGTCGGGGTCAACGCTTCCCCCGGCCGGCGGGGTGACGGTCCCGCTCAGATTGAGAAAGATCCGCGTCGAGCTGTCGACGTAGGAGACCGTGTCGTCGTCAGTGCCGCCGTCGGCGTTGTCGATACCCGCGCCCGGTAGAAGGGTGTCGTTACCCGCGTTGCCGAAGAGGGCGTCGGCGCCTCCCGCGGCCGTCAGCGAGTCGTTGCCGCCGTTACCGGTCAGGTCGTTGACCGAACCGTTCCCGGTGAAGTTGTCGTTGCCGGACGAGCCAACCAGGTTCTCGATGGTGCCGGCGTACGTGTCGACGCCGTCGGTGTTCGACCCGCCCGTCGCCACGTTCGCGGTCGTCGCAGTCTCCGTCGTGTAGAGGACGGTGTCGTCATCGGCTCCGCCCGTGAACGTGTCATTCCCGCCAAGGCCGGAGAACTCGTTGTTCCCAGCGAGGCCGTCAATGGCGTTCGAGCCGGCGTCGCCGGTCAGCTCGTCCAGGCCGTTGATCGACCCGGTGATGTCTTCGAAGCCGGAGAGGGAGTCGAAACCCTGCCCCGTCGCCGTTTCGGTTGCCAGGTTCACGTTCACATCGCTAGACGAGTCCTCGTAGCTAACCCGGTCCGTGCCAGTACCTCCGATCATTTCGTCGCTATCCGAACCGCCCTTGATCAGGTCGTTGTCGGCGCCGCCGTCCAGACCGGTGAGACCTCCGATAGTCCCCTCGTTGGCGCCCTCTCCCCCTTCGATCGTGTCGTTGCCGGTGCCGCCCGCGGCGGAGTCGTCGTCGTCGCCAGCACTGATGCTGTCGTTCCCCGACCCGCCCGAGATCGCATCGTTGCCCCCGAAGCCGAAGACGCCAGGCAAGGTGTCGTCGCCCGCCCCGGCGTCGATCAGATCGTTGTCCCCACCTCCGTCGAGAAGATCGTTCCCACCGCCGCCATTGATCGTGTCGTTCCCTCCGTTCCCCTGGATGAAGTTGTCGACATCGGTTCCAACGGCATCGACGTCGTCGCCGGTCAGCGTGTCGTCCTCCTCGCCGCCGATCAGGCCTTCGAAGTCCTCCGCGCTGTCCCGCGAACCCAGCACGCCGTCTGGCGTGCCGCCATCATCGCCGCTGGCCGCGTCGAGATCCGCGGTGACGGCCGTCGGCCGCCCGGAATAGCTGTTGATGTCGAAACCACCTTCGCCGTCGAGCAGGTCGGCGCCGTCGCCGCCGGTGAACTCGTTGTCGCTGCCGTCACCGGTGAGGTCGTCGTCAAAATCGCTGCCGATGAGGTTCTCGATGCCCGTGAGCGAATCGGC
This sequence comes from uncultured Thermoleophilia bacterium, assembly GCA_963785155.1. GTDB lineage: Bacteria > Actinomycetota > Thermoleophilia > Solirubrobacterales > 70-9 > DASUSH01. The sequence goes on from CAWAUB010000006.1 coordinate 25,991, forward strand.
GTTCCCGTCCTCGGTCCCTCCGTCATTGGCCGTGGCGTCGCCCAGCGTCACTGTCACGCCCGAGGTGTTGTCCTCGTAAGTGTGGGTGTCGAAATCTGCGCCGCCGGACATCACGTCCGCGCCGGGGCCGCCATCCAAGTTGTCGAAACCGGCACCGCCGGTAAGCGTGTCCACGTCGTTGCCAGCTCCGCCGCCCATGTCGTCATTGCCTGCACCGGTCGTCACGTTGTCCACGCCCGGACCGGCGTCGACGATCGTGCTGATCGGCACGGTGCTCGAGTTGAGCGTGTCGCCCTGGTCGTCGAGGTTGACGGTGATGAAGTCGAGGCCGGGGATCGTGCATGTGACGTTGACCGCGCCGAACACCGGGCAGTTGACGAGGTCGGTGCTGACCATCGCGTCCGTGGGAAAAACCCCGTCGATATCGAACTCGTCTGCCCCGCCACCCGGCGTGATGGAGAGGTTGTTCGCTCCCCCTGGGTCAGCCTGAATGGTGATCGTCTGCTGAGGGCTGGTAGTCGCCGAAACCGTCACCACCGCTGAAGCGGCAGCCGGCACCACCAGCGCGCCCAATGCGGCCACGATTGCGCCCAATGCGAAGCGCCTGACAAATCCCTGTCCGTCCCGCTTCAGCCGCAACTCGCCACTCCTTGCTCCCTGGGCGTAGGCCTCATGCCCACACACCGGAAAGGGTAACGAGGGAAACGGATCCCGTCGAGAAACCTTCAGGCGATCCTTAAGCTTCCGCGCCGAGCAGAAGCCCGAGCTGGCGCGACTGAGCGACGAGCTCGCCATCGGGGGTCCAAAGCTCGCCGTCCTCCTCGAAGAAGCCGTCGCGCACGAGCTTCGTCTCGAAGCGGCCGAGGAGGAGGCGGCCGTCGAGGGGGAGCGGCGCGCGGAAGTGGATCGTCAGGTCGATGGTCGGGGCCGGGGCGAGCTGCTTCAGGCGTGGCCAGGGGGCTGGGAACCAGGCGTCGGCGAGGATCGCGACCGTGGCGGCGTCGATCGGGCGCTCCTCGCGGAGGCCGAGCCAGCCGCCAGTGAGGCCGTGGGCCGATCCGGTGAACGGCATGTCTCCGAAGCGGTGCTGCATGTCCATTCGATCGAGGAAGGGCGGCGGGTTCGGGGCGCCGGGACGAACGGCCTCCGGCATCGACTCGTCGGGGGGCTCGACCTCAGGCATCGGGGAGTCGTCGAGGAGCGGGCCGTCCCACGGCTTCGACCAGGCGCCAACGCCGAGTCCAATCAGCTTGCCGTCCTGCTCGAGTCGCGAGGAGACGCTCGTGAGCGAGCGCCCCTCCCGCTCGTTCACCGCGCTCACCTCGAGCTCACCCGCCCCGGGCGACCGCAGGAAGTGCATCGTCGCCGAGCGCGGCAGGCGCTCCGGGTCGGCGACCGCCTCTTCCATGGCTCGTATCGCGAACGCCATCACGTAGCCACCAAGCGGCCCGCGCGGCGTCCACCAGCCCTCGCCGATCTCAGCGGTCCAGGCGCCGTCCCCCGCCGGCTTCAGCTCGATGTCGGCGTCGAATCCCATCGCGGCGGCAGGCTATTGAGCGGAGCGGCAGACGACGTGGGCGACATTGACCATGGCTATGAGGGTCGATGTCGCCCGAGCCGAGCGATCAGGCGCGGGTGAAGCGGCGGCTTGCGGTCGGCGAGGCCTCTTCGTCGAGCAGGACGCGTTCGGATTCCTCCGGCGTCTTCTCCTTCTCCATCGCGGCGATCCGCTCTGGCGTGAGCTCGCCGGCGTTCTCCTCTTCGATCTTCGCGAGCCAGTCGGCGCCTTCGGCGGACTTGCCGGCGTCCACGTCGACCTTGCCGCGGTCGATCGACTTGTCGATCTCCTCGAAGAGCGCGTTCACGAGGTCGTCCTGCGGGACCTTTCGCAGCGGCTTGCCGTGGGCGAAGATCAGGCCCTCGTTCTTGGCGCCGGTGATGCCGAAGTCGGCGTGGGAGGCCTCGCCGATGCCGTTCACCGCGCAGCCGAGGACGGCGACCTCGATCGGGTCTTCGTAGGCCTCCAGGCGGGTCTCGATCTCGGCGACGACGGAGTCCATGTCGAACTGAAGGCGGCCGCAGGTGGGGCAGGCGATGAGGACCGGGCCGCGCTCGCGCAGCTGGAGGGCCTTGAGGATCTCCCAGGCGACCTTGACCTCCTCCTCGGCGTGGAAGGTGGAGAGGCTGATCCGGATCGTGTCCCCCACCCCGTCGGCGAGGAGGGTGCCGAGGCCGACAGCCGACTTCAGGGAGCCCGACCACTTCGTGCCCGCCTCGGTGATCCCGAGGTGGAGCGGGTACGGGATCTTCTCGGAGAGGAGGCGGTTGGCGGCGATCGTGTTCGGCACGTTCGTCGACTTGATCGAGACCTTGAAGTTCTCGAAGTCGAGCCGCTCCATCAGCTCGACGAACTCGACCGCTGCGGCGACGAGGGCCTCGACCGGGCTTTCGCGCTCGAGCTCGTGCAGGTGCTTGGGCAGCGAGCCGGAGTTGACGCCGATCCGCATCGGGACGTTCGCCGCGGTCGCGCGCTCGGCGACCTCGGCGACTTTCTCGGGGCCGCCGATGTTGCCCGGGTTGAGGCGGATGCAATGGGCGCCCGCGTCGATCGCCTTCAACGCGAGCGTGTGATTGAAGTGGATATCGGCGATGACCGGGATCGGCGAGCGCTTGACGATCGTTTTCAGGGCCTCGACGTCGTCATCGCGCGGGACGGCGACGCGGACGAGGTCAGCGCCGGCGTCGGCGACCTTCTCGATCTGCTCCATCGTCGCCTCGAGGTTGGCGGTCTCCGTCTTCGTCATCGTCTGAACGGCGACGGGGGCCCCACCCCCGATCGGCACGTCCCCGACGAATATCTGGCGCTTGGAGGGCATTGGCACTCAGGATAGGCCGAGAACCGTTTCGAACTGCGCGCATTTCGTGACTAGCTGCGTGCGACAATGGGTGCCGTGAGGTCCAAAGATCGCGAGTTCATGCGGGAGTTGACGTTGCGGCATGAGCGTGCGACCAACTCGATGGTGCGACGACTCGAAGATGTCGGCCACGCGCTCGACGAGATGCGCCTCGAGATCGCCGCGGGCCGTCAGGTTCTGCTCGACCTTCACAAAACGGCTCAAGCGCAGAACCAGGCGATCTTCAAGCTGATCGACCGGCTCGCTTGAAGCCCAGCAAAATCCCACCTATGATCCGTTCGATGCGGGTGGGACGCATGCTTCTGTTGGCGGTGGCGGCACTTCTGGTGTTCGTGCCGAGCGCGCAGGGCGCCTTCCACCTGATGAAGGTGAGCGAGGTCTTCCCGGGGACGAACGCGAACATCAACACCGCGTTCATCGAGCTGCAGATGTTCGCCGCCGGCCAGAACCAGGTCGCCGGCCACAAGGTCGACTACTACACGGCCACGGGAACGCTGCTCGGCTCCTACACGATCGCCACATCGGTGCCCAACGGCGATTCCGGGCGCAAGATCCTGATCGGAGACACCCAGGCCGCAGGCACGCCGGATTTCACCGTTGACCAGCTCGGCGACGCGTTGCACCCCGGCACCACCAACGGCGGCGCGGTCTGCTTCCCGGACGCCGCACCGCCGGACTGCGTCTCGTGGGGCGCCTTCACCCCGGCTGCCGGCTTCCCGAACACGCAGAGCGCGAACGCACCGGTGATCCCGGACGGGTCGTCCCTCACCCGATCGACCGCGCCCGGCTGTCCCAACCTGCTCGAGGACACCGACGACACGAACAACAGCTCCACCGATTTCGCGGTGAGTACGCCAACCCCGGAGAACAACTCAGTTGCGCCCGCGACGGCCTGCGGCGCCAACGACGTCGACGCCCCCGATACGGAGATCAAGAAAGCCCCGTCCGGCACGATCAAGAAGGACAAGGCCAAGATCAAGTTCAAGGGCGGCGAGGCCGGCGTCAGCTTCGAGTGCAAGCTCGACAAGGGCGACTTCGAGGAGTGCACCTCGCCGGTGACCTTCAAGAACCTCAAGGACGGCAAGCACAAGGTGCTGATCCGCGCGGCCGACGGGGCGGGCAACATCGACGACTCGCCGGCGAAGGCGAAGTTCAAGGTCAAGACGTAAGCCGGGAGGCAGCCGTGGGCGCTCGGGGACGACGGGGGCTTATCGCGACGGTGGTCGCGGTCGCGGGAATGACGCTCGCTCCGGCGATGTCGAACGCCTCCTTTCACGAGATGAAGATCCGCGAGGTCTCGCCGGGATCGAGCGCAGGCGATTCGGCCGGAGACTTCATCGAACTCCAGATGTTCTCGGCAGGCCAGAACATGACGAGCGGTCACAACGTCACGATCCATGACTTCGATGGCGGGCCGCCGATCGCGACGATTCCGCTCGCAAACGTCGCCAACGGCCAGAGTCAGCGCACGATCCTGATCGCCGCAGCAAACGTGTCCGGCGTTGCACCGGACATCACCTCACCCCTCGTGACCATTCCGACCACCGGGGGCGCCGTTTGCTTCAGTGACGCCATTCCCTCGGAATGCGTGACCTGGGGAAACATTTCGGTTGCTGCGAATACAGCCCTCTCCGACCCGCAGGTCGGTCCTTCCCAGCCCGGCGGGCTCACCCTCAACCAGTCGATAACCCGCTCGATCGCCGCCGGCTGCTCAACGCTCTTGGAGAACGCAGACGACACGGACAACGCATTCGACGACTTCGCCCTGACGGCGACCCCCACCCCCAGGAACAACGCTGGCGCAATCACCGAGACGACATGTACGCCGCCGCCCGACCCCACGCCGACCCCGGACCCCACGCCCACTACCGACCCCGACACCGACGCCCGACCCGACCCCGGTGTTCCCCGACACCACGCCGCCCGAAACGACGATCGACAAGGCTCCGCGGAAGGCGGTCACCAAGCCCAAGGCGACTATCGAGTTCAGCTCGTCAGAGGCCGGGTCGAGCTTCCTCTGCAAGGTCGGCAAGGACGACTTCGAGGCCTGCACCTCCCCGCACAAGCTGAAGGGGCTCGAGAAGGGCAAGAACAAGTTGCAGGTCGCCGCGGTCGATGCGGCGGGGAACGTCGACGCGACCCCGGCGAAGGCGACGATCGACTACGAGAAGCCCAAGAAGGGCAACCGCACGTAGGATCGCGACCGTGCCGTTCACGCTCAGGAACCTCAAGGAGGACCTGGAGGACGTCGGGTCCAACTTCGACGGCGCGCAGGACCTCGAGTTCCGCCTGGCGACCGCGGCGCTCGGACTCGAGCAATCCGGCCTGGGCTACCAGCGCGTCCCGCCCGGCTACCGCTTTCCGTACGGCCACACCCACAAGAAGCAGGAGGAGGTGTACGTGGTCCTGCGCGGGAGCGGGCGGATGAAGCTCGACGACGAGATCGTCGAGCTCAAGGAGTGGGACGCGGTGCGTGTTCCGCCCGGGACGTGGCGAGGCTACGAGGCCGGGCCGGAGGGCCTCGAGATCTTCGTCATCGGCGCGCCCAATCTCGGCGGGTCACCGCGCGACGACGTCGAGGGCCGACGCGACTGGTGGGCTGACTAACCGCGTCTAGCGGTCAGGATTTCGGCTTGCGCCGCGACCCGCGCGCGCCGGCGAGCTCGATCACCTGGCCGGCGAAGGTGACGACGTAGAGGTTGCTGCGGCCGAAGCCGTGCTTTCCGCGGCCGAACGTGAGCGCGCTCGGGCCGGACGGGAACGGCGCCAGGGGGCCGCCGCCCGCGAGCGAGCAGGCCTCCGGCTTGCGATTCACCCGCCAGACCTCCCCCGACCCGTTGGCGGCGACGTACAGGCGGTCGCGACGGTCGCGGATCATCCCGTCGAGGCCCGCCGCGACATCGTCGACGGGGGCCGAGAAGTAGGTCTGGGCGCTGGCCGGGTCATCGAGGTCCACCCTGGCGATTCCCGCCGCGGTGAACGTCTGCGCCGAGTAGAGGAACTCCTTGGCTCGGTCGATGACCAGGCCGTTCGCCGAGGTCACATTCGCCCAGCGGTGCTCGACGGTGGCGCCGTCGCCGGAGATCCTGTCGATCCCGCCGACGATGTCGTTGGAGGCGTAGAAGTAGCCGCCGGGCCCGCGCACGACCCCGTTCGCCATCGAGAGCCCCTCGGCGAACACCGAGCTCTCACCCGTCTCGGGATCGATCCGCAGCAGCCCCGCCTGCGGGTCGAGGTCCCCCTGTGCCCCGATCGCGATCGTGTCCCCGAAGCCCATGTAGAGGAAGCCGTCGCGGCCGTACGCGAGCCCGCCCGGGCCCTCGACGCCTTCGACCAGCGGTTGCGGCTCCGCGTCGGGCCCGTCCATGCGATTGAGGGCGCCGTCGCCGGTGAAGAGCAACGCCCCGTCCGGCGCCATGATCGCCGACTCGAGCGTGCCCATCCCCTCGGCGAGGACGCGCACGTTCGGCTGGCGCTTGCAGTTGGGCACCGCGAGCGCGTCGGCCGGCGTGACTACAACGATGGCAAGGGCGGCTACAGCCGCCGCGAGTGCGCGCCTAGTCCGCGTAGAGCTCCTCGATCTCGGACTCGTACTTCTCGCCGATCGGCTTGCGCTTGAGCTTCATCGTCGGCGTCAGCTCGTCGCCGCCGGGCTCCCAGTCGGTCGGCAGGATCTTGAACTTCTTGATCTGCTCGACACGGGCCATGCGGTCGTTGGCCTCGTCGATGCCCTTCTGGACGGCGGCGATCACCTTCTCGTCCTCGGCCAGGGCCTCGAACGAGGCGTCGCCGATCCCCTGTTTCTCCGCCCAGCCGGGCGCGACGTCGGGGTCGAGGGTGACGAGCGCGACGTTGTACTTGCGCGCGTCGCCGATCGCGACCGCCTGCCCGATCAGCGGGCTCGCCGTCTTGACCTTCGCCTCGATCTCGGCGGGCGACATGTTCTTGCCGGCGGCGTTGATGATCAGTTCCTTCTTGCGGTCGACGATCTTCAGATAGCCGTCCTCGTCGAGCACGCCGATGTCACCGGTCGCGAGCCAGCCTTCGTCGTCGATCGTCTCGGCTGTCTTCTCCGGCATGTTGCGGTAGCCGACCATGTTCGCGTCACTTTTGACGAAAACCTCTCCGTCCTCGGCGAGCTTGATCTCGAAACCTGGAAGCGGCGGTCCGACCGTCCCGATCTTGACCTTCTCCGGCGGATTCGTGGTCGCGGCTCCGCAGGTCTCCGACATGCCCCAGAGCTCGCCGATCTTGATCCCGATCGCGTGGAAGTACTCGAGCACCTCCACGGGCGTCGGCGCGGCGCCGACGTTCACCGCCACGGCCTCGTCGAGCCCGAGCTGGTGACGGAGCTTCGAGAACATCTGCTCGTCCGCCTGGGCGACGGCGGCTGCGAGCTCCTCCGGCACCTCCTCGCCTGCCTGCTCGAGGCGGACCTTCTGGACGGCCGCGGCGATCGCCTTCTCCGCCGGCTCGCGCTGCTCGTCGGGGAGCTTGGCGGTCATCGCCTCCATGCCGGCCTTCAGCTTCTCCCAGATCCGCGGCACCGCGAAGAACCACGTCGGGCGGACCTGCGGGAGAAACTCGATGACCTTGCGCGGGTCGGCGCAGATCGTGATCGAGAGGCCGTATGAGACCGGCAGGTAGTAGTTGGCGCCACGCTCGGCGATATGGGCGGCCGGTAGCCACGAGATCACCTTGCCGCCGCGCTCGGGCAGTTCGATCAGGTCCTCGACGCCGGTGACGAGACCCATCAGGTTGCGATGGGAGAGCTGCACGCCCTTCGGCGGCCCGGTCGTCCCGGAGGTGTAGATGAGGGTGAGCAGGTCGTCGGGGCCAACGTTGTTGGCCTCCTCCCAGGGGTCGATGTCGTCGCCCTTGGCCTCGAACTCCTCGAAGGTCATCGTCCCGCCCTCACCGTCGACGACGATCACTGTCTCGAGGTCCGGCAGGTCCTTGCGCGCTTCCTCGAACAATTCCAGGAAGGTCGCCTCGACGACGGCGATCTTGGTACCCGCATCGCTGCAGACGTAGGCGATCTGCTCGGGAGAAGAGGTCTGGTAGATCGAGAACGGAACACCGCCGAGCGAGACGATCGCCATGTCGGTCGGGATGAACTCCCAGCGGTTGTTCAGCATCAAAGCGACGGTGTCGCCCTTCTCGACGCCCAGCTCCTTGAAGCTGCCGGCAAGCGTGGCGATGCGGTCCGCAAGCTCGGACCAGGTCATCTCGACGTCGCGGGTGGGGTCCTTCAGCGCAGGGTCGTCGGGAATTCGATCGACCGTCGCCTTGAACGCCAGCGCAAGGTTCTGCGCGAGCAGCTCCTTGCCGGGTCCACCGCTCGCGTACCGCTCCGCCGTACCAGCTTCCACAGACTCTCCTCCTCAAAGAAAGTGCGCTTGTTGCGCCAGTTGCAGGTTGAACCTATCGCAACAGGGGCAAGCTCAGGGCGAGCCGAAGGTGCCGTTCGAGAAGCGCTCGATGTCGTTCGAGAGGCCGATGAAGAAGATGAAGAGGACGAGCAGGAAGCCGACGACGCTCGCCTGCTCCATCAGCTTGAACGGGACGCGCTTCCCACGCACCTTCTCGACGAGGCTCCAGAAGATGTGGCCACCGTCCAACGGCAGGAACGGGAAGAGGTTGATCAGGCCAAGCGAGAGGCTGATCACGGCGATCAGCTGGAGCGCCTGTGTCGCGGAGAACTCGAAGGCGTCGGAGGTCGCCTTCGCCGCCCCGGCGATCGAGCCGAGCTTCTCGCGCTCCTCGGACTTGAAGATCTGGGCGAACGTGGAGACGGTCTCCGAGGTCACGAGCCACATGAAGTCGGCCGAGTCGTAGGCGGCCTCGCCGATCGAGCGCGACTGGAAGTTCCCGGGCTCGAACTCGTAGCCGAGGCGGTAGCGGTCGAACTCGCCGTCGTAGTACGGGGTGATCTGGAGCGTCTCGGGCTCGCCGTCGCGAACAATGACCACGGCCGCCGGCGTCGAGGCCTTGCAGCCATCCTCATCGCCGCCGGCGCAGGTATGGGTCCCGACCTGCCCGGAGAGCTCCGCCGCGCGCTCGTTGAACGTGAGGTCGTTGCCCGTGACCCCGTCCACCGAGACCACCTCGTCGCCCGGCTCGAGGCTCTTCGCCGCCGGAGTGTCCTTCGTGATGTTGCCGACGAGGAGCGACTTCGGCTCCTCGTTGGCGACCGCGAGGCCGAAGAGGATCAGGAAGGCGATCAGGATGTTGACCGCGGGGCCGGCGCCGATCACGAAGATCCGCTTCCAGACGGGCATGTTGTAGTAGCCCCGCTTGGCCACCTCGGGAGGCAGCTCCTCGTCGGGGTTCATCCCGGTGATCTTCACGAAGCCACCCGCGGGGATCGCGCCGATGCCGTACTCGGTCTCGCCCCACTTTCGGCTGACGAGCTTCGGCGGGAAGAAGAGGAAGAAGCGCTCGACCCGCATCCCGACCGCCTTCGCGGCCAGGAAGTGGCCCAGCTCGTGGAGGACGACGAGCATGATGATGCCGCCGATCGCGAGGACCCAGGTCATGTCCGCACGGCCCCGTTGGCGCGCTCGACGAGGCGGCCCGCGCGCTCCCGTGCCTCGGTGTCCGCCGCGTAGAGGTCGTCGAAATGGCCCGGCTCGACGAGCGCCATCGAGTCGAGGGTCGCCTCGACGACGGTCGCGATGCCGGTGAAGGGGATGCGGCCGGCGAGGAACGCCTCGACCGCGACCTCATCGGCGGCATTCAGCACGCAGGGCGCCGTGCCGCCGGCCTCACCTGCCTCTCGGGCCAGGCGCAGGCAGGGGAATGCGTCGACGTCGGGGTTCTCGAAGGTGAGCTCGCCGACCTCCGCGAGGTCGAGCTGCTTCATCGGCACATCGGCGCGCTCGGGGTGATGGAGCGCGTAGGAGATCGGGACCCGCATGTCCGGATAGCCGAGATGGGCGAGCGAGGCGCCGTCGTTCAGGTGAACCAGAGAATGGACGATCGACTGGGGATGGACGAGGACGTCGATCCGGTCATAGGGCACTGCGAAGAGGAGGTGCGCCTCGATCATCTCGAAGCCCTTGTTGGCCAGCGTGGCCGAGTCGATCGTGATCCGCCCGCCCATATCCCAGGTCGGGTGTGCGAGCGCTTCGTCCCGCGTGACGCCGGAGAGGTCAGCGCGGCCGCGGAACGGCCCGCCCGAGGCGGTCAGCACGAGCCGCTCGACCGTGCCCGGCGGCTCGGCGCGGATCAGCTGGAAGAGCGCCGAGTGCTCGGAGTCGACCGGCAGGATCTGCGCGCCGGTCGCCTCGGCGAGCGCGGTGACCAGATCGCCGCCCGCGACGAGCGACTCCTTGTTGGCGAGCGCGACGTCGATCCCCTCGGTCAGCGCGACGATCGTCGGGCCCAGGCCGGCGAAACCCACGATGCCGTTCAGGACGAGGTCGGCCTCCGAGGTTCCGACGAGCTCGAGGATCCCCTCCTCACCGTCGAGGACCTGGCCTTTCCAGGCCGCGCGAGCGGCCTCAGCCGCCTCGGGGTCGGCGAGCGCGATCCGCGGCACGCCGTGGCGGCCCGCGGCCTCCACGAGCGGCTCCCAGCCGGAATCGGCGGAGAGGCCCACGACGGCGAGCTCATCCGACCGCTCGATCACCTCCAGCGCCTGGACGCCGATCGAGCCGGTCGCGCCTAGGACGACGACCTTCTTCATGCCCGAATGCAGATGAGGCGAAGTCGAACCGGACGCGAAGCGGAGGATTCGACGTTTTCCATTGTTTAAGGGTAGGGACGGGGCTTTGCGCCTAGTAAACGAACGCCACGCTCAGGTAGTAGCCCGCCACGACCGTGAACAGGACGCCGTCTAAGCGGTCGAGGACGCCGCCGTGAGGGCCGAAGAGGTTGCCCGAGTCCTTGACGTCGAGGTCGCGCTTGAGCAGCGACTCGAAGAGGTCGCCCATCGGGGCAAGGGCGGCGATCACGGCGCCCATCGCGAGGGCGTCGAGGCCCGGCAGCCAGTCCTGGTAGAGGCCGGCGAACCAGAAGGCGAGCATGCCGCCGACGAATCCGAAGGCGAGCCCCTCGATCGTCTTGTTCGGCGAGATCGCCGGCGCCAGAGGATGGCGGCCGAACAGGCGCCCACCCGCGTAGGCGGCGGTGTCGGCGATGAAGGTCGCGACCAGGACGTCGATCAGGAGCGCGCCGCCGTGTAGCGGCAGGTCCCGAAGCAGGACGGCGTAGCTGAACGGCAGGGCGATCCAGACGAGGCCGAACATCGTGACGGCGATCGAGTAGGCGATGTTCCGGCGGTTCTCCCGAAAGAGCGCGGCGACGAAGAACGCGGGCAGGGCGGCGAGGAGCAGCATCAGCATCTCGTACTGGTCCTCGAAGTGGGCGACGATGATGATCGCCGCAGCAACCACATAGGCGACCGGGGCGAGCGGGCGCGCCCGCTTGGTCATCAGGAAGTACTCGTTGAGCGCGGCGCCGGCGAAGAGGACCATCGCCGCGGCGAAGAGCAGGCCGCCGACCGCGACGATCGTGATCGCGAAGACGATCCACGGCAGCGCCCAGAGGACCCGGGCGAGCACGTCCGAGCGCCGGCGCGGCGGCGGCTCGTCCGGTTCAGGCTCGCTCAGCCAGTCCGCCTCCGGCGGTTCGCCTCCGCTCTCCGAAGCCATCGGCGCGAGGCTATCGCCCGCCGTAGCGGCGCTGCCGATCCTCGAACTCGTCGAGGGAGGCGCGGAACGCCTCGCGGGTGAAGTCGGGCCAGAGCTCGTCGCGGAAGACGAACTCCGAATAGGCGCACTGCCAGAGCAGGTAATTCGAGATCCGCTGCTCCCCTGAGGTCCGGATCAGGAGGTCCGGGTCGTGCATCTCGGGCGCGTAGAGGAGCTGTGCGAACTCCTCCTCGGTCCCGCCATCGAAGCGCTCGGCGGCGTCCATGATCTCCTGGCGCCCGCCGTAGTCGAAGCAGACAAAGAGCTTGATTCTGTCGTTATCGGCGGTCTTCTCCTCGGCCCAGTCGATCCGCCCGATGAGCTCGTCGGAGATGCGGTCGCGGCGGCCGATGAACCGCATCCTCACTCCCTCCTCGTCGAGTTCCGGGGTCTCCCTGTCGATCCGCTCGCCGAACATCCGCATCAGCCCGGCGACCTCCTCCGGCGAGCGCGACCAGTTCTCGGTCGAAAACGAGTAGACGGTGAGCTCTTCGACGCCGAACTCCACAGCGTCGCGCAGCCGCGCCTTGACGACGTCGGCGCCGGCCTCGTGACCGGCCAGCGTCGGCAGGCCCTCCCGCTCCGCCCAGCGTCCGTTGCCGTCGGTGATGATCGCGACGTAGCGAGCGCCGCTCAAACTTCGAGAATCTCTTCTTCTTTGCCCTTGAGGGCAGTGTCGATCTGGGCCGTCGACTCGTCGGTGAAGCGCTGGAGCTCGGATTCGGCGCGACGCTCGTCATCCTCGCCGGCCTCGCCCGACTTCTTCAGTTCGCGCAGCTCGTGCATGACGTCGCGGCGGATGTTCCGGATTGCGATCTTGCCCTCTTCCCCGACGCCGTGGACCACCTTGACCATGTCGCGGCGGCGCTCCTCGTTCAGCTCCGGGATCGACAGCCGGATCACGTTGCCGTCGTTCGACGGCGTGAGGCCGAGGTCGGACTCGAGGATGGCCTTCTCGATCGCCGAGATCGAGCCCTTGTCGTACGGGGTAAGCGTCAGCAGGCGGGCGTCGGTCGCGGCGACCTGCGAAAGCTGCTTGAGCGGCGTCTCGACGCCGTAGTAGTCGACGATGACGCGGTCGAGCAGGTGCGGGGAGGCGCGCCCCGTCCGCACGGTCGCGAGCTCGCTCCGGCACGACTCCACGGACTTGGCCATCCGCTCCTCGGCGTCGTCGAGCAGGACATCGATCAGTTCGTCGTCGTCGGCCATCGCTCGCGATCCTAACGAGAGATGGTCAGCCCTTGCGCTTGAGGGCGAGCGTCGCGGAGTCGCTCGCGTCCTCGGCGCCGAGCTCGGTGGTGGCGCTGAGCTCCAAAGTTCGCTTTGCGAGCTTGCCGTCGGAGAGCTTGGCCAGCTTCCTCGAGCCCGAGCGAGTCAGATCGAGCTTGGCCTTCGTCGTCCCGAGCGAAGCGACCGAGAAGGTCCCGATCGCGACCGGCTTCGCATTGCCGGGCGCTCCCTGACCCGGCTTCGCCAAGACGGCGGACAGCGTGCCCTCGCAGCGCTCGACCCGGTCGGTGTTGCATGTCAGCTTCGTCCGCAGACGCTCTCTCGCAGCAAGCGCTTCGAGTGGGTCTAGCGCGCCGGGACCGGCTCGCCGTTGTTGACGATCGTGCCGATTCGCTCGCCGTCGAGGATGCGGTCGATGTTCGACTCGTCGGCCATGTTGAAGACCTGGATCGGCAGCTTGTTGTCCATGCAGAGGGAGAGCGCGGTGGAATCCATCACCTTGAGGCTCCGCTCGATCGCCTCGCGGTGGGAGATCTCGGGCAGGAACTTCGCGTCGGGGACCTCGGCCGGGTCCGCGTCGTAGACGCCCTCCACGCCGTGCTTGGCCATCAGGATGATCTCCGCGTGGATCTCGAGCGCGCGCAGGGCCGCGGCGGTATCGGTAGTGAAGAACGGGTTGCCGGTTCCCGCGGCGAAGATGATCGTCCGCCCCTTCTCGAGGTGGCGGATCGCGCGGCGGCGGATGTATGGCTCTGCGACCTCCGTGACCTCGATCGCCGATAGCACGCGGGTGTGCTCGCCACGCTTCTCGAGGGCGTCCTGGAGCGTCAGCGCGTTCAGCACGGTCGCGAGCATCCCCATGTAGTCGGCCGTCGCGCGGTCCATGCCGGCGGCGGCGCCCTGGAGGCCGCGGTAGATGTTCCCTGCGCCGACGACGACCGCGACCTCCACCCCGCGCTCGGAGGCGGAGTGGATCTGGCGGCTGATGCGCTCGATGCGCTCAGGATCGGTGCCGTACTCCAGCGAGCCCATCAGGGCCTCGCCGGAGAGCTTGAGCAGGATTCGGCTGAAGGCGGCGTCGGCCATCGCCGGACCCTAAAGGGGTCAGACCTCTTTAGGTCTATTCCGCGCCTACGAGGAAGCGGGAGAAGCGGGCGATCTTGACGTTCTCGCCGGTCTTCGCGGCCAGGTCGGAACGCAGCTCCTCGATCGTCTTGCCGTCGTGCTTGTCGGAGTTGACGTGCTCCTGCTGGAGCAGGGCGATGTCCTTGGCCCACTTCGCCAGCTGACCTTCGACGATCTTCTCGACGACGTTGTCGGGCTTGCCGTCCTCGCGGGCTTTCGCCGCATGGACCTGGCGCTCGGCCTCGCGCTCCTCCTCGGAGATCTCATCGGCGGAAACGACGCTCGGGTCGGCGGCCGCGACGTGCAGGGCGACCTCGTAGGCGAACGCCTGGAAGTCCTCGTTGCGGGCGACGAAGTCGGTCTCACACTGGACCTCGACCATCGCGCCGATCTTCTTGTTGGCGTGGATGTAGGAGGCGACGACGCCCTCCGCCGTGCCGCGGTCGGCGCGCTTTGCCGCCGAGGCCTGGCCCTTGACGCGGAGGATCTCCACCGCCTTGTCCATGTCGCCATCGGCCTCGGCGAGCGCCGACTTCGCGTCCATGACGCCCGCCTGGGTGCGGTCGCGGAGCTCCTTGACCTGCGCTGCGGATACCTGCGTGCTCACGATCCCTCCTTCTTCTCGCCGGCGTCGGCCGGTGCCTGCGCAGGGGCCGGAGTGGGAGCGGCCTGCTGCGCCGCCGGGTCCGGGACGGGCTGCGGGGCTTCACCCGTGGCCTGCTGCGCGGCGGCAGCTTCAGCCGCGGCCTTGGCCTCCGCTTCCTGCTTCGCCTTCTCCTCGGCCTCCTGCTTGGCCTTGGCCTCCGCCTCGGCGCGCTTGCGCGCTTCCTCTTCGAGGCGCTTCTTCTCCTCCTCCGCGCGGCGCTTCTCCTCGGCCTGGCGGAACTCGCCGGCCGCACCCTCGATCGCCGAGCCGATCGTCGAGATGACCAAATCGCAGGAACGGATCGCGTCGTCGTTGCCCGGGATCGGGAAATCGACCGGGTCCGGGTCGACGTTGGAGTCGACCAGGGCGATCATGGGGATCCCGAGGCGCTGGACCTCGCGCACCGCGATCTCCTCGGTCTTCAGATCGACGATGAAGACAGCCTGCGGCAGCCGCTTCATGTCGCGGACGCCGCCGAGGTTGTACTCGAGCTTCTTGAGCTCGGCCTCCATCGACATCCGCTCCTTGGTCGGCAGCAGGTCGAGCTGGTCGTTCTCCTTGAGGTTCGTCAGCTCGTGCAGGCGATCGATCCGCTTCGAGATCGTCGCGAAGTTCGTCAGCAGGCCGCCGAGCCAGCGCTGGTTCACGTAGGGCATGCCGCTCTTCTCGGCCCATTCCTTGACCGAGTCGCTCGCCTGCTTCTTGGTGCCGACGAAGAGCACGGCACCACCGTCGCGGGCTGCCTCTGCGGCGAACTCTGTCGCGCGATCGAGCAGCACCTGCGTCTGCTGCAGGTCGATGACGTGGATGCCCTCGCGCTCGCCGAAGATGAACCGGCGCATGCGCGGGTTCCAGCGGCGCGTCTGGTGCCCGAAATGCAGCCCGGACTCCAGCAGCTCCTTCATCCCAACTTCTTGGGGCATGAGACTCCCTTGTTCGATTAGTGCGAAGGCCCACCGGCGCTCTGGGGACCCGGGTCATCCGGGCAGGGCCCCTCGGCATTCACGGCGGGGTAGTGGGTTCGTGAATGAGCGGTTGATTGTAGGGCGGCCTACCCGCGTGCCCGCTCCAGCGCGGCCTTCAAGTCGTCCGGAAGCTCCGACTCGAAGACCACCTGCTCGCCGGTGCCCGGATGGCGGAAGCTGAGCCGGTGGCTGTGGAGGAACTGGCGCGTGAGGCCGTGGCGGCCGGGGTTGCCGTAGGTCGGGTCGCCGGCGACCGGGTGGTCGATCGCGGCGAAGTGGGCGCGGATCTGGTGGGTGCGGCCTGTCTCGAGCCGGACGTGGACCAGCGTGTCGTGGACGAGCAGCTCGACGGCCTCGAAATGGGTGCGGGCCTCACGCTGGGCGCGGCCGGCGACAGCCATTCGGGTCGGGTCGCGGTGGCTGCGTCCAATCGGCGCGTCGATCGTGCCCTCTCGTGAGCGCAGCCTGCCCTCGACGAGCGCGATGTACTCGCGACCGACCTCGCGGGCCGCGACCTGCGCGGCCAGGTTGGCGTGGGCCTCCTCGTTGCGCGACGCGACCATCAGTCCGGAGGTGTCCTTGTCGAGCCGGTGGACGATGCCCGGGCGACCTTCCTCCCCACCCACGAGTCCTTCGAGCAAATCGACAAGCGTTTTCTCCTTCACCCCGGGCGCCGGGTGGACGACGAGCCCCGGGGGCTTGTCGACGACGACCAGGTAGTCGTCCTCGTAGACGATCAAGGCTCGTGCGGCCGCATGTAGGTCACGACCAGGATCAGCACCCCGATCGTGATCGCAACGTCGGCGACGTTGAAGGCCGGCCAGTTGGGTGGGTCGATGAAGTCGGTGACGGCGCCCTCCCGGAGCCGGTCGGCGAGGTTGCCGAGGGCGCCGCCGGTGAGCAGGCCCACGGACAGCCACATGTTGGGCCGGGTCGGATTCGACGCGAACCACGCGACGAGCGCGCCGAGGGCGGCAAGGGTGACGAGGACGACGAGCGCGATGCCGTTGTCGAAGAGGCCGAAGGCGATGCCGGTGTTCGTGACGTAGTCGAGCTCGAAGCCGAGCGGCAGCTCGATCGGCGCCTCGCCCACCAGCGCGTCGATCGCGGCCTGCTTCGTCGCCTGGTCCGCGATGAGGACGAGCGCGCAGGTCGCGACGGCGGCCCGCCAGGCTCCGGCCTTGCTCACCCTTCGATGAGCCCGACCACGAGGGCCTGGACGATGTAGAGCAGGAAGATCGCCAGGATCGGGCTCAGGTCGAGCGGGCCAATCGATGGGATGAAGCGACGGAACAGGTTGAGGTAGGGATCCACGACCTCGGTGATGAAGCCGACGACCGCCGCGAGCGCCCGGTTGTAGGGCATCCGCGGGACGAACGAGATGACGATCCGGGCGAAGATCAGGATCAGGTAGACGAGGAAGAGCGCGTCTACGTAGTCCGCGATCTCCCCTCTTCCGATCTCGGCGAAGAGGCTGCTCAACGGAACCTCGCGAGCGAAGCCTCGGCTGCGGCATCGAACGCTGCCTTGAGCGCGCCCCGCTCGAGCGCCTCGAGGCCGGCTTCGGTGGCGCCGCCGGGCGGGGCCACCGCATGCCGGATCGCGGCCGCATCGCGCTTGCCCAGAAGCTCGCCCGTGCCGGCGAACGTCTCGGCGACGAAACGGGCTGCCGTCTCGGGATCGAGCCCCTCGCGAACGCCTGCGTCGGTGAGGACCTCGGCGACCAGGGCGACGTAGGCAGGCGAGCACGACATGATCGCCATCGCGGCCTCCATGTGCTGCTCGTCGAGCTCGAATGCGGTGCCGAGGAGGGCGAGCAGGTCCGTGATCCCGCGCTCGATCTCCCCGGGAACGTCGTCACCGACGACGTAACAAAGGACGCCGCGCCGGACCTCGACAGGCTGGTTGGGCATCAGCCGCACGACGGGGACGCCCGGGAAGGCCTCCGCGATCCGCGCGAGCGGAGTCGCGGCCAGCATCGAGAGAATGGCCTCCGGGCCGGCCGGCGCCAGCTCGGCGGCGACCGAGTCGAGCGCGGCCGGCTTTACGCCGAGCACGATCAGGTCCGCCTGGCCAGCCAGCTCCGAGAGGTCGTCGGCAACCGATCCGCCCAGCTCGTCGGCGAGGGCCTTGGCTCGATCGCGCTCGAGATCGCAGAAGACCATCGAGCCCGGGCCGCCGTCCGCGCCCGACCAGCCACGGGCCATCGCGGCAGCCATGTTTCCCGCACCTGCGAACCCGACCTTCATGGGGCCAAGCCTAGTGCTGGCCCGCGCCCGGCTAAGACTGGTTGAAGAAGCCCTTCTCGATCAGGCGAGCCCGCTCCTCCGCCGAGACCTCGACGTTGCGCGGGGTGAGCAGGAAGGTCTTCTCGGCGATCTTCTGCATGCCGCCGTCGAGCGCGTAGGTGAGCCCGGAAGCGAAGTCGATCAGGCGCTTGGAGAGCTCGGCCTCGGTGCTCTGGAGATTCAGGATCACGGGCACGTTCCGCTTGAAGCGGTCGGCGACCTCCTGGGCCTCATTGAAGCTGGACGGGGTGACGAGGTGGACCTGGACGTCGGCCCCACCCCCGTTGCCGCCGTTGCCGCCGGTATCGACGGGGCGAAGCGTCCGCGTGGCCGTGACCGGCTCGTCGTCGGCGAAGATGTCGTCGATCTCGTCGCGGCGCTGGCGCCGCGTCTCGAGCTTGCGCACGTTCGAGCGGCTGCGCCGCGACTCGCGCTGCGGAGGGGGCTCGAAGAGGTCGTCCCCGCCGCCGGAGGTCTCCGGCTCGTAGTACTCGTCGTCGGCGTACTCGTGGTCCTCGGCCAGGCCGAAGTAGACAAGTGCGCGGTGCCAGGTATCGCGGATAGCCATCGTGGGCGCCTTTTCGTTGCCTTACCCCTGTACCCCTTCACAAGTATCGCGCACGAGATCGCGTTTGCAGGCGATCTGTCAGGCCGCCCTCAGGCGTAGAGCGTCGTCCCGAGTCGGATGATCGTCGCTCCCTCCTCCACCGCGACCGGCCAGTCCTGGCTCGTGCCCATCGACAGCCGCGCCAGCCCATGGTCGCCGGCAAGCTCGGCGAGGCGGGCGAAATATGGCCGCGACTCCTCGGCGTCTTCGCTGAACGGAGGCATCGTCATGAGCCCGCCGACGCGGACGGGACACCGCTCGATGAAGCCTCCCAGCGCGTCCGGCTCGACGCCGCCCTTCGACTCCTCACCCGCGAGGTTGACCTCGACCAGAACCTCGGTTTCAGGTCCGCCATGGCGTTCCAGCTGCTCGACGGCCGAATCGGACGCGATCGAATGGATCAGGCGGACGAGCGGCAGGATCCGCTTGACCTTGCGGCTCTGCACGTTGCCGATGAAGTCCCAGGCGAAGTCGTCGGCCCAGCGCTCCTTCTTCGCCTCCAAATCCTGAAGCCGGTTCTCGCCGACGAGGGTGACGCCCGCCTCCGCGAGGGTCCCCATCTCCTCCAGCGGGACGTACTTGGTCGCGGCGAGGATCTCCACCTCGGATCCCGCCCGCTCGCGAACCCGGTCGAGGTTGGCCCGGATCTTGGCCGCCTCGAGGCCGTGGATCAGTCCCGCCATACGAGACCTCCCTGGCGCCCGGTCGTCGGGCCTTCCCGGCGATGCGAGAAGAAGAGGTCGGACTCGCAGTTCGTGCAGTGGCCGGCGATCTCGATCTCGGCGACCCCGGCGCGCTCGAGCAGGCGGCGGGCAACCTCGGGAAGGTTGAGCATGCGACCGTCCGCGACGCCCTCGCCGAGCGGCAGGAACCGGGCCAGCACCTCGTCGCCAACCTCGTAACAGCAGGGTCCGATCCCCGGCCCGACCGCGGCGGCCTGTCCGGCGACCGCGTTCACGCCGCGCTCGACGATGCCGCCCGCCAGTCCTCGCCAGCCGCAATGGAGCATCGCCACCCCACCCTCCCCGGCGACGGCGACGGGCAGGCAGTCGGCAACGAAGACGAGGGGGGCGAGTCCGGTCTCGGCGGTGAAGTGGCCGTCGAGCTCAGGCGGATCGGCGGAGCCTGGTTCGGCGAAGGGGCTTGGTTCCTGCGGCCCGTCGTGACCGGTGATCTCGGCCCCGTGGACCTGGCGGGCGATCACGACGTGGTCGGGCTCGAGGCCGACGGCGCCGGCGAAGCTGTGCCGGTTCTCGCGGACCCTGTTCGGGTCGTCGCCGGTGAGGATCGCGAGGTTGAGACTCTCGTAGGGGGCCGGGCTGACGCCACCGATGCGGGTGGAGAAGGCGGCGTGGGCGCCGGGGAGGTCGGCGGCGAGCCATCGGACGCCCTGTTCTTCGCGCCACTCCATGGGCGTCGGAGGCTACCCAGCCCCGCGAACGTCCCAAATGACCCTGCGGAAATGGCATGCGCTCGCGGACGTTCACGTGCGCGCGGCGGCAGCCAGGGCGGTTTGGAGCTCCTCTTCCTTATCCCTTACCTGCCCATCCAACTTCGCGTCCAAAGCGGCGCTCAGGCCAACCCCGACGGCCGGACCCTCGGGCACCCCAGCCGCCATCAGGTCCTCCCCCGTGATCTCCAGCCGCACGTCCCGCCACTCATCGACCCAGCGGTCCAACCACTCGGCCCCCATCGCCCGCGCCAGGACGAGCGCCAGTGGCGAAGCACCCCTGGCCGCGGCGGCATAGCTCGATGGCGGCCCATCCTCAATCCCCACAAGCTCGCCCGCATCACGGAGCGGCCCCGGAGCCGGCGCATATCTCCCGGCCCTCGGCCCGGCCACGAGCATCGCGGCTGAGTGCGGCACCGAGCCTCGCCAGCGCGGTTGATCCAGCACGTCAGCCACCGCGCCCATCAGCTCAGGGTCGCCACCCTCAACCAGCCCCCACCCCTCCAGCAACTCGAACCCCGCCCGCCATTTCTCCTCAGCGGTCAGCCGCGCGAGGTCCGCCTCCACCCGCTCAGCGGAAACCGTCCCCAGGTCGGCCGCACGCAACGCCGCCTCCGTCTCCGTCTCAGCGCGAACCCGAAGCGCGCCGCATACCGGGCCGCGCGCAGAGCCCGCGTCGGATCGTCGGCGAACGACGCAGAATGCAGGACCCGCAGCAGGCCCGCCTCGAGGTCCGCGACGCCGCCATGGGGATCGAGAAGGCCGTCCGGCTCCCCGAGCGCGCACCGCCATCGCGTTCACCGTGAAGTCCCGGCGCGACAGGTCGTCGGCGATCGGGGCCGGCCGGACCTCGGGCAGGGCGCCGGGATGTGCGTAATCCTCGGCCCGCGTCGCCGCGAGATTCACCTCGCGCCCGCCGATTGCGACGGTCGCGGTGCCGAACCGGCCGTACTCCGCAACGTCGGCCTCGGGCTCCGCCACCCGGCCGGCCAGCTGGATCGCGTCGCCTTCCACCGCCAGATCGACGTCGAGGGGCTCGCGGCCGAGCAATAGATCACGTACCGCGCCGCCCACCAGGTACACCGGCGTCTCGCCGGCCGCCTCGACAACCGGCTCCAGGCCGAGGCCGGCCACACCGGCCGCCAGCGCCTCCTTGTTCGTGTCCGGGGAGCCCACGCCGCTTTCGTACCATGCAGCGCTCCTCCTATGGGTCGACTGCTCGCATTCATGCGCGCGCAACCCGACGGACGGCACGAGGTCTTCTGGGCCGTCGTGGCCGCTTTCCTCGGTGCCGCAAGCGCCGCCGCTCTGGTCCTCGCGATCAACTTCGTCGACCAGCCGGACGACATCACGAACCCGAACGTCGCCTTCGACGAGGACGAGCAGAAGCCCGGCAAGCAGCCCGCGGAAGCCGAGACGGTCGACTGGCCGATCTACGGCGCCGATCTCGCCCGCACGAAGAACCTCGACGCGAACATCGAGCCGCCGATGCGAAAGATCTGGAGCTGGGACTCGAAGGAGCTGATCGAGTTCTCCCCGATCGTCGTCAACGACGTCCTCTACGGGATGAACAACGACGCGCTCTTCTTCGCGCTGGACACGGACACCGGCAAGCGGCTCTGGAAGAAGGACGTCGGCGAGCTGAACGCCTCCTCGCCCGTCTACCACAAGGGGGTCCTCTACGCCGTCAATCTCGATCCCGGCCAAGTCTTCGCCCTCGACGCCAAGGACGGCAAGACGATCTGGAGCCAGCCGCTGCCCGGCCGCTCCGAGTCCTCGCCGGCGATCTACAAGGGCAAGTTGATCTTCGGCTGCGAGTGCAACACGGTCTTTGCCTACGACGCCAAGACCGGCAAGCAGGTCTGGTCGACCCCGACCGACGGCGAGGTGAAGGCCGCTCCGGCGATCGCCGACGGGAAGGTCTACGTCGGCGACTACGCCGGCCAGATGTACGCGCTGAACGCGGTGAACGGCGGGGTCGTCTGGAAGTCGTCCGGCCAGGGCGGAAGCTTCGGCGCGTCGGGGCGCTTCTACTCCTCACCCGCGGTCGCCTTCGGCCGCGTCTACGCATCCAACGTCGATACGAAGGTCTACTCGTTCGATTCCGCGACCGGCGAGGTGGCCTGGTCGCAGTCGACGGGAGACTGGGTCTACTCAGCGGCCGTGGTCGGCGAAGTCGCAGGGCGGCCCGCCGTGTTCGCGGCCTCCTTCGATCACAAGGCCTACGCGTTCGACGCCCGCAGCGGAGACATCATCTGGACGGCCGACGTCGGCGGCATCGTCTCCGGCGCCGGCTCGATCGTCGGCGACATCTACTACGTGTCGATCCTCGCCGGCAAGACCTACGGGCTGGACACCGACACCGGCGAGCGGGTCTTCACCTTCGACAAGGGTGAGTACAACCCGGTGATCTCCGACGGGGAGCGCATCTACCTGACCGGCTACTCGTCGATCAACGCGCTGGAAGAGAAGGAGAAGAAGAGCGGTGGCGGCGCTAAGGGTGGCGGGAAGCCGAAGAAGGGCGACGGGAAAAAACAAAAGTGAGCACGAACGCCGCCGCCATCACTCCCGCGAGCAGCAGATAGGCGGTCGTGTCACCGGCGACGTCCGCGATCGCCCCGCCGGCGGCCGACCCCACCGCGGTCGTCAGCGCCCAGGTGAAGTTGAAGATCGCGAAGGCGTAGCCCTGGTCGAGGCCGGAGCTCTCGGCCCCGTCGGCGAGCAGCTTCATGCCGGGGATGAACAGGCCGCCCTCGAGGGGACCGCTGAGGGCGACGAGAATGCCGAGCACGAGGACGCTCTCGGGCACCGGAAAGAGGACGGCGAACACCGCGCCCGCGAACAGGCTGACCTGGACCGGCCGCAGGGCGCCCACCCGGTCGCTGAGTTGCCCGAGCGGCCTGCCGAGGACGCCCTCGAGCACGGCGGCGGCAGCGAAGGCCGCGCCGATCGCCACCGCGCCTGCACCGAGCGCGTCGAGCCGAAGCGGCACTAGCACCTCGACGACGCCGAAGAAGAGGCCGACGACGAGGATCACCGCCGCGCCGGGAAGCAGCGCCCGCTCGCGCAGGGCGGACATCCAGCCGGCCTCCCCCTCGAGCGCCGCGGGCCCCGGTACGCGCAGAGCCCAGAAGATCAACACGACCCCGAACGCGGCGGCGATGCTGAACACGATCTCCGGGTCGATCCCACGCGCGGCAGCCCCGAGCGCGGGGCCGATCAGCGAGCCGGCGAGCGCCGCCGAGAACGCGGTGCCAAGCCGCTCGCCGCGGATCTCCGGCGGGCTCTGCCGTGCGAGCCAGGCGAGCGCCGCAGTCCAGGAGACCGCGCTGCCCATGCCCTGAACGAACCGGGCGAGGTCCAGGATGACGACCTCACGGGCAAGACCGAAGACGAGGCTGGCACCGGCGAATAGCGCGAGCCCAACCACTGCGACGGGCCGCGGGCCAAACCGGGCGACGGCCCAGCCCGCGGGAAAGGCACCCGCGAAGACCCCCGCGGGAAAGGCCGCGACGAGGACCCCGGCCGCGGTCTTCGAGAGCCCGAGCTCCTCCGTGTAGAACGGAAGCAGCGGTGCGATCACCCCGAACAGCGCGCTGTCGACGAGGACGACGGCGCCGACGAAGAACAGGAGCCGCCGCCCGGACCTCCCCTCCGCCCCCGCTGGGGCGGAGGTCACAGCCGCACCGGGATGCCGGCTTCGTCCAGGTGCTGCTTGGCCTCGGCGACGCGGAACTTGCCGTAGTGGAAGATCGATGCGCAGAGGACGGCGTCGGCGCCGCCCTCGGTGATCGCCTCGCTCAGGTGGCGCAGCTCACCGGCGCCGCCGGAGGCGATCACCGGGATCCCGACGGCGTCGGCGACGGCGCGGGTGAGCTCGAGCTCGTATCCGTCAGTCGTGCCGTCGCGGTCCATGCTCGTGAGCAGGATCTCCCCCGCCCCGCGCTCCTCGGCCTCGCGCGCCCAGGCGACTGCCTCGCGGCCTTCGATCCGCGTTCGCCCGCCGGCCACATAGACGCCGTAACCATCGTCCTCACGCTTCGCGTCGATCGCCACCACGACGCATTGCGAGCCGAACACCTCGGCGAGCTCCGAGATCAGCTCGGGCCTGGCGAGCGCCGACGAGTTGACCGAGACCTTGTCCGCGCCCGCGTCGAGAACCGCCTGGGCGTCCTCGACCGCGGTGATCCCGCCGCCGATCGTGAACGGGACGAAGACGTCGTCTGCCGCGTGCCGCGCGAGCTCGACGATCGTCTCCCGCTTCTCGTGCGTCGCCGTGATGTCCAGGAAGACGATCTCGTCGGCGCCCTCCGCGTCATAGCGCGCCGCGAGCTCGACCGGATCGCCCGCATCGCGCAATCCGACGAAGTTCGTGCCCTTGACGACCCGGCCTCGATCTACGTCGAGACAGGGGATGACCCGCTTCAGCGCCATCCCCCTATTTAACGAGCTTCACCGTCCGCTTCGCTTCCGTCTCGTTGCCGGCGTCGTCCGTAGCGGCCACGGTGAGCTTCGCGCTGACCTTGCCCTTGCCCTTGAGCGAGGACTTCGCCGCCTTCTGCGCCTTCTTCGGCAGCTTCAGCTTGAGCGTGCCCTTCTGGTTGGCGGCGAGGTCCTTGGTGGCCTTCTCGAGTTTGAACTTCTTGCCCTTGAGCACGGCCTTGCCGCCCTTGGTCGAGCCGACGACGAGTTGGCCCGAGCCCTCGGCGTTGCAGGCCTCCTCGCAGGTGACCTCGACCTTGACCGACTTGCCGAGCTTCTGGGACTTCTTGCCCGAGAGCTTCGGCTCGGGCGGGGTGTCGGCGACGGTCACCTGCTGGGTCGTCCTGGCCGCCGCCGAGCCGTTGCAGGAGGCGGTCTGGCCGGTGTAGACGACGGTGGTCGAGCAGCCCTCGTTGTCGGTCACGGTCAGCGTCACCGTGAAGGTGCCGGCCGCGGCGTAGATGTGGCTCGGGATCGGGCCACCGTCGGTCGCGGTCTGGCCGTCGCCGAAGTCCCAGTCGAAGCGGGCGGCGGTGCCGTCGGTGTCGCTCGACGTGTTGGCGTCGAAGACCGTCTGCTCACCCGCCTCCCCCGGAGTGGTCGTGAAGGCGGCGGTCGGGCCCTGGTTGGGGGTGATCGCGAGGGAATTTTGCTGACTGACATCAGCGCCGGTTGCGAACGGCGAGCCGGCGACCGGCGTCAGCGCCCCGGCTGCTGACACGGCGAGAGCCGAAACATTGTCCACCGTGCCATTTGTGGTGAAGACGTGGCGCGAGTTGGGGCTTACCACGATCGCGAACGGATCACCCGTCGAGCCGGTTGCGAACGGCGAGCCGGAGACAGCCGTCAGCGCGCCGCTGGCGCCGATGTCGAATGCGGAGACAGTGTCCGGATCAGCGTTGCTGGTGTAAACGCGGCGTCCGTCAGGGCTCACGGCGAGCCCGGTCGGGTTAGCTGCGCCGAGCGGGAAGGGCGAACCCGCGACCGCGCTCAGAGAACCGCTGGCGGCGATATCGAAGGCGGCGACTCCTTCGAATGCGCCGGTGAGAAGGGCGTACAGACGCCGGCCGTCGGGAGTGATCGCGACGCCGATCGGCAATTCTCCGCTCGCCACCGGCGGCCCGGCGGCGGTCAGGGCTCCGCTGGCGGCCACATCGAAGACCGCGATGCTGTTCGCGCTGGCGTTGGCGGAGTAAACGTGCGCCCCGTCGGGACTCGTCGCGAGTGCGAAGGGGTCGTTACCTCCAGCGGGGACCGCGGCGCCGATCGGGGTCAGCGCGCCGGCGGCCGAGATGTCGAAGGCCGAGATGTTGTTGGGACCGGAATTGGCGACGAAGATGCGGCGGCCGTCGGGGCTGGCCGAGATCCCTAGTGGACTTGCGCCCGCAGGAAGGGTGAAAGGCGAACCGCCGATCGGGGTAAGTGTTCCGGTCGTTGCGACATCGAAGCCCCCTACCGCGTCCGGACCCAGGAGCCCGGCGTAGAGGTGACGTCCGTCTGGAGTCACCGCGATCGGGGACGGCTCCCCGACGGCAGTGAACGGCGAACCGGAGATCGCTGACAGGACACCCGTGCCGGCAACGTCGAGGCCGGCGATCCGGTCGTTGTCCACGCCGCCGGCGTAAACGCTCCGCTTCGCCTCGGCGACTGCGGGAACCGCCAGCGCGGCGATTGCGGCGACAACGGCGATCAGTCTCCTGTGGCTCATCGATTCCTTCCGATCGGTTCCTTGACTCGACTCAGTGTCGTCACACCAGAAGGCTGTGTCTATCGTGGAAAACCCTGAATTTCGCGCTCGATCGCCTCAAATTCAGTGGTTTCCACGACAGACGGGCGCGTCAGGGCGCGCGAGGATGGGACCGATGAGATTCAGATTCCTCGCCCTTGCGGCCGTGGTGACGGTCGCAGGCAGCGTGCCGTTCGCCGAGGCCCACCTGGGCCACCGAGCGGCCGCACCGTCCGGGTTCCAGCTCCCGAAGGGCACCCAGCTGAACACCGGCGGCTGCTCCGCCCCGGGCCAGCTGGCCGGTACTGCGACGCGGGCGTTCGACCCGAACAACCCGAACATCGGCCGCTGCCAACCTGCGCCGCCTCCGACGCCACCGGCGACGGTGCCGCCGGGCCCGCTTGAGAACAAGATCGTCGCCTTCACCAGCGGCCTCGACCTCTCGCTCGACGGCAACGGCTTTCGGGGCGGCATCTGGGTTCAGAGCGCTGATGGCTCGGCGGCGCGCAAGGTGATCCAGTACGAGACGTTCCTGCGAAGCCCTGTCGCCCATACGTTCCAGGAGCCCGACGACCATCCGGCCATCTCCCCCGACGGCACCCGGATCGCCTGGACCTCGAGCCGGGGCGATCCCAACCCCGGCATCCTCGGCGTCACAAACTGGGACATCTGGGTCGCGGACATCAACGGCGGCAATATGCAGCGACTGACGACGGATCCGGCGCTGGACACGGAGCCCGCCTGGTCCGCCAACGGCTCGGAGATCTACTACGCGCACGGCACCGATCCGTTCTTCGGCGACGGCGACCTCGACATCTACAAGGTGCCAGCCGCGGGAGGCGCGGTCTCGCCGGTGGTCGCCCATCCCGACTTCGACGACTTCGAGCCCGACCTCTCCTCCGACGGGACGCGAATGGCGTTCACCCGCGACACCTTCGGGCAGTACGAGGTGATGGTCACGAACCTCGCCGGGGGCAACCCAGTCAGGCTCACCAACAACGACGAGCACGACCACGACGCGAACTTCACGCAGGGCAACGACAGCCTCCTCATCACCAGCGAGGAGGGCAACGTGAAGCAGCCATACGGCGACGTCTACGAGATCGACGCCACGACGGGCGCCACCGTGAAGCGGGTCACGAATTTCCTCCTCTCCCGCGGGGATCCCAATGCCTCCGCCAATGGTCAGCTCGTGGCAACGATGCAGCCCGTGGCCCCGATTACGCGCTCCCCTCACATCATCAACCTGGTCGACCGTAACGGCGAGAGCCTCGGCTTCGCCGGAGGTTCCGGCGTCGTCGATATCCATCCGAACGTCGGGCACATGGCGGACACCGATGGCGACGGGACGCCGAATTACCTCGAGTCCGGCTCGGTCGGCGAGGCCCAGCTCGATCTCCCGAAGCGGGCGCGACCGGGCAAGACGATCGACGTGACCTTCGCCTGGGACCATCCGGAGGCGTGGCGCCAGCTCGACGGGATCGAGCTGATGCTCACCTCCCAGGGCCAACCGATCGGGGCGATCCGACTGCTGATCAACTCCCTCCAGCTCTCGGCGTGGGAGAACGAGCTTGGCGGCTACGGGCTCGCGAAGCAGGCGGGCGAGAAGGGCGTGCTCCGCTCCGGCGGCCTGGAGCTCGACCTGAAGCGGTCGAAGGTGATCAACACCTCCGAGCAGACGATCACCACCGAGCTGGCCCTTTCCGTGACGAAGAAGCTCGCGGGCCGCAGTTACGGGGTCTCGGTGCAGGCCGCCGACGACGACGGCGACCACCAGGGCGAGCGGCTCGCCGGCGAGAAGATCACGATCGGCGGCAGACCGGGCTAGTGCTGATCGGGATGCACCGCGGCATCCCAGACCGACGAGACGAGATCCTTCAGCTCATCGCGCTCGCGAACCGTCAGGTTCCCCGGCCGCCCGTTCGACTTGCGCACGAGCTCGACGACGCGGGCCCTTCCGTGCGGGCCGAGCTCACGTCCCACGGCTGAGCCGCGGCGGAGCGCTTCCTGGCTGATCCAGAGGATTTGCGCCCAGGAGAGGCGTTTGATCAGAAGGGCGGCGGGGTTCGGCATCGATCTGAGGTTAGCCCTGGTCGAGCGCGGCCTGGCCCTCGGCGACCGTGAATCGGCCCTCGTAGAGCGCCCGGCCGACGATCACGCCGCTGAGGCCCGCCATCCGCAGGGCGGCGAGCTCGCTCAGGTCGTCGGCGGTCCCGATCCCGCCGGAATAGATCAGCTCCGCGTTCGCCTCAGCCGTCTCGGCGGCGAGTGCCTCAAGGCCGTCAAGCACGGGCCCTTCGAGCATCCCATCGGCCTCGATCGGGGTGTAGATGAAGCCACGCACGCCACGTTCGATCATCGCCTTCGCGAGCTCGGCGGGCGAGGCGCCGCCGGTGGCAGTCCAGCCGGAGTGGGTCGCCTCTCCCCCGCGCGAGTCGATCGAGACCATCACGCGCTCCGGCCCGTGCGCCTCGATCAGCGCGTTCACGAGCTCCGGGTTGGTCAGGGCGGCGGTGCCGAGGATGACGCGAGAGACGCCCGCGTCGATCGCCTCTTCGACGGCGACCGAGTCGCGCAGGCCGCCGCCGAGCTCGATCGGGATCTTCGCCTCCTTCGCGATCCGCTCAACGTGATGGAGGTTCGCCAGCCTGCCGTCGCGCGCTCCATCGAGATCGACGACGTGGAGCCAGCGGGCCCCACCGTCGACCCAGCGACGGGCGGCATCGAGCGGGTCGGCGTCGAACTCGAGCTCGCGGTCGTAGTCGCCCTGCACCAGCCGCACGGCGCGACCGCCGCGGATATCGATCGCGGGGATGAGGATCACGCGGGGACGGGCGTGCAGATCGCGGCGAAGTTGGTCAGCAGGCGGAGTCCGGCGGCGCTCGACTTCTCCGGGTGGCACTGGAAGCCGTAGATCGGCGGCCTTGCGACCGCACAGGCAAAGCGCTCGCCGTGGACGGCGGTGCCGAGCACGTCGGCCTCCTCGGCCGGCCTGGGCGTGAACGAGTGGACGAAGTAGAAGGGCGTCTCGGAGGCGATCCCCGCGGTCAGCTCCGAATCGCGCTCCCAGCGAACCGGCTCCCAGCCCATGTGGGGAACCTTCAGGCCCGGAGCGTCGAGCGGCTCGACGGTGCCCGCGAGCAGGCCGAGGCCCTCGGCGCCACCGAGCTCCGAGGTGCGCTCGAAGAGGAGCTGCATCCCGAGGCAGATGCCGAGGACCGGCGTTCCGGCTTCGCGGCGTTCGCTCACGAGCCGGTCGAACTCGAGTTCGCGGATCCGCTCCATGGCCTTGGGGAAGGCGCCGACTCCGGGCAGGATCAGGCCATCTGCATCAGTCGCGACGCCCGCATCGGCGGTTCGCACCACCGGCGCGCCGACCTTCTCGAGCGCCTTCTCAACCGAGCGGAGGTTCCCCATGCCGTAGTCCAGGATCGCGATCATTCCGTGAGCGTTCCCTTGGTCGACGGCACGCCGCTCTCGCCCGGGTCGATGGCGACGGCCTGGCGCAGGGCCCTCGCGAACGCCTTGAAGCACGCCTCGATCATGTGGTGGGCGTTGGAGCCGTAGGGCGTTCTCAGGTGCAGGGTCATCTTCGAATTCGTCGCGACCGCGCGGAAGAACTCCTCGGTCAGCTCGGTGTCGAAGCCGGCGATCGCAACCGGCGGCAGCTCCGACTCGAACAGGCAGAACGGGCGCCCCGAGATGTCGATCGCGCAGACGCCGAGCGCCTCGTCCATCGGCACGGCCATGTAGCCGTAGCGGGTGATCCCGCTGCGGTCGCCGAGAGCCTCGTCCAGGGCCTGGCCGAGCGCGATGCCGACGTCCTCGACGGTGTGGTGGGCACCGGTCTCGAGGTCCCCGGTCGCCTTGACGTCGAGCCCGAGCCGGCCGTGGCGGCCGAGCAGGTCGAGCATGTGGTCGAGGAAGCCAACGCCGGTCGCGTTCGACACCTCTCCCCCGTCCAGGTCGAGGCTCAGCGAGACGTCCGTCTCGCCGGTCTTGCGGTTGATGGTCGCGGTCCTACTCATCGGAGCCACCGAGGGTACGGGCGATGGCGGACTCGCCGTGCACGGGCAGGCCCTCGGCGCGGGCGATCACGTCGACCGTCGGCGCCAGGGCCTCGGCGGCCTTCGCGGGCATCGTCACCACCGAGGCGCGGCGCATGAAGGTGCGCGGTCCGAGCGGCCCGCCGAAGCGCGCCGCTCCACCGGTCGGGAGCACGTGGTTCGAGCCGGCCGCGTAGTCGCCGAACGCCGTCGCCGCGCCCTTGCCGACGAACACGCAGCCGGCCAGTCGTGCTCGGGCGGTGATGTCGTCGGCGCCGTCGAAGGCGAGCTGCAGGTGCTCCGGGCGCGAAGGCATCGGAGAGCTCCAGCGCGCGCTGGACACCCGGGGCATTGACGAGCGCGAGCACCGGGGAGGCGACGCTCGAGCGATCCTTCGCAATCGCCTCGACCTGCTCGGTGACCTCGTCCAGCAGGGAGCCGTCGGGCGAGACCAGCAGGAGGAGGCTGTCGTCCCCGTGCTCCGCCTGCGCGCAGAGGTCGAGGGAGAGAAACCGCGGGTCCGCGCTCGCGTCGGCGACGATCGCCAGCTCGCTCGGGCCGGCGACCCCATCGATCCCGACCTGGCCGGAGACGATCCGCTTCGCCTCGGTGACGTAGCGGTTGCCCGGCCCGGCGATCACGTCAACCCGCGGCACCGTCTCGGTGCCGAAGGCGAACGCGGCGATCGCCTGCGCGCCGCCGATCGCATAGACCTCGGTGACGCCGGCGATCGCGCACGCGGCGAGCACCGCCGTGCTCGGGCGCGCCGACGCCGAGGCGGGCGGGCTCGCGACGGCAAGGCGACCGACCCCGGCGACCTGAGCAGGGATCGCGCACATCAGGAGCGACGATGGATAGGAGGCCTTGCCGCCCGGCGCGTACACGCCCGCGTAGGGCACGGGCTCGGAGCGCAGCTCCACCCGCTGGCCCTCGGGCAGCTCCGCGATCGCCGGAGAGGAGACCTGGTCGAGCTCCACGCGGGCGACCTCCGCGATGTTCTTCGCCGCCGCCCGCAACGCGTCGCGAACCTCCGGGTCGAGCAGCCCGGGGGCCGCCTCGACAGCCTCCGGATCGATGCGCAGCGACTCCGGCGCCGGCTCGTTGAACTTCAGGGCGAGCTCGCGGATCGCCTCGTCGCCGCGCGTGCGAACCGCGCCGAGAATGTCCGCGACGTCCGCGCTCACCTCGGAGAGGCCCGGAGCCAGCGAGCGAAGGCGCGCGGCCAGCTCCGGGGCCTCGCGCCCGTCCCAGTCGATGCGCTCGATCCTCAGTCCCATGTCGCCTTCCGAAGGCGCTCGACGAGGTCGTCGACCTCCTCGGCGCGAAGCTTGTGCGCGACACGGTTGGCCACGAGGCGAGCGGTGCACACGGCGATCTCCTGGCGCACCTCCAGGTCGTTCTCGGCGAGGGTGCGCCCCGTGTCGACGAGGTCGACGATGCCGTCGGCGAGGCCGACGAGCGGCGCAAGCTCGACGGAGCCCTTGACCTCGATCACCTCGGCGGCGCGGCCGGCCTCCTCGAAGTAGCGCTCGGCGATCCGCGGGTACTTGGTCGCTATCCGCATCGCCCCGAGGCGACGCTCCACCTCGGCAAGGCGCTCCTCCCCCTTCCGCCCGGCGAGCACCATGCGGCAGCTCCCGTAGCGCAGGTCGAGCAGCTCATATGTGACCCGGTCGCCCTGTTCCATCAGGACGTCCTTGCCGGTGATGCCGACGTCGGCGGCGCCGGCCTCGACGTAGGTCGGGACGTCCGAGGGCCGCATCGTGACCAGGACGAGGCCGGAGGTCTCGAAGACGAGCGAGCGCGAGTCGCCGCGCAGCTCGCTCGTGTCGACCCCGATCCCGTCGAGCGCATCGAGGGTCTCCTCGAAGAGGGCACCTCGCGGCAGGGCGAGCTTCAGCGGCCCCTCCGTCCGCGGCGTCAGGCGCCCGGCGACCGAATCGGTCATCACGATCCCGCCCCTTCCTTGGCTGATTCGCTCCTCCTCGGCCTGCGCGATGTGCAGCCGCTCGGTGTACAGCGCGAATCCGGCAGCCGGCAGCGCCCGGCCGAAGCGGCCCATCAGCTCGTCGTAGCGGCCGCCACCGCCGAGGACGTGGCCCAGCGCGGGGTCGTAGACCTCGACGATCGCGCCGGTGTAGTAGCCGAGGTCGCGAAGCAGCCCGAGGTCGAGCTGGACCCGGTCAGCCACCCCGCGGGTGGCCAGAGAGTCGTAGGTCGCCTGCAGCCTCGCCGTCGCCCTTTCGACTGCATCGCCGCCCAGCTCGTGCGCGCGGTCGAGCACCGAGCGGTCGCCGCGCATGCCCGGCAGGCGCAGGAGCGTCTCCCGGGCGGCCCCCTCGATCCCGGCCTCGTCGACCACCGCCTCGAGTCCGACTAAATCATGGCCCGCCAGGCAATCGAGGATTGCCTGGCGGGGCGCGGGAGCTACGCCCAGCTCATCGAGCAACTGCCTGAAGAGATCAGCGTCGCCCAGGCCGATCACAGCGCGGCCAAGGCCGGCGGCGTCGAGCGCGGCGGCCAGTACCTCGATCACCTCGGCGGTGCCCTCCGGCGCCTCGGCGCCGATCAGCTCGACGCCTGCCTGGCGGAACTCGCGCGCCTGACCGCGCTGCGGGCGCACGGCTCGATAGGCGCTGCCGACGTAGGCGAAGCGGAAGGGCGGCTCGGCGGTGGCGAAGCGGCTCGCGACAAGGCGGGCGATCGGAATCGTCATGTCGGAGCGGAGCGCGAGCAGCTCGCCCGACTCGTCGAAGAAGCGGTAGGCGGAGGGGGCGCCCCGGTCGTCCCCCTGAGCGAGCACGTCGTGGTACTCGATCGCAGGCGTTGCCACCTCGCCGTAGCCGTAGCGCTCGAAGGCCGCGCGCAGGGCGTCCTCGAGCAGGCGCAGCTCGCGCATCTCGTCGGGCAGGATGTCCCGAGTTCCAGGCGGTATCGGCGGGTGCGTCATCGGGCACCCAATCTAAGAGGCCGCCCACGATCGCGCGGGCGAGCGGGCTGCGCTAGGCGACGACTTGCTTCTGCTCGGCCGTGGCCGGATCGGGCTCGGCGTGGACCCGCTCGATGTGGGCGCCGAGGCCGCGCAGGCGCTCGTCGATCCGCTCGTAGCCGCGGTCGATCTGCATGATGTTGCCGATCTCCGACGTGCCGTCGGCGGCCAGGGCGGCGATGAGCATCGCCATCCCGGCTCGGATGTCGGGGCTCTCCAGTCGCTCCGCATGAAGCCGGCTCGGACCGCTGACGATCGCCCGGTGGGGATCGCAGAGGACGATCCGAGCGCCCATTGCAACGAGCTTGTCGACGAAGAAGAGGCGGTTCTCGAACATCTTCTCGAAGATCATGATCGTGCCCCGCGCCTGCGTCGCGAGCGCGAGCGCGATCGAGGTGACGTCGGCCGGGAACGCCGGCCACGGCCCGTCGTCGATCTTCGGGATCGCGTCGCCGATGTCGTCGCGGACCTCGAGCCGCTGGTCCGCCGGCACGAAGATGTCCTGGCCCTCGACCATCGACTGGAGGCCGAGCCTGCGGAACTGGCGCCGGATCGCGTGCAGGTCCTCGGGCTCGGCGTCGCGGATGCGCAACTCGCCGCCGGTCACCGCGGCGAGGGCCATGAAGCTCGCGACCTCGATGTGGTCAGGCGCGATCTTGTGCTCGGCGCCGCCGAGCTTGTCGCGGCCGTGCACGGTCATCACGTTCGAGCCGATGCCGTCGATCTCCGCGCCCATCGCGACTAGCAGGCGTGCGAGGTCCTGGACGTGCGGCTCGCAGGCCGCGTTTCCGATCGTGGTCGGGCCCGGCGTCAGCGCCGCGGCCATGAGCGCGTTCTCCGTGCCCATCACCGATGGCTCGTCCATGAAGATCCGGCAGGGCTTGAGGCCGTCGGAGGGGGCCGTCATCTCGATCCAGCGATCGCCGGAGACCTTGGCCCCCATGTCGCGGAAGGCGTCGAGGTGGGGATCCAGGCGGCGGCGGCCGATCGTGTCGCCACCGGGCGGCGGCATCCGGGCCTCGCCGAAGCGGCCGAGCAGCGGCCCCGCGGCGAGGAACGACGCGCGGATTTTGCTCGCCGCCTTCTCGTCCATCTCCCCCGTCACCGAGTCGGCCTGGAGGCGGACCTCGTTAGGGCCCGTCCAGCTCGCCTTCACGCCCATTCCCTCGAGCAGGGCGACCTGCGTCTCCGTGTCGCGGATGCGCGGCACGTTCGAGAGGACCAGCTCCTCCTCTGTGAGCAGGCAGGCGGCGATGATCGGGAGCGCGGCGTTCTTGTTTCCGGCCGCGACGATCTCACCCGAAAGGGGTATGCCGCCCTCGATCACGAACTTCTGGGACACAGCAGCGAGGGTAACTACTTCTTCAGCTTCAGGCGCTTCAATTCGACCGCGATGGTTTCCGTGTAGGTGCCGCTGCCGCTGACCTGCCGCTTGGCCTCGGGGTCGGCCGCGACCTCGTAGGAGAGGTCGATCGAGTCCTCGCCGCTGAGCCGCTTCTTCTTCTCGTCGAAAAGGTCGGACCGGGGGATCACGGTGGCGAATTCCTCCGGCTGCGGCCCCAGGACGTTGATTGGTCCGAAACCGGTCCCCGGCCGCGGTTGGCAGCTTCGGTCGAGACCGGAGGGCAGGTTGAGATTCGTGTCGTAGAGCGACGAGATCCCGCCAAGCGGCTCGTGGGTACCGAAGACGAGCACGGGCGCCGAGAAGGTCGTCTCGGGGCACTCGACGGGCTCGACGCGACATTCATCGGTCGCCGTGTAGTTCATCGATTTCGACAAGGTCATCTGGCCCGCGGTCGTGAGGAAATCCAGGCCGCTGTCCGGATCAGGCGTGTCGGAGATGAGGGTGTGCAACCCGTGCGCTTTCCTGAGGGTGACGTACATCTTCGTCGGCTTCGCGGTGCGGTACCGGAGGTTCACGTTTCCGCTTCCGGTGCAGATGTCGACTCGAGTTTGGATCGGCGGCGTGGAGAGGTTCCCGTCGTCGTCGAAGGACTTGATATCCGTCGTTTTCTCCTGGAACGTGTACGTCTGCGTTCCGGTGCCGGATAGCAGCTTGAACGCCGCCACGGGCTCCTGCTTGGCCTGGCCTGGCGCCGCGAGCACGAGGCTTGCGAGCCCCACCGCGAGTACGACCCTGGACGTCATCCGCTCCTCCTTCTCTCCGGTTTCATCGGCAGTATCTGCGAGGGTAATAACCGTGTCCAGTCCCTCCAGAGACGAAGCCTGGGAGCTCTTCTGTGAATGGACGGAGTCGGAGTCCCTGCGCAAGCACGCGCTCGGCGTCGAGGCCGCGATGGTCGCCTACGCGAAGCGCTTCGATGAGGACGAGGAGCTCTACGCGGTCACCGGCCTCGTCCATGATCTGGACTACGAGCGGTATCCGGACCTGGACACGGGACATCCGCGCTATGCCCTGAAGGAACTGGAGGAGCGCGGCTATCCCAAGGACGTGATCGACGCCGTCGCCGGCCACGCGGAGTTCCTCGAGGTGCCGAGGGAGACGAAGATGGCCAAGACGCTTTTCGCGGTTGACGAGCTGTCCGGCTTCGTCGCCGCCTGCGCGCTCGTCCGCCCGACCGGGATCGAGGGGATGAAGCCGAAATCGGTGAAGAAAAAGCTCAAGCAGCCGTCGTTCGCCGCCGCAGTCGACCGCGACCAGGTGACGCGGGGCGCCGAGGAGCTGGGCGTCGACTTCGACGAGCACCTGGTCGTCGTGATCGAGGCGATGGAGGGGTCGGCCGACGTGCTCGGCCTGACCGCGGAGCAGGCACAGAGTTGAAGCGCCGCTGGAAGGTCCTGATCGGCGTGGTCGTGGTGCTTGCGGTGCTGCTGACCCTGAACACGATCGCGCTCGACAGCGAGACGAAAGGCGCCGAGGTGACGATCGAGGGCGGCGAGCTGCTCGACCTGACGAGCGCCGAGGTCCAGATCTACGAGGATCCGGTGACGACGCCCGATCCCGACCTGCCGCCGATCGTGCTCGTCCACTGCTACTCGTGCTCGCTGCACTGGTGGGACCGGATGGCGCCGCTGCTGACCGACGCCGGCTACCGGGTTGTCCGCATCGACCTGCTTGGCCACGGAGGTTCACAGAAGCCGTCATCGGGCTACTCGATCGAGGCGCAGGCGGGGCTCGTCGCCGAGGTCATGACCGAGGAGGAGATCGAGGGCGCGGTGGTCGTCGGCCACTCGATGGGCGCGTCGGTGGCGACCTCGCTTGCCGGGACCTCCAGCGAGCTCGTCGACCGGGTCGTGATCATCGACGAGCCGCCGGACCTGAGCTACGGCGGCCTCGACCTGCTTGCGAAGGTCCAGTACGTGCCCGTGATCGGCCAGGCGATGTGGCGCTTCGGCCATGTCGGCCCGTGGCAGAACTCGTTGGTGAAGAGCGGCTACAGCCAGGCATTCGCGCCCGACTTCGACATCGACACGGGCTTCCCCAATCCCGATCAGGTCGTCGAGGACTACGACGCGATGACCTACACCTCGTTCGACCAGGCGGCCGCGGCCAACGAGGACTTCCTCGACGAGCAGCCGCTGAACGAGCGGCTGACCGCGGCAGCGGTGCCGACGCTGGTCATCTTCGGCTCAGAGGACCAGACGTCGGACGACCCGGCCGAGACGCTCGCCGCCTACGAGCAGGTCCCCGGCGCGATCACCCAGATGATCGAGGGCGCGGGCCACTCGCCCAACGTCGAGAAGCCCGAGGAGACGGCGAAGCTGATCCGCGACTTCGCGGGCGAGGCCGCCGGCGACGAAACCGGCGGCGGTAAGAAGAACCGCGGCGACTAGGCCGACCTTCCCTTCCTGCATGAGCGAGATCGCCAACTGTCGGGCCTGTGTATCGCTCAGCGAGACAAATACCGGTCAGTTCACGAAATGCTCGCTTCGGACGAAAATCAGAACGCGCAACCTCCACCGACGGACGATGAGTTTTCGCGACGGGGTAGGTCTCTACCGACATGAGCGATCGAAAAGTAATTCTCAAGATGGTCATGTCCCTCGACGGTTTTGTCACCAGCCCCGACGGGACCCATGAATGGATGTTCGAGTGGTTCGGCGACGACTCGAGTGAGTGGAACCGCCGCGCGCTCGACGAGGCCGGCGTACACGCGATGGGCCGGCGCAGCTACGAGATCATGGGCCCGCACTGGGCCGCGTCCGAGGGGCCGATCGCAACCGCGATGAACGAGAAGCCGAAGGCTGTCTTCTCCCACACCCTGGAGAAGGCGGAGTGGGGACCGGCCGAGATCTTCGGCGGGGACCTGCGCGCAGAGATCGCGGACCTTAAGGCTCGAGACGACGAGGGGACGGTCCTGGTCCACGGCGGTCCTGACTTCGCCAAGTCAATGACCCGCCTGGGCCTCGTCGACGAATACCAGCTGACGACGGTCCCGATTGCGATCGGCGCCGGGCGGAGCCCATTCGCTGAGCTGGAAGAGCACCTGAAGCTGGACGTCGTCGAGGAGGAGCGCTTCCGGAGCGGAGCCCTCGCGCAGCTCCTGGTGCCGGCCTAGTCGTCGATCTCGCCCTCGAAGATGGCGAATGCGGCGCCCTGCGGGTCCATGAACGCGCCGATCTTGCCCTGCGGCATCTCCATCCGGTGCATCTCGTTGCCACCGAGCTCGACCGCCTTGTCAGCGGCACCGTCGCGGCTCTCCACCGTGAAGTAGGGCAGCCAGTAGGTCGGCTCGCCGCCCTGCGCCTCCATGATGCCGCCGTTGGAGCGCTCGCCGACCTGGACGATCACGTAGCGCGGGCCGCCCTGGGTGTCCATCTCCTCGCTGTTCCAGCCGAACAGGCCCTTGTAGAACTCGAGCGCGGCGTCGACGTCCCCGGTGTGGAGCTCGTTCCAGGTGAGGCAGCCGGGGTCGTTCACGCGGTGGGCGCCGATGTCGTCCTTCGCCTCCCACACCGAGAAGACGCCGCCGGTCGGATCGGCGATGACCGCCATGCGGCCGACGGTCATCACGTCGAAGGGCTCCATCATCACGTTGCCGCCGAGCTCGCCGGCCTTCGCGGCCGCATCGTCGGCGCTCGCGACCGTGACGTAGTTGTTCCAGTGCGGCGGCGAGGGATCCCCGTCCTGCTGCGGTGAGATCGCGGAGACCGAGTCGCCCTGGACCTTGCACATGACGTAGATCCCTCCGCCGGCCTCCTCGGGAATCGGGTTCTCCTCGAACTCCCAGCCGAAGAGCCCGCCGTAGAAGTCCTGCGCGCCTCCGGTGTCGGATGTCGAAAGGTCGACCCAGCTGAAGGTCCCCGGCGTGTGCTCGCTCCGACTGCCCATCCTGCTCTCCCTCCGTCGCTGACTTGAGGGCGACCCTATCGAGCCACCGTAAGAACCACGTTGCCGCCGCGTTACCTCTTTGAGGCAGGAGTTAGGGAGGACGGAAATGGGACGACGGACGGCCAAAACAAATCTTGCTGTGGCCCTCGCGTTTGTGCTCCTTGCAGGCACGGCCTGGGCCGACGGCGGCAAGCTTCGGCCGCTCAAGTTCGAGCCCCGCAGCATCGATGGCTCGCAGAACAACCGCCAGCACCCGGACTGGGGCCAGGCCGGCACTCCCTACCTGCGCGTCGCTCCCGCGCGCTACGCCGGCGGGGCCGACACTCCGATGAGCGGGCCCAATCCCCGTTACCTCTCAAATCGAGTCTTCAACGACAGGGGCCAGAACCTCTTCTCCGAGAACGGCGTCAGCCAGTGGGTCTGGACCTGGGGGCAGTTCATGGACCACACCTTCGGACTCGCCGAAGGCAATGGAACCTCGGACCCGATTCAGTTCAACTCCGTCGATCCGATCGAGGACTTCACCAACGACCTGACCGTGATGTCGTTCAAGCGCGATGCGGCGGTCCCGGGCACAGGCATTAATGCCGGGACCCCCCGAGAGCAGATCAACACGGTGAGCTCCTACATCGATGGCTCCTCGATCTACGGCGACAGCCTGGACCGGCTCGAATGGCTGCGAGCGGGCCCGGTCGACGGCAATCTCGCCAACAACTCGGCGAAGCTCCTGCTGACCCCGGAGGGGAATCTGCCGGCCGTGACCGCGAGGGGCGACGCATCCACGGCGCCGGAGATGGCGCTCGATGGCCAGCTCAGGCTGAATCCCGACGACGCGGTGGTCGCGGGAGACGTCCGCGCAAACGAGAACCTGGCGCTGACCTCCACGCACACCCTCTTCGCGCGTGAGCACAATCGGATCGTCGCGTCTCTGCCGGCGCGGCTCTCCGAGGAGCGGAAGTTCCAGATCGCGCGGCGCGTCGTCGGCGCGGAGCAGCAATACGTCACCTACAACGAGTTCCTGCCCTCGGTCGGCGCGCAGCTGGAGCCCTACAGGGGCTACGACCCGCAGGTGAATGCGACGCTCGGCAACGAGTTCGCGACCGTCGCCTACCGCGCCCACAGCATGATCCACGGCGAATTCGAGCTCGAGGTCGACGCGGATCATTACTCCCAGGCCGAGCTGGACGCCTTCGAGGCAGCCGGGATCGAGGTCCTCGCCGCCGGGGACGAGATCGAGCTCGTGGTGCCGCTCGGCCTCGCGTTCTTCAACCCGAAGCTGGTCGACAGCCTGGGCGCCGGCCCCGCGCTTGCCTCGCTCTCGGCCGAGGCCCAGTACAAGAACGACGAGCAGATCGACAACGCCCTTCGCAGCGTCCTGTTCAAGACGCCGGGCCCGAACGCTCCCGATCCGATCGCCTGCTTCTCGGACCCCACCGCGACGGGCTGCTTCCAGGGCGTCGTGGACCTCGGCGCCCTGGACGTCCAGCGGGGGCGCGACCACGGGATGCCGACCTACAACGCGATGCGCCAGGCCTACGGGCTGCCTCCCGTGAGCTCGTTCCGCGAGATCACCGGAGAGGCGAGCGAGGCGTTCCCCGACGACTCGCGACTGGGCGCCAATCCGGTCAACGACCCCGACTCGCTCGATTTCATCTCGTTCGCCGACGCCGACGGCAACCCGCTGCCCGCCGACACCGAGGAGGCCACTACCGGAGTCCGCCGGACACCGCTGGCGGCCAGGCTGAAGACGATCTACGGGTCGGTCGAGAACGTCGAGGCCTTCGTCGGCATGGTCGCTGAAAGTCACCTCCCCGGCAGCGAATTCGGCCCGCTTCAGAACGCCGCCTGGGTGCACCAGTTCGAAGCGCTGCGCGACGGCGACCGCTTCTTCTACGCCCGTGACCGGGCGCTCCGCGAAATCAAGCGCCGCTTTGGGGTCACCTACCGCCTCCCGCTCTCCAAGCTGATCGCGCTGAACACGGACGTCGAGCGGAACGAGATCCCGGCGAACGTGTTCTTGGCCCCGTAGAAGCTCGAAGCTTGGGACGCGCTCGGTCCGGGTACCTAGCGGACGCGGCGTTCCTCAGCCATCTGCGCATAGGATCACGCCGGTTACGGGGCGCGGAGACGCGCCGAGGAGAAATGGAAGCCGGAACGCTCGCCCCAGCCGATGACTCGAGCCCGCTAGAACGGGTTCGCGAGTGGATGGGCGACCATCCCGGCGCCGTGACGGGGATCGTCGTCGCCGTGATCGCGATCATCCTGATCGCGGACGAGGGCCTCAAGCGTGTCGCCGACACCGGGCTCACCGGGCTTTCGACCGGCTCGATCCTCGCGCTGGCCGCCGTCGGGCTGACGCTCGTCTACGGGATCCTCAAGCTCGTCAACTTCGCCCACGGCGACTTCCTCACCTTCGGCGCCTACATGGCCTACATCCTCTGCGGCATCAGCAGGCCGGGCTGCCGCTCTGGGTCGGAGCGATCTTCGCGATCGTCACGACCGCGGCGCTTGGCGTCATCCTCGAGAAGGGGATGTGGGGCCCGATGCGCCGGCGCGGAGCCGGCGTCCTCCAGCTGCTGCTGATGTCGATCGGCCTCGGCTCTGGTGATCCGCTACATGATCCAGTTCATCTGGAGCACCGACCTGAAGCGGCTGGACGTGGACACCAGCGCGACCGTCGACTTCCTCGGCCTCTCGATGGGCCGGATCTTCTTCGTCGCGATGGTGGTCGCGTTCATCGGTGCTGATCGCGACCGGCCTGATGCTTCGCTACTCGACGCTCGGCAAGCGGATGCGCGCGCTCTCGGACAACCTGGAGCTGGCCGAGACCTCGGGGATCGACACCTCGCGGGTGATCCTGTGGACCTGGATCCTGGCCGCCGGGTTCGCCGGCCTGGCGGGCGTCCTCTACGGCGCGACCACTCAGCTCCAGCCGGACATGGGCGTCGAGCTACTGCTGCCGATCTTTGCCGTCGTCGTGCTCGGCGGCATCGGCAACGCGTTCGGTGCGCTCGCGGCCGGCGTCCTGCTCGGCGTGGTCATCGAGTGGTCGACGCTGGTCTTCGACGAGCGCTGGAAGTTCGCGATCGGGTTCGTGGTCCTGATCCTCGTTCTCGTGATCCGGCCGCAGGGCATCTTCGGCAAGGCGAGGACCGTGTGATGCCGAGCGGAAGGCTCGCCAAGGCCGGCGTCATCCTCGCGATCGTCGTCGCCGCCTTCTTCGTCGGCAAGTTCCTGCTCACCCTCCAGGTCTTCGACGCGTTCAACAGCGCCGGCGTCTGGTTCGGGATCGGCGTCATCGCCGGCACCTTCACGATCTTCGCGCTCGGCCTGCAGCTGAACGTCGGCTTCACGGGCATCGACAACTTTGGCCAGGCAGGGTTCATGGCGGTCGGCGCCTACACGATGGCGATCCTCGTCACTGGTGGGCCCGAGGAGACCGGTCCGATGGTCAGCTTCTGGCTGGCCCTGCCGCTCGCGATCGGGGTCACCTGCCTGTTCGGGCTGCTCGTCGGGTTGCCGGCGGTGAGGCTGCGCAGCGACTACCTGGCGATCGCCACGATTGCTGCCGCCGAGGCGGTGCGCCTGTTCGCCCTGAACGCAGACACGATCACCGGCGGGCCGCAGGGCCTGATCGGCTTCGACGACTCCTGGGACTCGGTTTCCGACTCGATCGAATCGGGGCTCGAGTGGCTCGGCTGGGAGAACCCGGACAGCCTCGTGCCGCTGTTCCTCGTTGTCTGGGGGGCGGCGCTGCTCCTCACGTTCATCATGTGGAGGATCCAAAAGACACCGTGGGGACGGGTCCTGCGCGCGGTCCGCGAGGACGAGGACGCCGCACGCGCGCTCGGGAAGAACGCCTTCGCCTACAAGCTTCAGTCGCTCGTCATCGCCGGCTCGCTCGGTGCGATCGCCGGCTTCTTCCTCGCCCTCAACACGCGCACCGTGCTGCCGGACGAATTCCTGCCGATCCTCACCTTCCTTGGATACGTGGTGCTCGTCTTAGGTGGCTTGGCGAACTATTGGGGGATTGGCCTGGGCGCGATCCTTTTCTCGATCCTCTACTACGGGCTGCGGTTCATCGATGTGGACCTCTCTGGGGTCCAGCTCAGCGCGCTCTCCTACATCCTCGTCGGCCTGACCCTGATGCTGCTGATGGCGTTCCGGCCACAGGGGATGTTCGGCAAGAAGGAGGAGATGGTGCTCGGTGACTGAGGCCGCGCCGATCTTCCAGGCGGACGGCGTGTTCAAGCGTTTCGGCGGGATCAACGCCGTGAACGGGGCGACGATGGACGTCCGCGAGGGGTCGATCACCGCGCTGATCGGGCCGAATGGCGCCGGGAAGACGACGTTCTTCAACCTCATCACCGGCTTCTACAAAGCGGATCGGGGCCGGGTCGAGTTCCAGGGCCGCTCGGTCGCCGGCAAGCCGCCGTACGCGATCGCCCGCCTGGGGATGGTCCGCACCTTCCAGATCACCAAGGCGCTCACCGCGATGCCGGTGATCGACAACATGATGCTCGCCGCGCCCGACCAGCCCGGGGAGAAGCTGCGCAACGTGATCACCCGGCCGCGCGCGTGGCGACGCCGCGAAAAGGAGGTCCAGGACCAGGCCGAGGAGCTGCTCGAGATCTTCAACCTGACGAAACTCCGCGACAACTACGCCGGGACGCTGTCGGGCGGCCAGCGCAAGCTGCTAGAGCTGGCCCGTGCGCTGATGTCGAAGCCATCCTTCCTCCTGCTCGACGAGCCGATGGCGGGGATCAACCCGACGCTGGGCCGGACGCTGCTCGAACACATGCAGACGCTGCGCCGCGAGGACGGCGTCACGTTCCTCTTCGTGGAGCACGACATGGAGGTCGTGATGAACCACTCCGACCGCGTGATCGTGATGGCGGAGGGCCGGGTTATC
Organism: uncultured Thermoleophilia bacterium; assembly: GCA_963785155.1. GTDB lineage: Bacteria > Actinomycetota > Thermoleophilia > Solirubrobacterales > 70-9 > DASUSH01. The sequence continues at coordinate 69,361 of CAWAUB010000006.1, forward strand.
GCCGACGGCGAGCCGCACCAGGTCCGCTCGGACCAGAAGGTGATCGACGCGTACCTGGGTGGCGCATGAGCGAGAACGGCTCTTCGACTCTGTTGGAGGTCGATTCGGTCATCGCGGGCTATCTGCCCGAGGTCGACATCCTGAACGGCGTCTCGATCCGGGTCAACGAAGGCGAGATCGTCACCGTCGTCGGCCCGAACGGGGCGGGCAAGTCGACCCTGATCAAGACGATCTTCGGGCTGCTCACGCCCCGTACTGGCGAGATCACGCTGAAGGGCGACTCGATCGCGGGCCGCAAGCCGCACGACATCACCCGGCTGGGGCTGAGCTACGTGCCGCAGGTCGACAACGTCTTCCCCACGCTGACGGTCGAGGAGAACCTCGAGATGGGCGCGCTCGACTCCAGCTCGAAGGATGAGCAGATCGCACGGATGTACGAGCTCTTCCCGCGGCTAGGGGAACGCACCGGTCAGGCGGCGGGAACGATGTCCGGCGGCGAGCGGCAGATGGTCGCGATGGGGCGGGCGCTGATGCCCGACCCGCACGTGCTGCTGCTCGACGAGCCATCGGCCGGGCTGGCGCCGGCATTCGTCGAGGCGATCTTCGAGAAGGTCGAGGAGATCAACAACGCCGGGGTGACGATCGTGATGGTCGAGCAGAACGCGCGTCGCGCGCTCGCCATGTCCACTCGGGGCTACGTGCTCGACCTCGGCAAGGACCGCTTCGAGGGGCCTGGCAAGGAGCTCCTCGACGATCCGAAGGTCGCCGAGCTCTACCTGGGCGGCACCGCGCGGGTCGATGCGGCTGATGAGCTACCGGAAGAAGAAGCGGCCGGAGCCTGAGGCCCCGGCCGCTTCGCCGTACTTCTTTACGGCCGCTCGGCGGCCGCGTGACGTGCCCTAGCTACCGGGCGTCGCCACCTCTACTTCGTCGATCGGCTCTGGAGCGCCGTCGGTGAACTCGTAGATGTCATAGACACCCGCGGTTGCGTCACCGGCTTCGTCCAGGTCGAGCGCGCCGGATGCACCGATGTAATCGATGTCCTCTCCGTTCTGGAGAGCCTCGATCGCCTCGGGCAGCTGCTCCCAGCTGTACTCGGTTCCACCGGGACCGCTGATCGATTGAACGACCTCGGCCATGTCGGCGCCCTCAGTCGAACCCGCCGCGACCGCTGCCAGATAGCAGAGGATGACCGCGTCGAAGTTCTGGGCATCGAACGTCATCCGCTCGACATCCTTGGGCTCCGAATCGACATACAGCGTGTCAAACGCCGTCGAGGCTTCACCCTCGTCGGGTGCTCCCGGGGCGGTGCCGCGGAGGCCGTTGACTGCATCGTCGCCGGCTCCTTCGGCCAGATCGCCGGAGATCAGACCATCGGTGACGAACGTCGTCGACGGGTCAAAGCCCGCTCGGACGAGCGCCGGACCGACCTTGTTGTAGGTCTCCGGGAAATCGACGATCACGAGGCCATCCGGGTTACCGGAGACCAGCGTGTCGGCGTCGGTGTCGTAGTTCGGCGCCTTCGGGTCATAGATGACCTCTTCGCCGATCGTTCCACCGAGCTCTTCCCAGGCGGCGCTGAACGTGTCGGCGAGCCCCGTGCCATAGGCATCGTTGCGCGCTCCGACGTTCACCGTCTTGCCCTCTGCTCCACCGAGCTCCTCGTCGATGAAGTTGGCGAGGGTCGGACCCTGGAACGAGTCAGGCGGCGAGGTCCTGTTGACCAGGCCGTCATCGTCGAGTCCGGTGATCTCGTCGCTCGTCGAGGCCGGGGAGATCAGAACGGTCTCATCCGGGATCGCGACCGACTCGGCCGTTGGAATCGTGTCAGCGGATGCCCACGCACCGGCGATGCAACTCGCACCATCCGAATCGACCAGCTTGCGTGCCGCCTGAACGGCGCACTGCTGATCGGCGCCACCGCAGTTGTCCTCATGGACGATCTCGACGGTGTGGTCTACGCCGGATTCCTCGATCGCAGAATTGATCTGGTCGACGGCGATATCCGCAGCCTTCTCACCCGGCGGTCCGAAGTCCGCCAAGTCGCCGCTCAACGGCAACGAGTCGCCGATCACCAGATCAAGCGTCTCCTCACCACCTGTGACTTCGGCGGTCGTTCCGCCTTCGTCTTCGTCATCACTCCCACAAGCTGTAAGCCCGAGCGCGAACACGAGCGCAACCAGCATGGGAAGAACAAGCCTGAGCTTGCTCATACAACCTCCTCTCTCATGGACGGCGGCACCCTAACCCACGGCGGAACCTATCGCCACCCCGCACATCGCGCTTTGCGAAGCGATCAACCGCCATCGAGGTAGCCGACGCTGCGACCGGCGATCTCCGCCCGTGTCGCTGCTCCGCTTACGCCCTCGAGGCCGAAGCCGAAGTAGAGGCTGTCCTCGGTGGACACCGCGGCGCCCTCCTCGAAGCCGAGGGAACCGGTGACCTCCCAGTCGTTCGGGTTCGGATCGTTGCCCTCCGGCGGGCCGGGAACCGTCCAGCCGTCCATCGGGTCGGCGTCCTCCTCGAACGAGGTCGTGCCCTCACCGGTCGAGACGTCGACCTTGTCGACGAAGGCGCCGAGGCCCTGGTTCGACCAGTCGCTCGCGTACGAGATCGAGAGCTCGACCTGACCGCCCGCGTAATCGGAGAGATCGATCTTCCACTCCTCCCAGCCCTGCGATCGGCCGGAGGCCGCGTTCCACTCCCCACTCGAGCCCGTCGGCGTGCAGGTGCCGTCGGCGTTCAGCGTCTGGTAGTGGGAGAGGAACGGGTGCAGCTCCTCGACCCAGCCGCCCGGGCAGCTCTCGCCCGTGTCCTGGGTCGTGTGCCCGTTCGCGTCGGGCAGGGTCGTCCAGTCGTCCGCGCCGGGCGTGTGAGCCTCGACGAAGGCGAAGTCCCACGCGGGCTCCGTGTCGTAGGAGGTGCGGAACGTGAGGGTCGGAGCGTCGGCCGCCGTGACCCCGCTCAGGTCGATCGTGCGGGCGAGCCGCTTGTAGCTGACGTCGCCGCGGTTCGAGTAGGCGTAGGACGACCCGTCGTGCGGCTCGAATGCGCCGGCGATGCCGGTGTCCCAGATCGCGGGCGCATCGCTCGCGAACTGCGGGTACTCGTCCTTGGGCAGCAGGCTCGACGTCGTCACGAACGAGGCGGTGTGGTTCTGGTTCGCGGCGCTGTCGGGCCCGTTCAGGTCCCAGTCGAGGCCGTCGAACGGGTTGGCGACGCCGGAGACGGCAAATGGTTCGCCGCTGTCCGGGTCCTGGCCCCCACCGTCGTTGTAGATGTAGGAGCCCAGGTAGTACTGGAGGAAATCGTCCGAGAGCGCCTGGCAGCGGGCGTCAACGGCCGGGTCGCCCGCGCCGCACGGCGCGTTGGCAACGGGGTCGAACGCGTAGCCGCCCGCGTACTGGAAGCCGGCGTACTGACCGTTGTAGAGCAGCTTGCCGCCCTCGTTCAGGTACGAGCGCATCTCGAGCATCTCGTCGTTCGCAAGACGTGAGGCGGTGCCCGGAACCATCCCCGGATCGCGGGTGACGACGTCATTGCCCGTGTACCAGACGACGTTGTCGAAGTGGCCCAGGACGCCGAGGTGGTCCGGGGCCGTGCGGCCGCGGGCGTCGACGTCGTAGACCTCGCTGGCGATCCCGTTCGCCGAGAGCGCGGCCTGGAATGAGGCCAGGTAGTCGGGTCCACCGGCGTACGGGGGATCGTTCGAGATGCCCGTGTAGTCCTCCGCGGAGACGATCAGGGTCTCGGCGCTGGATTCGGCCACCGCCGTGTACGTGAACGAATCCGAGCGCGCGCGGCGCGACTCGAACCAGACCTCGACGGAGTCACCCGGGTTCGTGCCGGTGACCTCGCCGCGGAGCTGGTGGTAGTAGGTGCCGAAGCCCGCGCCGAAGCGCTCGCCTCCACCCCACTCGGTGGTTCCCGCGCGCTGGGCGGGGCCGCCGTTGACGCTGTAGCGCAGCGTGACGCGGCCGAGCGAGCGCTTGGCCAGCACCTCGACCGGCTGCGGATCGCCGTACGAGTACGCGAAGCGGAAGTCGGAGAGCGGGTTGTTGGCGCGGGTCGGGTCGGCGCTGACCGTCTCCAGGTAGAAGGGCTGGGTCTCGTTGCCCAGATGGGAGTCCGGGTTCTCCGGATCGTCGGCGGAGCGCGCCAGGTCCAGGGCGAACGGGACGTTGCGCTCGAATTCCTCCTGCACAAGCGCCTCGTCGTCCGGGAAGACGAAGCCGCAGCCCTCGCAGCCCTCATTCAGCTCGGTCGTCCACGAGAGCACGTTCTTCTCACCGTGGGCCCAGTCGGTGAACTCGCCGTTGGTCGTGTAGAGCTCGGCGGAGACGTCGGGGTCGTAGCCCTCAACCGCCGGGTTCTCGTCGGTGCCGGACAGCGCGATGTAGATCGGGTCGTCGCGCGCGGGAGTCTGGACCTGCCATCCCTCGGGATAGAGCAGGAGCGGACCATAGGAGTGGAAGCTGATCGCGAACTTCGGTTCGATCCGGTCCACGAGCCCCATGTTGGCCTGCGTCTCGGGCTCGGAGCCAGGCTCGGCGCCGCGGTAGGTGTCACTCGAGGTCTGGGTCGACGACCCCTCGTCGTCGTAGTTCCAGTGCTCGGGGTAATTGCGGTTGATGTCGACGCCGTCGCCGGCGGTGATCGACCCGTTGCCATCGACGTCGCGCAGGTTCTTCCGCCACAGCCGCTCGTGATCGAACGTGTACTGATAGCCGTCGGGGTTGACCACCGGGACGAACCAGAGCGAGCGGGTCCGCAACAGCTCGCGCGTCTCCCGGTCGCGGGGCCAGCTGTCGGCGAAGCGGTACATGAGCCGGCGGGTGACCTCGGTCGAGATCCACTCGCGGGCATGGGTCGTGCCCTGGAAGAGGACGGCGGGCTTGGAGCGGCCCCAGCCGTGGCGACGATCGCGCTTGCCGCGGTGCCCCCAGCCGAAGCGCTGCGTCAGTTCGACACCGAGGATCTCGCGGCCCTGTGTCGTGTGACCAAGGACGTGGAGGCGCGCGATCGCACGGTGGTCGCGGGCGAACTGGTAGAGCTCGGCGGCGATCCCGTCCTCGCCGTCGTAGTCGCGCCAGACGTTGTAGCCCCCCGTCGCCTGCCGGGCGGCTTGGCGGGTGACCGTGGCGCCGGCGTCGTTGCGCAGGAGGCTGAGGCCGACGCCCTGGCGCGCGAGCTTGGCGCGCTCGGCCTCGGTCAGGACGAGGTCGACGTCGACGCTGGTGCCGGCCGCGGTGGGTTCGGCCGAGGCGACGTCGTAGCCGGCGGCGTTGATCTCGTCGAAGCGGTCCTGATCCACGATCGCCGTGTACATCTGCAGCGAGCCGGCGTTGGCGGCGGCGGGGAGCGCCAGGGTGGCTACGAGGGCGGCGAGAACGACCGTGACGAAACGAGCGCGGCGGACCAGCATCCAATCCTCCTCCGGATTTCAAGCTCCCCCAGAGCTGATCCCCGCAAGCCGCCCACCCAGGGACATTCCCGTTCGAGGCTTGGAGCAAACGTCGGTTTTCAAACAACGTCCGAGGGGAGCGGCTCGCCTTCGGGGGCGCCCGCCGGGACCCGGCGCCACTCGGCGATCTTGCCGTCCTCGATCCGGAAGGCGGTCCGCGCCCGCGTGCCGGTGCCGGGCCCGCACTCCCCGGGGCCCGGGCGCTCGCCGAGGCGGAAGGTTGCGATGACGAAGCCGGCGTGGTCCGTCGCGCGGATCAGCTCGGCGCCGCAGGGCAGGCTCCGGTTGAAGAGCAGCGCGTCTTCCCGGTCGCGGATCGGCAGCGCCTGGGGACCGTTCTGGGCAAAGCTCGGGATCGCGAAGTACGCCGCGGCCCCCTCGACATCACCCTCGCTGAGCGCCCGCGCCCACTCGTCGACGACCTCGACCTCGGCCGGGTCCGCACCACCGGGGGCGGCGGCTCCTCGCGGGCGTTGGTGGCGGTGCCGCAGGCGGAGAGGGTGAGGGCTGCTGCGAGCGCTAGGGGTAGGAGGCGCGGCATGCGTTTGATGATGCCGAGGGGGGCCTGCGTGTGCAGGCGCTCGCCAACGACTTTCTCTCGCTAGAGAGAGGAACTCGTGGACGAAGGGATATTCGGGCCGTCGTGGCGAGAAAAGGGTCATATCCGGACCCAACTCGCCACGGCCTCCCATCCCTTCCCCTTAATGCCCCGCGACCTCGGCGTCTTGCGTCGCGGACGCGGCGCTTTCGTCCCTAACCCCAATCCGCCTTGACCTTTCTCTCCCCATGAGCGAACATGTGTTCGTATCGTGGAAAAGACCGTTGCATGCGTCCTGATCCCCCGCTTTCCGCTCCTCGCGGCGGCGGCCAGGCGGCAGGACCTCCTCTCGAAGCCGGTCGCGCTGGCGCCGGAGCCGGGCGGGCAGGCGAAGGTGGGCGAGGTCTCGGGGCCGGCGGAGGCGTTCGGGATACGGGCGCGGATGAGCCTCGGCGAGGCGCTGGCGCGCTGCCCGGAGCTGGTCCTGATCCCACCTGATCCCGGCCGCGCGGACGCCGCTTGGGAGCGTGTCCTACGGCGGCTCGAGGGCATCGGCGCGGCGGTCGAGCCGGGCCGAGCCGGAGAGGCGTTCTTCGAGGCGCGGGGGCTGCGCGGCCTGTGGGGCGGGCACATCGAGGGCGTGATCGCGAAGGCGCGGCGGGCGGTCCAGGCGCCGAGCCGGATCGGCACCGCGCCGGCGCGCTTCCCCGCCTACGCAGCCGCCCGGCGAGCCCGAACGCGGCGGGCGCAGATGGTTCCAGCCGGTGCCGTTCGCGCCTTTCTCGCGCCACTGCCCGTCGAGCTCTTGCGCGATCGGCTGGCGGCCGCGGAGGCCCTGGTGGCCGCGCTCGAGCGGCTCGGGATCGCGACGCTGGGCGAGCTGGCGGCGCTACCGGATGCGGCCGTCGCCGACCGCTTCGGGCAGCTCGGCCTGCGCGCCCGCCGGCTCGCGGCCGGCGAGGACGAGCCGCTGCGGCCGCGGCAGGCGGCGGAGGAACTGGTCGAGGAGCTCGAGCTGCCCGAGGCGGCCTCGGGCGAGCAGCTCGGGCGGGCGCTGGAGCTGCTCGTCGACCGGCTGCTCGCGCAGCGGGGCCGGCGCGGGCGGACGCTGCGCCGGCTGCGGCTCGAGGCGCGCCTGGCGGCGGGCGGCAGCTGGCGCACCGAGGCCGTATTGCGGCGGGCGAGCGCCGACGCCACCCGCCTGCGCCTCGCCGTCGGGCCGAAGCTGGACGAGCTGCCCGCGCCAGCCTCGGCGCTGGCGCTGCGGGCGCTCGAGCTGGGGCCGGATTGCGGCGAGCAGCCCTCCCTGGCCCGCACCCCGGCCGAGGAGCGCCGCGAGCGGCTCGGCGAGGCCGTACGCCAGGTGCGCGCCGCCGCCGGCCGCGACGCGGTCCTGCAGGTGCTCGACGTGGAGCCGGACTCGCGCGTGCCCGAGCGGCGGGTGCTGCTGACGCCCTACTCGGAAGACCGAGGCCCGGCGGGAGCGGACGCGAAGCGGAGCATCCCGCCGGAGTTGTCATGATCGTCTACGGCCCGCGGCCGGCCGATGTCCGCGCCGGCGAGGACGGCGTCCCCGTCGCGGTCGGCGGGGTCGACGTCGAGGCGGTCCGCGAGGAGTGGGTGGTCGAGGACCGCTGGTGGACGCCGCGGCCGCTCAGCCGGCGCTACTTCGAGCTCGCCCTCGCCGACGGGCGCTGCATCGTCGTCTTCCGCGAGCCCGACGAGGCGGGCGGCCGCTGGTACGCCCAACGAGCATGAGCATGTCCGGAGAGCCAGAGGCCCGGCGGGAGCGGACGCGAAGCGGAGCATCCCGCCGGAGTTATGTCGAACTCCACGCCCACTCCGCCTTCTCCTTCTGCGACGGCGCCTCGCTGCCCGACGAGCTGGCCCTGGCCGCGGCCGAGCGCGGCCACGAGGCGCTGGCCCTGACCGACCACGACGGCCTCTGGGGCTCGATGGAGTTCGCCCAGGCCTGCCGCCACCACGGCGTCCGCCCGATCACAGGCATGGAGCTGACCGTCGAAACCACCGAACGTCCGTCAACCCCGCAGATTTGCGGGGTTCAGGGACGTTCGACGCGTGCCGTTCACCTCACCCTCCTCGCTGAGAGTGCGGTGGGGTATCGGAATCTCTGCCGGCTCTCCACCGCCGCTCATGCCCGTACGCGGCCGAAGCCTGGGCGGGAGCCCCTCCCCCCCTCCGTCGATCTCGACGACGTCGAGCGTCACGCCGATGGCATCGTCTGCCTCTCCGGCTGCGCCCGCGACGGCGGCCACGTCCATGCCGAGCGGCTGCTCGCCGCCTTCGGCCGCGAGCGCTTCCGGGTCGAGCTGCAGCGGCCGCTCTGGCGCCACGACCGCGCCCGCAACCGCGGCCTCGCCCGGCTCGCGGAGTCGCTCGGCGTCCCCTGCATCGCGACCGGCAACGTGCACATGCACGACCCCTCGCGAGCGAAGCTCCAGGACGCGCTCGTCGCGGTCCGACTCGGCGGCACGCTCGAGGAGACCGAGCCGCGGCGGCGCGGCAACGCGAGCGCCTGGCTGCGCCCGCCGGCAGAGACCGCGGCGACGCTCTTCCGCGACCATCCCGAGGCGGTCGCGGAGACCGCGCGGCTGGCCGAGCGGCTCACCTTCGACCTGACCCGCGACCTCGGCTACCGCTACCCAGGCTCGGAGGACCCCAGCGCCGACCACGCGCTGGCCGAGATCTGCCGGACGCGCCTCGAGCACCGCTACCGCGACACCCCCGAGCTCGCCGAGGCGCGCACCCGGCTCGACGAGGAGCTGCGGGTGATCCGCGGCCTGAAGCTCTCCGGCTTCTTCCTCCTGCACTACGACCTGCTCGAACTCGCCCGCGATGTGGCGGTCGAGGTCCGCGGGCCCGACTCGGCCCGGATGCTGCTGCCGCCCGGCCGGGGCCGGGGGTCGAGCGTCAGCTCGGTCGTCTGTTACCTCACCGGCCTCTCCCACATCGACCCGATCCGCAACGGGCTCTTCCTCGGCCGCTTCCTGAACGAGGAGATCACCGACGCGCCCGACATCGACCTCGACTTCCCCCGGGACATCCGCGAAAAGCTGATCCCGCGGATCCACGAGCGCTACGGGCCGGAGCGCTCGGCGCTCGTCGCCGCCTTCCCGACCTACCGCTCGCGCAGCGCCGTGCGCGACTTCGGCAAGGTGCTGGGGCTGCCGCTGGGAGAGGTCGAGCGCGTCGCGCGCGTGGTCGACATGGGGGGCTTCGCCCCCCGCGTTCCTCCCCCCGGACTCCAGGGAGTCCGTCACCGACGACATGGCCGAGGCGATCGGGCAGCCGCGAGCGGCCACGCAGCGCTGGCAGGAGCTGGCCGCCCTGGCGCGCGAGGCGCACGGTCTCCCCCGCCACCCCTCCCAGCACCCCGGCGGGATGGTGCTCTCGACGCGGCCGCTGATCGACATCTGCCCGGTCGTGCCGGCGGCGATGGAGGGCCGGCGGATCGCCCAGTGGGACAAGGACTCGTGCGCCGACGCCGGCTTCCTCAAGATCGACCTGCTCGGGCTCGGGATGCTCTCCGCCGTCGAGCGCTGCGTCGACGAGATCGCGCGGACGCGAGACGAGTTCATCGACCTCTCGCGGATCCCGATGGACGACAAGCAGACCTTCGAGGCGATCCGGCGCGCCGACACCACCGGGGTCTTCCAGATCGAGAGCCGGGCGCAGATGCAGATGCTGACCCGTTCGTTACCCGAGACGCTCGACGACCTGACCGTCCAGGTGGCGATCGTGCGGCCGGGGCCGATCCAGGGCGGCGCCGTCCACCCCTACCTCGACGCGCGGGAGAGGCTGCGCGAGGACCCCGACTACCAGGTGCCCTACGTCCACCCCGCGCTCGAGCCCGTCCTGCGCGACACGCTCGGCGCGATCGTCTTCCAGGAGCAGGTGCTGCAGGTGGCGATGGCCCTGGCGGGCTTCAGCTCGGGTGAGGCCGAGGGGCTGCGCCGGGCGATGAGCCGCAAGCGCTCGGAGGCGGCGATGATCGCCCAGGGCGAGAAGTTCATCGACGGCGCGATCGAGCGCGGCGTCGAGCCCGAGATCGCGCAGAAGGTCTTCATGCAGGTGGTCGGCTTCTCCGGCTTCGGCTTCCCGAAGGCACACGCGGCGGCCTTCGGCCTGCTCGCCTACCAGTCGACCTGGCTACGAGTCCACTACGGGCCCGAGTTCCTCTGCTCGCTCCTGAACGAGCAGCCGATGGGCTTCTACCCGCCCGACGCGCTCGTGCACGAGGCACAGCGGCGCGGGATCGAGCTGCTGGGCGTGGACGTGAACGCGAGCGGGGTCGAGTGCTCGACGGAGGACGGCGGCGTGCGAATCGGGCTCGTCTACGTGAACGGGGTGCGCGACGACGAGATGGCCACGCTGGCGGCTGAGCGCGAGCGCGGCGGGCCGTACGCCGACGTCGGCGAGCTGGCCTCGCGGTCGGGCGTGAGCGCCGACGCGCTCGAGCGGCTTGCCTGGGCGGGTGCGTGCGACGGCCTGGAGCCGGGCGGGCGGCGGGCAGCCCTCTGGAGGCTCGGGATCACCGCGGGGGCACTGCCCTCGGCTCCGCGTGCGGGCAAGCGCTCGGATCAGCTGGCGCTGCCGATCGCCGTGCCCGCGGCGCCGCGCCTGCGCGAGCTGGGCGCCTGGGAACAGCTCGTGGCCGACTACTCCTCGACCGGGATGACGCTCGGCCAGCACCCGCTCGGGATCATGCGGCCGAGCCTGCCCGAGCGGGTCGCGACGAGCGCAGCGCTCGCGCGGCTACCCGACCGCTCGCAGGTCGAGGTGGCGGGCCTCGTCGTCGCCCGCCAGCGGCCGGCGACGGCCAAGGGCATCCTCTTCATGCTGCTCGAGGACGAGCACGGGACGATCAACCTGATCGTCCCGCCCAAGGTCTACGCCGAGCACCGCTTGGTTGCACGCACCGGGCCACTTCTCCTCGCCCGCGGCCGGCTCGAGCGTCGCGGGGCGAACATCAACGTGGTCGTCGTGAGCCTGGAGCGCCTGCACCGTCCCGACCTGCCGCCCGCCGAGGTGCGCCACATCGAGCCGCCCGTACGCCGCGAGACCGGCCGCGACGCCGACGACGCCCGCGACCTGGAGGCCGCCCTGCCCGCCGTGCACAGCTTCGGCCGGCGCGGATAGGGTGCGCCTGCCTCGATCCGTGCCTGGATGCAAGATCCATTGCACGAACGTCTGTTCTGTCCGAGGCCGTCCGTAGCTTCCCCGCCCATGAGCAAGCTGAGAGAACAACTGATGGACCGCGCAGCCGGCGCGGTCGACCTCCTTCTTGATTTCGCCACGCTCGGTGAGTACGGGCTAGAGCCCGTCGCGGCATCGGGCGCGGGCGCGTGCGAGGGCGCCGTCGTGGCTTCGGCCGGCGACGGTTGGGAGGCCCTCGGGCGCGCCCGGCGTGGCGGATGCGAGCAGCCCACCGGCTGCCGCACCGCCGCCTAGCGGCTGAAACCGTTGATCAGCTCCGCCGTCTCGGCCGGGACGTCGAGCTGCGGGCAGTGGCCGACGCCGTCGAGCTCGATCCAGTCGGCCTGCGGGAAGGCCTCGCGGTAGCCGGCTGCGGCCGCGGGTAGCGGGAGGATCCTGTCCTCGGTGCCCCAGACGATCCGGACGGGGCACTCGGCCTCAGGCGTGGCGACCGACCAGCCCTCGCGCCGCACGTAGGCGATCAGGTCGGCGATCGCCGGGCACTCCGCGGCGCCGCGGATCTGGTGGGCGATCAGGTCGGCCGGGATGTGCTCGTAGGCGACCGCGATGAACTCGGTGGCGCGACGGCGGCCTTCGGGGGTCGAAGCGATCTGGTCCGCATAGGCGCCTGCCGTCTTCAGGAGCTCCTGGGCCATCTCGAAGTACTGAAGTGTCTCCAGGTAGCTGTCGTCGCCCTCAGCCCAGCCTCCGGCCGGGGCGAGGGCCACCACGCTCGTCGCCCGACCGCGCGCGGCAAGCTGGAAGGCCACGTAGCCGCCAAGCGAGTTGCCGACGATGTGTGCGGTCTCCCAGCCGGCCTCGTCCATAGCCCGTTCGACAGCGTCGGCGATGACCGCATCGGTCACCTCACCCTCGATCGGTGGGCCGCCGGCGTGCCCGGCGAGAGTCGGGGCAAGGACCTCGTGCTCGCGCTCCAGGGCAGGCAGCACCAGCTCCCAGGTCCGCCAGGTGTCGGTGATCCCGTGCAGCGCGACGAGCGGCGGGCCGTCACCGCGGCGATGGACGGCGGTGAAGCTCACTCGGCGTCGCCGCGGTCGATCGCGGCGATCAACTCGCGCCCTGCCTCGAGTGCGCGGGCCAGCGTGTCGGAATCCAGGTTCTCAGGGGTGTCGCTGGGCCAATGAAGGTTCGGGATCACTTCGTCCTGCGCACTGAGGGTCAGCGCGCGGCCGCCGGAGGCCAGGACGGGCGTCGTGTCGTAGGTGAGGCCCGCGGGAACGTCCTGGGGCTCCAGACCGAGGTCGGGGCGCCGCTTCGCGAGCTCGCTCGCCACCTGCAGCAGGCCGGGATCCGACGGATGTCGCCGGAACACCCCCTCCTGGGTGAGATAGCGCAAGGTGGCCGGCCCGCCTACGCCGTCGAAGTTGAGGAAGAGCCAGTCCGTCGGTGTCATGCCGGCGCAGGAACTCGCGAGCCCCGAGGAGGCCCGCCTCCTCCCCTCCGGTCGCGAGGAAGACGAGACGGGTCTGGTCGAGCGGGCTCTCGGCGTGCTCGGCCAACAGCCGGGCGGCCACGGCGACTCCGGAGGCGTTGTCGTTGGCGCCGGGCACATCCTCGCCACGGATCTCCCGCTCGGCCAGCAGGGCCAGGCCGGCCGCGACGATCGCGCGGGCGGCGCCGAGAACGATGCGACCCGGCCTACTGCGGGAGAGGAGGGGCTCGCCTGCGCCGGCCAGGACGGCGAATGACTGAAGCGTGATCCAGCGGCCCACCAGGCGCGCGGCCACAGGATGGAAGAGGAGCCCGGAGCGCGACGTGTCGAGGTGGCTGACGAGGCACAACGTCCGCCGCGGCTCACCGCTGGGCTCGACGGTCGCGACGAGGTTCTTGCCCTCCCGCCGCGAGAGCAGGTCCGACACGGGCGTGTGCCGTAGCTCGCCCTCCAGTGAGAGCAGCACCGCGGCCTTGATCGCCGTAACGGCACGCAGCAGGCGCATTCGGCGAGGCATCAGCGCCGGCGCGAGCGCCGTTGACAGGATCAGCCCGTAGGGCCAGGCGAAGCTCGAGTAGCCCGGATATGGCTCGACCTCGGCGTGGATCCGCTTTGCCCGCAACTGCGTGCGCATCGCCATGGCCGCGACCGTCTCGCCCTTGGACGTGGGCCGGCGCGGGCCAACCTGCTCGCAGAGCAGGTCGATCCACTTGCGCACCTCCCTGACGTCGTCGCGCGTCTCGGGCGCGACTGCGGCTGAAGCCTCCATCCGAGGATCCTAAACGAGGCACGATTCACGCACGAAAAAGGGCCGCCCCGAGGGGCGGCCCTTAATCAAAGAACCGGCAGCGACCTACTCTCCCAGGCAGTTGCCCACCAAGTACCATCGGCGCAGAGAGGCTTAACGGCTCTGTTCGGAATGGGAAGAGGTGTTTCCCTCTCGCTATTGCCACCGAAATGTCACGAGACCGGTGGCCTCGACGAGGCTTGAAAACTGCACGCAACGCCAAACGGGTAAGAAAACATCCGTCAAGACCTCGACCCATTAGTACCGGTTGGCTGAGCACATTGCTGTGCTTGCACCACCGGCCTATCGACCTGGTGGTCTACCAGGGGTCTTACTCCCTCAAGGGGATGGGAGAGCTCATCTCGAGGTCGGCTTCCCGCTTAGATGCCTTCAGCGGTTATCCGATCCGTGCGTAGCTAGCCTGCAGTGCCCTTGGCAGGACAGCAGATACACCAGAGGCACGTTCATCCCGGTCCTCTCGTACTAAGGATGACTCCTCTCAACTCTCCAACGCCCACAGAAGATAGGGACCGAACTGTCTCACGACGTTCTGAACCCAGCTCGCGTACCGCTTTAATGGGCGAACAGCCCAACCCTTGGGACCTACTCCAGCCCCAGGATGCGACGAGCCGACATCGAGGTGCCAAACCGGTTCGTCGATGTGGACTCTTGGAACCGATAAGCCTGTTATCCCCGGAGTACCTTTTATCCGTTGAGCGACAGCGCTTCCACTTGCAACTGCCGGATCACTAAGCCCAACTTTCGTTCCTGCTCGATCCGTCGATCTCGCAGTCAAGCTCCCTTATTGCCTTTACACTCTTCGCACGATTTCCAACCGTGCTGAGGGAACCTTTGGGCGCCTCCGTTACTCTTTAGGAGGCGACCGCCCCAGTCAAACTGCCCACCTGACACTGTTCTGATCCCGGTTAACGGCGACCAGTTAGAAGCCCAGAACACCTAGGGTGGTATCTCAACGATGGCTCCCCGGTGGCCAAAGCCACTGGTTCAAAGCCTCCCACCTATCCTGAGCGAGGTAACCCAGACTCCAATATCAAGTTGCAGTAAAGGTTCACGGGGTCTTTCCGTCTTTCTGCGGGTACTCGGCATCTTCACCGAGACTTTAATTTCACCGAGCCCCTCGTTGAGACAGCGTCCAAGTCGTTACGCCATTCGTGCAGGTCGGAACTTACCCGACAAGGAATTTCGCTACCTTAGGACCGTTATAGTTACGGCCGCCGTTTACCGGGGCTTAGCTTCACAGCTTCGCCACCCGAAGGTGACTAACCACTCCGCGTAACCTTCCGGCACCGGGCAGGCGTCAGCCCCTATACATCGTCTTTCGACTTAGCAGAGGCCTGTGTTTTTGGTAAACAGTCGCTTGGACCAATTCACTGCGGCCCCCTCGGGCTCCGTCCGCAAGGACTTCACCCTACCGGGGCGCCCCTTATCCCGAAGTTACGGGGCGATTTTGCCGAGTTCCTTAACGAGGGTTATCTCGCTCACCTTAGTGTTTTCCACTTGAGCACCTGTGTTGGTTCTCGGTACGGGCACGAGTGTCCTCCCTAGAGGTTTTTCTTGGGAGCATGGCGTAGGGGACTCGCCGGCGGTCAAGCCAGCTGGCATCGCACCTCGCGTCAAAACGCCACGGCGGATTTACCAACCGCGACTAGCTACGTGCTTGCCCCAGGACAACCATCGCCTGGGTTCCCTTAGCCTTCTCCGTCACCCCATTGGTGATAACGGACACGACGTGGTACAGGAATATCAACCTGTTGGCCATCGGCTACGCCTTTCGGCCTCGCCTTAGGTCCCGACTAACCCTGAGCAGACGAACTTTACTCAGGAAACCTTGCTCAATCGGTGGAGGGGATTCGCACCCCTCTTGCGCTACTCATGCCGACATTCTCACTTCCTGCCGCTCCACGGCATCTCACGACACCGCTTCACGCTGACAGGAACGCTCTCTTACCGCTCACGAGATCCTCAGATCTCGCGAACTCACAGCTTCGGAGGCATGCTTGAGCCCCGTTGAATTCTCCGCGCCCGAACACTTGACCAGTGAGCTGTTACGCACTCTTTCAAGGGTGGCTGCTTCTAAGCCAACCTCTTGGTTGTCTGTGCATTCGGACATCGTTCTCCACTTAGCATGCACTTAGGGTCCTTAGCTGGTGATCTGGGTTGTTCCCCTTTCGCGTACGGAGTTTATCCCCCGCACACTGACTCCCAAGCTGAACGTAATGGTCTTCGGAGTTTGCCTGAAGTCGGTAACCTGGTAGGGCCCCTAGTCCAAGCAGTAGCTCTACGGCCATAACGCACAATTGCTTGAGGCTATACCTAAATATATTTCAGAGAGAACCAGATATCTCCGGGCTTGATTAGCCTTTCACTCCTATCCACAGGTCATCCGCCCACTTTTCAACGTAGGTCGGTTCGGTCCTCCACGAGGTCTTACCCCCGCTTCAACCTGCCCATGGATAGCTCGCCCGGTTTCGGGTCTACCGCACGTGACTGTGTCGCCCTATTCAGACTCGCTTTCGCTGCGGCTCCGCTCATCGCTTAACCTTGCCACGTACGAGTAACTCGTCGGCTCGTTATGCAAAAAGCACGCCGTCACAACCGAAGTTGCTCCGACCACTTGTAGGCGCGCGGTTTCAGGTACTATTTCACTCCCCTTCCGGGGTGCTTTTCACCTTTCCCTCACGGTACTAGTTCACTATCGGTCACCAGGTAGTACTTAGCCTTGGAGGGTGGTCCCCCCAGATTCAGACCGCGTTTCACGGCAGCGGTCCTACTCAGGAACTTCATCGGCAGGTCAGCGTGTTTTCGTCTACGGGACGATTGCCCTCTTTGGTGCGAGGTTCCACTCGACTTCGACTAACACCTGACTTGATAACTGCCGCCGGATCGGACACGATCCGGACAGAAGCCCTACAACCCCGGATAGGCAACGCGTGTCCGCTTGCACCTATCCAGTTTGGGCTGATCCCCTTTCGCTCGCCACTACTCAGGGAGTCTCGGTTGATTTCCTTTCGTCGGGGTACTGAGATGTTTCAGTTCTCCCGCTTGCCTCCCAGCACCTATGTATTCAGTGCTGGGTAACGCCGCATTACCGGCGCTGGGTTTCCCCATTCGGAGATCCGCGGGTCAAAGGCTGTTCAGCGCCTCACCGCGGCTTATCGCAGCCGTCCACGTCCTTCTTCGTCTCCTGGTGCCAAGGCATCCACCGTGCGCCCTTAGCATCTTGACGGTGAGCCACTCGTGCGTTGTCAACCCGCACGAGCGTGTTTCTTACTCGTATGTACTTCTAATTTGGCCTTTACGTGCAGTTTTCAAGCTCCGCCGAGGCCGGCAGCGGGGTCTCCGCCGTTCGGTCTCTGGAAACTGAGCAGTGCTCAAGCGCGCCACGTCCGCCCGAGGGCGAGGGTGACGCGCAGGCCATGTCCGGTCGACATTCCAGAGAATATCTCCCTAGAAAGGAGGTGATCCAGCCGCAGCTTCCGCTACGGCTACCTTGTTACGACTTCACCCCAATCACGGGCCCCACCTTCGACGGCTCCCTCCCGTAAGGGTTAGGCCACCGGCTTCGGGTGTTGCTCGCTTTCGTGGTGTGACGGGCGGTGTGTACAAGGCCCGGGAACGTATTCACCGCGGCGTTGCTGATCCGCGATTACTAGCAACTCCACCTTCATGGAGGCAAGTTGCAGCCTCCAATCCGAACCGAGACGCCCTTTATGGGATTTGCTCCACCTCACGGTATTGCATCCCTCTGTAGGCGCCAATGTAGCACGTGTGTAGCCCTGGACATAAGGGGCATGATGACTTGACGTCATCCCCACCTTCCTCCGGTTTGTCACCGGCAGTCTCCCATGAGTCCCCAACTAAATGCTGGCAACATAGGACAGGGGTTGCGCTCGTTGCGGGACTTAACCCAACATCTCACGACACGAGCTGACGACAGCCATGCACCACCTGTGATGGTGTCCCGAAGGAAAACCGTGTTTCCACGGCGGTCACCAACATGTCAAACCCAGGTAAGGTTCTTCGCGTTGCGTCGAATTAAACCACATGCTCCGCTGCTTGTGCGGGCCCCCGTCAATTCCTTTGAGTTTTAGCCTTGCGGCCGTACTCCCCAGGCGGGGCACTTAATGCGTTAGCGGCGGCACGGGAGGAGTCGACACCTCCCACACCTAGTGCCCATCGTTTACGGCGTGGACTACCAGGGTATCTAATCCTGTTCGCTCCCCACGCTTTCGCGCCTTAGCGTCAGTACCGTCCCAGCGAGCTGCCTTCGCTATCGGTGTTCCTCCTGATATCTGCGCATTCCACCGCTACACCAGGAATTCCACTCGCCTCTTCCGGACTCGAGCCCGGCAGTATCCATCGGCATTCAAAGGTTGAGCCTTTGACTTTCACAACGGACTTACCGGGCCGCCTACGCGCGCTTTACGCCCAATGATTCCGGACAACGCTTGCTCCCTACGTATTACCGCGGCTGCTGGCACGTAGTTAGCCGGAGCTTCTTGTGGAGGTACCGTCAGTACGGACGGCTATTCGCCGCCGCACCTTCGTCCCTCCTGAAAGGGGTTTACAACCCGAAGGCCTTCTTCCCCCACGCGGCGTTGCTGCGTCACGCTTTCGCGCATTGCGCAAGATTCCCCACTGCTGCCTCCCGTAGGAGTCTGGGCCGTGTCTCAGTCCCAGTGTGGCTGATCGTCCTCTCAGACCAGCTACCCATCGTTGCCTTGGTGAGCCGTTACCTCACCAACAAGCTAATGGGCCGCGGGCCCCTCCCGATGCGGAAGCCGAAGCCTCCTTTAATCACCTCACTTGTGAGAGGTGAAATTATCCGGTATTAGCCCGAGTTTCCTCGGGTTGTCCCAGTCGTCGGGGTAGGTTACCCACGTGTTACTCACCCGTTCGCGGCTTTGCCCCAGGGCAAGCCCTGGTTCGTCGCTCCACTTGCATGTGTTAAGCACGCCGCCAGCGTTCGTCCTGAGCCAGGATCAAACTCTCCGTAAAAAATGACTCGAGGGTTTCAATTCCGGCCCAGGGGGTCACCCGAAGCCGGCTCCTCTGTCTTAGAGAGTGTTGTCATGACCAATTGTGACCACCGCGTACACAGGCGATGGTCGACATGACGAGGTACTTCTTAATCAATCCGTCCCCGCGCTGGCGCGAGGGCGGATCGGGCATGGTGCAAGCCAAGGGAAAGCGCCGGCTCTTTGCCGGCGAGCCCAAGGCTCGCGCGCACTGCTCAGTTTTCAAAGACCGTTCCGGCTCCACCGCGGGTTCTCCATGGGAGAGCCGGTGCCCCCGAGACCTCCTCGAGAGCGACCAATAAGTATAGCTCGGAATCGAGCTCTTCCCGGAAACCTGAGCAGTGCTGCTCGGTGCTGGGGACGCGGAAGTGTAGCGCCGGGCGAGCCGGGCGCGCACAGGAATTAGCCGAATTTCAGGATCCGGCGCGCAGGCGCGCGAATCGCCGCTTCCCGACCTGCAGGACACGGCCGTCCAGATCGGCCGCCGGCAGGTCGAGCCGGCCGGGATCGACGGCCTCCCCGTCGAGCTTCACCCCGCCCTGCGTGACCAATCTGCGCGCCTCCGAACGGCTCACCCCGAACCCGTCTGCGATCAGCGCCGGCAGGTGGAGCTCGCCGCCGTCGAGCACGATCTCCGGCATCTCGTCGGGCGTTCCGCCGTCGACGTGGACCTGGTCGAAGTGGGCCTCTGCCCCGGCGGCCGCATCGGCGTCCCAAAACCAGGTGACGATCCGCCGCCCGAGCTCCCGCTTCGCCTCCATCGGGTGGGCGTCCGCCGCCGGCGATTCGCCGAGCAGAAGCTCGAAGTACTGCCCCATCGCCTCGTCGGGGACGCTCATCAGCTTGCCGAACATCTCCTCCGGCGGGTCGGTGACGCCGACGTAGTTGCCCAGCGACTTCGACATCCGCTGGACCCCGTCGGTACCAGGCAGGATCGGCATCGTCATCACCGACTGCTCGGGCACGCCGAACGAGCCCTGCACGTCGCGGCCGAACAGCAGGTTGAACTTCTGGTCGGTCCCCCCCAGCTCGACGTCGGCGCGGATCGCCACCGAGTCATAGCCCTGGAGCACCGGGTAGAGCAGCTCGAGCACGGAGATCGGCTGGTCGGCCTGCATCCGCTTCTGGAAGTCGTCGCGCTCGAGCAGGCGGGCGATCGTGAACCGGCGGGCGATCCCGAACAGCTCGTCGCTGCCCATCTCCAGCCACTCGCTGTTCCGCCGCACCTCGGTGCGCTCGGGGTCGAGGACCTTGGCCGCCTGCTCCTGGAAGGTCTGCGCGTTCGCGTCGATCTCCTCGCCGGAGAGGACGGGGCGCTCCTTCGAGCGCCCGCTGGGGTCGCCCACGCGTGCCGTGTAGTCGCCGACGATCAGCACCACCAGGTGCCCGGCGTCCTGGAACTCGCGCAGCTTGCGAAGCACCACGACGTGTCCGAGGTGGATGTCGGGCGCGGTCGGGTCGATCCCGAGCTTCACCCGGAGCGGGCGTCCCTCCTTCTCGGCGGCGGCCAGCTGCTCGGCCAGCCGCCCCTCCGGCAGCGCCTCGACGGCACCCTCTGTGAGGCGGCTGGAGCTCACCGGCCCAATGCTAGGCTTTTGCACCTCGTACGGCGGCCCTGGCTATCCCGCACCAGCCGCCGGCACCAGACGCCTGGCCTCGGCTCCGCCGGCGGCTTTACGCGGCCGGAAAGCATCCGTGCCAGGCTCAAAGACGACATGGCACGAACGAGCAGTGAAATGCGCCGCCAGGTTCGCGCCGCCCGCGACAAGCTTGGGGGCGGTGGCGCCGACGGCACGGGGTCCAACGGATCCGGCAACGGCAAGCCGCCGCGCCGCCGCCTGCCCTCGTTCCCGAGCTTCAGGCGGAAGAAGGACCGCGGACCGCGACTGAAGAAGCTGCGCCTGCTCATCGTCGTACTCGGGCTTTCGCTACTCGCATTCGTCTCCTTCATCTTCGGGATCATGATGGCGGTCGCCTCCGACCTACCGAAGCTCGAGAACAAGGCGCTCTACCAGGCCGCGGAGAACTCGGTCGTCACCGACCGCTGCAACCGGCCGCTGACGACGCTCACCGGGAACGAGGCACGCTTCTTCGTCGAGTCGGCCGACATCTCCCCGACGATGAAGCAGGCGGTCGTCGCGATCGAGGACGAGCGGTTCTACGAGCACCGCGGGATCGACCTCGTCGGCGATCGACCCGCGCGGTGGTCAAGGACGTCATCGCCCGCAACGCCGTCCAGGGCGCATCGACGATCACCCAGCAATTCGTCAAGAACGCGCTCGCGGCGCAGCAGAGCCGGACGATCTTCCAGAAGCTGCGCGAGTCGGCGCTGGCCTACCACCTCGAGCGCGAGTGGTCGAAGGACAAGATCCTCACCCAGTACCTGAACTCCATCTACTTCGGCGAGGGCGCGTACGGGATCGAGGCCGCGGCGAAGACGTTCTTCGGCGAGGCGCACGAGGGCTGCGGCGGCAAGGACGACCGCTGCGCCTCCCAGCTCCTCCCCCACGAGGCGGCGCTGCTGGCCGGGATCATCTCCTCGCCGGAGGCGTACTCGCCGCGCAACTACCCGGATGGCGGCGCTCGCACGACGCAACCTCGTCCTCCAGAAGATGCTCGAGCAGGGCGCGATCACGCAGGAGCAGTACGACGACCCGGCATCACCGGCATCGAGGCCCCGCTCCCCGAGCCTAACGAGATCAAGCCGCCGCGCGAGAAGTCCGAGTCCCCCTACTTCACCTCCTGGCTGCGCCAGCAGGTCGTCGACTACTACGGGCCCGGCGCCGCGTTCGGCGGCGGCCTGCACATCAAGTCGACGCTCGACCTCGACATGCAGCGCGAAGTCGAGGAGGCCGTCTACAACAACATCGGCGGGATCGAGCCCACCGCGTCGGTCGTGGTGATCGACAACGCCACGGGCGGCGTGCTGGCGATGGTCGGCGGCGAGGACTACAACGAGGCTCCATTCAACCTCGCCACCAACGGGCAGCGCCAGCCCGGATCGGCGATGAAGCCGTTCACCCTCGTCACCGCCCTCGGCCCAGGGCATCTCCACCTCGAACGTCTACAGCTCGACTCCGAAGGAGTTCCCGTTCAAGGTGCAGGCATGGAGGAGGACGGAAGACAAGGTCCTGCCCGACGTCTTCGACGTCTCCAACTACGGCGACGGCTACTACGGCTCCTCGACGCCTGTATGACGCGACGACCGAACTCCGACAACTCCGTGTACGCCGAGCTCGGCCTCCAGGTCGGGCCTGAAGAACATCGCCGCTACGGCGAAGGCGATGGGGATCGCGACCGACCTCTCGACCAAGAACGAGTACTCGATCAACGAGCGGGCCCTTCAAGCCGTACCCGCCCGCGATGACGCTCGGCGGCCTCGAGGTCGGCGTGACGCCGCTCGAGATGTCATACGCCTACTCGACGATCGCCAACGACGGCGAGCGGGTCAGCGGCTCGCTGGCCAGCTCCCCGGGCGGACCGGTCGGGATCATCGACGTCAGGGAGGGTGCCGGCGAGGAAGCCGAGTTCGTCGACACCGAGGACGGCGACAGCGGCTCGAGAACAAGATCGATCGAGCAGCGCGCGATCGATCCCGGTCGTGGCGAGTGAAACCGCTCCGTGCTCGAGTCGAACGTCGACGACGGCACCGGCGTTCGCGCCCAGTACGGCGGCTATGCCTGGGGCAAGACCGGCACCACCGAGAACAACGGCGACGCCTGGTTCTGCGGCGGCAGTGAAGACGTGACGGCGTGCGTCTGGGTCGGCCACGCTGAGGGCAACACGCCGATGGAGACCGAGTACGCGGGGGCCCCCGTCGACGGCGGCACCTATCCGCGCTGATCTGGGCCGACGTGATGACCGCCTACGAGGCGCTGAAGGACGCGCGCAAGGATCGAAGACGCCGACGCGGATGTGGACCGGAGACCGAGGGCGTGGCCCCGGTCGCTCCCGCGCCGGTCGCCCCCGCTCCCGTTCGAGCCCGCCCCCGCGCCGGTTCCCGAGGCCCCGGTCGAGGAGGCTGCTCCGACGCCCGCCGAGCCCGCGGCCGCGCCGGCCACGGAAACCCCGGCCGGCGGCGGAGTCGAGGGCTAAACGGACAAATCCGCCGAAATTACTCCGCCCGAATCCTCCGCTTCGCGTCCGGTTCGGGCGGGCGCGGGTGGGACACGTATCTGCTGCCCGCCGCACAGAAGCGCCACGGGTAGTCCACGGCCTTCGTGATCCCGATTCGCGGGGCGGTGATGACCTCGACCGGCCGGGCTCGCCGATTCTGGAGGGCGCACCTCGAACGGCGGGTCGAGCAGGCTGCGGCCGTTGTCGGCCAGCTCGACCCCGAGCGCCTGGGTCAGCTTGCCCGGGCCGGAGCAGAGGTCGCGCACGTCCTCGCGACCGCGCCGCTCGCGCATCGCGTCGATCCCGTGAGTCGGCTCGATCGCGCGGATCAGCACCGCGGCGGCCTCGCCCTCCGGCTCGCAGACGGCGTTCAGCAGGCTGTGGACGCCGTAGGAGAAGTAGACGTAGGCGATTCCCGGCGCGCCCCAGAGGATCTCGCTGCGCGGCGTGGGCCCGCCGTAGGCGTGGCAGGCGGGATCGTCGCGGTGGTAGCTCTCGGTCTCGACGATCGTGCCGCCGACGCCGTCGTGGAGCAGCGTGCAGCCGACTAGATCCCGGGCGACTTCGTGGACCGAGCGCGCGTAGAAGGCGCGATCGATTCCGCTCAAGCCGGTCGCCCGTCGAGCTCGGCGCGCGCGGCCGCCAGCTGCTCGGCGACCCGCTCGGACGCGGTGCCGCCGGCGGAGCGCTTCGACTCGAGCCAGCGGTCGCTGGCGAGCACCTCGTAGTACTCCTCGTCGAGCAGCTCGGAGAACCCGCGCACGTCCTCCGCGGGGAGCTCGGAGAGCCGCACGTCGCGCGCGAGAGCCTCGCGGACGAGGCCGCCGACGACACCGTGCGCCTCGCGGAACGGCATTCCCTTGCGAACCAGCAGGTCAGCGACGTCGGTCGCGGCGAGGAACTCGTCTCCGGCGGCCTCGGCGAGGCGGTCGCGGTCGAAGGTGATCGCGCCGAGCATGCCGCCCGCCGCCTCGAGGCAGAGCTCGAGGTTGTCGGCGGCGTCGAACAGGCCCTCCTTGTCCTCCTGCATGTCCTTCGAGTAGGCGAGGGGCAGTCCGTGGAGCACGCCGGCGAGGGTGCTGAACGCGGCCGTGATCCGCGGCGCCTTGGCCCGGATCAGCTCGGCCGCGTCGGGGTTCTTCTTCTGGGGCATGATGCTCGAGCCGGACGCGAACGAATCGCCGAGCTCGCAGAACGAGAACTCCTCGCTCGACCAGAGCACGATCTCACCGCCCAGGCGGGATAGGTGGGTCGCGCAGCTCGCCGCCGCGGCCAGGTAGTCGAGCACCGAGTCGCGGCTCGCGACGGCGTCGATCGAGTTCTCCGTAACCCGCTCGAAGCCGAGCTCGCGGGCGACCGCGTCGCGGTCGAGCTCCCAGTTCAGGCCGGCGAGCGCTCCGGAGCCGAGGGGCATCTCCAGCGCCCCCTCTCGTGCCTGGCCGAAGCGGCGGACGTCGCGGCTCAGCATCCAGAAGTAGGCGAGCAGGTGGTGTGAGAGGTACACGGGCTGCGCGCGCTGGAGATGGGTGTAGCCGGGCATCGTCCATCCCGCGTGAGTTTCGGCGAGCTCACACAGGCGACCCTGGAGCGCCCGGCACAGCTCGATCGCGGCGTCACAGCGCTCGCGGACGTACATCGCGATGTCTGTCGCGACCTGGTCGTTGCGCGAGCGGCCGGTGTGGAGCTTGCCGCCCACCGGGCCGGCGATCTCCGTCACCCGCCGCTCGACGGCCATATGGATGTCCTCGTCGTCTGGCGCGAACGGGAACCGTCCCTCGTCGAACTCGACCGCGACCTCATCGAGGGCGGCATGGAGGGCCTCCAGCTCCGCGTCGTCGAGGACGCCGGCGAACAGCAGCGCCCTCGCGTGCGCCTTCGACTGGCGCACGTCGTGGGGCCAGAGGCGGCGATCGAACTCGATCGAGGCGTTCAGCCGCTGGAAGACGGGGTGCTGGGGTTCGCCGAAACGGGACATCGAGCGACGAGCATAGGGAGCATCAGGCGTGCGTTCGCATATCGTCCGCCGAGCGATGAGGGTCCTGCTGACGGGTGCGACGGGCAAGGTCGGGAGCGCGCTTGCGACCCGCCTGGTCGAGCGCGGCGACGAGGTGGTCGCGCTGGTCCGCGACGTCGCCGCGGCCCGCGCGGTCCTGCCCGCGGGCGTCGAGCTCGCGCGTGGGGACGCCACCGATCCCGCCTCCCTGCAGGCTGCGTGCGAAGGGATCGAGGGCGTGTTCAACGCGATGGGCATCTACGAGCAGTGGCTTGCCGATGACTCGAAGTTCGAGCAGGTGAACGCGCAGGGCGCGCTGAACGTGATCACCGCGGCTCGGCAGGCCGGTGCTCGCCGTGCGATCCACACCTCGACCTTCGACGTCTTCCACGCCGAGACCGGCGGCACGATGACCGAGGCCGACCTCGCCGACTACCCGAAGGGAACGGCGTACGAGCGCTCGAAGCAGCACGCCGAGGAGCTGGTGCTAGCCGAGGCTCAGGTCGGCGCTCCGGACTTCGAGCTGGTGATCGTCAATCCGGCCGGCGTCTTCGGGCCGGGGCCGTGGGCAGCTTCAGGCCTTGACGGCGGCATCCGCGACGCAATTCGCCGGCGGCTTCCCGCTGTCCCGCCCGGTGGCATGACGCTCTGCCTCGTCGACGACGTGGCGGACGGCCACATCGCCGCCTTCGACCGCGGCCAACCTGGCGAGCGCTACATCCTCGGCGACGGCTTCGCGACGATGCGGGAGATCGTCTCGGTCGCCGTCGACGAGGCCGGCCGTGGGTTCGTGCCGCCGACGATGCCCGTCCCGCTCGCGAAGGGACTGGCGGCGGCCGGCGAGCGGATCTCAGGCGTGATCGGCCGCCCTCCCCTGCTCGGCCGCGGCCAGCTCCACTTCCTCCTCTGGCAGGCGCGGGTGGACAATTCGAAGGCTCGCGAGGAGCTCGGCATCGACTTCACTCCATGGGACGAGGGCATTCGCCGGACCGTCCGTTGGATGGCGGAGACTGATCGCATCTAGATGACCGTCGTCTCAACCCTTCCGCTGGCGTTCGTGATGATCGCTGGCCCTCAGATCCTCAGCTCTTTCTTCTTCGCCACCAGCGAGAGGTGGAAGCCCGATTCGGCCGCCTACGTCGTCGGCGCCTCCATCTCGATCACGGCCATCGTCACGGCCGCCTATTTCGCCGCGAAGGGCATCAAGGGCAGCGAGGGCCACGGCGGCTCAGAGTCGGAGACGATCGACTACGTGATCGTCGGACTGCTCGTCGTCGCGATGATTCACGCGTTTCGCACGCGAAAGGAGTCGGAACCTCCCAAGTGGATGGGCAAGCTGGAGTCGGCGAGCCCGAGGTTCAGCTTCACGCTCGGCTTCCTACTCCTGGGTGTCTTTCCCAGCGACCTGATCACCTCGGTCGTCATCGGCACCCACCTCGCGAATCACGGCGACCCCTGGTGGCACGCGCTTCCGTTCGTCGTCCTCACCCTCTTCCTCCTCGCCCTGCCGGCCTTGATGGTCATGGCGCTGGGCAAGCGAGCCGAAACGGTGCTCCCGAAGATCCGCGACTGGATGGGCGCGAACTCGTGGGTCATCAGCGAGGTCGTCCTGGCGTTCTTCATCATCATCGTCCTCGGCTGAGCTCAGGACGACTTGGCCTGCACGGGTGGTCTATAAACGCCCAACGGGCAGGACCAGACGGCGGCTAGGAGGACTGGATGAATGGTGCAATGAAGGTGGCGAGTTTGATTGCGCTCGCCAGTGCGTTCGTGGCGGCAACGATCGCGGTGCCCGCAATCGGGGAATCGGGAAGGGCAGCCCAGCTGAGCAAGACGCAGATCAAGAAGATCGTCAAGAAGCAGGTGGCGAAGCAGGTGGGCGCGCTTCCCCCGGGAACGCCGGCCCTCAGGGCCCAGCAGGCACCGACGGTGCGCCTGGCACCCCTGGTGCGAACGGAGCGACGAACGTCGTCGTCCGCCGGGCACCTGCTGCGACGACCATCACAACCGGCACAGTCA
Organism: uncultured Thermoleophilia bacterium; assembly: GCA_963785155.1. Classification (GTDB taxonomy): domain Bacteria; phylum Actinomycetota; class Thermoleophilia; order Solirubrobacterales; family 70-9; genus DASUSH01. The sequence continues at coordinate 95,987 of CAWAUB010000006.1, forward strand.
ACGGTTCCACAGCCGAATGCATCGGCTCGGAACGCGCGGTCGGAGGCGGCGCCACCTGGGAGGAGATAGCCGACGCGAACATGCGGATCGTCCTGTCGAATCCGAGCAATTCGTCCTTCGCTCCAGACGGCACGGTCCCGGACCGCTGGTCCGTTTCAGCCTCGAACAACACGGGGTCGGACAAGCACCTGCGCGCGGCGGTGGTCTGCGCTTCGCCCTGACGCGGGGCTAGGACGACTTGCGCAGCATCCCGACGCCGTCGGAGTGGTCGGTCCAGGAGGCGATCTCGACCCGCTCGCCGTACTCGGCCGCGAAGTCGAAGATCGCCGGAGTCCAGATGTCGTCCATGACGACGATCGCGCCGTCGGCGAGGTGCGGCCAGGCGGTCTCCAGATCCTCATGCTGGGAGGCGTAGGAGTGGTCGCCGTCGTGGAAGAAGAGGTTGATCGAGCCGAGTCGGGACGCCAGTTCGGGTAGCTCGCTGCGCGACGGGCCCAGGATCAGCTCCCAGTCCGCGCGCAGACGCTCCGGAACGGCCTTGCCGACGAACTCCTCGGGATCCTCGCCGCGTGGAGGCAGGTCGATCGAGTGCAGGCGCCCTGCCCTCGCCGGCTGATTCCAGCGCGCCGAGGATCGACGCCGACGTGCAGCCGCGAGCGACGCCGATTTCGACCACCGTCGCGGGGCGGGTGAGGGTCACCACTGCCGCAACCAGGCGCATCAGGGGCTCGCGCGGCCACCAGACGGCCGGGTCGCCGACGAGCGGGTCGGGCATCCAGGCCTCCGCCAGAGCGCGCTCGCAATCGGCGCGTTCGGCTCCGGTCACAGCCGCGATCGCGCCCGGGCGCGTCGTGCAGAGAGTCGGGGATGCTCCTCCAGCCAGAACTTGGCCCGCTTCTCGGTCGGGATCCGCGCCCGCCGCGCCCGCCAGTAGGCGAGCCCCCAACGAGGGTTGGCGACGTCCCTGAACATCGAGGAGAGGCGACCCACCAGACCTCTAGACCCAGCTGCCGGTCAGCGCCTCGTCCAGCGCTTCGCAGACCCGCTCGACCTGATCTTCGGTCATGGAGGGGAAGAACGGCAGGGAGAGGAGGCGGTCGGAGGCGTCCTCGGAGACCGGGAACCGCCCGGGCTTGTAGCCGAACCGCTCGCGGTAGTGCGGCATCAGGTGGATCGAGGGCATGTAGGCCTTCGCCTGCACGCCGCGCTGGGCGAGGTCGGCGGCGACCGAGTCGCGATCCGCCGACGACGGCAGGCGCACGGCGTAGACGAACCAGCTGCGCCGCTCTTCCCCGCGGTCGCGGCACGGCATCACGAAGCCCTCGGGGTCCCCCTCGCCGGCGGGGGCACCGAGCTCAACCAGGCGCTCGTCGTACTGCGCCGCCACCCGCGCGCGAGCGGCATGCAACTCCTCCACACGCTCGAGTTGGCCGACGCCCACTGCAGCCGCGATGTCGCTCAATCGGTAGTTGAAGCCCAGCCGGACGTGGTCGACGAAATCCATGTCCGGGGTGCGGCCCTGGTTCCGCTCGCTGCGGGCCAGGTCCGCCATCGCTCTGTCGGCGGGGATCAGCATGCCCCCCTCCCCCGTCGTCACCTGCTTGTTGGGGTAGAAGGCAAATGCCGCCGCGATCCCGCTCGCTCCGAGCACGCGCCCGTCGGCGTCGCGCGCGCCGAGCGCCTCGCAGGCGTCCTCGAGCAGGCCGAGCCCGCGGTCGGCCGCGAGCTTCTCGAAGGCCGGGATCGCCGACGGGTAGCCGAGGATGTCGACCGGGAGGATCCCCACGGTCCGCTCGCCGACCGCATCGGCGGCGGCCTCCGGGTCGAGATTCAGGGTCACGGGGTCGACGTCGCAGAAGACCGGCTCGACGTCCTCGAAGAGCAGGCAGTTCGCCGACGCGACGAAGCTGAACGGCGTCGTCACCACCTGCTCTCCCGCGCCCCAGCCGAGCGCCCGGACGCCGAGGTGGAGCGCCGCCGTCCCGCTCGAGACCGCGACCGCGTCATCGACGCCCAGGTACTCCGCGATGGCCTCCTCGAACCGCCGCCCCATCGGCCCCAGCGAGAAGCGGCCGGAGCGCAGGACCTCCAGGACCAGCTCCTCCTCGCGCTCGCCCACGTCCGGCTTCGCGAGCGGGATCGGCTCTGGCTCAGTCATCGCACGCGGACTCCGGCCGAAGGGCTCCGCTAGTCGCGTCGCGATTCGGCCGGACTTGCTGCTCCTGGAACGCGTGCTCCAGCGAGTCGACCAGCGCCTCCCACGAGGCCTCGATGATGTTCTCCGAGACGCCGATCGAGCCCCAGGTCTCGTGCCCGTCGGTCGAGTCGAGCAAGACGCGGGTGACCGCGCCAGTTCCGTCATGGGAGTCGAGGATCCGCACCTTGTAGTCGGCGAGCTCGATGTCGGCCAGGTGCGGGTAGAGGTCCCCGATCGCCTCGCGCAGGGCCCGGTCGAGCGCGTTCACCGGGCCGTTGCCCTCGGCGGTGCGCACGTAGCGGTTGCCGCCGACCCAGATCTTGATCGTCCCCTCGGTCTCGACCTTCCCGTTCGCCCGCTTCTCGACGATCACGCGGAAGCTCTCCAGCTTGAAGAGCGGCGTGTACTCGCCGGACTCGCGCCGCAGGAGCAGCTCGAACGAGGCGTCCGCGGCCTCGTAGTGGTAGCCGCGGTGCTCGCGCTCCTTGACCCGCTCGACGGCGCGCTTGGCGGCATCCGCATCGAGCTCGATCCCGGCGTCCTCGGCCCGGGAGAGAACCGATCCGGTGCCGGAGAGCTCCGAGATCAAAACGTCGCGGCTGTTGCCGACGGTGCCCGGCTCGACGTGCTCGAACGTGCGCGCGTCTGCCTGCACCCCGGCCACGTGCATGCCGCCCTTGTGGGCGAACGCGTTGCGGCCGACATACGGCTGGTCGGGGTCGGGGCTCAGGTTGAGCAGCTCGGCGAGGAAGTGCGACGTCTCCGTCAGCAGCCGCAGCTGCTCGTCCGAGACGACCTCGTAGCCCAGCTTGAGCTGGAGCGCGGGCAGGATCGAGGTCAGGTTCGCGTTGCCGGTGCGCTCGCCGTAACCGTTGATCGTCCCCTGCACGAGCCGCGCGCCGGCCTCGACCGCGGCGAGCGAGTTCGCCACCCCGCATTCGGCGTCGTTGTGGGTGTGGATCCCGATTTCCGCCCGCTCGCCGAGCTCACCGACGACCGCGGCCGTCGCCTCGGCGACCTGGCCGGGGAGACTCGAGCCGTTGGTGTCGCAGAGCGTGACGTTCTCCGCCCCGGCCGCAACCGCGGCCTTCAGGCATTCGAGCGCGTAGTCGCGGTCGTCCCGCCAGGCGTCGAAGAAGTGCTCCGCGTCGTAGACGACGCGCTTCTCATGCGACCGGCAGTAGTTGACCGAGTCCATGATCATCGCCAGGTTCTCCTCACGGGAGACCCTGCGTCACCTTCTCCAGGTGGAGCGCCCAGGTCTTGCCGACGAGGCAGACCACGTTCGCGAAGGAGCCCACCAGCGTGCGCAGGCCCGGGTCCTCTTCGGCCGAGATGCCGCGCCGGCGGGTCATCCCGAAGGCGACTGGGCTCGTGCTCTCGAACCGCTCGCGCTCGAGCAGGTCGAAGAGCTCCTCCTCCTTCGGGTTCGAGCTGGGGAAGCCGGCCTCGACGAAGTGGATGCCGAGCCTGTCGAGGGCGTGGACGACGCGCAGCTTCTCGGCAGCGGAGAGCGACATGCCCTGCCCCTGCATACCGTCGCGGAGGGTTGTGTCGTAGAGCTTGACCTGGGTCACGGTGGTTCCTTTCGAGTTCGAGAGAGCGAAGCCTGTGCGTGGGAAGCCCACGCGGCCGCTTGCGGCTAAGCCGCAGCGGCGGGGCTAATTCGCTCTGTCGAGTGGAACCGCACGATCAGCCGCTGACTTTACTCGGCTGCTCGACGATGTCCAGCCATTCGAGGTATTCCTCGGCGCGGCCGTGCAGCGCGTCCTCGAATTTCGCCTGGACGTGCTGGGTGATCTCGCCCGGCGCGCCGAGCGGGTGGTCATCGATCTCGCGGACCGGGACCAGCTCCGCCGCGGTACCCGTGAAGAAGACCTCGTCGGCCAGATAGAGCTCGGCGCGTGCGACGTCGCGCTCCTCGACCGAATAGCCGAGGTCGCCGGCGATCTGGATCACCGAGCGCCGCGTGATCCCGTCGAGGATCGCCGAGGTGTGCCCCGGGGTGATCAGCTTGCCGTCGCGGACGAGGAAGATGTTCTCGCCCGATCCCTCGGAGACGTTGCCGGCGTCGTCGAGCAGGATCGCCTCGTCGTAACCCGCCTTCGCGCTCTCGGTCTTCGCGAGGATCGAGTTCAGGTACTGGCCGGAGGCCTTCGCGTGCGGGATCAGGCTCTCCGCCGAGAGCGCCCGCCAGGAGGAGACCTTGGCGCGGATCCCGCTCTTCTTGCCCTCCTCGCCGAGGTAGGCGCCCCACGACCAGACGGCGATCATCACCTCGATCGGAGCCGACTGCGCGTAGAGGCCCATCTCCCCCGCGCCACGGAAGGCGAGCGGGCGGATGTAACAGGAGCGCAGCTTGTTGCGGCGGATCAGCTCGTGCGTGGCCTCGCGTAGCGCGTCCGGCGCGAACGGCAATTCCATGAAGTAGAGCTGCGCCGACTTCTGCAGGCGGTCGAAGTGCTCGCGGGAGCGGAAGATCGCGGTGCCACGCTCGGTGTCATAGGCGCGCACGCCCTCGAAGACGCCGGTCCCGTAGTGCAGGCCGTGGCTCAGGACGTGCACCTTCGCGTCGTCCCAGGCGACGAACTCGCCGTTCATCCAGATGAATTCCGCCTTGTCCATGGGCGGTGATTATGCCCTAGAGGGCAAGCGCTTCCAAGACCGCATCGGTCATCTCATCCGTGCCGACCTCGATCACCGCGTCGGTGTCGTCGCCCGAGTGGAGATCAGGGGTGCGCAGACCGCGCGAAAGCGAATCCTCCACCGCCTGCTCGACGGCTGCCGCCTCGGAGGGACGATCGAGGCCGTGCCGGAGCATCATCGCCACCGAGAGGAAGGTCGCGAGCGGGTTGGCGACGCCCTCGCCGGCGATATCGGGCGCCGAGCCGTGCACCGGCTCGAAAACACCCGGTCCGTCGTCGCCCAGGCTTGCCGAGGGAAGCATTCCCAGCGACCCGGTGAGCATCGCCGACTCGTCGCTGAGGATGTCCCCGAACAGGTTCTCGGTGACGATCACGTCGAATCGCGACGGCGCGGCGACGAGCTGCATCGCGGTGTTGTCGACGAGCATGTGGTCGAGCTCGACGTCGGTGTAGTCCTCGGAGACCCTCGTCACCACTTCCCGCCACAGCCGCGAGGTCTCCAGCACGTTCGCCTTGTCCACGGAGGTCACCCTGGGGCCCGCATCGGCTCCCGACGCACGCCGGCGGGCGGCGTCGAAGGCGACGCGCGCGATCCGCTCGATCTCACCGACCGTGTAGAGGCAGTCGTCGTGCGCGGAGTCGCCGTCGCGGCTCGACTCGCCGAAGTAGATGCCGCCGGTCAGCTCGCGCACCACGAGCAGGTCCGTGCCGGCGATCCGCTCCTCCTTCAGCGGGCTGGCCGAGACGAGCGACGGGCTCGGCTTCACCGGGCGCAGGTTCGCGTAGAGACCGAGGCCCTTGCGCAGCCCGAGCAGCCCCTGTTCGGGCCGGGGAGCGTTCGGATCGGTCGTGTCCCACTTCGGCCCGCCGACGGCACCCAGCAGGACGGCGTCCGCGCCGCGGCAGGCCTCGAGCACCTCGTCGGTGAGCGCGGTCCCGTGGGCGTCGATCGAGGCGCCCCCGATGATCTCCTCGGAGGTCTCGACGTCGCCGAGTGCGGCGAGCAGGCGTTCCGCCGCGCCGACGATCTCCGGCCCGATCCCGTCGCCGGGCAGCAGCAGGACACGGCTCACGGGTAGACCGCCCGCAGCTCGGATGCCTCCGCCACGCGGCTGACCGCGAGGGCGTGGGCGGCGGTTCGCCAGTCGGTGCCCAGGTCGGCGGACGCCTCCACCACCGCAGCCACGGCCGCGGCGATCTGCGCCCGCAGCCGGGCGATCACCTCCTCACGGCTCCATGCCTCACGCTGTACGTCCTGCGCCCACTCGTAGTAGCTGACCGTAACCCCGCCGGCGTTCGCGAGGAGGTCCGGCACGATCTGGATCCCGCGGTCGGCGAGGATCTGCTCGGCCTCCGGCGTGGTCGGGCCGTTGGCGGCCTCGAGGACCATCTCGCACTCGAGCCGCCCCGCGTTTTCCTGGGTGATCTGGTGCTCGAGCGCGGCCGGGACGAGGATCTCGCAGGGAGCCTCCAGGACGTCCCTCCTGCCAACCGCCTCACCGCCCGGGAAGCCGCGCAGGAAGCGATGCTCGGTGACCCATGCGGCGACCTCGGTCACGTCGAGGCCGTCCGGGTTGACGATGCCGCCGGCGACGTCGGCGACGGCGACGATGCGCGCGCCCCGCTCCGCCAACTCGTGGGCGATGATCGCGCCGACCTTGCCGAAGCCCTGGATCGCGACCCGCTTGCCCGCGATCTCCTGGCCGAGGTGCTCGAGGAAGCCCTCGAGCGTGAAGACGACGCCGAGCCCGGTCGCCTCGCGCCTGCCCGCCGTTCCGCCGAGAACCTCGGGCTTGCCCGTCACCACCGCCGGCACCGGGTAGCCGACCTGCTGAGAGTAGGTGTCCATCAGCCAGGACATCTCGCGCTCGCCGGTGGCCATGTCCGGTGCCGGGATGTCGCGGTCGGGGCCGATCACGGGGAACGCCTCCGCCGTGTAGCGGCGCATGACGCGCTCCATCTCGCCGGCGGAAAGTCGGTTCGGGTCGCAGCGGACACCGCCCTTGGCGCCGCCGAACGGAAGCCCGAGCAGGGCGCACTTCCAGGTCATCCACATCGCGAGCGCGGCGCACTCGCCGAGCGAGACGCCGGGCGCGAAGCGCAGCCCGCCCTTCGTCGGGCCCATCACCAGCGTGTGCTGGACGCGGTAGCCGGTGAACTCCTCCACCTCGCCGGAGTCCCGGTGGACCGGGAAGTTCATGACGAGCGCCCGCCGCGGCTCGGTCAGGCGTTCGCGCACGTCGCCGTTGAGGCCGAGCACGTCGGCCGCGCGGCCGAACTGGTCGAGGGCGACTCGGTAGAGCTCCGAACGCCACTCGCGACCCGGCCCGACGTTGTGGGCCTCGGTCTCGAGTACCTCGTCCCATCCTCCCGTCCCCCGCCGCTCGATCCCGCTGGGGGCTTCAGTCACCGGACCTCCTTGCGGAGATGTTGAGGCGGACGTAGCGGAGGGTGAGCGGGCGGGGCATCGACTCGAGCAGCGCGTCGAGGAAGGGCTCGTGGAGGTCGTCCGGCAGGCGATCGAGGTGCGGGTTGACCACGCAGGAGGAGATGAAGGCGCGCGGATCGGGAGGGGTCGTCGGCGCGTCCTCGATCCAGCAGTTCTCGGATTCAAAGCCGGCGTTCCGAAGGCGAGCGATCGTGTCCGCGACGCTGGCGAAATACCAGGGGGACTGCATGGTGCGCAGGTAGGGCGAGAAGCGCTCGTCGCCCTCGAGGTTCAGCAGCGCGTTCTCCACCTCGGCGATGTTCCCCTGCCCCCCGCACTGGGCCTCGATCACCCCGCCTGGGCGGAGTGCCTCGAACAGGCGGGCGAAGAGGCGCTCGTGGTCGGGCACCCAGTGGAAGGCCGCCGCGGAAAAGACGGCGTCGACCTCCTCCTTCAGGTCGAGGTCGAGCAGGTCGCCGACGCGTAGATCGGCTGCGTCACCGAGGTTCTCGCGCGCCTTCTCGATCATCGACGGGGCCGCGTCGACTCCGATCACCCGGCCCTCGGGCAGGCGATCGACCAGGTGACGTGTCAGGCGCCCCGAGCCACAGCCGGCGTCGAGCACGGTCTCGGTCCCGGCGAGGTCGAGGCGGTCGAGGACCTTGAGCCCCCACTCCTCCTGCGGCTCGGCGACGCGGTCATAGGTCGCCGCGTCCCAGTCGGTCACAGGCGTGCCGTCGACGGTGCGTTGTCCGCGCGGCCCGAGCCCTCGTAGGCGTCGATCGCCTCCACGTTCTGAAGTGTGATGCCGATGTCGTCCAGACCGTGCAGGAGTCGGTGCTTCACCTCCTCGTCGATCTCGAACTTGATCACGCCGCCGGCGTAGTCGACGGTCTGGTCGTCGACGTCGATCCGCGCCGTGCCCGCCTCGGCGATCCCGCGGCAGTGCTCCTCGGGCAGGATCACGGGCAGGAGCCCGTTCTTCATGCAGTTGCCGTAGAAGATGTCCGCGTACGACGGCGCGATGATCGCCTCGAAGCCGAAGTCCTGGAGGGCCCACGGCGCGTGCTCGCGTGAAGAGCCGCTGCCGAAGTTCCGCCCGGTGATCAGGATCGGGTTCGGCTCGAGCTCGATCTCGCCGTCGCGGATCCAGTCGTAGAAGAGGAACTCGCCGAAGCCGGTTCGCTCGACACGCTTCAGGAACTGCTTGGGGATGATCTGGTCGGTGTCGACGTCGGCGCGGTCGAGCACCGAGACCTTTCCCTCGATCACGTCGATGGGTTCCATCAGCTCCACTCCCTTATGTCGACGAAACTGCCCTCGATTGCCGCCGCGGCGGCCATCCGCGGCGAGACGAGGTGGGTGCGCCCGCCCTTGCCCTGGCGGCCCTCGAAGTTGCGATTGGAGGTCGAGGCGCAGCGCTCGCCCGGCGAGAGGATGTCCGGGTTCATCCCGAGGCACATCGAGCAGCCGGCGCCGCGCCAGTCGAAGCCGGCGGCGCGGAAGATCTCGTCGAGCCCCTCCTCCTCGGCCTGCGCCTTCACCTGCGCAGAGCCCGGGACCACCATGCCGTCGACGTGGTCGGCGACCTTGCGGCCCTCGACGACGCCGGCGGCCTCGCGGAGGTCGCCGATCCGTGAGTTCGTGCAGGAGCCAAGGAAGACGCGGTCGAGCTTGATCTCGCGCATCGGCGTGCCGGGCTCCAGCGCCATGTAGGTCAGGGCGCGCTCCGCCGTCTCGCGGTGGTCGGGCTCGAGCGAGGCCGGATCGGGCACCTCGCCGGTGACCTCGACCACCTGGCCGGGGGTCGTGCCCCAGGTGACCATCGGGGAGATCGAGGACGCGTCGATGTCGACCTCGGTGTCGAAGGACGCCCCCTCATCGGTCGGCAGCTCGCGCCAGCGCTCGACCGCGGCGTCGAAGTCCTCGGGCGCGGCATCGCGGCCCCGCACCCACTCGTAGGTCGTGTCGTCGGGCGCGATCATGCCCGCCCGTCCGCCACCCTCGATCGTCATGTTGCAGATCGTCATCCGGCCTTCCATCGTGAGCGCCTCGATCGGGGCGCCGGCGTACTCGACGGCGTGGCCGACCATGCCGCCGGTGCCGAGGCGGCCGATCGTCGCCAGAATCAGGTCCTTCGGAGTCACTCCGGGACCGAGCTCGCCGCCGTAGAGGATCCGCATCGTCTTCGGCCGGCGCTGGACCATGCACTGGGTGGCGAGCACGTGCTCGACCTCCGATGTGCCGATGCCGAACGCGAGCGCGCCGAAGGCCCCGTGCGTGGATGTGTGCGAGTCGCCGCAGACGATCGTCATCCCGGGCTGCGTGACGCCGAGCTCGGGACCGATCACATGGACGATCCCCTGGCGCTCGGAGCCGAGCGAATACAGCGGGATGCCGAACTCCTCGCAATTGGCCTCGAGCGTCTCGACCTGCTTGCGGGAGAGCTCGTCCGCGATCATTCGCGCGACCGGGGTTCCGTCGGTGGGCACGTTGTGATCGGCGGTGGCGACCGTCCGATCCGGGCGCCGTACCGTGCGGTCCTCCAGGCGCAACCCCTCGAAGGCCTGCGGCGAGGTCACCTCGTGGACGAGGTGCAGGTCGATGTAGATCAGCCCGTCGCTGACCTCGTGCGCATCCCAGATCTTGTCGAACAGCGTCTTCGGCATCGGTGTCTCCTCAGCTCCTCCGCAGGCCGGCCGCGACCACGGCGACCAGCTCGGCGGGTTCGTCGGACTTGTTTTCGAAGTGGTGCGGCAGATCGGCGTCGAAGGTGACCGCGTCGCCGGACTCGAGCTCGTAGCGCTCGCCCTCGAGGACGAGCGCGGCGGCGCCGGCGTTCACGTAGATCGTCTCGCGACTGCCGGGCTCGTGGATCGGCGGGTCCCCGGCGCCGCCGGTGCCCGCGCCGGGGTCGAGCGTGTGCAGGGAGACCTCCGCGCGCTGGCCGGGAAGCGGCGGCGTCAGCTCCTCGACACGGTGCCCACCGCGGCGCGATCGCCGACGCTGCGCGCGACGGATGACGACGACATGATTCGCCTCGTCCAGGCGGAGAAGCTGGGAGAGGCTGAGCTCGAGGCCGGAGGCGATCTTGGTCGCAACCGCGAGCGTCGGGCTCGTCTCGCCACGTTCGACCTGGGAGAGCATCGGCGCCGAGACGCCTGTGCGCTCGGCCAGCTCGCGCAGCGAGAGGCCCATCGCCTCGCGCAGGGCGCGGACGCGGTCGCCGACCGCCGGAAGCCCGTTAGCGACGGAGGGAGCGCTTTTTTTGTTGTCCTGTGCCGTCGTGCTCACGCCTTGTACGTTATCACGTACGAGCGTATGTCATGAGGCTCGACGGCATGCGGCGGCTCGGCCGGGAGAGCAGCCGAGCGCCGCGTCACCAAACCGATGAGGCGTGGGCACGTGACGGTCCATCGTCGTCCGTGAACACGGCCGGGGGAGTGACCCTGACAGGCTCGTCGGCGGTGCGACCCCGGCTCCAAACCCCCTCGCAGGTCGCCGAAACCGTGAAAGTCCTCGGGCGCCGCCGTCGACGACGCTCCGCGGGTGCTTCAAGTATGGCACTCAACGGACCAGCGCGTGCGGATTACTAGCGCTGCTGGCGAGTCGGCCGCACGAGCACCTCGTTGATGCCCACGTGTGCGGGTCGCGTGACGGTGTAGAGGATCGCGTCGGCGATGTCGGAGGCCTGAAGCAGGTCGCCGATCTGCTCGCGCATCTTCTCCGTCGCCTCGACCACCATCGGGTGCTCGTTGTGGCCCTGAAGCTCGGTCTCGACGAAGCCGGGCTCGATGCAGGTGACGCGCACGTTTCCGTGGAGCGCCTCCTGGCGCAGCGCCTCCGAGAAGCCGACGACTCCAAACTTGGTCATGTTGTAGACGGCCGCGCCAAGGGTTGCCTGGCGGCCGGCGGTCGAGGCGACGTTGACGATGTGCCCGCCGCCGGCCTCCCCCATCACCGGCATGACCGCATGAGTGCAGTAGAGAAGTCCCAGCAGGTTGACCTCGATCATCCGCCGCCAGTGCTCGGTCTCCGCGCCGGCCACCGGCCCGAGCAGCATCACGCCGGCGTTGTTGATCAGCAGGTCGACGGAGCCGAGCTCCTCCTTCGTCTGCTCGACGAGGGCGCGGCACTGAGGCTCCTCGGAGACGTCGGTCTTGATCGCGAGAGCGGTACCGCCGTCGCCGTTGATCTTCTCGGCGAGCTCGTCGATCCGCTCCGAGCGCCGGGCCGCGAGCGCGACCTTGGCGCCCGCCTCGGCGAGCGCCTCCGCGGTCGCCTCGCCGATCCCCGACGACGCGCCGGTGACGATCGCGACCTTGCCTTCGATTGATCTCATGCAGATGAGATGAACCGAACCGGACGCGAAGCGGAGGATTCGATGATTTGTTCCCCATCGTTCCGGACCATATCTACCGGGATGTGTCGGCACCGTCCGTAGGATTCCGCCTCTGTGCTCAAGCGCATGCTCAGGGGGGGCTTCTGGTGGCGGCTGGCGCTCGTCCCGCTGCTGCTCGTCATCGCCGCGGTCGGGATCGCCCTGCACGAGCTGATCCGCGACCCGCGCCTGCCGCTGGAGTGGCGCAAGGGAATGAACGTCACCGCCTACCAGCCCGACGCCTTCGCCTCGGTGACCGCCGACGACTCGCTGCGCGAGCTTCGCACGACCGGGACGACGCAGGTCGCGATCGTCCCGAACTGGTACATGGACGCGCCGAACTCGACCTCGGTCTATCCCGATTCGGTGAAAACGCCCACGGACGAGAGCGTCCTGCACGCCATGCGCAAGGCCCACGAGCTCGGCTTCGACGAGGTGATGCTGAAGCCGCACGTCGACGTCAAGGACGGCACGTTCAGGGGGGAGATCGAACCGGACGACCGGGCGGCGTGGTTCGCGAGCTACCGGTCGATGATCGAGCACTACGCCGACCTCGCGCGCGAGGGCGGGGCATCGTTGTTCTGCGTGGGCACCGAGCTCACCTCGATGGCGAAGGACACCGAGAGCTTCCGCGGAGTGATCGCGGCCGCGCGCGAGCGCTTCCCCGGCACGCTCACATACGCCGCGAACAGGATCGAGGGCGCCGAGGAGGTCGGCTTCTGGCTCGACCTGGACCTGATCGGGATCGACGCCTACATGCCCCTCGACACTCCGAACCCAGATGACCCGAGCGTCGACGAGCTGGTCGAGGCCTGGCAGCCATACGTCGAGCGGATCGAGGCGCTTCACGAGCGGCTGGGCAAGGACGTCCTCTTCACCGAGCTCGGCTACGAGAGCCAGGTGCGCACGGCCTCCGAACACCCCACCGGCGAGGTCTCACAGGAAGCTCAGGCCGTTGCGTACGAGGCCGCCTTCCAGACCTGGGCCGACGCGGACTTCGAGTGGTTCCAGGGGATCTTCTGGTGGGACTGGTCTGCCGAGGGCCTGAACTCGGAGACGGAGGACGGCTCGTTCCGCATGGCGGGCAAGCAGGCCGAGCAGATCCTCCGCTACTGGAACGACGACTCGTACGAATTCCCGCCGGACGTCGATCGCGGCGAACTGGGAACGCTGGACGACTTCGGGCGTTAGGCCTCACCGAGACGCGGAATCGGTTCATCGAAACCACCACCGGGGAGTGCGAGAAGCCGAACTGTCGGGTCTGCGTATCGCTCAGCGAGACAACCCCCAGACAGTTCATTCCGCCTCCGCGATGAACGTCCCAAACGCCATCATTAATCGAGGCATTACGGACGTTCGCGCCCCTGAGCACGTTTGCGCTGCTCGTCAGCCGTCGCGGCTGGTGAGGTGCCAGCCGTTGCACCATTGGCACTTGTAGGTGCCGAGGGTGGTGCCCTCCATCCGGGCTCGGTAGACGGCGTCGTCGGCCTCCTGGGCCGTTGCGAAGCGCTGTTTTTGCTTGCAGGCGAGGCGCTGGGACTCGGTTCGCAGCGGGTTCTCACGCTCGGGCTCCGGATCGCGGCGGCGGCCGCGCGGGCGGTTACGCCGCGGCAACGGGTTCACCCACGGCGATCGACAGGTCGACGGGGATTCCGAGGTGTTCTCCATAGCGCGCGGCCTCGGCCTCGAGGGCGGCCTCGCCGCTGGCGTCAAGGGGAGCGAACACGGTGGCCTGGATTCTCACCGCCTCCCTCACCGCCTTCCGTTTCCAGCTCCCGACGAGACGGCCGTCGATGAGGATCGGGGCCAGCGGAAGGACACGCCCAGGCTCGCCTGACGGGGAGACAGTGCGGAGGTCCTTGTAGGCGACGGAGAGCTCATCGAACGAGCCGAGCATGAGCGCGCCTTCGATCTCGGGCGGCGGCGTCGCCCATTCGGACGGCTCGGCGAACCACGTACGTCCCTCCTCGTCCTCGATTTCCTCGAAGCGGTCGCCGCAGAGCTCGAGCCCGCGGCGAGCGTCTTTGACCTTCAGGCCCGACCACCAGCAGTAATCGACGAGCGTCGCCGGTCCATGACTCGAGAAGTAGCGGCCCGCAAGCTCGGTGAGTGCCTCGTCGCCCTTGAACTCACGGCCATCCTTTGCCCAATCGGCAAGCAGCCTGTAGCTCGGTTTGATGCCCTCGTGGGGACCGTTGCAGACCAGAGCCTCTGCCTCGAGGTAGATCGTCAGGTGACCCACGGTCTGCCCATCGAGTTCGATACCCGCAGCGAGGAGGGCGTCGCGAAGCTGGGCCCTGCTGAGCGGCGATTCTCCGAGGGCGGCAACGCAGACCTCGGCGTAGCGCCGAAGGGTTACGTCGTCCAGGCCGTGCTCGCGGAACCAGTTCCCATACGCAGTCAGCACCCTTGGTCCGGTCAGCGCCAGCATCCAGCGGATGTCTTCTGGGATAACGAAATGCCAGGTCGGCCGCAGCACGTGGGTGCGCAAGAATCGGCCGGCGACCAAGTCGCGCTCGACTTCGGCCTCGGTCGGATGCCCACAGCGCTGAGCAAGCGACCACTTGGCCTCGCGGTACTCCTGCGCCTGAACGGCGCCAAGGCTTTCTACGGCCTTTGCGGGCGAGGCGTACGGAGCGCCAACCAGCCGCTGCGCGCGCATTCGCCGGGCAATGACGTCGGCCGGGTCCAACCGCCCTGGTTATGGCCCAGGAGTCGCCGGTAGCCGGGCCGCGTCCTCGGTTGCCGCCTCGGCCTCGCGTACGGCAGCGCCCTCGAGCGCGTTCGAGAGCGCCCGCACGTAGGCCTGCGCCGACGCGTCGAGGATGTCCGTCGCCACACCTTGGCCGGACGCGAGCCGGCCGTGCGCCCGAAGCATCACCCTCACCTCGCCGAGTGCATCGTCGCCCTCGGTGACCGCGGAGACGGCGTACTGGCGCAGCTCGCATTCGGTCCCGACGGCGCCCTGGATCGCGCCGAAGATGGCGTCGACCGGGCCGTCGCCCGAGGACTCGGCCATGGACTCCTCGCCCGACGGCAGCTTGATTGACACGGTCGCGAGCGGCGGGCGACGCGATGAGGCCTCGACGTCGAACCACGACAGCTCGTAGCCCTCGGTCGATGCACGCAGTTGGTCGGAGACGATCGCCTCGAGATCGAGCGCGGTGACCTGCTTCTTCTTGTCCGCGATCTCCTTGAACCGCTTGAACGCCTCGTTGAGGGCGTTGCCCTCGACCTTGAAGCCGAGCTGCTCGAGCGCATCGCGGAGCGCGTGGCGGCCCGAGTGCTTGCCGAGGACGATCACCTCGGGCTCGGCGCCCACCTCCGCGGCGGGAATCCACTCGAACGTCGTCCGCTCCTTGAGCACTCCGTCCTGGTGGATGCCCGACTCGTGCGCGAACGCGTTGCGGCCCACGACCGCCTTGTTCGGCGGCACCTGGTAGCCGGTGAAGCGGGTGACCATGCGACTCGTCCGCGCGAGCTCACGGGTGTTGAGGTTTGTGTCGAGCCCGTGCTCGTCGGTGCGCGTGCGAAGCAACACGACGATTTCCTCGAGCGAGCAGTTGCCGGCGCGCTCGCCGAGCCCGTTGACGGCGCATTCGACCTGGCGGGCCCCTGCGAGCAGGCCGGCGAAGGAGTTGGCGACCGCGAGGCCGAGGTCGTCGTGGCAGTGGACGGAGAGGCGGACATCGCGCAGCTCCGGGGCCAGCTCGTAGAGGCGGCCGAAGTACCGCGTGTACTCCTCGGGGGTCGTGTAGCCGACCGTGTCCGGGATGTTGATCACGTTGGCGCCCTCGGCGACCGCGATCGCGCAGACCTCGGCCGTGAACTCCACCTCGGCGCGGGTCGCGTCCATCGGCGAGAACTCGACGTCCTCGCAATAGGACTTGGCGAGCGCAACGGCCGCCTTCGCCTGGCCCTTGACGTCCTCACGGGTCGTCTGCAGCTGGTGCTCGATGTGGATGTCCGAGGTCGATATGAAGGTGTGGATGCGCGGGCGCTGCGAGTCCTTGATCGCGTTCCAGGCCGCGTCGATGTCGGCCTTGTGAGTGCGGGCGAGGCCGCAGATCACCGGGCCCTCGACGGTGCGGGCGATCGCCTCGACCGCCTCGAAGTCACCGGGTGATGTGATCGGGAACCCGGCCTCGATCACATCGACGCCCAGGCGGGCGAGCTGCTGCGCGATCTCGACCTTCTCCTGCGTGTTCAGCGAGATGCCGGGTGACTGCTCGCCGTCACGCAGCGTCGTGTCGAAGATGTCGACGCGGTTTGCCTCTGGGACTTCCTGTGGCCCGTTCATGGGCTTCTCCTTCTCTGGGTCAGTTACTGAACCCTTGTTACTTCTTTGGATGACCTGCTGTGCTCGCGGCTATCGCGCCGCCCGGCGATTACTCCCCCCGAGGGGGGAGGAGAAGGAGAAGCGCCAGGCTGTGAAGCCGATTGGTCATTCGCTCGGCAGCGTAGCGCACTGTTAGGTTCCGCACACGGTGTCGCGGAGACTGATTTCGCTGTTGCCCCTGGCGGCGGTCGTGCTCGTCACCGGGTGCGGCGGGGTCGACGAGCAGGCGGAGGTTCCGCGGGTACAGGAGTTCGCCGAGGAGTACGCCGCGAGCCACCCGGACGACAGGTACGAACCCGTGACGGTTGCCCTTGGAGAGCCCGAGACGATCGAGCACGGCAACCTCAGCTTCGACGGCGACGAGGCCCGCCTCGTCCTCTGCCCCGGAGCGGACTGCATATCGGACGTCGGCTACTACGAGCTGACGCTCGAGGACTCCGGCGACGGCTGGGAGGTCGCCGCCAGCGAGTACCACGTGGAGGACTTCTAAAGCCTCAGCCCTTCTGCGATTTCTCGCAGGTGCCCTTCTTTTCCTTTTCGACCCCGACGCACTTGTCCTTGCCCTCGCCGGCGTCGCCCCTGTCCTTGCCGGGGCCGCCGTCGACGACGTCCTTGCCGCCCTTGCCGAAGAGCCTGTCGTCGTCGAGCCCGCCGAGGAGCTCGTCCGAACCCTCGCTGCCGTCGATGATGTCGTCGCCGAGCTTGCCCTCGATCAAATCGCCGGCGTCGCCGCCGTCCATCTGGTCGTCGCCCTTGTCTCCCGAGACCTCGAAGCGGAGCTTGCCGTCCCCGTCGAACACGTCGTTGCCGTCACCGAGTTCAACGACCACGACCTTGACGTCCTTGCGCGGGCAGGTGACCGTTGGCGATGACTCGGGGTAGCCGCCCTCGCAGGGCGGGCCCGCGGTCGGGACCCCGTCGCTGTCTCTGACCGTGACGCCGTTGTTGCCCGCGGCCACCTGGATCGCGTCGTCCCCCGCGCCCGCCTTGATCTCGAGTGTGCCGCCGGAGAGCTCGACCGATTGGACCTCGGCAGCCGCAGGCGCCGCGAGCGCGAGTGCCGCCGCGCACGCAAGGGCCAACATCAGGCTTCGTCCCGCCGACGCCATCTCATGCAGATGAGAAGAGCCGAACCGGACGCGAAGCGGAGGATTCGGCGTCCCATGCGTTCATCGTAGACAGGGAACGACGCGGGAGGGGCGAAAAGGGATCGGATGGACGCTTCCCGGATCGAGGCCCGCGCAGTCGCGAAGGTCGCGATCATCGCCCTTGCGATGGCCGCCTGCGCCCTCGTGCTCGCCCTGATCGTGCTCCACACGCGCACGACGATCCAGTGGGTGATCATCTCCGTCTTCTTCGCGCTCGGTCTCGCCCCGTTGGTCGGGCTCGTCGAAAGGCTGAGGATCCGCGGCCACGGGCTGCCCCGCTGGCTCGCGATCCTCCTCGTGTACATCGTCGGCTTCCTCTTCTTCCTTTTCGTCCTCCTCCAGGTGATCCCGCCGATGGTCAAGGAGGTGGAGAAGCTCGCGACCCAGCTGCCGACGTACATCACCGACTTCGAAGACTGGGCCGAGAAGAACGAGGAGTTCCGCGAGCTCAACGACAAGTACGACATCACCCAGACGCTCACGAACGAGGCGAAGCAGCTCCCCTCGAAGCTCGGCGACGCGGCGTCTGAGGCCGGCGAGCTGACGGTGATGGCGGCGAGCAACGTCTTCGCCGCGATCACGATCCTGGCACTCGCGTTCTTCCTCCTACTCGACCGCGGGCGGCTCTATCTGACCGCGGTTGCCCGGCTGCCCGGACAAGCGGCCGAGCGCGGCCAGCGGATCGGCGAGGGGGTCTTCCGCGTCGTCAAGTCCTACATCACCGTGACGCTGCTCTCGGCGATCATGGCCTCGATCTTCACCTGGATCATGCTCGAGATCCTCGGCTTGCCGATGGCGGTCCCGCTCGCGATCCTCGTCGGCTTCCTCGACCTGATCCCGCTGATCGGGTTCACCCTCGCCGGCGCGCTGATCGCGATCATCGCCGGGGTCACGGATTTCCCGACCGCCCTGATCGTCTGGGGCGTGGCCTTCCTCATCTACCAGCAGCTCCAGGACCGCGTTTTCCAGCCACTCCTGTTCAAGCAGGCGGTCCACCTGAACCCGGCGATCTCGATCATCGCGATCCTCGCGGGCGCCGAGCTACTCGGCATCCTCGGCGCCCTGATCGCGATCCCGGTCGCCGGCTCGATCGCCGTGGTGCTGAAGGAGCTGGTGCCGCGCAAGGTCGAGGAGGGCGAGCCCGTCCCCGCCGGCGCGTACCCCGTTCGGCCCGAGCCCGCCACCGAGTAGCCGCTCGCGGCTAGCGGATCACCCCGCCCGGGCCTGCGGCTTCAGGCCGCGGTGCTCGTTCTTCCAGAACCATGGGCTCTCGCGGCCCTCGTAGCGCTCCGCCGACTTCTCGCGGCGGCGATCAGAGCGGATGAAGAGGCGGGCCCAGACGCTGTGCGGGCGGGCGATGCGGATCGCGCCGACGAGGCCGACCGGCGGGATCAGGAGTGAGGCGACCGCCATCCCGTACTTCTCCTTCGCGATGTTGATCAGGGCGAGGATGATCGCGACGAGGCCGAAGAAGCCGACGAACGCGACGACGCCGTCCTCCACCCCCTTGGCGACGTCCGCCCAGGCCGTGAAGCCAACCAGGACGAAGCCGGTGAGGATGATCGCGACGATCACCGCGTCGTAGGAGCGCCGGCCCTCCTTCGACCAGTAGACGTCCTTGAGGTTCAGCCAGAGGGCGAACTCATCGAGCGTCAGGCCGGTGCCGACGCCGAATAGGACCGCGAGGATCTCGTGCCAGGGGGCGGCGGGCTCGCGGGTGACGCCGATCCAGCCCGTGATCATCAGCAGGATGATCCCCCAGACGAGGTGGTGGATATGCGTCCCGCCGACCTCGACGTTGCCCGGCCACCAGCCGACCTGGGCGCGGATCAGATAGGCGCTCGTGCGGATGAAGCCCCAGCTGAAGAGGAACGAGGTGAAGAAGAGGAACTGCGGCAGGCGTCCGGTGTCGACGATCGCCCGCTCGAAGACGCTGCCGATGCTTGCGAGGACGACGGCGTCCACGGGTTAGGGAGTGAGGACGACCTTGCCGACGTTCTTGCGCTCGGCGATGAAGCGGTGCGCGTCGGCCGCGCGGTCGAAGGCGAACGCCTCCGCGACCACCGGCTCGAGGTCGCCCGACTCGAGCTCGGGCCCGAGCGGCTCGAGCATCCGGTCGAGGCTCTCGCGATCCCACCACGAGAGCATGTTCAGGCCGAAGACGCCCTTGTTCTCGTTCATCACGTTCATCGACTGCCACCACGGCATCGTCGCCATGGGCATCTTCACCAACCCCTTGATCACCGCCCCGATGTCGCGGCTCTCCCCTGTCTGCACCTCAGACGCGCCGTACATGATCAGCCGCCCGCCCTGACGCAGCGAGCGGTAGCTCTTGCGAAAGCTCGTGGGGCCGACGGCATCCATGATCACGTCGACGCCCTCGCCGTCCGTGATCCGCATCACCTCGGCCTGGAAGTCCTGGGAGCGGTAGTCGATCGCGTGCTCGACGCCCTGGGCGCGGATCGCGTCGTGCTTCGAAGGCGAGGCGGTGCCGAAGATCTCCGCGCCGATGCCCTTGGCGATCTGTGTCGCGGCGATCCCGACGCCTCCCGCCGCGGCGTGGATCAGCGCCCTTTCCCCCGCCTTGAGGCCGCCCATGATCACGAAGCCCGCATAGGCGGTGCAGTAATTGACCGGGAAGGCCGCGCCCTGCTCGAACGAGAGCCGCTCGGGCATCGGGACGACCTGGTCGGCGGGCACGGAGACGAGCTCCGCGTAGCCACCGAAGCGAGTCCCGGCGAGAACCCGGTCGCCCACCGCGAGCCCCTCCACCCCGTCGCCGACCGACTCGACCTCGCCCGCGACCTCGTAGCCGACGACGGACGGCGGCTTGGGCGCGTCGGGGTAGACGCCGGCGCGGGCCATCGTGTCGGCGAAGTTGATCCCGGCCGCGCGAACGGCGATCCTGACTTCGCCTGGGCCGACCGCCGGATCGGGACGTTCCTCGACCTTCAGCACCTCGGGCGGCCCGTGCTTGGTGATGACCACAGCGCGCATCGTTCGTCGACTCTATTCCTCGAACCCGTCCGCGAGCCAGGCCAGGTACTCGGGCGCGAGGTTCCGCTGGAGCGACACGTGCCCCTCACCGGCCCGCAGGGCGAGGCCCGCGTTCGGGATCAGCTCGACCAGCGCCTCGGCATCGGAGACCGGCACGAGGCTGTCGGCGTCCCCCTGCCACACGCCCACCTCGACTTCGATCGCCTTCAGAGAGAAGCCCCAATTGCGCCTCCAGATCCGGTAGTCGCCGATCACGCCCCGGGTCCCGGCGCGGATCGCCTGCTTCATCGCCTCAGCGGTCGATGTCGGCGGATCGTCCTCCCCCATCGCACGGCGATCAGCGGCCGATGAGTGGCGGGCCACGGTCTTCTGCAGCCGCTCGACGGAGGGGCGGCCGATGGCGAGCCACAGCGAGACCGTTGCGAGCGGCGGTGCCCAGCGGCTGAGCGTGAGCATCCCCCGGTCGGGCCAGGTCAGGCCGCGGCGGGAGGGCACGACCTCGAACGGGACAACCCCGGCCAGGATCGCCGCCCTCCTCACGCGGCGCGGCAGCGCGAACGCGCACGCGGCCGCGTACTGGCCGCCGAGCGACCAGCCGACCACCCCGAAGTGCTCGATCTCGAGCGAGTTGGCCAGGGCCGCCACATCGCTGGGCCAATCGAGCAGGGTCCTGCCCGACTGGGCGTCCGAGAGGCCCGACCCCGGCCGGTCGGGCGCGATCAGGCGGACGCCGGCAGCGCGAGCGGCATCGTCCAGTGGCGCGGCGTCGAGGCGGGAGCTGACCCCACCGTGGAAACTGAAGACGGGGACGCCGTCGGGGTCGCCGTGCTCGTCGAAGGCGAGGATGCGCTGGTCGTCGAGGAAGATCCGGCGGGGATGCTCGGAGCTCACCGCTGGACCGTCTCAGACTTCGACTGCGTAGCCCTCCGCAAAGCCCTCGCCGCCGGCGATCTCCGCCACGACCTCGGCGGGAACGGGGGCGTCCGTGGTCAGGGCCATCACAGCCGCCTCGGAGGTCTCGGCTCCGACCGCGGCGGAGACGATGTTCACGCCGTGCTCGCCGAAGGCGGTGCCCACGCGGCCGATCATTCCGGGCCGGTCCGCGTACCGGAAGATCGCCAGGTGGTCCGCGAAGGGCATGTAGAAGCTCTGCCCCCAGACGCGCACCAGGTAGGGCACGTTGCGCGGGCCGACCCCGGTGCCCGCGACCTCGACCGTCTCGCCGGAGCCGTCGGTCACCCGCACCGCGATCAGCTCGGTGAAGTCCTCCGAGCCGGCCTCGGTCACCTCGACTAGCTCGATCCCGCGCTCCTCGGCCATCGCGGGGGCGTTCACGAGGTTGACCGGCTCCTCGGTATGGCCCGAGAGGATCCCGGCGAGGACGGAGATGCCGAGCAGGCGCGTGTCGTGGTCGGTGATCCGGCCGTAGAAGTGGGCCTCGATGCGCCCCCCCGCGCCGCCCGCCAGGCCCGTGGCGAGCCGGCCGAGCTTCTCGCACAGCGGGACGAAGGGCGCGAGCGCCTCCATCGTCTCCGGCCTGACCGAGACGATGTTGACGGCGTTGGTCACGACGCCGCCGTTCAGCGCGGCGCGAACCTGCTCGGCGGTCACGACGCCGGCGCGATCCTGTGCCTCGGCCGTCGATGCGCCCAGGTGCGGGGTGACGACGACGTCGTCGCGCTGGAAGATCGGGTGTGAGGTGAACGGCTCCTCCGGGAAGACGTCCAGCGCCGCGCCGGCGATCTTGCCCGACTCGAGGCCGGCCGCGATCGCCTCCAGGTCGACGAGCTCGCCACGGGCGCAGTTGACGATGCGCACCCCGTCGCGCATCTGCGCGATCGCGTCGGCGTCGATCCAGTTGACGGTCTCCGGGGTCTTCGGCAGGTGGATCGTGATCAGGTCGGCGCGCTCGTAGAGCTCCTCGCTGGTCTCGACCCCCTCGACCCCGAGCTCGCGGAAACGCTCCTGGGAGACGAACTTGTCGAAGCCGACCACGTCCATGTCGAAGGCCTGCGCGCGGCGGGCGACCAGTTGGCCGATCCGGCCGAAGCCGATCACGCCGAGCGTCTTGCCGTAGAGCTCATTGCCCCCGTAACGGGAGCGCGCCCACTCGCCGCCGACGAGCGAGCCGTGCGCCTGCGGGACGTTGCGGAAGAGCGCAAGCGCCATCGCGATCGTGTGCTCGGCCGCCGCCACGGAGTTCGACTCGGGAGCGTTGGCGACGATGATCCCGCGCTTCGTGGCCGCGTCGAGGTCGACGTTGTCGACGCCGGTGCCCGCGCGGCCGATCGCGCGCAGGCGGTCGGCGCGCTCGATCAGGTCGGCGGTCAGCTTCGTCCCGGAGCGGATCAGGATCGCGTCGAACTCGCCGATTCGCTTCGCCAGCTCGTCGTCGTCCCAGTCGAGTCCCAGCTCGACATCGAAATCCTCGCGCAGGAGATCGACGCCGGACTCGGCGATCTTCTCCTTGACCAGGACCTTGGCGCGGTCGCTCATCTCATGCAGATGAGATCGAGCCGAACCGGACGCGAAGCGGAGGATTCGGCGGTATTCATTCGGCTCTGCTCAGCCCGCGACCGGTTCCGGTGCGCCTGACTCGGCGAAGACGCCCTGGGCCGCCGCGACACCGGCGCCCGGCTCGGAGTCGTGGCCGAGGTCGCGGAGGACGATCTCGAGCGCGCTCAGCGCCACGATGATGTCGAACGCGCCGAAGTACCCGCAGTGGGCGATCCGGACGA
The DNA here is from genome assembly GCA_963785155.1 of uncultured Thermoleophilia bacterium. Lineage (GTDB taxonomy): Bacteria > Actinomycetota > Thermoleophilia > Solirubrobacterales > 70-9 > DASUSH01. Next base: position 118,860 of record CAWAUB010000006.1, read on the forward strand.
TCTTCCCCTTGAGGTGTCCCTGGCCGCCGGCGACGGTGACGCCGTAGCGGTCGCGCATCAGCTTCGGCACCTTCGCGCCGTCGATCGAATCCGGGAGCGAGGCGACGGTGACGACGTTCGCGCGCTCGTCGTCGGGTCCGAAGCGCTCGAGCCCGAGCGCCTCGATCCCCGCCCGCGCGGCGCGGGCGAGCACGGCGTGGCGGGCGAACACCCGCGGCAGACCCTCCTCGAGAATCATCTGGAGGGCGACGTCAAGGCCCATGAAGAGCGTCACCGCCGGAGTGAAGGCGGAGTTCGGCGGATCCTCGCGCTGACCCTTCGCCGTCTTCGCCCAGTCCAGGTAGTAGCGGGTGGGTGGGCCACTGCCATTGGTTTCGGCGGCGAGCGCCATTGCTCTGTCGGAAACCGAGGCGAAGGCGAGCCCCGGCGGGCACATCAGCGACTTCTGGGAGCCGGACACGACGACGTCCACGCCCCACTCGTCCTGCGGCAGATCGGCGGCGCCGAGACCGGAGACGGCGTCGACGCACAGGACGGCTCCGTGCGAGGTCGCGACCTCGTTCAGGGCCCTGATGTCGTTCAGCACGCCTGTTGACGTCTCCGACTGGGTCAGGTAGACCGCTCGTGGCGCCCGCTCACGCGATGCGATGAACTCGTCGAGCCGCTCGGGCTCGATCCGCTCGCCCCATTCGACCTCGAGGTGGCCGGTCTCGGCGCCGTAGGCGTCGCAGAGCTCCGCCCAGCGTTCGCCGAACTTGCCGCACGAGGCGACCACGGCCGGGTCGCCGGGACCGATCAGGTTCGCGACCGCGGACTCCATCGCGCCGGTGCCGGACGCCGCGAAGCAGAGCACGTCGTTGGCGGTCTGGAAGACCTTCGGCAGGTCCGCCAGCACCCGCGCGTAGACCTCGACGAACGCCGGCGCCCGGTGATAGCGGATCGGCTCCGCCATGACCTGGCTGACGCTCGGCGGCAGCGGGGTCGGGCCCGCGGTCATCAGGTACTGCTTCAGGAACGGATTTGCGTCGCCGTCGCTCATGGGCGGCTCAGAATAGGGGCTGGTCCGCGGGGCTCTTCAGCGGGTCACTCGACGCCGCTGAAGAACAGCCCGCCGCCGGCGAGGAGGACCCAGAAGAGCACGTACGCGAGGGCGAGGCCGATGCCGATCCAGCCGAGGACGATGCCGGCCTGAGCCATCCCCTCGCCGCCCTGGGCCCCGTTCGACGCTTCGATCTCGCGCTTCGCCTGGTGGCCGAAGATCAACGCGAGAATCGAGCCGATCCCGCAGAGGAAGAGGATCCCCAGGACCATCGAGGCGATCGCCTGGCCGTTCGTCGGCGCTTTCGGGGCCACGGCGGCGGCCCCTGGGGCGCGGTTGTCCGTCCACTGCGATCCGTCCCAGTAACGCTGCGTGTACGGATCGTTCGGGTCCGCGTACCAGCCCGGGGGCGTCGCCGGGGTCACCGGCACCGGGGGCGCGGGCTGGATCGGCTCGGTTGGCTGGTTGGGATCGTCCTGCAAGTTTTCGACTCCTCAGAGCGGTCGGATCGTCTCGAGATTGACCATAGCCGTAATCCAGCCGGCGACGGCGAGGGTCGCGGTCAGGGCGACGATTGCCGCCGGACTTGCGCGCAGGCGGCCGGCCACCGGCGCCAGGACCGGGCCGGCGAGCGGCCGGCCGCGGAACCCGCGCCACAGCGCGAGGACGCCCCAGGCTGCGGCGAGCGCGATCGCCACGGCCCAGAACGCGTTGTAGCGCAGGAACGCCGGGTCGCCCTCGAAGAGGAGGCTCACTCCGCGGGTGGCGCCGCAGGTAGGACAGGGGAGCCCGGTGAGCGCGAGGACCGGGCACCCGGGCATAAGCCCGGGTAGCCCGGTCGCCGCTACGGGCACCGCAAGCACCGCGCCTGGAAGCGCGAGCCTGCGGAGGTCCGTCAACCGCGAATGCGGCGGATCGGCGCGATCACCTTGTTGCGGAGTAGCAACGCCCCGATCACGAAGTTCAGTTCGAACGTTGTGGTCGAGAACTGCTCGTTCAGCTCCTCGAGCTCATCCTCGGCCTCGTTGAACGCTGCAACGCCGACGACGATGACGAGGATCAGGATCAGGATCCCGATGACGCCGGTCACGATGCCCGCGATCGCCATCCCGGAGCCCTGGCCTCCGCGCTCCTCGGCCTGACGCTTGCCGATCACCCCGAAGATGATCGCCAGGATCGAGAGAACTACTCCGAAGACCAGCCATGAGGTGACCAGTCCGATCAGGCCGCAGACGAGCGCGGCGATTGCCATTCCTGGGGTGCCTTGAGCCTGGGGCGCCACGGGCGGCGGCTGGGCGGGCGGCGGTGGTTGCGGGGGTGTCCCCATACCTTTTTCCTCCTGTTTCAGCGGGGGCGGACGCCCCCGTCAGATTGGACCCTGCGTCGCGCATTCGTATCACGCCCACATGTCGTCGAGGGGGCTCGCCTCAGCTGAGGCGAATCGCGTCGCGGTTCGCGAGGGCGACGAGCCACGGCAGCATCAGGAGGCCCACCGTCACGGCGGCCATCAACACTGGCCGTGCCGAATAGAGCCTCGCTACGCCTGTCATGCGATCGCCGGCGAGCGGGCGGTTCCGGAGCGCTCGAACCGCGAGAAGGGCCCCGAACGCGACGACGCCGATCGCCACGAGCGGCCAGGCCCAGTTGTAGTCCAGGAACCGGGTGTCGCCGTGGACCAGGAAGTAGAACGCCCGGGTCCCGCCGCAGCCGAGGCAAGGGATTCCGGTCGCCTCGAGGAACGGGCACGGGCCGAGCAGGCCTGCCCCACCGAGCCCATCTCCGTGGGGTTCCCAGGCGAACAGGGCGAGCGCGAACGGAACGATGCCCGCGAGCGTCACTCCGATGCCGAGAGCGAATCGCTGCGCGGTCCCGCGGCTGGGCGCCGCGGGACCGATCGCAGTTCCGGCGATGCTCAGTTCTGGTCGCCTCGCCTGGTCAGGCGAGAGAGCTTCGCACCGACGAACATCAGGGGCAGGGCGATCGACGTGTCGAAATCGAAGTCCGAATCGAAGTCGGAATCGTCCGCCGTGATCGCGACGATCAGCCAGATGAGGCCCGCGATCGTGCCGATGATGCCCGTGACCAGGCCGGCCGTGGCGAGACCCTGGGGAGCGCCGCGTTCCCGCGCCTGATTCCTGCCTACCACCGAGAGGACGACCCCGACGATGGCCAGCGGGCCGCCGATGAAGAAGCACACGCCGATGACGGCGAGGATCATCCCGACGAGGCCGCAGACGAAGCCCGCAACCGCCATTCCCGGAGCTCCCGGCCCCTGTGCGCCCGGCTGTTGCGGCGCTACAGGCGGTGGGGCCGGCGGTGGGGGCTGCGGTGGCGGCGGCTGCGGTGGTGTCCCCATTCCTGGTTCCTCCTGTCTCGCGGAGGCGGACGCCCCCATCGGTTGGACCCTGCGTCGCTCATTCGTATCACGGCCACTGGTCGTCACGCCACCCGTTCGGAGCCCCGGATAGGCTGCGGCGAATGGGTGAGGAGAAGGAGATAGACGTCACCGAGGGCGAGGGCTACGCGGTCGGCTCCCTCGCCGCGCTCGGCGACGGATACGGGTTCCGCAAGGTTCGCCGCGAGCTGGGCGTGACGGCGTTCGGCGTCAACGCGATCGTCCTCCCGGTCGGCTGGGAGACCGGCGGCCACTATCACGACGAGCAGGAGGAGCTCTACTTCGTCCACGAGGGCACGATCGAGATGATCTTCGGCGAAGGCGATACCCATCGGCTCGGCGCCGGTGGCCTCGCCCGAGTCGACGCCAGGACGGTGCGCAGCATCCGCAACGTGGGTGAGGTCGACGCCGTCTACGTGGTGGTCGGCGGCAAGGACGGCTACGTGGGCCGCGACGGCCATCTGCCCGACGGCGAGGCTCCCGACGGCCGCTCGTTCCCCACGCCGGGCGGCCCCGCCGACCCCGGGTGAAGACCCACACCGCCTACCGCACCTTCGAGACCGCGGAACGCCGCGAGTTCGTCCGGATCACCGACGACGTGCAGGCCGCCGTGGACGCGGCCGGGATCGCGGAGGGCATGGTGCTGGTCTCGGCGATGCACATCACCGCGGGCGTCTGGATCAACGACGACGAGCCGGGGATCCAGGCCGACGCGCTGGAATGGCTCGACAAGCTCGCGCCGCCCAGCTGGGCCGAGCCGTCGAACGAGCTTGCGCGCGAGCTCCTACCCGAGGGCGGGGACTACCGCCACCACCGGGGCGGCGAGGACAACGGGGACGCCCACCTGAAGAACCTGCTCGTCCACCACCAGGTGATCGTGCCCGTGACCGAGGGCAGGCTCGACCTCGGTCCTTGGCAGGCGATCTTCTACGTCGAGTTCGACGGCCGCCGCCCGAAGCGGCTGGTGATCAAGGCGATGGGCGAGTAGCCGACGGCGGCGGCTCGTCGAACTCGTCGGCGCGGCGGAACCAGAACGACCCCGGCGCCCGCGGCCAGCCATCGGGCAGGTCCTCGTCGTCGGACTGCCCGCCATAGGGCGTCAAGGACCACAGGCTCCACAGGCTGCCGATCCATTGGACCATCGCTCCGTGCTGCAGGAAGTAGGTGCGGTAGACGTCGTCGCCGTCGCGCAGGAAGACGTTGAAGCCGAACCACTTGTCGACGCCGAAGTCAGCCGAGAAGCGCTCGCTGCTGATCGTGTACCAGGGCACGTCGGTCCAGCCCATGCGCTCGGCGTAGCGCTGCAGATTCGCTTGGGGTGCCGGCGACGCCATGGCGAAGGTGATGTCGCGGGCGTGAAGTAGGCCGAGCTCGGGGATCCCATCGGCGACGGACGAGCAGCCAACGCACCCAGCGTCGGGCCAACCGTCGACACCCTCCTCGAAGAAGAACCGGTAGAGGATCAGCTGACTGCGCCCGTCGAACAGCTCGGGCAGTGACCGCTGCCCATCAGGACCCTCGAACGCGTAGTCATGCTCCACCCGCACCATCGGCATGCGCTTCCGCGCGGCGGCGAGCTCGTGTGTCGCGGCGGCGACATCCCGCTCGCGCTCGAGCAAGGCCGTCCGAGCCGCGTCCCACTCGGCCTGACTGACGACTGGCGGGCGAGCAGGGGTGGCCTCGGTTTTATCCATGGCGCCTAGCCCCAGGCGAACGGCGGGTACTTCGTGACGAGGTAGTAGGCATAGGCGCCCGCGCGCACCTGCCAGCGCAGCGCGACCTCGACGAACTCGAACATCCCACGCGGAAACCTCGTCGTGAAGAGGATCGAGAAGAACGCGATGATCGCGATGATCGCCGCAACCCATATGAGGAACGCCGAGACGATCGCGTAGGGGAAGATCAGCAGCCACGCGACGAGGGGGCGCCAGCGCTCGACCTGCTCTGGGTAGGCAACGACGTAGCGGGTGGGATACGAAGGATCGTCATCCAGCGAGAAGGGCGGGTACTCGTCAACCATCAGGTAGTGGTAGGTCGAGACGCGCAGCGCCCAACGCTGCACGCCGACGATGTAGTTCCACATCCCCTCGGGGTAGCGGCCGGTGAAGAGGACGGCGAAGAAGGCCACGATCCCGACCCCGAGGGCGCCGAGCGCGAGGAAGATGAGGACGAAGTAGTGCGGGATCAGGAGCAGCCACTTGACCAGGGGCATGAAGCGGCTGTACTCCTCCTGGTGGACCACGCCGGCCTGGACCGGGTAGTCCTGGAGCTCGGTCGAGAGGTCGGCGGTCATGGGCACGGCGGGAAGCTCAGTCATCGCTATTTCTCCTTGATCCAGGGCATCATCGACCGTAGGTCGCCGCCGACGTGCTCGATCTGGTGATCCGCCTGCTCGGTGCGCAGCCGGTCGAAGTTCTCGCCGCCGGCACGGTTCTCGGCGATCCACTCCTTGGCGAACTCGCCCGACTGGATGTCCGCGAGGATCTTCTTCATCGCGGCGCGGGTCTCGTCCCCGATGACCCGTGGGCCGCGGGTCATGTCGCCGTACTCGGCGGTGTTCGAAATCGAGTGGCGCATGCCGGAGATCCCCTGCTCGTACATCAGGTCGACGATCAGCTTCAGCTCGTGCAGGCACTCGAAATAGGCGAGGCGCGGGTCGTACCCCGCCTCGACCAGGGTCTCGAAGCCGGCGCGGACGAGCTCGGTGGCGCCGCCGCAGAGGACTGACTGCTCGCCGAAGAGGTCGGTCTCGCACTCGTCCTTGAAGGTGGTCTCGATGACGCCGGCTCGACCGCCGCCGATCCCGCTCGCGTAGGCGAGGACGAGGTCCTTGGCCGTGCCCGACTCGTCCTGGTGGACCGCCATCAGGCAGGGCACACCGCGCCCCTCCTCGTACTGGCGGCGGACGAGGTGGCCCGGGCCCTTGGGAGCGACCATGCCGACGTCGACGCCGGCGGGCGGGTCGATCTGCTCGAAGTGGATGGAGAAGCCGTGGGCGAACATGAGCAGGTCGCCGGGGGCGATCCCGTCCTTGATCTCCGCCTCCCAGACCTCCGCCTGCTTCTCGTCGGGGAGCAGGATCATCACGATGTCGCCGCGGCTGGCGGCATCGGCGACGTCCACGACCTCGAGCCCGGCGGCCTCGGCCTCCGCGCGGCTCGAGGAGTCGGGGCGCAGTCCGACGACCACGTCGACGCCGGACTCCTTCAGGTTGAGCGCGTGCGCGTGGCCCTGCGAGCCGTAGCCGAGGATCGCGACCGTCTTGCCCTCGAGTAGGGAGAGGTCGGCGTCGTCGTCATAGAAGATGTCCTTCTCGTCACTCATCGGCGCGGCATGCTATTCGACGATCAGCGGAGCGCCCGGCGCAGCAGCTTGCCCGAGGGCGTCCGCGGTAGCTCGCCGACGAACTCGAAGCGCTTCGGCACCTTGAACCCGGCCAGGGTCTGCGAACAGTGCAGGCGCAGCTCCTCGGAGCTCGCCTCCGCGCCCTCGCGAAGGACGACGACGGCCTCGACCGCCTCCTGCCACTCCGCGTCGGAGCGGCCGACCGCTGCGGCATCGGCTACCGCGGGGTGGCGCAGGAGGACCTCCTCAACCTCTGCGGGCATGACGTTTTCCCCGCCGGTCACGATCATGTCGCCCAGGCGATCGGTCACGTAGAGGAAGCCCTCCTCGTCGATCCGGCCGAGGTCGCCAGTGTGCAGCCAGCCCTCCTCGTCGGCGCAACCGGGCGCGACTGTCGGTCCCTGGACGAGGATCTCGCCGTCTTCGATCCGCAGGTGGGTGGTCAGGAGCGGCCTTCCTGCCGAGCCGAGCTTTCGGCCGGCGTCGGCCGGCGCAAGGGTCGTCACCTGCGATGCGGTCTCCGTCATCCCGTAGGTCTGGACCACCGTCGCGCCACGACCGATCGCCTCCTCGAGGACCTCGTCGGGCACCGGACCGCCTCCGACGAGCACCGCCCGCAGCGGCAGCAGGTCCACCCCGGCCTCGAGCAGGCGGCTCAGCTGGGTCGCGACCACGGAGATCAGGGTGACCCCGTCGCCTTCGAGCGATGAGGCGACATCGTCGACGTCGAAGCCGTCGTGGACCACCACGGTTGTCCCGTAGATGACGCTGCGCATGACGATCGAGAGGCCTGCCACGTGGTGCATCGGCAGGCAACAGAGCCAGCGGTCGCTCGGCTCCATGCCGAGGTTGAAGGCGGAGCCGACAGCGCTCCAGAGGTGGTTCCCGTAGGTCAGGCCGACGGGCCGCGGCCGCCCCGACGTTCCGCTGGTCAGGATCCGGCAGTGGATCGCGTTCAGGTCGTGCTCCCCGAGCAGGGGGAGGTCGGCCTCGGTCGTCGCCAGGTCGGTGGGCCGGGAGACGAGCAGGATCGGGTTGGCGCGCTCGAGTTCCGCTTCACGCTCGGCGGCCGTCTGCCGCGGGTTGAGCGGGTAGGCGATCGCGCCGAGCTTCATCAGGGCGTGAAGCAGCACCACGAGCTCCGGGCCAGGATCCAGCTCCAGCGCGACCGTCGCATCGCGGCGCACGCCGCGTCCCGCGAGCCGGCGCGCGACCGCTGTCGCCTCCGACTCGAGCTCCTCGAAGGTCAGCTCGACCCCGGCCGAGACGAGGGCGGGGCGATCGGGGCAGGTCTGGGCGCGCTGGGCGAGCCAGTTGTCGAGGTTCACTGCTTCCGCCGGTGGTCGCTGGCTATCGTCCCGGCAGCCTATGCCGACGCCGCACAAGGATGCCCCCTCCCGCGAGGAGCTCTACGCGCCGATCGAGTGGACGTCGGCGGGCGACTTCGGCGACATCCTCTACGAGAAGGCCGAGGGGATCGCGAAGATCACGATCAACCGGCCCGAGGTCCGCAACGCCTTCCGGCCGCAGACCCTCGCCGAGCTCCGCGACGCGTTCGGCCGCGCCCGCGACGACCTCGAGGTCGGCCAGATCATCTTCACCGGTGCCGGCGACGACGCCTTCTGCTCCGGCGGGGACCAGCGGATCCGCGGCGACGACGGCTACATCGGGGATGACGAGGTCGCGTCGCAGGGCGTCGGCAGGCTCGACGTGGGCGACCTGCACGTCCAGATCCGCCGGCTGCCCAAGCCGGTCGTCGCGATGGTCGCGGGCTACGCGGTCGGCGGCGGTCACATCCTCCACCTCGTCTGCGACCTGACGGTCGCGGCGGAGAACGCGGTCTTCGGGCAGACGGGACCCAGGGTCGGCAGCTTCGACGGCGGCTTCGGCGCGAGCCTGCTCGCCCGCAACATCGGCGTCAAGCGGGCGAAGGAGATCTGGTTCCTCTGCCGGCTCTACGACGCCGCGGAGGCGCTGCAGATGGGCCTGGTGAACACGGTCGTGCCGATCGGCGAGCTGGAGCGCGAGACCGTCGCCTGGTGCCGGGAAATGGGCCACCTCTCCCCCCTCGCCCTGCGGCTTCAGAAGGCGAGCTTCAACGCCGAGGAGGACGGCCTGACCGGTCTCCAGCAGCTCTCGCACGACGCGACGCTCCTCTTCTACATGAGCGAGGAGGGCCAGGAGGGCCGGAACGCCTACCAGGAGGGCCGCCGGCCGGACTTTTCGAAGTACCCCGCCGGCCGTGAAGCGGGACCCGGCGGCCGCGGACGCGAAGCGGAGCAGCCGACGGATTGATCTTCGCCTTTGGCTGATGGCGGCGCGGCCGCGGACGCTGCCCGCGGCGATCGCGCCTGTGTTTGTCGGCACCGCGGCGGCCGTCGAGGCCTCGGAGGAGCTGCGCGTGGGCCCCTTCCTCGCCGCGCTCGCCGGCAGCATCCTGATCCAGATCGGGACCAACCTCGCGAACGACTACTCAGACGCGAAGCGCGGCGCGGACGACGTCGACCGGCTCGGCCCCGTGCGGGTGACCGCCGCCGGCCTTGTGACCCCGCGCCGGGTCCTCGTCGCGACCTGGCTCGCGTTCGCCGCGGCGCTGGCCACGGGCATCTACCTCGCGGTCGTGGCCGGCCCGGTGATCCTGGTGGTCGGCGCGGTGTCGATCCTCGCCGGCGTGCTCTACACCGGTGGCCCTCGGCCGTATGGCTACGCCGGGCTCGGCGAGCTGTTCGTCTTCCTCTTCTTCGGCCTCGTCGCGGTCAACGGCTCCTACTACGTCCAGCTCGAGGAGCTCGAGTGGCTCCCGTTTCTGCTCTCGATCCCGGTCGGGATGCTCTCGACGGCGATCCTGGTGGTCAACAACGTTCGCGACATCGACACCGACCGCCGCGCGGGCAAGATGACGCTCGCGGTCAAGCTCGGGCGCGACCGGGCCCGCCGCCTCTACTTCGCGCTGGTCCTGGGCGCGTACGCCTTCCTCGCGATCGCCCTGCTCGTCGCCGGAGGCCCCGCCTGGGCGGCCCTCGCCTACCTCTCCGTTCCCCTCATCCGGGGACCGGTGATGCTCGTCGCGGGGCACAGCGACGGTCCGTCGCTGAACAGGGCGCTCGCCCAGACCGGCGCGCTCCTTGGTGTCTTCAGCGTTCTCCTCTCGGCGGGCCTGCTGATCGCGATCGCCTGAATGGTCATCCGTCGGATCGAGGTCATCCCGTACGCGCTGCCGTTCCGGGAGCCGTACGTCACCGCTCGTGGCCGGCTCGATCGGCGGGAGCTGATCCTGGTGCGCGTTGCGGACGAGGAGGAGCTGGTCGGGGTCGGCGAGACGACCTCGCTGTCCCTGCGCGGGGGCCGGCCGCTTACCGAGATCACCGCGGAGCTCGAGCGGCTCGCGGCCCTCTGCGAGGCCGAGCCACGCGGCATCCCGGGCTTCCACCTCACCCGGGAGCTCGGCTCGCCCGAGGCAGCATGCGCGCTCACCATGGCGCTCATGGACCTCGATCTGCGGCGCACGGGCCAGGCGGTGGCACCGCAGCCGGTTCCCTGCAACGCGACTCTCTCGACGGGCGAACCGCCGGCAGTTGCCGAGGAGGCGCTGCGCTGGCGGGAGCTCGGCTTCGAGACCTTCAAGCTGAAGGTCGGCCCGGACGCCGACGTCGCGCAGGTCGGTGCGGTCCGCGAAGCGCTTGGACCGGGACCGAGAATCCGGATCGACGCCAACGGCACCTGGGACACCGCAACCGCCACGTCCGCTCTCGCCGCGCTCGCAGAGCTCGACGTCGAGGTCTGCGAGCAACCGGTGCCCTCGCTCGAGGAGATGGCCGCGGTGGCGGCGACCGCGCGGATCCCGCTCGCGGCCGACGAGAGCGTGCGTGACCCGGCCGACGCCGAGCGCGCCGTGGCGCTCGGCGCCTGCGAGATGGCGACCCTGAAGCTGGCCAAGGTGGGCGGGCCCGTGGCGGCCGAACGCGGCGAGTGGGGAATGCCGGTCTACATCTCGAGTGCGCTCGACGGTCCTGTCGGGATCGCCACAGCCGGGCGGGTGGCTGCCGCGATGACCCGCGACGGCACGGCGGCCGATGTCGCCCACGGGCTAGCGACGCAGCTCCTCTTCGCCGAGACGATCGCGACCGCCGGGCCCGAGGTCCGCGACGGGATGCTCCACCTGCCGTCAGGACCGGGGCTCGGAGTCGAGATCGACGAAGACGCGCTCACACGCTGCCGGATCCGGTGATGCGGGGATAGCGTTCAGGCAATGAAAACGCCGAATCCTCCCGACGAAGTGGACGCGTCCGAGTTCGGCTCGATCTCATCTGCATGAGATGGACGCGACGAATGCCAACACCGCGCTCGCCTCGGCACTCGCCGAGGAGCTGGCGCGCTGCGGCACCCGGTTCGCGGTCCTCTCCCCCGGCTCGCGCTCCACACCCCTCGCGCTGGCGCTCTGGCGCCAGGATGAGATCGACACCCGCGTCGTCCTCGACGAGCGGTCGGCGGGGTTTGTCGCCCTCGGCGCAGCCCAGGCGAGCGAGCGGCCGGCGGTGGTCCTCTGCACCTCCGGCACGGCCGCGGCGAACCTGCACCCGGCGGTCGCCGAAGCCGATGAGGCCGGCGTGCCGCTGATCGTCCTCACCGCCGACCGGCCCCCGGAGTTGCGCGGCATCGGGGCCGGGCAGACGATCGACCAGATCAAGCTCTACGGATCAGCCGTTCGCTGGTTCTGCGAGGTGGGCAACCACAACGCCGATGACACCGGCCTCCTCTATTTCCGCAGCGTCGCGTGCCGCGCGTACGCCACCGCGAGCGGCGAGCCGCGGCCAGGCCCGGTCCACCTCAACTTGCCCTGGCGCGAGCCGCTCGCCCCGAGGAGCGAGGACCGGACCGTGAGCGCGCGTTCAGAGCTCGCCCGTGAGGGCCGAGGCGACCGGCCGCTCACGGAGGTGGTTCCGCCGCCCCGCGGGGCCGGCGCGGCGATTCTCGACGAGCTCGCCGAGGTGATCGCGGAAAATCCGCGCGGGCTGATCCTCGCCGGCCGCCGGCTCGACCGCCACACGCCGAGCACGATCGCCGCGCTTGCCGCCGCGAGCGGATATCCGATCCTGCCCGAACCGACCTCGCAGCTGCGGCTCGGTGGACACGATCGTTCGCGGGTGATCTGGGCCTACGACGCGATCGCTCGGGCCAGGCCGAAGTCGCTGGCGCCTGACCTCATCGTGCGCGTGGGCGACATGCCGACGTCAAAGTCGCTGCGCGGTTGGATCGAGGAGACCGAGCCCGCCCAGATCGTTTTGGCGCCGCACGGGTGGAACGAACCATCCCGCCGGGCCGACCGGATCATCCGTGCCGACCCGGCCGCGGTCGCGAAGGGAATCGCGGGCCGTCTCGGATCGGCGAAGGCTGCCGGCGCCGCGGTCCACTGGACGGCCGACTGGCTGCGCGCCGGCGAGCGTGCCGCACGTGCGGTCGAGGCCGAACTGGCGGGCGAGAGCGAGCCGTCCGAACCAGGCGTGCACGCGCTGCTCGGCCGCCTCTACGCGGACGGAGACCTCGTCTACACCGCTTCGAGCATGCCGATCCGGGATCAGGAGTCCTTCCTGGCGGCGGCGCCGACCGAGGTCACCTTCCTCTGCAACCGTGGGGCGAACGGGATCGACGGGCTGATCTCCTCGGGCGCGGGCGCCGCCGCTGCGACAGGCCGGCCCTGCTGGATCGTCACCGGCGACCTCGGACTGGTCCATGACGCCGCGGGACTCGCCGCGGTCGCGGCGTCGGACGTGCCCATCCGGGTCGTCGTGATCAACAACGACGGTGGTGGAATCTTCGAATTCCTGCCGCAGGCCGAGCTCCTCGACCGAGCGGAGTTCGAGGCGTTGTTCGGAACGCCATCCGGAGTGGAGCCGAAAGACCTCGCCCAGGTCCACGGGCTCGAGCACCGGTCGGTCGAGCGCCTCGACGCTCTTCAGGACGCTGCGGCGGCGGGAACGGGCATCATCGAGATCCGCACCGGGCGCCGCCGCAACGTCGAGATCCACCAGCGAATCTCCTCGCGAGTGGCGGACGAGTTGGGGAAGCCGTAGCGCCGTCCGTCCCGGTCAGCGATAATGCCGACAGGTGAACGAGGAGCGGGACATCGTCGTGGTGCTCGAGGGCGAGATCGACCTCTCGACCGCGCCCGAGGCCGAAGGCCGCATCAGCGAAGCCGAGGCGAGCGGCCCGGCACGGCTGATCATCGACCTCCGCGAGGTCACTTTCATGGACTCGAGCGGACTCCGCGTCCTGCTCAGCGCTCACAAGCGAGCCGAGGCCGAGGGCCATGAGTTCGCGCTCATCAGGGGTGGCGACGCCGTCGAGCGTCTACTCGAGGTCACCGGACTCGCGGAGCGGCTAACGGTGCTCGAGGCAGACTTCGAACCACACGGCTGACGGCGGACCGCGGCGAACTCCCCAGCGATCGGCCAGCTGGTCGACGATGAAGAGCCCCCATCCGCCGCCGTCGCGCTCGAGTTCTGGCACGGGTGCCGCCGGAGCACCCCGCCCGTAGTCGCGAACCTCGCCGTACAGCGTGTCGCCGGCGATCCGGAGCTCGATCTCGATCCCCTCGTCCCGCGCGCCGGAATGGCGGTAGGAGTTGGTCACGAGCTCCGAGAGGATCAACTTGATCTCGGCGGCAGCCTCGTCGCCAAATCGCGAGCGCAGGGGCTCGATCGCGGCTCTTGCTTCAGCAGCGACGCCTGGTCCGCCTTCGACCGTGAAGGACGCCCCCGCCTCAGCCGCCCCCTCGCCTTGAAGGACAGCATCGGTCATGTCTAGCTAATCGCTACCCGCAGGAGAGCAGGCAAAACCGAGCAGGCGGATCCTTCAGCCGGCGAGCAGCGGAAGCACGGCGCCGAGCTTGACCTCGGTCTCGGCCAGCTCGGCGGCGGGATCCGAGTCGGCGACGATGCCCGCGCCCGCGTAGAGGTGCGCGCGGCGGTCGCGGAGCAGGGCGCTGCGCAGCGCAACGCACAGCTCGCCGTCCTCGGCCGCGTCCATCCAGCCGACCGGGCCGGCGTACCAGCCGCGGTCCATGCCCTCGAGCTCGTCGATCGCCGCCAGCGCCGGAGCGGCAGGCTCGCCGCCGACGGCGGGCGTCGGATGCAGGAGCGCAGCGAGCTCCACGGCCGAGCGAGGCTCGGCGAGCTGCGCGCGAATCGGGGTCGCCATGTGCTGGATGTTGGCGACCTTGACGAGGCCGGGCTCGGAGCCCGCCTCGACCCAGACCGAGAACGGTCGCAGCGCGCGCTCGATCCGTCGGGCGACGATGGCGTGCTCACTGCGTTCCTTGTCCGAGCGCAGGAGCTGTTCGCCCAGGTGGTCGTCGACCGCCGGATCCGCGCTGCGTCGGGCGGAGGCCGCGAGGGCGACGGTCGCTGCTCCGGCCCCGCGGCGGCGGATGAGGAGCTCCGGGCTGGCGCCGCAGAAGGCACCCTCGGGAGAGCCCACGCAGAAGCAGAAGCAGGCCGGGAAGAGCTCCCGCAGGGCGCCGTGGAGGGCGGCCGGATCATGTGCGGCGGGCGCATCGACGGTCACCTCGCGAGCGAGGACGGTCTTCTCGAGCTCGCCGCTCCGTATCCGGTCGCGTGCAGACGCGACCGCAGCCTCGTAGCGCTCGGGCGGCAGAACGCTTCGGATCGCCACCGCCCCGGTCGGATGCGGGTCGAGCAGGGGTAGCTCGCCGTGACGCACGCCGGCGAGCCGGGACTCGATCCTGCGGAGGGCCGCCTCCCCTTCCGCCTTCGAGCTCGCAAGTGCGGAAACCGTCAGCAGGCAGCGATCGCCGGCGCGGACCAGCGCGAGCTCCGGAAGGACGAGCAGTGCCGGGGGGAACGAGGACCATTCCGGGCTGCCGCCGCCGTCGGGCGCGAAGGCGAACCCGCCGACCCAGACGGGCCCCGCACCGCGCGGCATGTCGGGCGGCTCGTCCGCAATCCGGCCCCGTGCGACGTCGGCGCAGGCCTGGCCGATGTCGGCGAACCTGGATTCGCCGCGCGAGACCGCCTCGTGGGCGCTGCCGAGCCCGGCCAGCGCGAACTCCGCCTCGGGGTGCTCCCAGCAGAACCAGCGGTCCGATGCGAGGCGGGAGGCAAAGACCGCTGCCGCCGGGTCGACCGCACCGTCACCGAGATCCACGGTGAGGCTGGCGAGGCGCCGCCTGCCGTCGTCCGGGAGCCGCTCGATGAGCGCCGCGAAGCGCTCGACCGGCTCAGTTGGGGCGACGACCGGCTGCCGGGGATTTCCCATCCCCGACAGCCTAGGTCGTTGCTTCCCCCGACCTAGCGGGTGACGCGCCAGCGGTAGATGGCCGGCGAGTCGTCCAGGTTGCCCGCCGCGTCGGTGGCGAACACGAGGAACACGTGGCGGCCCGAGCCGACGCGCCGGTAGCGCTTCGGCGATCCGCAGGAGCGGACCGGCTTGTTGTCGATGACGCACTCGAACGTCGCCCCGGCCTCGTCGGCCGTGAAACCGAACGTCGCCTTGCGCCTGCCCGTCCGGCGTGCCGGAGCCCGGTCGATGAAGACATCGGGCGGGTCGGTGTCACCGGTGGGCGGATTTGATCCTCCACCGGGGTCACTCGGCGGATCGACGGGGGGCGGGGACGGGGTCGCGACGTAGTTGAACTCGTCGGCTCCGATGTCGGCGTTTCCATGCTGGATCCGCTCCGCGCGGTCCAGGTCGAGGAAGCCGACCTGTGCATCCACGCTGCCGGCGTCGATCGTCGGCGAGCCCGCGACCTGGTGGAAATCGCCGGCCGATGCGTCGACGAACGACGGTGCGGCGGATTGGTTTCCGTTCGACGACGGTGAGGATGCCGAGGACGCTCCGCCGCTCACGGCGACGTTGGCGAAGCTCGACGTCCTCAGGGTGACGATCGACCGCGATCCGCCGACGCCATAGTTCTCTGCGCTGATGTCGACTCCCGGCGCCAGCGCGATGACGTTGCGGGCATCGACGGTGATCTGGGTGTTGTTTCCGGCGCTGGCGTGAATCGCGGGCGCGCTCGGAGAGGTCGTCACCGCGGTGACGTTGCGGAGCTTGGGCGTGATCGAGATCGGCGCGGTGGAGCCGGCAGACGTCGCGATCGCCCAGCCCCCGGGGCCAGAGCGAGTGTTCCAGCAGACGCTGTCGCGCAGCACCGCGCTGTCTGCTCCCTCTCCGAACGGACCACAGGCGTTGTCGCCGGTGGAGTGGACGATCACCCGCTCGGCGAGCCCGCCGAACAGGGAGAGGCCGGTGTTCCGGCCGGTGAACTCGATCTCCAGATCGGCGATCCGGTTGGTCGCGTTGATCGTGATCCCGTTCTCGCCGCTCGCGGAGATCCGCGGCCGCGGTTGGCCGGCCTCGCCGTGAACGTCGAGCCCCGTGGCCAGGCCGGGGAACTGCAGCGGCGAGCTCAGGCTGTAGCGGCCCGAGCGCACGATCACCTCGTCGCCGGCGCTGGCCGATTCGACGGCGGTGCGCAGCTCGCAGGGCGAGGCCGGCGTGCATTGGATGCCCGAGCCGGTCGCGGATGCGATCCGCTGGGCCGCCGAAGCGGAGGCCGTGAGGGCGAGTGAGCCGAGCGATACAGCGAGGACTGCGGTGAGGCGATTGCGGTTGAACATCCTTGCTCCTTTTCGTCGATCCAAATTGACTGGATCGACCGTAAGAAGCAACGGATGCCCCATGGGGCTACCAAGGTGTGGACGTCCCACACCTCGTGCCTGAGGGGATCAGGCGTCGGGCTTGGAACGGGCGATCGCGACCTCGCCCGTGCGTGCCATCTCGACCAGGCCGTGCGGGCGGATCATCCGCTCGAAGGCGTCGATCTTCTCCTGCGTGCCGGTGATCTCGACGGTCAGAGTGCGCCGGGAGACCTCGACGATCTTGGCGCGGAAGATCTCCGCGAACTGCATGATCTCGCCGCGCGACTCGACCGAGGCGGTGATCTTGAACAGGGCCATCTCGCGGGCGATCGTCCCGCCCGGCTCCATGTCGCGGATCTTGATCACGTTGACCAGCTTGTGGAGCTGCTTGGTCACCTGGTCGATCGGGTGAATCGCGCCGTCGAGCGTGAGCGTGATCCGCGAGATGTTCGGGTCGTCGGTCGGGCCGACGGTGAGCGTGTCGATGTTGAAGCCGCGGCGGCTGAAGAGGCCGGCGATCCGCGCCAGGACGCCGGGGCGGTTCTCGACCAGCAGGGAGAGGATGTGCTTGCGGCCGGTCAGCTGCGAGCCGACCTCGAGGTCCTCCAGGCGAACCAGATCGGGGGTGCCGGCTTCCATCGCCCTAGCCCACCATGTCCCGTGCGGCGGCGCCGGCCGGGATCATCGGATAGCAGTTCTCCTCCTTGGTCACGCGCACGTCGAGCAGCACGGGGCCCTCGGCGTCGATCGCGTCGCGCATCGCGCCCTCGACCTCGGCCTTGTCCTCGACCAGCGAGGCGGTCCAGCCGAAGGACTCGGCGAGCTTCACCCAGTCGGGGCTCGGACCCATCTCGACGGAGCTGTAGCGCTTCTCCCAGAAGAGCTCCTGCCACTGGCGGACCATGCCCATGTAGCCGTTGTTCATGAGGAAGACCTTGACCGGGATGTCGTGTACAGCGGCGGTCGCCATCTCCTGCACGTTCATGATCAGCGAGCCGTCGCCGGCGAGGCAGACGACGGATTCGTCGGGACAGGCGACCTTGGCCCCGATCGCGGCCGGCAGGCCGAAACCCATCGTGCCGAGGCCGCCGGAGTTGATCCACCGGCGGGGCTTGTTGAAGTGGTAGTACTGCGCCGCCCACATCTGGTGCTGGCCGACGTCGGAGGCGATGATCGCGTCGCCCTCCGTTGCCCTGTACATCGACTCGACCATCAGCTGCGGCTTGATCTCGGAGTCGGCGGAGTCCTCGTAGCCGAGCGGGTAGTTCTCCTGCCAGTCGCGGATCTGCTTCCACCAGTCGGCGAGGCGGCTTGAGTCAGGGTCGAGCGCCTGGTACTCCTTCGTCAGCTTCGGCAGCACGTCCTTGGCGTCGCCGACGATCGGGATGTGAGCCGGGACGTTCTTCGAGATCTCGGCCGGGTCGACGTCGATGTGGACGAACTTGGCGCGCGGCGCGAACTCGGAGAGCTTGCCGGTGATCCGGTCGTCGAAGCGAGCGCCGACGCAGAGGATCAGGTCCGCCTGGTCCATCGCCCAGTTGGCCGCCCGGGTGCCATGCATGCCGAGCATGCCCAGCCACTGCTCGTGCGGGGCGGGGAAGGCGCCGAGGCCCATCACCGTGCAGGTGACGGGAAGGTCGTCCGAGGCGGCGAGCTCGCGAAGCTCGTCGGAGGCGTTCGCGTTGACCACCCCACCGCCGGCGTAGATCACCGGGCGGCTCGCGTTCGCCAGCGCCTTCGCGGCGAGGCGGATCTGCTTGATGTTCCCCGAGGTCGTCGGCTGATAGCCGGGCAGGTCGGGCTCGCCCGTGGCCGGCTGGTAGTCGATGTCGGCGCGCGAGAGGTCCTGCGGGACGTCGACGAGGACCGGGCCGGGGCGGCCGGTCGAAGCGATGTGGAAAGCGGAATGGATGTACTCGGGGATCTGCCGCGGGTCCTGGACGAGGAAGGAGTGCTTGACGACCGGCAGCGTCAACCCGGTGACGTCGGCCTCCTGGAAGCCGTCGGTGCCGATCAGGTCGGTGCGCACCTGGCCGGTGACGAAGACGGTCGGGACCGAGTCGAGGTGCGCGTCGGCGATCGCCGTGACGAGGTTCGTTGCGCCCGGGCCCGAGGTGGCGAGCGCGACGCCGACCTTGCCCGAGGCCTTCGCGTAACCCTCTGCCGCATGCCCGCCGCCCTGCTCATGACGCACCTGGATGTGGGTGATATCCGCGTCGTAGAGCGCGTCGTAGGTCGGCAGATTCGCGCCCCCGGGAATCCCGAAGACGTGCTTCACACCCTCGGCTTTGAGGGCTTCGCAAAGAGCATCGGCAGCACGCATGAGTGCAGGCAGCTTAGAGCACGTGCTCAGGCTGTTTTTCGGGCTACGAGGCGGCTTCGGGCTCGGAGACCGGGGCGCCTTCGAGCTCGCCGGGCTTCCAGCGGGTGCGAGGGGCGATTGCGCCCTCGATGACGCGGTCCCGGTTCGCCTCGACCATCTTCAGGACGGAGCGGACCAGCTCCTCGCCGAGGAGGTGCGGCTCGAGGCCGAGGTCGTGGAGCTTGGTGTTGGTCGCGTTGTAGTAGTGGCGCTCGAGCTCGACGCGGGGGTTCGGGTAGGTCCTGATGTCGACCTCGTAGCCGACCTCGCCGGCCGAGCGGCGGACGAGATCGGCGAGCTCGGCGACCGAGAACTGCTCGGTGAACTGATTGAAGACGCGGTACTCGCCCAGATCGGCCGGGTTCGCCACCGCGAGCTCGACACACTGGAGGGTGTCGCGGATGTTGAGGAAGCCACGGGTCTGGCCGCCCTCTCCGTAGACCGTGAGCGGATGGCCGATCACCGCCTGCACGCAGAAGCGGTTGAGCACGGTGCCGAAGATCTCGTCGTAGTCGAAGCGGGTCGCGAGGCGCTCGTCGCGGTCAGCTTCCTCGGTGGAGACGCCGTAGACGACCCCCTGGTTCAGATCGGTTGAGCGCAGGCCCCAGATCCGGCAGGCAAAGTGGATGTTGTGGGAGTCGTGGACCTTCGAGAGGTGATAGAGCGAGCCGGGCAGCTTCGGGAACGGCAGCGTGTCCGAGCGGCCGTTGTGCTCGATCTCGATGAACCCTTCCTCGATATCGATGTTGGGCGTCCCGTACTCGCCCATCGTGCCGAGCTTGACCAGGTGACAGTCCGGGACCCGGTCGCGCATCGAGAAGAGGAGGTTGAGCGTCCCGATCACGTTCGTGTACTGGGTCAGGACGGCGTTGCGACGGCTCATCATCGAGAACGGCGCGGAGGGCTGCTCGCCGTAATGGACGATCGCCTCGGGCAGCGTCTCGCGGACCACCTGGTCGATGAACTCGCCGTCCTCGATGTCGCCGACGAAGGAGCGGATCTCGGCGCCCGTCAGCTCGCGCCAGGCGTCGATGCGCTCCCCCAGCGAACGGATCGGGGTGAGCGAGTCGGTCGAGTGCTCGTGATGCCAGCGGCGACGGGAGAAGTTGTCGACCACGCTCACCTCGTGCCCCTGTGCCGAGAAGCGCATGGCGGTCGGCCAGCCCAGGTATCCGTCGCCACCCAGGATGAGAATCCGCATGAGGCGCAGCAGGGTAGCGGCCTAGAGTCCCCCGATGGGCCGAATTCGTGCCTGGTTCTCAGGCCTCCCGGAGCGCCACGGACGCACGACGCTGATCGTCCTCGCCGTGATCGTCCTGGTCGCGCTGGGGCTCCGCGTCGTCCGCGCCGGCGACGAGATCGCCGCTCCCGGCCCCGACTCTGAGGCGTACTCGGCGCTCGCCGCGAACCTCTACAAGACCGGCGACTACGGCACGCCCGGCATGGAGAACGAGTCCGACTGGTCGCCGGGCGCAGTCCTGACCTACACGGCCGTGTACGCGGCAACCGGCGGCGTTCGCGAGGAGGCGGCCCGCTATCTGGTGGCCCTTGATCGGCGCCGCCCTCGTCCTCGTCGTCTACGCGCTCGCCCGCCGCCTCGCCCGCGCGGCCAACGGGGGACAGAGGGGTCGGAGGACTCGGGTCTCCGAAGCGGTCGCCGGTCTGGTCGCCGCCGGAGCGGTCGCGATCTACCCCGCCTTCATCTACGACGCCGGCCGGCTGATGTCGGAGCCCTTCGCGGAGCTCTCCTTAGCCGGCTTCATGCTCGCCTACCTCTGGGCCTCGGACCCGGGCCGCACTCCCTGGGCATATCTGGTGCCAGGCGCATTGCTTGGCCTGACCTCGCTGTTCCGCCCTGAATACCTCCCCTTCGCTCTCCTGTTCGCACTCCTAGCCGCGTGGTGGGCCTACAGAGCACGTAGGGAAGACCCTGAGCGGGCGGGTGGTGTCGCGGAGGGCCCCGACGAGCCCGAAAGGGCGAAGTTGGGGGGCGCCGCGGCGACAGGACCCGCCCGCAGAGCGCTTTCGTCCCTCGCCGTTTTCCTGATCGCCTTCGGAATAGCCGTCCTCCCCTGGACGATCCGAAACGCAATAGAGCTAGATCGCTTCGTCCCGGTCTCAACAGGAGGCGGCAAGGCCCTCTTCATCGGCACCTACCTCCCCGGCGACGGCGACCACTTCGGCACCAAGCGCGCCCTCTTCTACGCGTCGCACCCGGACTCGGACCTGCCTCCTGAAGCGGTCAACCTGCTCCCGATGCAGCCCTTCCTCGACGCCGTCGCGGCGAGTCGCCCGGAGCTCGATCGCGACGCGGCACTCGGCGCGATCGGCAAGGAGAACCTGGGCGACGCGATCACCGAGCAACCGCTCGATTTCGCCGCGATGATGGGCCGCAAGGTCTGGCGAATGTGGCGGTCGGGCTCGGGACCGGGGATGGACGGAGCGGCACAGGAGGTGCTCCACGCCCTGATCTGCCTGGCCGGGCTCGCCGGCCTGCTTCTCCTCGCGATCCGCCGCCGCCGCGAGGCAGTCGCGATCGGCCTCCTCGTACTTGGGATCACCGCGATCGGCGCCGTCCTGCTCGCATCCACTCGCCGCAACCTGATCCTGATGCCGATCGTGATCTCGTTGGCGGGGGTCGCCGTCGCGTGGCTGGCGGCGCGAATAGCCGCCGTGGGCGACATCGATCCCGCCTAGCGGGCACGATGTCGCCCGCGCGCTTCGTGCGGCTGTCCCTAGACCTTCTTTTCCTTCTCGCAGCTATGGGCGGCGTCGTCCTTGGCCTTGCCGCCGTCGCACACATCTCCCTTGCCCGCGCCGCCGGTGAGCTCGTCCTTGCCGTCCTCGCCAAAGAGCTTGTCGCGGCCGCCCTGGCCCTCGAGATCGTCCTTGCCGAGGCCCCCGCAGACGATGTCGTTGCCGTTGCCCGCGCGGACGACGTCTGAGCCGCCCAGCGCCACGATCACGTCAGAGGCCGTAGTCCCCCGGATGATCTCCTCGGCGTCGGAGCCCGTAATCGTGGCCGGCTTCCCTGCGCAGGTCGCGGGCGTTCCGCTACCGCCACCGGGGTCAGACGTGTCGCACGCGTCTCCCGTCCCGTCCCCGTCCCCATCGGCCTGGTCGGGGTTCGCAACCGTCGCGCAGTTATCGCCTCCGTCGGGTCTTCCGTCCCCGTCCCCGTCGGTCGGAGACGACGGATCTGTGGTCAACAGGGAGACGTCGTCGACGTCGAATCGGGCGCATAGCGAGTCCGGCAAGAAGTCGGGGTGCGCGGAGCACGTGATATCGAAACGGAGCTCATGGTTGCCCGGACCGGCGAATGCGCTGACATCGCGGGTCACCGTCACGTAGTTCTCGAAGCCGGTGGTGAAGATGTCCACCTTGAAGATCTCCGCGCCGTCGAGGCGTGCTCTGACCACGGCGAAGGCATTTTCCCCGCCGGCGATCCTGAACTTGAACGTCAGGGTCGCCGGCGCGTCAGGTATCTGCACCGACTGCGTGGCCGCCCCGCTCTCAGACTGGCCGGCCGGCACGTTGTCGCCACCAACCGCGAGCCAATGGGTGCCGGCGAACGGCGAGCCGCTGCACTTCCCAACTTCGCAAAGAAAGGCCAGCGTTCCGGTCTCCGTCCAGAAGGAGCTGGTGCAGTCCGGACCCGGACACGTTGTGGCCTCGAACCCGCCGTCCTGAACCCGTTCGACCGCGCTCGCGGAGCCGGGCATGGCGACGGCGAGCACTGCCGCAGCTGCGGTAAGCACGCCCAAGGCACGACGCCTGTAGGGACCCCTCCCCATCCGCGGCAAAACGTAGACCATGCCGCCCCGCCTGGCAAGTAACCACCGGCGCCCGACGTATCCTCGTTCGGCTCGTGGAGCCCTCTTTGCCCCTCCTCGCCCAGGTCTTCCCCTCAGAGCTGACGGCGCTGCGCGCCGGTGGCCTGATCATCGCTGCCGCGATCGCGATATTTGCGATCTGGCGGCGCCGCTCGCTACGCAATGCCGACGTCCTGATCCTGCTCGTCGTCGCTGCCGGGCTCGCGTTCGTCAGCGGCACCGAGCTGACCAACACGATCCTCGAGGCCTTCTCCTTCAACGAGGGCAACGGCGAGCGGATCATCGGCATCGCCGTCTTCGCGATCTTGATTCTCTTCCTGCTCGTCCTGCGGGCGCTCTCGCAGGGCTCGCGGATCAGCCGCGAGCTCTCGGCCGCGCTCGAGGGGATCGCCTGGGAGGAGTTCCGCACCGCCGGCCTTCCGGAGCGCTTTCGAGGCAAGGTCGCGGTGGTGATCCCGGCCTACAACGAGGAGGACAACCTCGGGGTCGTGCTCGCCCGCATCCCCACCCATTCCTGCGGGGTCGAGACGGCGATCCTCGTCGTCGACGACGGCTCGCGCGACGGCACCGGGGACGTCGCCCGCGAACACGGGGTCGCCGTCGCTCGTCACGTGATCAACCGCGGCGGCGGGGCCGCGCTTCGCACCGGCTACCGCCTGATGTCCGACTCGAAGGCGGAGGTCGTCGTCACCCTCGACGCCGACGGCCAGCACCTCCCCTCGGAGATGGACCGGCTGGTCGAGCCGGTCCTCTCGGGTGAGGTCGACATGGCCCACGGCTCGCGGGTGCTCGGCGAGGCGGACGACAACCACTTCGCCCGCGAGCTCGGCATCGTCTTCTTCAACCGCCTCGTCTCCTTCATCACCCGGACGAAGGTCACCGACTGCTCGAACGGCTACCGCGCCGTCCGCGCCTCCGTACTGCCGCAGCTCGTGCTGCGCCAGGAGCAGTTCCACACCTCCGAGTTCATGATCGAGGCAATCAAGCGCGGAGTCCCCGCCCGCGAGGTCCCGGTCACCGTCGAGAAGCGCCTGCACGGGCATTCGAAGAAGCCGGCGGTCGTCCGCTACGGGCTCGGCTTCGCCAACGCGATCGTGCGCACATGGCTTCGCTGAGCCGGATCGCGGCCGCCGTTGCCGCCGCGGCGCTCTTGCTTTCCGGCTGCAGCTTCGGCACCGACGACCCCGCCGAGACGATCGACGACTTCCGCAACGCGGTCAGCTCCGGCGACGTCCCCGCGGCATGCGAGGAGATCGTGCCCGACGCGCAGGTCTACTTCTACCCGCAGTCCGTGGTCGAGGACGGGGTCGTCGTCGGCTACTCGAGCGGCTGCACGAACCCGAGCAAGGTCCTACTCGGCGAGGAGGCCAAGCTGGCCGCGTCGGGGACGAAGGTGATCTCGTCCGAGACCAACGGCGACACGGCCGAGGTCAAAACGGAGACCAGGACCGGGGCGCCGTTGACCTTCTCCCTTGTCCGGATCGACGAACGGTGGCGGCTGAAGGCTCCGGCCGAGCTGCTCGCGGACCTCGA
Organism: uncultured Thermoleophilia bacterium; assembly: GCA_963785155.1. GTDB lineage: Bacteria > Actinomycetota > Thermoleophilia > Solirubrobacterales > 70-9 > DASUSH01. The sequence goes on from CAWAUB010000006.1 coordinate 143,023, forward strand.
CAGCTCGGCGAAGGCGGCGGCCCGCCGCGCGCAGACCGCGATGGAGTCCTACGCCGCCGACGAAGGCGGATACATCGGCGTCGATCCGACGGCGCTGCGCGATCTCGACCCGGGCCTGAACGACGTGCTCCTGAGCACAGCGAGTGGCGGCGGGCAGACGTATGACGTCGGCGTCACCTCTCCCTCGGGGACCGAGTTCACGATCTCGCGCGAGGCGGATGGGGCGATCGTCTCCCGCTGCGACAAGCCCGAGATCGGCGGCTGCGCACCCGGCGGCATCTGGGCCGAGTTGGCGCCCTAGGGCGCGGCGAAACATCCGATCCGCGTTCGGGTTTCAGCTGGTGTGAGGGGAAGACTCGCCGCAGTACCGGTGCTCGCGCTGACGATCGCCCTGGCAGCCGCGCTCACGGACGGTGAACGGGCGGGCGCGGGGATCAAGGGGGGCGAGGAGCCCGAGCGGCCGAACGTCGTCGTCCTGATGACCGACGACCAGACCGTCGAATCGCTCCGGGTGATGCCGCAAACCCAGCGGTTGATCGCGGACGAGGGTGTTTCCTTCGCGAACAACTTCGCCTCCAACCCGCTCTGCTGCCCATCCCGCTCCACCTATCTGACGGGCCAGTACGCGCACAACCACGGCGTCCTTCGCAACGGCGACCCGAACGGTGGCTTCTCGGCGCTCGACGGCACCTCGACGCTGCCGGTCTGGCTGCAATCGGCCGGCTACTACACCGCCCACATCGGCAAGTACCTGAACGGGTACGGCCGCACGGTGCCGACTGAGGTCCCGCCGGGCTGGAGCGAGTGGCGCGGTTCTGTCGACCCCTCCACCTACCGGATGCACGGCTACACGCTGAACGAGAACGGCGCCCTGACGACCTACGGCGAGGAGACGATCGAGGACCCGGCGACCTACCAGACCGACGTGTACGGGCAGAAGGCCGCCGAGCTGATCGGGCGGCGCGCGCCGAAGCGCAAGCCGTTCTTCCTCTCCATCGCGCCGCTCGCGCCGCACGGCGAGGGCGGGCTCGAGGACGACGACGGCCCGGGCCCGCGCGCGGCGCCCCGCCACGAGGGCGCCTTCGCCGCCGAGGTGCTCCCCCGGCCCCCTTCGTTCAACGAGGCCGACGTCTCCGACAAGCCGGAGGCAATCCGCAACCTGAACTCGATCGGGAACAACCCCGCGGCCAACCTCGAGGAGCGCTACCGGGACCGGCTCGAGAGCCTGCTGGCCGTCGACGACATGGTCGCCACGGTCGTCGACTCCCTGCGCCGCTCCGGCGAGCTCGACGACACGCTCTTCCTGTTCACCGCCGACAACGGGTTCCTGCTCGGCGAGCACCGGATCCGCGCTCGCAAGCAGTACCTCTACGAGGAGTCGATCCGGGTGCCGCTCATCGTGCGCGGGCCCGGCGTGCCGCGGGGCGTGACGCGCTCGCAGCCCGTAGCCAACATCGACCTCGCGTCCACCGTCCTCGACTACGCCGGCGCCGACCCCGGACGGACCCAGGACGGCCACTCACTCCGGGAGATCGCCGCCGATCCTCACCTCGAGCCGGGTCGCGCGATCCTGATCGAGAACTGGTGCGGCTCCGGTGAGGCCTGCTTCGACCCGCTCATCCCGCGCTACCAGGCCGTGCGAACGGACCGCTACCTGTACGCCGAATACCCGAACGGCGAGGCTGAGCTCTACGACCTCCCCGTCGATCCCTACGAACTGGAGAGCAAGCACGCCGATCCGGCCTACACGGAGGTGAGGGGCGCGCTCTCCCGCCTCCTCGGCCGGCTCAAGGCATGCGCCGGGGAGGCCTGCCGGTCGACGCCGCGGCTGAAGCTGGACCTCACGGTCGACACGAAGCGCTTGGACGGCAGGCGCTGCACCTCGAAGGCGATCGGGATTGAACTGCAGGGCGCCGATGCCGATGAGGCCATCTCGGCGGAGCTGTTCGCCGACGGCAGGCGCGTCGGCGCCGATCCCTCTCCCCCGGTCTCGGCATCCCTTGCGCCCGGGCGGCTCGACCGGGGCGGCGGCACGGACCTGCGCGTGAACGCCACCGTCCTCGACGGGCGAATCGAGAGCCTCGACGAGAAGCTCCCGCGGCGCTGCTGACCGGCACCCGGCGCCGCCGGGTCCCGCCGTGATTACGCTTCGCGCGTGGCAACGGCAACTGAGGTTCAATCGCTCACTGAGCGCTCCGGGCTCGAACTGGCCGCGGCGATCCGTCGCGGGGACGTCAGCTCGCGGGAGGTCGTCGGCGCCCACGTCGAGCGCCTGCGCGCCATCGGCCCGCGCCTGAACGCGGTCGCGGTGCCGCGGTTCGAGGAGGCGCTCGAAGAGGCCGAGGAGGCCGACGCACGGATCGCTGCCGCTGCCGACGACGAGGAGCTGCCGCCGTACCTGGGCGTGCCGTGCACGATCAAGGAGGCGATCTCGGTCGCCGGGATGCCGAACTCCACGGGCCTGATCGAGCGCCGCGACTTCCGCTGTGAGGAGACGGCTCCGGTCGCCGAGCGGCTGCTCGGCGCCGGCGCGATCCTGATGGGGCTCACGAATACGTCCGAGCTCTGCATGTGGCCGGAGAGCGGCAACCGCGTCTACGGCCGGACCCGGAATCCGTATGACCCTGCCCGGACCGCCGGCGGCTCATCGGGCGGCGAGGGCACCGCGATCGGCTCCGGAGGCTCGCCGCTGGGCCTGGGCTCGGACGTCGGCGGCTCGATCCGCACCCCGGCCTTCTTCTGCGGAATCTTTGGCCACAAGCCGACGCCTGGCCTCGTCCCCAACGCGCTCTCGTACCCCGAGGCCGACGGCTCGGCGGCGGAGCGGCTTCTCTGCACCGGGCCGATGTGCCGGCGGGCGGAGGACCTGATGCCGATGCTGCGCATCGTCTCCGGGCCGGACCCGCGCGACGACTACGCCCGGGAGATGACCCTCGGCGACCCGGCCGAGGTCTCGATCGAGGGACTGGACGTCAAGATCGGCGAGGAGACCTCGATCTTTCCGATCTCGCACGAGCTGCGGGAGGCGCGGGACCAGGCAGGCGCCGCGCTGGAGAGCGCCGGCGCGCGCCTGAGCCGCGTCCCGATCCGCTCGATGCGTCGCGCGTACGCGCTCTTTGTGACCGCCCTGAACGACGGCGAGTCCTCGATCGCGAAGATGCTCTCCGACGCCGGCTGCGAGCCTTTGACGCTGCGGGGGATCCTGAGGCCGGGCGGTCCGCACACGCCGCCGACCAAGCTGCTTGCGGCGCTGGAGTGGCTGGCGAAAATCGAACCCGAGGGAGTCACCCGGCGCACGATCGCCGCGGGGCACGCCTTCGCTCGCGAGGTCGCCGACATCGTGGGAGACGGCGTCCTACTTCACCCGCCCCACCCGCGCGTCGCACCTCGGCACAACGGGATCCTGCTGCGGCCGTTCTCGATCTCACCCGTCGTCGTCTTCAACCTCGCGGCGCTGCCGGTGACGCAGGTCCCCCTCGGTCTCAACCCGGCCGGGCTGCCGCTCGGCACGCAGGTGGTCGCAGGCGCCGGACGCGATCACGTCTCGATCGCCGTTGCGCTTGAGCTCGAGCGCGCCTTCGGCGGCTGGGCCCCGCCCGCCCAGTAGTCGCTTAGACCGGGTGCCGCACGTCCTCGGGGTCGGGCAGGTAGAGGTCCTCGCCGCAGGAGTTGCAGACCTGGACGTAGAGCTTGTGGACCTTCCCGCAGCGGGGGCAGCGGCGCTCCGGTTCCGCGTTCTCGAAGCGGAAGAGGAAGGCGCCGATCAGGCCGAGGAGCGGAAGCACGGTCCCGATCAGGAACCAGATGAAGAAGGAGCTGCCCTTGGCCTTGCCGACGATCCCGGTGGCGAGTCCGAAGCGAGAGCGCGATGACGACGTACTCCATCGAATGATTATGGCCCGGCGGGACCGGACGAGGCGGCCGGGCAGTGCGTGTGGAGGATCCCGCCGGATCATTATCCGACGGGCCGGTGGCTGCCGCCCCGTTCGTACACGCCGTCGCGCAGGGGGCGCGGGTGGCCGATCGAACCGACCTCGGAAACGTCACGGGCGAACGGCAGGCCGACGGTCCAGTCGGCGACCGCTCGTAGCTTGCGCACGAAGCCCGGGATCTGGCTCATGTGGTAGCTGCGGGCCAACCACCAGGCGAGGAAGCCAGAGAACTTGAAGGGGCCGAGCTTGCCCACCGCCTTGTAGCGACCGAGGTTCACGAACGAGCCCTTGTTCTTGTAGGTGAACGGGCGAACCTCGCCGTTACCGAGCTCTGCCGCGATGTTGGCGGCGGCGAGCTTGCCCTGGCGGATCGCGTGCTGCGCCGTCGGCGGAGAGGTCCCGCCCTCGGGATCCGGGACCGCAGCGGAATCGCCGGCGGCCCAGACCGCGTCGAGCCCCTGGACCCGCAGGAACTCGTCGGTGGGCACCCGCCCGTGCTCGCCCAGGGGCAGATTCAGGGAGCGCAGACTCGGGTGTGGGGCGACGCCGGTCGTCCAGACGGTCGTTCGCGTCGGGATCACCTCCCCGGTCGAGAGCGTCGCGCTGTGAGGGCCGACCTCCTCGAGGCGGGTGCCAAGGCGGATGTCGATGCCGCGGCCGCGCAGTTCGCGGACCGCGTAGTCGGCGAGGTCGGCCGGGGTCTCCGGCAGAACGCGGTCGGCGGCCTCGACCAGGATCCAGCGCATCCCATGCAGGCGGGCGCGCGGATAGCGGCTCATCGCGTCGGCGGCGAAGTCCTGTAGCTCGGCGAGCGCCTCGAGCCCCGCGTACCCACCGCCGACGAAGACGTAGGTGAGCATCTCCTCGCGCCGCGCCGGATCCTCGGTGGCGTTGGCCGCCTCCAGCGTCTCGATGACGTGGTTGCGCAGCCAGATCGCGTCGGCGAGGCTCTTGAAGCCGATCGCGTGCTCGTCAAGGCCCGGCACGGGAAGGAGCCGCGAAACCGACCCGAGCGCGACGAGGAACTGGTCGTAGCGAAGCTCTTCGACCTCGTCCTCGTGGGTGGTCAGCTCGACCGTGCGCGCGCCGGGGTCGTGACCGGTGACCGCCCCGAGCCGCAGGTAGGTCCGCTTGAGGATGTCGCGCAGCGGCGTAACGACATGCCGCGGCTCGAGCGTGCCCGCCGCGGCCTCCGGGAGGAACGGCGTGTAGAGCAGGAAGTTGACGTCGTTGACGAGGACGATCCGCGTCGACTGCTTCGGCACGATCCGCTCGAGGCGCCGTGCGGCCATCGCCCCCGCAAATCCACCGCCGGCGATGACGACATTCCAGGCCATAGGTCCAGTATTCCACACTTTGTAACAACTTGTTACAAAGTGTCACAGGGCACAAGGTTGCGGATCGCACCCACGGCCTGGGTTAGGGTCGCGATGCGTTGACGTGCGGGGACGAAAACGGTGAGGTGCCGTCGGATCTGATTGCCGACCTGCACTGCCACTACCCCATGCACGTGGTGGCGCAGGCGAAGGGCCCGTATTTCGGCCTCAAGGACAAGGCCCGGGGCTTCGCGATGCGGGTGGCCGCTCGCGCCGCGAACCACCCGTCCTTCTTCGGGGATTGGCGGGTCAGCTTCAGCGGCCTCCAGGAAGGCAAGGTGCGGTTGGTCCTCTCGGTGCTCTTATCGCCGTTTGGGGAGCTCGACCTGGAAGACCTGTTCCAACCGGATCCGGAGCACAGCTACTACGACGCTCTGGTCAAGCAGCTGGATGCCGTGGAGGACGTCCTCGAGAAGAAGCACGGCGATAGTCACATCATCGTTCGGAACGAGGCGGACCTCAAAAGGGTTCTGCGCGGCGAGCGCATCGGCATCTGTCACGCCGTCGAGGGCGGCTTCCACCTCGGTCGCGATCCGGACGCGGTCGAGGCACGGGTGGCGGAACTGGCACGCCGAGGGGTCGCCTACATCACCCTGGCCCACCTGATTCCCCACCGGGTGGCGGCAAACGCTCCGGCGCTCCCGTTCCTCCCGGACCACGTCTACGACCGGCTCTTCCCCCAGCGCACCGAGGGCGGGCTCACCGATGTCGGCGAGGCAGCCGTCCGCGCAATGCACGCTCACGGCGTGTTGATCGACCTCAGCCACATGCATGAGGACGCGATCGAGTCCACCCTCGCCATTCTGAAAGAGCTCGACAAGGAGACGCACCTCGCGCCGACGGCGTTTCCGGTGATCGCCACCCACGCCGGCTACCGATTCGGAAGCCAGCACTACATGCTCGCCCCCAAGACGATCAGGGGGATTGCGCGACGGGACGGAGTGATCGGCGTGATCATGGCTCAGCATCAGCTCAACGACGGTCGCCACGTGCTCGACCCGGATTCAACCGACGAGAGCCTCGAGACCGTCTTCGCCCACATCGATGCGCTCTCGCGTCAGGCCGAGGGCCGCGACCACGTCGCAATCGGATCCGACCTCGACGGCTTCATCAACCCCACGATCGCCGGGATCGAGAAGATCGAGAACCTGGCCTTGCTGCGAGAACCGCTGATCGCTCGCTACGGAGCCGCGGATGCGAAGGGAATCCTCGCCGGGAACGCCGTTCGTGTGCTCAAGAAGGCGTACGCCAGACGTGATTAGGCGCGCTTACCGCAAGCTCGCCCGGGCGACGACGACCATCCTGCGATGGCTCGGGGTCTTCGCTCTGCTCTTCTTCCCCGCGCTGTTCTACGTCGGATGGCAGGTCGTCCGCGCTCTGATCCGGATCGTGTTCAAGGTGATCCTGGCGCTCTGGCGCCTGCTCATCGGCAGGCCGCGCCGTCACGAGCCGGCGGCGAAACCCGACGAACCGGACGAGGGCGACGAGTCCGGCGGCGCATCGCCCTGGAAGGTTGTGCTCGAGTTCGCCGGTGCGGCTGCGGGGCTTGCCGTCTTCATCGCCTTCGTGGGCGGCGTCTTGCTCTGGGCTCGCTTCAACGCCCTGGGCCTGCCCGCGGACGAGGCGGTGGCGGTGCTGCCACGGCAGATCCTCGTCACCGTCGGAGCGGGCGCAATAGCCCCGGCGATTCTCTTCGGCGCGTTCGCCGCGTTCGCGATCGGACTTCTGGCCCCACTCGATTCCTCCGGCCAGCCGAGATATCACCTCGCGTGGATCCTCCGAATCCTGGTGCTGGCCGAGATCCTGATCCTCCTCGGGCCCTCCGACCTCGACGTCGTGCCCTACGTCGTCGTCGGGTCGGCGGTCGCGCTGATCGGTGCCCTCGCCGTCTGGGGTGCCGCGACGCGCCTCGAGGGATATCGCGTTGTGGGCTGGACCCTCTTTGCCGCGATTGCCATCGCGGGCGCGGTCAACTCCTACATCCGGACCGAGGGAACGCCGAAGATGGAGCCGGCGGCAGCGCTCCTCGAGGGAGGCGAGGGTGTCGCGGGCTTTTACGTCGGGCAGACGTCGGACCGCGTCTACCTGGCTCCGCTCACTTCCGGACCTCGGGAGGCCCTCGGAGTCGAGGTCAGCGCGCTGCTCGAATTGCGGCGTGAGAAGGTCACCCGCCTAGCCGTCCGGGATCTGGCAACCCTTAGATCCGACGGCGCCGGCCGAGACGAGGCGGTCAAGCTCCTGACCGAGCTTCGCGGTGAGCCCGACGGACCGGTGGAGGAACCGCAGGCCGTCACGCTGGCGGATGCATACGAGCGATTTGCGCCGCTCGTCCACCTTCACGTGGACGACTCGTACCGGCCCATGAACGTCGATTTCTTCCTCGATCACTCCCTGCTCAAGTGGGCGAACGGATCGAGCTGTGACGAAAAGGATGAGGCAGTCGCCGCGGGCGAGGACGCCCCCGAAGAGGAACGCGATGGAGCTGTGGATCTCGAGCCGGGGCTGCTCGGGAAATCCTCACCCAACCCTCGAACCAGCGCATACCGCCACGCAATCTGTGACTCGAACGCTCGCGGACGCCTCTCCGCCTTTGCCCATACTCGACCGTTCGACACAAGCTCGCGCGCAAGGCTCGGAGACGTCGAGCTTCCCCTGGAGCAGGGCTTCTATCTCGACCTGACGGGGTCGGCGAGGGATTGGAAGGGGTTCACCGTCACGGATACCGGTTCCCGAACGAGCTTTACCGGCGTCCCGGTCTACTACCAGGACTCACCCGACGACCTGCCCGACGGAGGCGAAGGAAAACGCTTGACGTACTGGTTCCTCTACGGAAACAGCGTTCCTCCGGCGCCGGGATTGCTGCGGGAGCGAATCGCCCACGAAGGGGACTGGGAACGAGTGAGCGTGCTGCTCGAACCGGCAAGCGGAAAGGGTGGGGATCTGTATGAGCCCGTCTCGGTTCGCTTTCATTTCCACAATGAGAGCGTGGACGTGCCTTGGAGTGACGCCGAGCTCGTCGGGACGCATCCGGTCGCCTACAGCGCCCACGGAAGCCACGCCACCTATCCGGTCCCCGGAACGTTCGAGAGCGTCCTCCGGCCGGGAGAGCACGACCTCTTCACGGCGCGGGATGTCGCGCTCGCGTGCGCGGACTGCCCGCAGTGGGAAACGTGGAAGGGCGCCACCCTGAAACCCGTCCAGCTCCAGTCCTGGTACGGGTTCGGCGGTGCCTGGGGACGTGCCGACAAGAACGCGGGGTTCACCGGGCCGCTCGGCCCCTCCAGGTACAAGCTGAACGACCACGAGACCACGGCCGAGGTCGAGGAGGCCGAAGCCGAGCAGTAGACGTCAGTCCCCCAGCTTCTCCCTGATCAGCTTCGTCGCCTCTCCCCCGTCAGCGGCGCCCCTGGTCTCCTTCATTACGAAGCCCATGAGCGGGCCGATCGCCTTCATCTCGCCGGCGCGGACCTTTGCGGCGGCCTCGGGCTCGGCCTCGATCGCGCGGTCGACGATCTCGCCGAGGTCGGCGTCGCTTTCGAAGTCCTTGGCGAGCTCGGCCGGGTCGCCGCCGTCGGTGACCATCTTCTCGAGGATCTGGCGGGCGACGCCGTGTGAGACCTCCTTCGAGTCGGACATCGCGATCAGGCGGGCGACCGGCTCGGCGTCGGGGCGGGCGGCCTCCTCGGCCTGCCGAAGGACGGCGGCGAGCTCGTTCGTGAGGAAGTTCGCGACGGTCTTTGGATCAACCTCCGATGCAAGGCCCCGCACCTCCTCGAAGTACTCGGCCAGCTCGGGATCGCCGGCCAACTGGGCGGCGCTCGCGTCGATCAGACCAAGCTCGTCGCGGTAACGCGCCTCGCGAGCGGCGGGCAGCTCCGGCAGCGACTCCGCCGCATCGCGGATCATCTCCTCGGTCGGCGCCAGCGGGACCAGGTCCGGCTCGGGGAAGTAGCGGTAGTCGTGCGCGTATTCCTTGGAGCGCAGCTGCGTCAGCGCGCCGGTGCGCGGGTCGAAGTGGAGGGTGTCCTGATCGACCTCTCCCCCGCCCTCGACCACTTCTATCTGCCGGGCGATCTCCGCCTCGAGCCCTCGCTCGAGGAAGCGGAAGCTGTTCATATTCTTCAGCTCGGCCTTGGTCCCGAGCTCCTCGCTACCCGCCGGCCGGATCGAGACGTTGCCGTCGACCCGCAGGCTGCCCTCCTCCATGTTCACGTCGGACACGCCGAGCTGACGGAGCGTGGAGCGCAGGAGCTGCGCCCACTCGCGGGCCTGGGCGGCGCTGCGCAGGTCCGGCTCGGTGACGATCTCGACCAGCGGTGTGCCGCCGCGGTTGAAGTCGACGAGCGACCCGCTCGAACCGTGGATCCGGCCCGACTCCCCGACGTGGATCAGCTTCGCGGCGTCCTCCTCGAGGTGGGCGCGATGGATGCGAACGTCGCCCAGCGTTCCGCCGCTCGCAAGGGGGATGTCGTACTGGCTGATCTGGTAGCCCTTGGGCAGGTCGGGATAGAAGTAGTTCTTGCGGTGAAAGATCGAGCGGGGGGCGACCTCGCAGCCGAGCGCGGCGGCGATCTGCAGGCCGTACTTGATCGCCTGCTCGTTCACGTTCGGCAGCGTGCCGGGGTGGCCGAGGCAGACGGGACAGGTGTGGATGTTGGGCTCGTCTCCGAAGGAGAGCTCGCAGCCACAGAACATCTTCGTCCGCGTCTTCAGCTGGACGTGGATTTCCAGGCCGATGACCGGTTCCCAGTCGGTCATTCCTGCGATCCCTCCGCGGCGGCGACGGCGTCGGCCTCTTTCTTGATCGACTCCAGCCGCTTCGCGCTCGAACCCTCAAAGGTCCACAGATGGAAGTAGCGCATCTCGATCTCGATTCCGCTGCCGGATCCGGTCCCCCGCTGGACAACGCTCACGAGGACGCGGTCGCCGAAATCCCGTACGTCCTCCGCCTCGATCGTGATCCGCTCCCATGGTGCGAGGAAACCGCGCGTATATGCGCTGATCCCCTCCACGCCCTGATGTTTTCCGGCGTCTGGGAACTCAGGGCCCAGAACGATCTCCGGGTCCGTGCCGTAGGGCTCCAGCCCGCTACTGAAGTCGCCCTGGCCCCAGCGTTCATAGACGGCGCGAACAGCTTCCACGTTCGATTGCTCGCTCATCCGTACCCCAGCCCCTCGAGCTGGTCCTCGTCCATGCCGAAGTAGTGCCCGATCTCGTGGAGGACCGTCTTGCGGACCTCGTCGACGTCCGGGTTCGCATCGCGGAAGATGACGATCCGCTGCACTCCCCCGACGGGGTCATAGATCCCCATGATCCCCTCGGGGTGGGACTCCTCGACGATCACCGCGACCTCGCCGAGCTCGGCGACGAGCTTGGGCGGCAGGGAGTCGAGCGCCTCGACGGCCGCTTCCCGCGTCTCGGCCTCACTCAGCACCCTCCGGCCTCCCCTCGAACCCGATTGCCCGCTCGAGCGCATGCGCAGCGTCGAGCAGCTTCGACTCCGTGAACGCAGGTGACGCGATCTGGAACCCGACCGGAAGCTCGGGGCCGCCGGATTCGGGCGCCGCGACGCCGGCGGGGATCGAGATGGCCGGGATCCCGGCGAGCGACATCGGCACCGTGCAGTAGTCGGAGAGGTACATCGCGAGCGGGTCGGCGGTCCGCTCCCCGAGCTCGAAGGCGACGGTCGGCGACGTCGGCGTGATCACGAAGTCGAAGCGCTCGAAGGCGGCGCGGAAATCGTCCGCGATCTTCGTCCGCACCCGCTGAGCCTGCCCGTAGTAGGCGTCGTAGTAGCCCGAGGAGAGCGCGTAGGTGCCGAGCATGATCCGGCGTTTCACCTCGGCTCCGAAGCCCTGCGAGCGGGTTCGCTCGTACATGGTCGTCAGGTCGTCGGCATCCGCCCGCGGACCGAAGCGGACCCCGTCGTAGCGCGCGAGGTTGGCGGAGGCCTCGGCCGGGGCGATCACGTAGTAGGCGGAAATCCCGTGCGGCGCGTGCGGCAGCTCGGTCTCCTCGACCTCGCCGCCGAGCTCCGTGATCCGGTCGACGGTCTCGTCGAAGACGGCCTTGACGCCGGCCTCGATCCCTTCCCCGGTCAGCTCGCGCGGCACGCCGAAGCGGAGACCGGCCAGGTCCTCCCGCGAGGGCAGCTCGATCCCGTCAGGGATGCCCGTCGAGGTGGAGTCCCGGTGGTCGCGGCCCTCGAGCGCTCGCAGCAGAAGCGCGGCGTCGGTGACGTCGCGCGTGAGCGGCCCGCACTGGTCGAGCGAGGAGGCGAAGGCGATCATTCCGTAGCGGGAGATCGAGCCATAGGTCGGCTTCATGCCGACGATTCCGCAGAGCGAGGCCGGCTGGCGGATCGACCCGCCGGTGTCGGTCCCGATCGCCCAGGGCGCGAGCCCGCCGGCGACGGCAGCGGCCGAGCCACCCGACGAACCCCCGGGGACCCGGCCGCGGTCCCATGGATTGAGCACGGGGTCGTAGCCGGAGTTCTCGTTCGACGAGCCCATCGCGAACTCGTCCATGTTGGTCTTGCCCAAAACCGACATTCCCGCGTCAAGAAGCCGGCTCACGGCGGTTGCCGTGTAGGGCGGGTTGTAGCCCTCGAGGATGCGGGAGCCTGCCGTGGTCGCGATCCCCTCGGTGCAGAAGATGTCCTTGACGGCGATCGGGAAGCCGGCCTCGCGGCGGAGCCTCCTCGGCGCGCCAGAGGTACGCGTTCAGCTCGTCGCCTGCCGCGGCCTCCGTCCAGGCGCCGAAGGCCTCCTCGCCGGAGAGGTCGCCGGACTCGATTCGCTCGAGCGCCTGCGCGGCGCTCAGTTCGCGGATCTCGGAGCTCACGCCTGCGCCTGCGGCGAGGGGACTCCGAACGCGCCCTCGTCGGGATCGGGCGCGCCCTCGAGCGCACGCTCACGCGGCAGGCTCGGCTCCGGCTCGTCCGGCCGTAGGACGTTCTCCAGGGCGACCACGTGGGAGGTCGGCTCGGTGTCCTCCAGGTGGAGCTCGCCGATCTTGTCGACGTGCTCGAGGATCCCGGAGAGTTCGCCCGACATCCGCTCGACCTCCTCCTCGGAGAGCTCGAGCCGGGCCAGCCGGGCCACATGGAGTACCTGCTCACGATCGATCATTCGGCGGCGCAGTCTAGAACGGGGGTGAATAGGCTCCGCGCCGATGTCAGGGGCCCGAGCGGAGCGCTTCGTCGTTCTCAACTGCCGCCTTCTCGCCGCGACCTTCGCGGTCGTCGGCATCCTCTTCATCGCCGCTCCGGACGGCGTCCTCTCCGTCCTCGACGACGTCGGCGACGCGATCGGCAGCTTCGCGACGGCGCCCGAGACGACCGAGCAGCTCTGGCTCGGCCTGGGCTTCGCCTACATGATGGTGATCACCGGGATCTGCTTCGTCGTCTCCCTAGACGTCGTCCGGTACCGCCCGCTGCTGCTCGTCCTCGCCGTGGGCAAGGCGGCCTCCTCGCTGACCACGCTCGGCTTCTACCTGTTCGACGACGACGTCTTCGCCTACCTGCTGAACTTCCTCGTCGACGGCTTCCTCGTCGGCGTCGCGCTCTTCCTGTGGCATGTCGCAGGGCGCGTGGGTGCGCCCGCGGCACCCGCCTGAAGGAACGCACCGGGGCTGGGAGCCGCTGAGCTGAGGACGTTGCGGACGGTGGCCGAGGCGATGGCCCCGGGCGCCGGACCGCTGCCGCCGGCCTCCGAGCTCGACATCGCCGGCCCGATCTCCGGCTACGTCGCCGGCCTGCCCACCCGCGGCAGGCTGACGATCCGCTTCGCGCTGTTCGTAATCGAATGGATGCCCTTCCCGTGGCGGTTCTCGCGACAGGAGCTCGAGGCCCGGCAGGGATTTCTTCGCGACCTGGACAGCGCGGGGGCCGGCTGGGCGCAGGACCTGCTGCTGCTGATCAAGGTCATCGTCGGGATCGGCTACGGGACGAATCCGCGTGTCCGCGAGGCGATGGGGTACGAGATGACGTGCCGGGTGGCCGACGGCGAGCCCGAGTCCCCCGTCCTCCCAGCCCCTCTCGGCGACCTTCGCGCGTCGGAGGACGGCGAGGAGGCCGATGTCGCGATCATCGGGTCGGGCGCCGGAGGGGCGGTGGCGGCGGCGATCCTGGCCGAGGCTGGGCTCGACGTCGTGGTGCTCGAGGCCGGGCACTACCTGGATCGCCGCAGCTATCCCGATGACCCGCTGCGTGCGCTGGAGACCCTCTACCGCGACAACGGGCTCACCGTCGCCCAGGGGCGGCCGATGATCCCGGTCCCGATCGGGCGGGCCGTCGGCGGCACGACCGTGATCAACTCCGGAACGTGCTTCCGGGCGCCGGAGCACGTGCTGCGGGGCTGGCAGGACGAGCACGGGATCGACTGGGCGACGCAGCTCGACCCGGAGTACGCCGAGGCCGAGGAGATGCTCCGGGTCACGCCGGTCGACGTCGAGCGGATGGGCCGGAACGGGCAGCTCGTGATGGAGGGAGCGGCCGCGATCGGCGCCAGCGGCGGCCCGATCTCGAGGAACGCCGGTCGCTGCGTCGGGTGCAGCTCGTGCCCGGAGGGCTGCCGGCTGGACGCGAAGCGCGCGATGCATGTCTCCTACCTGCCGCGCGCCGTCGCGGCAGGGGCCCGGGTTCGCGCCGGGGTCGAGGCGTTTGACCTGATCCGCGAGGACGGCCGCGTGTGCGGGGTGCGCTGCGTCCTCGCCCGAACGCCGGAGCCCAACGGCGCCGGGCCGGAACGGGCCAACCTCGGCCGCGAAATCGACGTGCGCGCCAAGGCCGTCGTCCTGGCCGGCGGTGCGATCGGCACGCCGGAGCTGCTGCTCCGCTCTGGCGTCCGCTCGCCGAGCGGGCAGATCGGGCGCAACCTCCACATCCACCCGTCGGCATGGATCGGCGGCCTCTTCGATGAGGAGGTCCGTGGCTGGGACGGCGTCATGCAGAGCTACTACGTCGACGAGTGGGATGAGATGGGCCTGCTGATGGAGGCGACCTTCACGCCGCTCGCCTTCGGCGCCCAGTGGCTGCCGGGCACGGGGCACGAGCACGCCGAGCGGATGCTCGCCTACGACCGTCTGTGCTCCAACGGGGTTCAGCTGTCCGACGCCTCGTCCGGCCGCGTCGCCCTCGGTGTCGACGGCTCGACCCGGGTCTCCTACGGGCTGACCCGCGCGGACGGGCGCAAGCTGACATTCGGCATCGCTCGCGCCGCTGAGATCTTCTTTGCCGCCGGCGCGACCGAGGTGTACTCGCAGGTCCGTGGCATTCCGGTGATCGCGCGAGGCCGGGTCGCGGAGTTCGAGGCCGCCGATCCGAAGCCCTCCGCAATGCGGCTGGAGGCCTTCCACCCGATGGGGACCGCGAGGATGTCCGCCGACCCGAAGCTGGGAGTGGCCGCCCCCGACGGCTCTGTGCACGGCACCGAGGGGCTCTACATAGCCGACGCCAGCCTGCTGCCGTCATCGCTCGGGGTCAACCCGATGATGACGATCTCGGCGATGTCGGCCCACGTCGCCCGCGGCCTGGCAGCGGAGCTGACCTAGGCGGGCTCGCGCTCAGGTGCGCTCGTCGCGCATCGACCACCACGCGCCCGACGATGATCCCGAGCACCGCGAGCAGGCCGACGAAGATGCCCGCGCCGCGGGTCGTCTCGAATCCGGTGTTGAGCGGGGCGAAGTCGAGCGCGAAGCGGCCTCCGCTCAGGTCGGGCGGAGCGGCGAGACGGAAGAGGACCGCGAGGGTGCGAGATCAGGCCGAGGATGACGACGAAGGCGCTCAGGGTGATCGGCACGTCAGTGTGCGACTGCGCCATCGTGGCCAGCGGCAGCGCGATCGCCGCGAGCGCGGTGAGCAGGAGCAGGAGGTCGACGACGTCGAAGGCGCGGAACGCGTCGTAGCCGGCGATGGGCTCGGTCCCGGGAGGAACATCCACGCCGAACCAGCTGACGAACGACATCGCCACGATCAGGACGATGCCCGCTACCCCGGCGACGATCTCGCCAGGGCCGAGTCGGCTGACTTCCACGTCGCGTCCGTGCGGCGGCGGCCTACCGGCTGCCTATTGGCCGCTCTGCGGAGGCGGCGGTGGCGGAGGCGGCTGCGATCCCCCGGAGGCCGGCGGGGGCGGTGGCGGAGGAGGAGGCGCCTGCTGGGGAGGAGCCGGCGCCGGCGGAGCCTGCGCTGGCGGCGGCGCTCCGGGCTGCGCTGGGGGGACTCCGGCGGCTGGCGGTGGTGCCGCCGGAGGCGCGGTGCCCCCGCCGAAGCCGCTGCCGACATCGCCGAAGCTCGTGCCCTCCTCCTGCATCGCGAGCCAGCCGCCAGCCGCGACGGCGAGCGTCGCGCCGAATCCGAGGAACAGGAAGAACGAGCGCTCGAGCTCAGCCGGCGGATTGATGATCCGGTAGAGCACGAACAGAGCGGCCAACCCGGCTATCCCCGTAACGATCGCGCTCATCGCGACCGGCAGGTCCGGCCTGGCGTTCATCGCGGCAACAGCGGCGAGCCCGATTCCTCCGAGCACGGTCAGCAGGAGGAGCAGGTCGGTGAAGCCGAACGACTGGAAGGCGTTCAAGCCGATGTCGGCGTCCGTGTCGACGTCAGGCAACTCGGGAGTGACGACGCCGAAGTCTTCGGCGGCCTGCTCGGCGGCCTCCTGCGCCTGCTCGGCAGCTTCCTCGTCGAAACCGAAGATGACCTCGCCCACGTCAGGCGTGCTGAACCAGGTGAAGAACATCAGCACGAACAGGACGATTGCCGCGATTCCGGCGATCTTCTCGCCCATATTCAAGTCTCGAAGGTCCATCTCTCTCCTAGGTCGGTTGGTTCAGCCCCGCGGCGGTATTCATACACGGTCGCCGGACGCTCTGACCGTGTTCTGCAAGAGCATCGCGATCGTCATCGGGCCGACACCGCCCGGCACGGGCGTGATCACGCCCGCAACCTCGCTCGCGGCCTCGAAGTCGACGTCGCCGACCAGGCCATCGTCGGTGCGGTTGATCCCGACGTCGATGACCGCCGCCCCGGGCTTGACCCAATCGCCCTGCACCATCGCCGGCGAGCCGACCGCGGCGACGAGGATGTCGGCGCGGCGGCAGACCTCGCCGAGGTCGCGCGTGCGGGAGTGGCAGACGGTGACGGTCGCGCTCGCGTTGGTCAGCAGGGCGGCGAGCGGGCGGCCAACGAGAATCGAGCGGCCGACGATCACCGCCTCCGCGCCCTCGACCTCGATCCCTTCCGAGGCGAGCATCTCCATCACGCCCGCCGGTGTGCAGGAGACGAGTCCCGGCCGGCCCTGGGCGAGCAGGCCGGCACTGGTCGCGGTCAGCCCGTCGACATCCTTGGCCGGGTCGATCGCGCCGATCACCGCATCCTGGTCGACAGCGTCGGGCAGAGGGACCTGGACGAGGATCCCGTCGACCTCGTCCTCAGCGTTGAGCTCCTCGACCAGCGCGACGATCTCCTCCTCGCTCGCCGAATCGGGCAGCTCGTGATGGAACGAGCGCATCCCGGCCTTCTCGCAGGCCTCGCGCTTGTTGCGAACGTAGACATGGGAGGCGGGGTCCTCGCCGACGAGAACGGTGGCGAGTCCAGGTGGCCGGCCCAGGCGGGGCGCGAGCTCCGCGACCTCCTCCGCGACCCGCTCTCGCACGGACGCGGAGAGCGCCTTGCCGTCGATGACCCGCGCGCTCATCGAGACCTTTTCTTCAGCGGCGCGTATTCGGCCATCAGCTTCTTCTCCGACCCGTCGCCGGCGAAGCGAACGATGAGGACGTTTCCGGCCTCGACCTGGGTGACGACTCCTTCGCCGAAGCTCGCGTGGACGACATCGTCACCGGTGCGGAACTCGACGGAAGGCATCTTCGGCTCCGGCCGCGCGATCGGGCCCCCGAGGGTGAAGGTGTCGCCGCCCCGGCGGAAGCGGTTCTCGGACTGCTTGCGCTCGACCAGCTCGTCGGGGATCTCCGAGAGGAAGCGCGAGGGCATGTTGTATTCGGCGTTCCGCCCGAAGATGCTGCGGCGCTGAGCGCAGGTCGCGTAGAACCGCTGCTTGGCCCGGGTGATCGCGACGTAGGCGAGCCGGCGCTCCTCCTCGATGTTCCCCTCCTCGACCGACCGTGAGTGCGGGAAGACGCCCTCTTCGGCGCCGATCACGAAGACGACCGGGAACTCGAGGCCCTTCGCGTTGTGCAGGGTCATCAGCGTGATCTGGCCCTCGTCGTCCTTGATCGCGTCCTGGTCGGAGAGGAGCCTGATCTGCTGGAGGAACTCCTCCAGCGGGGTCACCTCGGATTCCCCCTCGAGCTCCCGGTTGGTGTCGAACTCGCCGGCGACGCCGACGAGCTCATGCAGGTTCTCCAGGCGGCCCTCGGCCTCGATCGTCCGCTCTGCCTCGAGCGCCTCGGCGTAGCCCGTCTCCGAGATCAGGGCCTCGAGCAGGTCGGCGACGCTGTCGGTTCGCTCCGAGCGCTGGCGCAGGGAGGCCATCGTCTCGGAGAAGCGGAAGACGGCCTTGCGTGCAGCGGTCCCGAGATTGGGGACCTCCTCGATGTGCTCCATCACCTCCCAGACCGTCCGTCCGGTCGTATTCGCGTGCGAGAGGAGCCGGCCCTGGGTGGTATTGCCGATACCGCGCCGCGGGGAGTTGACGACGCGCCCGAAGGAGACGGCGTCGGCCGGGTTCGCGATCAGGCTCAGGTAGGCGATCGCGTCCTTGATCTCGGCGCGCTCGTAGAACTTGGTACCGCCGATCACCTGATAGGGCACGTCGAAGCGGACCAGCGTGTCCTCCAGGACGCGGCTCTGCGCGTTGGTCCGGTAGAAGACCGCGACCTCGCGCCGGCCGTAGTCCTCGTCGGAGACGAGCCGCTCGATCTCCCCCGCCACGTAGCGCGCCTCCTCGTGCTCGTCGGCGAGCTCGGCGATCCGGACCGGCTCCCCGCGCCCGACCTCCGTCCACAGATGCTTCGGCTTCTGATCGCGGTTGTTGGCGATCACCCCGTTCGCCGCCTCGAGGATCACCTCGGTCGAGCGGTAGTTCTGCTCGAGCTTCACGACCTCCGCGCCGGGGAAGTCCCGTTCGAAGTCGAGGATGTTCCGGATGTCGGCATGGCGAAATGAGTAGATCGACTGGAAATCATCACCCACGACCGCCAGATTCCCGTGCTCCTCAGCCAATAGTTGGAGCATCCGGTACTGCGCTCGGTTGGTGTCCTGGTACTCGTCGACGAGGATCCAGCGGAAGGCCTTCTGATAGCGGCGGCGGACGTCCTCGAAGAGCTCGAAGAGGTTGACGGTGCGGACCAGGAGGTCGTCGAAGTCCATCGCGTTCGCCTCGTGCATCCGCTTTTCGTAGAGCTTGTAGACGTCGGCGACCGTGTCCTCGAAGAAGCCCTCGGTCTCCTCGCGGTAGCCCTCGGCGTCGAGCAGGCGGTTCTTTGCGCCGGAGATCTGCGACTGCACCGAGCGCGGCGGGAAGCGCTTGTTGTCGACGTCGAGCTCGTCCATGCAGCGCTTGACCATCCGCAGTGAGTCGGCCTGGTCGTAGATCGTGAAGGAGCGCTTGTAGCCGAGCCGCTCGGCCTCGCGGCGCAGGATCCGCGCGCAGCTGGAGTGGAAGGTCATCACCCACATCAGCTTCGAGACGCCGCCGACAAGGGATGCGACGCGCTCGCGCATCTCGTCCGCGGCCTTGTTGGTGAACGTGATCGCGAGGATCTCGCTCGGGTGGGCGAGCCCGGTGGCGACTAGGTAGGCGATCCGGTGAGTCAGCACCCGCGTCTTGCCCGAGCCGGCGCCGGCGAGGATCAGCAGCGGGCCCTCGCCGTGCTCGACGGCGCGGCGCTGCGGCTCGTTCAGGCCCTCCAGCAGGCGCTCGACCTGCGACGCGCCGGGCGCGATCGGGGCGCCGAATTCGATCTCATCCTGCTCGGGCGAGGCCACGGGTCGAGGATAGACCTGCCCCCGGCGCGTGCTGGTGACGAGTGCTACTCCGAGAGCCCTGCGGCTTCGAGGGCTTCCTGAAGCTCTTGATAGAGGCAGAGCCGCACGATCAGCCCGTCGCGGATCGTGCCGAGCCAGGCCCCGTGAACCTGCACCTCGATGCCGTCCCGGCCCTGGAAGCGGTTCGTGAACGGAACGACCACGTGCTCCCCGGCATCGATGTAATCCTCGGCCCCGGCTTGAATCGTCTCCCAGGCCCCGAGGAACTCCTCCTGGAGACGTCGCATCTGGCCGAGGTTGTAGATACCTCGGTCCATGCCGATCGCTCGCGACATGTCGAGCTCGAAATCTGGCGCGAAGTCTTCGAACCCAGGGCCACGGTCGCCGCGGTGCCAGGGCCTCAAAGGCGCGGCGGGCAATCTCGATGTTCTCCTGCGACATCGCCGCAGCGCGGTCTAGCCGCCAGCCGAGGAGGGGCCCTTTTTCGGGCGCAGCTCGCGGACTCGGTCCTCCGGAGCCTCCTCCCCGCGCTCTTCGGCCAGTTGCTTCTCGAGGTCGCGGACGCGCTCGGAGAGGCTCTTGAGCGCGTCGGCGATCGGGTCGGGGAGGTGGATCCAGTCGGTGTCGGGGCCCTCGGGGCGGCGGCCCTCGACGCGCACAGGGTGGCCCGGGTTGCCGACCACGGTCGAGTTCTCGGGGACGTCCTCGATCACGACGGTGTTCGCGCCGATCTTCGCGCCCTGGCCGACGGTGATCGGGCCGAGCAGCTTGGCGCCGGAGCCGACGGTCACGTAGCTCTCGAGGGTCGGGTGCCGCTTGCCGCGCTGGAAGCCGGTGCCGCCGAGGGTCACCCCCTGATAGAGCGTGCAGCAGCAGCCGATCTCGGCTGTCTCGCCGATCACGACGCCGGAGCCGTGGTCGATGAAGAAGTCCTCCCCGATCGAGGCAGCGGGATGGATCTCGATGTTGGTCACCGCGCGGGTCGCGAACGAGAGCGCGAGCGGCGCCATCGGGACGCGGGCCTCGTGCAGCGCGTGGGCGACGCGGTGGGAGAGGATCGCCTGCACGCCGGGCCAGGTCGCGAGGATCTCGACCGTGCCCACCCCCCGCGCCGCCGGGTCGCGGTCGCGGGCGGCGGCGACGTCCGACGTCACCTCGCGCAGGACCCTGGACAGAGTTCCGAGACCTAGCACGGCGACCCGGACCCCACCGAAGCGGACGCGAAGCGGAGCATTCGGGGGGTAGTCATTCTCACTCGGGGGCGAAGAAGGGCAGGGACATGTAGCGCTCGCCGCCGTCAGGGACGATCGTGACGATTCGCTTTCCCGCCATCTCGCGGCGGGAGGCGAGCTGGAGGGCGGCGTAGATCGCGGCGCCCGCCGAGATCCCGACGAGTAGGCCCTCGCGCTGCGCGCACTGGTGGGCGCACTCGATCGCGACGTCGTCCTCGACCCCGACGATCTCGTCGATCACCGAGCGGTCGAGGACCGAGGGGACGAAGCCGGCGCCGATCCCCTGGATGTTGTGCGGGCCCGGCTCACCGCCGGCAAGGACGGGCGAGCGCTCGGGCTCGACCGCGACGACGCGCACCTCCGGCCGGCGCTCCTTCAGCACCTGGCCGACGCCGGTGATCGTGCCGCCGGTGCCGACGCCGCAGACGAGCGCGTCCACCTCGCCGTCGAGGTCCCGCCAGATCTCCTCGGCGGTCGTCCGGCGATGGACCTCCGGGTTAGCGGGGTTGTCGAACTGCTGCGGCATGAAGGCGTTCTCGGCGCTCGCGATATCGCGGGCGAGGTCGACGGCCTCGTTCATCCCACCGAGCGAAGGCGTCTCACGGACGACCGCGCCGTAGGCGCGCAGCAACTTTCCGCGCTCCTTCGACATCCCCTCCGGCAGGGTGAGCACGAGGTGGTACCCGCGCGCCGCGCAGACCAGGGCCAGCGCGATCCCGGTGTTGCCGGAGGTCGGCTCGACGATCACCGAGCGGCCGGGCTCGATCTTCCCCTGCTCCTCCGCGGCATCGATCATCGCGACCCCGATCCGGTCCTTGATCGAGCCGCCCGGATTCATGTACTCGAGCTTGGCGACGACCTCGGCGCCGAGCCCGGTACCGATGCGGCTGAGCGAGACCATCGGCGTGTTCCCGATCGAACCGGCCGCCTGCTCGGCGATTCGCTGCTGCATCTGTCCGCTGGCGGGCATCGCGCCACGGTACCGCGCCCGGCTGCGCGTCGGCGGAATCCGCCTATCGAACGAGGTTGTACGCGCAGCGGTACGGCTGCTGTGTCGTCGTCGGATCGTCGTTCGAGCTGATGCCGCCACTGTCCTGAACCGTGAGCACGTTGAGACCGGTTCCGTCGTCGTCGACGGAGACATCGCTCGTCCAGTGCGCCGACGCGGCGTCGTTGCCGAGATTGATCAAAGCAACGTTTCTGATCGAGTCGAGTTGGGCCTGAACCGGCAGATACCCACTGTCCCCCGAGCAGGTGTCGGATGCCGAGCTCCAGGTGGTGGTCCCCCGAATCAGGGTGTCGTAACAGAAGCCCCGATGGAAGAACGTGGGATTCGCGGTGGGGCATTCGGCGTCGTGCCCGTCGAGGGTGTCGGCGTTCAGCCCGGAATCGTCATTGTCGACGGCGTTCAGCTTCGCCAGCACCTGCGCAGGCGTGTCCGGTGAGCCGGCCGCGCCCGACTCACCCTGCGGCCCCTGCAAGCCCTGAGGCCCTTGCTCGCCTGCGGGAAGCTGGCCGGCGGCGAAGTCCTCGGAGAGCAACGTGCCGTTTGCGACCTTCGGCGACTTGACCGCGTTCTTCGCCAGGTCGGACGTCTTGACCGCCTTCGGGGCGATCTGCCTAGAGCCGATGCTGTTCTTCTTCAGTCCTGCGGCTACGGCCATGCCGCCACCGAGGACGGCGAACAGCGCGATCGACGCGACGACGTTTGCGTAGGTGAAGTGCGGCTTGAGCTTGGTGAGCATGACCTCTCTCCTCGTGGGGTGTGTGAGGAAAGCTTCGGGCCGCACGGTCCCCACGGGAATCCCCCAGGAGCCGAGAGTTGCGAGATCGTCGCCTCCCCCAACCGGGGGTCCCCCAGCCGGAGGAGGCGCCAGGCCTGCCTACTTCTTGACTTTCACCTTCATGTCCATGCCGTCGTGGATCGAGCAGATCAGCTTGTAGGTGCCCTCTTCCTTGAACTTCTGCTTGAACAGGACGCCGCTGCCCGACAAAGGAGTCGACTCGAAGAACTTGCCGGGGTCCGGAGACCTTGACCACGTCGTGCTCGTTCGCGCCGGTCCAGTCGAAGGCGACCTTGTCGTTCTTCTCGATCGTGACCTTCTTCGGGCTGAAGAAGTCGTCGCCTACCTCGACCGTCTCCGTGCCGCGCGAAGGCGAATGCGGCGAGCGACAGCGCCGCGGCAGCGGCGAGCGAGAGGACGATGATGAGTCTGCGGCGCACGAGAACCCCCTAGTTCTTGTTTTTCGGCTTGTCCTTGACCCGCACCGAGCCCCGCATGAACGGGTGGATGCGGCAGAAGTACGTGTAGGTCTTGCCGGCCTTCTCGAGCGGCGGCGTCGTGTACTCGTTCGAGTTCGTCACCACGCCCTCGTTGGCGCCCGTGCCGAAGCCGAGCTGGCCCGAGTCGAACTTGATCGGCCCGTCGGCGAGCGGGTAGCCGATGCCCGAGCCGCGGTTACAGGGCGCCTTGCACGAGGTGATGCTGTGCCAGGCCTGCTGTTCCTCGGGCATGCCGGGGAGCGCCTCGGTGTTCGTGAAGGAGACGCCGCGGTTCTTCTTGATCAGCGGCGGGCGCATCAGCGTCTGCGGGAAGCTCGAGAAGGCCGAGTAGCCGCCAAGCTGATACCGGAAGCCGTCGATGTCGATGCCCGACTTCGGCACCTTGCCCTTGCTCTTCAGGTCGCGGGGATCCGGGAGCTTCAGGTTCTTGTTCGCTTCCTTGTCGATGTTCTCCGGCAGGCGGCCGTGAGTGAGGATCCCGCCGGCCTCGTACATCGCCTGGACCTCGGCGGCGTCGTCAAACGGGTCCCGCGCCGCCGGATCGTCGGCCCGCGAGACGGCGAGCGGGAGGATGCCCATCGACTCATACCAGGACGCCTTGCTGACGTCGTATGTGGAGTCGATCGAGACGGTGTCGCCGGCCTTCAGCTTGATCCGCCATTCGCGCGGCGTCGCGCCCATGCTCACGTCCCAACTGATCGCGCCGGCCGGCTCGTAGTACTTGGCGTCCGAGCGGAAGAGAGGCTTGATCTCGGCCGGGTCGTCGCCGTCAACGGTCCCGGCATCGGCCCCGTCCCGGGCCACCTGGAGGTCAACGTGAGTCCCTCCGGGGTGCAGGTGGCCGGCGCCGAAGACGATCGTGCGGCCGCCGTTCGGCACGGTCCAGTTCGCCGCGTTGGAAATCTTCTCGCGCTCCTCGAAGCCCGGCTCGCTCGGATCGGTCGGAACCTCGTCGGGGAAGGTGAAATCACCGTCGCCATCACGGTCGAAGCCGCGCTCGGCGTCGAAGACCGGGTAGACCTGCGGCGCGCCGGCGACGTCGAGCCACTCGATCTCTGCCTCGGCGATGTCGGTGCGGATCGGGTCGGACTCGGGCACCCAGTCGATCTCCCAGGTGATGTAGATCTCGCGCCCGCCCTCGGCGTTCAGCGCGTGGATCATGTAGTTGAGTCCCCAGTTGGCCGAGGCGCGCGACTTGATCCCGTAGCCCTGCGGCATCTTTGCCTCGGTCTTCTCCTCGCCGGACGCGAAGGTGGGGCCGAAGTTCGGGTTGAGCCAGACGACGTGGTGGAGGTGCAGGTCCCAGACGCTCGGGGTGACGACCTCGCCGTTGTCGAGGACCTCGACCATGCTCGGCTTGAAGCGGGTGATGTAGCCCTGCGCGTTCGAGCCGTTCTGGAAGACGCTCGGGTCCCCCGGCCCGCTCACGGTCTGCGCGTTCGGGCAGGTTCTGGTGAGCGTGAAGAGGTTGAGGTTCTGGCCGGGATGGATCGGGATCGCGTCCGTCCGGCACGAGAACGTCGACATGCCCGTGTAGCTGGCCGTGTCGAGGATCTTGTCGTCGGAGAGCCCCGTTTCGTCCGTGGGGGCTGCCGAGGCGGAGGCCGATGCAGCAAAGGCGAGCATCGCCACCGCAGCGGCGAGCATCGTGCTCGTGGTTCTCCTCAGACTCATCGGATTCCGTTCCCTCCTCAAGGACCGTAGCAGTGGCCTCTCCGGCACCTCTAACACGTAAGGGGATATTTAGATGTGGTACATCGCGGTCTCGCCGCCGGCCTCGCGGCGGGCGATGTCGGCGATCGTCGTCTCGGAGAAGACAGCGCGCAGAGCTTCGACGCCCTCTTCCCAGATCCCGCCGGCCTCCTTGCCCTCCTCGCCGACCTTCCCGTCGAGGGCCTGGACTACCTCGAGGACGGTGATCTCCTCGGCCGGCCGCGCGAGCGTGTAGCCGCCCTTGACGCCGCGGTGGCTCGTCAGCAGGCCGCCGCGCCTTAGGGTCGAGAAGAGCTGCTCGAGGAACTGCACGGGCATCTGGCGGCGCTCGGCGATCGTCCCGATCGGCACGGGCGCCGGGCCGGAGCGAGCCAGCTCCGCCATAGCGACGACGGCGTAGCGGGATTTAGACGTGACTGAGATCAAGACAACTCCATTCCTACAACAGTCGGGGCGCGCTGCGCTGCGCGTGCTCGCGCCGCTCGCGCTGATGGCGTTGATCTTCGTGCTGTCCGCGCAGCCCGATCTGGACAGCGGCCTCGGCACCCTCGACCTCGTGCTGCGCAAGCTCGCGCACATGACCGAGTACGCGCTGCTGACCCTTCTCTGGGCCTGGGCGCTCGCCCCGTTCACGCGCTGGAGCGCCCCCGCCGGCGCGGTGATCGCAATCGCCTACGCGGCGACGGACGAGTTTCACCAGACCTTTGTCGAGGGCCGGACCGGGAGCATCGCCGACGTCGGGATCGACGCGATCGGGGTGCTGATCGCACTCGCTCTCCTCCGTTACCATCGAACGAACCGTCCGCCGGAGCTACGAGGGGTGAAGGAGGGGGACCGTGTCTGACGAACCGCGCTGCCTGATAGTCGACGACCAACCGCTCGTTCGCCTCGGCGTTCGGCGGCTCCTCGCTGACCGTTTCGCGGTGGACGAAGCCTCCGACGGCGAGGGCGCGCTGCGGATGGTCACCGACGTCGAGGACTTCGACGTCGCGATCGTGGATACCGGCCGGCCGCTCGATGCGAACACCGGGATCTCCGGAACTCGGACGATTCGAGCCCTTCTCGATGCCCGCCCCGGGCTTGGCATCGTCGCTCACGGCGACCGGGCCGAGCGCCACGTCGCCGCGGAGGCGATGAAGGCCGGAGCGCGGGCCTACGTCTCCAAGAGCTCCTCGCCGACGGAGCTGAGCCGCGCCGTCGACGTCGCCGCCAGCGAGGCCGACACATTCGTCGACCCGGCTCTCCCGGCGGGAACCGGCCGCGTCCTGCCGCTCCTGACGCGCCGGCAGCGACAGATCCTCCAGCTCTTCGCCGACGGCAACTCGACCGACCGGGCGGCCATGGCGCTCGGCCTCAGCCCGGAGACCGTCCGTACCCACACCAAAGCCGTCCTCGCCCGCCTCGGCGCCCGCGATCGCGCCCACGCGGTAGCGATCGCGTTCCGCGGCAGCCTGATCGAGTAGCCGTCAGGCCTCTTCGCGGAGCCCGATCAGCTCGGGCGCCGGCGTCGTCGCCCAGGCCGAGAAGCCGCCGGTCGCGCGCAGGGTCTCGATGCAGATCATCGCGTCGAAGAAGCGCGAGCGGCGCTTGAGGTAATAGAGGTCGTGGCACAGCTTGAAGGCCGAGCCGCGGTCCGAGCCCGCGTAGCCGACACGGACCTGCGCCCAGCCGGTGATCCCCGGCTTGACCAGGTGGCGGCGCTCGTAGTAGGAGAAGCGGCGCTCGAGCTCGGCCACGATCTCCGGCTGCTCGGGGCGGGGGCCGACGAACGTCATGTCGCCGCGCAGGACGTTCCAGAGCTGCGGCAGCTCGTCGAGGTGGAGCCCGCGGAGGACGCGGCCGACCCGGGTCACCCGCGGGTCGTCCTCGCTCGACCACTGCGCTCCGCCCGCCTGGGCGCCGACCCGCATCGTCCGCAGCTTGACGATCTCGAACTCCCTTCCGCTCTCACCCACGCGGCGCTGGCGGTAGAAGGTCGGCCCGCGATCGCTGACCTTCACCGCGATCCCGGCGATGGCGACGAGGGGTACGCAGATCGGAAGCAGCGCGATCGCGACGACGACGTCGATCACCCGGTGCCAGAGGGGCGACCCTGGATGGAAGTTGGGATGGAGGATGTGCTGGAACCAGGCGGCGTTGATCCGGCCCACCGGGACGTGCCCGAGCAGCTCCTCGTAGAAGGCGTCGAACTCGATCATCCGCACGGGCAGTTCGAGGCATTGGTCCGCGACGGTCGCGAAGACATCCAGGCGGGAGACCCCCGTGCCCTTCCTCTCCCGCAGCGTGCAGCAGGAGGTCGACCCGGTGTTCCTGGACGGCCTCGCCGACCTCGTCGAGGCTGCCGATGAGCGGTGGTCCCGCCGCCGCGTTTTCCTCGTCAGCCGCCGCGATCCAACCAAGCACCTCGTAGCCGCGAAGCCCGATCGCGTCGATCTCGTCGCCGATCGCCTCCGCGAGCTCAGCCGGTCCGATGACCGCGAGGCGAATCGGGCGCCGATCCTCGAACCGCTCACTGATCCAGGCGCCCAGCAAGAGGACGAGCCAGGCGACGACGCCGCAGGTCAGCATCGTGTGCGGCGAGAGGTCGACGCCGAGCGCCTCCCCGATCACCCAGACGATCGCGAGTGAGACGACCGGGACGAGCGCGCGGAGGAGAAAGCGGGCGAGCGGCATCAGGTGGCGCGGGTAGCGACGGTGCTCCGCATACCCGCCGACGAGGAAGATCGACCCGGCGACGAGCAGCGGCGGCTCGGAGACGAAGGCCGCTGCCACGCCGGCGGCGATCGCGGGGGCCACCCGCAGCCGGACCTGGTCGAGGACCTCGCGAGCGCGGGTGGTGCTCATCCGGGGGGAATTCAACGGCCGATCACCTCCGGTGATCTCCTGTCATCGCTTCCATCGAGTGGGAGGATCTCAGCAGACCACGACCGACTGGAGGACGGGATGGATTCCCCGCTCAACATCGACGCACTCGACACGGCGGACCTCGTATCGGAGTCCGGCGAGGCGGCCTGGACCGGCGGCTACTTCGCCTACGGCGGCAACGGCGCCGACAAATCGACGGTGATCTACTTCGCCGTGCCGCCGGGCAAGCGGCTCGGCAAGCACACAGACACTGCGGAGGAGACCCAGTTCATCCTCAGCGGCAGCGGCGAGCTTCTGCTCGACTCCGGGACGAAGCCGATCCGCGCCGGCGACGTGATCGTCCTCGAGGAGGGCAAGGTGCACGACCTGAACAACACGGGCGACGAGGACCTGCGCGTGATCGGGTTCTTCGCCGCCGACCGGGTCGAGCAGCACTGGACCGACGAGGTCTGGCCCGACGCCGGCAGCGTGACGAAGAGCCCGAACAGCTAGAACGGCGCGCTAGATCCAGCCGCGATCGCGGGCGACCAGCACCGCCTGCGCTCGATCGGACGCGCCGACCTTGCGGTAGACGTTGTGGAGGTGGGTCCGCACGGTGCTCGCCGAAAGGCCCATCTCCTCAGCGATCTCCTTGTAGACCTTGCCCTCCCCCAGCCCGCGGAGCGCATCGAGCTCGCGGCCCGAGAGCGGGCAGGGCTCCGTCGCGTGAACGCGCTCGGAGGTCGAGTATGGGAACTCGTAGAGCAGGTTTCGCAGGTCGGCCGGCTTCAGGCCGAGCGACGTTGCTCGCGCCCGGGCGCCATCGGCCGGGATGGGCTCACCCTGCGCGTGGTGGGCGACGAGATCCGCGAGGCCCACCGCTGCGGCCGCGCCGCCGGCATCGGGGTCGTGATGGCGCTCGATCGCCGAGGCGAGGTCGGAGGGCACGCCGATCCGGCGGGCGAGCACGCCGCCGACCAGCGCGTGGTCGATGCCGAGCTCGCGTCGCTCGATCCGCAGGCGCTCCTCGGCGCTCAGCCCAGGCTTCTCGATCAGCTCCGAGTACTCGCCGTAGAGACAGCGCAGAACCAGGCGGCCGAAGTCGTGGAGCAGGGCGGCCGCGGCGAGGTCGTCGCGGGCGGGCAGGTTCGCGATCTCGGCGATCCGCTCGGCCGCCATCCGTGTCGCGACTCCATGCCGCCGCGTTGCTTCGGGAACGGCGCCCCACGGCCCCTCGATATCGAGGAAGTCATAGGCGATCGCCCCACGGGCGGCGCGGGCAACACCCTGGGGGCCGAGCGACTCGACCGCTGCCGGAACGCTGCCGATCCCCCGGCGGCCACGCTCTGAGTTGGCGGCGCGGAGGATGACGACGGTGAGGCCGACGTCGGACTCGATCAGTGGCGCGAGCGCCTCGGCCGAGGCGTTGCGACGGCCGGCCGCGCTGACGGTCCGCTTGCGGGCCTCGGCGAGGACCGGGAAGGCCTCGACCGCCTCGAAGGCGGAGGCGAGCCTTGCTCCGCCGCGGCCCCCGACGCGCGGCGTTCCGGGCGTCGAGTGCGCTCCCCCGTTCGCCTCCGGCGCGTTCGCCGCGGCACGGCCACGGCCGGCGGACGTCTTCTTTTCTGCGACAGCAGGGTTCAAGCGTCGTGCTCCGGTAAAGAGACCCCTCCGGGCTCTCCACACCCTTCATCGGCAGGTTGGGGGTAGGGCCTTTAGCGGAGGCGAACGAGAGCCGCTTCGATGCGCTCCAGCGAGCGGTCGCGGCCAAGCGCCGCGAGAGTCTCGAAGATGCCGGGCGAGACGGTGCTGCCGGTCAGCGCGACCCGCAGTGGCTGGAAGAGATGCTTTGGCTTGGTGCCCTCGCGCTCGAGCAGGCCGCGCAACGCCGACTCGATCGATTCGACGTTCCAGGGCTCCACGTCGCGCAGTGCAGCGAGTGCGGCGTCCAGCAGCGTGGCGGCCCCCTCCCCCATGACCTTCTCCCAGGCCGCGGGGTCATCGACAGGTTCCTCGAAGAGGTAGCGGACCAGCGGCCAGACCTCGTCAAGGGTCTGCGCCTTCTCCTGGGCGATCTCGCAGGCGGCGCGGAGCGCCTCGTCGGGCTCGCGGCCGAGGTGGCGGGCGACCGCCTTCGTGTAGTCGTCGAGCGGCATCTCGCGCATGAAGCGGCCGTTGATCCAGCGCAGCTTCTTCTCGTCGAAGATCGCCGAGGCCTTGCCGACGTCCTCGACCCGGAAGCGCTCGACCAGCTCATCGGTCGAGAGCAGGGTCGTGTCGTCGTCGGTCCCCCACCCCAGCAGCGCGAGGTAGTTGCGGATCGCGGCCGGCAGGTAGCCCGATTCGCGCAGTTCCTGCACCGAAGCTGCCCCATGGCGCTTCGAGAGCTTCTTGCCGTCGGGGCCGTGCAGGAGCGGGAGATGCGCGTAGCGCGGCGGACTCTCGCCAAGCGCCGCGATCACCCGCAGCTGCTTCGGCGTGTTCGAAAGGTGATCGTCACCCCGGATGACGTCG
Organism: uncultured Thermoleophilia bacterium; assembly: GCA_963785155.1. Taxonomy (GTDB): domain Bacteria; phylum Actinomycetota; class Thermoleophilia; order Solirubrobacterales; family 70-9; genus DASUSH01. Next base: position 172,866 of record CAWAUB010000006.1, read on the forward strand.
GTGATCCCCATCGCGATGTCATCGACCGCGACGGCGAAGTTGTAGACGGCGGAGCCATCGCCACGGGCGATCACGAGATCGTCCTGGAGCCGGTTCTCGAAACGGACCGGGCCGCGGATCAGGTCCTCGACGACCGTCTCCCCCTCGTCGGGCCAGCGAAGCCGGACCGCCGCGCCCTCCTCGTCGCTCGGGGTGCCGCGGTAGCCCGCGCCGTCGTTGGCCTCCTTCCAGGCCCTCACCTCCTCGGAGCCCGCCGGATCCCGGTAGGCGTGGCCGGCCTCGATCAGCCCGCCGATCCGCTCCCGGTGCTCGGCGGCGCGGTCGTACTGGCTGAGCGGTCCCTCGTCCCAGTCGAGCTCCAGCCAGCGCAGGGCATCGAGGATCTGATCGACGTTCTCCGGAGTCGAGCGCTCGCGGTCGGTGTCCTCGATCCGCAGGACTAGCTCCCCGCCCCCGTGGCGGGCGACGAGCCAGTTGTACAGTGCCGTCCGCGCGCCGCCGATGTGCAGCACGCCGGTGGGCGACGGGGCGAATCTGACTCTTGAAGGGATCTCGGGCACGATGCTGATCGGCGGCCATGTTTCCACAGCCGGCGGCCTGGACAAGGCCGTGGAGCACGGCGTCGAGACCCGCTCGGACGCGATCCAGATCTTCAACCAGAGCCCGCGGGCGTGGCGGCCCACCCGCTACGGACCCAAGGACTTCGAGCGTTTCCGGGAGGCGATGGAGGGATCGCGGGTCGAGCTGGTCGTGATCCACGCCGTCTACCTGATCAACTGCGCGACCGCCGACAAGGAGCTCCGCAAGAAGTCGCTGAGTTCCCTCTCCCATGCGCTCACGATCGGCGACGGGATCGGTGCGGCGGGCGTCGTCCTGCACTCCGGCGCCGCGAAGGGCGACCCGGTGGACGTCGCCCTGAAGCGGGCCACCGAGGTGATCTCCGAGGCGCTCGCGGAAACCGAGCATTGCGACCTCCTCCTCGAGAACACGGCCGGCTCGACCGGCCTGCTCGGCCGCGACGTCGGTGAGCTCACCGAGCTGGTCGAGCGCGCCGGCGGGGACGACCGGCTCGGGATCTGCCTCGACAGCTGCCACCTGTTCGCCTCCGGCTACGACGTCCGCGACGCCGATGCGCTCGGCGGCCTGCTCGACGACCTCGACGGCGAGCTCGGCCTCGAGCGGCTCCGCTGCCTGCACGTCAACGACTCGGCGGTCCCGCTCGGCGCGAACCGGGACCGCCACGCGACCATCGGCGACGGGGAGATCGGGCGGGCCGGGCTCGCGACCTTCCTCTCCGAGCCGCGCTTCGACGGCCTGCCGGCCCTGCTCGAGACGAAGCTCGATCGAGGTCAGGTGCAGAAGGCGAAGAATCTGCGGCAGAAGGGGCTGGAGGCGCGGACGAGGTGAGGGACGGGGGCTCTTGCGTCCGCGACGCGAGGCGCCGTGGTCGCGGGGCATGTAGGGGAGGCGGATCAGGGTGGGCGGGTCCCGAAGTGCCCACAACTCGCCAAACGCCTCCCGCTGGCGAACGTGTGAAGGGTTAGGTCCCCTATGGGGTACCCAATCCTTCACAGGTTGCCAAGACGACATCGTTTGGCGAGTTCGCGCACCCCATTCGGGTGGCCTCGTCCTCCAAGGAGCGGAGCACGCCCGAACTCACTTCCCTACATGCCCGCGACCTGGGCGCCTCGCATCGCGCCGGGCGCATTCGTCCCTGATCCCGTTGCGCGGCGTAGACGCTCAGGCCAGCGCGTCGCGTAGGTCGAAGACGCGCAGACCCTCGGCGCCCTCGTCGGTGCAGTCGAAGAAGCGCGGGTTGATGCAGGAGTAGGCGTTGCCCTCGCCCTCGTAGGCGGGCTCGACCGTGAACTGGCAATGCGGCATCGGCGAGCCGGTCATCTTGATCCCGCCGTAGCCCCCGGTGCTCTCCGCGGCCTCGAAGGCGTCGACGTCGATCTCACAGCCGAAGACGCCGTTCATGCAGCCGAGGTAACGAAGCCCGGTCAGCTCGTCCTCGTAGCTGTAGAGATACGAGCAACCCATCTCGATGCAGCCGCGCGGCTCGATCAGCTTGTCGCAGAACGTGCGGCACTGCCGGCACTCGCCGGCGCGCGTACCCTTATCTCGACGCTGCTTCAGGGCCACGCGACAAGTCTACGTCTACATGGCGGTCAGATGACGGCTGTAATCGCCGCGATCGCGATTGGCGTCGGTCTCGCGAGTTGTGGCGACGACGAGGCCGAGACCACGACCGCGTCCGCCACCGCCCGCCGAGGAGACGACGACGGAGGACCCCGCCGACGAGCCCGGGGCGCCGGCGGAGGGGGAGCCCGGCTACACGGGGCTCGGGACGTGGTGGGCGAAGCAACCCGACGGGTTCCGGCTCGAGACCGCCGAGGATTTCATCGCCGACTTCCCTGAGGAGTGCCGTGGCGTCAAGGCCGTCGACCTGGAGCGGCAAACGGGCATCGCCTACGGATACGACTTCCCGGAGGCCACGCCGGTCGACGCGGTGATGATCGAGACCTGCGCCCTCATCCGCGACGGCGCCTGAACTGCTGACCAAGCGGGTAGTACATTCGTCTAGGCCCCTGGAGTGTGTCCGGCCGGGGACCGATGCTTGGCCATCGGCTCGGGAGGTGCCATGGGAGGGCAATCGCCAACCGAGAGCCGTATCGCACGGGCTCTCGAGCTGCGCCTTGCGTGGGTCGGATTCGCCGTTCTCGCGGGGATCGTGCTCGGCGGCTATTACCTGCTGCGCCCCGACGACTCGACCTTCATCGGGCTGCTCGTCGACGTCACCGTCCTGGTCGTCGTCGCGGTGCTCGTCGGCGTCCTGGCCGACCGGGTGCGCCGGGTCACGGGTGAGTCGCGGGCCGCCGAAGACCGCTACCGGCTGGTCGCCGATCACATGCCGGAGACCGCCCTGGCCCTGTACGACCGCGACCTGCGTATCCAGCTCCTTGCCGGCCCCGTCCTGGCGGAGACCGACGTCGCGCGCGAGGAGGTCGAGGGGCGAACGCTGGAGGAGATCATGCCCGGGCCGCGCGGCCGCTGGCTCGCCGAGCTCTACCGCTCCGCGCTGGAGGGCGAGCCGCGCTCGGTCGAATACGAGTCGGCCGACGACGGCCGCCATTACTGGTTGCGGACGGTGCCGATCTACGGCGAGGACGGGTCGGTCGAGGCCGGGCTGGCCGCGACCCATGACATCACGGAGCGGGTGCGCGCCGAGAGCGCGCTCTCGGCGGCAGAGCGACGGGCTCGGCTGACGGTCGAACACGCCAGCGACGCGATCATCTCGATGGACGCCGAGGGCCGGATCACGGCGTGGAACGCCGCCGCGGAGACGACCTTCGGCTGGACGCGAGGCGAGGCGCTCGGCGCGGAGGTGGCCGAGACGATCATCCCCGAGCGCTTCCGAGAGGCCCATCGCGCCGGCCTCGCGCGCTTCCACGAGACCGGCGAGGCGCCGGCGCTCGAACGTCGGCTCGAGCTCGCCGGGCTCCACCGCGACGGTCACGAATTCCCCATCGAGTTGGCGCTCACCGAGCTGCGCACCGGCGGGGAGGTCAGCTTCGACGCCATCGTGCAGGACATCAGCGAGCGGCGGGAGGCCGAGGAGGAGGCGGAGCGGATCAGCTCCGAGTTCTTCGCTCAGGTGGCGCATGAGCTGGGCACCCCGCTGACGTCGCTCGCCGTGAACCTCGAGCTGCTGGCCGCGGCCGACGGGCCCCGCCTGACGAGCGAGGGGCGCTCGCTGGTCGAGGTGATGGACCATGAGACGCGGCGGCTCGAGCGCCTCGTGCGCGACATGCGGGTGGCCGCGCAGGTCAAGTCGGGGCGGTTCAGCATTTCCCCCGAGCGGGTGCGGATCTCCTCGGTCGTCGCCGCCGCGGTCGCCGCGACTCGGCCGCTCGCCCTGGCGAAGTCGATCGACGTGGAGCTGAGGATCGAGGAGCTGCCCCTCTCCGCGGGCGACCCCGACCGGATCGGCCAGGCCGTCGACAACCTCCTCTCGAACGCGATCAAGTACACGCCGGACGGCGGCCGGGTCTCGGTCAGTGTCCGGCGTCTCGGCGATGCCTGCCAGATCGAGGTCTCCGACACCGGCAACGGCATCCCCGAGCAAGAGCGCAAGCGGATCTTCAGGCGCTTCGAGCGCGGCGCGGCCGAGCTCCCCGGCCAGGTCTTCGGCATGGGCCTCGGCCTGGCGATCGCGAAGGCGATCATCGAGGCCCACGGCGGGCGCATCTCCCTGCGCAGCGAGGTCGGCTCCGGCTCGACCTTCGCGCTCGAGCTGCCGTTGGAGCCGATCGCGGAGGAGCGCTCCCGCTCCGACCGCGAGCAGGCTGCTTCGCGGCTGCGCCGGATGGCGGCTCGCTAGCTGGTCGGTGGCGGCGGTGGCGGGATGACCGGGCGGCAGCGGCTGCGCTTCTTCTTGCCGCCCTTGCCCTTGCCCCGCTTGCCCTTGCACTTGATCTTCACCGGGGTCGAGATGGGCTCGCCCTTCCACGGGGTGGCGGTGCCGCTCCAGGGCTCCCCGTAACGGCGGGTGACGTCCTCGGTCGGATCGCCGAAGCCGACGCCGTAGCCCTCATGGCTGCCGGCCGCCGCGAGGAGAGTCGGATGCCTCGAGGACCTTCTCCCAGAGCACGACGCCGTCTACGCCCGCCGCCATCTGCGCCTCGATCTTCGCCGCGAAGTAGCCGGCGCGAACCTGGAGCGACTCCGGGCCAGGGCGCGCCGGCGACGTCCGAGGCGATGCCCGCCTCGCCGACGAAGATCGGCTTCCGCAGGCCGGATGACCCGCACTGATCAAGTCTCGCCGGGAGCCCGTTCCACTGATCGCCGGGCAGGGGGACGTCCGAGCCGTCGGAGGAATTGCCCTCGTAGTCGTAGTCGTGGTACTCGCAGATGTCGACCGGCTCGTGGATCTGGCGGAAGTGGTTGTTCGCGGCGCCGCACTGCCCTGAGCCCATCGTCCCGAGGCTGACGAGGTGGTTCGGGTCGGCGGCCTTGACCGCGCCGGTCATCTCGGCGGCGAAGCCGCGGAGCGCCGCCGCAGCGCGGTCCTCGTCGCAGCCACCCCCTGCCTGGGGAGCCTCGGCCTCGTTCGCGAGCTGCCAGAAGGCGATCGCGGGCTCGTCGCGGTAGTGCTCGGCGACCGAGCGGGCGTAGTCGAGGTAGGAGCGCGCGTAGCCATAGCCCGGCGAGCGGAAACCGGACTCGTAGAAGTCGGCGGTCTTCGCCTCGCCGCCGAACTCGCAGTCGGCCCAGTGGTTGACGAGCACAGGGATCACCTTCATCCCGCGCTGGGCCGCGCCGGCGACGACGCGATCGAAGGCCGCGAAGGAGCCCTGCTTCGGCCCCGTGCCATCGGGGTCGAACTGGCTCTGGAAGAACCACGTGCGGACGACGGTTGCGCCGGCGGCGCGGATCTGATCAAGCCAGGTGCCGAGCTTTGCGTCGGAGACCGGGCCGTAGCCCCCGTCGCAGACGTAGCCGCCCGGGGCGGCGGTGAGGCGGTACTGGTTGTAGCCGATGGGCCGCCAGGGCTCGACCGAGCCGCCGCCGACGACCCCGAAGCGGTCTCCGTCGGCGACGACGAAGCCCTCTGGCGCCTGCGCCGAGGCCTGCTGCGGGATGGCCGAGAGGGCAAGCAGCGCGGCCGAGGCGACCAGGATCGTGCGACAGCTCCGTGCAGCGCGTGCAAATCGGTGGCGAAGTTCCGTCCTCACGCCCTGTTCGTCGGGATCTGAGCCTGACCCGGCATCGGCCATGCGCCCAGACCTCGAGGCGAGCGCCCGCTAGCCGATCGGTTGAGGCCAGCCCCTCCTCCGGGCACTTCGCCCGGCTCAGCCGGTCGCGATCGCCCCCTCGACGGCTGACCGGCGTGCTAGAAAGGAACCGTGGCTCGCGAAGAACGCGTAACGGTGATCATCGCCGACGACCACCCCGTCTACCGGTCGGGGCTCGCCCGGACGATCGGCCAGCGCACCGAGCTCAACCTGCTCGCCGAGGCGGAGACCGGGCGCGAGGCGCTCGACGCGATCCGCGAGCACACCCCCCAGGTGGCCGTGATCGACCTGAAGATGCCCGACCTCGACGGCCTCGCGATCCTCAACGCCGTCAAGCGCGAGGACATGGAGACGAAGATCGTCATGCTCACCGGCTACGCGGAGGGCGAGACCGCATATGAGGTGATGGCCGCCGGCGCCTCCGCCTACATCTCGAAGACCTCGGAGCCCGCCACCGTCTGCGAGACGATCACGACGGTCGCCCGGGGCGGCACCTACCTGGCCCCCGAGTTCCACGGCGCCCTCGCCGATCAGATCAAGCTGCGCGCGACGGATACCGGCCCGATCCTCTCCGACCGCGAAGCGGAGGTCCTCCGCCTCACCGCCGAGGGCAACTCGGTCGCGAAGATCGGCGAGCACCTGCACCTGAGCTCGGCGACGGTCAAGACCCACCTTCAGCACACCTACCGCAAGCTCGGCGTCTCCGACCGCGCAGCCGCTGTCGCAGAGGCGATGCGGCGGGGGTTGATGGAGTAGGCCTTACGATCGCGATCGCGTCGACCTCCACGGCGTCGAGTTCGTCTACACCGCCACGCAGTAACGCTAGGCCGCCAGCGCGCGCGAGCTGAGCAGCGCGTGGACCTCGGAGCGCAGGGCCGCGCTGGGTGAGACGCGGAACTCGCGGCCGAAGCGCAGGCGGCGCTTGGAGCCGCCGACCGGCATCTCGAGGATCACCTCGCACTCGCCGGGATAGGCGGAGAAGATCGTCTTCAGCTCGTCGATCAGGCTCGGCTCGAAGTCGGCCGGCGAGAGCTCGAGCTTGAGCGGCTCGGCGGGGGCGTTGGCGCGGCGGCGGGCGGCGGCGATCACGGTCGCGTCGGGCTCGAAGCGCTCGATCTCGGAGACGACGAAGCTGGTCTTGCCGCCCTCGCGGTGATCCAGGCGGCCCTTGGCGACGACGACCGTGTCGGAGACGAGGACCTCCGCGGAGGTCTCGAGGACCTGGTTGAAGATCAGCATCTCGACCGAGCCGCCGAGGTCGTCGAGGCCCGCGAACATCATGTCCTGGCCGCTGCGGGTGCGCAGCTTCTTGGTCTCACCGACGAGGCCGCCGATCGTGAGCATCGCCCGGTCCTCCTTCGACCCCAGGTCGGCGAGCGAGCAGTCGACGCGTTCGCGCAGGGCGTCGCGCAGCGGCTTGAGCGGGTGCGAGGTGACGTAGGTGCCGAGGGTCTCCTTCTCCATCGCGAGGAGCTCGCGCTGCTCGAATTCGCCCTCGGGGACGGGCGGGTCGGCGGGAGCGGTCAGCGCCGACAGCTCCGAGGAATCACCCGAGTCCTCCCCGGCCGGCGGGCCGCCGAGGTCGAAGATCGAGCCCTGCCCGCGCTGCGCGTCCTCCTGCTGCTTCTGGCCGTTCGCCTGCGCCTGCGGGAGCACCGCGAGCATCCCCTTGCGGGGGGCCCCCGTGGAATCGAGCGCGCCGCACTTGATCAGGCACTCGATCGCGCGCTTGTTGACGGCGCGCGCGTCGACCCGCTCGCAGAAGTTCCAGATCGACCGGAACTCGCCGTCCTCCTCGCGCGCCGACTTGATCGCCTGGACGGCCGCGTGGCCGACGTTCTTGACGGCGTCGAGGCCGAAACGGATCGACTTGCCGGAGACGACAAAGCTGTGGTCGGAGACGTTGACGTCCGGCGGCAGTACCTCGATTCCCATCTCGTCGCAGCGGTTGACGAAGAACGGGACCTTGTCCTTCGTCGACATGACCGAGGAGATCACGGCGGCCATGTACTCGGCCGGGTAGTTCGCCTTCAGGTAGGCGGTCCGGTAGGAGATCAGCGCGTAACAGGCGGCGTGGGACTTGTTGAAGGAGTAGTCCGCGGCGGCCGTCATCAGCGACCACAGGTCCTTGGCGACCGCGGGCTTCGTGCCGGAGGCGGCGCAGCCGTCGATGAACTTCCCCTCCATCGTCGCCATCAGGTCGCGCTTCTTCTTGCCCACCGCCTTGCGCAGGTCGTCCGCCTCGGCCGGCGAGAAGCCGCCGAGCTGCTTCGAGATCTCCATCAGCTGCTCCTGGTAGATGCAGCAGCCGTAGGTCTCCTCGGTGATCGGGCGGAGCCGATCGTCCTGGTAGCGGACCGACTTCGGGTTGCGCTTGCCCTTCGCGTAGTCGGGGATGAAGCGCATCGCGCCCGGCCGGTAGAGGGCGCCGATCGCGACGATGTCGTTGAACTCGGTCGGCCTGATCTGCTTGAGCGCCTCCCGCATGCCGTCGGACTCGAGCTGGAACACGCCGGTCGAGTCGCCCTTCGCGAGCATCGCGTACGTCTTCGGGTCGTCGAGCGGAATCGCCTCGACGTCCAGCTCAATCCCCGTGCGAGCGCCGGATGATCTCGACCGCGTCCTCGATCACGTCGAGGTTCCGCAGGCCCAGGAAGTCCATCTTGAGCAGGCCGATCTCCTCGATCGGGCCCATCGAGTACTGGGTGACGATCTTGTAGGCGCGCTCCTGGCGGCCGCCGTTCGCGGGCCCGTTTGCCCCACCCGAGCGATCCTCGGCTAACTGCAGGGGCACGATCTCCTGGAGCGGGCGGTCGGCGATCACCACGGCGGCGGCGTGGATCGAGTTGTTGCGGACGATCCCCTCGAGCCCCTGGGCGACGTCGACGATGCGCTTCGCGTCGGGGTCGGCGTCGTAGGCCTTGCGCAGGTCCTGCCCGCGCTTCATGCACTCCTCGAAGGAGGGGCTGCGGCCCATGATCGGCTCCGGGATCTTCTTCGCGAGCTCGTCGCCCTTCATGTTCGGGTAGCCGAGCACGCGGGCGGCGTCACGGGTGGCCGCGCGCGGGGCCATCTTGCCGAAGGTGATGATCTGCGCGACCGCCTCGCGCCCGTACTTGTCGGCCACGTAGCGGATCACCCGCTCGCGGCCGCGGACCGAGAAGTCGATGTCGATGTCCGGCATCGACTTGCGAGCCGGGTTCAGGAAGCGCTCGAAGAGGAGGTCGTTCTCGACCGGGTCGAGGTCGGTGATGTTCAGCGCGTAGGCGACGATCGAGCCGGCGGCCGAACCGCGGCCAGGCCCGACGGCGACGCCGTTGTCCTTGGCGAACTTGACGAAGTCCCAGACGATCAGGAAGTAGGACTCGAAGCCCATCTCCCCGATCACGCCGAGCTCGAACTCCAGCCGCTCGAGCGCCTCGGCCGGCACCGGGTCCCCGTAGCGGCGGCGCAGGCCCTCCTCGGCGAGGCGGCGGAGCATGCTCGCGGGCTCCTCGTCGTCCGGGGTCGGGAAGCGCGGCAGGAGCAGCTTGCCGAGCTCGAGCTCGATCTCACACCGCTCGGCGACCTCGACGGTGTTCTCCACCGCGCCGGGCCACTTGGCGAACGCCTCCGCCATCTCCTCGGGGCTCTTCAAATAGAACTCGTTGGTGTCGAAGGTCATCTTCGGCGCGTCGAGCTTCGACTTCGTCTGCACGCACAGGAGCGCCGCGTGGTTGCCGTAGTCCTCGCGGCGCAGATAGTGGACGTCGCCGGTCGCCACGAGCGGCCGGCCGATCTCGCGGGCGAAACGGGCGATCCCCTCGTTCGCCTTGTCCTGCTCCGGGATCTTGTTCTCCTGGATCTCCATGTAGAGGTTCTCGGCGCCGAAAACTCCGGAGAGCTCGTCCAGATGGGCGCGGGCGTCGTCGGGGCGGTCCTCGACCAGTCGGCGGCAGAAGCGCGACTGCAGGCAGCCGGAGAGCGCGATCACGCCCGCGGAGTGGCGATCGAGGAGCTCCATGTCGACCGAGGGCTTGCCGCGGGCGAACCCCTCGAGGTAGCCGAGGGAGGTGAGCTGGACGAGGTTGCGGAAGCCCTCGTCGGAGGCCGCGAGCAGGGTCAGGTGGTTGCGCTCGGTGCGGTGCTCGATCGCCTTGCGATCGTCGACGTAGTAGGCCTCGAGCCCGATGATCGGCTTGATCCCCGCGGCGTTGCAGGCCTTGTAGTGCTCGACCGCACCGTTCATCACGCCGTGGTCGGTGAGGCCGAGCGCCGGCATTCCCTGCGCGGCCGCCATCTCCGCCATCGGGAAGGTCATCTTGTCGCTGACCTTGCGCTGGATCTGGCAGGCGCCGTCCAGCAGCGAGTACTCGCTGTGGACATGCAGATGCACTGCTTGGGCGGGCGCCGCTCCCATCGAAGACGATCATCGCAAGCGGGCCAGATGAAACCGGGGGGCCGAAGGGCCGCAAATCGCAACTTCCGACATCATCAGACCCGTGATCTGGCTCCTGCGCCACGGAGAGGCCGAGGATGACGCCGCCGACGACGCCTCGCGCAAGCTGACCGAGAAGGGACGACGGCAGGCGGAGAGCGCCGGCAAGGCCCTGGCGGCGCTCGGCGTCGAGCTCGACGCGTGCCTGACGAGCCCGAAGGTTCGCGCACGCGACACGGCCGAGGTCGCGTGCCGCGAACTGGGCGTCGAGGCCGAGCAGACCGACGCCCTGCGCGGAGGCGAGTTCGACATCGCCGACCTCGCGGCTGGCCGCGGCGAGGTGATGCTCGTCGGCCACGAGCCCGACATGCATCGCGCGATTCAGACCGCGACCGGAGGTCTCGTGAAGCTGAAGAAGGGCGGCGTTGCCGCGGTCGACGGCCGCGAGCTGCACCACCTGTTCAAGCCTGGCGATCTGGCCCGAATCAGCGATTACCAAGTCGTGATGTCGTGATGTCGTGATCCGGATCTGGCGGGCGCCGTGGTCGACGAACTGCGAGCGGGTCGCGCTGGCGCTCGCCCACAAGGGCCTCGAGGCGGATTCGGTGGTGATCGACTACGCGGACCGGAGCGAGGTCGAGCGGGTGAGCGGCCAGGGGCTGGTCCCGGTGATCGAGGACGGCGGCGAGGTGATCGCCGACTCCGTCGCGATCATGCGCCACCTCGAGGCGACCCGGCCGGAGGCGCCGCTGTTCCCGGACTCAGAGCCGGCGAGGGCGCAGGTCGACCTGTTCATCGAGTGGTTCAACGAGGTCTGGAAGGTGGCCCCGAACGCGCTCGAGGACGAGCTCGAGACCGGCTCACCCAACCTGGCCCTGGTCGAGCAGTACGAGCAGCGGCTCGACGGCGACCTCGACTTCTTCGAGCGCCTCCTGGCCGGCCGCGACTACTTCGGCGGCGAGTTCGGCGCCGCCGACTGCGTCGCCTACCCGCACCTCAAGTACGCCGCGGGCCGCGAACCCGCCGACGACGAGCTCTTCCACGTGATCCTGGACGAGAAGCAGAGCGTTGAGGGCCGGCCGAGGCTGGCGGAGTGGATCGAGCGGGTTGGGGAGCGGCGGATGGCGTTTCCGCCGACGGGCTAGGGACGAAAGCGTGGTGTCCGCGTCGCGAGGCGCCGAGGTCGCGGGGCACTAAGGGGAAGGGATGGGAGGCCGTGGCGAGTTAGGTCCGGATATGACCCTTTTCTCGCCACGACACCCGAACAGCCCTTGTTCGCGCGTTCCTCTCGCTATGCGAGAGAAAGTCGCGAAGCCACCGAACTCAGCGCACGAAAACGCGCAAGAAGTCACCAAACCCGCCTATTCCACTCCCTACTAGCCCCGCGACCTAGGCGCCTTGCGGCGCGGACGCGACGGTCTCATCCCTAGCTCGTGAAGCGTCAGCCCGCGCAGACCCAGGCGCTTCCGCCTGAGTCGGCCCAAATCTGCGACGCGATCTCGTCCTGCTGGGCGTGGGAGCCGTCTTCGGGGTTGCCCTCGCCGCCGTAGAGCTCCCAGGTCGAGGGGAGGATCTGGTAGGCGCCGCCGGCGCCCGAGGACGGGTTGACGGCGTCGTAGTTGCCGCCGGACTCGCACATCACGATGGCGCTCGGGATCGAGTAGTCGCCGACCCAGTCGGCGACCTCGTTCTGAGCGGCGGCCGCGCTGGCCTCCTGCTCCTGCGCCTCGCGCAGCTTCTGCACCTCGCCGGTCCAGCCGTCGACCTGCGAGCGGAGGCCGGCGAGCGCGCTCTGCTGGGCGGAGCGGGCCGCGGCGAGCTGCGCGGCGGCCTGCTCGGCTGCGGCGCGGGCGGCGGAGATCTGGTCGCGAGCGGCGGCGACCTCGTCGTTGAAGGCCTGCTGGCGGGCGCGGGCGGCCTCCACGATCTCGAGCTGAGCCTCGACCTGCTCGCGCAGAGCGCGCACGCGGGCGGCGAGCTCGGCGTCGGCGTCCTCGATCGCCTTCAGGTATTCGGTCCTCGTCGCGAGATCGTCGAAGCCGTCGGCCTCGAGGATCAGCGTCGCGGAGTCGGGGACGTCACCCTTGTACATGGCGATGAGGCGCTCGGCGAGCGCGTCGAGCGCGCGCTCGAGCCGGTCGCGGGCCTCGGCGAGGGCGTCGGTCGCGGCGGCGACGTCGGCGTCGAGCTGGGCTTCGCGCTCCTCGCCCTTGGCGAGCGTGGCGGAGAGCTGCGCCTCGCGCTCGGCGGCGGCGGTGGCGGCTGCCTGGGCGCTCGCCAGCTCGGCGCTCTTCGCCTCGATGTCGGCGGCGAGCCCGCCGGCCTCGGCCTGCGCCGAGTCGATCCGCGACTGCAGATCGCCGATGTTCTGCCCGAACGCGGGCACGGCGACGACGAGAGCGAGCAGGCAGGCTGCTGCAATCGTGGCGAGGCGCTTGTGAGCTCGCAAGTTCATCCTTCGAATGCCTACGGGGTTAGCTGCCGGGCTAGCGCCGAAGGATCTGGCGCTTCTGACTTCGATTCGCCCCTGGCGGCGGTGCCGCCGACGGTTCCCCCGATCCCCCGGAAAAGCGGGGATTCGGCTGGTTGAGGCCGGGCACGTTAGCGAATGCTCACGATTCGGGCGCTACTCACCCGACGCAAAAAGTCCTGCATGCAAGGAAAATTGCAGCCTTCAGGCGGCGTTCAGCGTGATCCTGAGACCCTCGTCGACGCCTGTCTCGGCGTGCCAATTGAGGTCGGCTCCCGCCTTGCCCGGATCGATCGCGCAACGCTGAATCTCCCCCGCCCTCGCAGGCGCCATCTCCGGCTCGAAGTCGTCGCGACCGCCGATCCGCCCGAGCGCAGAGGCGAGCTCGAGCACGCTCGTCTCACGCCCCGTGCCGACGTTGTAGACGTCGCCGAGCCCGTCGGACCCGGCAGCCAACCGCTCCGCCGTCGCCTCGAAGGCGGCGACCACGTCGCCGACGAAGACGAAATCCCGGGTCTGCTCGCCGTCCCCGAACACGGTGGGCCGCCCGCCGTCGGTCATCCGCCCGCAGAAGATCGCCACGACGCCAGCCTCTCCGGCGGGGTCCTGACGCGGGCCATAGACGTTGCCCAGGCGCAGGCTCGCCCCCCTGAGGCCGTGAACCCGCTTGTAGAAGCCGACGTAGCCCTCCCCCGCCAGCTTCGACTGCCCGTACGGCGCCTCGGGAAGGATCGGCGAGTCCTCGGGGAAGGGCAGGTCGCGACCCTCGCCCTCGCCGTAGATCGCCCCGCCGGTGGAGGTGAAGATGACGGGGGCCTCGGGGGCCTCGCTGCGGACGGCCTCGAGCACGTTGACGGTGCCGACGACGTTCACCCGGGCATCGAAACCGGGCTCGAGAACCGAACGGCGCACATCCATCTGCGCGGCGAGGTGGAAGACCGCGCCGGGGCCCGTGCGGGCGACCGTCTCGGCGACCACGGCCGCATCCGCGATGTCGGCCTCCACGAGCTCGGCGCCGCGCTCGAGCGCGCCCGCCAGGTTCTCCCGGCGACCGGTCGAGAGGTCGTCGATCACCGTCACCTCGTCGCCGCGCTCGAGCAGCGCGTCGACCAGGTTCGAGCCGATGAACCCCGCTCCGCCGGTGACGAGAGCGTGCAGCCCTCAGCCCTCCTTCACGTCGCGGCTGAGGGCGAGGTACGCCCCGACCGCGAGCGACGCCAGGCCGACACCGGCCACGACCCTCAACTGGGTTTGGAAGCGATGGCGGACGAACCTGACCACGGCCCGGCCGATCGCCTCGTAGATGGCGCTCAACTCTCACTCCTTTCGTCTCGTTGCCGCACCCGGTGGGCGAGGCGGCTCTGCAGCGTGAACAGCTCGATGAAACCCGGGCTCGCGTCCTGGGAGAACTCGCCGCCGGACTCGCCGAAGGAGGCGAGCGAGCGGTCGTAGAGCGCGTAGGGCGAGGAGCGCGCCACCGGCCGCGCGGAGCCCTTGTAGAGCTTCATCGTCACCTCGCCGGTGACCATCTCATTGGCGGCGTTCATGTAGGCGTCCAGGTCGGTGCGCAGCGGCTCCAGCCAGAGCCCCGCGTAACAGAGGTATGCCCAGTGGCGGTCGAGGACATGCTTGAACTCGTTCTGGTGGATCGTCGAAACGAGCTTCTCGAGCTCCTGATGGGCCGGCAGGACGATCGCCGCCGCCGGCACCTCGTAGATATCGCGCACCTTGAGGCCGACGATGCGGTCCTCGATGTGATCCACGATCCCCACCCCGTGGCGGCGGCCAAGGTCTGAGATCCGCTCGAGCAGTCCCACGGGGTCCGGGCGATCGCCGTCGATCGTCACCGGGATCCCCCGCTCGAAGCCGATCCGGACCAGCTCCGGCTCGTCGGGGGCCTCCTCGGGCCTCGTGACCAGCTCGAAGACGTCGTCGCGGGGCGGCTCGGAGAGGTCCTCGATCGGCCCACCCTCCGAGGAGCGGCCCCAGAGGTTGTCGTCGATCGAATAGGGCGGCGACTCGGTGCCGCCCTTGACGGGGATCCCGTGCTCGCGCGCATATGCGATCTCCTCCTCGCGGCCCATCTTCCACTCGCGCACCGGGGCGATCACCTTGAGCTCCGGCGCCAGGGTCGAGATCGTCGCCTCGAAGCGGACCTGGTCGTTGCCCTTGCCCGTGCACCCGTGGGCGATCGTGTCGCAACCGGACTCGCGCGCCTGCGCGACCGCGAGCTTCGCGATCAGCGGCCTGCCGAGCGCCGTGAAGAGCGGGTAGCCGCCGCCGTAGAGCGCGTTCGCCCGGATCGCCGGGAAGACGTAGTCGCTGACGAACTCCTCGCGCGCGTCCGTCAGGATCGCGTCGCGAGCGCCAAGATCGCGGGCCTTGCCGGCGACGACGTCCCAGTCCTCGTCCGGCTGCCCCAGGTTGACCGTGAGCGCCACCACCTCGGCGCCGTAGCGGTCCTGGATCCACTTCAGCATCACCGACGTGTCGAGCCCGCCCGAGTAGAGCAACAGGACACGGCCGACCTCGCTGGGCTTGGCGAGGTAGGACGCGATGGGTTCGGGCTCGGGGCTCTCAGCGGCCATGCGAGGCCAGGACTCTAGTTACCGTTCTCACATGTCGCGCGTGCTCGCCATCGCCTCGGTCGCGCTCGTCACCGCGGGCCTCGTGGTCGTCGCCGACGTGGCGACCACGCTCGCCTGGAAGGAACCGCTGACCTCGATCTACGGCGCGATCAAGCAGGGTGCCCTCGACGACGACATCGCCGCCCTCGAGCGCGATTTCCCGGAGGCCACTGGGCCGAGCGAAGCGGAGCTGCGCCGTTCCGCCGCCAGGCTCGCCCGCAAGCTCAAGGCCGAGGCGGGCCAGGGCGAGGGCATCGGGCGGATCCGGATTCCCGCGATCGGCGCCGACTACGCGATGGTCGAGGGGACCTACCCGGACGCCCTCGAGGAGGGACCGGGGCACTACTCGGCGACCGGCCTGCCCGGCGCAGGGAAGACCGTCGGCATCGCCGGACACCGCACGACCTTCCTCGCGCCCTTCCGCAAGATCGATCAACTCGAGGGCGGCGACGAGATCGTCCTCGAGATGCCATACGCGACGCTCACCTACTCGGTCGACAACGCCCGCGTCGTCGCGCCGAGCCAGGTTGGGATCGTGCGGGAAAGAAAGCACGAGCGCCTCGTGCTGACCGCCTGCCACCCCGTCTACTCGGACAGCGAGCGATACGCCGTCTTCGCCGACCTCGACCGGGTCGAGCCGCCCGCGCTAACTCTCGTCCGACCCGCCGACGGCAGCGTCGACGATCGGCTCGGGGTCCTCGATCCCGAACTCCTTGCGAAGCCGCACGAGGATCTCGGCCCTGGTCGAGCCCGCAACGGCCATCTGGGTCGCGAGGAGCCGCGCGCCCTCGGCCGCCTGCTCGGAGACCCTGCGGCGCGGGGTGCGCGCCGGCTGCGACTGCACCGGCCTGTTCGCCGGAGGGCTCGTCGCCGGCCTCGCGGTAGGGGCGGGCTGAGCGGGTGCCCTGGGCACCGGCGCCGGCTGCGGGACCCGAGGGGCCGGCTGCTGCTGGCGGGGCGCGACCGGCGGGGGCGCCGGAATCGACGCCCTGCCCTGCGGCGGGCGCTGCTCCTGATCGACGCCGCGGGCGATCCGCTCACGGATCGCCTGGAGTGCCCGTCGGCGCGCCTCGGACATCTGGGGCGGCGCGGCAGCGGGCTGGACAGGTTGCTTGGGCGGGGGTGCAGGGACTGGAGGCGCCGGGGCCGGAGACGCCGGGGTCGCGGGCGCCTTCGCGACCGGCGCCGGCACCTTGGGTGAAGGATTCCGCAGCGGTCGCTCCAGCTCGAGCTCCAGTTCCACGACCACACGGTCGATCGCATCGATCAGAAGGTCGCACTGCCGCTTGACGGTGGTCGCCTGCTCGAGCATCGCGTCGCTCAGGGCCGACATCATCTCCACGCGGTCGCGGCCGACCTGCTCGGCGCGTTCGCGCGCCTCGGCGACCCGTTTCTGAGCCTCATCCGTGGCGTCGCTGAGGATCTCCGAGGCGGCGCGCTCCGCCGCCTCGAGCACGGATTTCACCCGCTCGTCGCCATCGGGCTTTTCGCCTGGATCGGTCACGTTTGTTGAGAGTACGTCGCGGCGCGGCGCTTCAGCTCCTCCGCCGCACGGGTCAGGTCTCGATCCACCCGGGCACCCCGCTCGGCGAGGTCGTCGCGCAGCTCACGGAGCTTCGCGATGCGCTCCTTGATCTTCCCGTTCGCCTCGGCGAGGGCCTTCGCGGAGGCCTCCTCGGCTTCGGTCTCGGCGTTCATGCGGATCTCCATCGCCTCGCGCTTGCACTGATCCTGGAGGCGTTCCACCCAGATCCCGGGATCGATCGGCTCGCTCGCCTCCATGTCAGTTCTCCGAGCCTTCGGATCCGCCGTTGCCCTGACCCCGGCCGGGAGCCGCCTCCATCAGCGGCATCGCGGCGGCCCGCAGGCGGGCCTCCTTCTGCCGGAGGCGCCGGTCGGCCTCGCGGAATCGCTCGAGCACCGACTCGAGCTGCCGGCGGGTCGCCTGCACCTTCGACTCGTGCTCGATCCGCTTCCAGACCGCGTCGGCCGTGGCCCAGACGCTGCGTGCCGCCTCGGCGCCGGCTGCGTCTGCGGCCGCGCGAACTCGAGCCTCGGCGGCCTCCGCCTGGGCGGCGTTTCGCTGAGCGTTGGCCCCGGCCTCCGCGCGAGTCCGCTGCTCCGCTTCGGCCAGGCGCAGGCGCTCCTCCTCGAGCTCCCGGCGGGCCTCGCCGACGAGGGCCTCGACCTCCGCCCGCAGCCGCGTCCCGGCCTCGGTCGCCGCGTTCTGGGTGACGCTCGCGGCGCTCGCGGCAGCGGCCTCGCGGGCGATCTCCTCGGCGCGCCGGCGCATGTCCGCGTCGGCCTGCTCGCGCGCACGCTTGACGATCTTCTCCCCCTCGCTCTGCACGCGCTTCTCGGCAGCGCGGATGCGGCTCTCGCGCTCCTGGCGGGCGAGCTTCAGCTCCTGCTTGCGGGCGGCCTTCGAGAGGCTCTGATCGACGTAGGCGACGAGCTTCTGCTCCCCTGCCGCCGCCGCCTCGCCGAGCCGCGCGGCATGCGCCTCGCTCGCCTGCGCGAGCCAGGCGAGGGTGCGCTCGCGCTCCGATTCGAAGCGGCGTGCGATCCGGTCGGCCATCTCCTTGTCCCCGGCCTCCACGAGATCCGTGCGGATCCGCTCGCCGGCCCGCGCCAGGTCGGCCTCGGCCGCGGTGGCGGCTCCGCCGATCCCGCCCTCCGCTTCGGCGCGGGAGGAGGTCAGCGCCGACTCCGCGGCCGCCCTCGCCTCGGCGAGGGACTCCTGGGCCCGGTCGCGGGCGGCATCGGCCTCGCTCTTCACACGTTCGGTCAGCTCGGCGGTGAGCTCGACCCGCGAGCGCTCCAGGTCGGCGAGCACCTCCTCGCGCGAGCGCTTCGCCTCCGCCGCGATCTCCTCGCGCAGGGCGTCGCGAGCCTCGGCAACCGTCGCCTCGGCCTTCGCCTCAGCGGCAGTTTGGGCGGATTCCGCATCGGCCTGAGCTCGCTCGCGAAGCTCGGTCCAGGCCGATTCGGAGCGGTCGGCAAGCTGGGTCTCGAGCGCATCGGTGCGCTCCGCGAGCTGGCCCTGAAGCGAATGCGCGCGCTCGTCGAGCTGCGTCTCGAGCGCCTCGGCGCGTTCCAGGAAGCTGCGCTCGGCGAGGGCGGCGACGCGCTCCTCCGCCTCAGCCCGTGTCCGTTCGGCGTCCGCCCGCGCCTCCGCCGCGGACCGGGCGAGCCTCGATTCCGCCGAGGTGAGCCGTTCGGCGACCTGCGCGGAGAGCGAGCTGGACAGCTCCTCGATCCGCTCGTCGAGCCGCTGATCGAGCGAACGCGATGTCGACTCGAAACGTTCGCGAGCGATCCGCCGCATTTCCTCCTCGGCGCCGGAGATCCGCTCGCCGACCTCCACGCGATTGCGCTCGCCGACCTGCTCCGCAACCGTCTCCGAAGCGGCGGTCAGCTCGCGGTCGACCCGGTCGGCGAGTGCGTCCTCCGCCTCCTTGCGCCCCCGGGCCGCCTGCGAGCGAAGCCTCTCCTCGCGCTCGCCGACGTCGCCCTCAATCCGGGCCACGAGCAGCCGCTCGCGCTCGTCGGCTTGCTTCGCCACCTCGTCCGCGCGACGAGTTGCCTGGCGCTCCGCCTCGACCTCGCGGGCGCGGCTCTCCTCCGCGAGCGCGTGGCGGTGCCGGCGCAGCTCGGTCTCGAGCGAAGATTCCAAACGCTTCTCGAGCTCACGGCCCGCGTGCTCGTACTCGGCGCGGATTTCGCGAGCGACCTCGCGCTGCATGCGGTCGACGTTCTCGGCCAACTCGCGCTCCGCCGAGTGGCCGCGATCGGAGACCTCACGCTCCACTCCTTCGGCCAGCTGGGCCAGCCCGCCGGCGATGCGCGCCTCGATCGTGTCGCCGAGGCGCTTCTCCAAATCGGTCACGCGGTCGCGTATCTCCGCGACCGCCTCGTCGACGCGGGCGGCGATGTGTTCGACCTGGCTGGCCGCGGCCTGTGCCGCGCCCCGCTCGGCGGCCTCCTGGAGCGCCGCGATCTCGCGATCGAGGCGCGCGGCCTCCTCCCGCATCCGGCGGTTCAGGTCCTCGCGGGCACGCTCCGCAGCCTCACGGAGGCGGTCGGCCGAATGCCGCCTCTCCCCGCCTTCGCCCTCGCTCGCTGACATCGCTCTTCTCTCGTTCTCCGCGTCTCACGCACCGGTGGTTGACGCCCGCGTGCGCGGGCGGTCGATTCTCCCTTAACCATGCGCTCGCGGCCACCGTTTTCCTGCCTGCGCAAGGGAATCTGCCGTGGCTAGAGGGTTGATGTGGGTTAGACGCGTGCGCGGGGACGCCGCAAGCCGAGCTGGGCGGCGCGCGCGGCCGAAGCGGGTAGCGGCGCTACCCGCGAGGGCGTGGGTGGCGATCCAGCGACGGCATGCGGCGTCATCCGCGTGCGTGGATAACCCGCATCAGCCCTTAGCTCGCGGAGGAACGCGGCGAGCGGTCGAGCTCGGCCTCCTCGCTGTGCAGGCGCGCGTAGGCGATCCCGCGCTCCACGAGGCCGGCGCGTTCGCGGTCGTCGTCCGCGAGACGCTCGAGCGCGGCTGCCGCGGCACGGCGTCGCCTGCCGGACGAGCACGACCGCCTCCCCGACCGCGTCGCGGATGCCGCCGACGTCGCTGGCGACCACGGGCAGCCCCGCGGCAAGCGCCTCGACGATCACCTGCGGGAAGCCCTCCGTCCAGGAGGAGTGCAGGAGCAGGTCCGCGCCGCGGTAGGCCGAGGCGAGCTCGTCGTGGCTCACGTAGCCGTGCAGCTCGGCACGCCCGGCGACGCCGAGCTCCGCCAGCCGCTCGCCGAGCGCCTTCGCAAGCGGACCCTCCCCGTAGACGTCCAAGTGCCATTCGCGCTCGCCGTCGAGCAGCGCGAGCGCCTCGGCCAGCAGGAGCGGGTTCTTCTCCTCCTCGAGCCGGCCGACGCTGAGCACGCTCACCCTGTCCGGGAAGGGGCGCGCGGCCGCCTCGGCGGGGTCGGCGATCGCTGCGGCCGGGACGAGCGAGACGGCGATCTCGAGCAGCCGGCCGGCGCCTCCGTAGCGCCTCGCCAGCGCGGGGCCGACGACGACCGCCGGGAAGACCCTGGCGAGCCACCGGTAGGCACCGTCGAGGACCGCCGCCGCGATGCGCAGCATCCGGTTGCCGGGATGGCGCGCGCGTACGTATTCGGGGAGGTCCTGGCGAACGCCGAGGATCACCCGCTTGCGGCGCAGGACCGCCAGCAGCGCCGCGGCGATCGCGAGCGGGTGCGGCCCGAGCAGCCAGATCGCGTCGACCTCGCCGAGGGCTCGCCAGACCGCCGCCTGGGAGCGCGCGATCGCCGCCAGGGCGCTCGCCGGCCGCGCGAGCGACTCATAGAAGGGCAGCGGGACGAACCCGACCTCGTCGGGCAGCCGGTAGCGGGCCTCCCCAGGCCTCGGGTCGAGGCGACCGATCACCGTGAGCGAGCCGAGGCGCCCGGCGAGCCCGCCGAGGAACAGGGCGAAGGCGCGCTCGGCCCAGACCCCGGACGAATCGCGACGGTACGCGTAGTCCGTGTAGACCGCGAGCCGCATCGGCCCGAGCCTATGGCCCATGCGGGCACGGGCGCGCCTGGGACGCCACGGGAGTGAACGCCCCAGGGGCCCGCCCGACCGGACGGTTCGACCGCGCGCCGCCCGTCTAGGAGACGGACGGTTCGCCGAGGACGAAACGCCTGTCGGGTGCTTCCGCGCCGTCAGGTGCTCCATCACCGACGGTGCGAAGGGTCTCGAGGATCAGCAGCGCGTCGCCGAGCAGCGAGCGGTGCTTCAAGTAGTAGAGGTCGTGGCAGAGCTTCCAGGCGGTGCCGAGGTCCGTGCCCGCGTAGCCGCAGCGAACCTGCGCCCAGCCGGTGATCCCGGGCTTCGCGAGGTGGCGGCGCTCGTAGTACCGGAAGCGGCCCTCCAGCTCGGCGACCTTGCCCGGGCGCTCCGGGCGCGGCCCGACGAGGGTCATCTCGCCGCGCAGGACGTTCCACAGCTGCGGCAGCTCGTCGACATGCGTCGCGCGCAGCAGGCGCCCGATCCGGGTCACGCGCGCGTCGCCGGCGCTCGACCACTCCTCGATCCCGTTGCGCTCGGCGTCGACGCTCATCGTGCGGAGCTTGACGATGGTGAACAGGCGCCCGTTCTCGCCGACGCGGGGCTGGCGGTAGAAGGCCGGGCCGCCGTCCGAGAGCTTCACCGCGAGCGCGGCGAGCGCGACGAGCGGGGCCACGACGATCGTGGCGAGGCCGGTGACGACGATGTCGAAGACCCGCTTGCCCGGAGCGCTGTCCGCGCGGAAGCGTGGATGCATCATGTACTGGAACCAACCGGAGTCGATGCTGCCGACCGGGACGTGGCCGAGGACGTCCTCGCAGAACTGGCTCAGCTGGAGCATGCGCACCGGCAGGCCCAGGCAGGCGCCCGAGGCGTGCTCGAAAACCTCTTCCCGGCCGATCGCGCCCGGTGCCTGCGAGTCGCGATCGGACACGGGGACGTTGACGAGCAGGTCGATCGAGTGCCGGCCGACAGCCGTCGCGAAGAGAGGAGAGGCGGCCGATCGCGGCGGGGCTGCGAGCCGACTTGAGGCAACCGTCGTGGGGCACGATCGCGCCGACCACGCGATACCCGGCGACGCCGGCATTGGCGATCTCGACGGCGACCGCGTCGGCGTCGGCGGGACAGCCGATGACGCCGATCCGCACCTCCACCGAGTTGTCGAAGATCGCCTTGAGCCAGGCGCCGAGGCTGGTGGTCAGCGTTGCCGCGACGATCGAGGGAATCAACGCGGCCAGGGCGACCGGATGGCCACCGTAGGCGGCGATCGGGACGACGATGGCGGCCGCGATGACCGGCGCCGCAACCCGTGCGGCGAAGCGGGCGACCGGCATCAGGTGGAACGGGAGCCTGACCCTGGCGAGCAGAAGGTTGACGCCGAGGGCGGCGACGCCGAGGGCGATCGCGACGGCGGCGTCCGGAAGGTTGAAGAGCCCGACGAGCGTGGCCGCGAGCGCCGGCGCGATCTGCATCGCGTACAGATCGAAGAGGTGGTGGGCGCGAAGCCGGCCGAACACGCGGGACCCGCCGCGTGCCTCTCCCGTGATGATCTTTGCGTCGGTTTTCTTGGGGGCCATTTTGAATGCCATCCCGGGCGTAATTCCACGCCCCAGGCGTCTTCTCCTGCCGTTATGACAACCGCGGGCTCATGTCCACGGGGATCCAGACCGGATCCACGTGTAGAACGCGGCCCCACTCGGAGTCGGTTCGTCAGTTAGGTGCGAGTGCTGACCGGGCGGCGCGACGAGGCGCCGCCGGCTCGAAGCTCACTGCGGAACTGGCGGCAGTCAGCGCATGCGAGCAGGTGCTCGCGGAGAGCCCGGCGGCGCAGGGAGCCGCCGCTGAGCGCCGCCAGCTGCACGCGGATGTCGACGCAGCTCGTCTCCCGCCCTTCCCGGCCTGCCGCGATCGTGCGCCGGGCGCGGAAGACGAGCGCCTTGACCCGTGCCGGTTCGGTGTCGAGGAGTCGCGCGACCTCGGCGCCGGAGAGGCCGTCGAACCCGCTGAGCAGCAGAGCGTCGCGCTGCTCGGAGGGCAGCCTGGCGAGATCGGCGAGGGCGGCGTTGACATCCGCCCGGCGCTCATGGGGCTCCGGCGCGGGTGGGGTCAGCGGCTCGAGCGCCCGCTCGCGGTCGATCCCACCGCGACGCAGGCGGATGATCGAGATGCACTCGTTGCGCGCGATCGTGAACAGCCACGGACGAAGGGTGATCTCCCGATCGGAGCGGGTGAGGCTCCGGAAGGCCTTGAAGAACGTCTGCTGCAGGGCGTCGTCGGCATCGTGGCCGGAGCCGAGCATGTTCCGGCAGTACGCGTGGAGGACGACCGCATGGCGATCGTAGAGCCGCGCGAACGCGTCGTCATCACCCGTTCTCACGAGCGCCACGAGTTCGTCGTCCCGGTCCTCGCGCCGCGAGGCCGTACTACCCCCCATTTTCAGTTACTGGCTCTCCCGTTAGGTGCTGGTCATCCCAACCCAGCGCCCCCCAGCCGCACCCTCGTCGCCACATATCGTACGAAAGATCGCGGAGTTTGCGCCTCCACGCCTGTAAGAATCGCTTCGGCGACCCTTGATGAGCCCTCCGAGCGACACCAGCGGCGCCGACTGGCTGCAGCCAACCGGCGAGCAGGAGGGCCTCGGCCGCTACCTGGAGATCGTCCGCGAGCGCCTCGGGACGATCGCGATCGCCGTCGCGATCACGCTGGTTGCCGCGATCGCCTACCTGGCGACGGCCGAGAAGGTCTATGAGGCGGAGGCCGACCTGCTGGTGACACCGGTGCCATCGGAGGACCCCCTCCTCGCCGGGCTGGGCCTTCTGCGCGAGTCGTCCGACCCGACCCGCGACGTCGAGACCGCGGCGCGGCTGGCCACCACGATCGAAGTCGCCGAGCGGGTCCAGCAGGCGCTCCAGACGACCGAGGAGCCCCGCGACCTCCTGGAGGACGTCACGGCTGAGCCGATCGCGCTCTCGAACCTCGTCGCCCTGACCGCGTCCAGCGACACGCCCGAAAGCGCAGTCGAGCTCGCCGACGCGTTCGCCGCTGCGGCGGTCGAGGAGCGCACCGATTCGCTCCACGAGCAGATCGAGGAGGTCCTGCCCCAGCTCCAGGAACGCGCCGAGGAAGGCGAGGAGGGGCTCGGCTCGGAGTCGCTCGGCGCCCAGGTCGCTCGGCTCGAGACCCTGCTCGAAAGCCCCGATCCGACGGTCCGGGTCGAGACCTCGGCGATCCCGCCGGAGAGCCCGGTCTCCCCCAGGCCGTTGCTGACGATCACCGGCGCCCTGTTCGCCGGGCTCGTGATCGGTATCGCCGCAGCCTTCGCGATGCAGGCGCTCGATCCCAGGCTGCGCCGCGAGGAGCAGCTGCGCGCTCGCTACCGGCTGCCGATCCTCGCCCGGGTGCCGCGCGAGCCGAACGCCGGCAGCGGCCCGATCGCGCCCGACCGCCTTTCGCCCGCGGGCACCGAGGCCTACCGGACCCTCCGCTCGAGCGTTGTCGCCGGCGCCGCGGAACGTGACCGGACCCCGGTCGTCCTCGTCACCGGCTCAACCAACGGCGACGGCAAGACGACGACCGCGGTGAACCTGGCCGCCTCGCTGGCCCTCTCGGGCAAGCGCACGATCCTGATCGAGGCCGACCTCCGCCGGCCCGCCGTCGGACCAACTCTGCGGGTGCGGGCGGAACATGGCGGCATCGTCGGCGTCCTGCTGGAGAACGCCTCGCTGGAGGACGCGCTGATCCCAGTCCCCGCCTTCGGCACGAACCTCGAGCTGCTTCTCGCCGACTACGAGGGAGGCTGGATCTCCGAGCTCTTCTCGCTCGACGCGGCGCGGCGGATGATCGAGGAGGCGCGACGGATCGCCGATTACGTCGTCATCGACTCGCCGCCGCTGACGGCGGTGGTCGACACCCTGCCCCTGGCCCGCCAGTCCGACGAGGTGCTGATCATGACCCGGCTCGGGATCACCAGCCTCGACAGCCTTCGCGAACTGGGCGAGCTGCTCGCCTCCAACGCGATCTCGCCACTCGGGTTCGCGCTGCTCGGCACGGCGAAGCCCGAGGGCGATTACCTGACGCCGCCGCAGGTCGGCGGCGTCGGCCGCGACAAGCGCTCCCCGGGTCGTCGCCGGGTGCCGACGCCCTAGGACCGATGGCACTCGCCGGCCGGCTCGACGGCGTCCAGTGGCCGATCGCCGTGGCCGTCGCGGTCATCTGTGCCGGGCTGGGCGTGCTCGCCGGCATCGATCCTCCGCTGGCGATTGCTGCCGCGCTGGGGATCGCCTTCGTGCTGCTCGCGATCGCCGACCTGACCGCGGGTCTCGTCGTCTTCACCGTCGCGGTCTTCCTCGAATACGCACCCTTCGTCCCCGAGGGAGCGCTCAGCCTGACGAAGGCGGGAGGCCTGCTGCTCGCCGTCTCCTGGCTCGCCCTCGTGACGACACGGGCATCGGCGCGTCCGACCTTTCTCGGCGACCACCCGGGGGCGAGCTGCCTGCTCGGGCTCTTCCTCGCCTGGGCGATGCTGAGCGCGACCTGGGCCGAGGACCCCGGCGCTGCGCTCACCGACATCTCGCGCTACGCGCCTAACTTTCTCCTCTTCCTGATCGTCTTCACCGCAGTGCGCACCCGGAAGCACGCGGCGTGGATGATCGGCGCGCTGATCGCGGGTGCGGCGATCGCCGCGGTCTATGGCCTGATCGTCCCGCCCGAGCCGACTCTGGATGCGTTCCGGATCGAGAGCGCGGCCGGCAACTCGAACGTCCTCGCAGCCGTCTCGATCGCCGGGCTCGTCCTCTCGCTGGGCGCGGCCCTGGCGCTGAAGCGTGCGCCCCTCGCCCGCATCGCCCTGGTCGGGGTGGCGGCGATCTGCCTCGTGGCATCGCTTCTCACCGGGTCGCGAAGCGGCGTGATCGCGCTGGGGGCGGTTCTCCTGGCGGCGATCCTGGTCGGCGGCCGGTGGCGTGGCGGCGCGGCGATCGTCGCCATCGTCCTCGCGGTTGCCGCGACCGTCTTCGTCGCCGTCTACGCGCCCCCGGAGGTGCGCGAGCGGATCACCCAGACCTCACCGGGAGAGGTCAGCTCGGACGAGGGCCGGACGACGATCTGGCAGGTGGGCTGGCGGATGGTCGAGGACCAGCCGATTCGCGGCATCGGGGTCGGCAACTACGCCGGCTCGGCGATCAACTACGTGCTCGAGCCGGGGCTCCTCACCCGCACCGACCAGATCATCGACACGCCGAAGGTCGCGCACAACATCTACCTGCACGTGCTCGCCGAACTGGGGGTTATCGGCCTGCTGATCTTCCTCGCGATCCTCGGCTTCTGCCTGCGCTGCGCCCATCAGGCGGCGCGCCGCTTCAAGGCGATCGGGGACCAGCAGATGGAGATCATCTCGCGTGCCCTGCTGATCGCGATGATCGGCGTGCTGGTCTCCGACTTCTTCGCCTCCGAGCAGTTCTCGAAGGTGCTCTGGCTGCTGCTGACGCTGGGGCCGGCGCTCGAGGCGATCTCGCGGCGGGGGGTCAGACCCGAGCGGAAGAGGCGCCCCGAGGCGGCAAGGTCGTTCGGGTCTGACCCCCTCCTAGCGGCGACGCCCGCCCGGCATGAAGCGGTCGAGCCGGCGGTAGACGGCGCGCGCCCGTTCGCGGCGCTCCGGGGTCAGTCGCTGGCCGGCGCGCCAGAGGGCGGACTCCGCCGCGGTCGTGAAGCGCGCCGGGCTCGCGCGGCGGGCCAGGGCGAGGGTGTGGATCCGCCGTTCCCCGGTGACGAACCGGAGCTTGTACTCCTCGTCCCCGCGGAGCATGTCGTAGACCGGCGCGGACTCCTCGGTCGCGGCGCGGATCGTCCGCCCGAGCAGGACGAGCCCGAGGCTCTGCTTCTCGTAGCCGGGATCGAAGCCCGCCTGGTAGTAGGAGTAGCGGTCGCGAAGTCGCCAGCCGTACCAGGCGGCGGCCGGCTTGCCGTCGAGCTCGAGGACCCAGAGCCGCAACCAGCCCTGCCGGAGGGCCTCGGGAGCGAAGGCGCGGTGGAAGCGGACCGGCCGCTCGGCGAGCGCGCCCGACTCCCCCCTCCCCTCCCAGCGGCGTTCGTGGAGCTCGACGAGCGCGGCGAGGTCGGCCTCGAGCGTCTCCCCATCCGCGAGGCGGTAGACGGCTTCGAAGTCGCGGTCGATCGCCTTCGACTTGCGCCGCACCTGGCTGCGCAGGTTCCGGCTCCGGCTCGCCAGATACGC
The DNA here is from genome assembly GCA_963785155.1 of uncultured Thermoleophilia bacterium. Taxonomy (GTDB): domain Bacteria; phylum Actinomycetota; class Thermoleophilia; order Solirubrobacterales; family 70-9; genus DASUSH01. The sequence goes on from CAWAUB010000006.1 coordinate 199,972, forward strand.
CTCCCAGTCCTCACCGCCGAGGTCTATGAACGGGAGCACCTCCTCCCGGAACGGCTTGCCGGCGACCAGGCCGGCGGCTGAGGCGGCGGCAGCCGGCCAGGCGGCCTCGGCCGGGGCGTGGTCGAATAGGACGGCACCCCAGCGTCCGGCTGTCTCGCCGGCTGCGATCGCGGCGAGGCATGCGGCCGCGACCTCCTCGTCGTCGCCCTCGGCGCAGGCCGGATGGAAGACGTCGCCGAGGTTGTAGCCGGCGAAGCGCAGGACGGCGCCGCCCGCGGCGCTGACGCGAACCAGGGGCAGCACGCCACGCACCGCCCCGCCACTGTCGCGCTGGACGGCGATCACCGGGGCCGTCTCGTCGCCGTACTCACCGAGCCAGGCGCGCACCCATTCGGGTGTCAGATGGGCGTTGTCGCGCTCGACGGCGAGCGCGCGCCACTCGTCCTCGACGCCCGCCTCGATGCCGGCGAGATCGGTGTGGACCTCGACCCCGCTCATCGGCGCCGCCGAGAGGACTCGTAGAGGCTCTGGTAGAGGTCGCCGATCCGCTCGGCCGTCACCTCGATGTCGAACTCGCGGCGCCGGCGCTCCTCGGCGCGCTCGCCGAGCTCGCGGGCGCGCTGGCGGTCGTCGAGCAGAGATCCGATCGCGTCGGCGAGTGCCTGGGGATCGCGCGGCTCGACCAGAAGCGCCTCGACTCCGTCGTCGACCAGGTCGGGAACGCCGCCGACGCGGGTGGAGACGATCGGCCGCGCGGCGTCCATGTACTCCATCATCGCCAGCGGGGTGCCCTCGTAGTCGGAGCAGAGGGTCGCGACATCGAAGCAGCGGACGATCTCAGCCACATCGTCGCGCTGCCCGGGCATGACGACGTTCTCCCCAATCCCGAGCTCCGCGATCCGCCCCTCGAGCTTCGGGCGGATATCGCCATCGCCGACGATCACCGTGCGCAGGTCCGGGAAGCGTGGCCGCAGGATCGCCGTCGCCTCGAGCAGGACCTCGAGGGCCTTCTGGGGACGAAACATCGCGACGAGGCCGACGACGGGAGCGTCAGGGGCGATACCGAGCTCGGCGCGCGGGTCGCGCTCCGGGTCGACCTCGGAGCGCGGCACCGCGTTGGGGATCATCTCGATCTTCTCCGGGTCGACCCGCTCGATCTCGATCATCCGGCGTCGGTCCTCGCTGGAGACGGCGATGAAGGCGTCGGCGAAGCGGCCGATCAACTCGCGGTCGAGGAAGCGCCGCACCGGCCGGCCCTCATAGGTCCAGGTCTGCTCGTGGGCGACGACCACGGGCACCCGGGCGAGCCGGCCGAGGGTGACGCCGGCGACGTTGGAGCCGAACATGTGGGCGTGGATCACGTCGACGTGGTCATCGCGCAGCAGCTTCCACAGCGGGCGCCAGGCGAGCAGGTCGAGCTTGTTGCGGCGGTCGAGGCCGATGAAGTCGACCCCGGCCTCCCGCAGCAACGCGAGTTCGGCCTCCGTCCCCGGCCCGGCGTCGCGTTCGGGGTCCCAGCGGGTGACGCAGAGATGGCGATCGAAGCGCTCAGGGTCGAGCGCGGCGACGAGCCGCGCGGCGAACCGCTCTCCTCCTCCGGCCCATCCGAGGAGATGCACCAGGTGGACCACTCGCAATCGCATCTGCGCGCGAGACGATAATCCCGGCGTGTCCGACGTACTGGTCCTCTGCTACCACGCCGTCAGCCCCGACTGGGAGGCGACCCTGTCGATCACGCCGGATCGGCTGCGGGCGCAGCTCTCCGTGCTCGCCGGGCGCGGCTACCGGGGAGCCGGCTTCCTCGAGGCCGTCACCGAGCCCCCGCACGAGAAGACACTCGCGATCACCTTCGACGACTCCTACCGCTCGGTACTCGAGCTCGGCCGGCCGATCCTCGACGAATTCGGGTTCTTCGGCACCGTGTTCGTCCCCTCCGCATACGCCGGCGCCGAGGCGCCGCGCGGCTGGGACGGCACCGACCAGTGGCTATCCACCCGCCACGCCGGACGAGCTGATGCCGATGTCCTGGGACGAGCTCCGCGGGCTGGACGCCGCCGGCTGGGAGATCGGCTCGCATACCCGGACCCATCCCCATCTGCCGAAGATCGACGACGCCGCGCTCACCGCCGAGCTGGGCGAGTCGAAGGCGGAGATCGAGCGCGAGCTCGGCCACCCCTGCGAAACGCTCGCCTTCCCCTACGGCGAGCACGACGGCCGCGTCGTCGCGGCGACGATCGAGGCCGGCTATCGGGCGGCGGCAGCACTCCCGGCACGCGGCAGCCGCACGCCCGAGCGGCACGCCTACCCGCGCGTCGGGGTGTGGTTCGACACGACGCCGCTGAAGTTCCGGTTGAAGGTGTCGCCGCTGGTGCGGCGGCTGCGGGCGACGAACTAGGGACGGAAGCGCTGCGTCCGCGGCGCGAGACGCCGAGGTCGCGGGGCATGTAGGGAGTGGATCAGGGTGGGCATCGGATCGAGGCCGTTTCGAGGGAGCATTCCTGGATTAGCCGCGCATATAGGGGTCAAAGCAGGAATGCTTCGCGAAAGTTGCGTCTAGCGTCCGCCACTTCCTCGATCCCTCTGCCCTTACTAGCCCGCGACCTGGCGCCCTGCGGCGCGGACGCGGCGCTCTCGTCCCTAGCCCTGGCGCCTCAACCCCCGCACCAGCCCTCGCGTAGTTCCCACCAGCTCGCCCACGCCGATCTCGCGGGAGAGGACGAGGACGGCGAGGAAGGCGAGCGTGCCGCCGAAGCCGCCGATGATCCACGCCGCCACCGAGAGGTCCGCTGTGCCGAAGGCGAACAGGATCGCGGCGAACACGACTGCGGCGAGGATCGCGCGGAGCAGCGTCGGGATGAGCGGGCGGAGGCGGAGGCCGATGATCGAGCGGCAGAGCCAGAGGTGGGCGACGACGTAGAACGAGAACGCGATGTCGACGCCGATCGCCGCGCCGACGACGCCGTAGAGTTCGATCCCGACGACGCAGAGGACCGCGCTCAGGATGACGAGGGCGACCGCGATCGGCACCCGGCGCCGGGCCTCGCCGACGTAGTTGACGCTGAGGGACAGCAGCGGGGCGAACCCCTTGAGGAAGACGAGCGGGGCGAGGGCGCGGATCACGTCGGCCGACTCGGCGTATTGGGAGCCGAGCAGCAGGTCGGTGATCGGCTCGGCCCAGATCACCATCGGGGCGACCAGGGCCGCCTGGAAGAGGACCAGGTAGCGGAGCCCCCGCTCGAACGACTCGAGGTCGGGCTCGTGGCCGGGGTGGCGGGCCATCCGCGGGGCGATCGTGTTGGCGGCGGCGAGCCCGGGGTAATGAAGGAAGGTCGTCAGCTTCACCGGCGCGCCGTAGATCCCCGCGGCGCCCGTGCCCAGCAGCGCGCCGACGAGCAGCAGGTCGAGCTGGCCGTAGACCGCGTACGAGGCGTCGATCACCAGCAGCGCGCTCGCGTAGCGCATCAGTCGCCGGGTCGGAGGCGCGCCGCGACGAGCCTTGATCGCGGTGCGGCCGAGCAGGCGGACGGCGAGCACCGCGCCGATCAGCCCGCCCGCGATGTAGCCGATGGCGCGGCCTGCGGCGGCCGACCCCGCGCCACTCGCAAGCAGGACGAGGACGACGATGGCGCTCGCCTCGATCGCGCTCTCGGAGAAGATCAGCCGGAAGCTCGTCGAGATCCGGCCGAGCGCGACGAAGGCGTTCGAGAACAGCAGCATCACGCTCTGGCCCAGCAGCGCGATCGCGATCCCCCGCAGCGGCCAGGCGAGGGAGGGCGCGTCGTAGAGGTCGGCGATCGGCTCGGCGAGCGCGATCAGGACGATCGCGAAGGCCGAGGTCAGCAGGAGCTTGATCTTCAGCGCGTTGACGAGGACGTCGGCGACCGCCTCCGTGTCGCCGCGCCGCTCCGCGATGAAGCGGGCGGCGGACTGGGTGATCCCGAAATCAGCCGGCAGAAGTGCGATCGACGCGAAGCCGAGCGCGAGCGCGAAGACGCCGTACGCCGACGGCCCGAGCTCCCGGACGAGGAAGATCGTGACCAGCCCGGTGAACGCCGCCGTCGCGAGCTGCGAGGCGAAGGCGAAGGCGGCGTTGCGGGCGATCGGGTCGGCGCCGACGAGCCCCGCCTCGGTGCTGAGCTCGCTCGCGTCGGCACCGGCCTCGGGATCCTGCGCGCTGATCGGGTCGGGGATCGGCTCGCCGTCGGTTCCGTTTTCGCGCTCGTCGCTCATTCGCGATCCCCCGGAGCAACTCTTCGAGCCGCTCGACGCCGCGCTCCCGCAGGTGCTCGGCGGCGAACCGGCGGCCGGCCGCGGCAAGCTCGGCGCCCTTCGCCGCGTCGTCGCGGAGCGCCCGCACCGCGCCGGCAAGAGCCTCGGGGTCCTCCGGCGGCACCGTCAGCGCGATCCCCTCGCGCTCGGCGATCGCGCGGGGCTCGCCAGGGGCAGCGACGATCACGGGCCGGCCGATCGCGCAGCAGTCGTAGAGCTTGATCGGTATCGATTTGGCGAGGGCAGCGTCGTCGGCGAGTGGGACCAGCAGGGCGTCGGACGCGCGCATCAGCTCCGCCGCCCGAGCCGGCTCGACGAGGCCCTCGAAACGGACGGCACCTTCGGGCAGCGACCGCGCCTCCTCCTGGAGCTGCGCCCGGGTCGTACCGTCGCCGACGATCCGCAACTCGAAGCCGTCGCCGAGGATCCGGGCCGCGCCAAGCGCGGTCGCCAGATCCTGGGAGAGGCCGACGTTGCCCGAGTAGGTCCAGACGAAGCGGTCCGGCCCGTCCCTCGCGCCCAGGCGCTCAGGATCCGCCTCGCCGGCGGCGAGCCACGCCTCCGTCGTCCCGTTCGCCACGACGACCGCCCGGCTCGGGTCCGGCGAGAGCGCGGCGATGTGCTCGCGGAAGGATTCGGTGGGCGTCGTCACGAGCGCGGCGCGGGCGTACAGGCGCCGCTCGAGCCGCTCGGCGGCGCTGAGTACCGCGCCGGGCTCGAGCTCGCCCAGGGCGACGGCCACCTCGGGCCAGAGATCACGCACATCGAACGCGAACGGGACGCGGTGGCGGCGGGCGACGAGCGCACCCGCCGCACCGACGGACAGAGGCGGCGAGGAGGCGAGGACGACGTCGGGCCGGCCGCGAGCCGACGCGACAGCGGTCGCCATGGCGGCGTAGGTCGCGTACGAGGCGAGCCGGTGGCGCGCCGCCTTCGAGGTGCTCGCGTGGGTCCAGACGTAGCTGACCCGGAAGCCATCCAGCTCGCGGCGGTCGACGAGCCGGCCTCCATAGCCCTCCTGGACGACGCCCTGCGGATGGCTCGGCGCTTCGCAGACGACCTCCACCTCGTGCCCGCGTCGGGCGAGTCCGGCCGCAAACGGGTGCAGCCGCACCGGCGCCGCGGTGATCTCCGGCGTGAAGTACTGGGTCAGAAGCAGCACGCGCACCGCGTGATCGTCCCCGATCGACCCGATGTAGGTTCGGACCGCTCAGCCCGCGAGCGCCGTGCCCAGCTTCTCCAGCGCCTCGTCGACGTCGTCGTCGTCGATCGTGAGCGGCGGCAGGAAGCGCAGGGTGTCGGGCGCGGGGACGTTGATCACCAGGCCTCCCTCGAGCGCGCGGGCCGAAAGATCGGCGGCGTTCTCCTCCTCGAGGCCGGCGGCAAGCATCAGCCCGCGCCCGCGGACCTCGGCGACGCCGTCGAGAGCCGCGACCCCGGCCGCGAAGCGAGATTCCGCGCTCGTTGACGGACGCGAGCAGGTCGGGATCCCCGAGCACCTCGAGCGCGGCCAGCGCGGCCGCGGCGGTCACCGGGGCTCCCGCGAAGGTCGAGCCGTGGTCGCCGAGGGTCAGCACCTCGCCGTACTCCGGCGTCGTCACGCAGGCGCCGACCGGCAGGCCGCCCCCAAGGGCCTTCGCCGCCGTGTGCAGGTCGGGCCGCGCGGTCAGCTGCTCGTAGGCCCACAGGGTCCCGGTCCGCCCCATCCCCGTCTGCACCTCGTCGTAGACGAGCAGGGCGCCGTGCTCGTCGCATGCCTCGCGGGCGGCGTCAAGGACCTCCTCGGCGATCGGCCAGATCCCGGCCTCGCCCTGGATCGGCTCGATCATCACGGCGGCCGTCGAGGGGCCGACGGCATCGCGAAGGGCCTGCGGTTCGTCACGCGGAACCGCGACGAATCCGTCGGGCAGCGGCCCGAACAGGTCGTCGCGAGCCAGCTTCGGCGTCGCCGAGATCGCGGCGAGGGTCCGGCCGTGGAAGGCGCCCTCGAGGACGACGATCTCCGGCGCGTCGATCCCGCGGCCGTGCGCGTGCTTGCGGACGAGCTTGATCGCGCACTCGCTCGCCTCGGCGCCCGAGTTGCAGAGGAAGACCCTGCCGCCGAGGCTCGACTCGGAGAGCCGCTCGGCCAGGCGGGCGGCGTTCTCCGACAGGTAGAGGTTCGAGGTCCCCATCAGCGTGCCGGCCTGCTCGGCGATCGCGGCGACGATCCGCGGGTGGCAGTGGCCGGCGTTGTGAACCGACAGGCCGGCGAAGAAGTCCAGGTACTCCTTGCCGTCGGAGTCCCAGAGCCGCGCCCCCTCGCCGCGGACGAACTCGACCGCCATGCGCGGGTACGTGGGCATCGCGTAGCGCTCGTCGAGGGTTTTCAGTTCGTCAACTTGCATGGGAGGCCCGCCGGAACCGGACGCGAAGCGGAGGATTTCGGCGGATTTGTTTCATGGCGTGACCATCGTGCCGATGCCGGCGTCCGTGAACAGCTCGAGCAGGAGCGAGTGCGGCCGGCGGCCGTCGACGATGTGAGCGGACTGGACGCCGCCGCCGATGGCCTCGACGCACGCTTCGAGCTTCGGCCGCATCCCGCCGGCAAGCGACGGGATCGCGGTGCTCAGCTCGTCCACGGTCGCCCGCGAGATCAGGGAGCCAGGGTCGTCGGCATCCGCGAGCCAGCCCTCGACATCGGTCAGGAAAATCGCCTTGTAGGCCCGCAGCGCGGATGCGACCTTGCCCGCCGCGGTATCGGCGTTCACGTTGTAGGAGTTGCCGTCGCGGTCGGCGCCCGCGGAGGCGATCACCGGGATGTAGTCGGCGGCGATGTGGTTGAGCACGTCCACCTCGACCCGCTCGATGTCACCGACGAATCCGACCTCCTCCTGGTTCGGGTGCGGGCGGATCTCGAACATCGAGCCGTCCTCTCCGGAGAGGCCGACCGCGGGCTGCCCGTGCCGGTTGAGGCGGGAGACGATGTCCGTGTTCACCTTGCCGAGCAGGACCATCTTCGCCACCTCGACGGTCTCGGGATCGGAGACCCGGACACCCTCGTGGAAGCGGACCTCCATCCCCAGTCGCTGCATATAGGTGGTGATATCGGGGCCTCCGCCGTGCACCACCACAGGATTGAGCCCTACGTATTTCAGCAGGACGACGTCGGTGGCGAAGCCGTCGCGCAGCGCCTCCTCCTGCATCGCCGCGCCCCCGTACTTGATCACGACCGTGCGCCCGTGGAACTCACGGATGTACGGCAGGGCCTCGAGAAGGATCTCGATGCGGTCCTGGGTCTCGTTCGTCATGTCGTGTACTCCGCGTTGATCTCGATGTAGCGCTTGGTCAGATCGGAGAAGTAGACATGAGCGGCGCCGTCGCCGCGGCCAAGGTCGATCGAGAGCCGCGCCTCGCGCGTCTCCAGGGCGAGCTCGGAGGCGTCGATCCGCTCGGGGCCGAGCTCGGGCAGCTCCTCGCCCGCGAGCGCCATCCCGGCGGCCTGCGCGATCCGGCCCCAGTTCGGGTCGCGGCCGTGGAGCGCCGTCTTCACGAGGGGTGAATTGGCGATCGCCCGCGCGACCCGCTCGGCCTCATTGCCGCTCGCCGCGCCGGAGACCTCGATCCTCCCGACCCGGCTCGCGCCCTCGCCGTCGGCGACGATCTCGAGCGCGAGCTGGGTGAGCACGGCCTCGAGCAGGCCGTCGGGCAGGGGGTTGCCCGACGCGCCGCTCGCCTGCAGCATCACGGTGTCGTTGGTGCTCAACTGGCCGTCGACCGTGATCCGCTCGAACGAGGCGTCCGTTGCCGCCCTCAGCGTCCCGGCAGCGTCACCGACGACGGCGTCGGTCTGGCAGAAGCAGAGCATCGTCGCGAAGCCGGGCTCGATCATCCCGGCGCCCTTGGCCTGCGCCGAGAGCGTGACGCCGCCGGCGCGCACCGTGCAGCGCTTCGGGAAGGCGTCGGTGGTCATGATCGCCTCCGCGAAATCGCCACCGCCATCCTCGGCGAGGCTCTCGGCGGCCCGCGGGATCCCGTCGACCACGTCGCTGATCGGCATCGGTACGCCGATCACGCCGGTCTCGGCGACGGCGACCGACCGCGGCTCGACGCCGAGCGCCTTCGCGGCCGCGTCCCGCATTGCGATCGCGTCGCGGTAGCCCTGCTCTCCGGTCGAGGCGTTCGCGTTGCCGGAGTTGACGACAGCCGCCCGCAGCGAGCCCTGGTCGACGTCCTCGCGGCAGACACGGACGGGAGCCGCCGCCGAGGCGTTCCGCGTCAACAGGATCGCCGACGTCACGTCATCGGAGTCGCAGACAACGATCCCGACATCGGTCCTGCCGCCGTCCTTGAGCCCGCAGGCCGTGCCGCCGGCGCGGAACCCGGGCGCGAGCTGATCTGGGTCGAGCTCCTCGGTGCCGTCAGGCGCCTCGACCCAGCGTGATCGGAAGAACCCGACCTCCGTCTGGCGAGCTCACAGCAGCCCCTCCGTCTCCGGCAGGCCCAGCATCAGGTTCAGGTTCTGGATCGCCTGCCCGGAGGCGCCCTTCCAGAGGTTGTCGATCGCGGCGAAGACGACCGGGCGGCCGTGGCGGTCGAGGGTCGCGTGGATGCGGCAGAAGTTGGTGTCGCGGACGTCCCGCATCCCCGGCGGGTCGTCGGCGAGCTCGATGAAGGGCTCGTCGGCGTAGCGCGACGCGAAGAGGTCGCGCAGCTCGTCGGATGTGACCTCGCGCGAGCTGCGCACGTAGCAACTGACGAGCTCGCCCTGGTCGAGTGGCACCAGGTGCGGGGTGAACGTGAGCGGGCCGTCCGAGCCGAGCACGGCGAGCTCCTGGGCGATCTCGGGCTCGTGGCGGTGGCCGTCGGTCCCGTAGGGGCTCAGGTTCTCGTCGACGGTGACGAAGTGCAGGCGGTCTCCCCCGCCCCGGCCGGCGCCGGAGACGCCCGACTTCGCGTCGACGATGACGTCGTCGACGAGGCCCTCGGCAGCAAGCGGCGCGAGCGCGAGCAGCGTTGCCGTCGGGTAGCAGCCCGGATTCGCGACGAGCTTCGCCGTGGCGACCGCTTCGCGGTTTAGCTCGGTCAGCCCGTAGGCCGCGTCGCCGACCAGGTCGAAGGCCGGGTGCTCGCCGTACCAGCGCTCGTAGACATCGCGGTCACGGAGTCGGAAGTCGGCGGACAGGTCCACGACCGGGATCCCGCGCCCGTGCAGCTCCGCGACCACGGGCGCCGCCGCGCCGTGCGGGTAGGCGACGATCGCCGCGTCCCATTCGCCGGCCCGGTCGAGGTCGAGCTCGGTCAGGACCGCGGGCACGCGGTAGCGCGGATAGAGCTTCGCCAGCGGGGTGCCCGCGTCGGTCCGCGCGGTCGCCTCCGCCAGTTCGAGCGACGGGTGGCGCCAGACGAGCTCGGCGGCAAGCGCCCCGGTGAAGCCCGAGGCGCCGATCACGGCGACCTTCTTACTCACGGAGCGACCCCCCGATCCCCCCGAGGGCCTCGGTGATCGCGGCACGCCGCTCGGCGACCTCCTCGTCGGTGAGCGTGCGGTCGGGCGCGCGGAACTCGAGCCGTACGGCCAGGCTCTTGCGCCCCTCCCCCACCTGCTCGCCGCGATACACGTCGAAGATCTCCGCCGAGCGCAGAAGCGCGCCGCCGCCCTCCCGGACCGCGGCGATCACCTGGGCGGCCGGAACCTCGTCGGGAACGACGACCGCGATGTCCTCCTCGGCTGGCGGGTAGGAGATGACGTCCTCGTACTGCTCGGCGCCCAGCGGCGACGCCGCCGCGATCGGCGCGAGGTCCAGCTCGAAGGCGACGGCGGCCTCGATGTCCCACTCGCGTGCCACGAGCGGATGGACCTCGCCGATCCAGCCGGCATCGGCTCCGCCGACGAGGATGCGCCCAGCGCGGCCCGGATAGAGGAACGGCTCCTCGGCCTGCTCGATCGCGACCTCGCAGCCGAGCTGGGTCACGAGCGCCTCGAGCACGCCCTTGAGCGCGTAGAAGTCGGCGGGCCGCTCGTCATCTCGCCAGCCGGAGGGCACCAGCGGCCCGACGGCAAGCGCGCCGATGCGCTGCGGCTCATAGGCGGGCGAGGCACGCAGCCCGGGGTCTGACCCGGCAGAACCAGCAGTCGGCCCGTCCGACCTCGGGGTCTGACCCCTCAGTCGCAAGGTAGGCGCGGCCGGATTCGCACAGCGCGACGCGGTCCGCGCCGTGGGCGAGGTTGTGGCGGGCGGCGTCCAGCAGTGAGCCAAGCAGCGTGGTCCGCAATGCCGAGTGGTCTCGCGAGAGCGGGTTCGAAATCGCGATCGGCTTCGCCCTGACGTCGTCGCCCGTGATCCGCAGCCGCTCGGGCATCCCGGGTCGGTGACGCTCAGGGTGACGAGCGCGTCGAAGCCGAGGTCGCGGATCACGTCCTCGGCTCGGCGGCGAAGCAGCTGGTCGCGGGTCAGCCGGCCGCCCTGGCCGACCACCTCCGGAAGCGTCGACGGCAGGTGGTCGGCGTAGCCGTGGACGCGACCGACCTCCTCGATCAGATCGACCTCGCGGGTGACGTCGTAGTAGCGATGGGCGGGAACGACCGCCTCGAGGCCGCCGTCCGCCGAGGAGACGTCGAAGTCGAGCCGGCGCAGGTACTCCTCGCGGAGCTCGGGCGCGATCTCGATCCCGAGCAGGCCCTCCGCCCGCTCGCCGCGCAGCTCGAGCCGCCGCTCCGGAGGCGGCTCGGCGGCGACATCGATCGTGCCGGGGACGAGCTTTGCGCCGCAGAGCTCGATCATCAGCGGCGAGGCGATCCGCTGCGCCCTGATCGCCAGCTCCGGGTGGAGCTGCTTCTCGAAGCGGTTCGAGGCGTCTGAGCGCAACCCGAGCTTGCGCGACGTCCGCAGGATGTTCACCCCGTTCCAGGTCGCGACCTCGAGCAGCACGGAGGTCGTCGTGTCCGAGACCTCGGAGACCTGGCCGCCCATGATCCCGGCGATACCCGAGGGGCCGTTGCGGTCGCAGACGAGGACGGCCTCGGAGTCGAAGGTCCGCTCGGTGCCATCGAGCGTCGTCATCTTCTCGCCGTCGGCCGCGGTGCGGACGATCAGCTCGCCGCCCGGAATCTTGTCGAGGTCGAAGGCGTGAAGCGGCTGCGCCGTCATCAGCATCACGTAGTTGGTGATGTCGACGACGTTGTTGATCGGCCGCTGGCCGGCCGCCGAGAGGCGCGCCTTGAGCCAGAGCGGCGAGGGCCCGATCGTGACGTCGGTGAAGACGCGGGCGGTGAAGCGCGGGCAGAGGTCCGGCACCTCGACGGTGACGGACGCCAGGTCCTCGACCGAGCCCTCCCCCGTCGCCTCGGCGTCCTCATCCCACGGCGGCGGCGCCAGCTCGGCCCCGGTGATCGCCCGGACCTCGCGCGCGACCCCGTAGACGCCGAAGCAGTCGACGCGGTTGGAGGTGGGCTCCAGCTCCAGAACCGCGTCCGAAATCGCCACCACGTCCGCGAGCGCCGTTCCCGGAGCGGGACCGTCCCCGTTCTCCGCCATGACCGAGATCCCGTCGTGGTCCTCGCCCACCTGGAGCTCTTGCTCGCTGAGGATCATCCCGTCGGACTCGACGCCGCGGAGCTTCGCCTTGCCCAGCTTGGTGCCGTCGGGCATGACGGCGCCGGGAAGCGCGACCGGGACGGTCTGGCCGGCGGCGACGTTGGGCGCGCCGCAGACGATCGTGCGCGGCTCATCGTCGCCCGTGTCGACGACGCAGACGCGACAGGCGGTCGGCATCGGGATGCTTCTCGGCCGAGATCACGCGGCCGACCACGAACCCGGTCGGGTCCGTCGTGCCGGCGTGGGAGATCCGCTCGACCTCGATCGAGTGCATCGCGAGCTCGTCGGCGAGCGTCTCGACCGACAGGCCGGAGTCGCAGTACTCGCTGAGCCAGGAGAGCGGGACCTTCATCGGAACTGCTCCAGGACGCGAACGTCGTTCTCGAAGAACTTGCGCAGGTCGGGGACGCCGTGCTTCAGCTGGGCGATCCGCTCGATCCCCATCCCGAAGGCGAAGCCCTGGACCTTCTCCGGGTCGTAGCCGTTCTCCCGAACGAAGCCGAAGACGTTCGGGTCGACCATGCCGGCGCCGAGGATCTCGATCCAGCCGATCCCCTTGCAGAGCGGGTCGCGGGTGCCGTCGGCGAGGGCTCCCGAGCCGCCGCAGCGGAAGCAGGAGACGTCGACCTCGACGCTGGGCTCCGTGAACGGGAAGAAGCCGGGCCGGAAGCGCGTCTCCCGCTCCGGGCCGAAGATCGCGCGGGCGAACTCGTCGAGCGTCCCCTTCAGGTCGGCGAGCGTGATCCCCTCGCCCACCGCGAGCCCCTCCACCTGGTGGAAGACCGGGCTGTGGGTGGCGTCGAAGGGGTCCGAGCGGTAACAGCGCCCCGGGACGACGATGAAGATCGGCGGCTCCTGCGACTCCATCGAGCGCACCTGCATCGGCGAGGTGTGGGTGCGCAGGACGACGTCCTCGGGACCCGGAGCCATCCCCTCGATCTTCAGGTCCGGGTCGAGCGTCGCCGGATCGACGTAGAAGGTGTCCTGCGCCATCCGCGCCGGGTGGCCGGGCGGGTGGTTGAGCGCGGTGAAGTTGTAGTAGTCGAGCTCGACCTCCGGCCCCTCCATCACCCGGTAGCCGAGGCCGGTGAAGACGTCCTCGACCTCCCGCATCGTGCGGATCAGGAGGTTGCGCGAGCCGACCGGCGCCCGCGGGGTCCCGGGCAGGGTGACGTCGATCGCATCCTCCGCCACCCGGCGCTCCAGCTCGGCGCCCTCGAGCGCCTCGTTCCGCTCCGCGAGCATCCCCTCCAGCGCCTGGCGCAGCTCGTTCCCGGCCTTGCCGACCGGGCCGCGCTCCTCCGCGGGCAGCTCGGCGATCCCGCGCAGGATCGTCGTCAGCTCGGACTTGCGGCCGAGGAACCGGACCCGTGCCTCCTCGAGCGCGGCCTCGTCCGAAGCGGCTTCGATCGCTGCCTCCGCCTCCTCGCGGAGCGCGGCGATCCGCTCGATTGCAGGCGCCTCAGACATGGCGGCGCATCCTATGTCCGAGCTCGTACAGCGCCACGGTCGCCGCCATCGCGGCATTGAGCGAATCGGGGCCGCCCTCGCGGATCGGGATCCGGGCGGTGACGCCGGCGAGGCCGTCGGGCAGCCCTTCGCGCTCCGCGCCGACGCAGACCACCACCGGCGGCTCGACTTCGACCTCGCCCAGCGCCTGCTCGGCTGCGGGATCGAGCGCGATCAGCGTCCCGCTCAGCTCGTCGTGGCCCGCGCGCGCCGGCGGGCGGGCGAAGATCGATCCCATGCTCGCCCGGACGGCCTTCGGCGAATAGGGGTCGGCGCTCTCAGGGCCGAGCACGACCGGTCCGTCGCAGAGCGCATGCGCCGCGCGGATCGCGGTGCCGACGTTGCCGGGGTCCCCGACGCCGTGCAGGTAGAGGGAGAGGTCTCCCCCGGGCTCCGACCAGACCTGCGGATAGACGCCGATCGTCCGCGTCCCCGATCCGAGCGAGCTGACGGCATCGAGCAGCTCGGGCTCGACGTCCTCACCGGCGACCAGGACGAACTCCGGCTCGGCGCCCGCAGCGGCCGCCGCCTCCACCAGGTCCTCGCCCTCGGCCACGAACAGCCCGGTCCGCTCGCGCTCGCGCTTGCCCGCGAGCTTGCGGATGGTCTTCAGCCTTTCGTTGTCAGGTGAGGTGATCAATGTCTCGGCTCAGTTCGGGAACGAAAAAAGGCGCCTCGCTGGGCGCCCGGGAGATTCGGTTCCGTCGCTCTGAATTCAGGCAGCGACGGCCTCCCGGGCGAGTTCGGTGAATCGGCGGAAGCCCTCAGGGTCCTTGACGGCCATGTCGGCGAGCATCTTGCGGTTGACCTCGACGCCGGCCTCGCGCAGGCCGTGCATCAGCTCGGAGTAGCTCATCCCCTCCTTCCGGGCAGCCGCGTTGATCCTGGTGATCCAGAGGCGGCGGAACTCCCGCTTGCGGTTGCGCCGATCGCGGTAGGCGTAGCGCTCGGAGCGCGCCACCTGCTCCTTCGCGAAGCGGTAGCTGGAGTGCTTGCGCCCCCAGTAGCCCTTCGCCTTGCGAAGCGTCTTCTTGCGCCGCCGGTTGCGCGCCGGGGCGTTCGTCGCGCGACTCACTTGCGACCCGCCTTGACGAGCAGCTTGTCGGCCCGGTGGGCATCCTGCCGCTTGATCACGACCGGGTTGCGCATATTCCGCTTGCGCTTCTGCGACTTCTTCTCGAGGATGTGGCTCGAGTACGCACGCCGACCGCGCAGCTTGCCCTTCGCGGTCTTGCGGAAGCGCTTCTTCGCGCCTGAGTGGGTCTTCATCTTCGGCATGGGAGCCGAGTATTGAAGCAGACGCCCGACTGCTGCCTGGGCGGCAACGCGTCCATCGGGCGCCGAACGTCCGTCATGCCTCGGTTTATGAGGGTGTTTGGGACGTTCACCCCCCTTGCAGCGAGTTTCGCCTTAGGCGAGGGGCAGCACAGAGAGCCCGTCGCTTGGCGCCGCGCTGACGGCGCGACTCACATGCGGCTGCGGGTGAGCGCGAAGTGCTAGGCGGCAGCTTCGGCTGAGCCGTCGCCTGGCGGGCTCCGGCAGGTGCTTCTGCGGCCGGCTCGGCCGGCTTCTCGTCTGTCGGCGCCTCGGCCGGCTTCTCGTCCTTCGGCGCCTTCTCGGCCTCGCCGGCAGCGATCGCCTCGCGGGTGGGAGCGATCAGCATGTGCATGTTGCGGCCCTCCTGCTGAGGGTGCTGCTCGATCACGGCCTGGTCGCCGAGGTCCTCGAAAAGTCGCTTGAGCAGGGCACGGCCGCGCTCGGGGTGAGCCTGCTCGCGGCCGCGGAACATGATCGTGACCTTGACCTTGTCCTTGTGGCGCAGGAAGCGCTCGACGTGGCCCTTCTTCGTGTTGTAGTCGTGGTCCGCGATCTTCGGCCGCAGCTTGATCTCGCGGATGTTGACCTGCTGCTGGTGCTTCCGCGCGGCCTTGGCCTTCTGCTCCTGCTCGTACTTGTACTTCGAGTAGTCGAGCAGGCGGACCACGGGGGGCTTCGCCTCGGGGGCGACCTCGACCAGGTCGAGGTCGGCTTCGCGGGCCTGCTCCATCGCCTTCGCGGTGGGGACGACGCCAACCTGCTCGCCGTCGGCGCCGATCAGGCGCACCTCGGAGACCCGGATCCGTTCGTTGATCCGGGTGGAATCGCGCTCAGGAGGGCGCCGATCGAACCTACGCGGGACCGGCACTAGAAGGAGGGCACGAAGCTCAAGCGGCTCAGCGGCTTGTGGTGATAGGGGTGCCCGGCAACTCGCCGAGCATACCCCATCAGCGGGCGGCCGATTCCTCGGTCAGGCGCTCGACCACCTCTGCCACAGCCACGGATCCGAGGTCACCGCGCTCGTGCGAGCGGATCGAAACCTCGCCTGAGTCACGCTCGCGATCGCCGACGACGAGCATGTACGGCGCCTTCGAGAGCTCGGCGTCGCGGATCTTCTTGCCGACCGATTCCGAGCGCTCGTCGACCCGCGCGCGCAGGCCGGCCTCGAGCAACGCGGCCGCGACCTCGCCGGCGTAGTCGTTGTGGCGGTCGGCGACCGGCAGCACGGCCACCTGCACCGGCGCGAGCCAGAGCGGGAAACGGCCGCCGTGATGCTCGATCAGGATCCCGGCGAAGCGCTCCATCGAGCCGAGCAGGGCGCGGTGGATCATCGCCGGGCGGTGCTCGGCGTTGTCGGCGCCGGTGTAGGAGAGGTCGAACCGCTCCGGCATGAAGAAGTCGAGCTGGCAGGTGCCGCACTGCCAGGAGCGCCCGAGCGCGTCGGTGACGTGGAAGTCGATCTTCGGCCCGTAGAAGGCCCCGTCGCCGGGGTTCAGCTGGTACTCGCGGCCGGAGCGATCGAGCGCCTCCTTCAGCGCCGACTCCGCGGTCTCCCACTCCTCCTCCGTCCCGATCGACTTCTCGGGGCGGGTCGAGAGCTCGACCCGGACGTCGTCGAAGCCGAACGTCGAGTACAGCTCGTCGATCGCCTCGCAGATGTCGATCACCTCGTCGGCGATCTGCTCGTTCGTGCAGTAGACGTGGGCGTCGTCCTGGGTGAAGGCCCGGACCCGCAGCAGGCCGTGCAGGACGCCCTCGCGCTCGTAGCGCGAGACGTTGCCGAACTCGGCGAGGCGTAGGGGAAGGTCGCGGTAGGAGTGGCGGCCGGAGCCGAACGTGAGGCAGGCGCCGGGGCAGTTCATCGGCCGCAGGGCGAAGCGGCGCTCGTTCTCGTCGCGGTCCGCGGCCTCGACGAAGAACATGTTCTCGCGGTAGTTGTCGTAGTGGCCCGAGCGGTGCCAGAGCTCGACGTCGAGCACCTGCGGCGTCTTGATCTCCTTGTAGTTGCGCTTGCGGAGCTGGGCGCTCACCTCGGCCTCCATCAGGCGCAGCAGCACCGTCCCGTTGGGGAGCCAGAACGGCATCCCGGGCGCCTCCGGGCGGAACGTGAACAGGTCGAGCTGCGGCCCGAGCCGGCGGTGGTCGCGCTCGCGGGCCTGCTCGAGCTGCTCCAGGTGCGCGTCGAGGTCCTTCTGGCTGAAGAACGCGGTGCCGTAGATCCGGGTGAGCATCTGGCGGGTCTCGTCCCCGCGCCAGTAGGCGCCCGCGGTCGAGGTCAGCTTGAAGGCTCCGATGCGGCCGGTCGAGGGAGCGTGCGGGCCGCGGCAGAGGTCCTCGAAGGGGCCGTTGCGGTAGAGCGAGACCGACTCCACGCCCTCGCGCGAGATCAGGTCCTCGATCAGCTCGACCTTGTAGGGCTGGTCCTCCCGGGTGAACCGCTCCATCGCCGAGCCGGGCTCGACGTCCGTGCGCTCGAAGGCCTCGTCGGCGTCGACGTGCTTCGCCATCGCCTCCTCGATCTTCGCCAGGTCCTCCTCGGATGGCCGGAAGCCGTCGGGGAATTCGAAGTCGTAGTAGAAGCCGTTCTCGATCGGCGGGCCGATCGAGACCCGCGTGCCGGGCCAGAGGTCCACGACCGCCGTCGCCATCACATGCGCGGCGTCATGGCGGATCAGGTCGAGCGCCTCCGGCGAGCGGTCGGTGACGATCTCGATCGCGGCGCCGTCGGCGAGCGGCGCGGCGAGGTCCTGAAGGACGCCGTCCGCCTTGATCGCGAGCGCCGCCTTGGCGAGGCCGGGGCCGATCGCCGCGGCCGCGTCGGCGCCGCTCGCACCCTCGTCGAGCGCGAGTTCGTTGCCGTCCGGGAGCTTCACGGTCAGTCCGGCCATACCGCGCTGATGCTATTGGCGCCGTGTTTGAAGGATCGACCGGGCAGATCCGAAACCCGGGCAAGGAAGCTCAAGCGAAGAAGGAGTAATGGAATGCGAACTCGTGTCTCCGTACTGGTAGCCCTCGGCTGCCTCGTCGCGGTCGCGATCGTGCCCTCGGGCGCGTCAGCGCACGGCACCCATCTTCACGCGAAGATGAACGGAAGCCAGGTCGTCGGCGCCAAGGGGGCCCCCAACGGCACCGGCCGGGCGAACCTGCACCTGCTCAAGAACAAGGACAGGATCTGCTTCAGGGTCAAATGGGATCAGATCGGCAACAAGACGGGACTCAACATCGGGGTCTACTCGGGCAAGGCCGGCAAGAACGGCAACGAGGTGGTCTCGCTCGTCGACACCAAGGAGAAGGATCCGGTCAAGGACTGCGTTAACGGGGTCGCCGGTTCGGACCTCCGGCAGCTCAACAAGCATCCCGAGAACTACCACGTGACCATCAAGAACAAGAAGTTCCCCAAGGACGGTGCTGTTCGCGGCCAGCTGAAGGCCGTTAGTTCCTAGTCGACCACGCCCGCGGCCTTGAGGGCTTCCTCCTTGCTGAGGAAGCCCTCACCGCGGACGATCTTCTCCTCGTAGACGCTGAAGATCCACGCCAGCTCAGCGTCGACCCGGGTCTCCGTACCGACCCGCTCGTGCACGCTGCCGAGGACCAGGACGCGGTCCCCGAGGTCGCGCATCTCGTGGATCTCGTTGCGGATCTCGCCGCCGCGTGAGAGGACGGTCGAGATCCAGTCGTGGACGCCGTCGATGCCGCGGAAGACGTCGTGGCCGGCGTCGCTCAGCGCGGTCGGGCGCCATTCGACGTCGGGGGCGAGCAGTTCGTCCAGCTGCGCCACCGCGCCCGCCTGCCACGCGATGAAGACCTGCCGCACGAGTTCAACGTTTGCCTTTGACATCCCCACCCGATTGTGACGGGCGGGGACGACGGCTGGCGCTTGTTACGTTGCGAAGCCGCTCAGCCAGCCGCGAAGGGACCGCTGAGGGCGAAGGCGATTACGGCCATTCCGACGAGCGAAAGCGCTGCGACGAAAAATCCGAACCCGACTCGCTCCTGCATCTGTACCTCTCTGGCGCCGTACCCGCTGGCGCAGTTGGTGACTGGGGGGATCATCGTGAACCCTCGGGCGCCTGCTGACTTCCGCATTACCCCGTAGATCCCTTGCGGATTTCTACGGAACCGCTGGTTACACCTGAATTCGAGAAAAGCATGGGAACATGTGACATCGGCCGGCTGAAGTCATTCGCGCTGTTGGCGGCAACCTCGGTTGCCGCGATCTCTCTCGCGCCCGCGATTGCCTCGGCAAAGCGCGCCGACGTGACAGTGAAAACGGTCGAGGTCCGCGAGCCGGACAACCCCTCGGTGGCGATCGTCCCGTTCACCGATGCGATCTACCAGTCGTGTGACGACGTCGACCCCCCCGCCAGCGACTGCATCAGCGTCGGCGGGGTCGAAGACCCCTACGGGATCGGGCAGCTCGAGGTCACGGTGAAGCAGTGGGTTGCCTTCCTCAACACCGTCGACCCCGCGGGGCTCAACAAGCGCCGCCTCTACTCCCCCGTCCAGAGCTCCGCGCATTGGCCGAGGTTCGGCTCGATCAACAAATCCTCGACCGCCCCCGACGGGCAGCACTTCTCGGTCTCGCACCCGGAGTGGAACGACAAGCCCTACGCCTTCGCCACATTCGTGCACGCCGCACGCTTCGTCAACTCGCTCTACAACGGGCGTCTGATCTCGAAGAACGCAAGCGTGGAAAACGGCACCGAGGTAACGCGCTATCGGGTGCGTCTCGCGACCCAGACTGAGCGCGGGATGTACAACCTCGACCAGCAGAAGAAGACCGGCGCGACCCGCGCCGATGACACCGGCTTCGTGGTCCCCAGCCAGGACGAGTGGATCAAGGCGGCCTACTTCGACCCCGCGGGCGGCGGGACGCTCTCCTATTGGAAATATCCGACCAACCCCGGCACGTTCGGCACCGGCGGTGCCCCGAGCGCCTCGACCCAGGCGGACGCCCCGAACCAGTCGACGCTCGACCCGACGACGGGCGACGTGACCAACGCCTCCACGCAGCCGCTAGCGACGTTCCTCGAAGGCGGCGGCGTGGCACCGCCGAGCTGGTGCCCGGCGGAAGAGTCGGCCAGCGATTGCACGACCCTCAACCCGTTCGGCTTCGACTCGACGGTCTACGCCGACCTCTACAAGGGCAGCGTCGGCACTGTCGGTCAGGCGGGCACGCCCTCGCCCTGGGGCGCCCTCGACCTGGGCGGCAATGTGGTCGAGTGGACCGACACGATCACCGCCTCACCGGCCGGGAACACGAAGGGCCGCGTCTGGCGGCGGCTGCACGGCGGCATCGCCAACGCCCCGGCCTACCAGCTCTGGCTTTCGGCGGTCGGCCTGAACCCGCAGAGCAACCCGTTCTACGAGCACGTCTACCCCTGGCTCGGCTTCCGGGTCGGCGTGATCGGCAACCTGAACCCGTAGGCCGCTAGCGAGCTCCGACCTTCTCCCGCTCCGTGGCTTCTTCGGCTGCGGCCTCCTGGTCCGGTGTCGTCGGCAGCGGCCGCGTCGCCCAGTCGCCCGCCTCGGCCTCATAGTCGCGTGGCTGAGTGAGGTCCTCGCCATCGGGGGCGCGGAGCGCACGAAGGACGAGTGAGCCGACGATGACCACCAGCAGGTTCGCCGTGAGCGCGATGATCCCCGTGTAGAGGGTGACCTCGGTGTCGATGCCGAAGTTCGAAAGCGCGTATTGGGCTCCGCCGAAGTGCTCCTTGCCCGTAGCGGGATTGGGCGTGTCGTAGACCATCAGCAAGCCGGTGAGAAGGCCCACCGCCCAGCCCGCGAGCAGGGCCCACCGGTGAGCGATCGTCTTCCACAGACCGAGGACGAGTGCCGGCAGCGTCTGCAGGATGAGAACGCCCCCGATTAGCTGCAGGTCAATCGAGAACTGCGGCGCGAGCGCGAGCACGACGACCAGCGCGCCGGCCTTGACCAGGATCGACGCGATCCGCGCTGCCCGGGCCTCCTGCTTCGCCGTCGCGTCCTTGCGCAGGTACTCCTTGTAGACATTGCGCGCGAACAGGTTGGCGGCCGCGATCGACATGATCGCCGCCGGGACGAGGGCGCCGATCGCAATCGCACCGAAGGCGATGCCGGCGAACCAGTCTGGGAACTGGTCGTTGAAGAGGACCGGGACGATGGTGTTCGGGTCGTCGCCGATCGGCGTCACGCCGGCGGCGATCGCCATGTAGCCGAGCAAGGCGAGGAGGCCGAGCATCAGCGTGTATGCCGGCAGCGCGACCATGTTCTTCTTGATCGTGTTGCGTGATTTCGCGGCCAGCATCCCGGTCATCGTGTGCGGATAGAGGAAGAGCGCCAGGGCCGAGCCGAACGCGAGCGTCGAGTAGCCGAGGACCGCCGCGTCGCCGAGCAGCAGGCCGTCGTTGGGTGCCTCGGGAGTGGAGAACTTCTCGTCAGCCGCGGAGAAGATCGCGTCGAAGCCGCCGAGGCTGATCGGGATCGCGATCACCGCGACGATCACGACCAGGTAGATCAGCGAGTCCTTGATGAAGGCGATCAGCGCCGGTGCTCGCAGGCCCGACTGGTAGGTGTAGGCGGCGAGCACGGCGAACGCGATGATGATCGGCAGCTCCCCGCCGACTCCGATCGTCTTCATCACCGCCTCGATGCCGACGAGCTGAAGCGCGATGTAGGGCATCGTCGCGACGATTCCCGTGATCGCGATCGCGAGGGCCAGCGAGCGCGAGCCGAAGCGGGCCTTGACGAAGTCCGCCGGTGTGACGAATCCGTGTCGGTGCGCGACCGACCAGAGCCGGATCGCCGCGAGCAGGATCAGCGGGTAGACGATGATCGTGTACGGGACGGCGAAGAAGCCGATCGCGCCGAGGCCGAAGACGAGCGCGGGGACCGCGACGAACGTGTAGGCGGTGTAGACGTCGCCGCCAAGCAGGAACCAGGTGACCCAGCCTCCGAACTTCCGGCCGCCGAGGCCCCATTCGTCGAGATCGTCGAGCGATTGAGCCTTGCGCCAGCGGACCGCCGCAAAGCCGATCCCCGAAACCAACAGGAAGAGCGCGACGACGATCGCGAGCTGGAGCTCGTTGACGCCGTTCACCGCGGCCTCGAGCGGTCCTCCCGGGTCGGCTCACGCGTCTTGAAATAGACGACGAGCGTCACCGCGACGCTCAGCGGGACCCAGGCGAGCTGGTACCAGTAGAAGAACGGGAGCCCAATCAGCTCCGGATCTGAATGGTTGTAGATCGGCGGGATCAGGAGCGCGATCAGTGGGATCGCGAGCAGCCAGTACCAGGCGCGATTGCTGGCCTGCCTCCTGCCCTCCATGCCCTTTTTCGTTCCCGATCAACAGCTCGATAAACCCTGAATTGAGGATCGGGACGATGGGCGCTACTGGGCTCGAACCAGTGACCTCCAGCTTGTCGAGCTGGCGCTCTCCCAACTGAGCTAAGCGCCCGGGGGTTGGCGAGTCTAGCGATGCAGTCGGGGCGAGTTGGCGCTCGGTTGGCGGTAATCGCCGCTAAGCAAACGCTCACAATCGGGCTCTGCCGCCAATCCCCCGCCGCGCTTGCGTCCAAACCTCAGGAATGCCCGCAAAATGCAGGAAACCCATGCCTGGCAAGAACTTGGGAAGGGGACTGCAACTTTCTCCCGAACACGGTGTTAAGGTTGTGCAAGGAGCTGCCGATAGGGCAGTGAACAAGATTTTGAGGACCGACGAGCTTGGCCACGGGATAGGCCAGTGGTACGTCCTTCGGAACAAAAAGGGCCCCCTCAGTGGGGCCCTTTTCCGTTCCCCGGCGGAAATCAACCCGCCTCGATGACCTCGACCTCGTCGATCTCGACCGAGCACCCCTTGGGCTTCGGGCACTCGATCTTCGGGTCGTGGTAGAGGCCGATCCGCAGGTGCGAGGGGATCGCCTCGCCGGGCTCGATCCCGTCGCCCTCCTCCCCGCCCTCGGTCTCCAGCTTGAGCGTCGCGGTCTCGATCGTTCCGCTGTCCTCCTCGAGCTCGCCGTCGCCGTCGAGGTCGGCGCGGACCCGTAGCGAGCCCTCGCCCGGGTCTGCGGAGTAGGTCACGTCGAATTCGAAGCGTGCCCAGACGCCCTTCTCCGCGGGTGCCGACCACAGCTCCTCCGACTCCGAGCTGTCGCCGGTGTTTGCGCTGCGGTAGAGGACCCAGTGGCCCTCGCGGGCCTCGAGCGATAGCGCCGGGGTGCCGCCGCCGTTCGCCGAAGGCTGGGCCTGCTTCATCTGCATCACGACCTGGAAGCTCTCGGCGTCGAGCGGAAAGTCCTCCGGCAGGCGCACGGCCAGCCTCGTGATCCGCCGCTCGCCGTCCCCGTAGACGGCGGTCGGCCCGTCGTCGTGGTCGTTGCGGCCGGCCTCGCAGCGCTCACCGTCCACGTCGTCGCCGTCGATCACGGTGAAGCGCCGGTAGGGCCCGTCGTCCACGCCGCCCTCCGTCTCGAGGGAGATCTGGGTCTCCTCGGCGCAGGCGTACTCGCCCCACAACGCGGCGACGTCCTCGCTCTCGCCGGGGTCGGAGAACAGGCAGGCGCTCCGCCGTCTCCGTCTCTCCACAGGCGGCGAGGGCCAGCGACGCGGCTACGAGCAGGGCCGCGCCGGCAGCAGGGAGGCTTGTGGGGCGGCTCACGTCCGGGCTAGCCGGCGTCGACGATCTGCACGTTGTCGATTTCTACCGCGCAGCCGGTCGGCGGTGGGCATGCGATCGCCGGGTGGTGGTAGATCCCGACACGCAGATGCGATGGGATCGACTCCCCAGGCGCGATCCCGTCCGTGGCGCAGCCGCCCTCGGTCTCGCGCTTCAGCGTGTAGGTGCCGATCGCCGGGCTGCGCTCGGCGGAGTCGGACGCGTCGCCGTCTCCGTTCAGGTCGACGTCGACCTGGACCGAACCGCGCGCCGGATCCTGCGAATAGGTGACGTCGAAGGCAAACCGGGTCCAGACGCCACGGGCGGCCGGGGCGGTCCAGAGCTCACGGGTGTCGCCGCTCGGGCCGTTCGACGTGCTCTGCAGCAGCCGCCAGCGGCCGCCCTTCGCCTCCAGCGAGAGGACCGGGGTGCCGCCGCCGTTCGCCGAGGGCTGGGTCTGCTTCATCTGCATGACGACCTGCCAGCTCGTGTTCTCCAGCGGGTAGCTCGCCGGCAGCCGGAAGGAGGCGAAGGTGACCGAGTGGTCGCCCTCGCGATAGAGCGCGGTCGGGCCACCGCGGTGATCGTTCCAGCCGAGCTCGCAGCGCTCGCCCCAGACGTCGTCGCCGTCGAGCACGGTCAGCTCGCGGTAGGGTCGTGACTGGGCCGTTCTCGCCGCGGTCGCGTGGGTCTCCCCCGCCCTCGACGCGCCGGTGCCTGGATGCCGCGGCGCAGTCGGTCTTGCCCCAGCCCTGGCTCGGGTCGAGGGCAGCTGCGGTGTCGGAGAAGAGCTCGCTGCCCCGGGGAGCGGCGGGCAGGGCGGGGCCGCTCGCGGTCCCGGTGCCGCCGCTCGCGCCGCCGGCGGGCATCGGGCCGGGTGCGCCGCCGCCGCCGCCGGGCGGAGCGTTCGGCGACCGGGTCGCCGGTGCCGGGGTCGATCGTCAGGACGAGATTGCCGGTAGCCGCGGGACGCGGCTTTCGCACCTTGATCCGCCCTCCGCGTGCGGAGCGGACGCGGTCGGCGCCGATCTGCTGGTGGGTCGTGCGGCCGCGACTGCGGATCACCGCATGGGCGTCGCTGACGGACTCGGTCGCGACGCCGTCAAGGGCGAAGACAAGGGCGCGGCGAGACTCGTTTGAGGGCTCCAGCCGCTGGGAGTCGGCGCGGGCCGGTGCGGCCAGGAGCGCGGCGAGCGCAAACGTGATCGCGGCGGCTAGCGCCGTCCTCGCAACTCGTCCCGCATGGAGAGGCATCCCTGCCCCGCTGGTCGTGCCGTCCCGCACACCATGCGTATCGGCACCAGCTCAGCGGCCATTAGCCACGTCCGGACCCTTTCAAGGAGGAGGAGGGGCCAACCGATCAGCGGCTGTTCACGATTTGGACGTTGTCGACCTCGACGGCGCAGGTGTTCTCGCCGCAGCCGATCTCCGGGTCGTGGTAGATGCCGACACGAAGGTGCGACGGGATCGTTTCGCCCGGGTCGAGCCCGTCCGAGGAGCCGCCGCCCGTCTCCTTCTTCAGCGTGTAGGTCTTGAATTTCGGGCTGCGCTCGTCGGCATCGGCAGCGTCGCCGTCCTCGTTCAGGTCGGCGTAGACGCGGACATGGCCCTTGTCCTTCTTGCGCGAATACTTGGCGTCGATCGCGAAGCGGGTCCACTTCCCGGTCTCCGCCGGCGCCGACCACAGCTCGCGCGAGCCGGAGCTCTGCCCCGCTGAGTTCGACTGGAGGAACCGCCAGCGGTCGCGCTTCGCCTCCAGCTCCAGCACGGGGGTGCCGCCCGAGTTGGCCGACGGGAAGGACTGCTTGATCTGCATCACGACCTGCCATCGCTCGCTGGAGAGGGGGTAGCCCTTCGGCAGGCGATAGGAGGCGAAGGTGGTGCGGCGGTCGCCCTCGTCGTAGTGCGCGGTCGGGCCGCTGCGGTGGTCGTTGCGGCCGAGCTCGCAGCGCTCGCCGAAGAAGTCGTCGCCGTCGCGGACCGTCGTCTCGCGGTAGGCCTCGTCGCCCTGCGGCTTGCCGTTCGCGGTCGGGTGCGGGTCGCCGCCGGCCTCCACCTGGCGGACGCGGTCGGCTCGCTCGCAGTCGATCGCGCCCCAGATCGGCTCCGGGTCGTTGACCGCCGACGTGTCGGAGAAGAGGATCGGGCAGCCGACGAGCTCGAGGTCGGTCAGCTCGCGGTCACAGCCGCCCCCGCGGCGATCGGGGCGCTCCCCGGAGGCCGCGCCTGAGAGCGCCGCAAAAGAACACAGCGAAGCCGCCGCGCCGGTGAGCGCGACCGCGATCGTGCGTGCGTGCTGGCGCCTGCCCATGACGTATCCCACGGTATGAAGGAACCCTCAGCGCGGGCTCAAGTCGCGGGTGCAAGGCTTCCGGGCGTGGCACACACGATCTCCCGCGTCCGCGTCGCCGACTTCGACCGCTTCATCGAGGTCTTCTCCACCCGCGGAGCGGCGAAGCGCGCGGAGTACGGATGCCGAGGCGTGGTCGTCCACCGCGCGGCCGATGACCCGAACGTCGTCGTCAACGTCTTCGACTGGGACCTGGCCGACATCGAGCGATTCATGGCGGACCCCGAGGTCGAGGACATCATGGAGGCGGCCGGGCTCGAGCACCGGCCGGAGTTCACCCACGTGGAGCGGGTGACGGAGCTGGAGAGCTAGCCGCCCGGTAGTGCGAGCCTGAAGCCACCGACCTCGGCGGCCACCGGTTGGCCGCCTCCGTCAAGGCGCCACGAAAGCGTCAGGGGCGCGGAGCCGCCCGGCGGGATCTCGGCGACCTCGCCCAGGCGGATCTGCTCGAGCTCGGCGACCTCCTCCGGCGCGGCGGTCGGCGAGTAGAGGGCGTGGCCGAAGGCGGCGGCGAAGCGGGCGGTGCTCTCGACCTGGATGGCCGCGGGCGTCGACGAGCTCGATCTCGTCGGCGACCAGCGAGGCCGGCGCGGCCGAGGCGTTGCGGACGTTGCCGATGAGGACGCGGTCCTTCGGCAGCTCGGCCACGCGCTCAACGCGCGGAGCGCCCTCCCACTCGAGGGCAGCGGCGGACGGGGCCTCGCTGCCGGGCGAGATCGCCGTGATCACGCCCGCCGTTGCGGCGACCGCGGCAAGCGCCACCGCGGCGATGACCGCGCGCCGGCGGCTCACGGCTTCGGCTCCTCCGGCACGGTGAACCACGGGCAGCCGGGCGGGTCCGGGTTGTCGCGCGGGTGCCAGGTCGCGCAGGGGACCTCCATCCCCGTCTTCACCCCGTTGCCGGTCAGGAGCGTCGAGCCACCGGAGTCGCAGTTGGGCAGGACGGCGGGGTCCGAGCTGATTCCGCCGGCGCCGGAGTTGCCCTGCCAGCAGTTGCCGATCCCCTGCTCGTCCCAGACGACGTCGGTGCCGTTCGGATCCGCGGTGCCGTCGGGCGCCGTCCCGAACGTGTTGCCGAGGAACTGGTTGCCGTTCGACGTGTCGTACTGCTTCGCCGGATCGTTCTCGCCGCGGATCGTCCCCGGGACCCAGAACAGGCGGATGCCCGAGCGCCAGTTGTCGTAGATCCGGTTGTCGCGGACGATGTTGCGGTTGGCCCCGTACATCATGATCCCGGTCCCCACGGGGGCCTGGAACCAGGGGCAGACGACCTTCTTGCCGCGCGCCTCGAACGGAGTCGAGTTGCAGTAGGCCTCGAGCTCGTCGTTGAACGAGTCGCGGTTGTTCGAGTAGATCTCGTTCGATTCCCACTTCGAGCAGTCCTGCGGCATGCCCGGGTGGCCGGGAGCGAAGGAATCTGTCGAGACGCCGACGCCGTTGTCGTGGAAGCGCGAGTCGCGGATCCACGTGCCGTTTCCTGCGGTCCCGGAGTAGCCGATCGTGTTGCCGAACGAGTTCACGTCGCGAACCTCGATCCCGTAGCGCTCGCAGCCGCCCTCGGGGCCGGAGCCCGGGTAGATGCCCGAGTCGCCGTTGCCGTAGGCCTTGACGTGCTCGTAGATGCCGTTGTCGCTGGCGAAGGTGAGGACGCCGTAGTTGCGGCCCCAGCGCGAGGTGACGTCGGAGACGCGGAAGCCGTTGGTCTCGACGATGTTCACGTTGTTGAAACGGCCCTGCTCGATCGTGACGTTGCGCAGGACGAAGCCATCGGCGCGATCGGCGCGAAGGACGTCCTCCTTGTAACGGTCACCCTGGATCAGCACGTCCTTACGGGAGCGGCCCATCCCCTCCATCTGGATGTCGCACTTCAGGTCGCACTCGCGGTCGGCGTCGAGCGAGTCGCCGATGATCGCGATCAGGTTCCAGGAGTTCGGGCAGTCGTGCTGGAGCACGAAGGCCGGCACCCGCCCGTCCTCGGTGTGGTTGTCGCCCGAGGGCTCCCAGTACTGGTCCGCGGCGCAGCGCGGGTCGCGGTCGGGGACGCGACGGCTCGGGCCCTCGCGGTATACGCCGGGCATCAGCAGGATCCGGTCGCCCGACTTCGCGGCGTCGACGGCCTCCTGGATGTGGCGGTAGCGGCAGTCCTCGAGGAGGGCGAGGCGCTCGCGCAACTCGGCTACCGCCCGATTGCCTCCACCCTCGTAGCTGCGACGCAGCCGCGCGGCCGAGTCGGGCTTGCACACCACCCGGGCCGGGCCGTCCGTCCGGTACTCGGGCACCGAGCCCTTCGCCGGGTCCGGGAAGTAGGTCAGGCGCTCGGCGTGAGCGCCCGCGGCAGCGGGCAGCGCCGCCATCGCGGCGACGGTGAACACGGACACGACGAGGCTACGCATCGACTTCCCCCAATTCGGTTCCCCTCGGATCGAGCGCCGCAGCATACAGATATTTCGTACACTTGTACGAATATGCCCACCGGACTGGTCCAGGAAAGAGCCGAACGGCGCCACGCGGAGGTGCTGAAGACGACGCTCGAGCTGATCCGCCGGCGCGGGATCGGCGAGGTGACGATGCGGACCGTCGCGGCCGAGTCGGGCGTCCCGATCGGCACCCTCACCTACTACTTCGAGAGCAAGGAGGCGATGCTCCGCCAGGCGCTCGAGCTCTGGGTGGCCGAGGAGACCGAGAAGGCGGCCGCCCTTGCGCGCGAGATCGAGGACCGGGGCCTCTCCTCGTCGGAGGCAGCCCACCGATTCGCCGAGCTGCTGACGAGCTATGACCCCGAACAGCTCGCCCAGTTCGAGCTCTACCTGCACGCCGCGCGAAGCCCGGCGTTCCAGGAGGCGGTCGAGGCGGCCTACCGCGTCTACGACGAGGCCGTGACGCGAGATCCTCCGCGCCGGCGGCATCGCCGACCCCGAGCGCCACGCCCCTCTGCTCCTCGCGATCGCGGACGGGCTGGGAATGCGGCGCGTCGCGGCGCCGGAGGGCAGCCCGGACCTCGCGGAGAGCCTGCTCATCGCCGTGCGAATGATCGAAGCAGCCGGTTAGCCTCCCCCGCGTCACCGACTCCGAGTACCTCTTCAAGCAGGCCACCGCCGGAGACGCCGAGCGTGAACGCCTCGACGCGCTGGCCCGCTATCGCGATCCGGACACGATCCGCCGACTCGGCGCGATCCCCATCGGCGACGGCTGGCGCTGCCTCGATGTCGGCGCCGGGGCCGGCTCGATCTCGCGCTGGCTGTGCGACCGGGTCGGGCCGAGCGGCCGCGTGGTCGCCACCGACCTCGAGACCAGCCTGCTGGAGGAGCTCGACCTGCCGAACCTCGAGGTCCGGCGCCACGACCTGCTCGCGGATGCTCCCCTCGACGACGAGTTCGACCTCGTCCACTCCCGCTTCCTCCTCTGCCACCTGCCGGAGCGCGACGAGGCGCTGGGCCGGCTCGTGGCCGCCGCGCGGCCCGGTGGCTGGATCGTCGTCGGCGACGCCGACTTCCGCGGCTTCCGACCCGCGGAGCCGAACGAGGCACTCGAGCGGATCTGGGCGGGCGTGCTCGCCGAGTTCGAGCGGGCCGGAATCGAGATCGGCTACGGCAGCCGGCTCCCCGAGCACCTCGAGAGCCACGGCGTGGAGTCGGTGGAGGCGGAGGTCGTCAACCGCTACACACACGGCGGATCGCTTGCCAGCAGGCTCTACGGGCCGACGATCGAGCGCCTGCGCCCGCAGATGATCGAGTCCGGGACCGCGACCGCCGCCGAGGTGGACGAGGCGATCGCGATGGTCAACGACCCGGCCTTCGCCCACTGGACGTCGACGCACGTCACCGCGTCAGGGCTGCGGCCCGCCCGCGACGTTTGACGCAGATGCCTCGCGGGCCTGGCGACTCAATTCCGCACGGTGGAAATAACTCGCCAACTGACCCCGCGGGGTCCTCGCTCAGGCGCCGACGTAGGCCGCAAGGTGCTCGCCGGTGAGGGTGGAACCGTCGGCGACGAGGTCGGCGGGCGTGCCCTCGAAGACGATCTCGGCCGCCGTCGTGGCCGGCGCCGGGGCCGAGGTCGATGATCCAGTCGGCGTGCGCCATGACCGCCTGGTCGTGCTCGATGACGATCACCGACTTGCCCGAGTCGACGAGCCCGTCGAGTAGGCCGAGCAGCTGCTCGACGTCGGCGAGGTGGAGGCCGGTGGTCGGCTCGTCGAGGACGAACACGCCGCCCTTCTCGCCCATGTGGGTGGCCAGCTTGAGCCGCTGGCGCTCGCCGCCGGACAGTGTCGTGAGCGGCTGGCCGAGGCTCAGGTAGCCGAGCCCGACCTCGGCGAGGCGGGTCAGGATCTTGTGCGCCGCCGGCGTGTCCGCGTCACCCTCGGCGAAGAACGACTCGGCCTCGGTCACCGGCATCGCGAGCACCTCGCTGATGTCCTTGCCGCCGAACTCGTACTCGAGCACCTCGGCCTGGAACCGCTTCCCCTCGCACTCCTCGCAGGTGGTGGCGACGCCGGCCATCATCGCCAGGTCGGTGTAGACGACACCGGCGCCGTTGCAGTTGGGGCAGGCGCCGTCGGAATTAGCGCTGAACAGGCCCGGCTTCACCCCGTTGGCCTTCGCGAAGGCCTTGCGGATCGGTTCGAGCAGTTTGGTGTAGGTCGCCGGGTTGCTCCGCCGGGAGCCGCGGATCGCGGTCTGGTCGACGGTCACCACCCCCTCCCGCCCGGACACCGAGCCGTCGATCAGGGAGCTCTTGCCCGAGCCCGCCACCCCGGTGACCACGACCAGCACCCCGAGCGGGATGTCGACGTCGACGTCCTGCAGGTTGTTGGTTCCGGCGCCGCGCACCTCCATCGCCTCCGAGGACTCGCGCACCGAGTCCTTCAGGGACGCGCGGTCGTCCAGGTGGCGCCCGGTCAGCGTGTCGCTGGCTCGCAGGTCCTCGACGGTGCCCTCGAACACCACCTCTCCGCCCTCGGCGCCGGCGCGCGGGCCGAGGTCGACGACGCGGTCGGCGATCGCGATCGTCTCCGGCTCGTGCTCCACGACGAGCACGGTGTTGCCCTTGTCCCGCAGCCGCAGCAGCAGGTCGTTCATCCGCTGGATGTCGTGCGGGTGCAGGCCGATCGTGGGCTCGTCGAAGACGTAGGTGACGTCGGTGAGCGAGGACCCGAGGTGCCGGATCATCTTGGTGCGCTGGGCCTCGCCGCCCGAGATCGTGCCGGACGGGCGGTCGAGGCTGAGGTAGCCGAGCCCGATCTCCACGAACGAGTCGAGGGTGTGCCGCAGCGACTCCAGCAGGGGCGCAACGGACGGTTCGTCCAGCTCCCCGACCCACTCGGCGAGGTCGCTGATCTGCATCGCGCAGAGCTCGGCGATGTTCTTCCGCTTGATCTTCGAAGACCGGGCCGCCTCGCTGAGCCGGGTGCCGTCGCACTCGGGACAGGTGGTGAAGGTCACCGCCCGGTCCACGAACGCGCCGATGTGCGGCTGCATCGAGTCGCGGTCCTTTGACAGCATCGACTTCTGGATCTGTGGGATCAGGCCCGCGTAGGTCAGGTTGATCCCCTCGACCTTGATCTTGGTCGGCTCCCGGTAGAGCAAGTCGTGCAGCTCCCGCTTGTTGAACTTCTTGATCGGCTTGTCCGGGTCGAAGTAGCCGCAGCCCCTGAAGATGCGCCCGTACCAGCCGTCCATGCTGTAGCCGGGGATCGTGAGCGCGCCCTCGTTCAGCGACTTGCTGTCGTCGTAGAGGGCCGAGCGGTCGAAGTCGCTGACCGCGCCGCGGCCCTCGCAGTTCTCGCACATGCCGCCCGTCCGGCTGTACGTCGCCTTCTCGGTCTTGGTCTTGTCCCCGCGCTTGACGGTGATCCCTCCACTGGCCGTGACCGAGGCGACGTTGAACGAGTAGGCGCTTGGCGGGCCGATGTGCGGCTTGCCGAGCCGGCTGAAGAGGATGCGCAGCATCGCGTTGGCATCGGTCGCGGTGCCCACGGTGGAACGCGCGTCCGCGCCCATGCGCTCCTGGTCGACGAGGATCGCCGTCGTCAACCCGTCGAGCACGTCGACCTCGGGCCGCGCCACCGTCGCCATGAAGCCCTGCAGGAAGGCGCTGTAGGTCTCGTTGATCAGCCGCTGCGACTCCGCGGCGATCGTCCCGAACACCAGCGAGCTCTTGCCCGAGCCGGAGACACCGGTGAACGCCGTCAGCCGGCGCTTCGGCAGCTCGACGCTCACGTCCTTCAGGTTGTTCACCCGCGCGCCGTGCACGCGGATCAGATCGTGGCTGTCGGCAGCCTGCGGCGCGGTCGCTTTCTTCCCCGTCTTGGCCTTGCTCATCGCGACTGCATCGACCCTATCGGGCGGGGCGCCGAAGCTCAGGCGACGTCCGCGAAGCGCGCGGCCCACTCCTCCTGCTCGATCCCGCAGGCGTTGATCACGTAGGCGATCGTGTGGTACCAGCCGGCGGTGAGACCTGGCTCGACTCGTGGAGCTCGTCGGCGAGGCGGAAAACCAGTGCCTCGTCCGGCGCCCAGCACTCGTCGCCGGCCGACCCGGAGACCGTCGAGGCGAGCTGCTCGTCCGTGAATCCAAGCGGACGGGCGAAGCCGACGACGTGGACGCCCCACTCGTACTCGGCGCCTGTGAGGGCGCAGGTGCGGTGAATCATCACCTCACGCAGGCGCGGCTCGACCCGCGCCTTGTTGCCGAGAATGCCCGCGCCGAGTGGCCGCATCCGCCCGACCAACTCCTGGGCGCCTCCTTCGGTCGGGTCGCGGACAGGCAGGCCATCATGGCGCTGCTCGACCCTGGAATGGCAAAGAGCCGCCGTATCGCCCCCCGTATGAGCCCGAGATCGACCGAGCGATCGTCCGCCGGCGGTATGCGAGAGACGGCTTCTCTAAAGCGGTTTTCCCGAGAGGCGCCTACCAGAATCGAACTGGTGTAAACGGCTTTGCAGGCCGCTGCGTAGCCACTCCGCCAAGGCGCCGGGGTGGGCAAGCGTAGCGACGGCTGGGGTGCTCGTTAGGGTCGCCGCTGACGATGGGAGACGTGGGTCGCAGCCGCCTGATTCCGGTCGCGGGGATGGCCTCGCGGGATGTCGAGGCGTGGGAAGAGCTGGCGCGTTCGGCGCGGGAGCCCAACCCATTCTTCGAGCCGGAGTTCGTCGTCCCGGCGGCCGAGCGGCTGCCGGAGGCGGATGGCACGGCGCTCGTCGTCCTCGAAGACGAGGCGGGCTGGACGGCATGCCTGCCGGTGACCGTCGGGCGCTCGCAGGTCGGGGTCAGCTCGGTTCGCGGCCTGCGCACCACCTACTCCTACCTGGCGACCCCGCTCATCCGCGCCGGCGAGCCGCCGGAACGCGTTCTCGACCTGGTCGCCGCGGCCCGGTCGGAAACCGGCAAGCGGACCTTCCTGCTGGAGCGTTACCAGGCGGACGCGCCGATCGGTGAGGCGCTCGTCGCCTCGATCGACTCCGGCGAGGAGCTCGAGGCGGTCTGCATCAAGGCCGAGCGCGCCCTCCTCTGCCGCCGGCCGGACGGCAGGTACCTCGACTGGATGAGCAAGAAGCACGCCCGCGACCTGCGCCGCCGGACCAACCGGCTCGCCGAGGAGACCGAGACAGAGCCCGAGGTGCTCGAACTCTCGAGTGACCCGGACGCGCCCGAGATCTTCCTCAACCTCGAGGCCTCCGGCTGGAAGGGCAAGACAGGGACCGCAATGCTCTCGACCGCCGAGAGCTCCGCGTTCTTCACCGAACTCTGCCGGAACTTTCAGAAGCAGGACCGGCTCGAGGTGCTGGCGCTGCAGGCCGGCGAGGTCGTGATCGCGATGCTCGTGAACCTGCGCTCCGGCGTCGGCTCGTACTCGTTCAAGATCGCCCACGACGAGAACTTCGCCAAGTTCTCGCCCGGGATCCAGCTGGAGGTCGGCAACGCCAAGACCTTTCACGCGAGCGGCAGCGCATGGATGGATTCGTGTGCGGAGCCCGACAATGAGATGATCAACCGGCTGTGGCCGGAGCGGCGCGCACTTCGAACCAGCGTCCTCGTCCCGCCCGACGCGCGCGGGCGGATGGCGAAGGCGGCGTTCGGGGCCGCAGCACAGATCCGTAGCCGGACGAAGAGGAGATAGCGAATGGAAAGTGGCACCGCAAGCAGGCACCTGAAGATCGACCGCGAGTCCTTCGGGGCGGCGTTCGGGCACGAGCCGATCGCGATCAAGCATGACCTGATCGACAACCCCCTGCTCTCGCTGGACGCGCTCGGCGATCTCGCCGAGACCCTGCCCGCGTCGGAGGTCGAGCACAACGTCGGCGACGTCCCGGACATCGTCTCCGGCGGCGAGGGAGTCGAGCGCTCCGAGATGCCGCCCGGGGAGATCGCCCGCACGATCGAGACAAACGGCCTCTGGATGGTCCTGAAGCGGATCGAGAAGGTCCCGGCCTACAAGCAGCTTCTCGACGAGACGCTCGACGAGGTCGAGCCGTTCGTCGCCGACCGTGAGGGCGGGATGACCCAGCGCGAGGGCTTCGTCTTCCTCTCCGCGCCGGGCTCGACGACCCCGTCCCACACGGACCCGGAGCACAACATCCTCCTCCAGGTGCGCGGCTGGAAGGAGATGACGGTCGGGCGCTTCCCCGACGAGAAGACCCGCCAGCTCGAGCTCGAGGACCACACCTCCGGCGGCCATCGGAACATCGACTGGAAGCCGGTCGACCCGCACACCTTTCGCATGGAGCCGGGCGACGCGGTCTACGTGCCCCCGCACGCACCGCACATGGTGAAGAACGGCGACACCGGATCCGTGTCCCTGTCGATCACCTGGCGGACGCCGGAGATCGAGCGGGTCGCGCGGGTCAGCTCGGTCAACGCGCGGCTGCGCAAGCTCGGCCTCGAGCCGAAGGCGCCCGGCTCCCGACCCGGCGCGGACAAGATGAAGGCGAGCGCCTCGAAGGCGCTCGGCAAGGTCCGACGCAAGGGCTAGCCACCAACGGCGAGAGGGGCGGCCGAAGCCGCCCCTCTCTGGGGTCCAGCGGGGTTTGGTACGGGGTTACTCGGAGGAGGCAACCTCGATCCGCCGGAACTCCTTGCCGTTCGCGTTGACGTCGAGCGTCACCTGGTGAATCACCGCACCAGGGACGAGATCGTCGACGCTGCCTTCGTCGGCGTTCGGGCAATCGCCCTGGCCAACGTCGTGGCCGGGTCGGCCGCTCGGTCCCGAGTCTTCCTCGGGAGCCGTCTCGTCACCGGACTCCTCGCCAATGACGGGCGGCGGGCCCGGCCTGGCGGCCTTGGAGAGGGCTTCCTCGTCCGAGGCGGAGAGAACGGCGATCGTGGTGTCTTCGGTGACCTCACCGGTCAGCGTCTCGCCGGAGTAGAGGTTGATCACGAGCGTGCCCGTGTCTTCCTCGAGCCCGGGCGTGAAGGAGGCGACCTCACCGGCCATCTCCTCGGAGTCGGGGACTCCGTCGCCATCCGTGTCCTCATCACGAGGATCGGTGCCGCCCTCGAACTCGCCGAGGTTCGGCATTGCGTCGTCATCCTGGTCACGGGCCGACTGATCGACCTTCAGGGAGAGGTCATGTCGCTTCTCCCAGCGATCCGGGATGTCGTCGTTGTTGCGGTCCTTCGCCACTGCGGTGCCGCTCATTGCGAGCAGCAGCAGTGAGAGTGCACCGACGAGCGCCAGGGTGACCCGGCGAGCCGGCTTGCGGGTGATTCCGTTCGCGTGCATCTCGTCCTCCTTGGCAGCTCATCTGAGTGCCGTTCGGGGTTGCTGTCGTATGGGGAACGCGAACGGGCGGACCGTTATTACGGCCGGGTTACGATGCCCGCCTGATGGCACGGACGCTGCTGGCCGCGATCGCCTCCATCCTGCTGCTCGCCGCACCCGCGAGCGCGAGCACGAATCGCTACCTCGACTCGATCCGCGACGACCCGATCGCGATGAACGAGTTCATGAGGGCGCTGCCGAAGGGCGGCGACATCCACAGCCACCTTTCCGGCGCGATCTACGCCGAGTCGATGATCGGGTGGGGCGCGGCCGACGGCATCTGCATCGAAACCGTGAACTACTTCGCCTCGTTTCCGCCCTGCACGGCGCAGCAGCAGCCCCTCTCCAACGCGCTTACAAACAACATCCTCTACAACGAGATCGTCGCCGCCTGGTCGATGCGGGACTTCGTGCCAGGCCCCGAAAGCGGCCACGACCACTTCTTCGCCAGCTTCGACAAGTTCTCCGCGACTCAGAGCGTCCGCAAGGGCGACGCGCTCGCGGAGGTGGCGAGCCGAGCGGCCGACCAGAACGAGCATTACCTGGAGCTCCTTTACACCGCGCAGTTCGGCCGGGTGAACACGCTCGCCAACCAGGTCGGCCTGGGTGACTTCGCCGCCACCCGCGACGCGCTCCTGGCGGGCGGGATGAGCGACATCGTCGCCGCCGCGAGGACGGAGATGGACGGGATCTACTCGCAGTTCAACGCCACCCTCGGCTGCGGGACCGATGCCGCGCAGCCCGGCTGCGAGATCCCGATCCGCTTCGACTACCAGGTGCTTCGCGCGATGCCGCCGCAGACCGTCTTCGCGATGCTCGTGCTCGGCTTCGAGCTGCAGGAGGCAGACCCACGCTTCGTCGGGCTGAACCTCGTCCAGCCGGAAGACGCGCTCGTCGCCCTGCGCGACTACCGGCTGCAGATGCGGATGATCGGCTTCCTGCGCGACCAGTACGAGGGCGAGCACGTGACCCTGCACGCCGGCGAGCTGGCGAGCGGCCTGGTGCCGCCGAGCGACCTCGACTTCCACATCGGCGCGGCGGTCCGGGTCGCCGGCGCCGATCGGATCGGCCACGGCGTCTCGATCCGCCACGAGAAGGGCGCGAAGAAGCTCCTGCGGCGGATGGACCGCGACGACGTCCTCGCCGAACAGTGCCTGACCTCGAACAAGCAGATCCTCGAGATCGACGGCCGCCGCCACTCCTTCCCCATCTACCGCCGCTTCGGCGTGCCGATCGCCCTCTGCACGGACGACGAGGGTGTCTCCCGCACAGACCTGACCGAGCAGTACCTGCTCGCGACGCGCGAGTACGACCTCTCCTACGGCGCGCTCAAGAACATCTCCCGCGACTCGCTGGAGCACGGCTTCCTCCAGCCCGACGCGAAGCGGGTGGCGCTGAGTGACCTCGAGGCGGACTTCCGGGCGTTCGAGAAGCGCTTCAAGTAGCCAGGCCGCTCGCCGACCGGCTTAGATCGCCGTTACGAAACTCTCTTACAAATCGAGGAGAACGGCGTCATACACATGATGGACGCACTACGGGAGGGAGCCCGGATGCATACGCAGGTCGCCGCCTTCATTGTCAGCTTCGACGGACCGCCGCTCGACTACACGGCGCTCGTCAACCTCCAGAGCGCCGATATCACGGTCCTCGACGAGCTCGCGGTGCGCGTCCAGCTCGAAGCCACGGATGACCACGACGCTCTCGCGCGTGTCAGGTACGCGCTCGCGGACCGGCCCTACGTGGACTTCGAGGTGGTCGGCGGCGTTCGCGTCGACTGACCCTCAGAGCGCGCTGACCACGTTGCGGGCGGTCTCGAGGTCGGCGTTCGTGAGCTCGCGGTAGCGCACGATCGCTTCCATCTGCTTGCCCGCCTGGGCAAGCTCGAGGACATCCGGAGGGACGTCCGTGCCTGGCGCGGCGTAGGGGACGCCCGCCTTCTCGGAGACGATCGCGAGCTGCCCCTCGATTGCGCGCAGGCGCTCGTTGATGGCGGCAAAGCGGCGGTTCAGATCCTCGGCGTCGTATGCGGCGGGCATGTGGATTCCTTTCCTATTTCTTCTTGCGCGACTTCCGGCCGCCGAGGCCGCCGGCCACTCCACCGTGCGTGCTGGTGGAGGCGACGACGGAGTCCTTGGCATGCCGTTTCAGCCGCTTGAGCAGGCCCGGAGGCTTTGGCTCGGGCTCATCGCCCGGCTCCGGAGCGGATGGCTCGCGGCGGTCGTCGGCATCGCTCACACGCGCAGCCTAACCCGCGGCCCGAACTTCCCGAACTCGTTGCGTTTGAATCGAACCACTGGCGGGTACGGCCAATTCGGATTCACTCGGCGCAGGGGCTCAGGGCCGCAGGGGAACGGGCGCAGGGGGCCCACACCCGCGAAGGAGTTCGATATGCGTAACGCCGTCCGCACGGCCCTGGCCAGCCTGGGGCTCGTGGTGTCCCTTTTGATCCCAAGCGCCGCCCTCGCAGACCCGGGCGAGCCACACAGCGACGACATCCCGGTCCCGGCGCCGACCAATCCGGTAACCCCTCCTGGGATCGAGGGGATGCAGCTGCTTGGCGCGGCCGACAAGGACGGCACCATCAACTCAGACATCGCGTTCTACGGCAATCTCGCCTACGTGGGCAACTTCGACGGCTTCCGGATCATCGACATCTCGGATCCCTCGCAGATGCAGGTGCTGAGCGACACAACGTGCCGGGCCAACCAGGGCGACGTGTCCGTGTTCTCCGGTCACGGCAATCGTCGCTACCTCCTCCAGTCGATCGACCGCACGGTCACCGCACCCGACTGCACCGCGGTCGATACCCCGACAGTCCAGGAGACCGACGAGTTCGGCGTCCCCTGGACGCGTGCGAAGTTCGGCTACGAGGGCCTCCGGCTCTTCGATGTGACCGATCCGACCAACCCGCAGTACATGCATTTCTTCCGCACCGAGTGCGGCTCACACACCCACACGCTGGTGCCGGACCACGGCCAGGTACACGCCTACGTCGCGTCCTACCCCCTGCTCTCGCAGATCACCCCGCAGGAGGATCGCGAGGCCGCCGGCGACCTGTTCTGCGACCCGCCGCACAGCAAGATCTCGATCGTCTCGATCCCGCGCCACGACCCGGCGTCGGGGACGGTGAAGACGCAGCCGCTGCACGAAGGCACCGAGCCCTACGACAACGACGGGCCGCCGTCGAGCCACGAGCATCCGGACGGTTCCGTCGAATGGCACGGGACGGCGCCGCCGTTCCAGGCCTGCCACGACCACCAGGCGTTCATGCCGCGGGACATCATGGTCGCCTCCTGCGCCGGTGACCTGCAGTACTGGGACATCTCCGACCCGGCGAACCCGACGTCGAACGTCCCGGGACGCGTGACGTTGATCCAGCGCGAGGTCGATACGGACGACCCGGCGACGCCGGCGGACGAGCGGCTCGAGTCGTTCGACTTCGTCCACAACGCGACGGTCACCTGGGATGGCCAGATGGTCGCCGCCGTGGACGAGGCGGGCGGCGGCGTCCAGGCCCGCTGCGACGGCGATCAGACCTGGCGCGGATTCACCTGGTTCTACCCGCTGGTGGAGCCGGGGACGCCGGTCGACGGGTTCGGCGAGCTGGGCCGCTACATCATCCCTCGTCCGCAGGGCACCGAGACATGCGTCTCGCACAACGGCAACGTGCTGCCGACCACCAACGGCCGCTACTGGCAGGTCCAGGCCTACTACCAGGCCGGCAACTCCTGGCTCGATTTCACCGAGCCGGGGGCGGCCGAGGAGGTGGGCTTCTCGGACCTCGAGGACGCGACCGGCGCGGCCGACTCGTGGTCGACGTACTGGTACAACGGCACGATGTACGCCAACGGCGGCCTCAACCGCCGGCCCGGGACCAACCGCGGGTTCGAGGCGTACCAGCTGATCGGCTCCGACGGCGTGCCGGTGAAGACCCGCGGCTGGAGCTCGCTCAACCCGCAGACCCAGGAAACCTGGCAGGTCCCGCGGGGTCCCAAGAAGAAGAACAGGCCCTGACCTGGACGCCGGGAGGCGCGCTCACGGCATCAGTCATCCCGGCGGGAGCAGGCCGCGTGGCCCGAGCACATTGGTGAGCGTCGTCGCCATCTGCGTGTAGCCGTCCGCGTTCGGATGGATGCCGCCGTCAGTGGTGATCACCCAGGGATCGCCTGCGCAGAATCCAGGCGTGTTCTTGAGCGAGTTCTGCGTATCGGTGGACTGATGGCTCGTGCCGTCGACGAGCTGGCCCGTCCCGCAGTCGTGGGTGGCGGTCCAGGTCTGCTGGCCCACCGGAGGGACGCCGATGTGAAAGCGGGGCACCAGTTGCGGATCCGGACTCCCGGGTTCGATCTGGGCCTGGATCGGGATCAGTCGCGAAGCTTCGTCCGGTAACGCTCGTTTGGTGGTCTCGACCGCAGTTGCGATCTGATCGTTGAAGAAATTGATCATCGCCTCCACCTGCCAATTGCTGAAGTTCGTCAGCCAGGGATCCGAGAGCGGGTACTGGAACACCACGACCTTTGCGCTCGTTGTCCCCTTGAGGAGCGCGGTGTAGACGCGCTGGAGGTTTCCGGCCAGGTCGACCTTCTCGAAGAAGGGGCGGATGCAGTCCTGGAGATCCGCGACCGTCGATCGGCTCGCGCAGCCGACTCCGTCGCCGAACAGGATCGTCGAGAGGAGCGGGTTTGCCCCAAGGGTCATCGGAATCAGTTCAGGGTCGTCGGCGATGATCGACTTGAGCTGATCGCTGAACGGGCCACCCGGCAGCCAATCGGTCGGCGCCGAACCGGTCACCGCGAGGTTCTGAAACACGCCCGGCGAGGACACCTTGTAATCACCCGGGTCGATCGAATTGGCGAACTGGGCTGCCCAGGAGATCCGGTTCTCGAGCCCGTAGTCCTTGCTCCACCCGGGCGGGCCGGTGTACTTCGGCCCGTTGTCCGAGTTCGACGAGCAGCGGTTGTTGAGGTTGTCGGGCGGCCGGCAGTCGAAGAGCTGGGTCAACTGCATCGGCGTGCCGTCACCCATGAAGCCGAAACCGGCGGTGACCGAGTCACCCATCGCCCGCATGCGCCAGGGCAGGACCGAAACCCCGATCGAACCGTGGCTCGCCCGATCGCCTGCGGTCGCGTCAACCAGCAGGGTGTCCTGGCCCGAGAAGCCGGGCTCCGGCGTGTAGCGGGCGGTCAGGACCCTCACGTCGCCTCCGCTCGAGCTCGAGCGGCGGATCCGGTCGACCTCGCCGGAGAACGCTGAATCGACGAGGCTGAGCTTCCGGAGGTCCTCCCCGGTGCACCGGATTCGGATCTCGACCGGACTCTCCGCGCGAGCTACCGCGTGTTTGTCCGTGCAATGCCGCGGGTCTTCCTCCCCGATCGCGATCCGCACCGACGTACGGAAGATCTGACCGTTGCGCTCCCGCTCGACGACTATGTGGTCACGTCCGCGATAGCGGCGATCTGGGCGGTAGCGAACCCTCTCGCGATCCTGATCGACGACGCCGAGATCTCCGTGGCGGGGCCTCCTCGCGATCTCCACGCGATGCCCGTCGAGCCCGTCGCAGCCGAGCTTCAGGAAGCTCGCCGCGCCGGCTTCGATCCCAGTGTGCCGCGCCGGACACCTCGGCATCGAGGCCCCTTCAAGCGTCTGGTCACCTTCGCTCCCGGGAGCCGCCACGGCCACGGGCACTCCGTGCGCCATCGCCACCGCAGCGGCTGCCGCGACGACCTTCAGACCTAACCCCGCGTCCTTGCGAGCCATCCGGGCAAAGTTACCGCGCCAGGGGAAATCCGAGCTCAGAAACTTAGAATCGTGCTGAGAGCTCCCCGCAGGTCCTCGGCGGGCGTTCCCCGGCGCGCTGCGCGCGCCAGCCGACGAAGCCGTCGGGTCGGACCAGCACGGCGCCGTCGGGCTCGACTCCGTAGAGCTCCTCGAAGCCGCCGGTCGGCGCCTGCAGGTCACCCGCGTCGCCGACGGTGAGCACCTCGATCGGCACCTGCCGCGGTGCGGCCGCCTGTTCCGCGGCGGCGGTCCAGGCGGCGCCGTCGGACCCGGTGAGCAAGACGAAGCCGCCGCCGAACGTGTCGAGGGTGGACACGCGCTTGCCGTCGCGTTCCACCCACATGTGCGGCGCGCGGCCGCCGGGGCACGCGTTCTGCACGTACTCGGCAACCGGGTTCTCGACCGGCGGTGGCGTGGTTCCGTCAGGCGCCACCGCACCCTCCTCATAGCGGAACCCGAGGTCCATGCCCTGGCGCCCGCCCGGCGGCCGGGCCGCGATGCCCTTCCGGACCGTGTCGAGGTCGCCCGCACGCACCGCCTCGACCATCTTGATCATCCCGCCGCCGCGCTTGGCGCTGTAGGCCACGTTCGTCTCGGCGACGGCCCGCCGCTCGATCTCGTAGGTATCCAGGAGGTCGGGGCCGGCCCAGCCGGAGACCACGGCCCCCACCTTCCACGCAACGTTGTGGGCCGAGTGGATTCCGGTGTTCATCCCGACGCCGCCGTCGGGCGTCGTCCGATGCGCCGCGTCGCCCGTGAGCAGCACCCGCCGGTCGCGGAACGCGGTCGAGAGCTCGGCGCCCATGATCCACGACTTGATGCTGATGATCTCGACCTCGAGGTCCTCGACCCCGGCGGCGGCGCGGATCGTCTCCACGGAGCGCTCCTCGGTGAAGTCCTCGACGGTTTCGCCCGCGCCGAGGTTGACGTGCAGGAGCCAGAGGTCGTCCCCGTTGATGGTCACGAACGATCCGGTGAGGTCCGGACGTGATCACCGCGTAGCTCCAGGCCGGGCCGGTCGCTGCACCAGCGAGTCCAAGCGGCGCGCGATGGAAGATGTTGACGAAGTGACCCATGTCGGAATCGCCGGTCCGGCCGATGCCGCAGGCGTCGCGCACGGTGCTGTCGTTGCCGTCGGCGGCGATCATGTACTCGGCGCGGACGGTGCTCGTCTCGCCCCCTCGTGGGCGACGATCGTCGCGGTCACGCCGTCGTCGTCCTGCTCGAAGCTGGTCATCTCGAAGCCGAAGTGCAGATCGGCGAGATCGTGGGACTCGGCTCGGTCGCGCAGCACCGCCTCGGTGATGTTCTGCGGGCAGCGCAGCCCCGTCATCGGGCTCTGGGGCTCGGGCGCCAAGTCGTCGGGCTCGACCGTCTCGGTGCGGCCGAGCTCCTCCCCGGAGAGGGTGGTGGTCCACACCATGCGCTGGCAGAACTCGCGCGGAACGCCTCGGCGGCGCACCTCGTCCTCGGCGCCCCACGAGCCGCAAGAGCTCCGCGGTGCGCTGCATGATCCCGACGGCCTTCGGATGCTCGAGCGTGCCGGGGTACGTGTTGACCAGCAGATGACGGGACGCCGAGGTGCGAGAGCGTCAGCGAGGCGGACAGGCCGGCCGGTCCACCGCCGACGATCAGGACCGGCGTCTCGCTGCGCATGGATCCCACCCTACGCGGGCACGGCTGCCGCGATGGCTGCGGCCGATCGGTCGACATCGTCGGTCGTCGTCGCCCAGTTCGAAAACGAGACGCGCATCACTGCCCGCCCGTCCCACTGCGTGCCGCCGAGCCAGCAGGTGCCGTCGCGCTGGATTGCGGCGATCGCGGCCCGGTTGGCATCGTCGTCGCCCGGCAGGCGCACCAGGACCTGGTTGAGGACGACCTCGTTGAGGATCTTCGCGCCGGGGATCTCGGCGAGGTGGGTGGCCATGCGACGGGCGTGCTCGCAGTTGCGCTCGACGAGCTCGGCGACCCCGGTGCGCCCGAGCGAGCGCAGGGCGGCGTAGACGGGCACGGAGCGGGCGCGGCGGGAGGATTCGGGCACGTAGTTCGTCGAGTCTCGCTGGGCGGCATCCGCGACGAGGTAGGACGCCTCGAGGCTCATCGCCGCACGGTGGGCGTCGGCGTCCCTGACGATGGCCATCGCGCTGTCATACGGAACGTTGAGCCACTTGTGTGCGTCCACCGCCCACGAGTCGGCCCGCTCGACCCCGCGAACCAGCCCTCGGGTGGACGGCGCCGCGGCCGCCCACAGGCCGAAGGCGCCGTCGACGTGCAGCCAGGCGCCGTGCGCGGCGCAGGTCTCCGCGATCGGCTCGAACTCGTCGAAGGCTCCGGTGGCGACGTTGCCGGCCTGCGCGCAGACGATCGTCGGGCCCGTCGAGGCCGGCCAGCGTTGCGCCCAGCTCCGCGGCGGACATGCGGCCCTGGTCGTCCACCGGAACGCGCGTGGCGCTTCCTGCGCCCAGCCCAAGGTGCCGCAGGGCGGTAAAGATCGTGGCGTGGGCCTGCTCGCCGCAAACGACGTGCACCTGAGGGGCGCCGGTTAGGCCGTCGCGCTCGACGTCCCACCCGGCGCGCTCGAGCACCCGGTGGCGGGCGGCGGCAAGGCAGGTCGTGTTCGCGCCCTGGCCGCCCGTCACGAACCCGACGCCTGCCTCCGGCGGCAGGCCCATCAAGTCGAGCGTCCATCCCGCCGCGACCTCCTCGATCGCGGCGACCGCGGGAGACAGCGAATGAAAGGCGGCGCACTGGTCCCAGGCGGAGACGAGCCAGTCGGCCGCCAGCGCGGCGGGCAGGGCGCCGCCGATGACGAATCCAAAGTGCCGCGGCCCGGCCGAGGCGACGATGCCGGGATCGGCGCCGGCCGCGAGCGCCTCGATCA
Source organism: uncultured Thermoleophilia bacterium (assembly GCA_963785155.1). Lineage (GTDB taxonomy): Bacteria > Actinomycetota > Thermoleophilia > Solirubrobacterales > 70-9 > DASUSH01. The sequence continues at coordinate 244,046 of CAWAUB010000006.1, forward strand.
CCGCCTCGGGGTCCTCCCCGTGCTCGGGCAGGGGCCCGCCGAGCACCTCGCGGATCTCCGTAGCGTCAGCGCGGGCTGCGACCGGCCGCTCGTCGAGACCCTCCAGGAAGCGCTCCGCCTGGGCGGCGGCCGCGCTCAATCCTGCGGTGCGTTCGGCCACCGGCCTACGGGGAGAAGAAGCAGGAGCCGTCGAGGGGGCCGGGGCAGTGGCACTTCCCATTCACGCAGGTGCAGTCATCGCGCCCCACGCAATTGCACCCGCACGATCCGCAGTTCTCGACGTCCGAGCTGACCTGGACCGCGCGGCGGCCGCAGCACTTCACGAAGCCGTTTGCGATGTCGTCCTTCTCGATCAGGTCTCGCTGGCCGCAGCAGGTCTGTGTTCTGGGGTTGCCGCAGGTGCGCCCGCACTGGCGTAACGGGCTCGGGCACTCGTCGCGGCACTGGCCGGCGTGGCAGACCTGGTTGGGTCGACAGCGTCTGCCGTCGATGCATCCTCCGCAGTAATTCGGATCGTGGTTCGGATCCACGCAGCGGCCGCCACAGCACAGCTGTCCGGGTCCACATTGGATGCCGCAGCCGCCGCAGTTGACGTCGCAGCCCGAACAGTCGACGTGATTGATCGTGGGGAATACGCACCGTCCTCCCCCAAGCCCTCCGTCGTCACAACAGATTCGTCCCCGGCCGCAGTCGCCACATGCGGTGCTGTTACCCGTGATGCAGTTGCCGCCGGCGCAGGTCGTGCCCTCCGGACATGGCGGCTTGTTGCAGCCACCGCAGCGCTGGTCGTCGAAATCGGTACTGACGCAATCACCGTCGCAGCGAACGGGATAGAGACTGGGGCAACGGCAACGCCCCGCCTGGCAGATGGAGCGGCCCGGGCAGTCCCTGTGCCTTTCACATGTCGGCGGCGCCCCGCCTCGACCCAGGCCTATGGCACGTATGGGGCTGGTGAGTACCGAGCCGGCCGCTGCGGTCGCGGCGCCGCGTGCGAGCAGCTCGCGCCTGACCAGCGGACCGCCGAGCCGTACCGGCACCGTCCACGCCGATCCCCCCTCTTCCTCGACGGGATGTGGCTTGAAGTGCGAGACGCTCGCGGCCATCAGGGCCTCGATGCCGGCCGAACCGCCCGCGACCGCGCTCGCCACGCGTCCGTCGGCCCCGACCATGACCGCGGTCGGGGTGCCGCGGGCGCCGTAGGCGTCGGCGATCTCGCTCCCGTCCTGAAGCAGCACCGTGCGCCGGCCGTGCTCGTCCCGACCCGGGAGCGAGCCATTCCTCCGCTCGATCACGGCGATGGTCAGCTCGTCCGAGTGCAGGCGCTGCCATTCGGCGACGTCGGGGGCGAGGGCCTGGCACGGGCCGCATTGAGGATCCGAGAAGACGAGCATGGTCGGCTTTCCCTGCCCCAGAAGGGATTGCAGGGAAACCGCTTGGCCCTCGATCGCCGGGAGCTCGAAACTCGGCGCCGGCGCCCCGATCGGAAGTCTTTGCGGCTCGCCGTCCGGGTCGGCGGGCGTCTCCCGGCGCGAGAGCGCCCAACCGGCTGCGGCGAACGCGAGACCCGCCGCGGCCGCGGCCGCGCTCCAGGCGGGATCAGCCTGGGTCGCGACCACGGCCGCGAGGGCGATCAGCCCCGCGTTGCGAGCCAGGGTCAAGGGGCCGGCGGGCGAGGAGTGAAGGTTCCCGAAGCAATGGCAGTCCGGGGTGCGGCCGCGGGCGAGGTTCCAGGCGATGGCGATGCGAGAAGCCGGCGAGCAAGCCCATCGCGCCAAGCGCGCCCCAAGTCCGGGTCGGACCAACGAGCAGGGCGACGGCCAGTGTCAGCTCTGCGAGCGGCACGGCGAACCCGAGAGGCGCGACGAGGGATGCCGGAACGCCGAAGCCCTCCATGTGCTTCTCGTGAGCCCGAGAGATCGCGGAGCTTGGCAACTCCGGCCGTTGCGAACACCGCGGCCAAGACCAGGCTGGCAATCACGACGAGCATCTCTAGCTCCTCCACCTCGCCACCAGCGTCGCACGGCGGGCGCTACCTGTCAATCAGGGCTGAGCCGACTGCTCGGACCGCGAAGGTGTACTCAGTTGTTCGCGACGCGTTAGTCGCCGCTGGCTGCGGAGTCGGCCCGGGCTTCTGCGGCCGCCTGCTTCCGCGCGGCCTTCTTGGCCTGTTTCTCCTGGCGACGCTCGAGGAGCTTGCGTTCACGGTTGAGCTTCGCCATCGTGGTCTTGCGTTTGGTGCCTGAGGCCATGCCTCTTCTCCTTCTTTCGGTGCCGGAGGCAACGACTGCGAAAACGCGGGGCACCGCAATTGGTCGAACGCATATTCGACCCGAGGATCGAGTCTAGCCGCCGCTCACGACGCAACTTGCGGAAGCGCGAAGCTAGGGAGATACTCCGCGGGCGATGTCGGAGGAGACCCTGAAGCTTGCCCGCGATGTCATGGGAGCCCTCTCGGACGGCGACTTCGCTCGGCTCGTCGCACTAGCCGATCCCGATGTCGAGTGGCGCTCGTTCTTCGCCGAGCTCGGGGAGGAAGGCGTTTATCGAGGCATCGACGGGATGCGCCGCTACGTCAACGACCTCTCCGAAGCATGGGAGATCGTGCGCGCCGACGTGGACGACGGGGTCGGCGTTGGCGATGTCGCCGTGCTCGTCGGTCGTATTCACTACCGGGGGAAGGGAAGCGGGGCCGAAGACGCGACTCCCGCCGGGTGGATGTTGAAGTTTCGCCAAGGGAAAGTCATCCGTTTCCGGGCGTTTAGAGATCCTGAGAAGGCCCTTGAAGCCGTCGGGCTGTCGGAGTAGCAAGAGAAAAGCGGCTGATGGGATTCGAACCCACGACCTTCTGCATGGCAAGCAGACGCTCTAGCCAACTGAGCTACAGCCGCGCGAGTCGCCGAGTATAGGGCGGGTCAGGCGCCGTCGAGCGTCTCGTTGACGAGCTCGTCGGCCGCCTCGTTCTGCTCGCGGCGGACGTGGTTCACCGACCACTCGTCGAAGGTGCGCAGGCCTTTCAGGACCTCGATGAACAGCGGCTTCAGGTCCGCCTTCTTCACCTTGTACTCGCCGTTGATCTGCTTGACGATCAGCTCGGAGTCGCCGATCAGGTCGATCTCCGTGGCGCCGAGCTCGCGGGCCAGCTCGATCCCGAGCAGCATCGCCTTGTACTCGGCCTCGTTGTTCGTCGCGCGGCCGATGGTGACGCCGCGACTCGTGAGCTCCTCGCCATCAGGCGTCGTGGCGACGGCCGCGACAGCAGCGGGGCCGGGATTCCCCCGCGCGCCACCGTCGACGTTGACGACGACCCTCTGAATCAGCTCGATTCCCCGATCAAGCCGTAGCGCAGCTCGCCGTCCTCGGCCGCGTGCGCGTTCCAGCCCTGGTCCGCTGCGCTCAGCTGGGCAAGCTCCTCGCCGTGGCCGAGCTCCCGGACGGCCTGGTCCGCGCTGGTCAGGTCCACCTCCCACTGATACCACGAGAGCTCCCAGGCGACGGTGATCCGAACCTCGCCGGGCGAGTCGCTGGTGGTCACCGCGGCGACGTAGGGCCCGCCGAGCGAGCGGATCAACCCGCGGACGGTGCGCCGGTGGGAGCTGGCGTTGAAGCTCTCGAACGCGCGGCGTATCCGGCGCTCGGGGTTCTGGGGAACGCTCCGCCTGCGCGGGGGCGCCTCCGTTGGAGCGCCCACGGGCGCCGGCTCGTCGTCGGGAGCCGGCTCCTCCTCGGGCTCCCGGGCGACACGGGTGCGGCGGGTGGGCGCGGGGTCACGCCGGGGCTGGGCCTCGCGCGTGCGTGCTCGCCCGAACAGCCGCCGCATCGCCCCGCCGCCCTCGCGACCGCCCTCCGGGGCGTGCGCTCCGGCGAGCTCGGCGGCGACCCAGCCGGCGCTCTCGGCGCGCACGAGGCAGAGGTCGCAGACCTCGCGTTCCTCACGGTCACGCGTCAGGTAGGTGCGGGTCCGCTCACCCGCCAGCATCGAGCGCTCGCAGATGCTGCAATCCCCCGACTCGTCATTCGATTCGGCCATCTGCGGCCAAGATAGCGAGGGGTCAGACTTAGGCTGCGGTCGCGGCCTCGTCCTCGGCCTTGGCGGCGTCGATCACCTTCTGCGAGAGATGGCCGGGGACCTCCTCATAGCGCTCGAGCTCCATCGAGAAGTCGCCGCGGCCGCCGGTGATCGCGCGCAGGTCGGGCGCGTAGTCGAGGATCTCGGCCATCGGGACCTCCGCCTTGACCTCGGTCATCCCAGCCTTCGGCTCCATCCCCAGCGGGCGCCCGCGGCGCGAGTTGAGGTCGCCGATCACATCGCCGACCGCGTCCTCGGGGACGGAGATCGTCATCAACATGATCGGCTCGAGCAGGACCGGATCGGCCTCCGCCATCGCCTGCTTGAAGGCCATCGAACCGCAGATCTTGAACGCCATCTCGGAGGAGTCCACGGAGTGGTGCTGGCCGTCGTAGAGCTTCACGTGGACGTCCTTGATCGGGTATCCGGCGAGCTCACCATGCTCCATCGCCTCCACGACGCCCTTCTGCACGGCGGGGATGAAGCTGGTCGGGATTACGCCGCCCTTGATCGCGTTCTCGAACTCGAGCCCGGCGCCGAACTCGGCCGGTGAGAGCTCGATGTGGCAGTCGGCAAACTGGCCACGACCACCGGTCTGCTTCTTGTAGCGGGCGTGCTTCTTCGCGGACTTCCGGATCGCCTCCAGGTAGGGCACCTGCGGCGGCTTCAGGTCGATCTCGGCGCCGTAGCGCTCCTTCATCCGGCCCTTGATCACCTCGACGTGGATCTGCGTCAGCCCGGCGATGATCTGCTCGCCGGTCTGCGGGTCGCGGTGGACATCGAGCGTCGGGTCCTCCTCCTTGAGCCGGCGAACCGCGTTGATCGCCTTCTCCTCGTCGCCCTTCGACTTCGGCGTGTACGCGAAGGCCATCACCGGCGAGGGCAGGTCGAGCGGCGGGAACGTCAGCTTGTCGGGCTTGGTCGAGACGACGTCGCCGGCGTGCGTCTCCTTCAGCTTCGCGACGGCACCGATGTCGCCGGGGCCGAGCTCGGAGATCTGCTCGGACTCCTTGCCCTCAGGCTGGAGCAGCTGGCCGACCCGCTCCTTCGCACCGTTCGTGAGGTTGACGAGGTGTGAATCCGAGGTCAGCACGCCGGAGCAAACGCGGACCATGTTGATCCGCCCGACGAATGGGTCGGCGCGGGTCTTGAAGACATATGCGACGCAGTCGGCGTCCTCCTCGGGCTCGACGTCGACCGTCTCCCCCTCCTCGTCGGTGGCCTTGAGCGCGCCTCGCATCGCCGGCGAGGGCAGATCCTCGACCAGAGCCTCGAGCAGCCGGCTCGTGCCGAGGTTCTGGGTCGCGATCCCGCAGGTGACCGGGAAAAGGTGCGCCTCGCTGACGCCCTTCTTCAGCGTCGTGACCATCTCCTCGTGGGAGATCTCCTCGCCCTCGAGGTAGCGCTCCATCAGCGCGTCGGAGTTCTCCGCGACCTCGTCCATCAGCTTCTCGCGGTACTCCTCCGCCTGTTCCTGCAGCTCCTCGGGGATCTCGATCTCCTTCGCGGAGCCGCGCTCGGCGCTCGGGTACTCGAACGCCTTCATGTCGATCAGGTCGATCACGCCGCTCACCTCGTGCTCGGAGCCGATCGGGATCTCGGTCGCGACGACGTGCGGGCCGAAGGCAGCCTTCAGCGAGTCGAGCGCGCGGAAGAAGTCGGCGCGCTCGCGGTCGAGCATGTTGACGAAGACGAGCCGCGCGAGGTTCTCGTCGGCCGCGCGGCGCCAGAGCCGGTCGGTATTGACCTCGACCCCCATGACGCCGTTGACGACGACGACCGCGGAGTCGACGACGTGAAGGGCGGCGAGCGCCTCGGCGACGAAGCTCGGGTCGCCGGGCGTATCGATCAGGTTGATCTTGCGGCCGTCGTGCTCAAAGGAGGTGAGCGCGGCGCCGATCGACATCTGACGCTCCTGCTCGTCGGACTCGAAGTCGGAGACGGTCGTGCCGTCCTCCACCTTGCCGAGCCGGTTGACGATGCCCGCCTCGTAGAGGAGAGCTTCGGTCAGGGAAGTCTTGCCAGAGCCGCGGTGCCCGATCAGGGCGACGTTGCGGATTCGGTCGGCGGGCTTCCTCCCAGGGGCCACGGGCGGAGCATATGTGAACGGGGCGCCCGGCCGCTAGTCAGCTAGTCGTTGTTCTGCAGGTTCGAGCGCAGGCCGAGGACGGCCTTGGTGTGCAGCTGCGAGACCCGGGACTCGGTGACGCCGAGAACCTCCCCGATCTCGCGCAGGGTCAGGTTCTCGTAGTAGTAGAGGGCGATCACCAGGCGCTCGCGCTCTGGCAGCGACTCGATCGCGTCGGCGAGCCGGTCCTTGAGCTCCGCCGAGTCCATCTCGCGCTCGGGGTCGACGGCGTTCGGATCGTGGATCGTGTCGAGAAGGGAGACCTGGCCGCCATCGGGGTCGGCGATCGTCCAGAGGTCGTCCAGGGCGAGGACCGACGAGTTGGCGATCTCGAGCAGGGTGTCGTGGAAGTTCTCGACCCCGACCCCGAGCTCGGCGGCCATCTCCTCGTCGGACGGCGCGTGCTGCAATCGGTTCTCGAGCTTCGCGTGTGCCTTCTCGACCTCTCGCGCCTTGGAGCGGACCGAGCGGGGCACCCAGTCGAGGGAACGCAGCTCGTCGATGATCGCGCCCTTGATCCGGGAGACGGCGAATGTCTCGAACTTGATCTCGCGCTCGGGGTCGAAGCGCTCGATCGCGCCGATCAGGCCGAGCAGGCCGTAGGAGATGAGATCGGCCTCCTCGACGTGCGCCGGCAGGCCCGACGCCATCCGGCCCGCCACGTACTTGACCAGCGGCGAGTAAGCGACCACCAATCGCTCTCTGGCGCGCTCATCGCCATCCTGCTTGCAGCGCCGCCAGAGCTCACGCAGTTCGACTGCCTTGACCTGAGTCTCCATTCTCAGTCCCCTCGGGGACGCTTGAACGTTACCCGTACATTCGTCCAGGGGTGCAACTGGGCGTCCCGGACGGTCAGATCAGGCCCTCGGGTGGGCGCTCTGGTACTGCTTGCGCAGGCGCGAGGGCTCGACGCGGGTGTAGATCTGCGTGGTCGAGACGCTCGAGTGGCCGAGCAGCTCCTGGATCGACCGCAGGTCGGCGCCGCCCTCGAGCAGATGGGTCGCGAAGGAGTGGCGCAGCGCGTGCGGGGAGACGCGGCCGGCGAGCGCCGCCTCGCGCACCCAGCCGTCCAGCCGGCGCCTGATGTCCGACGGCGAGAGCCGGCGGCCGCGGCGGGAGATGAAGAGCGCGGTCTCAGCCTGGTCGTCCTCGAGGGCCGGCCGGGCGCTCGCCAGGTAGCGATCGAGGGCCTTTTGCGCGGGCTCACCAACGGGCACCAGGCGAATCTTGCCGCCCTTGCCGTCCACCCGTACCCGCTCGGACTCGAAGTCGAGGTCTTCGCGATCGAGGTTCACCAGCTCCTGACAGCGAAGCCCGCAGGAGTAGGCAAGCTCGAAGAGCGCCCTGTCGCGGATCTCGAGCGGGTCGCGCGCGGGGATCCGCTCCAGGAGCGTGCGAACCTCGTCGGGCCCGAGCACGCGGGGCAGCCGTCGCTCGCGCTTCGGAGTCGGCATCAGGTCGGCCGGGTTCTGGGCCAGCTCCCCCATTCGGAGCAGGTAGTCGAAGAGGCTGCGGGTCGAGGCGAGCTTGCGGGCGATAGTCGCCTTCGCCGATCCCAACTCGGAGAGCAGCGCGGCATACGAACGAAGGTCCTGGTAGCCCACGCCGGTGGGCTCGAGGTGCCGGGCGCTCGCCCAGGCGCCGAGCATGCGAAGGTCCGAGCGATAGGCGCGCCGGGTCGATTCCGCCGCGGCACGGCGCTGCAGCTCGCGGTCGAAGCGCGAAAGCGCCTCCTCCCAGCCGGTGCTCAGCTCTTGCTCGACCGCCGTGGCCATGCAGAGGAATTCGCCGGGCGAGGCGTCCCTACCTCCCCGCGCAGCCGAGCGTGCAGCGAGCGCGAACTACTGGATATAGACGGGGGTGCCGACCTCGACCTGGTCATAGAGCTCGACCACGTCAGGAATCGCCATCCGCACGCAGCCGTGCGACGCTGCCGAGCCGAGCGAGCCGACGTCGTCGGTGCCGTGAATCCCCGCGCCGGCGTAGATGCCCATCCAGCGAGCCTTCAGCGGGTTCTCGGGAACGCCGCCGGGGACCGTGGTGCCGGCGAGGTCGCCCGCCCAGTCGGAGTTCGGCACGCTCCAGACCGGATCGACCTGCTTCGACTCGATCGGGTAGACGCCGGTGGGCGTGTCGAAGCCCTGGGCGCCGACCGCGACGGTGTACTCCTTGACCAGCTTCAAGTTCTCGTAGTGCCGCAGCGTGAAGGTCGAGCGATCGACGGTGATGTAGTCGGGATACTTCTGCGCCACATCCGCCGTCGTCACGTCCGGCTTGACCACATCGACCTTTGCCTTGACGGTGCGTTCGCCGCCATCCTCGATTGCGCGCTTGATGTCGGCGCGAAGCTGGTCCTCGCGGACCGCGGTCCCGTTCTTGCCGGGCTGCGGCTCCAGGCTCGTGAGCGTCGGCTCCACCGAAGCGTCCTGTGGCTCGGTGTTGACCTTCGCGGCGACGCCCTGGACGAAGCGCTCGATCGAGGTCTCCGAGTAGGCGACGTCGGGGACGATCTTGTGGTTGACCTCAGCGCCGGAGACGTAGCGGACGATCCGGCTCGGCAGCGAGTCCTCGCGGCTGACGGTGAGGGCCTCGTTCACCATCCCGTCGATGTCGGCGCGGACCTCAAGGTCCTCGGCGTGGAGCGTGTAGTCCTCCCCGTCGGAGGTGACGACCACCGGCTTCGAGAGGGGCTGGACGAGCTCCTTGCGCAGCAGCTCGGTCGCCTCCTTCTCAGTCAGCCCGCCGAGCTCGACGTTGCCCACGCGGACGCCTTCGGCGATCTCTCCCGATTTCGAGTTGTCCCACGCGTAGGCCCCTACCGCTCCGGCAATGAGGAGCACCAACACGCAGACGATCGCTGTGACGGTCTTCGTGCCCATCGGTCGTCATGAAAAGTGTAGAGAGCCGCCCAGGCTCCCCACGCACGCTGAGTTTCAGATTCCGAGGACTTCCTTATCGCCTGATTCGGGGCGGTCGCGGCGCACGTGCGGGCTGCGCCGCAGGAATTCCTCGACGTCGCGCTCGTAGGTGTAGGTGTTGTCCTTGCCGCGGATGATCGGGTGGAGGCGCAGATGTTCACCGAGCTTCATCGTCGCCTCGCGCGATGTGTAGCCGTATCGGAAGCCGGCAGCCTTGTACTTGCGGTTGTCGAGACCACGGCCGAAGCGCATCTGGTTGACCATCTCGTCGGGGAAGCGCATGCCGAAGCGCCGCAGCGGCCCGGCGGCGAGGTTCGTCCCCCACGGCGGCAGCACGGGAAGCGGCCGCTTGCCGACCAGGCCGATCATCTCCGAGAGGGCGAGCACCCCGTCCGCGGCGACGTTGAAGGTGCCCGGCACGTGGTTGAAGGCGGCGTGCTCCAGCGCGTGGACGACGTCGTCCTCGTGGACGACCTGCCAGCGGGGATCGAAGCCGAGCACCATCGGGACCGCCGGCAGCGAGAGCAGCGTGCTGAACGAGGTGCGGACGTCGGGCCCGAGGACATTCGAGAAGCGCAGGATGGACACGGTCCGGTCCGGGTGCTTCTCGGCGAAATCGGAGACCGCGGCCTCGGCCTCGACGATGTCGCGCTCAATGGGCGACTTCGGCGGGTGGGGCCGGGACATCGTCTCCGTGAAGAACGCGGGGTCGTCCTGCTCGCACCCGTACCAGTGCGCCGAGCTCTTGAAGACGAACTTGCGGACCGGCGAATCGGCGCCCGTGCAGGCGGCGAGGATGTTCATCGTCCCGATCACGTTGTTCTCGTGGGCGAGCCTCGGCGAGGTCACCAGCGAGTCGACGACGAGCCGGGTGTCGATCACGGTGTCGATCTCCGCCGCGCGGACGATCCGCTGGATCAGCGAGTGCTGGTTCGAAACGCGGACGAACTCCGTTCGCTCGAGCTCCCGGGATGGATCTCGGTTGTCGACGCCGATGATCGTCTCGACCTCCGGGAAGCTCTCCAGGGCCTGGGCAAGGCGGCCGCCCCAGTAGGTCGAAAGGCCGGTGACGAGGATGCGGCGAGTCTCGGGCCCAGGAGTCATCCGAACCACACCGACTTCCGCTTGGCGAGCATCTCGTGCAGGTTTTCCTGGATCCGTGCGCGGATCTCCTGCGAGACGGTCTGCACGAGCGCGCGGTCCGAGGCGGGATCGGTGCCCATCCGCCGGGTGTCGATCGGCTCGAGGAAGCGGAGCTTGAACTTCGCGGGCAGGTAGCCGAGCATCCCGAGGGGCCCCATCCAGGGGAAGGTCGGCGTGAGCGGGAAGTAGAGGAGCCCCGTGAGCCGCTTCATGATCCCGACCTGGGCGAAGATTGGCGCGGCCTCCTCGGCCCCGACGACGCAGACCGGAACGAGCTGGGCCTCCGCCCGCATCGCCGCCTCGACGAAGCCGCCGCGGCCGAAGCGGCGCAGCCGGTAGCGGTCCTTGTAGAGCTTCTCCGTGCCCTTGCGTCCCTCGGGGAAGACGAGCACCAGCTGCTCCTCGTCGTAGAGCAGGCGGTGGACGTTCGCCGGATGGGCGGCGACGCAACCGACCTTCGGGATCAGCATCGAGAAGCCGGGATAGCCCTTGAAGAAGTGCTCGACGGTGATGTGGAGCGGCCGCGGCTCGGGGTGCTCCTCGCGAATCGCCCGGGCGATCATCGCCGCGTCCGGAGGCAGGGCGCCGGAGTGATTCGAGACGAGCAGCGCGCCACCGTCGGCGGGAACGTTCTCGATCCCCTCGACCTCGGTGCGGAACCAGTAGCGGTAGAAGAACTCGACCGCCGTGGCGTCGAGGGCCCCCTCGATCCGCTCCGAGCGGCCCCAGTCATTCAGCCGGCGATCGGGCTCGATGGCCGGTAGGAGATCGCGCATACGCTCCGATTCGCGGCGTTCGGGCAGCGGGCGGTCGTCGGCCGATTCCTGGTCGGGCCGCGACGGTGCGATCGAGGTGCGATCCGGGGCCATGGCCCCATTCAAGCAGTCGAAAATATGATCCGCTGCATCCAAATGGTGAAAGGGAGCCAAGTTTGAAGTCGAAGGACAAGTTCAGGCGCGAGATCTGGGCGGCGATGGACCGCGAGGGCGTCTCGCGCTTCCCCGGCGCCGAGGGGCGGATCCCGAACTTCGCCGGGGCGAAGCTCGCTGCGGAGCGACTCGCCACTCACAAGCGCTGGAAGAGCGCCCGGACGATCAAGGCGAACCCCGACTCGCCGCAGACACACGTGCGGCGGATCGCGCTCGAGGAGGGCAAGCAGCTGGTGATGGCCGTCCCGCGCCTGCGCGACCCCCACCCCTTCCGCCTGCTCGACCCGAAGAACCTGAACAAGGAACAGGTGCGCGAGGCGGCGACGATCAAGGGCGCGCTCAAACACGGCCGGGTCGTCGCCGAGGAGGAGCTCCCCGAGATCGACTTCCTGCTCTGCGGGTCGGTGGGCGTGAACCTGAACGGCGCCCGGGTCGGCAAGGGCGGCGGTTACTCGGACCTGGAGTTCGCCCTGCTCGTCGAGGCCGGGCGGATCGATGAGCACACGATCGTCGCGACGACCGTCCACCCCCTTCAGATCGTCCGCGAGAACCTGCCGATGCTCGACCACGACCTGCCGATCGACCATATCTCGACGCCCCGCACCTCGATCGACGTCGAGCGGGCCTACTCCCGCCCGCGCGGGATCCTCTGGGACCACCTGCAGCCGCCCCAGATCCGTGAGATCCCGACCCTCGAGCGGATGGGGTATGCCTGAGCCAACACCGGCCGACGGCCCGGACCCGTACGGGAACCCGGATCCCGAATGGCTGAGGATCGACTGGCGGCAGCACCTGCGCACCGTCAACGTGGGCGGCGCCGAGGTCACCTACGTCGACTACGGGGAGAGTGAGCCGGGCGAGCTCGAGCTGCTGCTTGTCCACGGGCTCTCCGGCTCCTGGCAGAACTGGCTGGAGACGATCCCCCACTTCGGCAGGACCCGCCGCGTCGTCGCGCTCGACCTGCCCGCGTTCGGCCACACGCGCACCCCGGCGTGGGACCTGACGATCGAGAACTACGGCCGTTTCCTGCACGACTTCCGGGAGGCGGTCGGGGTCGGCGACTGCTGCGTGGTCGGCAACTCGATGGGAGGGTTCATCGCAGCGGAGGGAGCGATCAAACGGCCGGACCGGTTCGAGAAGCTCGTCCTCGTCTCCGCCGCGGGCGTCTCGAGCGTCGCCGTCCGGCGCGAGCCGGCGAAGGTGATCGCCCGGATGCTCGCCGCGAGTGCGCCGCTCACGGTCAAGCTCCAGGAGCGGACGTTCCGCCGGCCCGGTATCCGCGCGACCCTCTTCAGCGGGGTCTTCCGCCGACCCGAGGAGCTCCGCCCCGAGCTCCTCTGGGAGCAGTTCGTGCACGGAGCCCTGGCGGAGGGCTTCCTGGACTCGCTGACGAACCTGCTCGGCTACGACATCCTCGACCGCCTGGAGGAGGTCGAGGTCCCGGCCCTGATCGTCTGGGGCCGGAACGACCGGATCGTGCCTCCGGATGACGCCGCAGAGTGGTCGGAGCGACTGAGCAACTCGCGGACGGAGATCTTCGACGAGATGCGGCCACCTCCCCCAGCTCGAGCGGCCGGTGCGGTTCAACCGCTTTCTCGAGGGGTTTCTAGACGGTGATGGCGCCGGCGGAGGCGGATGAGACCGTCTTCGCGTACTTCGCCATGACGCCGGTCTCGTAGGCGGGCGGCGGCGACTCGTAGGCGGCGACGCGCTCGGCGATCTCCTCGTCGCTGAGGGCGACCTCGATGACTCGCCGCTCGACGTCGATCGTCACCTCGTCGCCATCGCGCAGGGCGCCGATCGGCCCGCCCTTGGCCGCCTCGGGGGCGACGTGGCCGACCATCAGGCCGCGGGTGGCGCCGGAGAAGCGGCCGTCGGTCATCAGCGCGACCTCCTCCCCCAGGCCCTCGCCGACGATCGCGGCGGTGACCTGGAGCATCTCCCGCATGCCGGGGCCGCCGGAGGGGCCCTCGTTGCGGATGACGACGATGTCGCCGGCCTTGATCTCGCCTGCCTTGAGCGCCTTGAAGCACTCCTCCTCGGCCTCGAAGACCTTCGCCGGGCCGGTCTGGCCCTTGCGCTCGGTTCCCGCGAGCTTGACGACGGAGCCCTCCGGGGCGAGGTTGCCGCGAAGGATCGCCAGTCCGCCCTCGCTCTTCAGCGGGTTGTCGATCGGGCGGACGACCTCCTGGCCCTCCTCCTCGGTGGCGCGGTCGGCCTCCTCGCCGATCGTCCTCCCGGTGACGGTGAGCGCGTCGCGGTGCAGGATGCCGGCGTCGGAGAGGCGCTTGAGGATCAGCGGGACGCCGCCGGCCCGGTAGAGGTCGGTGGCCACGAAGCGGCCACCGGGCTTCAGGTCGGCGAGCAGCGGCGTCGCCTTGGAGATCCGCTCGAAGTCGTCGATCGCGAGGTCGATGCCGGCTTCGCGAGCGACCGCGAGGAGGTGCAGGACGCCGTTGGTCGATCCGCCGGACGCACACACCGTCGCGATCGCGTTCTCCAGCGACTCGCGGGTGATCACCTTGCTCGGGCGCAGGTCCTGCTCGAGGACGTTCATCACGAGCTTGCCGATCTGCTCCGCGACATCGTCCTTCGTCGCGTCCTCGGCCGGGACCATGGATGAGCCGCCGGGGGAGATCCCCATCGCCTCGAACGCGCAGGCCATCGTGTTGGCGGTGAACTGGCCGCCGCAGGCGCCGGCGCCGGGGCTCGCGTGGTTCTCGAGGTCGGTCAGCTCCTCGTCGGTCATGTTGCCCGCGGCGTGGGCGCCGACCGCCTCGAAGACGTCGAGGATGGTCACGTCCTTACCGCGCCAGCGGCCGGGCGCGATCGAGCCGCCGTAGAGCATCAGCGAGGGGATGTCGAGGCGGGCGAGCGCCATCACGCAGCCCGGGATCGTCTTGTCGCAGGCGGAGAGCGCGATGACCGCGTCGAACTGGTAGCCGCGGGCGGTCAGCTCGATCGAGTCGGCGATCACCTCGCGGCTGACGAGCGAGGTCTTCATCCCCTTCGTCCCCATCGTGATCCCGTCCGAGATCGCGACGGTGTTGAACTCCATCGGGGTCCCCCCTGCCGCCCGGACGCCATCCTTGACGTGCTTGGCCAGGCCGCGCAGGCTGAAGTTGCAGGGCATCGCCTCCGTCCAGGTGTTGGCAATCCCGATCGTCGGCTTGCTCAGGTCGTCGTCGTTGAAGCCGATCCCCTTCATGTATGCGCGCGCGGCGGCGCGGTCGGGGCCGTCGAAGACGCCGCGAGAGCGCGGGCGGGTGTCCGTGGTGCTCGCCATCAGGCCGCCGTCGCGATCGCAGGGGTGGCGGAGGTTTCGCGCGCGTCCCATTCGCGGAGCCGCCGCAGGTCGCGCTTGACCTGCGCGGGATCCACCTGCTTGCCGGGCAGGTGCATGTTGGCGCCGGCGATCAGGCCGCGCTCGTCGCCGTGGAGTGACATCCACTTGGCGAGCACGTCATCCGCATCGGGCAGGCGCGAGCCGAACGCGCGCTCGGCGCGATCGGGGAAGCCAACGCAGTACTCGCTCAGGAGCTCACCGCTCTCGGTGTCGTAGGCGACGATCGGGCGGTGCGGGTAGATCAGATACCCGTAGCCGCCGCCGTCCCGGGCGGTGCCCAGGACGCGGAGGAAGCCGAGGCTGGAGTACATCGCGAACTCGTCGGAGCCGACCGTGTCGCGCAATAGCTCGAGGGCCTTGCGCTCGGCCCGGCGCTCCCGGCCGGGGTCGTAGGCGGGCTGGGAAGGGCGCCTTGACGCGTGCCGGCGGCGGGCCGTCGTGCGCTCGCGCAGGCGCTCGGCCAGGGAGGGCCCGAAACCGGCCACGGCGAGCGCGGCGAGAACGACCCCGAGGACGAGGAGCGGAGCGGTCACTTGCCTGCTCCCCTATCCGCCCGAGGCCGGCGGGAAGAAGATCACGCGCTCGGCGTCGCGCGGGATCTCGGCGAATTCGCGGACCATGACGGCCTCGCGGCGGCCGGCGTCCGCGGTGGTCGGAACCGCTGCCCACATGCCGAGATCAAGCTGACGGCGGAACTCCTCGACCAGGCGCTCCTCGTCCTCGTCGACCTCGACGTCGCCCTCGGCGAGCAGCACGTCGCCGTGTCCGGGTCTCATCCGCACAAGCTTCACGGCCGGAATTATGGCAGCGTGGAACCGGTTGCCCGGCGGGACGCGATGCCGAGCGCGTCGACAGGGCCCGCGCCGGCGCCGATCTCGCGCAGGCCGGCGGCGACCGCCTCGCCCGTGATGTCGCGCGCGTGGCGCGCGGCCTCGGCCACGGTCTCGCCGAGCGCGAGGTGGGCGGCGAGCGCCGAGGAGTGGGTGCAGCCGGAGCCGTGTGCGGCGCCGTCGGGGTACCGCGGGCCCGCGATCTCGACCCGAGCGCCGGCAGGGGTCATGAGCAGATCGGTGCCCTCCTCGGTGTGGCCGCCGGTGACGATCACCGCCTGCGGGCCGAGCGCGAGCACCCCGCGCGCGAGTTCGTCGCGATCCGCGTGGGCGTCGAGGCCGCTCAGCTCGCCTGCCTCGGGGAGGTTCGGCGTGGCGACGGTCGTCCGTGGCAGAAGGTGGCGGATCAGGGCATCCCGGGCACCCGCGTCGAGCAGCAGCGCGCCGCTCTCGGCAACCATCACCGGGTCGACAACGATCGGCACCGCGCCGACGAGACCCGCCTCCTCGAGCGCTCCCACCACGGCCTCCGTCGTCTCGGCGTTGCCGAGCATGCCGACCTTGACCGCATCGACGCCGATGTCCTCGACCACGGCCATGACCTGTTCGCGGATCGAGTCCGGCGGAACGGAGTGAACCGAGCGCACCCCGACCGTGTTCTGGGCCGTGATCGCTGTGATCGCGGTCGTCCCGTGCACGCCGCAGCGCGCGAACGCCTTCAGGTCGGCCTGGATCCCGGCGCCGCCGCCGGAGTCGGAACCGGCGATCGAGATCACGACAGGGATTGATCGCTGGGAGCCGTTCTCTGGCACGGGCCGAGCGTACTTGGCGTCAGCGCCCGGACGAGGTCGTCGCGGCCTCGAACCGGCCGGCCGGGTCGGCGCGGACAAGGCCGAGTAGCTCGAGCCTCGCGAGTGCCGCTGCCACCAGTCCCGGGCCGAGCGACGACGCCCGCGCGATCGCGTCGGGCGTCGCGTTTCCCGCCTCGATGCTCGCGAGCACCTCCGCGAGCTCGGGCTTAAGCTCCGCGCCACGGCGATCGATCTCTCGCACCCCGGGGCCGAAGAGCTCGTCGAGCACCGACTCGGCTTCGAGCACCGGAAAGGCGCCGTCTGCAAGCAGGGCATTCGAGGCCTTCGAGAAGCGGGAGTTAATTGGGCCGGGGACCGCGCCGACGTCGCGGCCGAGGCTCTGGGCGAACCGCACCGTGATCAGCGACCCCGATCGCTCCGCCGCCTCGACGACGACGGTGACCGCGCCCAGCGCGGCCATGATCCGGTTGCGCGCCGGGAAGTTCCAGCGAAACGGCGTGTAGCCCGGCGGCATTTCGGAGATGACGGCGCCCCCCTCGACGACGCGGCGATAGAGCCCGGCCATGCGCACAGGGGTCGGGCGATCGGCGCCCGAGCCGAGAACGGCGATCGTCGGTCCTGCCGCGTCGAGCGCGCCGCGATGGGCGGCGGAGTCGATCCCGAACGCGAGGCCGCTGATGATCGGTACGCCGGCGCGGGCGAGAAGCAGCCCGAGCTCGTGCGCCACGGACTTCCCGTAAGCCGTTGCGCGCCGAGAGCCAACGATCGTCACCGCGGGCTCCTCCCCCGCCTCGGTGAGGAGATCGGGATCGCCGCGCCCGAAGAGGGCCCAGGGCGCTGAATCGCCGAGGTGGCTCAGGCGGGCGGGGTAACCGGGCCGGTGGCGGCAGACGCTCCAGGGGGTCTCCCCGTCCGATATCTGCTTCGCGAGCCGCTCGGCGGCGCGGTCGAGCTGCTTGGAGTCGACCTTCGCGTTGAGGGCCGCTGCGAGGTCCTCATCCGAGAGGCCGAGCAGGTCCTGGGAGCGGAAGCGATCGCGATCGTCGAGCACCTTCTCGATCCTCGGAGCGACCTGCGCAAGGAGGAGGCTCCGGCGCAGGCACCGCCGGCACGCCCGGGTCGCTTCGCGATCGTTCACCCACCCTCCCGCCGCCGCAACGAAAGCGCCTCGGCGACATGCTCGTCCCCGACCCGCTCGACCGCGGCAAGGTCGGCGATCGTGCGGGCGACGCGAAGGACGCGATCGTGCCCCCGGCCGCTCAGTTCCAGGCGCCGGTGGCCGTCGAGCAGGAGAGCTCGCGCGCTCGGCGAGAGCCGAGCGTGTCGCCGGGTCTCCTCCGGGCCGAGGTCGCTGTTCGTTCGCGCCTCGCCGATCCGCTCCGTCTGGCGCGCGCGGGCAGCCATCACCCGATCGCGGACGTCGTCCGACCCCTCCCCCGCCGCGCCGGCGAGCGCGTCCGGATCGGGCTGGCCGAGGCCGAGGACGATGTCGAGCCGGTCGGCTAGCGCGCCGCTCAGCTTCGCCTCGTAGCGGCGGACCTGGGACGGGTCGCAGGCGCAGCGCGGCGAGTCCTCGCCCCGACCGCACGGACATGGGTTCGCCGCCGCGACCAACTGAAAGCGGCAGGGAAGCTCGATCCGCTGGCGGGCGCGGACGATCGAGACGGTGCCCTCCTCCATCGGCTGGCGCAGCGCCTCGAGCGCGGCACGTGCGAACTCGCCGAGCTCGTCGAGGAAGAGGACGCCGCGGTGGGCGAGCGTGGCCTCCCCCGCCTGGGGCGGCGAACCGCCGCCGACCAGGCCGGCCGGGGAGATCGTGTGGTGGGGCGCCCGGAACGGTCGCCTGGGCGAGGGGACGGCCGGGTCGTGATCAGCGGCGCAGGCGCTCGCGATCCGGCGGACCTCCAGAGCCTCCGAATCGCTCAACGGCGGCAGCAGCGAGGGCAGCCGGCGGGCGGCGAGTGACTTGCCCGCGCCGGGCGGGCCGACCATGAGCAGCCCGTGGCCACCGGCCGCGGCGATCTCGAGCGCGCGCCGCAGAAGCGGCTGGCCGCGCAGCTCGGCGAGGTCGAGAGGTGCGCGATCCTCGTGGAGGGGTTCAGAGGCCGGGAGTTCGGGCGCGTCAGGTTCGGCTTCGCCACCGATGAGCGAGAGCTGATCGAGCCGGTCGAGCGGCGTGACCCGCAGCGGCGGGCCACCGTTGCCGTTCGTGGCCCAGCGGGTGGCGAGCGCCGCCTCCGGCCCGCACGACGAGGCGATCGCTATCCGCTCGAGCCCGTGGCGGACCGCCTCCTCGGCCATCGAGAGGGCGCCGGCGGCGGGGCGCAGCGACCCGTCGAGCGCGAGCTCTCCGGCCACCGCACATGCGTCGAGCGTGTCGGGCGGCAGCTGCTCCGAGGCAACGAGGATCGCCGATGCGATCGCCAGGTCGAATCCCGGCCCCGCCTTGCGCAGGTTCGCCGGCGCGAGGTTGACGGTGATCCGCTGCTGGGGGAACTCGAAGCCCGAATTCTGGATCGCCGCCCGGACCCGCTCGCGCGACTCGCGGACGGCGCGGTCGGGGAGGCCGACGATCGCAAGCGCGGGCAGGCCGCGATGGACGTCCACCTCGACCGTGACGACCTGCGCCGAGACGCCGGAGAGGGCGAAGGTCTTCACGGTCGCGAGCATCTGCAATAAGCGGACCGACGGTTTGGCGACGCTACGGAGGCCGGTGTGACGTCGTGGCGCGGCGAATGTGCCGACTTCGTCACGAAGCCGGAGAGACGGGCGCGCCGAGGGCTTGACCGGTCATGGCACACGCCCGAAAGCGCCTCGGTGATCTCGCCGAGGATCTCGTCGCCCGCCGACTCGAGGCCTCCGGCTGCAGGATCCTCGCCCGGAACGCGCGGATCCGCTACGCGGAGCTCGGCATCGCAGGCGAGCTCGACCTGATCGTGCTCGACGGGCGAACGCTGGTCTTCGTCGAGGTGAAGGCGGCACACGCGGGCTCCCTCCGGGGTCCGCCCAGGCCGGTGCTGGCCGTCGGCCCAAAGAAGCAGCAGCGCCTTCGCAGGCTCGCGAGGGCCTGGCTCGCGACGAACCGCCCACCCCGTTCCGACGCGATCCGCTTCGACGTCGTCGGCGTCACCTTCCATCCGGGCGGCGTGCCCGAAATCGAGTGGATCCGAAACGCGTTCTGAGTGACTATCCGAGGACTCGCGCGTGCCTGGGGCGGTCGAGGAGCGAGCGGGGCGGTGACGGCGGGTTCCCCGCATGGCAGCGCCATGTGGGGGTTCCGACGGTGCCGCATCCGCGAAGCTCATTCGGCCGCATCCAGGTGCGTGGGAGTCGTCGGATAGTCACTACGGCTCAGCCCAGCTCGAGCTGGCTGTAGGCGATCGACTGGAACGAGCGGCGGTGCAGGTCGCAGATGCCGTTCGCCTCGATCGCGGCGCGGTGCTCCGGGGTCGAGTAGCCGACGTTTGTCGTGAAATCCCAATCCGGGTACGCGTTGTGGGCGCGGCGCATGTAGCGGTCGCGGGTCACCTTGGCGATCACCGAGGCCGCGGCGATCGCGGCGCTGTGGGAGTCGCCCTGGATCACCGGCCGGTGCTCGACCGCGCACCGCTTGCCGACCGAGAAGCCGTCGGTCAGGCACACGCGGTCGTCCTCGGGTGCCGCGGCCGCGACGCGTTCCAGCGTCTGTGCCAGCGCATCGAGGTTCGTCACGTGCAGGCCGCGGGAGTCGATCCCACGGACGCAGCGGGAGGTGACGGCAACGCGGGCGGCCGCTCGGACGATCACCGGGTAGAGCTCCTCGCGCTCGGCCTCGGATCGCGTCTTCGAGTCGTTCAGCTGGCCGAGGGCGCGCCGGTCGCTCATGGAAAGCGACGCGTAGTCGATCAGCACCGCGGCCGCGACGAGCGGGCCGGCAAGCGAGCCGCGGCCGGCCTCATCGGCGCCCGCCACGTAACGCGCGCCGAGCATGCGGTCGTACTTGAATAGCTTTGCGGCCCGCCGTCTACGGCCGGCGCTCACCTTCCGCTTGGGTGCGGGCTGCTGCTCGGCGATTGGTCTGGGCGAGGCCTCGATGCGCCCAATCATGCAGCAGCCGTCCTCCGGAACGAGCGGGGCGCCCGCCAAAACGCCGGTTTCTCCGGTTAGAAGAAGCCGATCCGGTCCGGCGGCCAGTAGGTCATGAAGGCCTGGCCGATGATCTGGTCGCGCGGCACCGGGCCCCAGAAGCGACTGTCGTCGGAGGCGCCGCGGTTGTCGCCCATCATGAAGTAGTGGTCCTCGGGGATCGTGATCTCCTCGGGGAGGTCACATCCGCCGCCGCCGCGGCACGGCTTTGTCGTCCAATCGCCGTCGCCGGTCTGGGGCTCGCCGTTGACGATCGGGATCCCACCTTCGACCCGCAGGCGATCGCCGGGCCCGGCAACGACCCGCTTGATGAAGTTGGTGTCGGCGATTTCGGGGGTCGGCTCGGGACACGGCTGGCCCGGCTTCTTGGCGACGCCGCACTGGTTCCCGCGCTCCGCGCCGGCGGGCGGGTTGAAGACGACGATGTCGCCGATCTCCGGGTCGGTGAAGTGGTAGAGGACGCGGTTCACGAGCACGCGCTGGTCGACCTCGAGGGTCGGCACCATCGACTCGGAGGGGATCTGGTACGGCTTGACGATGAAGGCCTGAATGCCGAGCGCAAGCCCGATCGCCAGGGCGACGATTACGACCAGCTCGACAAGCGCGCCGAGACCGGTTTTTGGCTTCGGAATCAGCCCTTTTCCTCGTCGGAGCCCTCGGCCGCGGCGTCCTCCGCAAGCGCTTCCTCAGCTGGGGGCTCCTCCTCAGCGGGAGCCTCGTCAGCCGGCGGCTCATCTGCGGGCGCCTCCTCAGCCGGCGCCTCCTCAGCCGGCGCCTCATCAGCCGTGGGCTCCTCTGCAGGCGCTTCCTCAGCCGGGGACTCTGCCTCGGGCGCGGACTCCGTCGCCCTCCTCGTCGCCACCCTCGTCCTCCTCGACGCCGAGGTCCTCGACCTCGGCCTCGGACTGGGCGACGCCTTCGGAGTCGAGCGCCTCGACCTCTTCCTCCGTCGCCATCACGAGCTCGTCGTCGATGCCCCAGCGCCGCTCGGCGACCCTGGCGCGCTTGCCGATCCGGCCGCGCAGGTAGTAGAGCTTCGCCCGGCGCACGTCGCCGCGACCGGCGACCTCGAGCTTCTCGATCTTGGGCGAGTGCAGGGGGAATGTCCGCTCGACGCCGACGCCGAAGGACTGCTTGCGGACGGTGAAGGTCTCCCGCGCACCCGAGCCCTGCCGCTTGATCACGATCCCCTCGAAGACCTGGGTCCGCTTGCGGGTGCCCTCGGTGACCTCGAAGTGCACGCGCACGCGGTCGCCTGCATCGAAGCGCGGCACACGCTTCAGCTGAGCCTTCTCGATGTTCTCGATGATCGTGCTCACGGGAGGAAAATCCTGAAGAAGTGGGGTAAATGCGGCAGAAATAACGCGCGGCCCCGGACAGCGGCTCCGGCACCCGCGCGGAGGCGGGAATCTTAGCGGCCCAAATCCGCCGCTCCACGCTCGGCCACAGGCAGGCAGCTAGCCGGCTATCGCGCGCCGCCGTGCTTCCAGCAGCGCCTGTAGGGAGTGGACGAGATCAACCGGGCTCTCGTCGAGCTCGTCATCGCTGAAGCGGTGGACCTCGAGGCCGCGCATTGCCAGGTAGCGATCCCGCTTTCGGTCTGAGGTGAAGGTCGGGCGATCGGAGTGGTAGGCGTAGGAGTCGAGCTCGACGACCAGGGCGAGGTCGCGCCAGAGGTAGTCGACGGTGTAGGGGCCGATCGGGACGTTGGTCTCGGGCTTTGGGATGCCGTGGTCGAGCAGCAGGCGGAGGAAGCGGCGCTCGATGCCGCGAGCGGGTCGGGGAGGCGTCCCAGCCGAGGTCTCGGCGGGTGCGTGCGGGCCTGGTGACGGGGATGTTGCGCTTCCGGGTGACGTCTGTCGTGGTGAGGGTGGTGGAGCGGTGAAGGACGATGCCCTTGCGCTTGGCCCTGCCGGCGGTGCCGGGGACCGTGACGTGGGAGAACGGCGGGCTTGTAGGGGACATGCTCCAAGGTGGGCGGCTGATCGTGGCTGAGGACGCTCCAGCGCCGCGGCGAACACGGCTGCAGCCAGCGGCCTCGCGATGTCAGGTGGCCGGCGGCGAGACGCTGCTAGAGGGGTGATCGGCCGTCGACGCGGCGAGAGGCCCGCTTGGACAATCTGGGCGAACGAGATCACCCCGTGCTGGTTCGCGGCGATCCGAGCGACCATGCGCCAGGCCTTGGCGATTTCTTGCCGCACGTAGGCAATAAGTCGCCAGAGCCCCTCCCGCGCCCCCTCGGCAGGCGAAAATCCCCAATCCCTCTCCCTTATTGCCGCAGTTTTTCGACCCGGCGGCTCGGCCGGGACCTACTCGTCTGGAGGGGCGCCCCGCCGACGACTCTGCTCGAGCCGCCATTCGCGCACGCGCTCGTGGTCGCCTGAGACCAGCACGTCCGGCACGTCCCAGCCCTTGTAGAGGGGCGGGCGGGTGTAGTGGGGGTATTCGGGGGCGCCCTCGAGCGCCTCCGAGAAGGACTCCTCGATCGCGCTGTCCTCGTGCCCGAGCGCGCCCGGCAGCTTGCGCAGCATCGCGTCGGCGACGACCATCGCCGGCAGCTCGCCCCCGGCAAGGACGTAGCGGCCGATCGAGACGGCGTCGGTCGCCAGGTGCTCGCGGATGCGCTCGTCGAAGCCCTCGTAGCGGCCGCTGAGCAGGGCGACCTCGGGCTCGGCGGCGAGCTCGGCGGCGAGCTTCTCGTCGAACTGCCGGCCCGATGGGGTCAGCAGCACGATCCGGTCGGGCCGCCGCTCCGGGTAGGCGCGCTGGAGCGCCTCGTCGACCACGTCGACCCGGAGGACCATCCCGGCTCCCCCGCCGTAGGGAGCGTCGTCGACCTGGCCTGCGCCGAGCGGCGTCGTGTCGCGGTAGTTGAAGCGGCGGATCTCCGCTCCCTGCTGGATCGCGTTACGGACGTGGCGCTGCGCGACGAACCAGTCGAAGGCCTCGGGGAACAGCGTGAAGAGATCGAGCCTCAATCGAGGATGTCGATGATGACGCGGCGGTCATCGCGAACGGCCGCGGCCTTCGCAACCGTGCGGATCGCGTTCGCGATCCGGCCACCGCGGCCGATCACCCTGCCGACGTCGTCCTCGGCGACGGTGATCTCGAGCACGATGTCGCCGTCTTCCTCGAGCTCCTCGACGGAGACGGCGTCGGGATCGTCGACGAGGGCGCGGGTTAGGAACTCGACCAGGTCACGCATCGGTCGACGGCAGGTCGGCTAGCGGCCGACCGCCTCGATCCCCTTCGCCCGCAGCAGGCGGGCGACGGTCTCGGAGGGAAGGGCGCCGTGGTCGAGCCAGTACTTGGCGCGATCCTCGTCGACGACGATCGTCGACGGCTCGGTCTGCGCGTTGTAGGAGCCGATCGTCTCGATCGTGCGCCCATCGCGCGGCGAGCGCTTGTCGGCGATGACGATGCGCCAGATCGGGTTCTTCTTCGAACCCACCCTTCTGAGTCTCATTCGAACAGCCATGCGAGGCCCGTGAGGTTAGCGCCCGGTCGGTGGGCGGGCCCTCGTCTTGGCTCCGCCGCCGAGGAGCTGCTGCGGGTCGGGCATCTTGCCCGAGGCGAGCTGCTTCATCATCTTGCGCATCTGGTCGAACTGCTTGACCAGGTTGTTGACGGCGGCGACGTTGGTGCCCGAGCCCATCGCGATCCGCTTGCGGCGGGAGCCCTTGATCATCTCCGGCTGAGCCCGCTCGGCCGGGCGTCATCGAGAGGATGATCGCCTCCAGGCGGTCGAGCTCGCGCTCGTCGACGTTCGCATCGCGGATCTGCTTCATCGCGTTGCCCATGCCGGGCATCATCCCGAGCACGTTCTGAAGCGGGCCCATCTTGCGGACCTGCTTCATCTGCTTGAGGAAGTCCTCGAGCGTGAACTCGGCCTTGCGGATCTTCCGCTCGAGCTCCTTCGCCTCGTCCTCGGTGACCTGCTCCTCGGCCTTCTCGATCAGGGAGAGCACGTCGCCCATGCCGAGGATCCGGGTTGCCATCCGGTCGGGGTGGAAGCGCTCGAGCTCGGAGAGCTTCTCGCCAGTCGACGCGTACATGATCGGCTTGCCGGTCACGGCCTTCACCGACAGCGCCGCGCCGCCGCGAGCGTCGCCGTCGAGCTTCGTCATCAGGACGCCGTCGAACTCGGCCTTCTCGGAGAACTCCTCGGCGACGTTGACCGCGTCCTGGCCGGTCATCGCGTCGAGGACGAGCAGGACGTTGTGCGGCTTGGTCCGCTTGCGGATGTCGACGAGCTGCTGCATCAGCTCCTCGTCGATGTGGAGGCGGCCGGCCGTGTCGATGATCAGGACGTCGTGGCCGTCCGACCGCGCCTGGTTCAGCGCCCACTCGGCGACGTCGACGGGGTCACGGTCGGTCGACTGCGTGTAGACCGTCGCGCCGGCGCGCTTACCGACCGTCGCGAGCTGCTCGACCGCCGCCGGCCGCTGGAGGTCGCAGGCCGCGAGGGCGACGGACTTCTTCTGGCCCTTCAGCAGCATCGCGAGCTTCGCGCAGGCGGTCGTCTTGCCGGCGCCCTGGAGGCCCGCCATCAGGATCACCGTCGGCGGCTTCGAGGCGAATGCGAGGTCGCTGCCCGAGCCGCCCATCAGCCCGGCGAGCTCCTCGTTGACGATCTTCACGACCTGCTGGCCGGGGTCGAGGCTGGTCAGCACCCCCTCCCCCACGCAGCGCTCCTTGACCTGCGCGACGAACTGCTTGACGACCTTGAAGTTGACGTCCGCCTCGAGCAGCGCGAGGCGGATCTCGCGCATCGCCTTGTCGACGTCGTCCTCGGTGAGCTTGCCGCGGTTGCGGACGTCCGAGAGCGTCGACTGCAGGCGGTCTGAGAGCTGGTCGAACACGGGCCGACCAGCTTACGGGGCGGTGCCTGTGGCGGCTAAGGACGTCTACCGGGCTATCGGTTCCGCAAGGGTCCGCGGTAGCTCTCGAACTCGCCCGCCGGCGTCACGAACTCCTTCACGATCTTGATCAGTGCCGCGACGACCTCGGGGTCGAACTGGGAGCCCGAGCAGGCACGGAGCTCCTCGACGGCCGACTCCACCGACATCGCGCTGCGGTACGGGCGGTCCGTGGTCATCGCGCTGAAGGCGTCGCAGGCGGTGACGACCCTGGCGGCGCGCGGGATCTCCTCGCCGCGCAGGCCGTCCGGATAACCGTTCCCGTCGAAGTGCTCGTGGTGGCTGCGGACGATCTCCCCGACCTCGGCGAGGGTGCCGCCGATCTGCTCGAGCATCCGCTGTCCCTCGACCGTGTGCTGCCTCATCACGTCCCACTCGTCCTCGGTCAGTGGGCCCGACTTGTCCAGGATCTCGATGGGGACGGAGATCTTGCCGACGTCGTGGAGGAGCGCCGCGAACTCGACGTCGCGGGACTCGCCGTCGTCGAAGCCGAGCGACTCGCCCACGCGCTGGACGAGCAGGACGACGTTGCGGCTGTGCGTCCCGGTGTACTCGTGGGTCCCGGTGAGCAACTCACCGAGCAGGTGGGCCGTCCCCCTGTAGGCGTTACCGAGCGCGATCGCGTTGTCGATCCGCGCCTCGCGCTCACGGGCGAAGATGACGATCAGGCCGAGCAGCGGCAGCACCGCAAGGAATGCCCACTCCTCCCCCACCGAGGCGATCGCCGCGAGAAACCCGATGGGCGAGAGCAGCGCGTCAACGAGCCATATGGAGCGCAGCTCGGCGACCAGCACGCGCAATTTGAGCCCGTAGCCGATGCACTCGCGAGCGGCCGAGGTGACGAAATCGACCCCGTACTGGGCGCCCAGGGCGGCGAGGTAGAGCGGCCATTCGCTCCAGGCGGGATCGGCGACGCCGGCGATCGCGAGCACGGCGGCCGGGCCGAAGGCGTGCCAGCTGTCGCCGAGTTGGATGACGGCGCGCTCAGGAGCGACCTTTCCGCTCAGATATTCGGGCACCCGGAAGATGAGCAGGGCAGCCGCGACGAAGATCGGGACGAGGTCGATCGGGAGCAGGAAGAGCATCGGAACGAAGACGACCTGGGTCGGCACCGTCCACCCCGACCCGGTGTGGAACTCGACCCGCGCGGCGAGCGCGTAGAGGGCGACCAGAGCGATCGCGATGGCGGGATCCAGTTCGCGCCCGCCCGGAACGAGCAGCGCGAAGACGACGGCGGCGGCGAGAAAAGCGCCGGCGCTGATCCACTCGACGAGCCGCTCGCTCCCGCGCAGTCCCCCGTGCTGACGCTCTCGAGATTGCTCGAGGAGCCGCTGCGTGGTCGGGTTCGAATCTGGGGCTCTGTTTTCGCTCAAGCTCATCCCTGGCTTGACGCCGGACCGGTGCGTCGTTCGAAAACCGTATCGGCAATCGAAGCCTGTAGATTAATGACTTCGGCTCCGCTGCCGATAGAGGAATCGGACGATGCAAGGACGCTCGGCCTTCAAGCTCTTTCTTACCGCCGCCGTGGCAACCACGGCGGCGTTGCTACTTCCGGTCGCGTCCGCCGGCGCGAACCTGCTGGCGACAACCACCGACTGTCCCGACCGGCCGACGAGCCAGCCGTTCAGCGCGTGGGGAGATCTGAACGACTACGTCCTTGCGCCCGACGGTGGCGTCGAGAACGGAGCCGGCGAGTGGGTTCTCGGCAGCGGCTCCTCGATCGTCGCGGGCAACGAGCCCTTCTATCTCCGCGCAGCCGGCGATTCGCACTCGATCCAGGTCAACAATGGTTCGACAGCGACGACCGCGACGATGTGCATCGGTCAGGAGCATCCGACGATGCGCTTCATGGCTCGAAACATCGGCAGCAGCAGCTCGAAGCTCTGGGTGCAGGCTGCCGTCGAGACCGCTCGCGGCCGCGAGCTTTCGCTCCCGATCGGGATCGAGCGCGGCAACGCCGCGTGGGAGCCCAGCACCGCGATGCGGCTCTGGGTCAACTACCTGAACCTGGAGCCCGGCACCTACACGCCGATCGAGTTCAGCTT
This sequence comes from uncultured Thermoleophilia bacterium, assembly GCA_963785155.1. Lineage (GTDB taxonomy): Bacteria > Actinomycetota > Thermoleophilia > Solirubrobacterales > 70-9 > DASUSH01. The sequence continues at coordinate 271,307 of CAWAUB010000006.1, forward strand.
CACCGCCCAGGGCGGCAGCTGGCTGGTCGACGACGTCTTCGTCGACCCGCGCAAGCACTAGCTGGTCGCGCTACTCGGCCAGCAGCGCGGTGGCGAACTCGCGGGCATCGAACGGCTGCAGGTCCTCCAACCCCTCCCCCACGCCGATCAGCTTCACCGGGATGCCGAGCTCGCGGGAGATCGCGAGGGCGATTCCGCCCTTGGCGGTGCCGTCGAGCTTGGTGAGGACGACGCCGGTGACGTCGACGGCGTCGGCGAACGCCTTCGCCTGGCGCAGGCCGTTCTGTCCCGTCGTCGAGTCGATCGTGATCAGGGTCTCGTGCGGTGCGCCCTCGAGCCTCTTCGTGATCACGCGCCGGACCTTCGTCAGCTCGTCCATCAGGTTGCCGTGCGTGTGCAGGCGGCCCGCGGTGTCGACGATGACGACGTCGAGGCCGCGGGATTCGGCCGCGGAGACCGCGTCAAAGGCAACCGCGCCCGCGTCGCCGCCCTCCGCGGACTTGACGATCTCGCAGCCGGCGCGCTCGGCCCAGGTCTCCAACTGTTCGACGGCGGCGGCGCGGTAGGTATCGGCGGCAGCGATCATCACCGACAGACCGAGCTCCCTCTGGAGGTGCCAGGCGAGCTTGCCGATCGTCGTCGTCTTGCCGGTCCCGTTGACGCCGCAGACCATCAGTACCGTGGGGCGCTCGCGCACCCTGATGCGCGAGTCGCCGTCGGCGCTCTCCGCCGTCTCGGCGAGCAACTCGATCAGGCGCTCGCGCAGCGGCTCCCCGGCTGCGACCTGTCCCCCTTCCGCCTCCATCTCGAGCTTGCCGACGACCTCGGCGGTCGTGGGCGCGCCGACGTCGGCGAGGATCAGTGCCTCCTCTAGCCGCTCCCAGGTCTCGGCATCGAGAGTCTCGAAGAGGCTGGCGGAGAGCTCGGCCTGGAGGGCCTTGCGGGACTTTCCGAGGTTCTCCCGCAGGCGCTTGAAGAAGCCGCCTTGCTTTTCCTCCGGCTGGTCGGCCGGGGACTCCGGAACCTCGCGGTCCCCTAGGTCGAAGACCTCTGTCCAGTCGCGCGCCATCGGGCGCGCAGCTTAGGTGGCTACTTCAGCCGGCGCGACTTGGGCGCCTTGGGCAGCGCCCGCCCGCCGTAGATCACCTCGCCGCGGCGGTCCTGGTAGGTCTGCCAGGGGATCGCCGCCTGCTGGCCGACGCCGGGCACGTTCCAGTCGCAGACGCCCTCTGGGAAAAGCGCGCGCAGCCTGTCGAGCTGGGCGCCGCTCAGCCCGAGCGGTCCGTATTCGGCCGGGTCGATCGGTCGCAGCTGACACTTCAGGATGTCGTTGAGGCGGTCGCCGCCCGCGACCTCGCGCGGCGTGCTCAGCCGGAGGTGCGCCTCGTCGGGCAGGCAGACGCTGTCGAGCTCGGACTCCGGGAGCCGAAGGCACGTAGGAGCAGCGGTCGTGCACGTCCTCCGGCCGGTCATCGACGATCTTGCGGGCAAGCGGCTTGGCCGAGTCGTCCGCCTCGACCGCGCCGAGCCAGCGGTCCATGGAGTCCAGCGCCTCGACCGGCCAGGTCGGGTCCCCGATCAAGGGCGACGATCCGACCCACAGCACCTGGTTGTCGTGGTTGCCCTGGTACCGATCGAGCCGGTCGCGCATCCAGATCGCGTGCGCGAAGTCGTGTGCGATCCCCGGGTCCGGGCCCCCGTGGGCGATGATCGCAACCTCGTCGAGGTGGTCGCCCTCGTTGACCAGGCCGCTGCGATACGCGTTGGCGACGGCAGTGGGATCGCCCTCGAGCCGATTGGGAGATTGATTTCGATCGATGTCGAACCCGCCGACCTTCTCGTTGAGGTCGACGAACTGCTCCGGCAGTGATCTGCCCCGATTGCAGCGCGCCGAGGCCGTACTGGATTCCGGTGTTGTCGAGCGGGACGCCGGCGAATCCGTGCCCGGCCGCCTTCTCCTGCTCGGTCCACACCTCGGGCGGGCGCGGGCCGAGCACGTTGACCATGAAGTCGAGGATGCTGCACCGCACGCCGCCCGGGTTCGACTGCGGGTTGTACGAGTCCTCGCCGGCGCAGTCGCCGATCGGGTTCGTCGCGCTCTTGAAGAGAGCCTCGTCCGCGACGACCGCGTTGACGTGCGAGAGATGGCCCTCGACCGCCGCGAACTGCTGCGGCGTCCACACCACGCCCGGCCCCCATCGGGCCGGGTTCTCGAAGTATTGGCGGAGCAGGTGGTAGTCGGCGAACTGCCCTCCGGCGGTCAGCACGTCCGGATACGAGCAGGTGACGATCAGGCCGTCGTAGACCGCGCCCGGATAGGCGTTGGAGACGGTGTGCTGGACGACCGACCCGCCGGAACACCCCGTTCCGATCGTGTAGCGGATGTCGCCGTAGCGCTCGGTGAGGCGCTCCTTGACCATCATCAGCGCCTCGGCCTCGGTCACGACATTGCAGTTGTGTCCGGTGTTCGCGAGCGCAGAGGACATGACCGCGAAGCCGCGCCCAAGGGCATCGACATAGCTGTCGGTGCGGCCCGGGATCGACGGAATGGTGCCGGCGAAGTCGGCGAGCGGGGCGTAGCTGGTGCCGTAGGCCGAACCGCAGCCGCCCCCGCCCGGACTCAGCACCTTGTGGTTCCAGGTCGGCTGGGGCGACCACCGGCTCCACTTCTTCTGGGCCGGGTCCGCCAGGACGAGGATCCTGTACTGGTCGCGGTCGATATAGCCGGTCTCGTCCCGGACCACGAACGGAACTTCGACGCCCTGATCGGTCGTGGTCGTCGCGACGTCGGAGGGAGGGTTCTCCAGGTCGAACGACTGCAGGCCGGTCGCCGTGGGATCGGTCGACCTGTACAGCCACGAGTACTCCGCCCGCTGGTTGCACTGCTTGTCGACGGCCTTCTCCTGGCACTTCCACGGCTGCGTCTGGGGGCCGCCGAACATCGGGCCACCCGTGGGGTGATTGGTGATCCGCAGGCGAGCCGAGCCCTCGCCCTCCAGCGAGGCGACAACGACGTTGCGGCCGTCCCGCAGACGCAGGACGAGCCCCTTCACGAGATCCGCCCCGTCGGCCCGGAACCTCGACGTCACGTCGCGGCCGTTGGCCCGCACGCGCAGCTCATCGGCGTCGGCGCCGGAGGGAAGATGGACCCCCACCAGCGCCTGCCCGCCGGACACCAGATCGGCGCGGCCGGTCAGCACCTCGAGCTTCGGGCTGCGCGCATCGGCGGCGGGCGCGGCGAGCAACGCCGCAGCCAGAACCACCCCCAGCACCCCTCTCGACCGCATCGAGGGAACCTTAAGCCGCGGGTATCTCCCGTGCGCCGGTCAGGCGGCCTCGGCCGGCGCACCGGAGTCGGGCGCTTCTGCGAGCGCCGGCTGCTCATCTTGCGGCAGCCTGCGGGAGATCACCTTGGTCACGCCGCCGGTGCCCATCGAGACGCCGTAGAGGACGTCGGCCGCGTCCATCGTGCGCTTCTGGTGGGTGACGATGACGAACTGGGCGCGATCGGAGAAGCGGCGGACCAGCTGGAGGAAGCGGTCGATGTTGGCGTCGTCGAGCGCGGCCTCGACCTCGTCGAGGATGTAGAAGGGCGAGGGGCGGGCGAGGAAGACCGCGAAGACGAATGCGAGGGCGACGAGGGACTTCTCGCCGCCCGAGAGAAGCGAGAGGCGGCGGGTTGCCTTGCCGGCGGGAGTCACCTCGATCTCCACGCCCCGCGAGTCCTGGTCCCCGTCCAACTCCTCATCGGGTTCCGGCGCCTCGGGCGAGGGCGGACCCGCAGCGCCCTCGGCATCCTCCGATGGCGCCTCCTGACCGCCCAGCACCGGCCTCGGCGTCTGTGACTCCTCGACCAGGCGCAGCTTGCCGCGGCCGCCCGGGAAGAGGTGCTCGACCAGCTCGTGGAAGTTCCGCTCGGTTGCCTCGAAGGTCTCCTCGAAGGCGCTCTGGATGCGGCGGTCGGTCTCCCGGATCAGCTTCTGGAGCTCCTTCATCGCCGTCTCGAGGTCCTCGCGGGTGGCCTCCAGCTCGGAGACGTGGGCGAGAGCCTCGGCGTATTCGTTCTTCGCCAGCGGGTTGACCGGGCCGAGCTGCTCGCGGCGCTTCTGCAGCCGCTCCAGCTTGCGCTCGATCTCCTCGCGCTCCTCGGAGGCGAGCGCCTCCTGCGCGGGCCCGAGTTCCTCGCCGAGTCGCTGGCCGATCCGCGCGAGCTCGGCGGCGGCCTCCCCGCGGCGGTCGCGCTCCTGCGTCGCCCCGACCTCGGCCTGGGTCACGGCCTCGGCCGCCACACGCAGCTCGGCCTGAAGCTCCGCGTCGCGGCGCGAGCAGGCCCGCAGCTTCTCGGTGACGTCGTCGGAGGCCTGCTCGCCGCCCAGCAGGTTTCGCTCCATCGTCGCCGCCCGGGCGCCGACGGCATCGCGTGCGCCGGCGACCGCGTCGGCGAGCTCGGCAAGCTCGGTGAGAAGCGCAGCCTCGTGTTCGACCCGGCGCTCGAGCGAGTCCTGGCGGCCGCGGCCGAGCAGGCCCTCGGCCCGCCGCGCCCCGCGGGCCGCGCGCTCGGAGCCCTCGCGGACTCGGGCAAGTTCCGTGGCCCTTGCGTCGGCGTCGCCGCCGGCCATCGCTCGCTCGAGCGCGCCGCTCGACTCCGCCAGCGCGTCGCCGACCGCGCGAAGCTCCGCCTCCAGCTGTTCGCGCTCGCTGCCGCTTCCCGCAGCCTCGGCCGCGAGCTCGCCGAGCGCGAGCCGGCGCCGGTCGATCCCGGCCGCCAGCTCGGCGCGCCGGGACGAAATCGCCTCGGCCCTGACCGAGAGCCGCTCGTGCGAAGCCCGTACCGCGGTGAGGCGACCCCAGACCATCGTGCGCTCGCGGTCGCGCTCGGCGAGGCGCTCCTCGATCGCCGTGCGCTCCTTGTTCACCTCGGCCAGCTTGGCCTCGATCGCGTCGCGCTTCTCGCGGGCGGAGGTGGCGTCACGCTCGCGGCCGGCGAGGACGTCGTCGTGGGAGCGAAGCTCCTCGGCGAGCAGGCGCGCCCGCAGCTCCATGCCCTCACGCTCGAGCCGGGCGTGGATCTCGGCCGCCTGCGCCTGGCGCTTTAGCGGGCGCAGCCGCAGCCGGGCCTCCCGCTCGACGTCGAGCGCGCGGTCAAGGTTGTCCTGCGTGCGCTCGAGCTTCAGCTGCGCGCGGCGGCGGCGCTTGCGGTGCTTGCCGAGGCCGGCGGCCTCCTCGACCAGCAGGCGCCGGTGGCGCGGCTTGGAATGGACGATCTCCTCGACCCTGCCCTGACTGATCACCGAGTGCATCTCGCGGCCGAGGTTGGTGTCAGCGAGCGCCTCGACGACGTCGGCCAGGCGGCAGCGGGCGCCGTTCAGCCAATAGCCGCCGCCGTCACCGGAGCGGTCGAGGCGGCGCTTCACCGCGATCTCGGAGAACTCGCTGGGGGCCATGCCGTCGGAGTTGTCGATCACGACCTCGACCTCGGCGGCCTTGCGGCGGGACTGCCCGTCGCCGCCGGCGAAGATCACGTCCTGCATCGTCTGCCCGCGGACGGCCAGCGGACTCTGCTCGCCCAGCGCCCAGAGCACGGCGTCGGTGATGTTCGACTTGCCGCAACCGTTGGGGCCGACGATCACGCTGACGCCGGGCGCGAAGTCCAGCCGCGTCCGTTCGGGGAAGGACTTGAAGCCCTTCATCGTGATCGACTTCAGATGCATGCCCTGGAGCTCTCCTCGGTGCGTAGATTCGCGGTCGGCCCGGACGTCAAATTAGGCGCCGACCTAGGCGTTGAACTGCTCGAGCGCCTCGGCCGCAGCGGCCTGCTCGGCGGCCTTCTTGGAGCGGCCCGCGCCGCTGCCCGCCGATTCGCCCTCGACCCGCGCCTCGACCTCGAAGCGCCGGTCATGAGGCGGTCCGTCCTCGCTGACGACGGCGTAGGTTACGCGCACTCCGCGGCGAGCCAGCTTCTCCTGTAGCGCCGACTTGAAGTCGAGCATCGTCTCCGTCGCCAGCTCGATCTCCGGCTCGAACGCGGTGACGACTGCGGTGGCGGTTCGCTCGTAGCCGTGCTCGAGGTAACAGGCTCCGATCACGGCCTCGGCGATCGAGGCCATCGCCCGCTCCGAATCGACGAGCTGGTCGACGTCGATCGACTCCGGGCCCTCGGGAGCCATCTCCTCGAGCCGCTTCGGAACCCCGAGCGCCTCGGCGATGCCGGCACACGCCCGGCCGCTGACGGCCTGCCCGTGGACCTTCGTGAGTCGCCCGATGTCGGAGCGCGGGAAGCGGGCGAAGATGTCCTCGGCGACCGCAAGGCCGAGGACGCTGTCGCCGAGGAAGGCGAGGCGGCCGTAGGACTCGGTGCGCTGCTCCGTCCAGGACGAGTGCGTCAGCGCATTGCGCTGCATCGGCTCATCGAGCTCGTCGAAGAGGGCAGCGAGCGCTTCGACGCTCACGCAGCCGGAAGCCGGGCCAGCACGAAGTCGACGGCCTGCCCGACGGTCTCGATGTTGGCCGCGTCCTCCTCGGGAACGCGGACCCCGTAGCTGTCCTCGAGTTCCATCACCAGCTCGTAGAGGTCGAGCGAGTCGGCATCGAGGTCCTCGCGGAAACGGGTGGTCTCGGAGATCTCTCCCTTGTCGATCTCGAGCTCCGTCGAGAGGTGCTCGCGCACCTTCGTCATCACCTCTTCGCGATTCATGCGGGAGAACATATCCCGCCGAATGCTCCGCTACGCGTCCGCTTCGGCGGGACCCAGGTGATCTGATCGCCTGGAGTCGACGGAGGCCCGGTCGCGCATCGCCCCGCGCCCGGCTCCGGATGCCGCCAGCTGCTCGGCCGTCCGGTCGATGGCGCGCTCGCTGACGGCGCGCGCTGCGAGCCGGACCGCGTTCGCGATGCCCTCGCTGCCGGAGCTGCCGTGCCCGACGACGGTCATCCGGCGCAGGCCGAGCAGGATCGCGCCGCCTGTCGTGTCGGGGTCCATCTCCTTGCGCAGGCCCGACAGGGCGGGGCGCAGCATCAGCCCGCCGGCTGCGGAGAGCGGGTTCGACCGAGCCGCATCGCGAACCGCGCCCGAGACAGCCTTGGCGGTTCCCTCGATGGTCTTCAGCGTCACGTTGCCGGTGAACCCATCGGTGACGACGACGTCGGCGTCGCCGGTCAGCAGGTCGCGGCCTTCGATGTTCCCGTCGAAGACGAAGCCCTGCCCGCCGGCGCGGAGCTCCTCGTGGGCCTCGACCACGGTGGGCGTGCCCTTCTTCGACTCCTCGCCGACCGAGAGCAGGGCGACGCGGGGACGATCGACCCCGAGCACCGCGCTTGCGAAGGCGGAGCCGAGATGCGCGAACTGGACCAGATGCTGGGCGCGCGCCTCGTTCGAGGCGCCGACATCGAGGAGAACGATGGGGCGGCCCCGCCGCGCCGGGCTGGGGAGCTCGACCGCGAGCGCCGGCCGGTGGACCCCCTTCAGCCGCTTGATGCCGAAGGTCGCCGCCGCCATCGTCGCCCCGGTGGCGCCGGCGCTGACGAGGGCGTCGGAGTTGCCCTCGGCGACGTCGCTGGCCGCGCGGACCACGGAGGCCTCAGGGCGTGAGCGGACGGCGGGCAGGGGCTCCTCGTCGTTGGTGATCTGCTCCGGTGCCTCGATCAACTCGATGCCGTCGACGTCTTCGAGCTCGCTGAGCTCATCGACGCGGCCGAAGACGCGCAGCGCGATCCCCTCGGCGGCGGCCGCACGAGCGCCGCCGACGATCGGCTCGGCACCGGCGTCGGCGCCGAGCGCATCGAGCGCCACCGTCGTCGTGGCGGGATTCCCCGCCAAGGTCCTACTCCTCTTCGGGCGCCGCGCCCGGGAGGTCCGGGATCTCCTGCGCGATGACCTCACGCCCGGCATAGGTGCCGCAAGTCGGGCAGACCCGGTGCGGCAGCCGCGGGCTGTGGCACTGCGGGCACTCGTTCAGGCGCGGCGCGCTGACCTTGTGGGTTGCGCGGCGCTTGTCACGGCGCTGCGAGGAGGTTCTCTTCTTAGGGACCGCCATTAGCGGCGCGGAATGGTACTCAGTCGCTCCACCAGCCCATGACCATCTCGGCCTCCTCCTGCGGATTCTCGATGGGAGGCGCACCGAAGGCGACGATTGCGATCCCGTCGGGACCGCCCTCGACGCAGCGCATGATTCCGGGACCGATCCGGACCGTGTCCAGCCGCTTCAGCTCGATGATCTCGTCATCGAGCTTGATCCGGCCCGAGCCCTCGACGACGACGTAGATCTCCTCCTGCTCCTTGTGGGAGTGCCCGAACGGGGTCCGCTTGCCCGCCGCGGCTCGCTCATAGGCCATCCCCGCATCGCTGAGGCCAAGGTCCTCGCCTGCGAAACGGGCCTCGACGTCGGGCGACATGCCGAACTCGGGGGCGCTGTCCTTGATGTCGTCCTTCAGGTTCTTGAGTGTGTAGTCGGCCATCTCTCCTCCTTCGTTGGTTGGGCTACGGAGCGGTGCACTCGCTGATCTTTGCCGGATCGCCCTGCGCCTGCTCGATGCATTTGAAGACCCGGTTCGCCTCCTTGATCTGTTGCTGGGCCGATTGCGGAATCCCTGGGACCTCGATATCCGGAACAGTCGGTTCCGGAACCTCGATCTCGGGAATCTCGACCTCGGGCACATCGAACGTCGTCGAGGTCGTGCTCGTCTCCCCCAGGTCCTCCAGGAACTCGAGGTCGAGCGAGACCTCCTCGGCGAAGGCGTAGTAGGCGATCAGGCCGCCGATGATGAGCACCGCGGCGATCGCGATGAAGCGCTTCCCCGCTGGGCTGAGGAACCCCTCGTCCTTCATTCCTGTTTCAGCTCGCGCAGCTTGTCCCAGCGGGGATCCGGCGGCGCCTCGTGGTGGTGGGTCTCCGGATCGACGTCATTGAGCGACTCCCCGCAGACCGGGCAAAGTCCGGCGCAGTCGGGACGGCAGAGGAAGCGTTCGGGCATCGCGAGTACAAGCGCATCGCGGGCCCAGTCGGTGAGCAGAAGCAGCTCCTCGTCGACGTAGGGACTCTCCAGCTCCTCGTCCCCCGAACCGGGCTGGTGGACCTCGCGGGCATCGACCTCGATGCGCTGCCGGGCCGGCTCGAGACAGCTCACGCAGGGGCCGGCGAGCTCGCTTTCGAACCGGAGTCGGAAGGCGTAGCCGGAGGCTGTCCGAGAGACGTCGAGGCGGGCGTGGAGGGGCGCCTCGGCCGCCGCATAGGTGACCCCGCCAATCTCGACAGACCCCGGATCAACTTCGAGATCGAGCCGCTTCCCGCCGCCCGGCGTCAGCGCGAGACGGTCGATGTCAAACGTGATTTCTGGAGACTCAGTCAGAATTACAACCGTAATGGTCGAATCGCAACGACAGGCGCGCGGTCAGTTCCACTGGGACCCGGACACCTACCTCGACTGGGTCCGTGGCGAGGTGCCCCGCTACGACGAGCTCCAGGCCGCGACGATCGACGCGATCCCGGGGTCTCCCGGACGCGTCCTGGAACTCGGGATCGGGACCGGCGAGACGGCGCGGAACCTGCTCGAGCGGCACCCGGATGCTGCGGTCACGGGACTCGACTCGAGCGCCGAGATGGTCTTCCGCGCGCGCGAGCTCGGCATCGAGGTGCGCCTTGCACGGATGGAGGACCCGCTCCCCGACGGCCCGTGGGACCTGGTGATCGCGGTGCTCTCGGTACACCACCTGCGCGACCCCCAGAAGCAGGACCTCTTCCGCCGTGTTCGCGAGCACGCGCGGGCGCTCGTGATCGGAGACGTCGTGGCCGTGCCGGAGCCGATCGCGCCGGTCGACCCGGAGTTCGACTTCCCCGCCCCGGCGGTGTCGCTCGCCGAATGGTGCGAGGGCGAGGTCGTCTGGCAGGCGGACGACCTGGCCGTAATCCGCGCGGAATACTGATCCGATGAGCCGGCGAGCGCTCGTTACCGGAGCGGCGCAGGGAATCGGCGCCGCGATCGCCGAGCGCCTTCGCGCCAACGGATGCGAGGTGCTCACCGCCGACCTCGCCGATGGCTGCGACCTGAGCTTCAACGTCGCGACCGATCCGATTCCGGACGAGATCTCGTCGGGCGAGATCGACATCTGCGTCTCCAACGCCGCGATCACGACGACCATCGCGCCCGCGCACGAGATGAGCGCGGAGCAGTGGAGCGGCGACCTCGACGTCAACCTGAGCGGCGCGTTCCGAGTGATCCAGGCATGCCTGCCCGGGATGCGCGAGCGCCGCTGGGGCCGGATCGTCGCGATCTCGTCGGGCGCCGCTCGCGACGGCCTCCCGGGCCAGGCCGCCTACGCGGCCTCGAAGGCGGGCCTGGTCGGCATGGTGAAGACGCTCGCGGCCGAGAACGTCCGGCGCGGGATCACGGCGAACGCCGTCCTGCCCGGCATGGTCGCGACCGAGAAGGTGCGCGCGATGCCCGCCGAGATCCTCGAGCGACTCGACGAGCACCTCCCCGCCGGGCGGATGGCCACGCCCGCCGAGGTCGCCGGCCTGGTCGCCTACCTCTCCGGCGAGGACGCCGGCTACGTCACCGGCGAGGCGATCGCGATCGACGGCGGCACGAGCCTGAACACGATGTCGCTGGCGCGGATCGCGCGGCGGGACTGATCCGCTAGCGCTCCTCCGCGTACCCCGGACGAGCCACGTCGAGCTTGCGGCGGACGTGCTGCTCGAGCTCGGCGATGACCGAGTCGAGGCTTCCGTCGAGCTCGCCGGCGCGGATTGCCGCCGCGAGCCGCGTGGCCTCCTCACGCGCGACGGCATCGGCATCCTCCGGCGCCGGTACGTCGACATTGGCGTCGCCGAGTATCGAGCGGAACAGCGCCACGTCGGCGAGCGAGGGCTCGGCGCCCGCGCGGATCTCCCGGGCGACGACGGCGCAGAGGTTGGCCGCGACGAGGATCTGGAAGCGGCGCTCACGCGGTACCCACTCGCGGACCTCCGTGAAGAGCATCGCGGCGAGGGCGTCGAGGAGTTCGGGGGCTGTCGGGCGGTCCTGCATCAGGCGATCAGCTCCAGCAGATCCCACTCCGGCTCGCAGATCCGCCGGCCGAGCGAGGCGAGCTCGGCGCTCGGGCGGCGGCCGGTCAGGTGGTCGGCGGCCTGGCGACCGCAGATGATCGCCCACTTGACGTTCCCCATCGCCTCCCACCAGCGCAGTCGGTCGGGGTCGGGACGGCTGCCGCCTGCGGCCTCGTAGGCGTCGAGGAACTCTTCGGTGGCACCGAGGCCGGCGATCGGGAGGTCGTCGTTGCCGAAGCGCCACGCCCGGATCGAGATCCAGCCGATGTCCTCGACGGGATCGCCGGCATGACAGAGCTCCCAGTCGATCACCGCCGCGAGGCCGTCGGGGTCGACGATGAAGTTGCCGAGCCGGAAGTCCGCGTGGACGAGTGCCGGGCGTTCGGCCGCCGGGGGCGGGTTGAGCCGCAGCCATCGCAGGCCAGCCTCGACGGCGGGGAGCGGCTCGCCGACGTCGTCAAGCGCGCGCTCCCAGAAATCGCAGGCGGCGAGCGCGGGATCTCCGTCGACCGACGGCAGCGAGGGAAGGCTCGAGATGTCGATCGAGTGGATCCGCGCCAGCGCCTCCGCAAGCTGGCCGGTCAGTCGCTCGCGCGCGCCGGCGAGCTCGTCACGACGCAGGACGCGCGGGCGCGACGGAGGTGCCGTCGACGTGATCCATCAGGAAACCCGCGCTACCGAAGCGGCCGCCGTCCTCCTCGAACGCGACGATCCGCGGCACGGGCACTCCGGCCTCCGCCGCCGCGGCCGTCACCTCCACCTCGATGGCGAGCGGTGAGAACGACTCCGCGCCGGGCGGATCGCGCCGCAACACCCAGCGCCGCTCGCCGGCGGCGACGAGCCAGGTCTGCCGCGAGGCGCCGCCCGGCACATGCTCCAGCGAGACCTCGCCGGGCTCCTCTCCGAGCGCTTCGGTGAGAACTTCGGCCACCGCCTCCGCGGCCGGGGCGTCAGCCGCCATCGGCGCCAGGCTCGGCTCCATGCCGCTCGTAGTGGCGGGCGGGGATCTCGTCCGGGTCCTTGTACCAGTACCAGGTGCACGGATCGCGGTCGAAGTCCTCGGGCGGGTCGGAGGGATAGACCGGGTATCCGATCCACCGAATCGGTAGCGCCTCGTTCATGAACGCGCAGTGGGTGCAGTAGAGCGGGAAGCCCTCGCGGCCGTAGCTCCAATCGTGCGCCTCGTCGGTCACCCCCCAGCCGTCCGGCCCGTAACGGCGGTTCCGCCACAGCCGCTGCCCCGACCCACAGGGGTTCATCGTGAAGGTGAGCTTCTCGTCGTCCTCGCCGATCTCGAACGCGCCGGGCTTGGGGCCGACGCCACTGGTCGAGTGCGCCCGCCAGGTGGCCGCGAGCGCCTTCGCGACCAGCTTGCGGTCGGTCGCCGCGATCGTCTCGACCGGGCGCTTCCAGCTGCGCTCGAGGCTGTAGGTCCAAGCGCGCTCCACCCCGTCGTCGCCGAGCTCGTCCTTGACGAACGAGATCAGGCCGGCGACCCCGTCGACAAGCAGGTCGTGCATGAACTGCGACTCGTGCTTCATCTCCTCGCAGAGGCGCTTCGCGGCCTCCGAGTCACCGCGCTCGATCGCCTCGATCGCCCGCTCCATCGTCGGCCGGGACATCTCGCCCAGCTCCTCGTCGCTGAACCACCGCTCGTCGGTCATCTGACCCTCCGTGTCGCTTGGCGGCAGCCTACGTGTCCCGATTAGGCTGCGTCCGATGCCCGAGCTGGCGCTCATCCTCTGGACCGTCTACGGGCTCCTCGTCGTCGTCGGGCGTGCCTACCTCCAGTACCGCAACACGGGCTCATCCGGCGTGGTGGGCACCCAGGCCAGGCCTGGGTCGCTCGAGTGGTTCGCGGGAGCGTTCTTCATCGGCGGGATCGTGGCGGGCGTTGCCGCTCCCATCCTCGAGCTGAGCGATGTCCTCGAGCCCTACCAGGACCTCGACACGACCGGCGTTCAGGCCGCGGGACTCGTCCTTTTCGGGATCGGAGTCATCGGGACGTTCGGCGCTCAGATGGCGATGGGCGCCTCGTGGCGTATCGGCGTGGACGAGGCCGAGCGCACCGAGCTGGTCACGGACGGCCCGTTCGCGATCATTCGCAACCCGATCTACTCGGCGATGTTCCCGACCCTGATCGGGATCGCGCTGCTCAACCCGAACCCGGTCTCCTTCGGCGCGGTCCTCCTGCTCGGTCTAGGCCTGGAGATGCAGACGCGCCTTGTCGAGGAGCCCTACCTGCGCCAGGTCCACGGCGACACTTACGCCGATTACGCGGCCCGCGTCGGCCGCTTCCTGCCCGGAATCGGCCGCATCAAGCGCGAACGTCCGTAACACCCCCGAAAAGTGAGTGGGTTTGGGACGTTCGCGTCGTCAGGCGTGTGCGTCGAGCCAGTCCAGCATGCCGGCGATGACCTCGTCGCGCTCGGGCTCGTTCAGGATCTCGTGGCGGAGGCCCGGCCAGTCGCGGATCGTGACGTCGTCGGATCCGACCCGCTCGGCGAGCATCACGCTGCCCTCCGGAGCGACGATCGGGTCCGTCGACGAGTACATGATCAGGACCGGCACAGTGATCGCGGCAGCGGCCTCGGAGAACGTGTCGATCTCGTTGCCGAGTTCCGCGACCGTGCGCACCGGCAGCTTGCCACCGTGGTTCAGGGGATCCTCGACGTACTTGCGCACCTCTTCGGGGTCCTTCGAGACCCCCTCAGGGTCCACCGAGTAGACGCCGAGGCCCGGCAGCACTCGCGAGAGCAGGCGGCTGACCGCCGCCGTACCGGGCGCCGTCTTCACCGTCGCCAGCGGGTTCGAGAGCAGCAGGCCGGAGAGCTCGCCGTCGTGGCGGATCGCGTAGCCGGTGGCGATGCAGCCGCCCATGCTGTGGCCGAGGAGGAAGGGATCGCGGCCGGGAAGCTCCTCCCGGGCAAGGCCGATCAGGTCGTGCAGGTCGTCGAGCAGATGGTCGAAGTGCTCGACGTAGACCTTGCGCCCGCCTGAGCGGCCGTGGCCGCGGTGGTCGAGCGCCCACACGGAGTAGCCGCGTTCGTTGAACGCCTCGGCGACGTGCGCGTAGCGCCCCGCGTGCTCGGAGGCGCCGTGGGCGAGCACGACAGTCGCCCGTGGCTCTGTGTCAGGCCGCCACGCCTGCCAGTAGATCTCGACCCCGCCGACACCCTCCAGGGTGCCGTCTTCGTGGCCGGCCAGGGTTATTCGATGCCCGCTTCGACGGGCTCGTCGTCCCGTCCGGCGAGCCGGTCGCGTCCGCGCTGTACGGCTGCGAGGAACTTCTGAAGGTTGACCTCGAGCGTGGAGAGGATCTCGTCGGCGTAGTCCTCGGCACCGAGCCTGATCTGGCGCTCGGTGTTGCGCGCGTCCTCGATGATCTCCTCCGCGCCCCGCTCGGCCTGCTTGTAGACCTCTTCCTCGGAGATCAGGCGGGCCTGCTGCTCGCGGGCCTCCTTGACGATGCGCTCGGCCTCACGCTTGGCCTCGGCGAGCATCTCCTGTCGCTCCTTGACGATCCAGCGTGCCTGCTTGATCTCTTCGGGGATCGTCGCCCGCATCTGATCGAGCAGGTCGTAGATCTCCTCGCGATCGACACGCACCTGGTCGGTAAGCGGCACCGGCCGGGCGTTGTGGATCAGGTCGTCGAGCTTGTCTATTAGGACTAGAACGTCCATTTAAGTCGGTACAGAGTAAGGGGTGAGCCCCGGACGGGGCCTGCACCGGGAAACTTCGTCACCGTCCTGCAAGCTCCTTCCCACTACCTAAACGTGCCTGCAAACGTGCGTGAACGACGCTTGGACGGTGCGGTCAGTCCTTTCGCTTCGATGCGAGCGCCGCGGTGACGACGTCGGGAACGAGGTCGCTGACGTCGCCGCCGAAAGTCGCCATCTCCTTGACCCCGGTGGAGGACAGGAAGCTGTAGCTGGGCGAGGCGATCACGTAAACCGACTCGATCTCCGGCGCGAGCTTGCGATTCAGCTGATTCATCTCGAACTCGTACTCGAAGTCCGAAATCGCTCGCAGGCCCTTGACGATCGCGGTCGCCCCCTTCTCGCGAGCGAACTCGACGAGGAGAGTGCGGAAGATCTCCACCTCGACGTTCGGCAGGTCCGATGTCGCCTCGACGAGGAACTCGCGCCGCTCTTCGGCGCTGAACATGTGGTCGGCCTTGCGCGGAGCGTTGCCGACCACGCCGACGATCACGCGCTCGAAGACGTTCGCGGTGCGGCCGATGATGTCGAGGTGGCCGTTCGTTACCGGGTCGTAGCTGCCCGGGCAGACGGCCAGGCGCCCCTCCGAGCTCACGCTGCCGGCGCTGCGTGGATGCGAAGGAGCGTGTCCCCGTAACGGCGCTCATCGCGGAGGGGCAGGCCGAGCTCGAGCGGGCGGCGCACGTCCGATTCAGCGATCACGACCGCCTCCGGAGTGAGGCGTGGGGCCAGCAGCTTGTCGAGGTCGGGGCCAAGGCGGTCGGCGAGTCTATACGGGGGGTCGCAGAACACGAGGCCGAAAGTCCCCCGCTCGCGACGGAGAAACGCACGGGCGTCGGCACGCACGACCTTGGCTCGATCCTCGAGGCCGAGGTCGTTCACATTGCGGTTGGCGAGGTCGGGGCTGGTGTCGACCAGGGTGGCCGACGCGGCACCACGCGAGAGCGCCTCGATCGCGAGCGCTCCTGTGCCCGCGTAGAGGTCGAGGACGACTGCTCCCGAGACATCGCCCAGGATCGAGAAGAGCGCCTCGCGGACGCGGTCGGCGGTCGGGCGCACGTCGGCACCCTGCGCCGGCGTCGCCAGCCGGCGCCCGCCGAGATCGCCGGCGACCACCCTCAACCCGCCTCCTCCGTCGCGGCGATCGCCTGCGATCGGCTCAGCGCTCGTCGCCGAAACGCTCGCGTACGGCAGCGAGCAGCGGACCGAGCTCCGGCGCTTCCAGGGATCCGTGCTCGCGCACCAGGCCGATCACGTCCTGGCGCGCCGCGGCGAGCAGAGCCGAGTCCTCGGGCAGGGTCGCAACGCGGAAGCGGGGCAGCCCGGACTGGCGTGTGCCCAGCACCTCCCCCTCTCCGCGCAGCGCCAGGTCGACCTCGGCGAGCTTGAAGCCGTCGCGCTCGGAGCCGATCGCGTCGAGCCGCAGCTTGGCGCGCTCGGACTCCGGATCGGCGAAGAGGATGCAGTGGCTCTCGTGCTCCCCGCGGCCGATCCGGCCGCGCAGCTGGTGGAGCTGGGAGAGCCCGTAGCGGTCGGCCTCCTCGATCAGCATCACCGCCGCGTTCGAGACGTCGATCCCGACCTCGATCACGCTGGTCGCGACCAGGACGTCGGCCTGGCCCGCCGCAAAGGACTCCATCGCAGCCGTCTTCTCCGCCGACGGCATCTGGCCGTGCAGGAGTGCGACGCGGAATTTCGCGAACTCCCCCTTCGCCAGGCGCTCCGCCTCGACCGTCGCCGCGGTCGCCTGGAGCTTGTCCGACTCGGTGACAAGCGGACAGACGACGAAGGCCTGCCGGCCCTCGCGCAGGCGTTCGCGGATGAACTCGTAGGCACCGTCCCGCTTCTCCTCCCCGACCACCCACGTCTTCACGGGCTTGCGTCCCGCCGGGAGCTCGGTCAGCACGGTCGAATCCAGGTCGCCGTAGGCGGTGAGCGAGAGCGTGCGCGGGATCGGCGTGGCGGTCATGTGGAGCGTGTGGGGCGCAGCGCCGCCGGGTCCCTTCGCATCGAGCATTGCCCGCTGGCGGACGCCGAAACGGTGCTGCTCGTCGACGACCGCAACGCCGAGGCGCGAGAACTCGACCGCATCCTCGATCAGCGCGTGGGTGCCGACGACGATCGAAAGCTCGCCGGAGGCGAGCCGGGACAGCGCCTCGCGGCGGCCGGCGGCGCGCGAGGAGCCGGTGAGCAGGGTGAAGCTGAGCATCGTCGGCGCGAGCAGATTCGAGAGCGTCACCGCGTGCTGCTCGGCGAGCGTCTCTGTGGGCGCCATCAGCGCCGCCTGGTAGCCGGACTCGACCGCGCGGAGCATGGCGTAAACGCACAGCAAGAGTCTTTCCGCTGCCGACCTCGCCCATCAGCAGGCGCTGCATCGGCTTCCCCGAAATCAGGTCCGCGTCGATCTCCTCCATCGAGCGTCGCTGGTCACCCGTCGGCTCGAACGGCAGCGAGTCGAGCCACTCGGCGACAAGCTCACCGGAGGCTTCGAACTCGATCCCGGGACGTTCCAGTTCGCGACCGCGACGGCGCATCGCCAGAGCGGATTGGTGCAGGAAGAGCTCCTCGTAGGCGAGCCGCCGGCGTGCCGGGTCGACTTCGGCGAGCTCTTCCGGGAAGTGGGCGGCGTGGAGCGCGTCGGCGACCCCGGCCAGCTCGCGCCGGGCTCGGAGCGAAGCCGGCAGCGGCTCGATCGAGTCGACGGCGAGCGGGAGTGCCTGCGAGACCCAGTCGCGCACCTTCTTCGCCGAGACCCGCTCGCTGGCTGAATGGGTGGGCACGATCCCGGTGGTGTGGATCCCGGCGCCCCCGAGCTCCTCGTAGTCGGCGACCCGGAAGCCGTTGCGGTCGAGCGTCCCGTTCAGAAGCCATCGCGTGCCGGGCTCGAGGCGGTCCTTGAGCCAGGCCTGGTTGAACCAAACGGCCTTCAACGTCCCCGTGTCGTCGGCGACCTTCGCCTCGAGGATGCGCAGGTTCCTCCGCCGGGTCGGCCGAACCGTTACCGACCGGACCACGGCCTCGATCGTGCGCTGGGCACCGAGCGGGAGGTCGGAGATCGGCGTTCGCTCGCTGCGATCGTCGTGGCGATGGGGGACGTTCGCGAGCAGGTCGCCGAGGGTCTCGATCCCGGTCGCCGCCGCCGCCTCGGAGAGCTTCGGGCCCGCCCCGCGCAGGGAGGAGATGGGTGCCTCGAGCTTGCTGGGCCGAGGCAACGTCCTCAGGTCGACCGCACCCAGCGCTTCCCGGTCCGGGACGTTGCCGCTGCCGATCGCCCGCGGTGGCTCGTTGACCGCACGTTCAGCAGTGGCGACTGCGCCGTTCACTCCGCTTAGGCTACGTGCGTAATGGGTCGGATCGAGGATCGCCTGGAGGAGCTGGGGCTCGAGCTGCCGGAGCCGTTCTCGGCGCCCGAGGGGATCGAGTTCAAGTTCGACCTCGTCCGCGTCCTCGAGGACATCGCGTTCGTGTCAGGCCATGGGCCCGTCGACGGCTTCCGACCCCTGATCCAGGGCAAGGTCGGCGCCGAGGTCAGCCCCGAGCGCGCCTACCAGGCGGCGCGGGAGACCTGCCTCTCCATGCTCGCCTCGCTGAAGCAGGAGCTCGGTGAGCTCGACCGTGTGACCGGCTGGCTGAAGGTGCTCGGCCTGGTCAATTGCGCGCCGGGCTTCAGCGCGACGCCGATGGTGATCAACGGATTCAGCGATCTGGTCCTCGAACTGTGGGGCGAGGAGGGCGGCCGGCACGCCCGTTCCGCGATCGGCGCATCCGAGCTTCCCTTCGACATCCCGGTCGAGGTCGAGGCCGTCGTCAACATTTCGTGACGCGAGTCGGTCTGGGACTACCCCCGCCCGCCGCGGATCGAGCCTTGCCGCCGGCATGTTCGGATCGAGCACGGCGGCGAGGTGATCGCCGAGTCCGACCGGGCCCTGCGTGTCCTCGAGACCGCCAGCCCGCCGACGATCTACGTCCCGCGCGAGGACGTGCGCATGGACCTGCTCTTCGAGGTCGACGAGAAGCACACGTACTGCGAGTGGAAGGGCCAGGCATCGTATCTCCACGTGGACGCCGGCGGCAGCCGCGCCGAAGCGGCCGTTTTCTTCTATCCCGACCCGAAGGACGCGTTCGAGCCGATCCGCGACCACGTCTCCTTCTACCCCGGGCGCGTCGACGCCGCCTACCTCGACGAAGAGCGGGTCCGTCCCCAGGCCGGGAACTTCTACGCCGGCTGGATCACCGACGAGATCGAGGGCCCGTTCAAGGGCGAGCCGGGGTCGGAGGGCTGGTAGCGAAGATCCGCTCCACCAACCGGCCGGCCGGCCGCGATTCGATCTCGGACTTGAGGTCGGCGCGGTAGGTCATCAGGGCGAGGCTCGGGGCAGCCTGGAAGTCCGCGGCGTTCAGCTCGTCGCCGTTGAGCACGCCCTGCTCGATCAGAGCGTCCACTCGATCAAGGTCGCTGGGGAAGCGGTTCATCAGCTCGCTCGCGGTCTCCTCGTTCACGTCGAAGCGGAAGCGGCTGGCGGTCCAGGCGACCACGCGCCGGTGCGCGACAGTCCTGGTGAGGAGCGGGCCGAGCGGGCCGTCCTGGCCGTCCTCGATCAGGCCTTCGGCAAAGGTTGAGGCGAAGGTCAGCCTGCGGGCGTCCATCTGCAACTCGTCGTCGATCCACCGCTCGGCCTCCTCGACCGCCCGCCTCTTCTCCGGGTCCGACGGGAAGAGCGGCGGGTCGGGTCGCTGCTCGTCGAGCCAGCGGGCGAGCGCCGGGTTGGTCTGCACCTTCGCGCCGTTCGCCCGCAGCGCCGGCACCGTCTCGCCCGGGAAGCCGCGCAGGCGGACCTGCATCGGATGCAGCCCGGTCATGAAGGTCCGCGTCTCGTACTCGAAGCCCTTGTGGTCGAGCATCAGCATCCCCGCGCGGCAAGCGTGCGAGCCGCGGATGACGTAGAGCTTCGCGGTCACGACACGGCGGAGGCAGGCACACCCTTGCGGTGGAGGCGGAACATCTCCTCGACCCATTTGAACCCGCGGCGATCCTCGATCTCGGCGCGGAACTCCTGGTACACCGGCGGTGGATCGGGAAGCGGCGGTCCTTCGGCGGGAAGCACCGACGGGTAGAAGAGCGCCGCGGCCGTCAGGTCGGCGATCGTGAAGGAGTCGCCGACCAGGTATTCGCGGTCGCCGAGCTCAGCCTCGAGCCGATCGAAGCCCTCGTCGATCTTTTGTCGCGCCTCCTTGGCCGCATCCTCGGACTTGACGCTGTAGCGAAGCTGGAGGAAGGCGCCGGCAACCGGCGCCGCGAGGGGCGCCGCCCGCTTCAACGGGCCCGGGAGATCGTCTTCGAGGATCTGGCTGGCGACCTTCGGATCGCTGGTTATCTGGTGCCATCCCCACAGGCGCGTGTACGGGCCCACCTGCTCGTCGAAGAAGTCCTCGAGGTCCAGGGCGCGGCGCCGTGCTTCCGGCTCGGATGGATACAGCGGCGGATCCGGCCAGCGTTCCTCGAGCGCCGCGACGATGTCCGTCGAGTCCGAGTAGGTCTTCCCGTCGAGGTCGAGGAGCGGAAAGGTGTTCGACGCTCCGCGGCTCTTCACCAGCGCAAACGCCATGTGCGGGCCCGGCGGGGGCGCCTTCCGCTCGTGCTCGACGCCCTTGTAGTCGAGCGCCCAGCGCACCTTCTCCGAGTAGTGCGAGACCTTGATCTGCCAGAGGACCGGTTTGCTCATGGCTGGATTATCCGCCCTCGACCTCGATGCCGTCGAGCTCGAGCCAGACGAGGGTCGGTCCGGGCATGGTCCGGCCGCCGGGTCCGCGAGGGGTGACGCGCCGGCTTGTCGGGAAGACGAGGCCGCCGGATTCCGTATGCCCGGAGACGACGTGCGCCGCCTTCGCCCAGCTGCCGACCACATCGGCCGTGTAGTCGTGGCGGCGCAGGAGGCCGTCGGGCCCGAACCAGAAGGTCTGCTCCTGGGAGTGGGTGTCGAGCGCGGGGTCGAAGCTCGCGCCAAGGCGGCGCCAGGTCTCGCCGCCCGGTGCGGCCCATGGCTCGCCCTCCTTCACCGCTACGTCCTCCCGCGTGAGCAGCAGTGGGGTCGTCAGGTAGTTCCACATCGCGTAGCCGGCGAAGTACGTGAGGTCGAGCGGATCCCAGCGCAGGTTCCGGCGAAGCCCCTGCCTGCCGAAGAAGAGTGACCGCGGATCCTCGCGCTCATCGATCAGGTTCCCGTTCGGACTCTCGATCCGGACCCGCCCGTGGTCGAAGACCACGACCTCCTCGGTGTGCGCCATCTCCACGCGCGCCCACGGCTCATCCACCCGGATCGTGATCTCATAGTCCGCGAACATCCTGCGCGGGGCCCGCGTCGCGAGCAACAGCCCTCCGGTGCGGACATGGGCGCGGATTTCACGCGCAGCGCGCCAGCGATCGAGGCCCCCGTGCGCGTCGAGGACCTCGGTGAGGAGATCGCTCAATGATCGACCGGTTCGAGGCCGCGCGAGCGGCGCCAGTCGTTGTACTCGGGCACCGGTTCGCCGACGACGTAGAGGAAGTAGAAGGCGCCGAAGTCGCCGATGAACTTGAACCGCTTCTGTACGTCGGCGGAGGTCGCCTCGAAATTTCCTTGGGAGCGCAGGTAGGTCGCAAAGTCGCCGTGCTCGTCCTCGAGATCGACGATCGTGCGCGCGTTTTCGACCGTCGCGGCGATCTTGCGCCGGTTGCGGATAATGCTCGCGTCCTGGGCGAGCTCGTCGATGTCGCCCTCGTCGAAGCCGGCGACGGCCTCGGGGTCGAAGCCCTTGAAGGCGCCGCGGAAGCCGTCCCACTTCGATTCGACCACGGCCCAGCTCACGCCAGCCTGGAAGGCGGCCTTCGTCAGGACCTCGAGGTAGTCCGCCCCACCCTGCGGATCGATCTGCTCGGGGGGCTCCACTGGTGTGACCCTAAGTCACCGACTCACTCGGCGGTGACGAGCCACCACCAGCCGGGCTGGCCGGCGACGTGGACGTCGACCTCCGCCCCGCTCTCGAGCTCGCCTGGGATCTCGGAGGCCGGGATCGGGGCCTCCGGCGAGGCGAAGACCGTGACCAGCTCGGCGCCCTCGCCGAGCCGCTCGAGCGTCTGGCGCAGGGTCGAGCCGGCGCCGCCCCAGGCGATGATCTCGTCGCCGTCGAAACCGACCGCGTCACCGGGCACGAACCGGCCCTGGACGTCGTCCTTCACCGCCGGCGCCACGCCGCCCGCGCGGATCCGGCCGAGGATCGCGTCGAGCCGCTCGGCGTTCTCGGCCGCACCTGCCTCGAAGTCGACCTCCGGGAGGGCCGCAAGGGCCGCCTGCTGGGAGTCGCAGCCGACCACCGCGACCTTCTTCTCGGCGAGGTCGGCGGCCTCCTGTGCGGCCATGCGGACGTTCGGCGAGTTCGGGAACAGGATGACCTCGTCGGCCGGGGCTCGCTCGATAACCGCGACGAGGTCGCGGGTCGAGGGGTTGAGCGTCGCGCCACCGTCGACCACGACGGAGCCGAGGTCCTCGAACATCCGCTTGAGACCGTTCCCGCTCGCCACCGCGACGACCGCGGAGCGCCCGCCCAGGCGCGCCTCACGCTCGGCCACCTGCTCGCGCATGTCGGCGATGTCCTCCTGGACGATCTCGCCGGCGCCGGCGAAGAGCGCCTTCGCCGCCTCGAAGTCGTCGGTGTGCACGTGCACCTTGATCGTCGCCTCGTCGCCGACGACGAGGACGGAGTCGCCGAGCTCCTCGAGCTTCGGGACGAAGGAGTCGCCGTCCAGGGACTCGCCGGTGACGATGAAGTTGGTGCAGTACTGAAAGGTGAGGTCGGCGTGGTGGACGTCGTGGGTGCGGGCCGGCGCGTAGTGGGGGATCTCCGGAAGCTGGACCTGCTCACCGGCGAGGCCTGCGACGTAGCCGCGAACGAGCACGACCAGGCCGAGCGCGCCCGCATCGACCACACCGTGCTCGGCGAGAACCTCGAGCTGTTCCGGCGTATGTCGGACGGCCTCCTCGCCGGCGAAGAGGGCCGTGGTCATCATCTCGGCGAGCAGCGCGTTCTGCTCGGCGTCGGTGGCCTCGTCGTCGAGGCTGTGGTGCTCGCGCCAGTGGTCGAGGCGCTCCTCGACCGCCTCCGCCATCCGCTCGGCGACGGTCAGCATCGTTCCCGGCGCGGGGTCGCGGACGGAGGCGTTGGCGGCGGCGCTCGCCGCGGAGAGGCCGTCCTTGACGATCTCGGGATCGATCAGCCGGCCCGGCGGCGTGACCAGCTTCTCGGCGGCGCCGCGGATGAACTGGCTGAGGATCACACCGGAGTTGCCGCGCGCGCCCATCAGCGCGGAGCGGGCGACCGCGCGGACGATCTCCGGCCGCTTCGGGTCGCCCTCCTCGGCCTCGAGGCGGTCGAGCCCCTCGAGCACGTGGCGCATCGTCAGCGCCATGTTGTCGCCGGTGTCGCCGTCGGCGACCGGGAACACGTTCAGGTCGTTGATCTCCTGCCGTCGCGCCTCCAGGTGGGAGAGCGCGACCGCCGTCATCTCGCGAAAGCGGCGTATCGATGGGTCTGCCACGGCGCGAGCCTAGCGCCGGGGAAACGAGAAGCGAGCCTCTCAGCGCCGGGTGGTGAACAAGATCGTCACGCCCAGCAGAGCGGCATCCGCCGCCAGGGTGTCACCGCCCGCATTGGCGTCACGGGTGATCCTGCATTCGCAATAAATCCGCGGCAGAGCCCGCGGGGCCTGCAGATCCACCGGCGCCCGCGATATCGACCTCCTGTGCGGTGAGGCGCGACGGTGGTTGTCGCGGACGAAATCGGGGTTGGGGCTGACAGGCGTTTCGGCCGAAAACGGGGAGACCGCCGCCAGGCTCTGCTGCCAGACCACAGTCCCGGTCCACCGCGGAGGAGAAGTGACGAAGCTGAGGATAATGTCGTTGGCGGGAGCGGCGATGTCGACCGGCACCTGCATTGCGATGGTCAGCGTCTCGTCCGTGCGCCGGGTCGAACATGATCGCGGGGAATCCGCTGATCGACCCGTATTGGGGCTGCCCCGCCCCGCCGACGGCGTTCTCGGCGATCGAGGCGGCGGGAATGAAGAATTCGGTTTCCGCATCCGCGATGTCGTCGCCCGCGATCGAGCCGTTCTGCACATCCTGAGAGTCAACTCCGCCGTCGACGATCTCGTCATTGACGCTGGCCGATGGTTCGTTGACGCCGATCGAGTTGTCGGCAATTGCGGTCGCGTTGAGCGCACCGGTGACATCACCGGCGGTCGTCAGGCCGCCTTCGCTCACCTGGGCTGCCGCGAGCGTGCCGGAGAGGTCGCCGCCGGGGATCAGGCCCGACTCCTGCACCTGCGGGTCCGGGTAGGTACCGCTGAGGTCGCCGCCAGCCGCACCACTCGGCGGCAGGCTCGTCGGGATCGCCTGCTGTGGGATGTTGAGGGAGGCCTCGTCGACATCGGCACCCTTGACCGAGTTGTCGAGCGACCTTCGAGCCGTCGACGGCGTCGACGGCGAGTTTCGGGTTGGTGATCGCGCCGTTTGCGAGGTCGGAGCTCTTCACCTGCGCCTTCTTGATGTCGCCCGAGTCGACCTGATTCTTGCCCGGGAGGGCGGCTGCGGTCCCGCCAAGGGCAATGAAGACAGCGATGTAGCCGACGATGTGACGGCGGATGTGTTCGCTCATCGAGGCGACTATCGCCACTCGAGGAGCTCCTGTCGTCAGGGTGAGGACCCTGATCTTTTGATCTAGGCGGCCTTGGTGACCTTGTTGGACTTCAGGCAGCGGCTGCAGACGTAGACGCGGCGCGGCGTGCCGCCGTCGTCGACGCGGACCTTCTGGAGGTTCGGGTTGAAGCGCCGCCGGGTCGCGGTCATCGAGTGCGACCGCGAGTTGCCGAAAGCGGGCTTCTTGCCGCAGCTGAAACAGACCTTGGCCATCGGCGCGGAAGGGTAGCGGGGGCGGCGCTAGCGCTCGGCGGTGTAGGAGACCTCGACGAAGTGGAGGAACGGCGGGGTTCGGATTGTCGTCCAGTGCCGATCGTCGCCGTCGCGGAAACTCGCAGGATCAGCATGTCGTCGTCGCGAATCGGGCACGTATCGCCTCGATGGCGCCGAAGGTGACTTCAGCCCTGAGGGTGTTCGTCGTGCCCGGACCTCCGGCGAGCGGTGGCGACCCGGTAGGTCGCTGTTCGACCTGTTCGGCGCGGTGGTCTCGGTGACGGAGAGGCAGTCGAGCGCCCACGCGATCGTCGTCGCTGCACCGCCGTGCCGGAACAAGAGCTCGGACATCGATCGCCGTTCCGGCGACCCGGTCAGGCGGGACCTGAACGGCGAGGTCGACATCGTCGATCCCGGCCGCCGCGAACTGAAGAGCCGGAGAGCTTCCACGAACCGTCGCGGTCGGCGGCGTGCCCAGCAGCGAGGCAGCGCCGACCTCGCTCGCCGGGATGATGATCCTCCGCTCGACGTCGTCGAGCTCCTGGTCGCCGATCGTGTCGTTGTTGGCGATGTCGGCGTTTGTGAGCGTGTCGGCCGCGATGTCCGTGGTCGTCAGGTCGTTGTTGCGGACGTCCTCGGTGTCGACGCCCTGATCGACGATCTCGTCGTTGGCGTTGACGCCGGGCTCCTGCACGCCGATCGAGTTGTTGGCGATCGCGGTCGCGTTGAGCGCGCCGGTGATGTCGCCGGCGGCGGTCAGGCCGGCCTCGCTGACCTGAGCGGCGGCGAGGGTGCCGGAGAGGTCGCCGCCCGGGACGAGGCCCGACTCCAGGACCTCCGGGTCCGGGTAGGTGCCAGAGAGATCGCCGCCGGCCGCCCCGCTCGGGGGCAGGCTGGTCGGGATGCGCCTGCTGGGGGATGTTCAGGCTCGCCTCGTCGACGTCGGCGCCCTTGAGCGAGTCATCGGTGACCTTCGACCCGTCGACGGAGTTCGGCGCAAGGTCGCCCCGCTTCACCTGCGCCTTCTTGATGTCGCCCGAGTCGATCGTGTTCTTGCCGGGCAGGGCGGCGGCCGTGCCGCCGAGGGCGACGAAGAGCGCCACGATGCCCCAGATGTTGAGGCGTATGTGCTCGCTGATCGGCGCCCATCGCAACGCGAGTTTCTCACCCCGAGCAGGCCCCTGTCGTCAGGGTGCACCACCCTGGACTTTTTCAGGAGTGCCTAGATCGACTCGCGCAGCTTCGCCATGCCGAGCACGGCGAGGGCGGCGTTGCGGCCCTGGTCGCGCTTGTCGCCGCCGGCGCGCTCGAGCGCCTGCTCCATCGTCTCGCAGGTGATCACGCCGAACGCGCAGGGCACGCCGGTGTCGAGCGCGACGCGCTGGATCCCGGCGGCGGACTCGGCGCAGACGAAGTCGTAGTGGTCGGTCTCGCCCTTGATCACGGCGCCCAGGCAGGCGACGCCGGCGAAGCGGCCCGAGTCGGCACACCACTTCGCGGCGAGCGGGAAGCTCGAATGCCCCGGCGACGTCGAAGGTGTGCACGGAGGTGGGCGCGACGTCGTTCTCGTTGAAAGCCTCGGTGGCGCCGTTGACCAGGCGCTCGGCCAGGTCTTCGTAGAAAGTGGCAACGCAGATCGCGAACTCGCTCATCCCAGCCGGGACACTACCCACGATGGCGAAGGCCGAAGCAGTCAACCTCGACGCCGGCGGGCGCGACCTGCGGGTGTCCAATCCGGACCGCGTGATCTTCCCGGCAACCGAGCGAACCGCCGAGGTGACGAAGCTCCAGGTCGTCGAGTACTACCTCGCCGTCGCCGACGGAATCATGCGGGCCCTGCGGGAGCGGCCGACGACACTCGAGCGCTGGCCGAAGGGCGTCCACCCCGGCATCGTCATCTCGACCCGCGAGCGCGGCGGCGGCGACGCCTTCTACCAAAAGCGGATTCCCCGAGGCGCGCCCGACTACGTCGAGACGTGCCGGATCGAATTCCCCTCCGGACGCAATGCGGACGAGGTCTGCCCGACCGAGATCGCCGTGGTCGGCTGGTGCGCTCAGATGGGCACGCTGACCTTCCATCCGTGGCCGGTGCGACGCGCGGACGTCGATCATCCGGACGAGATGCGCATCGACCTCGATCCGCAGCCGGGAACGGACTTCGCCGACGCGGTTCGCGTCGCGGGGGTCGCCCGTGAACTCCTGGGCGAGCTCGGGTACGCGGGCTTTCCGAAGACCTCCGGCGGCCGCGGCCTCCACATCTATGTGCGGATCGAGCCGCGTTGGACATTCACCGACGTCCGGCACGCAGCGATCGCCTTCGGGCGCGAGCTGGGCCGCCGCCTCCCGGGCGAGGTGACGACCAACTGGTGGAAGGAGGAGCGCGGCGAGCGGGTCTTCGTCGACTACAACCAGAACGCGCGCGACCGCACGATCGCCTCCCCCTACAGCGTCCGCCCGAAGCCGGGCGCGCCCGTGTCGGCGCCCCTGACCTGGGACGAGGTCGGCGAGTGCGCGCCCGAGGACTTCACGGTCGCGACCATGCCGGCCCGCTTCGCGGACGTCGGCGATCGGTTCGCGGCGATCGACGACAAGGCGCACTCACTCGACCCCCTGCTCGAGATGTACGACCGCGACGAGGCGTCGGGCGAGGGCGACATGCCCTATCCGCCCGACTACCCGAAGATGCCCGGCGAGCCGAAGCGGGTGCAGCCGTCGCGCGACACGGACCGTAAGCGCGACTAGGACGACTCGTCGGCTTCGATGTCGACCGCGTCGTCGAGGTGCTCGGAGTGGATCAGCTCCTCGTCGAGGGCGAGGCCCTGGTGGTGAAGCTTGTGGCCAAGGCGGTCGCGCTTGGTCCGCAGATACTCCTCGTTGTGCGGGTTCGAGACGGACTGGATCGGCACCTGCTCGGTGACCGATAGGCCGTAGCCCTCGAGGCCGATGATCTTCTTCGGGTTGTTGGTGAGGATGCGGATGCTGGTCAATCCGAGGTCACCGAGGATCTGGGCGCCGATCCCGTAGTCGCGCAGGTCGGCCGGCAGGCCGAGCTTCAGGTTGGCGTCGACGGTGTCGAGCCCCTCCTCCTGAAGGCGGTAGGCGCGCAGCTTGTTGAGCAGGCCGATCCCGCGACCCTCCTGGGATAGGTAGAGCAGGACCCCTCGCCCCTCCTTCTCGATCATCGCGAGTGCCGCCTCGAGCTGATCGCCGCAGTCGCAGCGCAGGCTGTGGAAGACGTCACCCGTCAGGCATTCGGAGTGGACGCGCACGAGGACGTCGTCTGTGCCGGAGACCTCGCCCTTCACCATCGCGACGTGGTGCTTGTCGTCGACGAGCGAGCGGTAGCCGACCGCGGTGAACTCCCCGTACTTCGTCGGCAGCTTCGTCGAGACGATGCGGTCGACGAGCTTCTCGGTGCGCCGCCGGTAGGAGATCAGGTCGGCGACCGTGATCATCTTCAGGCCGTGGCGTTCGCAGTACTCGGCCAGGTCGGGGACGCGGGCCATCGTCCCGTCGTCGTTCATGATCTCGCAGATCACCCCGGCCGGGATCAGGCCGGCCAGACGGGCAAGGTCGATCGAGGCCTCCGTGTGACCCGTGCGCTCGAGGACGCCACCCTCCTTCGCCTTGAGCGGGAAGACGTGACCGGGCTGGTGCAGGTCCGCCGGAGTCGAGTGGGGATCGATAGCGACCTGGACGGTCCGGGCTCGGTCGTGAGCGGAGATCCCGGTCGTGACGCCCTCGGCGGCTTCGATCGAGACGGTGAACGCCGTCTTCAGGGGCGCCTCGTTCTTCGCCGCCATCAGGTTCAGATCGAGCTCCTCGCAGCGCTCGGGAGTCATCGCCAGGCAGATCAGCCCGCGAGCCTCCTTCGCCATGAAGTTGATCGCCTCGGGCGTCGCGAACTGAGCGGCGAGCACGAGGTCGCCCTCGTTCTCCCGGTCCTCGCCATCGCAGACAACGATCATCTTGCCGCGGCGGATGTCCTCCAGCCCCTCCTCGACCGAGGAGAAGACTCCGGTATGGGTGGACGATTCACTCATCGCTTATTCCTTTGTAGACGTTAGGCGCTCGACGTATCTGGCGACGACGTCGAGTTCGATGTTCAGGACCCGCCCGGGCTCGGCGGATCCGAGGTTGGTGCGCTCGAGGGTCTCCGGGATCAGCGAGACCTCGACGCCGCGATCGGTGAGCGCGGCGACGGTCAGGCTGACGCCGTCCAGCGCGATCGAGCCGTGCTCGACGGTGAAGCGGGAGAGCTCCGGGGCGAGCTCGACCTCGATGCGGCGTGCGATGCCGTCCTCGCGAACCGCCGCCACGGTCCCGGTCCCGTCGACGTGGCCCTGGACGATGTGGCCGCCGAGGCGGTCGGACGCGCGCAGCGCGAGCTCGAGGTTGACGGGGTCGCCGGGCTCGAGCGGGCCGAGCGAGGTCAGCGAGAGCGTCTGGTTCATCACATCGGCCTCGAAGCCCCCGTCGGCGACGGCCGCCGCGGTCAGGCAGGCGCCGTTGACGGCGATCGAGTCGCCCTCGGCGAGTTCGCCCGCGAGGCTCGTCGAGACGCGAAGGCGGGCGCCCTCGTCGCCGCGATCGATCGACTCGACCTTGCCGACGTCCGCGATCAGACCGGTGAACACGTCACCACTCCCTCAGCCGAGCGCGTAGAAGGACGTCGTCGCCTGCTGCGCTCGGAGGTGAGCTCCAGGGCGCGCTCGGCATCGGCCATCCGCTCGATCCCCTCGCCGAGCAGCAGGCTCGGCCCGTCGCCGCCGATCACGACCGGCGCGACGAAGATCCGCATCTCGTCGATCTCGCCGGCGTCGGCGAAGGCTCCGGCAAGGGTCGGCCCGCCCTCGAGGAAGAGGCTGGTGATCCCGCGGCGGCCAAGCTCGGCGAGGACGATTGTTAAGGGGCCTGGCCCCTCGTCGTGGCATATCACGTCGGCGCCGGCCGCTTGCGAGGGCTTCGGTGCGGTCCGCTTGGCTCCGGTGCTCGCGACGACGTAGAGCGGGGCCTCGTCGATCGATTTGACCAGGTTTGAGTCCAGTGGGAGGCGGGCTTCCGAGTCGAAGACGACGCGGGCCGGTTGGCGGACCGCTTCCACGTCTCGCGCGGTGAGCAGCGGGTCGTCCGCGAGGGCCGTGCCGATTCCGACCGCGACCGCGTCGGACTCGGCGCGCCAGCGGTGGACCAGCTCCCGGCTCGCCTCGCCGGAGATCCACTTCGAGTCGCCCGAGCGGGTGGCGACGCGGCCGTCGAGCGAGACGGCCGACTTCAGCGTCACCAGCGGCAGCCCGGTGCGCGAGTGCTTGCGGAACGCCTGATTCAGCAGGCGGGCGGCGGCTGCCTCCGCGCCCTGGACGATCTCGACGTCGCGGCCCTCGTCCCGCAGGATGCCGGGGCCGCGGCCACTCGCCTTCTCGCTCGGGTCCTCGGAGGCGATCACGACCCGCTGGATCCCGGCCGCGAGGATCGCGTCGGTGCAGGGAGGCGTCCGGCCATGGTGGGCGCAGGGCTCGAGGGTCACGTAGATGGTGGCGCCGGCGGGGTCGGCGCCGCGCTCGCGGGCGTCGGCGATCGCCGCGACCTCGGCGTGGTCGCCGCCGAGCTCCGCGTGCCAGCCCTCGCCGATCACCTCGCCGCCGCGGGCAATGACGGCGCCGACGAGGGGATTCGGGCTGACCCGGCCGCGTCCGCGCTCGGCAAGCTCGAGCGCGCGGCGCATGTGAGCGCGCTCCTGATCTCGTTCGATCGCGGTCGCTGTCATCACACTGATTGACTGGTCAGTCAATAGGAGATTGTACGCATGCGCAAGTATTGACGGCGATGCTCGAGCGCTGGGCCAGGAGCCACCCGTGGGCGGCCGCATACATCGCGGTCCTCTCCGCGGTGGCGGTCTTCACCGCCATCGCCGCGGTCGCGGACTGGGCGGAGAGTGCCGTCGTCCTGTTCGCTCTCTGCGCGATCGCAGTCGGCGGCTTCCTGCTCGACGAGTTGAAGAACGGGAAGCGGACCGTGGCTCAGGGCGCGCAGCGCGCCCAGACCGAGTAGTAGCGGTCGCGGGCGATCGGCTCGAACCCGGCCGGGCGGCAGCTGGGTGGTCGCCGGGGTGTCCCCGTCGAAGGCCTGCTTGTCGAGCGTGCGGCGGCCCTGGGCGATCAGGACGAGGTCGTCGTCGCCGGGCTCGTGGTCCGGGTCGCTGCGTGAGACGACCTCGTCCGGGTCCGCGTCCAGAACCCAGCGGACGTCCGGAATGATCTTGTGGGTCGGCGTCGTGACGGGACCGCAGCCTGCGTCGAGCCGAGTCTGCACGGGGTCCGATTCGAGGACGCGCTCGAGACTCGCGTTCGCCTCCGAGCGGAAGACGAGGTCGGCGTTGAACTCGCCCAGCGCCAGCGTGCGGGTCACCGTGAACAGGACGACGGCCACGAGGACGACGGCCGCTCCGGCAGCCCAGAGGATCCGCAGGTTGCGGAAACGCTCGAGCGCGGCGAATCCGGCGATCGCGAAGCCGGCGAAGATGCAGAAGGCCGCCGCGGCGACGATCAGGTAACGGTCGATCACGGCGAAACCGGCGGCGCCGATCGCGAGGAACGTGGCGATGCCGCTGGCGAGGACGATCCCGGGCATCAGCGCCCGCCGCGGCACGAGCACCACCGCCAGAACGATCCCGGCGAGGCCCGCGAGGATCACCGGCGGCTTGACGAGCTCGGTCATCGAGACCGCGAGGGCGCCGGGCAGGTCGGCGAGGTCCTCGCCACGATCCAGAGTGGAGACCGTCTCGCTCGTCGCGTGTTGGCTGTAGAGCGGGTCGCCGGTGACGCCGAGGTCGATGCCGACCCAGATCAGTGCCGGGGCGGCGGCGTAGAGCGCCCAGCGCAGGCGCAGCGGCCAGGTCGCGTCCGGCCCCAGGCTCATCCAAAGCCAGTAGAGCCCGAGCAGCGCCCATGCCTCCGGGCGCAGAAGTCCGGCCGCCGCCAGCAGGACCCAGACGATCCCGCCCCGCCGTGGCCGCTGGTACTCGAGCACGGCCGCCCAGAGGACGAAGGCCATGAACGGGATGTCGATGTACGCGCGAACCGCCAGGTAGGGGAAGTCGAAGCGGGTGAGCATCACCAGCGCCGCCGCCAGCCCGACCAGCGGGGCGAAGGAGTCGCGGCCGAGCCGGTAGACCGCCGCGACCACGGCGACGAACGCGAGCAGCGTGAGCAGGACGAGCGCGTGGTCGGCGAGCCCGCCGAGCGGGTACAGGACGATGGCGACCGCGATCGCCAGCGGGTGCTGGGTGGGCGCGCGGAACGCCTCGAAGCTGGGCTCGTTTCCGTGCAGGAGCTCGCTGCCCCAGACGAGCGAATAGATCGAGTCGTAGTTCGGGTAGCTCGGCCAGAGCGCGAAGCCGATGATCGTGACCACCACGAGCGCTCCGAGCCCCGCGAGCTCGAGCTTGCGAAGGGTCTCCGATTTCACGGATCGGGATGGTATGTCCGTACCCTGATCGAGCCGTGAAGCTCATCATTCAGATCCCCTGCTTCAACGAAGAGTCGACGCTGCCGCGGACGCTCGCGGAGCTGCCTCGCTCGGTCGACGGCTTCGACGAGGTCGAGTGGCTCGTGATCGACGACGGCTCGACGGACCGCACTCTTGCGGTCGCCCGCGAGCACGGCGTCGACCATCTGGTCCGGCTGGCGGGCAACCGTGGCCTCGCGAACGCCTTCCAGGCCGGGCTCGACGCCGCGCTCAAGCTCGGCGCGGACGTGATCGTCAACACCGACGCGGACAACCAGTACCGAGCCGCCGACATCCCGAAGCTCGTCGCGCCGATCCTCGCCGGCGACGCCGACCTCGTCGTCGGCGACCGGCGCACGCAGACGATCGAGCACTTCTCCGGCGCGAAGAAGCTCCTGCAGCGGCTCGGCAGCTGGGTCGTGCGCCGGGCGTCGGGCACCGACATCCCCGACACGACCTCAGGCTTCCGCGCCTACAACCGGGAGGCGGCGATCTCGCTCCAGGTCGTCTCCAGCTTCACCTACACGCTCGAGAGCCTGATCCAGGCGGGCAAGATGCTCGTCGCTGTCGACCACGTCGAGGTCGGCACGAACGAGAAGCTCCGCGAGTCGCGGCTGTTCCCGTCGACCTCGGCGTACGTCCGCCGCAACGCACTCTCGATCTTCCGCGCGTATGCGATGTACGAGCCGCTTCGGGTCTTCACGATGGCCGCGATCGCCGTCGCGATCGCCGCGCTGGCGGCGTGGACGCCATTCCTGATCGACTGGATCTTCAACGGCGACTCGACCGGCCACATCCAGTCGCTGATCCTCGGCGCGGTCCTCGTGATCGCGGCGGTCCAGCTGTTCGCCCTCGGTGTCGTGGGCGACGCATTGGCGGGCCAGCGGGTGATAACCCAGCGCGTCTTCGAGCGAGTGCGGCGGGTGGAGCTGACCCTCGGGATCGAGCCGTCGCACTACGAGCCCGGCGAGCCACCGGCGGCCGAGAGGCCGAGACCGAAGAGCCCCTGAGCCGGGCGCGATAAACCGGTGAACGCGCCGGATGTCCAGCCGGGCTCGGCCGGCGACGAGGCGAAGCGCTACGGCAAGACCGCCGGCCTGCTCGGCGTCGGCGTCGGCGCCACCGGCGTCATCACCTACTTCTACTTCGCGCTCGCCTCGCACAACCTCGATCAAGCAGGACTACGGCGAGCTCGTCGTCCTCTGGTCGGCGGTGTTCATCACCGTCTCGGTGCTGTACCGGCCGGTCGAACAGCTGCTCTCGCGGACGCTCGCCGAGCACATCGCGCGCGGCGAGACGATCGGCGGACCGGTCCGGATCGCAGCGATCATCCAGGGCGGGCTGGCCGTGCTCTTCGCCGTCCTCGCCCTGGCGTTCAAGGGTCCGCTGACCGACGACCTCCTGTCCGGCAACGAAACGCTTTACTGGATCCTTGTCGCCGCGGTGTTCGCCTATGCGGCGAGCTATTTCGCCCGAGGCTTCTTCGCCGGCACCCACCGCTTCCCGCTCTACGCGGCGCTGATGCTCTTCGAGTCGATCGCCCGCACGGGGTTCGCGCTGGCCGTCGCGCTCGGCATCGCGACGGGGCAGGATGTCGTTGCGCTCGGGATCGCGGTTGCGCCATTCATCAGCCTGATGGTCGTCCCGATCGCAATCTTCCGGGGCGTGCGGACCGACCCCGCGCCGGAGGCAGAGGCGGAGCCGGGCGGCGCCGACGGCGCATCGCCGGAGTTCACCCTCGCCCACGGCAGCGGCTTTGCCGCGGCGGTCCTGCTGATCATGCTCTCCGAGCAGACCTTCCTGAACGCCGGGCCGCTGCTCGTCAACGCCTCATCCGGCGCCGCGGCCGCCGGGTTCATTTTCAACGTCCTGATGATCGCCCGGGCACCGCTGCAGCTCTTCCAGGCCGTGGCAACCAGCCTTCTCCCCCACCTCACCCGCCTGCGCTCGACCGATCCGGCAAGCGGACAGGAGGCGTTCCGGCTTTCGGTGCGGTCGACCCTGTGGGCCGTCGCGGCCTTCGCCGCGTTCACGGCCGTCGTCGTCGCCATCGCCGGCCCCGAGCTGATGCAGATCGCTTTCGGCGACAAGTTCGAATACGACCGCGAGGGCCTGCTGATCGTCACGGCCGGCATGGGCCTCTACCTCTGCGCGGCGACGCTGAACCAGGCCGCGGTCGCCCAGGGCCAGGTGCGCCGCGCCGCGGCGTGCTGGGTCGCCTGTGCGATCGCCTTCCTCGGCTGGAACCTAACTTCGGTCCTCGACGAGTACCGCCGAATCGAGGTCGGATTCACCGTCTCAGCCGGGCTCCTCGCGCTCCTGCTCTACCTCGTCTACCGCTATCCGCACGGACGCGCCGAGGACGTGCCGGCCCCCGATTCACCCGCGGAGCTCGAGGCGCGGCTGGCGGCCGCCGACGAGGCGAACTAGGGCTCAGGCACAGTGCCGGGATAACCCTGGTAGTCGGGCGCGAAAAGTCCGGTATTTTGGTTCCCGAACGCGGCCGATACTGGATTTCGTGAGACAACTTCGCAACCAGTGGGCGGGCCTCCTCGCTCTGTTCCTCGTCCTCACGGGCGCCGGCGCGTATGCGGCGTTCGACCCGATCGGCGGAGATGGCGACGTCGACGCGTGCTTCCAGAAGAAGTCCGGCGACCTGGATCTGTTGAAGGGAAAGAAGTGCGGCAAGGGCGAGAAGACCGTCGCCTGGTCTCAGACCGGGCCGCAGGGCCCCGCGGGCACCCAGGGGCCGCAGGGCGAAGCGGGCGCCGCCGGCACGGCCGGGCGCTCGGCGCTCGACTTGCTTCGAAGCGGCGAGACGGTCAGGGGCGTCGTCGGCGGTCAGCTGAACGCGGCGGCCGGCAGCCAGGAGTTCTACGTCTTGGGAACGCTCCCGGTGGCCGCACCGGAACCTCTCACCGACGCGAACGTGATCGTCGACGGCAACTACGAGAACACGACCATCTGTCAGGGCAGCTACGCGGCTCCGATCGCGCCGCCCGGCCGGCTGTGCGTGTACGACAGCGAGGGCCCGACCGTGGGCACCAACGCGATGGAGGAGGAGGGCACGGGTTCGGGCAGGGTCACCGGACCGGCGTCGCCGTTCGGCTTTGCGCTCCGCTTCTACTCCGTCGCGGCGGGCGAGGTCTCGATCTCCGCGACCTGGGCGTACACCGCACCCTGAGCGACTACTCGGCGCCGGCCGCGGCCGCGATCGACTCGTAGGCGGCCGCCGGGTCGTCGGCGCCGAAGATCGCCGAGCCGGCGACGAAGAGGGTGGCGCCAGCGGCGGCGACGGACGGAGCCGTCTCGGCGTCGATGCCACCGTCGACCTCGATCAGGGGCTCGCTGACCGTCTTCCGCAGCCGCTCGACCTTGTCCGGCGAGGTCGTGATGAACGGCTGGCCGCCCCAGCCGGGGTTGACGGTCATGCAGAGGACCAGGTCGGCGGCCTCCCCCAGCTCCTCGGTCGCCTCGACGGGGGTGCCGGGGTTGATCGCGAGGCCGGCGAGGCAGCCCAGTTCGCGGATCGCGTGCAGCGTGCGGTTGGTGTGCGCGGTGGCCTCCTCGTGAATCGTGATCGAGTCGGCGCCGGCCTTCGCGAACTCCTCGATGTGGTTCTCCGGCCGCTCGATCATCAGGTGGACGTCGATCGCGCCGCCGGCATCGTGGACCTGGTCGGCGATCGAGCCGGCGACCAGCGGGCCGATCGTGATCGGAGGGACGAAGTGGCCGTCCATGACGTCGACGTGGATCACCCGCGCGCCTGCGTCCATCACCTCGGCGACCTGGGCGCCGAGCCTGGAGAAGTCGGAGGACAGGATCGAGGGTGCGACCCGCTTGCTCTTGTAGAGGGCTTGCGTTTCCATCAGACCGGCGTCAGCATCGAGCTGCCGCAATGCTGGCAGAGCATGTCCTCGGTCGAGCGCATGCGGGCGATCGTCTGGTGTTCTCCGCAGCCCGGGCAGGCCGAGACGAGCTCGTAGCGGCTGAGGCAGAAGACGCAGCGGTAGCGCCCCGGCAGGTTGGTCGGGCGCAGCCACGGTTCACCGCAGCCGGGGCAGCTCGGCCGGGGCAGCTCGTCAGCGCTCATGCGTGAGGCGAGAGGTGAAGAAGCCGTCGCTTCCCTGGAGGTCCGGACGTAGCTGGGTGCTGTCGGCGCTCCAGCCGGAATTGCCGGCGGTGAACGAACCGATCAGGTCCTCGTTCTCCGGCGCGGAGATCGTGCAGGTGGAGTACACGAGTGTCCCCCCTGGGCGGAGAGCATCGGCGCCGCGAGCGAGGATCCGTGACTGGATCGCCGCGAGGCGGTCCGGATCTCCGGGTTCCTTGCGCCAGCGGGCATCGGGCCGGGAGGCGAGTGTTCCCAGGTCCGAGCAGGGAGGATCCACGAGGACCCGATCGTAGCCAGCGCCCAGGTCGCCAGACCCAGCCGCGTCCGCCTCCACCACGTTCACGATCGAGGCGCCAAGGCGTTCGCAGAGCTCGCGCACCTGAGAGGCCCGTTTCGGCTGCAGCTCGACCGCGCTGATCTCGCCGTCGTTTTGCATCCGCGCGGCGATCTGGCTCGTCTTCACGCCGGGTCCGGCGCAGAGGTCGAGGACGCGCTCGCCGGGTTGGGGATCCAGGGCGGCGACGACCGCGGCGGACGCCCGCGACTGTGCGACGGCGCGGTCCGACTCGAGCGCGGCCACTCCCGCCTCCCCGAGCGGGCCGGTGACGATGATCGACTCGGGTACGTCCAGAGGCGTGGGACCCGGCGCGGGCGTGGCCTCCACGCCACCGGCCTGAAGTTCGGCGAGCAGCGCGTCGGGGGTGACGCGGAGCGTGTTGGCCCTCAGCGCGGTCTCGGCCGGCCGGTTACCCGCCTCCATCACGGCGAGCGCGGCGGCGGGACCGAGCTCACCCCACCACTTCTCCGCGAGCCACGGCGGATAGGAGTGACGCGCCGCAGCCGTGCCCGGCTCGTCCTCGGCGAGCGAGTCGATCGCGGCGGCGCCCTCGCGTGACGCGCGGCGGAGGACCGCGTTCACCAGGCCGGCGCCCCGCTTCCCGCGCGGCGAGGACTTCGCGAGCTCGACGGCCTGGTCGACGGCGGCGTGATCGGCGGCCTCCGAGAAGAGCAGCTCGTAAAGGCCCAGGCGGAGCGCCGCGAGAACCGGGTCGTCGAGACGATCGGGACGGCGTTCCGCGAATCGCCCGATCAACCAGTCGGACGTTCCGCGCCGCTGCACCGCCCCGTAGGCAAGCCGCTGCGCGAGCCCGCGCTCGCGCTCGGTGACCCCGGCCCGGCGAAGCGCCGCGGGCAGGGCCCGGTCGGCCCAGGCGCCGTCCTCGAAGACCCGGCGCAGGACCTCGAACGCAGCGCGGCGCGCGGGGGTGGCGCTCAATGCAGGTGGGCGGGAGGCCGGCGCCCGCGCAGGTAATCCGCCACGGACATGGGCTTGCCGCCTGGCGGTTGAACGACCAGCAGCCGGAGGATCCCCTCGGCGGTTCCCACCGCGAGTCCGCCGTCAGCCGCCGCAACCGTTCCGGGCTCGAGGTCGCCCTGCGCGGCCTCCGCGCTCCGCACGCCGAGCCGATCGGCTTCGCCGACCTCGAAGAACGCCCCGATGTGCGGGGTCAGGGCCCGCACCGTCCTGGCGAGCTCGGTCGCGGGGCGGGCGGGGTCGAGGCGGCGGTCGGCGCCCGCGATCTTCTCGGCGTAGGTGGCCTGCGAGTCGTCCTGCTCCGCCAGGTCCAGCTTGCCGGCGGCGCGCAGATCGAACGCGCGGACGAGGAGCTCCCCGCCGAGATCCGCGAGCCGCGGCTCCAGGTCGCCGAAATCATCGCCCGGACCGACCGCCACCTCCTCCTGGAGCCCGATCGGGCCCGAGTCGAGGCCCTCGGTGAGGCGCATGATCGTCACCCCGGTCTGCTCGTCCCCGGCCATGATCGCCCGCTCGATCGGCGCGGCGCCGCGCCACCGGGGCAGGAGCGAGGGATGGACGTTCAGCATCTCGAGCTCGTCGAGCAGGGGCGGCTTGATCAGCTGCCCGAACGCGCAGACCGCCGCGATCTCCGGCTCGGCCGCGCGAATCGTCTCGACCGCCTCCGGCTCGTTGACGCTCGCCGCTTGGAGCAGCTCGATCCCGGCCTCCCGCGCCGCGTCGGCGACCAGCGGCGAGGCCATCCGGCGGCCGCGGCCCTTCCGCCTGTCGGGCGGCGTGACTACGAGCGCGGGGCGATGCGGCGAATCGGCGAGCCGGCCCAGGACGCGGGCGGCGAAGTCGGAGGTGCCGAGGTAGACGGTGCGCACGGTCAGGCCCGTGGCGAACGGTGGCGAACTAGTCGCCGTTCGTGGCCGCCCTCGCGGCCTCCGGATCCGTCGGGTCGGGATCCGGGCTGAACGAGGTGCCGTCGCGCAGAGCCCGCAGAGCGCCCTTCCGCTGATCGCGCGTGGTGCGGTCGAGCATCAGGACGCCGTCGAGGTGGTCGACCTCGTGCTGGATCACCCGCGCCTCGAGCCCGGAGGCCTCGACCGAGAGTGGATCACCCGCTGCGTCGGTGGCCCTGACCCGCACGTGCAACGGGCGCTCGACGTCGACGACTATTCCCGGGAGGCTGAGGCACCCTTCCTCCGCGGTCTCCCCTTCGTCGGAACGCCACTCGACCTCGGGATTCACGAGGGCGGTCGGGGTGGCGTCGGGACCGGCCTGGAAGACGAGCAGGCGGCGCATCACGCCGAGCTGCGTCGCCGCGAGCCCGACGCCCAGGGCGTCGTGCATGATCGCCACCATCCGCTCGACCTCGGCAGCCAGTCCCGGCCCGTAGTCCTCGACCGGCGAGGCGGGCGAGCGCAGGACCGGGTCGCCGAACTTGCGTACGACGGCGAGCGCCTCGCGCCGGCGCTCCAGGGTCTCCTCATCGAGGCCCTCGACGCGATCGTCGTCGGGCCCCTCGGGCTCGATCGGCTCGGTCTCCAGCTCGGCCTGTGCAGGCTGCTCGCTCACAACTCCGAGTTTAAGGAGATTTACTGCGGATCCACGTCGACGCTGACCGAGACCTGGCGCAATTCGCGGGCGCCGACGGCGGCCTCGACGGCGTCGCGAACCGACCGAACGGCCGCCGCCCGATCGGGAGACTTCACGAGGAGCTGGCGGCGGTTGCGGCCGCGCAGGCGGAAGCGCGGCGCCGGCCCCAGCAAGGTCGCGGCGGCGGGCAGCGCCGGGCCGAGCCGAGCCGCCAATCCGGCGGCCGCGGCCTCGGCGTCGGACTCGGCCTCCGCGGTCAGCTCGATTCGGATCAGGCTCGCGTACGGCGGGTAGTTCAGCTCACGGCGACGCTCGAGTTCGCCGGCGAGAAAGCCGGCGGCGTCATGACGGGACGCGGCGACGATGCTCGGGGCGTCCGGCGCCAGGGTCTGGACCAGAACCCTCCCCCCTGCCTCGCCGCGGCCACTCCGCCCAGCGAGTTGTGCGACGAGCGCGAAGGTGCGCTCCTCGGCGCGGAAGTCGGGGAAGCGCAGGCTCGCGTCGGCGTCGAGAACGACGCTCAGCGTGACGTCGGCGAAGTCGTGGCCCTTGGCGACCATCTGGGTCCCGACGAGCACCGCCGAGGATGCCTCCTGGAAACGGCGCAGGACGCCGAGGTGCCCGCTGCCGCCGCTCGCCGAGTCGGAATCGAGCCGCATGATCGGAATTGGCGAGAGGATCTCGGCGAGCTCGTCGGCGATCCGCTCGCTGCCCACGCCGGCCTGGGCAAGGCTGACGGAGCCGCAGTCGGGACAGGTCGCCGGCAGCGGCTCCCCGTGGCCACAGTGGTGGCAGGCAAGCCGCCCCGCGTGCCGGTGGACGACGAGCGAGACGTCGCATTCCGGGCAGCCCCAGGCGCGGCCGCAGGAGCGGCAGCTGAGGTGCGGGGCGTAACCGCGCCGGTTGACGAGGACGATCGCCTTGCCGCTCTCGGCACGCAGGGCCTGGAGGGCATCGAGGGTGCTTTGGTGAAGGGGACCGGAGCGCCCGGAACGCTCGCGCATGTCGAGGATCTCGACCTCCGGCAGCGGCTGGGAGTCGACACGCTCGGGCAGGTCCAGCCGCTCCAGCTCCAGCCAGCTCTCCGGTCGGGGTGTCGCGGTGCCGGCGACGAGGGTCGCGCCGCAGAGCTCGGCGCGCTTGCGGGCGACGTGGCGCGCGTCGTAACGAGGATCGCCCTCCTGCTTGTACGAGGCGTCGTGCTCCTCGTCGACCACGATCAGGCCGAGTGAGCCGACGGGCGCGAACACCGCCGAGCGGGGACCGACGCAGATCTGCGCCTCGCCGGTCCGCAGGCGGCGCCATTCGTCGGCGCGCTCACCGTCGGAGAGCTGCGAGTGCATAAGGGCGACGCGGTCGCCGAAGCGCTCGCGGAAGCGGCCCATCGTCTGGGGGGTGAGCCCGATCTCCGGGACGAGGACGATCGCCCCCTCCCCACGCCCGAGCGCCGCCTGGACGACCGCCAGATAGACCTCGGTCTTGCCGGAGCCGGTAACGCCGTTCAGTAGAAAGCGAGAGCCGCGCGCCGACTCGATGGCATCGACCGCACGCCGCTGATCCTTCGTCAGCTCAACGGGCCCGCGGACCGCGCCAATCGAGGCGACCTCGGGCCGGCGCGAGACCTCGACCTCGCGGGTGCGGACGAGCCCGCGGTCCTCGAGCCGGCGGATCGTCGCGCGATCGGCTGCCTCCAGCTCGGCGGCCGCGAGCTCCTCGCCGAGCAGCTTTGCGGGCCCCTCGTCGAGCACGCCGAGCGCCTCCAATACTGCGCGCTGACGGGAGCCGAGGCGCATCCCGTCGGCCAGCGCCTCGGCTGCCGCTGGGGTCGCCGCGATGCGCAGCTCGGTTCGCGGCTTCACCGGGCCACGCGAGCGACCGGTGCCCGGCGGGAGCACGAGCCCCAGGCCGCGAGCGGGTGTCGAGCAGTACTCGGCGGCGGTCCAAAGTGCGAGCTCGACCAACTCCGGCGGCACGCCTGCGCCGAGGGCGGCGATCGGCTCGGCGAGCCGCTCGCGAGGAAGGTCGCTGGTTTCAGCCAGGTCGACCACCACCCCGTGAATCTTGCGCGGCCCGAACGGGACCAGAAGGACGCTGCCGACCCCGACCTCCGAGAGTCGCGGCGGCAGCAGGTAGTCGAACGGCCCCCGCAGGGCGCGGGCGGTGGTGAGGGGCTCGACCTTCGCGATGGACATCTCTGATTTGAAACTAGGGACGGGCCCGGACATCGCCCCGACGCGTCACTTATGCTCCGACCCGTGGCACCCAAGCTGAATCCCGGCGAGCAGGTGATCTTCGAGGGCCACCCCTCGTGGCGCTCGATCCTCGACTTCTATCTGAAGGGGATCGCAGCGACCGCCGTGATCGCGCTACTTGTCAGCCTGGTCACAGAATTCATCGGCGACGGGGTGGACAAGGGCCTGGTCACGATCGTCGCCGTGGTGGGCGTCGCGCTGACGATCCTCATCGGCTTCATCAAACGGATCGCCACCGACTACGTGATCACCGATCGCCGCCTTCACATCAAGCGCGGCATCATCTCGCGGACGATCCAGGAGACCCGGCTCGTGCGAGTGCAGAACGTGAACTACAACCAGAGCGTGATCCAAAGGGCGCTGCAGATCGGCAACGTCGACTTCGACACCGCAGCCGGAGACGATTACAACTTCGTCTTCGAGGGAGTCGCCCAGCCTGAGGAGGTCGTCCACCAGGTCGACCGCGCCACGCGGCTCGCCGGCGACGACGGCATGGGCACGGATCACGGGCAGCACGAGCCTCGCGAGCCCGTCGCCTGACCCTGGTCGGGCGACAGGACGAACTGAGCAGGATCCGGGCCGCGCTCGAGCGGCTCGATAGCGGTGAGGCATCGGTCCTGGAGCTTGTCGGCGAGCCCGGGATCGGCAAGACGCGGTTGCTCTCCGCGTTGCGCGAGCTCGGAGCCCTCCTGAGCAGGGTGGCGCGGCGCTCAGCGACCTGCGGGTGACGCCGAAGCGAATCCGCGTCGGCAGCTCGGCACCCCGGCTGGTGCGCGGCAAGCGCGGCGGCAGGATCGAGTTCCGTCTCACCGCGGACGCCAGGGTCACGCTGCAGTTCCAGCGCAGCAAGGGCGGCAGTGCCAGGTCGATCGTGGTCGACGCCCGAGCCGGCGCCAACAGCGTCCGCCTCCAGGGTCGCGTTAACACGAGGCGCGCCCTGAAGCCCGGTCGCTACACGATCGCAGCCTCGGTCCCCGGCTCCGCGCCACTGACCACTCCGTTCACGATCGTCGGCGAAGCCCGGTGATGCGCGACGTACCTACTCCATCACCGGCACCAGCCGGCCGAATGCGCAGCCGCCTTCGCAGCGTGGAGGGGCTTCCCCAGCCCGCTGCGAGGGCGGCCTGCCCTCTGCAACTGCCTCGACGGCCGCCACGAGGCGTGGTGGCAGGTCGAGGCCGACGACAGCGCGGCTGCGCTTTCGCTATTGCCGCGGTTTGTGGCGGAGCGGACCGAGCCGGTCAGGGCCCGCGAGATCGAGACGGCCGTGAGGGGCGAAAAACGGCAACAACTAGCGGCAATAAAGGGGTGACGTCCGTGACGCTTCCGTGACACCGCGCGCGCCACAGGCGACACGAAACCGCTCAGGATCAGACGTGTGGCGGCAAACCGATCGACCAGTCGACGGTTATCCGCCACACGTCCGCTTGGGAGGCGCGCGGGAGGCCGAGATTTCGCGCGCTAGCTCGACGCTGCCGCCGACAACCAGGGCCTCACCCTCACCAGAAGCTCTGCTTGTCGCCGAGGCTCAGCGACGGCGGAGTCCGCCGACCGACTTGCGCTCCGAGCCGACCTTCAGCGCTCCTAACCCCGGCGTCTACTCCCTCGGCCGCCGCCACCTCAGGCCCGTCTGAGCACTGGATGGCCGCCGTGCTCGAACCTGACTCCACAAACGAAGCGCTCGAAGAACCGCTGCGAACGCCGCCTCTTGAGCTCCTGACGCGCTGAGGACCTCGCCCTCCCAGAGATCAACCCCGCCCTGGTCTTCGAGAACGCGCACCGGCCACCCGCGACTTCCGCTGGCTCCTTGCTCCGGGCCGGCTACCGCACGATCCGGGTTACCTGGCGGCAGCTGCGGGACGAGCCCGAGCCTGGTCGTCGCAACGATCCGCGCCGCCCTGAAGGCCTAGAGCCCGGCGGCGGAGCGGAGTGCGTCGGCGCGGTCGGTGCGCTCCCAGGTGAAGTCCTTGTCCTCCCGGCCGAAGTGGCCGTAGGCCGCGGTCTTCTGGTAGATCGGGCGGTGCAGGTCGAGTTCCGCGCGGAAGGAGCCGGGCCGCAGGTCGAAGTTCTCGCTGACGAGCTCGGCGATCTTGGCGCGGTCGATCTTCTCGGTGCCGAACGTCTCGACCATGACCGAAACCGGGTGGGCGACGCCGATCGCGTAGGCCACCTGGACCTCGCAGCGGTCGGAGAGCCCGGCGGCGACGACGTTCTTCGCCACCCAGCGCGCCGCGTAGGCGGCGGAACGGTCGACCTTCGAGGGGTCCTTGCCGGAGAACGCGCCGCCGCCGTGGCGGGCCATGCCGC
The DNA here is from genome assembly GCA_963785155.1 of uncultured Thermoleophilia bacterium. Taxonomy (GTDB): domain Bacteria; phylum Actinomycetota; class Thermoleophilia; order Solirubrobacterales; family 70-9; genus DASUSH01. The sequence goes on from CAWAUB010000006.1 coordinate 315,087, forward strand.
CGTAGGTGTCGACGATGATCTTCCGCCCGGTCAGGCCCGCGTCGCCGACCGGCCCGCCGATCACGAAGCGGCCGGTGGGATTGACGAGGAAGTTCTTGTTCGTGTTCAGCTTCGCCTCGTCGTAGAGGCCGGCCGGGAGGACCGGATGGACCACGTGCTCCCAGAGGTCGGGGCGGATCAGCGTGTCCGTATCGATTCCATCCTTGTGCTGGGTCGAGATCAGGAGCTTCTCGATCTCGACCGGCTTGCCGTCCTCGTAGCGAACCGTGACCTGAGTCTTGCCGTCGGGCCGCAGGTAGGGGACGACCTCGCCCTTGCGGACCTCTGCAAGCCGATGGGCGAGCTTGTGCGCAAGCGAGATCGGCAGCGGCATCAGCTCGGGCGTCTCGTTCGTCGCGTAGCCGAACATCATTCCCTGGTCGCCCGCGCCGGCGACGTCGAGCTCGTCGTCGTCCGCCGGGTCGGTGCGTGCCTCGAGCGCCTCGTCGACGCCCTGGGCGATGTCCGGCGACTGCTTGTCGATCGCGTTCAGGACGGCCGCGGAGTCGGCCGAGAAGCCCAGGTCGGCATCCGTGTATCCGATCCGGCGGATCGTGTCGCGGGCGATCTCCTGGATGTCCACGTAGGTGTCGGTCGAGATCTCGCCGGAGACGACGACGAGGCCCGTGTTGACGAGCGTCTCGCAGGCGACACGGCCGGTCGGGTCGTCGCTCAGGACGGCGTCAAGCACGCCGTCGGAGATCTGGTCGGCGACCTTGTCGGGGTGGCCCTCGGTTACCGATTCCGAGGTGAACAGGTAGGAGCTCTCGGCCATGAAGGCGGGGATGCTAGTGGGCGATTCCGGAATGCGAGCCGGGTCAGCCGACGGGGACGCGCACGGTCGTGTCCAGCGTCGTCTCCCCCTGCTCGACCGTGAGTGCCAACGACTCCAGGCGGCGTAGGTCGGTGGCGAACAGCGCGTAGGCGGGATCCTCCGCGAGCCCCTCGCGCTCGGCGAGCGCGAGCAGGTCGGTCAGGTTGAGGTAGGCGAGGAGCGACGGTTCCTCGGGCAAGCCCTCCGTCGCCTCCTTGTAGGGAACCGTGTCCCCCAGTCCGCCCTTGCCTCCGGCGACCTGGGCGACTCCGCGCGGATCCGTCGCCACGACGAGCTTGCCGTCGAAGAGCGCATAGGTGAGGTCGACCGTGCGCGAGAGCCGCAGGCTGGCACCCTCGACCCCCTCGATCTCGCGCTTCTCGAAGACCGGGGCCTGCAGCGACTCGGCGGGATCGAGTGCCTCGGCCAGCGGGCCCTGCAGCTTCGCGAGGGACTCCTGGGCAACGCCCTCCTCGACCTCGTCCGCGACGAAGAGCAAGTACGGAACACCGGTGGGCGGCACGACGCCGGGCGCGGGTGGCGCCCCTTCGGACGGCAGAAGGTCCTCCGGCGAGACCTCACCGGGGTTGTCGGGCCCGATGTCCGAGCCGGGGACCGGCGCCTCGGACTCCCCTTCTCCCTCCCCCGTGTTCTCTGCGGCGCCGCCCGCCGGCTGGATCGCGAACGCGGCCTCGCCGCGGAGCAGGGGCAGCAGCTCCGACTGGACGTCGAGCTTGCCCGTTCGCTGGAGATCGTCGATCAGGTCGTCGAAGCCCGTCGCAACCCCCGGTGCCTCGGCGATCGCCTGGGTGAAGAGGTCCTCGATCGAGGCGGCCGGATCGCCGAGGCCGAGGTAGCCCAGAGTCTCAGGGCTGAGGTCCGCGGTGAGGGAGGGCTCGAAGGCCGGGAACGCCTCGAAGAAGCCGGGCGATGCCTCGGTCCGTTCCGGGTCGAGCTGGGAGTGCAGGGAGACCTCGATCGCGCCCTCCTCCGCAACGAGCGCGGCACCCGCTCCGGTGGTCGCCTCGAAGTCGATGAAGGCATCCATAGAGCCGAGCGTTCCTGGGTCCTCCGCGAGCAACTCGGCGACGCCATCTTCGGAAACCGCGATCTCAGCGACCGCGTCCTCGGGCAGCGCCTGCAGCACCTGCTCATAGACGGCCGACGTGGTGAGCGCCCGAGCATCGCCCTGGGCGACGTCGATCGTGCTCTCGACGGCGGCCTGGCTGCCGATGACCAGGAAGCCGGCGACGATCGCGCTCGCCTCGCCGCGCTGGTCGACGCGCACAGCGACGCCGGCGTGGTCTGACTCCGTCTGCGGGCCCGAGGCCATCGACTCGGCGAAGGCCTCGGCCCCCGCCGTGCTCGCGACCTCGAAGAGGAACGCCTGATCGACCCCACCGCCCTCCCCGGGGACGAAGGTGAGGGCGATCTCGCCGCCAAGCCACGGGCGCACGTCCGCCTCGAAGTCAAACCCACCGGGCCCGCCCACCCCGACGCCGCTGGGACCCGGCGCGAAGGCGAGCAGCTGCTCGGTGAGGCTGGGAAGACGTGCGGCGACCTGCGTCGCGGCCGCGAACTGGTCGGTCTCCGGGTCGACGTTCGCGTGGGCGTAGGCGAGCGCGTTGCCCGGGACGATCTTGGCGGCGTCGTCCTCGGGCGGGCACGTATCGCCCGCCGGGAACTGGCATGGCAGGTTGGGGACGGCGGCGAACCAGACGATCGCGACGAAGGCCGCGAACGCGAGCGCCGCTGCGATCCGGCGCCGGGTGTGGAGGGAGAACCGGAACCAGAATCCGCGCAGGCTGGAGCCGACGGCGACCAGTCCGCGGCCAATCGCCTCGAGGCCGCGCCCGATGACGTACAGGGCGTCGCCAAAGACGTAGCGGACGCTGCGAAGCGCAGAGGCGATGCGTGAGCCGAGCGACAGTCCCGACCGCGACTCGCCCTCGCTCTCATCCCGGCGGCGCAGCCGGGGCCGCGAGGGGAGACTCGGGCGCGATGGGAGGCTGGGACGAGACGGGAGGCTCGGACGCGAGGGAAGCCGATCCCGAAGCGAACGCCGCCCCGAGGTCTCCGACCCCTCTGTCCCCAGCTCCGTCCCCTCGGTCTCCGTCCCCAAAGGCTCCGTCCCTTCGGTCCCCTCCTGGGACCGCTTCGCAGCGCGCGCGGCTCGGCGGGAGCGAATCCGTTCGCGGATCCCCTCCCCGGAGGGAAGTTTCGGCCAGCGTGGCACCCCCGCGTTATACCCCGGCCGCTTCTCGCGAGCGCCCGCGCCGCTTGCGCGGCACGAAGTCGATCACCAGCGGCACGCCCTCGAGGCCGTAGCGCTCGCGAAGGCGATTCTCGAAGAAGTAGGCCCAATCGCGAACGACGAGCTTGCGATCGTTGACCTGGACGGCGAACCTTGGCGGTGCGGTCCCGATCTGGGCGGCATAGAGCAGCCGGAGTCTGCGCCCGTCTTTCGACGGCGGCGGCCGGAGCGCCACCACGTCGCCGACGAAGCGGTTCAGCTCGGGGGTAGGGATCCGTTCGGCCCGCAGGTCCGCGAGCCGGATCGCCTCGCGGAGCAGGGTCGGCACGTTGCGACCGGTCTTCGCGGAGGCGGCTACGACACGGGGGCGGAGCCGAAGGCGCTTCTCCAGCCGGGCGCGCGCGTCCTCCAGGTCGGTCTCCCCCACGTCCCACTTATTCAGCGCGACGATCGTCGCGCAGCCGGAGCGCATCGCGAGCTCGGCGGCGCGCAGGTCGTCGGCGACGAGGCCCTCGGAGGCATCGCAGACGACGATCGCGACGTCGGCGCGCTCGGCCGCCCGCTCGGTGCGCAGCTGGGCGTAATAGTCGATCGATGTGCCGAGGCGGCTTCGACGTCGCAGGCCCGCGGTGTCGACCAGGACCATTTCGCGGCCCTCGAAGGTGAGCGGGGTGTCGATCGCGTCACGGGTCGTGCCGGCGACGTCGGAGACGATCACCCGCTCGGTGCCGAGAAAGCGGTTGACGAGCGAGGACTTGCCCGCGTTGGGACGGCCGACGACGGCGAGCCGGACGGCGCCGCCGTGATCCTCCTCCCCCGTCCCGATCTCGCTCGCGATCCCCGCGATCCGATCGAGCAGGTCACCGCTGCCCAGGCCGTGGGTCGCCGAGACGGGGATCGGCTCGCCCAGACCGAGCGCGTTCAGCTCGGCGGCGAGTGGCTCGTCGCGGACGCTGTCGACCTTGTTCGCGACGACGATCACCGGCTGCTCTGCGCCTCGAAGGATCGTGGCCAGCTCGGCGTCGCCCGGGCCGAGCCCGGAGCGGGCGTCGACGACGAAGAGGATCGCGTCGGCCGCCGCGATCGCCTCGCGTGCCTGGTCCTGGACGGCACGCGAGAGTGAGTCGCCGGCGGCGAGGTCGACGCCGCCGGTGTCGACCAGCGCGAAGCGAACGCCGTTCCAGTCGCCCTCGAGGACCTTGCGGTCGCGGGTCACCCCCGGCTCGGAGTGGACGACGGCCTCGCGGCCGCCGATGAGGCGGTTGACGAGGGTGGACTTGCCGGCGTTGGGAAAGCCGACGACGGCGATCTGGGGAATGCTCATCTCATGCAGATGAGATCGAGCCGAACCGGACGCGAAGCGGAGGATTCGGCGGTTTTCATGTTAGACCTCGCTCCCGCGCAAGCCCGGCGATCCGGGCGACCACCTCGTCGACCCCGAGGCCCGTGGTGTCCAGCTCCACCGCGTCGTCGGCAGCACGCAGTGCGCCGTGCTCGCGCTCCGTGTCGCGCTCGTCGCGCTCTGCCTGGGCGGCGGCCACGGCGGACGGGTCCTCACCGGTATCGGCGGCGCGGCGGCGAGCGCGCTCGTCCGGCGCAGCCGTAAGAAAGACCTTGAGCGGTGCGTCCGGGCTGACGACGGTTCCGATATCCCGGCCCTCGGCGACGTACCGGCCGGCATCGATCAGCTCCCGCTGCCGGGCGACCATCGACTCGCGGACCTCCGGGTGGACCGAGACCCTCGAGGCGGCGGCGGAGACGTCCGGCTCCCTGATCGCGTCGCTCACATCCTCGCCGGCGAGCGCCACCGTCCCGTCGCCGAGGGCGAGATCGAGGCCGGCGGCGAGTTTCCCGAGGGAGTCGCCGGCGTCCAGGTGGACGCCTTCGCGCAGCGCGACGAGCGCGATCGTCCTGTACATCGCGCCGGAATCGAGATACGTGAACCCGAGTTCAGACGCGAGCGCCCGCGCAACTGTCGACTTGCCGGCCCCTGCGGGGCCGTCGATGGCGATGACCATGGGCTTGAAGATAGAGTCGGTTCGGCAACCGAGGAGAGGAGTCAGATGCAGCACTGGGACATCGCCGACATGGACGTCGAACCGTCAAGCCCGGTCGTCATCGACTCTCAGGCGGAGGGTCGCGCCATCGTCCTCCAGCTCCCCGCCGGCACGATGCTGAACGAGCACCAGGTCCACGAGCGCGCCTGGCTCGTGGTGATCGGCGGTCAGATCGAGGTCTCGAAGCCCGACGGCGAGTCCGTCTCCGGCGGCACCGGCCTGGTGGTCGAGTGGGACCCGAACGAGCGCCACGAGGTCAAGGCGACCGAGGACGCCCGCCTGCTCCTGATGCTCTCCCCCTGGCCCGGCGTGGGCCACCCATCCAACCGGACCTGACGCACCGAACGTCCCTGAGTGGTCGCCCCAGCGATCACTCCGGGACGTTCAGCGAGTTAGCGTGGCGAGGTCGCGCTCGAAGCCCGGGTAGCTGACCGCGGCTGCGTCCATGCCGCCGACCTCGACGCCCTCGCTCGAGGCGAGGCCGGCGATCGCGCCGATCATCGCCATCCGGTGATCGCCGCCTGAATCGATCGCCCCGCCGCGCAGGCCACCTGTGCCGCGGACGACGAAGCCGTCGGGCAGCTCCTCTGCATCACCACCCATCGCGTTGAGGGCACCGACGGTGGCCGCGATCCGATCCGACTCCTTGTGGCGCAGCTCGGCCGCGTCGATCACCCGGGTCTCGCCCTCGGCGAAGCACCCCGCGAGGCCGACCAGCGGCAGCTCGTCGATCGAGCGCGGGATCTCCTCGCCTCGGACGAGCGCCGCGCGCAGCGGGCCGTGGCGAGCGATGACCTCGCCCGCCGGCTCACCGCCGCTCTCCTCCGCGGGCAACGCCTCGACCGCAGCACCCATCCGCTCGAGAATCGGCAGCAGGCCCGTCCGCGTCTCGTTCAGGTTCACCCCGCGTAGCCGCACCTCGCTGTCCCCGATCAGGGTCGCCGCAACGATCCAGAACGCCGCCGAGGAGAAGTCGCCGGGGACGGACCACCTCACCTAGCCAGCAGTTCGCTCGGCCGGCTCGACGGTCACCGAGAGTCCAGCGCGGTGAACTGCGCACGCCGGCGGCACCCAACATCCGCTCGGTGTGGTCGCGGCTGGGAGCGGGCTCGGCAACGGTCGTCTCCCCGTCGGCGAGGAGCCCCGCGAAGAGCAGGCACGACTTGACCTGGGCGCTCGCGATCTCGAGCCGGTGCTCGGTGCCGGTGAGCGCCGAGCCGCGCACCCGCAGCGGCGGCAGGCGCTCGTCGCGGCAGGAAACGTCGGCGCCCATCGCGGCGAGGGGCACCGCGACGCGGTCGACGGGGCGACGCCGAATCGATTCGTCGCCATCGAGGATCCACTCGCCGTCGGCCTGCCCAGCCAGCCAGCCGGGCAGGATGCGAAGCAGCGTGCCGGCGTTGCCGACGTCGATCTCCCCGGCTGCGGGCCCGCGCAGGCCCACGCCCTGGATTCGCAGAGATAGCCCGTCGGGCTCCGCGGCGACCTCCTCCACGCCGGCGCCGAGCGCGGCAACCGCGGTGAGCGTCGAGCGGGTATCGGCGGAGTCGAGATACCCGCTGATCTCCGCGGTGCCCTCCCCCATCGCAGCGAGCATCGCCGCGCGATGGGAGATCGACTTGTCGGACGGCGGGCGCAGCTCGCCGCGCAGCCGGCTCGCCGGAGCGAACTGCGTCACGACTCGGACGCGAGCGTCACCGCGTGGCCGAGATCGCGGACGATCCCGACAGCACGCTCGGCCTCCTCGGCACCGGCGATCCACAGCGAAACCGCTCCGCTGGTCATGTCGGATGCGGGATAGAGCGCCATGTCCTCGATGTTGACCGCGGCGTGGCCCAGGGCCAGGGCGATCTCGGCGACGGTGCCGGGCCGGTTGTCGATCGCGATCCGAACCTCGGTGACCGGGCCGCCTGCGACGCCCGCGTCCAGCAGGCGACGGCGGTCCTCGCGCGCACCCCGGTGCCAGGACTCGATCGCGTCCGGGTCGGCGGATCGCAGCAGGCCGGCGGCCTCGTTCAGGCGGCCGACCACGGCATCGATCTCGTCGGCGACGGCTTCTCGGTTCGCGACGAGGATGTCGCGCCACATCGCCGGGTTGGCGCCGGCAACGCGGGTCGTGTCGCGGAAGCTCGGCCCGACCTCCGGCATCCGCTCGCCGTCGTCAGCAAGCGCTTCCGCCGCCTGGGAGACGAGGACGTCGGCGAGCACGTGCGGCAGGTGGCTCACCGTCGCCATCACACGGTCATGCGTTGCGGCGTCGATCGCCTGCGGACGGGCGCCGAGGTCGCCGATCACGCGCTGAAGGCGGTCGTAATGCACTCCGCTCGAGCCCTCGGTCGGGGTCAGGTACCAGCGCGCGCCCTCGAAGAGCTCCTCGCGTGCGTTCTCGACGCCCGAGGTCTCCGCACCTGCCAGCGGGTGGCCGCCGATGAAGCGGTCACCGCCGGGCGCGCCGACGAGCCCCGCGACCAGCTCCCGCTTGGTCGAGCCGACATCGGTGACGACGGCGTCGGCACCGCTCGCCTCGAGGGCGGCGGCGGCGAGCCCTGGGCAGCGCGCCAACCGGAGCAGCGCAGAAGACCACGTCGGCCTCCGCGCAGGCTTCGGCGAGCGAATCGGCGGCGCGGTCGAGGGCGCCGAGCTCGACCCCGCGGTCGAGATTCGCCCGCTCGGGGTCGTACCCGACGACCTCGGCATCGAGGCGCTGCCTCGACGCCAGGCCGATCGAGCCGCCGACCAGCCCGACGCCGAGGACGGCGACACGAAGCGTCAAACGGTGGACATCTCCTTGCCGGCCACCTCGGCGACGCGCCGGATCTGGTCCGCGTACTCGGCGAACCGCTCGGTCGCGATCGCCTGCGGGCCGTCGCAGATCGCCTCGTCGGGCTCGTTGTGCACCTCGACGATGATCCCGTCGGCGCCCGCCGCGGCCGCGGCCAGCGACATCGGCTGCACCCAATCGCGCCGGCCGGCGGCGTGGCTGGGGTCGACGATGACCGGCAGGTGGCTCAGCTCGCGAAGGACCGGGACGGCCATCAGGTCGAGCGTGAACCGGTAGGAGTCCTCGAACGTGCGGATCCCTCGCTCGCAGAGCATCACCGACTCGTTGCCCTCCTTGAGGATGTACTCGGCGGCCATCAGGAGCTCCTCGAGCGTCGCCGACAGCCCCCGCTTCAGCAGTGCCGGGACCCCGGAGCGGCCGACCTCGGTGAGCAGCGTGTAGTTCTGCATGTTGCGGGCGCCGATCTGGATCACGTCGGCGACCTCGACGACGTCGGGAAGGTCGCGGACGTCCATCAGCTCGGTGACGATGGGCAGCCCGGTCTCCTCCTTCGCGTCGAGGAGCATCTTCAGGCCCTCCTGGCCGAGGCCCTGGAACGAGTACGGCGACGTCCGCGGCTTGTACGCGCCACCGCGGAGCATCGAGGCGCCCGCGGCGTTGACGCAGCGGGCCACGTCAAGCGTCTGGTCGCGGCTCTCGACCGTGCACGGGCCGGCGATCAGCGCGAAGTGCTCGCCGCCCACCTTGCGCCCGTCGATCTCGAGCACGGTTCGCTCGCCCTTCTTGAACTGCGACGAGGCGAGCTTGTACGGCTTCAGGATCGGCACCAGGTGGTCGACACCCGGCGCGCCCTCGAGGCCGAGGCCGCCGACGTGGTCACGGTCGCCGATGGCGCCGATCACCGTCATCAGGTCGCCCTTCGACACATGAGCGGAGCAGCCGACAGACTCGACTCGCTCGACGACCGCCTCGATCTGCTCGGCGGTCGCTCCCTCCTTCATCACGATCATCATTCTTTTCGTCCCTTCATAAGTCGCTGGAAATCCTACGTTTATCCCGATTCGCCCGTGTCAACGAGCGGTGCCCGTGAACGGGCCGTTGCCTCGGCGTCCGGCGGAGTTCTGATTAGCGTCTGCGGCTTGGGCAGCCGCGGGCCGGACGCCTAGGTAAATCGCCAGAAATAAAAGTAGGAGCGCGCGATGAGCTGGGCGCCGGGGGCGCCCGCGGGCACGGTGGTGTGACTCACGCGGTCCATACGGTCCGAAAGGTTGTAGCAGAGGAAAGGCGGTTTGGCAAAGGCTGGGCTAACTCCACCCATCCCACTCGCGCAGCTTCGGCTCCGGGTCCGTGGGGCTCCCGCGGCGGAATCCCTGCGGCCAGATCTCCAGGTGGAGCATGCAGCCGACGCTCTGCGCGTTGCCGGTCTTGCCGACGCTTCCGATGCGCTCGCCGGTGCGGACGCGCTGGCCCTCGGAGGCCGACGACGGTGCCGCGAGGTGGACGTAGAAGTAGTCGGACCCGGTCCCGCGGCCGTTGATCACGACGAAGTTGCCGTAGAGGCTGGAGTCGAAGCCGCGACGCGTGACGCGGCCGCCGCGGGCGGCGAGAATGCGCGAGCCGCAGGGCGCCCAGACATCCTTGCCCTGGTGGATGCGGCCCGGCCGAGGCGCGCCGAACTCCCCCTCTCCCTCGCGGTAGCTGTGCGAGCCCGGAAGCGGGAAGACGTGATCGTGGAACGTGATCGTCTCGACCTGCTTCGTCTTCTCCCCCGCCGGCCCGAGGCGGAACGAGTAGTTGCCATTCGGGACGACGTTCCCGCGTTCGTTGAGGCCGTTCCAGACGCGCTCGTGGCGAACGCCCGGCTCGAGCGAGCGCTCGGTCCACCTGCGCACGACCTTGCCGGCCTTCCCCTTCACCACCTCGATGCGAATGTCAGTGGTGTCGCCGCGGAACCGGTAGCGCAGCTCGGGATCGTGTTTCGCGTAGAAGAAGGCGTTTGCGGGCTTGGCGCGGGCGCGCTGCAATTCGAACGAATCGTCCTGGGCGAGCGCCGGCGGCACCGCAAGCGCAACGACCACCGCCACGACGACCGCGGCGCGCTTCAAATCACCTCGGCGAGCGCCTCGAGGAAACGCTCGTTCTCCGCGCGGTGGCCGTAGGTGACGCGGATGTGCCCGGGCCCGCCCAGCGACGAGCCGCCGCGGACGATCACGCCGCGCGCGCCGAGCGCGTCGATCAGCTCCTGCTCGTCGCGGTCGCCGAGCGCGACCCAGGAGAAGTTGGCCTGGCTCTCGGCTGTCTCCAGCCCGAGCTCGCGTACTCCCTCCTGAACGGTGACCCGCTCCACGATCGTCTTCTCGATGCGGTCGGCGAGATCGTCGGAGTGCTTCAGCGCCTCGATCGCCGCGGCCTGCGCGAGCGCGTTCACGCTGAACGGCTGGCGCACGGCATCGACCGCCTGACGGAACTGCGTCGGGCCGATCGAATAGCCAACCCGCAGGCCGGCGAGCCCGAAGTTCTTCGAGAAGGTGCGCAGGCAGACGAGGTTGGGGAAGGTCTTGCGCAGATCGAGGCTGGCCTCGGGATCGTCGTTGGTCTGGAAGTCGACGTAGGCCTCGTCCAGGATCACGATCGCGTGGCGCGGCACCTCCTCGAGGAAGGCGCCGATCTGGTCCGCCGGAATGTGGGTCCCGGTCGGGTTGTTCGGATTGCAGACGATCACCAGCTGGGTCGCGGCAGTGATCTCGGCGAGCATCGCGTCGAGGTCGTGGACGTCGCCCTCGGCGAGCGGGACGCGGATCTCCCGCGCGCCGGTGAGCGCGGGTAGGTGCGGATACATCGAGAACGCCGGCCACGCGTACACGATCTCCGCTCCGGGCTCGCACAGCGCCTCCGCAGCGGCGAGCAGGATCTCGCAGGAACCGTTCGCGACCGCGATCTGGGCCGAATCGACCTCGTGCATCTCGGCAAGCTTGCGCCGCAGGACCTTGGCGTTCGGGTCCGGATACCGGTTGACTCCGGAAACGGCCTGCGAAACCGCCTCGATCACGTCCGGGTGCGGCGGGTACGGCGACTCGTTCGAGGCGAGCTTGGTGATCTCAGCCACCCCGTACTTCTCGCTGGCGTCGGCCGACGGGAGGCCGGCCGTGTACTCCGGCAGGCGGGCGAGCTTCTCGGCAAACGTCACGGTCATGGGACGAATCAGGTTAGGGACCGGTCTTGCGGAGCACGGCGATGAATTCGTGACGGTTTCGCTCGAGCTCCGCCACGGTGAACGGCATCCCGAGCTCCTCCCGCGCACGACGCAGCAGGTCGCCGAAGCCGTAGGGCGTCCAGGCGTGGAAATGGATCTCGTGGTTCTTCTTGTCGAGCTTCGCGCCCTCGGCTGCGGGGTCCTCGGCGCCGAGGATCGTCCTCGCCCATTCCTCGTAGTGGCCGCGCCGGGAAACCGCCGGCCCCTCGCGGTGGTCGCGGATCACGTGATCGGTCGAGGTTGGCCGACGCTCGCGGTCAAACGTGAAGCGCATGTCGGGGATCGCGAGGTAGCTCACCCCCTCGGTGCGCAGCACCCGCAGCTGTGCAGCGATCGCCGCGAGCGGGTCCTCGACATGCTCGAGGAAGTGGTTGGCGACGACGAAGTCGAGCGAGGAATCGGCGAACTCGGCCAGCGTCACGCCGTCGTCGACGATCCCGACCTCGACGAGCTTCTCGCGTGCGAGCTCCGGGAATCGCCCCCGCAGCTCGCTGGTCTCGAACCGGTCGACATAGATGACGTGCGCGTCTTCGGGGACGGCGAGCGGCTCGTTCAGCCCGCCGATCTCGATCCCCTCGCCATGGATGTACTCCCGCGCGAGCTTCGCGCGGCCGCGGCGAAAGCGAGAGCCGCGAAGCTTCAAAGCCCCACGCCGCCGCTCACTGCGCGGAGTCGAGGTCCGACCGGAGCTTCTTCGCCTCGCCCAGGTAGGCGTGCGGCGGGCACGTGGTCGGCGTCGGCGTAGTAGTGGACGAGCGCGCGGATCACCCGCTCCATCGCGCCGGGCACCGGGATCTCGCGCGTGCACAGGAGCGGCACCTGGTCGAGCCCGAGCCGCCGCGCCGCAACGGCGGGGAACTCGGCGTCCAGGTCGTCGGTGAGGGTGAAGATGCAGCTGACGAGGTCGTCGCGGACGAGCTTGTTGCGGCCCATCAGCTCGAGCACGATCTGCTCGGTGGCGACGAGGATCGAGTCGGCGTCGTTGCGGTCGGCCTGAGCCGCTCCGCGGATCGCAAATAGCTTTCTGTCACTCACGGCGCGGCATCTTCCCAGAGCCGCCGAACCTCGGCGTCCGAGAGCCGCCGGGAGTCTCCCTCCGCGAGCTTGCCGAGGCTCAGGGTGCCGAACCGGACCCGTGCGAGCGCCTTCACCTGATTGCCGACCTCCTCCACCATCCGCCGCACCTGCCGGTTGCGGCCCTCGCGGATCGTGATCTCGATCTCGCGGTCATCGCGGCGGCGGACACGGGCGGGCGCCGTCGGGCCGTCGTCCAGCTTCAGGCCCTGCCTCAACCGGCGGAGCTCCACGTCGGCCGGCGGCTTCGCCAGCGCGACCCGGTAGGTCTTCGGCACCTCGTAGCGGGGATGCATCAGCCGGTTCGCGAGCTCGCCGTCGTTGGTGAGGAGGATCAGCCCGGTCGATTCGGCGTCGAGTCGGCCCACGGGATAGAGCCGCCGCTCGGAGCGCACCAGCTCGACCACCGCCTTCCTTTTGCCGGGCTCCTTCGCGGTCGAGGTCACGCCCGGCGGCTTGTTGAGCATCCACACCTCGGTCGCCTCGGGCGCGACCGCGCCGCCATCGACCGCCACCCCGCTGGACTCGTCGACGTCGCGCGCGGGATCCCTCACCGTCTTGCCCGCCACCGTGACGCGACCGGCGACGATCAGCTTCTCCGCGGCGCGGCGGGAGGCGACGCCGCTGTGGGCGAGGTACTTGGCGAGTCTCAAGCGGGCACTAGTCGCCGGCGCGCTGCTCGCCGGCCTTGAGCAGGCGCTCGCGGAGCTCGGCCTCGTCCTCGGGCGTCGGGTCGAAGCGCGAGGGGTCGGGGAGCTGGTCGAGACCGCTGAGGCCGAAGAGGCGCTCGAAGAGCGGCGTCGTCTTGTAGATGGTCGCGCCGAAGCGCGAGCGCCCGGACTCCTCGATCAGGCCGCGCTCGGTGAGCGTCTGCACCGCGGACTCGGAGGCGACGCCGCGGATGCGGGCGATCTCCGGCCGGGAGATCGGCTGCAGGTAGGCGACGATCGCCAGCGTCTCGGCCTGAGCCTGGGTGAGCGGAGGGGTGCGCGGCTTCGCGAGCAGCCGGCGAGCGGCGGGATCCGCGGCCGACTCCGCGGCGAGCGTCCAGCCGCCGGCGACGTTGCGCAGGACGATCCCGCGGCTGCCCTCGGCGAGCGTCCCGGAGAGCAGATCGAGAGCCCGCTCGACCTCCGCCTCGGTCGCCTCGCAGGCCTCGGCCAGGTCCGCTGCCGAAACGGGCTCTGGCGAGAGGAAGAGCAGGGCCTCAACCGTCCGCTCGAGCGAACCGGCGGTCACGACGCGACCTCCTGCGAGGCCGCCGCCTGCTCCCGTCGCGTGATCTCGATCGGGCCGAAGTTCTGCTTCTGATTCCACGTCGCCTCTCCCTTCTTGTGCAACTCGAGCAGCGCGAACAACGTCACCGCCTGGGTCAGCCGGTCCTCGGAGCCGAACGCCTCGTCGAAATCAATGCTGTCGCGGTTCGCGAGCACGGCGCGCAGCGCGCGCAGTCGACGCTCGAGCGAGACGGTCGGGCGGATGTGGCTCGTGTCCGGCGCCGGCGGGATCTTGAGGAGGTCGCCGATCGCGACCGCGAGCGCGTCGGGCTCGTAGGTCGGGCGGGCAGCTTCGAGCGCGACCCGGCGCAGTTCCTTGGGAAGCGGAGCCGACCGGTAGTGGTAGTCGCGGCCGGCGGCGAAGAGCTCGGAGAGGTGCGCGGCCGCGTCGCGGTAGCGGCGGTACTCGAGCATCCGCGCGAGCAACTCGTCGGCCGCCTCCTCCGGCGCCAGATCGGGCTCGTCCTCGGCCTGCGGCAGAAGCAGCCGCGACTTCAGCTCCAGGAGCGACGCGATCAGGACCAGGAACTCGGTCGCAGCCTCGAGGTCGAGCTCGCCGGTCTCCTCGAGCCGCTCCAGGTAGGCGAGGACCAGGTCGGCGAGGTTGAGCTCGAGCAGGTCGATCTCCTCCCGCAGGACAACGGCGAGGAGCAGGTCGAAGGGACCCGCGAAGACGTCGAGGTCGAGCTCCAGCTCGGCCGTGCGCATCGTGCGCAAGGCTAGGCGCTGCGGCGGTCGTCTATTGGGTGACCGAACGGCGGTAGCGCCTGACCGAGAGCGGGAGGAAGATCGCGAGCAGGCCGGCGCACCAGACCAGCGAGAGCCAGATGCTGTCGCCGGCCGGCACGCCGAGGAAGAGCGCCCGGACGGCGTCCACGAACTGGGTGAACGGGTTCACCTCGGCGAACGCCTCGACGGCCGCCGGCATCGTGTCGACCGGGACGAAGGCGGAGGAGGCGAAGGTGAGCGGGAAGATGACGATGAAGCCGAACGCGTTCGCCGCCTCGGGACTCGACGAGAAGATCCCCACGAAGACGAAGACCCACGAGAAGGCGTAGCCGACGAGGAGGCACAGGCCGACGCCCGCGACCACCTCTGGAACGGAGTTGTCGAACCCAAAGCCGACGATGAAGCCGACGCCGACCATGATCGCAAGCGCGACGGAATTGGTGATCACATCCGCGAAGGTGCGGCCCGCGAGCACGGCAGAGCGCGCCATCGGCAACGAGCGGAAGCGGTCGATCACCCCCTTCTTCATGTCCTCGGCGAGGGACAGGGCGGTGACGAAGCCGCCGAAGGCCATCGACTGGACGATGATCCCCGGCATCAGGAAGTCCGTGTAGTTCTCGAAGCCCGGCGTGGCGATCGCGCCGCCGAAGACGAGCACGAAGAGGATCACGAACATGATCGGCTGCGCCGTGAACGTGATCGCAAGGTCGGGCTGCCGCTGGATCCGCAGCAGGTTGCGCTTCGCGATCACGAGCGAGTCGGACACCGCGTAGGGGAGCGCGCTCATCGGTGCGCGTCCTCGAGTTCGCGGTCAGGCTCCGGCCGGCGCTTCGCCTCCATCGCCGTCCTCGCCCTCGCGTCTCCTCCGGCTCGGCGGGACGGCCGGTGAGGGAGAAGAAGACGTCGTCGAGCGTCGGCCTGCGCAGGGCGATGTCGTCGATCCCGACCGAGGCTGCATCGAGCCGGCGCACCGCCTCCGCGATCACGCCGGCGCGACGGCCCGTCGGCACGCGCACGACGCCATCGTCGCGGCTCGGGGCCTCGTCGGCCATCGACGCGAGCGCAGCGATCGCGTCCTCGGCGGAGCTCCCGTCGGTCAGGCGCACCTCGAGCCGCTCGCCGCCGACGCGGCCCTTCAGCTCATCCGGTGTTCCCTCCGCGATCAGGCGGCCGTGATCGATCACCGCGATCCGGTCACAGAGCCGGTCTGCCTCGTCGAGGTACTGGGTCGTGAGCAGGACGGTCGTGCCGGCGGACACCCGAGCCTCGATCGCCTCCCACAGCGAGATCCGGCTGCGCGGGTCGAGCCCGGTCGTCGGCTCGTCCATGAAGAGCACGGGCGGCCTCGCGACCAGCGCGGCGGCGAGGTCGAGGCGCCGACGCATCCCGCCCGAGTAGGTCTTCGCCTGCCGGTCCCCGGCATCGGCGAGGTCGAAGCGCTCGAGGAGCTCGCGCGCACGTTCGCGCGAGTGCTTCTTATCGAAGTGGTAGAGCCGGCCGACCATCTCGAGGTTTTCGGCGCCGGTCAGGTGCTCGTCGACGGCGGCACTCTGGCCGGCGAGCCCGATCTTGGCCCGAAGCTTGGCCGCTTCCTTGACGACGTCGAAACCCGCGACGCGCGCCGACCCGCCGTCGGGCGGAAGCAGCGTGGTGAGGATCCGCACGGCGGTCGTCTTGCCCGCGCCGTTAGGCCCGAGCAGCCCGAGCACGCTGCCGACAGGGGCGTGCAGGTCGATCCCGCATAGGGCCTCCACGTCGCCGAACGACTTGTGCAGGCCATTGGCTTCGATCCCCACCTCAGCCGTCATCCCACGACCAAAGGTAGCGATTCAGTTCGAGCGCGTCTTGGCGAGCAGCCGGAGGATCTCCAGGTAGAGCCAGACGAGCGTCACGAGCAGCCCGAAAGCCGCGTACCAGCTCATGTAGGAGGGCGCGCGCTGATCGGCGCCCTGCTCGATGAAATCGAAGTCGAGGACCAGGTTGAGCGCGGCGACGGCGACGATGACGACGCTGATCGCGATACCCGCCGGCGAGGAGTCGTTGATCAGCGGCACCTCGGCGCCGAAGAACCGCAGGATCAGGTCGACCATGTAGACCAGGAAGATCGCCCCGGTCGCCGCGATCACGCCGAGGCGGAAGTTCTTCGTGACCTCGATCACGCGGGTCGCGTAGAGGACGAGCATGACCACGAAGACGCCGATCGTCAGGCCGATCGCCTGCAGGACGATCCCCTCGAACTCGTATTCGAAGATTCGCGAGATGCCGCCGAGGACGAGTCCCTCGGCGACCGCGTAGAGCGGCGCCGTGAACGGCGCGAAGTGCGGGCGGAAGATCGTCACGAGCGCGATCACGAGCGCCGCGCCGAGCGCGATCCAGTACCAGACCGGGATCTCCGGGCTGGAGGCCGAGTACCCGATCAGCTCCCACCCGACCGCCCCGGCGATGATCAGGATCACGAGGAGGACGGAGCTCGCGATCACCGTCTTGCCGATCGTCATGTGCTGCGCGCCCGGCTGGGCGGCGGCAGCGGCCTCGTTGAAGACCTTCTCGTTAAGCGCGGGGCTGCGCGCGGCCATGCTCTAGCGGGGTGGGCCTACGCCCATCGCCTCGCGCACGTCGGCGAGCACCGGTACGGCGATCGCGCGCGCCTTCTCGGCGCCGGCGGCGAGCGTCGCCTCGAGACTTGCCTCGTCGGCTCGCAGCTCGCCGTAGCGCTCGCGGACTGGGGCGAGGAATTCGACGACCTCGTCGGCTACCGCAGTCTTGAAGTCGCCGTAGCCCGAGCCCTCGAAGTCGGCCTCGATGGCGTCCATGTCGGTGCCGCGGACGACGGAGATGATCTCGATCAGGTTCGCGATCCCCTCCTTGCCCTCGCCGCGATGGACGCCTGAGCCCGAATCGGTGACGGCGCTGCGGACCTTCTTGCGGACGACGTCGGGCTCGTCGAGCACGAGGACCGTGCCCTGCTCGGCGCCGCCGGTCGTCGACATCTTCGCGTCCGGGCGCTGCAGGTCCATGATCCGTGCGCCGACCTCGGGGATCCGGTGCTCGGGGACGACGAGAGTCTGCCATTCCCGAACGCTCGTTGAAGCGGCGCGCGATCTCCCGCATCAGCTCGATGTGCTGGCGCTGGTCGTCGCCCACCGGGACCTCGTTGGCCCGGTAGGCGAGCACGTCGGCGGCCTGCAGCACCGGGTAGGAGAAGAGCCCGGACGAGACGAAGGCGCCCTGCTGGCTTTCGAGCAGCTCGCGCTTGGCCTTCCACTGGTGCATCCGGTTGAGGTCGCCCCAGGCGGTGACCGAGTTGAGCAGCCAGCAGAGCTCGGTGTGCTCCTGAACGTCGCCCTGGCGGAAGAAGATGCAGCGCTCGGGGTCGAGGCCGGCGGCGAGCAGGATCGCGGCGGTGTCGTGTATCGAGGTGCGCAGCTCGGCCGGGTCGAACGGGACCGTGGTCGCGTGCAGGTCGACCACGCAGTAGAGCGCCTCGCCCCTGTCCTGCCCCTCGACGTACTGCCGAATCGCCCCGATGTAGTTGCCCAGGTGCTTGCGGCCGGTGGGCTGGATGCCGGAGAAGATGCGGAGGTCGGGGTCGGGGCTCATGGTCGCGGCAATGTATCCGCGGGACGATTTCTTGCCACGGCGCCCTCACGGGAGGATCGACGCTCCACGAGTTCCGGTCTCTCTATAAGCGAGAAGAAAGTCCGTGGGAGCCAGACGAACTCAGCGCACGAATGACGCGCTGAGAGTCACCAAACCCGCCGATACCCCACCTCCTTACAAGCCCGCGACCTCGGCGCCTCGCGACGCGGACGCAACGCTCGCGTCCCTCAGCCGTGCGGCCCGCCCTACCGGTCCACCCGCACGACCTCCGCCTGGATCTGGCTCTGGCCGTAGGAGCCCGGGTAGACGGGGCCCGCGGCGCTCAGCCGGTCGCCCACGCCGGGCAGCGGGTGGGGGCGCAGGTCGCGGCGGACGTCGATCACGGAGATGCCGGGGCCGGTGACGTCGTCGGAGCCGCCGAGGACGAAGTGGGCGTCGCCGTCCCCGTCGGGGTCGACGGCCTCGACGTAGATCACGCGGCCGGTCGCGGTCTCGCAGTTGGCCGCGCCCGCCGGGCAGCGCGCTTCGCGGAACGGCCCGTCGGATGTGACGTCCTGGGCGCCGGCGAGCGCCAGGGTCGCGACGAGCGCCTCGACGACCACGAGCGTCAGGCCGGGGCCGGCTCGGCAGCGGGCTCCCGATCGGGATCGTCCATGCCGTGCCCAGCCGGGTCACCGGGGCAGCGGCCGCTTTCGCCGGCCGAGGCGGCTCGGCCCGCGGTGTCCTCGTGCGGCTTTCGCCGCTCCGGATTGCGGATGCCGATCCCGGCGACGATCCCGCCGAGGATCATCAGCGCGCCCGCGATGGCCATGCCCAGGTGAAACGAGGACTCCGAGGCGCCGGTCACGGACGTGGTCACCGTCTGCGCCTCATCCGCGTCGAGTCCCGCGGTGTCCGCCGCCCCCAGCGGCTTCGCCTGCGCGTCCACGACGACCGACTGCGCCGCGGGCGAGAGGTCCTCGCCGACGACGTCGTCGTCGATCGCGGACGAGAACTGTCCGGCGATGATCGCTCCGAGCACCGCGATCGCGAGCAGCCCGGCGACCCGGGAGACCCCGTTGTTGATGCCGGAGGCGATCCCCGTGTGGCGCTCGTCGACGGAATCGAGGACCGTCGCCGTGAGCGGGGCGACCATCGCGGAAATGCCGAGCCCGAAAACGACCACCGCCGGCAGGACGTCCGTCCAGTAGTCCGGGTTCGCGCCGACCCGCAGGAACATGAGCAGGCCGATCCCACCCAGGATCGGGCCCGCCGTCATCGGCACCCGCGGCCCGGTCCCGGAGGCCATCCTCCCGAACCTCGGCGAGAGGAAGAAAAGCGCGAGCGAGGTCGGCAGCGTCGCCAGTCCCGCCTCGAGTGCCGAGTAGCCCGCGGTCTGCTGAAGGAACAGCGTGATGAAGAAGAACCCGCCCATGAGCCCGGCGTAGGCGGCGAGGGTGGCCATGTTGGCGACGGCGAAGTTGCGGACCTTGAACAGGCTCAGCTCGAGCATTGGGTGCGGGGTCCGGCGCTCCCAGAAGATGAAGAGCGTGAAGAGGACGACGCCGCCGATCAGGGGAACGAAGACGATCGGGTCCGACCAGCCATAGGACGGCTGCTCGATGAGGGCGAAGACCGGCCCGCCGAGCCCGAGCGCGGAGAGTCCGATCCCGACAAAGTCGATGCCCGGGACCGCCTCGGGATCCTTGCTCTCCGCAACGTGCCGTAGGGCGAGCACCACGGTCGCGATGACGAGCGGCACGTTGACCCAGAAGATCCAGCGCCAATCGAGCTGGTCGACCAGCAGGCCGCCGCCCGCGGGCCCGAGCACGGTGGCGATCCCGGTCCAGGCGGTCCAGGTGCCGACCGCGCGCCCGCGCGCCTCGCCCTCGAAGGCCGACGCGACCAGCGCAAGCGAGCCCGGCACGAGCAGCGCTCCCGCGATTCCCTGCAGTCCCCGGGCGGCGATCAGGAACTCGGTCGTCGGCGCGATCGCGCAGAGCGCCGACGTCGCACCGAACCCGATCAGGCCCGAGACGAACATCAGCTTGCGCCCGAACTTGTCGCCGAGCGAGCCGCCGACGAGGAGCAGGGCGACAAGCGCGAGCAGGTAGGCCTCGACGACCCACTGCTGACCGGACAGGCCCGCGTCGAGGTCGTCGGCGATCGCCGGCAGCGCGACGTTGACCACGGTCGCGTCGAGGAAGACCACGGTCGAGCCGAGGATCGCGGCGACGAGTGTCCAGCGCTGGGTCGAGGTCACGCCTCCGAGTCAAGCAAAGTCGTCAACCGGTGACCTCGGTACGGTCGGCAGCGTGGAGTTCGTCGAGCCGATGATGGCCAAGCAGGTCGCCGCCCCGCCCGAGGGGGACGAGTGGGCGTACGAGCTCAAGTGGGACGGGGTGCGATCGATGGCCGGCCGTCGACGGTGGCGAGCTCACCCTGCAGAGCCGCAGCGGCGAGCGGATGACCGCTCGCTATCCGGAGCTCGCCGCGATCGGCGAGGCGCTGGCTGGGACCACGGCCCTCCTCGACGGCGAGGTGGTCGCCTTCAACGAGTCGGGCGTACCGAGCTTCCAGCTCCTGCAGAGGCGGATGGGACTCTCGACGGAGGCAACGATCCGCCGACGGGTCGCCGAGGTGCCGGTCACCTACGTCGCCTTCGACCTGGTCCATCTCGATGGCGCCTCGCTCTTCGATGAGCCGTATGAACGCCGCCGCGAACTGCTTGCCGGCCTCGGCTTCGACGGCCCGAGCTGGCAGGCGCCGGCCCATCACCTCGGCGAGGGCGCGAAGCTGCTCTCGCTCGCCCACGAGCGAGGTCTCGAGGGCGTGGTCGCCAAGCAGCTCGACAGCCCCTATCTGCCCGGACGGCGAAGCGACTACTGGCTGAAGACGCGCGCCCGCCGCGGCCAGGAGCTCGTGGTCGGCGGCTACAACCCCGGCGAGGGCGGCCGGCGCGGGCGGATCGGCTCGCTGCTCGTCGGCTACTGGGACACGACGGCGGCAGAGGCGGAGGCGCTCGGCCGCGAGCAGAAGCTCGTCTACGCCGGCGGCGTGGGCACCGGGTTCACCGAGGAGATGCTCAGCCGCCTCACCAAACTGCTCATCCCGCTCGTCCGGGAAACCAGTCCCTTTGAACTCGGCGAGGACCCCATCGCAAAGACCCGATACCGGCCCGGCGGGCCGGCCGTCTTCTGCGAGCCGGAGCTCGTCTGCGAGGTGGAGTTCACCGAGTGGACGTTCGAGGGCACCCTCCGCCAGCCCGCGTTCAAGGGCCTGCGTGACGACAAGGATTCGCGCGAGGTCGTGCGCGAGAGTGAGGAGATCGGGCGCTGCCTCAGCCTTTCTCGAAAAGTGTAGAAGCATGTTGGGAGGATGGAATAGCTGAAGTAAGTTCTAGAAAATCTGGACGGGGTTTGCTCTGCTCGGTTATAGGCGATGGAACTTGATGGTGAGACGACTGCTTGGTTATGTCTCATCTGTCATCGTGGCGCGCTGTTGCGGCGCTGCTTGGTGCGCGGCGCAATGGGCGCGCACAGCGCGACGAACACGTCTGCTGGGCGATGGTAAGGCGCATCACACATTCATGCGGGACTCGACGGACGGTTCGCGCGTCTTCTTCACCACCACCGAGTCGCTGGCCGGCGGTGACACGACACCAGGCTGGATCTCTACGAGCGCTCGGGCTCGACGACGACGCTGATCTCGACCGGCGGTGGGGGGTAACGGCGCCTTCTCTCCAGCGTTCGCGACGCCTCGGCGAGGCTCGCGCGTTTCTTCGAAACCGCCGAGTCGCTGGTCGCCGGTGACACCGACTCGAGCACGGACGTCTACGAGCGCTCGGGCTCGACGACGACGCTGATCTCGACGGCGGCGGGCGGTACGGCGCCCCCGGTTCCTTCCCTTGGACGCCTCGGCCGAGGCTCGCGCGTCTTCTTCATCACCAACGAGTCACTGGTCGCCGCGGACACCGACTCGAGCTCGGACGTCTACGAGCGCTCGGGCTCGACGACGACGCTGATCTCGACCGGCCGGCGGGCGGCAACGGCGCCTTCGGTGCCGTTTGGGGGCGCCTCGGCCGACGGCTCGCGCTCTTTTCAGCACCGCCGAGTCGCTGGCCGCGGTGACACCGATTCGAGCTCGGACGTCTACGAGCGCTCGGGCTCGACGACGACGCTGATCTCGACCGGCCCGGCGGGCGGCAATGGCGCGTTCACCGCCATTTTCGCGGACGCCTCGGCCGACGGCTCGCGCGTCTTCTTCAGCACCACCGAGTCGCTGGTCGCCGGTGACACCGACACCAGGCTGGATCTCTACGAGCGCTCGGGCTCGACGACAACGCAGATCTCGACGGCTCGGCGGGGGGTAACGGCGCCTTCTCTCCGACGTTCCGCGACGCCTCGGCTGACGGCTCGCGCGTCTTCTTCGAAACCGCCGAGTCGCTGGCCGCCGGTGACACCGATTCGAGCACGGACGTCTACGAGCGCTCGGGCTCGACGACGACGCTGATCTCGACCGGCCCGCGGGCGGTAACGGCGCCTTCAACGCCTTCTTTGCGGACGCCTCGGCTGACGGCTCGCGCGTCTTCTCAGCACCACCGAGTCGCTGGTCGCCGGTGACACCGATTCGAGCACGGACGTCTACGAGCGCTCGGGCTCGACGACGACGCTGATCTCGACCGGCCGGCGGGCGGTAATGGCGCCTTCACCGCCTTTTTCGATGACGCCTCGGCCGACGGCTCGCGCGTCTTCTTCAGCACCGCCGAGTCGCTGGCCGCCGGTGACACCGATTCGAGCTTTGACCTCTACGAGCGCTCGGGCTCGACGACGACGCTGATCTCGACCGGCCGGCGGGCGGAAACGGCGCCTTCCTCGCCTTCTTTGCGGACGCTTCGGCCGACGGCTCGCGCGTCTTCTTCACCACGAACGAGTCGCGGTCGCCGCGGACATCGATTCGAGCACGGACATCTACGAGCGCTCGGGCTCGACGACGACACAGAGCTCGATCGGCTCGGCCGGCGAGTAACGGCGCATTCGGTGCCAGCTTCGGGGGCGCATCGGCCGACGGCTCGCGCGTCTTCTTCGTGACCAGCGAGCCATAGGTTCCCATGACACCGACTAGAGCGCGGACCTCTACGAACGTTCGGGCTCGACGACCACGCTGATCTCGACCGGCCGGCGGGCGGTAACGGCGCTCGATGTCGCTTCCGGAGACTCCTCTGCTGACGGCTCGCGCGTCTTCTTCACCACCGACGAATCGCTGGTCGCCGCGGACACCGACACCAGGCGGGATGTCTACGAGCGCTGGGCTCGACGACGACGCTGATCTCGACCGGCCGGCGGGCGGCAACGGCGCCTTATTGAGCGACTTCATAGACGCCTCGTCCGACGGCTCGCGCGTCCTTCAGCACCGCCGAGTCACTGGTCGCCGGTGACACCGACTCGACCTCGATGTCTACGAGCGCCGGGCTCGACGACGACGCTGATCTCGACCGGCCGGCGGGCGGCAACGGCGCCTTCAATGCAAACGGCGGGCGCACCTCGGCGGATGGCTCACGCGTCCTCTTCAGCACCAACGAGTCACTGGTCGCCGCGGACACCGACTCGAGCTCGGACGTCTACGAGCGCTCGGGATCGACGACGACGCTGATCTCGACCGGCCCGGCGGGCGGTAACGGCGCCTTCAATGTCACCTTCCAGGGCTCCTTTGCCGACGGATCGCGCGTCTTCTTCATCACCAACGAGTCACTGGTCGCCGAGGACATCGATTCGAGCACGGACGTCTACGAGCGCTCGGGCTCGACGACGACGCTGATCTCGACCGGTCCGGCGGGCGGTAACGGCGCCTTCTCTCCAACGTTCCGGCGACGCTTCGGCCAACGGCTCGCGCGTCTTCTTCAGCACCGACGAGTCGCTGGTCGCCGCGGACACCGACTCGAGCACGGACATCTACGAGCGCTCGGGCTCGACGACGACGCTGATCTCGACCGGCCCGGCGGGGGTAACGGCGCTCTCTCCAGCGTTCCGCGACGCCTCGGCCGACGGCTCGCGCGTCTTCTTCGAAACCGCCGAGTCGCTGGTCGCCGGTGACACCGACCCGCAAACTGACATCTACGAGCGCTCGGGCTCGACGACGACGCTAGATCTCGGTCGACTCGGCGGGCGGCAACGGGCTCACGCCCGCTTCTCAGTGCCATCTCAGCGGATGGATCGAGCGTCTTCTTCACCACAGCGGATCGTTGGCAGCCGGTGACACGGATGACCAGCACGGACCTCTACGAGCGCTCGGGATCGAACGACGACGCTGATCTCGACCGGCCGTCCGGCGGCAACGGCGCCTCAGTGTCTCCTTCCAGGGCGCCGACGCGACGGCTCGCGCGTCTTCTTCGTCACCGACGAGTCGCTGGTCGCCGAGGACACCGACCGAGCTCGGACGTCTACGAGGCGGTCGGCCCGCCTCCGCCCGACGACGACGGCGATGGCGTTGCCATGGCTCGGACAACTGCCGCTCGATCCAACGCCGGCCAGCTCAACACCGATGGCGACGGCCTGGGCGACGCCTGCGACTCCGACGACGACGGCGACACGGTCGCCGACGGCCCGATAACTGCCCGCTCGATCCAACGCCGGCCAGCTCACACCGATGGCGCGGCCTGGGCGACGCCTGCGACCCGACGACGACGGCGACGGCGTCCTCGACGGGCCGGACGCTGCGAGACCGGGGCCGCACGGGAGCGACACCGACGGCGACGGCTGCAAGGACGCCGGCGAAGACTCAGACGACGACGGCGACACGGTCGCCGACGGCTCGACACTGCCGCTCGATCCAACGCCGGCCAGCTCAACACCGATGGCGACGGCCTGGGCGACGCCTGCGACTCCGACGACGACGGCGACACGGTCGCCGACGGCTCCGACAACGCCGCCGATCCAACGCCGGCCAGCTCAACACCGATGGCGACGGCCTGGGCGACGCCTGCGACTCCGACGACGACGGCGACGGCGTTGCTGACGGCTCCGAGACGTCGTCCGACGTCATCCCGGCCAGCTCAACACCGATGGCGACGGCCTAGGCGAGGCGACCGACGCGACGGCGAACGGTCGCCGACGGCGACACTGCCCGCCGTCCACGCCGGCCAGCTCAACACCGATGGCGACGGTGGGCGACGCCTGCGACTCCGACGACGACGGCGACGGCGTGCTGACGGCTCCGATAACTGTCGTCAGACGTCAATCCCGGACAGCTCAACACCGATGGCGACGGCCTGGGCGACGCCTGCGACTCCGACGACGACGGCGACACGGTCGCCGACGGCTCCGACAACTGCCCGCTCGATTCCAACGCCGGCCAGCTCAACACCGATGGCGACGGCTGGGCGACGCCTGCGACTCCGACGACGACGGCGACGGCGTTGCTGACGGGCCGGACGACTGCGAGACCGGGGCCGCAACGGGAGCCGACACCGACGGCGACGGCTGCAAGGACGCCGGCGAAGACTCAGACGACGACGGGGACGGCGATGCTGACGGCTCGGACAACTGCGCCCTGGTCGCCAACCCAAGCCAGCAGGACTCAGACGGTGACGGAACGGGTGACGCCTGCGATGCGACCCCGCTGCCCCCCAATCAGGGAGGTGGCGGCGGCGATACGAGCGCGCCTAACACCACTATCAGCGCCGGACCGAAGTCGAAGTCGAAGTCGAAGTCTGCGCGCTTCAGCTTCGGTTCGAGCGAGACCGGCTCAACCTTCCAGTGCCGGCTCGACGCCGGCCAATTCGAGCCCTGCACGTCGCCGAAGACCTATTCGGGCCTCAAGAAGGGGCCGCACACTTCTCGGTACGCGCGACCGACGCGGCGGCAAACGTCGACGCACATGGCGACCAGACTGGACGTAGAGAAGAGGCGGCGCATGAAAGATCGGGTTCGGCCGACCGATGAGAAAAGGACCTAAGCGCAGTCTTTGGAACACTGAAGGCCTATGCCACGCGCAATTTGGAGCGGAAATATCAGCTTCGGGCTCTTGAACGTGCCCATCAAGCTCTACAGCGCCGTCTCGAAGAAGACGGTGAGCTTTCGCGAGCTGCGCGAGGACGACGGCTCGCGGATCCGCCACAGGCGGGTCGCCGAGGAGGACGGCGAGGAGGTCCCCTACGACAAGATCGTCAAGGGCTACGAGATCACGCCCGACAACTACGTGATCATGTCGCGCGACGAGCTCGCCGAGATCGACCCCGAGAAGACCCGGGCGATCGAGATCAAGGACTTCGTCGACCTCGACGAGATCGACCCGATCTACTTCGACCACCCCTACTACCTGGGCCCCGACAAGGGCGCCGAGCGCGCCTACCAGCTGCTCGTGAGCGCGATGGAGGAGGAGCGCAAGGTCGCGATCGCGCGGTTCGTCCTGCGCAACAAGGAGAACCTGGCGGCCATCCGGCCGATGGACGGCGCCCTCACCCTTGCGACGATGCGGTTCCACGACGAGGTGGTCTCCCCCGACGATCTCGAGGACGTCCTCCCGGAGAAGGCGGCGAAGATCGAGAAGCGCGAGCTCGACATGGCGAAGCAGCTGATCGAGTCGCTCTCGACCGACTTCGAGGCCGAGAACTACGAGGACGAGTACCGCGAGAAGCTGCTGGCCCTGATCGAGCGCAAGGCGAAGGGCGAGGACATCGTCTCGGCTCCCACCGAGGAGCCGAAGCCGACCAAGGCGCCCGACCTCATGGCAGCGCTCGAGGAGAGCCTCGCCGCGGTCTCCGGCGAGGAGCTCGCCGAGGGCAAGAAGCCCGCCGCCAAGTCGAAGGCCAAGCCGAAGTCGAAGGCCAAGCCCAAGGCGAAGCCGAAGTCCCGCGCGAAGGCGAAGGCCTAGCCGGTACCGTCGCGGCCGACGTCCGTCGCCGCGAGCGCGTCCTTAGCCGCGTCGCGGTCGAGGCAGACCTTCAGCCGGACGATCTTGCCGTCCTCGATCTCGAGGACGTGGGCGAAGCGAAGCTCGATCGGATCGGGGTTGCCCTTCAGCTTGCCGCGAACGGAGCCGAGCACCATCACGTGATCACCGGCGCCGGACTCGCTGAACTCGTCGGGGGCGAGCTCATACTCGTCCCAGTGCGAGGAGATCCCCTCGATGTACTCGACGACCCCGTCGTGCCCGTGGTAGACGCCCGGTGTGGGCGAGCGCATCGGTCGCGTCCCACTCGATCTGCGGCCCCATCACCGCCAGCACGGCGTCCATGTCACGCTCGCCGAAGCCGGCATAGGCGGTGCGGAGATCCTCCGTGAGGCCCTCGGACATTCGTCCAGAGCTTACGCCTTCCCGCCCGGCTTCGCTCAGACCGTCTAGGCGTTCTGGGGAGCCTCGCGCCAGGTCTCGGAGATCGGCACGGGCCGCCCGATGTAGTAGCCCTGCGCGAAGTCGACGCCGAACTCGCGCAGGATCTCGACCGTCGGCTCGTCGCCGACGAACTCGGCGATCGTCCGCTTGCCGAGTCCGCGGGAGATCTTCACCATCGCCTCGACCGTGAGGCGGTCCGGCTTCGAGACCGGCAGCTTCGCGATGAAGTCGCCGTCGATCTTCAGGTAGTCGAACGGCAGGTGCTTCAGGTAGTAGAAGGATCCGAATCCGGCGCCGAAATCGTCGAGGGCGAACGAGCAGCCGAGCGCCGCCATCCGAGCCGCGAACTGGCGCGCCTTGTCGATGTTCACGATCGCCGCCGTCTCGGTCACCTCGAAGACGAGCTTCGTCGCATCGACGCCGGAGTCGCGGACGAGGGACTCGAGTTGATCGCAGAGCCCGGCGTCGGTGATCGAGGCGCCGGAGAGGTTGATTTCGATGCACATCGGATCGCCGGCCCGCTGACGCGCGGCGAGCAGCTCGAGCGCCTCGCCGCAGACCCAGCGGTCGATCGCCTGGATCTGGCCGAACTGCTCGGCGATGTAGAGGAAGCTTCCCGGCGCGATCAGGTCGCCGCTGTCGTCGCGCATCCGCAGGAGCAGCTCGTGGCGGGTGACCTCGCTGCTCTCGAGCTCGAGGATCGGCTGCTCGAAGAGCTCGAAGTGGTCTGCCTCGAGCGCCTCGCGGATCCGCTCCGACCAGGTCAGGCGGGCCCGCATCTTCGTCTTCGGCCCCTCCGCGTCGAGCAGCTCGACCCGGTCGCGGCCGGCCGCCTTCGCCTCGTACATCGCGATGTCGGCGTTGACGAGCACGCCCTCGGCGCTCACCTTCATCTGACCTCCGAACCGGCTCACCCCGACCGAGACCGTGAGCCTGATGCCGCGGCCGCCCCCGACGACGCTCTCCGACGCGATCTCGTCGCGCAGCTCACCGGCCAGCTCCACGGCCTCGTCGACCGGCGTCTCCGGGAGCAGGACGGCGAACTCGTCGCCGCCGAGGCGTGCGACGGTGTCGGTGCGCCGCAGGCTCGAGCCGACGAGCGTCGCGACCCGCCCGATCAGCTCGTCGCCGACCGCGTGGCCGAGCGTGTCGTTGACGTACTTGAAGTTGTCGAGGTCGATCACGAGGACCGCTCCCGGCGCTTCGTGCCGGTCGGCAAGCGCCACCTGCTGGCGGAGCTCCTGCTCGAAGCGGCGGCGGTTGAGGAGGCCGGTGAGGGCATCGTGGTCGGCGAGGTACTGGAGCTGGCCCTCGAAGCGCTTGCGCTCGGAGACGTCCTGGAGCTGGACGATCGCGTAGAGCGGCGAGCCGTTCGCGTCGCGGACGATCGAGGCGCTCACGGAAGCCCAGACGACCTCGCCCTCCGGGCCGAATGAAGCGCCCTTCGATCGACTGCCGGTGGACCGTGCCTCCGAGCAGGTCGCGCAGCAGCTCCGTCTCCTGCTTGACGTCCTCCGGATGGCTGATCGATTGGAGCGAGGTGCTCAGCAGGTCCTCGCTCGAGCGCCCGGCGATGTCGCAGAGCGCCGCGTTCACCTGCAGGAAGCGCCCGACCGTCTCCGGCGAGAGGTCGACGAGGGCGATCCCCGTGGGAGCTGCTTCGAACGCGCCGCGGAAGCGCTCCTCTGCCTCGCGCAAGCGCCTCCTGAGCGCGCGTGCGCTCGGTGACGTCACGGGTGATCGTCGCGAAGCCGCGAAGGCGACCGCTGCGCGCCCGAAGCGGCGTGATGATCACGTTGGCGAGGAACGCGGTGCCGTCGGCCCGCACCCGCCACGCCTCGAGCTCGGCGCGGCCCTCGTCGGCGGCCTGCCGCAGGACCTCGGCGTAATCGGTCGCATCGCCGGGCCGCAGGAGCTTGGTCACGGGCTCGCCGTGCATCTCCTCCCGGCTGTAGCCGTACATCCGCTCCGCGCCCTCGTTCCAGCCCTCGATCAGCCCGTCCGGGTCGAGTGGATAGACGGCGTAGTCGGTGACCCCCTCGACCAGGCTGCGGAAGCGCTCCTCGCTCTCGCGGAGCGAATGTTCGGCGGCCTGCCGCTTCGTGATGTCGTCGACGAAGGCGTGGAAACCGACCTTGCCGCCGGCGCGAACCGGTGCGATCGAGAGTTCGACCGGGAACTCGTGCCCGTCGCGCCGCAGCGCGTTCATCGTGATCCGCTTGCCGAGTAACGGGGCCCTCCCCCGTCTTCCCGAAGCGTTCGATCCCGCGCTGGTGGGCCTCGCGGTAGTGCTCCGGAATGATCGTCTCGTGCCAGAGGGCGGCCCAGGACCTCCGTGCGGGGCCGGCCGAACATCTCTCCGCGCTTCGGTTCCAGCCGGTGATCGTCCCCTCGTCGTCGATCGCGATGTAGGCCTCGTACGCGGTCTCGAGGATCTCCACGCCCGCGCGCTCGGTGTCCGCGAGCGCGGTCTCCACCCGCTCCATCGCCGCCGTGCGCGCGTCCTGCTGGCGAACGTGCCAGGTACACAGGAAGGCGAGTGCGGCGAGGCCGAAGGCGAAGAAGAGCTGCTCGTCGTTGCGCCTCCGCCTGCGCGAACGCGACGATCGCGTAGCCGCCGAGCGTCATCGCGACGACCGCCAGGAACGGCCGCAGCGGATAGGTGAGCGAGGCGAAGACGAGCGGCAGGACGAGGAGGATCCGAACGGGCTCTCGGTTCCGCCGTCGGCAGCGACGACGCCGACGATCAGCGCGATGACGAGGAAGCTCCAGCCGATGAAGAACGGCTCGCGCCAGCGGCTCTCGACGATCTCTTGGTCGGCAGGGCGAGAGAGGATCGCTGCCGCGACGAACCCGCGCAGAGCAGGGCCAGCACGAGCGCCCGGTCCGGCTGATCCCAGGTGGCGAGCGCGTAGGCGGCGCAACCCGCGATCACGAGCAGCGTCGTGCCGATCCCGATGCGCACCGATCCCTGGCGGTCGCTCACCCGCCGATTCTCTCCGATTAGTGTGCGGCGGGTGGCGGGTGCCAAAGATGTGAACGTCGAGGGCCGGACGCTCTCGATCTCGAACCTGGAGAAGGTCCTCTACCCCGAGGCAGGGTTCGCGAAGGGCGAGGTGATCGACTACTACGCGCGGGTCGCCGACGCGATGCTCCCCCACCTCCGCGGCCGGCCGCTGACGCTGCGCCGCTACCCGAACGGGGTCGACGAGAAGTCGTTCTTCGAGAAGCGCTGCCCCAAGCACCGCCCCGACTGGGTCGAGACGGCGCCGGTCGACACCAGCGAGGGCCCGATCGACTTCTGCGTCTGCGCGGACCGGGCGACGCTCGTCTGGATGGCCCAGCTCGCGGCGTTGGAGCTCCACCCCTCGCTCTCGCGATCGGCGGACATGGACCACCCCACGGTGGTGGCCTTCGACCTCGACCCCGGTCCGCCGGCCGACGTCGTCGACTGCTGCCGGGTCGCCCTGCGCCTGCGCGAGCTGTTCGGCAGCTTCGGCATCGAGTGCTTCCCGAAGACCTCGGGCTCGAAGGGGCTCCAGGTGTACGTGCCGCTCAACGGCACCGCGACCTACGAGCAGACGAAGCCGTTCGCGCAGGCGGTCGCGCGGGTGCTCGAGCGCCAGACCCCGGACGAGGTCGTCTCGAAGATGAAGAAGGACCTGCGCAAGGGCAAGGTCTTCGTCGACTGGTCGCAGAACGACCGGGCGAAGACGACGGTCGCCGTCTACTCGCTCAGGGCGCGGGAGCAGCCGACCGCCTCGACCCCGCTGATGTGGGACGAGGTCGAGGCGACGGCGGAGTCAGGCGACGCCGACGAGCTGCGCTTCGAGGCCGGCGCCGTGCTCGATCGGATCGACGAGCACGGCGACCTGTTCGCCCCGGTGCTCGAGCTCGAGCAGGAGCTGCCGGAGCTCTAGCCGCTACTCTGAAGTCGACGTTCTCGACGGAGCCGGCGGGCTGGACGCCGTCAGCGGGTCGGACCGCCTGGATGTAGGTGGAGAGAGCACCTGATCCTTCTTCGCCGCCTTGCCGACGTTGTACTTGCCGTAGGCGGACAGGATGTCCTTGCCGAGCCTGGTGAGCCCAAAGGTCGGGTTGACTCCGCCCGTTGCGATCCCGTTGTAGGAGCCGAGCAATACAAGGTCGCTCCATCGGCGCCGAGAAGGGTCGCTCCGTCCGCGCCGAGCAGGGTCGCGCCGTCGGCGCCAAGGAGCCCGGCACCATAGGCATCTTCGATCGTCCTGGCGGAACTGGTTGAAGAAGGCGATTGGGTTATGAAAGGATTGATGAAAGTTTGCGTATTTGTCGGGTTTGCCCAGTCAGTGAGCCGGCTTGCGCAGGACGTGCCAGGTGCCACGGCCGG
The DNA here is from genome assembly GCA_963785155.1 of uncultured Thermoleophilia bacterium. Lineage (GTDB taxonomy): Bacteria > Actinomycetota > Thermoleophilia > Solirubrobacterales > 70-9 > DASUSH01. The sequence goes on from CAWAUB010000006.1 coordinate 346,644, forward strand.
CGGTGCCTTCGTCCACCCACTCGAGCCCCTCGCGCTCGAAGCCGCGGCGCATCAGCTTCGGCGGGGTGCGGGCCGGGGTTCCGGCGCCCAGGCTCGAGACGACGATCAGGTGGCCGCCTGGGGCGAGGACGCGGGCGGTCCCCTCGAAGAAGGCCGGCACCGAGATCTGGGTGATCAGGTCGAACTCGCCGTCGGCGTAGGGGAGCGCGGAGGCGTCGGCGACGGTCAGCTCGACCCGGTCGGCGAGCTCCGGGGGAGATTGGCGCGGCCGACCTCGATCATCCCCGGCGAGACGTCGGCGCCGGCGATGGTGGCCGCCGGGAAACGCTCGGCCAGCCAGATGGCCGCGGCGCCCGTGCCGGTCCCGAGGTCGAGGATCCGGCTCGGGTCGCCATCGACGAGCTCGAGGGCGGCCTCGAGCGGGGCCATCCGGTCGGGGCTGGCGATCCGCTTGTGCCACTCCGGGAGCGATGCCGTCGAAGAAGCGCCGCATGTACGGCCGGAAGAGGGGCCAGGTCCACGGGAACCGCCCGACGATCGTGCTGATCGCCTGGCCGATGTATCGGATCCGGGCGGGCGGCGGGGCTGGCGAGGAGGGATCGGCCATGGACCCGATCCTAGGAGCGCGCTCAGGCGACCGGCAGCGAGCGCGCCGCGACCGCGGGGCGGCGGGCGCGGCGGGTCGCGCGGATCGCGACGCCGAGGCGGCGCACGGCCTCCCGCACCTCGTCGGGCTCCAGATAGCCGAAGGAAAGGCGCATGTGCGTGCGCCGCGGGCGCTCGGGGAGCATCGCGCCGCCGGGGACGAAGGCGACGCCCTGGCGGAGCGCCTCGTCGCGCAGCTCGCGCTCGTCGAGCGGCTCGTGGAGGGTGAGCCACAGGTGGCCGCCACCGAGCGGACTGACATAGCTCGCGACGGGCGAGAGCTCCGTGTCGATCGCGGTGGTGAGCGAATCGAGACGCTCGCGGTAGAAGGGGACGGCTCGCTCGGTCAGGTGGCGCTCGTGCTCGCCGCCCGCGATGAAGCGGGCGCCGACAAGCTGGGTGAGCGTCACCGAATGGGTGTCGTCGAGCCGTTTCTCGCGGGCGATGCGATCGAGAACCGGGCCGCTCGCGACGACCCAGCCGAGTCGCAGTCCGCCGCCGACGGTCTTCGTCAGCGAGTCGACGTAGATCACGTGCTCGGGGGCCTCCGCGCGCAGCGGCGTGAGCGGCTCGCCCTCGAATTGGATGTCGCCGTAGACCCCGTCCTCGAGGATGAAGAAGCCGTGGCGACGGGCGAGCTCGACGAGGTGGGTGCGGCGTTCCGGCGAGAGGTTGCGGCCCGTCGGGTTGTGAAGCCGCGGCTGCACGGCGAGCAGGCGGATCTCGTGGCGGCGCAGGAGCTGCTCGAGGGCGTCGGTGTCGAGCCCGTCTTCGTCCATCGGCACCGGGAGCACGCGGGCGCCGGTCGTCCGCAGCGAGTCGATCACGCCGAAGAAGCTGGGCGACTCACAGGCGACGACGTCGCCGGGCCGCAGGACGCCCGGGCGACGAGCGAGAGCGCCTGGCGGGCGCCGGTGGTGTTGATGATCGCGTCGGGCTCCTCGGTGGCGCCCCGGCGGGCCATGTGGCCGGCGATCGCCTCGCGCAGCTCGAGCGGTCCCTCGATCGCCGTGTACTGGAGGGCCTCCCCGCCCTCGTCGGCCAGGACCTCCGCGGTGAGCTCGGCTATCCGCTCGGTCGGGTAAAGGGAGGCGGCCGGGTAGCCGACGGAGAGCGGCAGCAGGTCCGGGTCGGCGGCCTGAGCCATCATCTCGCCGACAACGCGCTCGCCGTATGCCTCGATCTCCTCGGGCAGCGCGTAGAGCTGCCAGGCGGTGTCGCCGTCCGCGTCGCCTGACCCACCGGCCGGCGCTGCCGCTCCGGCGCGGACGTAGGTGCCGCTGCCGACCCGGCTCGTCACTAAACCCATCTCCGCCAGGCGGCGGTAGGAGCGGGCGGCGGTCAGGTGGTTGACGCCTGCCAACTCGGCGACCGCGCGGGTGGGCGGCAGGCGGTCCCCGGGCTCCAGTTCGCCGTCCTCGATCGCAGACGTGAACGCGTTGACGATCTGCTGCGTGAGCGACGTCTCGGCGTCGCGATCCAGGTCAGACAATCTTTGTTTGTAGGACATTGATTCCTGTCTTTGACCTACTACTATGGCTCTTGTCGCCTGATTGTACCGACTAGAAGCGACTTGTCCAGCGAATTGAGGTGAGCTGCATGTACCACACAAATAACACGATTCAGAGCCAAGACGTGACGATCCGCCAGGCCGACCGCCGGGAGTGGGACGCGATCGACCGGCTCGCGCAGCTCGATTCCGCCCCTCCCCGCCCCGCGACGCCATGCTCGTGGCCGAGGTGGGTGGCGAGATGCGCGCCGCGATCTCCATCAGCAACGGCTACGCGATCTCGAATCCGTTCGAGCCCTCGAGCGACCTGATCAACCTGCTGCGTGCCCGTGCCGACCAGCTGCTCGACGACGGCCGTGCGGAAGTGAACCGCGGGCGCAGCGCGTCCGTATTCTCGTTCGGGTGGCTTCGCGGACCGCATCGCTCGCAGGCTCGCTAGCGGCAATCGCCGTGATCGCGGCCGGCTGCGGTCAGGGCGCCGGGTCGGGAGCGGAGATTCCGGAGGGCCCGACGACGCCGGCGAGCGGCGCAACGGGTCAGACGAGCGCCACCGGCGAGAGCGCCCTGCGCTACACGATGCCGCTGCTGAACGGTGAAAGGCAGGATCTGGCCGAGTACCAGGGGGACGTCGTCCTAATCGTGAACACCGCCTCCGAGTGCGGGTTCACTCCGCAGTTCGAAGGCCTGCAGGGCCTGTACGAGTCCAAGCGCGACGACGGGCTCCAGATCCTCGGATTCCCGGCCGACGATGTCGCCGGCCAGGAGCCTCGCTCCAACGAGGAGATCGCCGAGTTCTGCGAGGCGAACTACGGCGTCGAGTTCCCGATGTTCGCCCTCGTCAACGCCGAGGGCGACGACGCGCATCCACTCTTCAAGCAGCTCGGCGAGCCCGACTGGAACTTCAACAAGTACCTGCTCGACCGCGACGGCCGCCTGGTCGAACAATGGGGCTCGACCACCGGCCCGGACGACCCCGAGCTGCTCTCGGCGATCGACGCCGAGCTGAAAAGCTGAACGCCTGAGCGCCAAGGGTGAGGAGAGCCTGAGGAGGAGCCGGGCGGCGGCTCAGCTCCTGCACCGCCCCGGCAGGGCCGGGGTCCCGTTGAGGTGGTCGAGCATCTGCTCGCGGTCCAGGCGCAGGACATGCGGGCGGCGCGGCTCGCGATTCGCGCGAGGGCGACGGCGGTCGCCGCCGCCGACGTGGACGCCGCGCCAGGACGACCGTTCCCTGGTCGTGACCTGGCTGATGCGCAGCACGTTGCATCTGGTCCAGGCCGAGGACTACCCGTGGCTGCACGGACTGACGGCACCGATCGGCGAGGCCGCGGGCAGGCGGCGGCTTCCTCAGGAGGGCGTCTCACCGGACGAGGCCGAACGCGCGGTGGGGATCATCGAGCGCGCCCTCGCCGGCGGACCGCTGACCCGGGCGGAGCTGGCCGAGCCCGTCGCGGCGGCGGGAATCGCGATCGAGGGCCAGGCAATGCCCCATCTGCTTGCGCTGACCGCGCGGAGGGGGTTGATCGTCCAGACCAAACCTGGAGGGGGTCAGAATCTCTTCGCGTTGACCCCCGACTGGCTGGGGATCGAGCCGCCTGCGGTCCTCGAGGGAGAGGAACGCGAGGGAGCGCTCGCCGAGCTCGCCCGTCGCTACCTGCGCGCGCACGGGCCGGCGAGCGAGGCGGACCTGGCGGCATGGTCCGGCCTCGGCCTGCGCGAGTGTCGGATCGCGATTAGCGCAGCGGGGACGGAGGGGACGGAGCGTTTGGGGACGGAGGGGACGGAGCGGATCCCGCCGCGGCTGCTCGGCGCCTTCGACCCCTACATGCTCGGCTGGAAGGACCGCGGCTTCGCCGTCCCGGCCGAGCACGCAAAGAGGGTCCACCCCGGCGGCGGGATGATCCGGCCCGTGGTCACGGACGACGGCCTCGCGGTCGGGACGTGGCGCCGCGAGCGGGGCGAGATATCGGTTGAGCCGTTCGGCGGCCTTGGCGCCGATCTCGAGGATGAGATCGCCGACGTCGAAGCCTTCGAAGCGTGAGCCTCAGCCGCCCGCCAGCCACGGCGGGTCCGGCGAGCCTCGGCCCGAGAAGTTCTCCGCCACCCGGCGCTGGACCGGCCCGAGCCGCGTGGCCAGCGGCGCAATGAAGCGGACGCCGATGTCGCCGAGGAGCTTCGAGTCGGTCAGGCTGCGGGTCATCCCGTCGGTGACGCGGACGACCTCGCGGCCGACCGGTAGCCGCGCGTCGGTGTACTCGGAAAGGCGGCCCTCGCTCGCGAGCCAGGCGAGCCACGCGGCGTCCTCGATGCCGAGGTTCATGCCGCGGCCGCCGAGCGGCGAGTGGACGTGCGCGGCGTCGCCGGCGAGGAAGACGCGGCCCCTGTCGTAGGTGCCGACCTGGCGGGCGGCGATCCGGAAGGTGGATTCCCAGCCCACCTCCTCGACCTCGAGCTGTTCGCGAAGGCGGGCGATCGCGTCGACGCTCGAGCCGATCAGCCGGAAGCGGCGCTCGCCGCCGATCGGGAAGAGCGCCATGATCGTCCGGCCGTCGCGGAAGACCTGGGATTCGTCGGGCGGCAGGCCGGGAGCCAGCAGGAGATCCGCGAGGCCCCAGACGCCGGGATGACTCGGTCCCTCGAACCCAATCTCGACGGCCTCGCGGACCGTGGAGTTAGCGCCGTCGGCGCCGACGATGAGCTCCGCGGTGACCTCCTCTCGCCCAGAGGCCGATTCGAGCGCGCACTCACCGGCGCCGGAGTCGGCGATCGATTCGAGCCGCGTCCCCCACTCGACCTCGATGCCCAGCTCCGACAGGACGCCGACCAGGACCCGCTCGGTCTGCGCCTGGGGCAGCACCAGCATGTACGGATGCTCGCCGCCGATCCACGAAAGCTCGACGACGAACCGCCTGCGGCCACCGTCGTGGACGTTCAGGCGGCGCAACTTCAGCCCCCGCTCGAGCATGACGTCGGCCGCGCCGCACTGCCCGAGCAGCTCGAGGGCGCGCTGGTTCACCACGAGCGCCCGCGACTCGTCGACCGGGCCGTCTTTCGGGTCCACGATCCGCGGCTCGATCCCGCGCCGTGCAAGCTCGATCGCGGTGGCGAGGCCCACCGGTCCGGCGCCCGCGATCAGCGCCGAGGTCGGCGGCATCTCAGCCCAGCGGCTGGCGGACCACGGGCTTGCGGCTGGCGCGGGCCTCGTCGAGCCGGCGAACCGGCGTCGTGTACGGCGCGTTCTGGGCGATGGCCGGATCCTCCTCGGCCTCGGCGAGGATCGCCTCGAGCGCCTCGGCGAAGCCGTCGAGGCTCTCCTTCGTCTCGGTCTCGGTCGGCTCGACCATCAGGGCCTCGTCGACGAGCAGCGGGAAGTAGACGGTCGGCGGGTGATAGCCGTGGTCGAGGAGGCGCTTGGCGATGTCGAGGGTCTTGACGTCGAGGTCGCGCTTGGCCGGGCCGCCCGAGAGGACGAACTCGTGCATGCACGTTCGCTCGAATGCGGCCGGCAGGTACTTGCCGGCGCGCCCCTGCGCGAGCTTTGCCATCAGGTAGTTGGCGTTCAGGACCGCGGTGTCGGTCGCCTCGGCCAGGCCGTCGCCGCCGAGGCTGCGGATGTAGGCGTACGAGCGCACGAAGACGCCGAAGTTGCCGGCAAACCCGCGCATCCGGCCGATCGACTTCGGCGCGTCGTGCTCGAGGTCGAAGCTCGGGCCGGCGCCGTTGCCGGGCTCGGTGCGAACGACGCGAGGAACGGGCAGGTACGGCTGAATCCGCTCGGAGACCGCGATCGGGCCGGCGCCTGGACCGCCGCCGCCGTGCGGCTGGGAGAAGGTCTTGTGCAGGTTGACGTGGACGATGTCGAAGCCCATGTCGCCCGGGCGCGAGCGGCCCATGACCGCGTTCAGATTGGCCCCGTCGTAGTAGAGCGTCCCGCCCGCCTCGTGCACGATCGAGGCGATCTCGTGGATGTTCGAGTCGAACAGGCCGAGCGTGTTCGGGTTGGTGAGCATCAGGCAGGCGGTGCGTTCAGATGCCTTGTCGCGTAGATCGTCGAGGTCCACGCCGCCCCGCTCGTCGGTGCCCACCTTGACCACGTCGTAGCCGGCCATCGTCACCGTCGCCGGGTTCGTGCCGTGGGCGGTGTCCGGGGTGAGCACCTCGGTCCGCTCATCGCCGCGGTCGGCGTGGTAGGCGCGGGTGAGGAGGAGGCCGGCGAGCTCGCCATGTGAGCCGGCGGAAGGCTGAAGGCTCACGTACGGCAGGCCGCAGATCTCGGCCAGCGCCTCCTGCAGATTCCACATCAGCTCGAGGGCGCCTTGAGCTCGGCGCGGCACCTGCGCCGGGTGCAGACGAGCGTGGCCGGGCAACGCCGCCACCCGCTCGTTCAGGCGCGGGTTGTGCTTCATCGTGCACGAGCCGAGCGGGTAGAAGCCCGTGTCGAGGTCGAAGTTCCGCCGCGAGATCCGGTTGTAGTGGCGGACGATCTCGGGTTCTGAAATCTCGGGGAGGTTGGCGGGGGTGACGCGGAGCAGGTTGGAGGGGATCAGGTCGTCGAGAGGGGTCTCCGGGACGTCTGACGTCGGGATGGCGGCGGCTCGGCGACCTGAGACGGAGCGTTCGTAGATCGTGGTTACCGGTTCCCTCTGCTGCGGGGTCGGGGTATCGGCGTTCCTGGGCACGTAGGAGGGAGTCATCGGCTGGCCTCCGAGGCAATTGGCGACTTATTTCCTGCGTCCGGAAACAACTCGCCAATCGCGCGCTCAAGGGACTCCGCCAGCCGATCAATGTCCTCTTTAGTGCGCCGTTCGGTCAGCGCCACCAAGAGCGCATCGGGGTACTCCGGATACTCCCGAGCAAGGGCGTACCCCGCCGCGATGCCCTGCGCCGCACAGGCATCCAGCACCGCGTCAACCGGCGCGTCCACCTTCACCGCGAACTCCCGCACCACCGGGGCGTCGTGGAGCAACTCCACGCCCTCCACCGCCGCCAGCCGCTCCCGCGCATACGCGGTGCGACGCACCAGCAGCTCGCCGAGCTCTTGGAAGCCCTGCTTGCCGAGCCAGCTCAGGTAGATGACGCCGGCCAGCGCGTTCAGCGCCTGCGAGGTGCAGATGTTGTGGGTGGCCTTCTCGCGGCGGATGTGCTGCTCGCGGGTCTGGAGGGCGAGGACGAAGCCGCGGCGGCCGTCGACGTCCTCGGTCTCACCCGCGATCCGGCCGGGCATGCGGCGGACGTGCTCCTCCGTGGCGGCGAAGAACCCGAATGACGGCCCCCCGTAGTCCAGCCGGTTGCCGAGCGCCTGGCCCTCGCCGAGGGCGACGTCGTAGCCGCACTCGCCGGGCGGCTTCAGCACACTGAGGGTGATCGGGTCGACGGCGCAGATCGCGAGGGCGCCGGCCTCCTTCGCGGGCGCAGCAAGGCCCTCGATGTCCTCGACCGCGCCCAGGAAGTTCGGGTTCTGGACGAAGACTGCCGCGGTGTCCTCGTCGACCGCCTCGGCGAGAGCGGCGGCATCGGTCACCCCTCCTACGAGCCCGACTTCCACCACCTCCGCACCGAAGCCCGCCGCATACGACCGAAGCGTCTGGCGGCTGTGGGGGTGGACGCCGCGGGAGACGACGAACTTCTTGCGTCCCTTGGTCGCACCGATCGCCAGGTAGGCGGCGGACGCGACGGAGGACGGGCCCTCGTAGAGCGACGCGTTCGCGACCGGCAGCCCGGTCAATTCCGAGATCGCGGTCTGGAACTCGAACATCGCCTGCAGGCCGCCCTGCGAGATCTCCGGCTGGTAGGGCGTGTAGGGGGTGAGGAACTCCGAGCGGGTGATGATCGCGTCGACGAGCGCGGGGACGTAATGGTCGTAGAAGCCGGCGCCGATGAAGCAGGTCTCCGATTCGGCGTCGGCGTTGCGCGCCGCGAGCGCCCGCAGGTGCTCGTAGACCTCGTTCTCCCCCATCCCGTCGGGGAGATCGAGCGCCCGGTCGAGCCGCACGTCGGCGGGCAGCTCCTCGAAGAGGGCGTCGACGCTGGGCGCGCCGATCTCGGCCAGCATCGCCTCGCGGTCGGCGTCGGTCGCGGAGGTGTAGCGAGTCACTCCTGAGAGCTTAGGAGGAGTCCGAGAGGAGCTTCTTGTAGTCCTCGACGCTGAGCAGCCCGTCGGTCTCCGACGTATCGGTCAGCTTCACCTTCACCAGCCACCCCGCCCCGTACGGGTCGTCATTCAGCGTCTCCGGGCTGTCCGAGAGCGCCTCGTTCACCTCGACGATCTCGCCGGAGAGCGGGGCGTAGACGTCGGAGACGGCCTTGACCGATTCGAGCTCGGCGTACGGGGTGTCCTTCTTGATCTCGGCGCCGGACTCGGGCGGGTCGAAGAAGACGACCTCGCCGAGGGCGTCCTGGGCGTACCAGGTGATTCCGAAGGTGGCGGTGTCCCCCTCGATCTTGGCCCAGTCGTGCTCGGGGTGGTAGAGGAGGTCGTCGGGGTAGCTCTCGTCTGCCAATTCAGTCTTCCTTCGTGTCCTTGGAGTAGAGGGGCCGGGACTCTATGCGCGCGGCGCGGCGCTTGCCCCTGACGTCGATCTCGATCTCGGTGCCGGGCTCGGCGAGCTCGGCGGTGACGTAGGCCATGCCCACTCCCTGCTCGAGGCAGGGCGAAAGAGTCCCGCTGGTAACGACGCCGGCGGGCTCGCCTTCGTGGATCACCTCGTTCCCCTGGCGGGGGATGCCGGGACCCGTGAGCGCGAAGGGGGCGAGCTTCTGCTGCGGCCCGGCCTCACGTGCGGCGGCGACCGCTTCGGACCCGATGAACCCCGTCGGCTCCTTGCAGATCCACCCCAGCCCGGCCTCGATCGGATTGCGGCCCTCGTCCATGTCGTTGCCGTAGAGGTGGAAGCAGGCCTCCAGGCGCAGCGTGTCGCGGGCGGCGAGGCCGGTGGGCGTCGCGCCGGCGTCCATCAGCGCCGACCAGAGCGCCGGCGCGGCGTCAGGCGGAAGCAGCACCTCCACCCCGTCCTCGCCCGTGTAACCGGTGCCACAGACGAGGGCCTCGACGCCCTCTGCCACCGAGTCCTGAAGCGGGAGGACGGCCGTGTGCATCCGCAGCGGCAGCTTGCCGACGAAGAGCGCCCCGGCGAGCTCGCGGGCGTCGGGTCCCTGGATCGCGAGCATCGCGTAGTCATCGGCCGCATCGCGGGCCTCGGCGTCGAACCCGCCGGCGTGCTCGGCCATCCAGCCCGCGTCCTTCTCGTGGTTCGCGGCGTTGGTGACGGTGAGGAAGCGGTCGGGCGCGAGCCGGTAGGTGAAGAGGTCGTCGAGAATGCCACCGTCCTCGCGGCAGAGGACCGAGTACTGGGCGCCGGACGCGTCGATCTTCGTCACGTCGTTGGAGAGGAGCCGCTGAAGGAGCTCCTCGGCCTGCGGCCCCTCGGTCGCCACCTCGCCCATGTGGGAGACGTCGAATACGCCGCAGCCGGTGCGCACCGCGACGTGCTCCTGGCGCACCCCCTCGTACTGCACGGGCATCTCCCAGCCGGCGAACGGGACGATCTTCGCCCCCGCCGCGACATGCTTCTCGAAAAGAGCGGTCCGCCTCACTCGCGTGAGGCTATCGACGGGCCGTTAGTCCTTCAGGAAGGACGGAACGTCGATGTCGTCGTCGGAGACCTCGAGCGAGCGGATCTCCCGCGAGTCGGTGGCGATCTCGCGCTTACGGCTGCGCCGGCGGACCTCCGCGGGCTTGCGGGCGAGCAGCTCGAAGCCCTCGAAGCCGGTGGCCATCACGGTGACGCGAACCTCGTCGCCCATGCTCTGGTCGACGACCGCGCCGAAGATGATGTTGGCGCCCTTGTCGGCGGTGTCGACGACGACCGAGGCCGCCTCGTTCACCTCGAACAGGCCCAGGTCCTCGCCGCCGGTGATGTTGAGCAGCATGCCCGTCGCGCCCTCGATCGTCTGCTCGAGGAGCGGCGACGTGACGGCGGCCTTGGCGGCCTCGGTGGCGCGGCTCTCGCCGGAGGCGGAGCCGATCCCCATCAGCGCCGAGCCCGCGTCGGACATGATCGTCCGCACGTCGGCGAAGTCGAGGTTGATCAGGCCCGGGACGGTGATCAGGTCGGTGATGCCCTGGACGCCCTGGCGCAGGATGTCGTCGGCCTTGCGGAACGCGTCGGTGATCGACTCACGCCGCTCGACGACCTGCAGCAGCTTCTCGTTCGGGACGATGATCAGGGTGTCGACGTTGGCGCGCAGCTTCTCGATCCCGTCGAGCGCCTGCTGCATCCGCCGCCGGCCCTCGAACTCGAAGGGCTTGGTGATGACGCCGACCGTGAGCGCGCCGATCTCGTCCTTGGCGATCTCCGCGATCACGGGGGCTGAGCCCGTGCCGGTGCCGCCACCTTCGCCCGCCGTGACGAAGACCATGTCGGCGCCCTTCAGCGCCTCCTTGATGTCGTCGCGGCTCTCCGCCGCCGCGCCGGCCCCGATCTCCGGGTTGCCGCCGGCGCCGAGGCCGCGGGTCAGCTCCTGGCCGATACCGAGCTTGATGTCGGCGTCGCAGGCAAGCAGCTGCTGCGCGTCGGTGTTGATCGCGATGAACTCAACGCCCTTGAGACCGGCGTCGACCATGCGACTGACGGCATTGGTTCCCCCGCCACCTGCACCGACCACCTTGATGACTGCCAGGTACGACGACTCCATCTCGACCTCTCGTTCAGACTCCCATCGCGTTTCCGTCCGACCTTCAAGCGATGCTGGAGGGTTGCGGACGCTGCGCGCTTCAGAACGTGCCTAAAGTAGGGGATAACGGGCGCGGTGTCAATTCGCTGTCAACGCCGAGAGGGGGCGCCAACTCTCAAGGCCAGATTGAGACTTTCGCTACCTTCAGGTTGGGGTTGAGGCTTTATTCGTGCCTGGAAACGGGGGTAATCCGGGTTGAGGGATTCGGGCTCACGGCGCGGGAGTCGCGCCTGCAACCCCGGTTGCAGGGTCCACAGGCGGCGCCGTCGCCGCGGGGTCCGGGGCCGGCACGGGCGCGGCCGGCAGCGGCGCAGCGGCAGGGTCAACGGGCGCCGCGGCGGGGTCGACGGGCGCCGCGGGCACCGGCGCGGTGGGCGCCGTGGCGGCCTCCTCGATGTCGTCGACGGCGGATTCGGGGAGCGGTGCGCCGCCCACCGCCGGGCGGCCGGGGATCCTCACGTCGATGTAGGAGAGCTGGTCGAGCTTGGGGTTCGCGAGGATCGCAGCGGCGGCGGCCCACTTCGCGGCCGCGTTCGAGGAATCGCCGAAGCGGATCTCGATCCCGCCGACCATCTCGGCGATGACGCCGTGCTCCTTGTCGACGGCCATGGCCTTGACTGCCGGGAGTAGCGGCAACGGGGCCGCCCCCATCACCTCGGCCTGCGTCCGGGCGACTCCCTCCAGCCGCCCCTCGGAGGGCGGGTTCTTCAGTTGGATGACCGGCAGCTCGAGGTCGGTGGCGGGCACCCCGGAGAGGACGGTGCCGTCACCGGCGACGGCGACCCCCTCCTCCGCTCCGACCGTCGCCACCGGGACACGTTCGGTGACGGTGATGGCCAGGTGGTGGGGAAAGCCGGGATCGACGGCGATCGAGGCCACGGTCGGATAGCCCTTGACCGCCCGCTCGAGCGACGCGACGTCCATGTTCAGGGTGGTCATCTGCTTGGCGGCGCCGGTCAACGCGGCGCTCACCTCCTCCTCGGCGTGGGCGACCCCGGAGATATCGACGTCCTCGACGGCGACCAGCGATGAGCTGCGGAACCAGAACATGTAGGTGGCCGCGAGGATCGCGGCGAGGACCATCCCAAGGAGAATCCGGCGGCGCGTCCGCTTGGAAGGGGCCTTCAGGAGCGCGCCGGGGAGGCGGAAGACGGTGCGGGGAAGAGCGACCGCGCCTCGCGGCACGGCGCGCACGGCCTTGCCGAGGTCGGCTGCAAACGGTGATGCCACGCACGACCCCTTCGCGGCGGGCCGCCGAATTCCTCGCGAGCTTTAGGAGAGCTCCCAGCCGGCCGGCCACTCGGCCTCGCCGAGCACCTGAACCTCCGGCTCGAGCACGATCCCGAACTTCTCGTGGACCCGGCGGCGGCCCTCGGCCATCAGGGCGAGGATGTCGGCAGTGGTCGCCTCCCCGGCGTTCTCGACGAAGTTGGCGTGCTTGGGCGAGAAGCGGGCGCCGCCGACCTGAAGCCCCTGACAACCGGCGGCCTCGAGCAGCTGGCCGGCGGTTCTGCCCTCGGCGCGCTCGTCGTCGGGGTTCTTGAAGGTCGAGCCGAAGGTCTTGATCCCTGACGGCTGGGCCTCACGGCGCTGCGTGCGCATCGCCTCCATCCGCTCCTTGACGTCGGCGCTCTCCTCCTCGGTGAGGGCGAAGCTTGCCCGGGCCACGACCTGGCCAGGCTGGAGGTTCGAGTGGCGGTAGGTGAACCCGAGGTCCCCGGGCTCGCGGCGCGCGGTCTCCGCAGCCGTGACGACGTCCACCCATTCGAGGCAGCGGGCGAGTTGTCCGCCGTAGGCGTTGGCGTTCATCCGCACCGCACCGCCGACGGTGCCGGGGATATTGATCCCGAACTCCAGTCCGGCGAGGCCCCAACCCGCCGCTTTCGCCGCCGCCGAAGGCAGGCGGGCGCCGCCGCCGCAGAGCAAATGGTCTTCGCGTTCCGGATCCCGTTCGATCGTCGCGAGCTCGCCGGCGAGCTTCAGGACGAGTCCGTCGACCCCTGAGTCGGCCACGAGCAGGTTGGAGCCCGAGCCGACCATCTCGACCGAGTGGCCCTCGCCGGCCGCCCAGGCGAGGATCTCGGCCAACCCGGCCTCCGACTCCGGGCGGGCGAAGAACTCGGCGTTGCCACCGGCGCGCACCGTGGTGAGCCGCGCCATCGGGTAGTCGTGTTCGACCCCTTCCGGAAGGCTCACGAGTCGGCCTCCACCAGCTTCGCGGCGAAATGCTCGCCGATGTCCCCGGCGCCAAGGGCGACGACGACGTCCCCCTCCCCCAGCCTCGGCTCGAGCGCGCGGATCGCACTCTCCGCGTCACGCAACCACCAGACGGGCCGCCCGCCGGCACGATCGGCCGCGGCCTCGGCGACCTGAAGCCCGCTGACCCCGGCCAGCTCGCCGACCGGCTCCTCCCGGGCCGGGTAGACCTCGAGGACGCCGATCACGTCCGCGGCGGCGAGGGCGGCGCCGAATCCGTCGGCCAGCGCCTTCGTCCGCGAGTAGAGGTGCGGTTGGAAGACGGCGATCAGCCGCTTCGGGTCGAGCCCGCGGAGGGCGTCGAGCGCCGCGGCCACCTCGGTCGGGTGGTGGGCGTAGTCGTCGTAGACCGCCGCGCCGTTGACGCGACCCCTGAGCTCGAGGCGGCGCCGCATCCCCGGGAAGTCCGCGAGAGCGGCGGCGAAGGCATCGACGTCGAGGCCGGCGAGCTCGACCGCGGCGATCGCCCCGCGAGCGTTGAGGAGGTTGTGGCGGCCGGGGACGGCGAGGGCGAGCGGGTCGGGTCCTGGCGATCCCTCATCGAAGCGCGCGACCCGCGCCCCCGAGGTCGACCTCCTGGCTCCACCCCGGGCCGACAGCAACGCCGGTGGCCGGTGCCACGAACTCGCGGAAGGCCTCGTGGAGCTCGGCGGTCGTGCGCCAGCGGGAGTGGTGGTCGAGCTCGATGTTGGTGACGACGGCGACCTCGGGCCGCAGCTTCAGGAAGCTCCCGTCGGACTCGTCGGCCTCGGCGACGATCCATTCGCTCTCGCCCCAGCCCGCGTTCGCCGCGTCGCCGCCGGGGCCGACTCCCGGCAGTTCGCCGCCGAGCAGGAACGGAACGTCGACGCCGGCGTTGCGGAGGCCGTGGGCCAGCATCCCGGCGGTCGTCGTCTTCCCGTGGGTGCCGGAGACGGCGATCAATCGCCGCTCGGCGCATATCTCGGCGAGCAGATCACCGCGGTGGATCACGCGCTGGTCTCGCTCCCGAGCACGCGCCAGCTCCGGGTTGTCCTCACCGATCGCGGTGGAGACGACGATGTCGGCTCCCGCGGGCACGGTGTCGGGGTCGTGACCAACCTGGGGATCCAGGCCGGCGTCGCGGAGGCGGCGCAGGTAGGAGGAGTCGGCGCGATCGGATCCGGTGACCTTCGCGCCGAGGCCGTCGCAAACGAGCGCCAGCGCGCTCATGCCGGCGCCGCCAATCGCGATGAAGTGGAGCTCCCGTCCGGACCAGTCGCTCATCGCGAACAGGATCTCAGCCGCCCGCGGCCGCGAGCACCTCGGCCGCGATCCGCTCGGCGGCGTCGGGACGGGCCAGCGACCGGGATTCCGCGGCCATCCGCTCCAGTCGGGGCTCATCGGCGAGCAGGCCCGACGCCTCGCGTGCCAGCCGCTCGGGGGTGAGCTCGTCGTCGTCGATCGCGACCGCGGCGCCGGCCTCGGCCATCCATGCCGCGTTCGACGTCTGATGGTCCGCGCTTGCGTACGGGAATGGGACGAGGATCGCCGGCCGGCCGGCAGCGGCAACCTCGAAAATCGATCCGCCCGAGCGGGCGAGGACCAGGTCGGAGGCCGCGAGCGCGTCGCCGAGGTCGGGCTCGTACTCGAGCAGGACGTAGCGCTCGGCACCGCTTCTATCGAGCCCAGCCCGGATCTCCTCGTAATCACGGCGCCCGGCGATATGGAGCACCCAGAAGTCCTGGGTCCCCGCGAACGCGGCGAGTGCCGCCTGGTTGATCGTTCGGGCGCCGAGGCTGCCGCCGAAGACGAGCAGGCATTTCGCCTCCGGCGGGATGCCGAAGCGCTCGCGGGCGGTGGATCGGTCGGCCGCAAGGATGGCGGCCGGGACAGGGCGCCCGGTGACGAGGTAGCGCTCGCCGTCCAGCCCGTCGATCGGAAAGGCGAGGCAGACGCGGCGGGCGCGGCGGGCGAGCAGGCGGTTGGCGAGGCCCAGGTGGCTGTCGGCCTCGGTCAGGACAAGGGGAAGCCGCCGTCGCAGCGCGGCCAGGCCCGCCGGCCCGGCGACATAGCCGCCGCCGCCGAGGACGACCGTGGCGCCGCGATCGCGCAGGACCCGCGACGCCGCCGGGATCGCCGCCGCTGCTCGAACCGCAGCCGCCGCGGCCTTTAGGGGATTCCGCCGGTCCAGGCCGCGCACGTCCAGGAAGTCGATCTCGTAGCCCGCGGCCGGCACCAGGTCCTCCTCGGCGCGACCCCGCGTGCCGAGGAACGAAACCTTCGCGCCCTCAGCCCGCAGCGCGTCGGCGACGGCCAGCGCCGGCACCACGTGCCCGGCTGTTCCGCCCGCCGCCACCACGACCGTTGCTCTGTGTTCGCTTGCGTCCACCCTCGACCGCGCGCAGTCTCGCACCGCCGCCCCCCGGCTTCGGGCGCGGACGGGCCTTCGGCTTCGATTTCGTGCGTGACTTGGGCTTCGCCTTCTTGCTCACCGCAGCCCTCCCGCTGGCGATGTTGAGCAGCAGCCCGACCGAGGCAAGCATCACCAGCAGGCTCGAGTTGCCGTAGGAGACGAACGGGAGTGGCACCCCGGTGAGGGGGGCCAGGCCCATCACCGCGAAGAGGTTGAGCGACGCCTGGACGAGGATCATCGCCGTCAGTCCCGCGGCGAGGAGCTTCTGGTAGCGGTCCTTGGCCCGCTGGGCGGTCCGGAAGCCGGCGTAGCCGAAGAGCCCGAAGAGGGCGATGAGCAGCCCGATCCCGACCAGGCCGAGCTCCTCGCCGATCACCGCCGCGATCATGTCCGTGTGGGCCTCGGGCAAATAGAAGGCCTTCTGCACGCTTTCGCCGAGGCCGACGCCGAAGACACCGCCCGAGCCAAGCGCGATCGATGCCTGGATCCCCTGGAAGCCCGCTCCGCCGGCATCGGCGCTCGGGTTCAGGAAACTGGTCAGGCGCTCCATCCGGTAGGGCTCGATCACGATCATCAGCAGGACGATCGCGAGCAGCGAGCCGCCGATCAGTGCCAGGTGGCGGAGCTTGATCCCGGCCGCGACGAGCAGCATCGCCACGGAGAACGCGGCGATCATCGCCGTGCCGAGGTCGGGCTCGAAGACGATCAGCGCGCAGACGGCCCCGGCAACCGCGAGGTAGGGGACGAGGGTGCGCAGCTCGTTGGTGATCTTCGGCTGGGTCGCGAACAGGTGCGCGCCGTAGAGGATCAGCGAGATCTTCGCGATCTCCGCCGGCTGAACCTGGAAGAAGCCGAAGCCGATCCAGCGGGTCGCGCCGTTTGCCTCGACGCCGATCGCCGGGGACGTGGACGACCAGCAGGAGGATGAACGAGAGCGCGAGCAGCGCCCCCGTCAGCGGACGCACGATCGCGACGCCGCGGGCGGCGAGGATCTTCAGGGCGATGAGGCCGACGGCGCCGAAGATCACCGTTCGCTTCAGGTAGTAGGCGCTGTCGCCTGACTCGCCGAGCAGCGAGGTCGTCGAGCTGGCGCTGAAAACCATCACCACGCCGAAGGCGACCAGGCAGAGGGTTGCCGTGAGCAGGACCGAGTACTCGACCGGGGGCGCCCCCCGCTTCGCCCTCGCGCCGGCCCAGGAGCCGGCGCGGCGACGCCGCGCTGACCGCGCTCATCGGAGCCCCTCCACCAGGGAGCGGAAGTGCTCGCCGCGCTCCTCGAAGTCGCGGTAGGCGTCGAAACTGGCGCAGGCGGGTGCGAGGAGGACGACATCGCCGCGATCCGCCTCGGTAGCGGCCCGGCGGACCGCGGTCTCGAGGTCGCCGGCGCGCTCCAGCTCGATCTCGGCGCCGTGAACGGGCGCGAGGTCTTCATCGAGGCGGTCGGCCGCCTCGCCGATCAGGTAGGCGGCCACGCAGCGCTCGGCGACGGGTGCCGCAAGTGCCGAGAAGTCGCCGCCCTTGAGCGAGCCGCCGAGGATGACGCGGATCCCACGGTCCGGGAAGGAGCGGATCGCCGCGGTCGCCGCGGCAACGTTCGTCGCCTTCGAGTCGTTCACGTAGAGAACGCCGTCCACCTCGGCCACGCGCTCGAGCCGGTGTGGCACACCGTCGAAGGTCCGCAGGCCTTCCGCGACGGCCTCGGCCTCGAGCCCCATCGCCTGCGCGGCGCCGGCCGCGGCGCGCGCGTTCTCGACGTTGTGGGCGCCGAGCAGGCCGAGCTCCTTGGGCTCGACGGGCAGCTCGATGTCGTCGAGCGCGACGCGCTGAGCATCGCCGGGAAGCCCCGAGCCGAGGGTCGAGAGCCTCGGGTGAATCGCGACGTCGTCCGGGCCCTGGTTGGCGAAGATCCGCAGCTTTGCGTCGAGGTAGTCCTCGAGCGTGCGGTGGCGGTCCAGGTGGTCTGGCGAGATATTCAGCAGGACCGCGCACTCGGGCGCGAACGCCTCCGTGTCCTCGAGCTGGAAGCTCGAGCATTCGCAGACAACGGTGGCCTCCGGATCGAGTTCACCGGCCAGGGCTGCAAGCGGAGTGCCGACGTTTCCCGCCACCGCGACCGGCTCGCCCGCTGCGCGCCAGATATGCCCGGTCAGCTCGGTGACCGTCGTCTTTCCGTTGGTCCCCGTCACGCCGACGAAGGGGTTCGGGACGAGCCGCCAGGCGGCCTCCAGTTCGCCGATCACCGGCATCCCACCCGCATTCGCGGCCGCCACGACCGGCGCCTCCCGTGGCACGCCGGGGCTCTTGACGACCGCGCTCACGCGTGAAAGTAGGTCGGACCCGTCCGCATTCGTATGAACTTCGACGCCCACCCCCTCCAGCCCTGCCGCCTCGGCAGGAGATCCGGCGTCGACCCCGACGACCTCCTCCCCACGCTCGGCGAGCACCCGCGCGATCGCCGCGCCCGAGCGGGCGAGGCCGACGATCAGGAACGGCCCTGCGGGCAGGGGTGGACGGGGGTTTGATCCCATGCCCATAAGTTCGGGCACGCCACGCCTGAACCTGCCGGTGCCTGGTACCTCAGGTGCCAGGCACCTGATCGCTCAGCAGGCCTTGCCGGCCTTCGCCGTCTGCTCGATCACGTCGGCGAGCACGTCCTGGTCAACGTCCTCCAGCCGCTTGAAGCGGACGCACGCCTTGCCGATGTCCGCCTTCGGCAGCTTCGCGCGGTGCTTGTCGGCGACGCCCATGTTCACGTAGAGCGAGATGTAGCGCTTGCGCGAGGAGAGACCGATGATCGGGGCGTCGCCCTCCCGCCCGGAGTCGTATTTGTAGTGGTACTCGCCGTAGCCGATGATCTCGCCCCACATCTTCGGCTTGAGCCCCGGCGCGTGTTTGCGGGTCAGCGCGTCGAGCTCCGCGATCTCCGCCTTGCGCGGCTCCTCGAGCGCGGCGATGTAGGCCTTGGGGGTGGCGGCGTCGGCGATCTGCTCAATTTACGCGAAGCCTCGAGCTCGTCACGTAGAGCTCGCCGGCGTCGTCGAACGTCATGACCCGAAGCGTGTAGCGGCCCTTCCGGAGCCTGTCGCGCGAATCGAGCACCACGTTGCCCCCCGACTCCGTGGTCACCGCTCGCCTGGACCAGGCCATTGCGGATCAGCTCGAGCCGCACCCGCTGCGCGCCCGCGGAGGGGAACAGGACCGAGCAGCGGATCTTGCGGGTTCCTGCGCTTGCCCTTGACCTCGCAGCTCACGAGGGCGTCGCGGCCGGCGCGGGCCCTCCGGCCCACCGGGGCCGACGGGTCCGGATCGCCGTCGGCGCCCGGCGTGCCGTCGGCACCCGGCGTGCCGGGGCACCGGACGTCCCGGGCGCACCGGTGGTGAAGGTGCCCGTGGTCCCGGGCCCCGTCGCGTAGGTGCCGTCGAACCCGATCGGGCGATACGAGTGGAGGGTCGATGGCGTCAGGCCGTCGATCTGGAGCGTGACGGTGTTGATCTGCTGTCCGGCGCTCGTCCGCAACGGGCTCTGCTGGTTGAGGCTCACACCGGGCCCGTATTGAGTCGCGATCGGGTAGCGAACGCCATAGGTCTGGACCTCGGCGACAACCAGGGCCGAATTGGCCGTGGCGATCGCCGAGTGGCTCAGGAACTCGGGCTCGAGCCGCGAGACGCGGAGCTGCTCGCCCGACGGCGTCCCCTGCTCCACCCAGGCGACGTAGGGAACGCCGCCGACCGAAGTGAAGCTGACGTAGTTGCCGTTCCCGGTTGGCTCGAAGTTGATCGGGCTCGCGCCGCCGACGACTTCCTCCCAGTCGTTTCCGGCCGCGTTCAGACGCGAGACGCGAACCTCGCGACCGCCCGCATCGAACTCGGACCAAGCGACGAACAGGTCGCCACCGATCACCGCCAGTTCGCGTAATTGCCGTTGTCGTCTGGGTCGGCGTTGATCGGGCTCGCGCCGCCGACGATCTGCTGCCAGAAGTCACCAGATGGATGGAGCTGCGACACGCGGATCTCCTGGCCGACCCCCCCGTTCTCCTCCCAGGCCACATGGGGCACACCGCCCACATCCGCGAGGCCGGCTCCGACGCGACCGACGTGTCGCTTTGATTGATCGGGCTCGCCGGATTCGCGGTCACGCCCACCTCGACCCAATCGTCTCCGGCGCCGTTGAGGCGCGAGACGCGGATCTCGCGGCCGCTCCCGTCATTCTCCGCCCAGGCGACGTGCTGGACCCCGCCGACCGGCCTCAGGCTCGGGTTGTACCCCTCGCCGCTGACCGGGTCCGAGTTGATCGGGGTCGCGACCACCGACGATCTCCTCCCAGTCGTTACCCGCCCCGTTCAGACGGGCGACGCGGATCTGGGAGAGGCCACTGCCTCCGGCGTTCTCCGACCATGCGACATGTGGAATCCCGCCGAGCGCGGTCAGGCTGACGTAGCGGGCATCGCCGATCGGATCGTTGTTGATCGGACTCGCCGGATTGGTGGCCGCACCAACCTGCACCCAGAACCCGCCCGTTGAGTCCAGGCGCGCCACCCGGAGCTCGTCGTTGGTGCCGTCGCCCTCGACCCAGGCCACGTAGGGAACGCCACCGATCCCGATCAGGCTCGGTTCGTCCGCATTCCTGGACGGGTCCACGTTGATCGGGCTCGCCGGGTCCGCCGCAGCTCCGACCTCGACCCAGGCGTCGCCTGCCGCGTTCAGGCGGGCGACCCGGATCTCCTCATTGAACCCGTCGGACTCTGCCCAGGCCACGTAGGGAATCCCGCCGATCTCCGTGATGCTCGGCGGGCGTGCGTCCTCGTCGTCGTCGAGAGTTGATCGGGTTCAGCCCGCCGACAGGCTCGTTCCAGGCAGCAGACGCGATGGAAGGAAGGACAAGGAGAGATGTGACGACGACGGCTATTGCAATTCCGGCCCGCACCGAACTCGAGCGACTCCCTGGCATTACCGAAATACGGTACGGCGTCTCTTCCCTGCCGCAACCGTAATTTTCCGCAAATCTCGCCCGGCTAAAGCGAGTTCTGGTAGAGCGTGTAGCCGATCCCGCCGCAGACCGCGGCGACGATCCAGAAGCGCAGCATGATCTTCGTCTCCGACCAGGCGAGCAGCTCGAAGTGGTGGTGGATCGGGGCCATCAGGAAGACGCGGCGGCGGGTCGCCTTGAAGGTGAGGACCTGGATCGCGACCGAGAGCGCCTCGATCACGAAGATGCCGCCGAGGATGATCAGGAGCAGCTCGGTCTGCGTCATCACCGCGAAGGCGCCGATGGCACCACCGAGCCCCAGCGACCCCGTATCGCCCATGAAGATCGATGCCGGGAAAGCGTTGAACCAGAGGAATCCGACGGACGCGCCGACGAAACAGGCGGCGAGCACGGCCAGCCCGTCCTGGCCGTTGGTGATCGTGATCGCCGTGTAGGCGAGCAGGACGATCGCGCTGGACCCGGCGGCGAGGCCGTCGAGGCCGTCGGTCAGGTTGACGCCGTTCGAGGCGCCGGCGATCACCAGGAAGGTGATGATCAGGTAGGCGACCGGGCCGATGTAGATGTCGGTCTCGAGGATCCGCGACTCGATCGTCGGGTCGAGGCCGACGACCTCGAGCGCGACATACCAGAGGCCGACCGCCAGGCCGATCTGGGCGAGCAGCTTCCAGCGTGCCGAGAGGCCGAGCGAGCGGCGCTTGACGATCTTGATCCAGTCGTCGGCGAAGCCGATCGCCCCGCAGCCCAGGGCGACGCCGAAGACGGCGAGGCTCTGCGAGTCGCGGTCGGAGAGGACGAGGTAAGGGATCGAGATCGCGACGAAGATGATCAGCCCGCCCATCGTCGGCGTGCCCGCCTTCGCGTGGTGCTCCTCGGGCCCCTCCTCGCGGATGTGCTGGCCGAACTCCTTCAGGCGGAGGTACTCGATGAACTTCGGCCCGAGGAAGATCGTGATCAGCATCGCCGCCATCCCGGCGATCAGGACCTCGCCACGGTCGATCGACGAGCTGACGAAGTCCCCGAACTGGGCGACCGGGCGGCTCGAACCCGAGGGTGGCGCTCATCCCTCCTCCCCACCTTCCGCCGCATGGTTCGCCCGGCGCGCGACCAGGCCGTCGGTCAGGCGCTCCAGGCCGACCGAGCGCGAGCCCTTGACGAGCACCGCGTCGCCGTCACGAAGAAGCCCGTCCGCGAGCTCGGCGCCGGCGTCGGCATCCGCGGCCCACTCATCCGGCCCGTACTCCCGTGCCAGCTCGCCGACGCCGAGGACGAGGTCGATCCCAGCGTCCCTGGCGTGCGAGCCGATCTCGTGGTGGTAGCCCGGGCCGTCCGGGCCGAGCTCGGCCATGCCGCCGAGGATCGCCACCCGACGCCCGCCCTCGACCGTGGCCAGATGGTCGAGCGCGGCGCGCATCGAGATCGGGTTGGCGTTGTAGCAGTCGTTGATCAGCGAGATTCCGCCGGCAAGCTCGATCGTCTCCCCCCGAAGGCGCGAGAACTCTATCCCCGGGGCCCTGGCGGCAAGATCGGCGGGATCGCAGTCGAGCGCGACACCGATCGCGACCGCGCAGAGAGCGTTGGTCAGGTTGTGCGCCTCGGTGAAGGGGAAGAGGAACTTCGCCTCCCCGCCCGGCGTGCCGACCATGGCCTCGGTTCGCCCGCCCTCGACCTTTGCCGTCTCCGCGAACACGTCGCCTCCCGCGCCGAACGTCATCGTCCACAGCGAGTCGTGCATGTGCGGCTCGAGAGCCTCGGCGTCGGCGGGAACGACGGCACGGCCCTCGCGGCCGAGTCCCTTGAGGATCTCCGCCTTCGCCTCCACGATCGCCTCGAGCGTGCCGAGCAACTCGAGGTGAACCGGCCCGACGTTCGTGATCGCGGCGACATCCGGCTCGGCGATCTCGCACAGCTCGGCGATCTGGCCGAGCCCGCGCATCGCCATCTCGAGCACCAGCGTCTCCGTGTCCTCGCCGGCGGCGAGGATCGCCAGCGGCAGGCCGACCTCGGTGTTGTAGTTCTCAGGGCTGGCGTGAACGCGGCCCGGGAGGAGCGCGTGGCAGATGTCCTTGACCGACGTCTTCCCCGTCGAGCCGGTGATGCCCACGACCGGGCAGCCCAGCTGGCGCCGCCATGCGCGGGCGAGCTTCTGAAGGGCTGCCTGCGGATCCTCGGCGGCGAAGACCCAGCCCGGCGCTCCCGCGCGGTCGAGGGCTCCCGCCCAGCCGGGATCGACGACGACTCCCCAGGCGTGGTTGTGGAAGGCCTGGCCGGCGAACTCGCCGCCGTCGGCCTGCTCGCCCGGCATGCCGAAGAACAGATCTCCCTCCGCCACCTGTCGCGAGTCGACGACGGCGCGCTCCGGGTGCCCGCCGTCGCCACGATGGACGATCTCGGCGCCGGCCTCGGCGGCGATCTTCTCGGGATCGAGGTGGATCACAGGGCTCGGAGCTCCTCGCGGGCGACAGTCGCGATCGTCGAACGGGATCTTCCGGCCGTCCTCGAACTCCTGGCCCTGCTCGTGGCCCTTCCCGGCGATGACGACGACGTCGCCCTCGCCAGCCCGCTCGAAGCGCGAGGCGGATGGCCGCGCGGCGATCGACCTCGACGAGGACCGACGGGTCGCCGGACGCGCCCGGGATGCCGGCGAGGATCTCCTCGAGGATCGCTTCCGGCTCCTCCGAGCGCGGGTTGTCGGACGTGACGATCGCGAGATCGGATCCCTCGGCGCCGATGCGGCCCATCAGCGGCCGCTTGTCGCGGTCGCGGTCGCCGCCGCAGCCGAAGACGCAGATGACGCGTTCGCCGGTCAGCTTTCGCGCCGCGATCAGGACGTTCTCGAGCGAATCTGGCGTGTGCGCGTAGTCGACGAGTACCCCGAACGGCTGGCCCTCGTCGATCGGCTCGAGCCGGCCGGGGACGCGATCGGCATCCGCGAGGGCGGCCGCCGCGTCGTCAAGGCCGATGTCAATTCCCGCCCCGCCCAGAGCGGCCGCTGACGCGATCGCGGTCAGCGCGTTGGCCACGTTGAAATCGCCCGGCAGCGGCAGCGAGACCTCCGCCTCGCCGTCCGGGCCGATGCAGCGAAAGCGCGATCCGGAGGCGTCGAACGAGACGTCGGCCGCGCGGTAGTCGGCCTCGGCTCCGGCTGCGGAGAAGGTGGTCGCGTCCGTCATGTCCCCGGCCAGGCGCCGTCCGAACTCGTCGTCAGCGTTGACGACCGCGGCGGCCGGCCGCTCGCCGTCCGCCGGGTCGAACAGCAGCCGCTTCGCCGCGAAGTAGTCCTCCATATCCGCATGGAAGTCGAGATGGTCCTGGGTCAGGTTGGTGAAGGCGGCGACGGCGAAGCGGATCTCGGCAGTGCGCCGCAGGGCGAGGGCGTGCGAGGAGACCTCCATCACGCAGGCGCGGTCGCCGGCGTCGAGCATCGCCCTGAACGTCGCCTGGAGGTCGATCGCCTCCGGGGTCGTGCGCTCGACCTCGCTCTCCGCCCCGCCGACGATCTGCTTCACCGTGCCGAGCAGGCCGGTCTGGACGCCCGCCGCCTCGAGCACGCCGCGGAGCAGGAACGCGCTGGTCGTCTTGCCGTTCGTGCCGGTGATCCCGGCGACCCGCAGCTCGTGGGTCGGCTCGCCGTTGAAGCGGGCCGCGATCGGCGCCATCGCCGCGCGCGAATCGGCTACGACGACCTCGGGCACGCCGAGGCCGAGCGGGCGCTCGACGACGAGGGCGGCCGCGCCCGCCTCCACCACCTGGGCCGCGAAGTCGTGCCCGTCGCTCTTCTCGCCCAGCACGCAGAAGAACAGCGTTCCCGGCCCGGCGAGCCGGCTGTCGTAGGCGAGATCGGAGATCTCGACGTCTCCTTCGCCCCGTAGCTCGCCTTCGGGCACGGCGCCGCTCAGCTCATCGAGCCTCATCGGGGCGGAGGCTAAGGGACGCGTAGGCGGGGTCAGACCCCGGCGCGATCAGGGCCGAAGCGCCGCGTACTTCGGGTCAGACCCCGTTCTAGGGCGCGATTTCGAGGTATGGGAGCGCGAAACGGGCGATCTCGCCGAAGGCGGGAGCGGCGACGTCGCCGCCGTAGTAGCTGCCACGGGGCTCGTCGACGACGACCGCGACGAGCAGCTCGGGGTCGTCCGCGGGGGCGAAGCCGACGAAGGAGGCGACGAAGTCGGTCTCCGAATAGCCACCGTCCACTGCCTTCTCCGCGGTGCCCGTCTTGCCGGCAAGCTCATACCCCGGCACGCTCACCTCGGAGGCCGTTCCCCCGGCCGCGAGCACGCCCTCGAGCATCTCGCGGACCTGGGCGGCGGTCTTCTCGGAGATCACCCGCTTGCCCTCGGGCGGCGGCCCGTCGGAGGCGAGGATCCGTGGCGGTCGCAGGACGCCGCCGTTGGCGATCGTGGCGTAGGCGGCCATCATCTGCATCGGCGTCACCGAGAGGCCCTGGCCGAGTGGCAGGTTGCCCATCGTCGAGCCGGAGTAGTCGTCGACGTCGAGGATGATCCCCTGCTCCTCGCCGGGGATCGCGACCCCCGTCGGCTGGCCGAAGCCGAACTTCCGGATCCACTGGTCGTAGCGTTCGGCGCCGATTTCGAGCCCGATCGTGACCGCGCCGACGTTCGAGGACTGGGCCAGGATGTCGGCCGTCGTGAGCGTGCCGCCGCCCCCGGCATGCGACTCCTCGATCGTGCGGTCGGCAACCTGGAGGCTCGGCCCGAGCGTGAAGGTCGAATCGGGCGTGACGGTCCCGTCCTCGAGCGCCCCGGCGACCGTGAAGGCCTTGAAGGTGGATCCCGGCTCGTAGGTGAAGCCGCTTGCTCGGTTCAGGATCTGCCGCTCTGTCGCATCGCCGACGTCGGTCGGGTCGACCGCCGGCCAGTTCGCCAGGGCGAGGACCTCGGACGTGTCGGGGTCCATGACGACGGCGGTCGCCCCCTTGGGGGTGTAGGTCGTGCCGATGCCGGCAAGAACGTCCTCCGTGTGGGCCTGGAGAGCGGCGTCGATCGTCAGCTGCAGGTCCTCGCCGGTGGTGGCCGCGGCCAGCGTGTCGCGGCTGATCTCCTCGCCGAGCGCGTCTCGTGTGAGCAGCCGCTCGCCGTCGGACCCGTGCAGGCGCTCCTCGAATGAGGCCTCCAGCCCGGTCAGGCCCTGGTTCTCGAGCCCGACCGAGCCGATCAGCTGTCCGGCCAGCTCGCCGTCGGGGTAGATGCGCCGGCTGTCGGGAAGGATCGCGAGCCCCTCGATCTTCAGCTTGCTGATGGCCTCCGCGGCGGGCAGGCTCGCCTTGCGGGCCAGGTACTCGAACCCGGACTCGCGATCGGAGAGCTTCTCGAGGAGATCCTTCTCGGGGACGTCGAGGATGCTCGCGAGCTTCGAGGCGGTGCCCGCCGGGTCCTCGACCTGGTAGGGCGTGGCGATGATCGTCGCGGCGTCCTCGGAGACGGCGAGCTCCGATCCCGTGCGGTCGAGGATCGCCCCGCGCTTTCCGGGGACGACGACCTCGGCGACCTGCTGTGACTGGGCGGCCGAGGAAAGTTCTCCGCCGCGGACGGTCTGCAGCCAGACCGAGCGCATCAGGGCGATCGCGAGCAGGCCCAGGAAGAGGGCGAAGAGGAGGCCGGCGCGCTGGTCGATCCGCCGCACGCCCGGTCCCTAAGGCGTGACGGGGACGGCCGCCGCGGCCGCCGGATCGGTGACGGGCGGCGCAGGTGTCACGGGCGCGGGCGCTGCGGGGACGACGGGTGCCGCCTCGACCGGGACGACGGGCGCCTCGGCCACCGGAGCCTCAGGGGCGGGCGCCGCCGCGCCGGCGGCCGTGAGATCGCCGCCGAGCAGCCGCTTCGCGGCGGCCTTGGCGTCGCCGGGCGAGACGCGCAGGTAGCCGATCGCATCAGGCTGCGGGTTCGCGAGGCCGAGCTTCCCGGCGGCCTGCTGGATCTCCTCGTTCGAGAGCCGCTCGGTGAGCTGCGCGCGCAGGGTCGAGTTATCGAGGGCCAGCTCGTCGGCCTGCTCGGCGACCTGGCTCCCGGATGCGCTGAGGCTAAGGGAGTAGACGTTGAGGCCCACGATGCCGACGAGGAGGACGCCGATCAGGCCGATCCAGGCCCGGCTGCGGGTGAGCCCGACGACTGGCCGCGAGTCGGCGATCCCGCCGACCGCAACGGCCGTGCGGCCGACGGCGGCCGCCGGGATCGCGAAGCCGGCAGCTGGGGTGATCCCGCGCTTACGCGGCTTCGGCTTGGGCTTGGGCTTTGCGGCGGGACGCTTGGTGCGTGTCCTGGGTGCGGTCGCTGTGGCTGCCATCAGCCTGCCTCCTTGCTCAGCTTGAGCGCCCCGCGCAGATGCGCGGAGCCGGAACGTGGATTCGCCTCGAGCTCGCCAGGGCTCGGCGCGATCGCCCGCCGCGAGAGCTTCTCCGCCTCCGGCTCATGGCCGCAGACGCAGACCGGCAGCTCCGGCGGGCAGGTGCAGCCCTGGGCAAGATCGTTGATGAAGCGCTTGACGCGGCGGTCCTCGAGCGAGTGGAACGAGATGGCGGCGAGGCGGCCTCCATCGCCGAGCAGCTGCCAGGCGAGCGGCAGGGCGCGGTCGAGCGACTCGAGCTCCTCGTTCAGGGCGATCCGCAGCGCCTGGAACGTCCGCTTCGCCGGGTGGCCGCGTCCGAAGCGGGCCGCGGGCGGAACCGCGTCGCGGATCGCGTCGACCAGCTCGGAGGTCGTCTCGAATGGGCGGCGGCGGACGATCTCCGCAGCGATCCGGCGGGCGTGGCGCTCCTCGCCGAAGTTGCGGAAGGTCTCGGCCAGGCGGCGCTCGGGCCACTCGTTTACGAGGTCGGCGGCGGTCAGCGGGCCGTCGGGGTCCATGCGCATGTCGAGGGGCGCGTCGTAGGAGTAGGAGAAGCCGCGCTCCCACGCGTCGATCTGCATCGAGGAGACGCCGAGATCGAGGTAGACGGCGTCTGCCTGGAGCCTCTCGTCGCGAAGCTCGGCGAGGCCGTCGGCGTAGTCGCCGCGGATGAAGCGGGTCTCGATCGGCGCCTCGGGCGCGAAGTCGTCATAGCGCGACTCGGCGGCCGGGTCACGGTCGATGCAGATCAGCTCTCCGCCGGGCGCGATCCGGTCGGCGATCAGGCGAGCGTGGCCGCCGGCGCCGAAGGTGCAGTCGACCACGGTCTCGCCGGGCTGCGGATCGAGCAGGTCGATCAGCTCGGCGGCGAGGACTGGGACGTGGTCGGCGGGCATGTAGGTGAGAGTAAGCACGGTTTACATCCGTTATCCGGCGGGATTCGGTGCGTCGGAGGCGGCTCCTCCGCCACCGGCCCGGTTCGCACGCGCCTCCTCGTCGGCGTCGATCGCATCGTTCTCGGCCGCCCAGCGCTCGGGATTCCAGATCTCGAGCCGGTTCATCACGCCCGCGATCACGCACGAGCCCTCGAGCCCGGCGTGGTCGATCAGGCGCTTCGGCAGGTGCACACGGCCGGCCGAATCGAGCTTGTCGTCCTCGGAGCGGGCGTGGAAGCGGCGTTGGGTGCGGCGCCCCTCACGGTCGAAGGGGTTGAGGTCGGCCAGGAACTTCTCCTCGACGTCCGAGTAGGCGCCCTCCGAGTAGACCTCGACGCAGGGCTCGAGCCCCTGGGCGAGAACCACTCCCTCAGCGAGGGCGGCCCGGAATCGAGCCGGGACCGTGATCCGGTCCTTGGCGTCGAGACTGTGCTCGTACTGGCCGCGAAACGCCAAGAGGAGAAGTGCCTTTCCGCTGAGTCGATCTGGTCGCCGGAAAAAGTTGGGCCGGAGAGGCGAGGTGGGAGGAGCCTCACCTCCCCGGCCCTGGGGTCAATGCGAGCGACACAGTAGCCCACAACGACCCACTTCGCAACACAACGGTGTCGAAGATTGGACTCGCTCCGTCGGACGGAATTGCTACCCGGTCCCGGAACCGCCCGGATCCGGCTCTACTGCGCCGATTCGTCCGAGTGGGGCTTCGTGTCTCATCGCCCTCATCCGGGCCCCGTTCTGCAACCGCACTTGCAGATAGCCTCCGACAATGACCGCGAATCTTGCTAATGGGCACGGAGGAGGAGACCAGCACCCCGCCGCCGGGGGCCGAGGCCGAGGCGGCGCCGATGGGCGCCGCGGCCGCCGGGCCGCCCGTCGACGATGACGACACGCGCGGCATCCACCTGCGCCGGCTCGCGGGTCATCCGGTCACGCTCAGCCTGACGATCACGCTGGTGATCGCCGCCTTCGTGGTCGGCACGATCACCTCGGGCGCGGCACTCGGCGGGGCGGTGGCGGGCGGCGTCCTGCTGCTCGCGATCATCATCGTCTTCGCGATCGCCAACGCCCGGGCGAAGGAGGACTTCTACAACGCGTTCGCCCAGGCCCGAGGCCTCGACGCGTGCGGGCCGGGGACCGGTGCCACCGATCACGCCCCTGCTCCAGCGCGGCGACGACCGCTACGCGGTGCAGCAGTTCAGGGGCACATTGCCAGGCGGTGAGCCGGGCACCCTCGCCCATTACACCTACGAGGACACCTACACCGACAGCGAGGGCGACCGCACGACCACCTATTACACCTTCACCGTCGGCATCTGCTCGATTCCCGAGTCCGCCTATAAGACCGGCGAGCTCTACCTGCAGAGGCGCGTCGGCTTCCGCTTCATGGACGGCTTCGAGGACGCGTTCCGCTCAAAGCAGCGCGTCGAGGTCGAGAGCGTTCGAATGGACAAGCGGTTCGAGACGTTCGCCGACGCCGACACGGACCCGAACTGGCTGCGCCAGCTGTTCACGCCGACGTTCATCGACTGGCTCGGCGACCACGCGCCCGAGGGCTTCGCCTTCGAGCTCGTCGCAGGCGGGCTCGTCACCAACGCCAAGGGCCACCTGGACAACGCCGCCGCGCTCGACGCGTTCTGCGAGGCGACCTCGAGGGCCGCGAAGCGGATCCGGGACGAGTCGCTCGAGCAGGCGGTCGGTGGGCCGCCAACCCAGCCGCCCGAGCCGCCCCAGCCGACGGTCTAGTTGCCTGCGGGATTCGCCCGCAGCCAGGCGAGCACCTCGCCGGCGTGGCGGTCGGGCGGGAAGACCGGATACCAGACGCGGACGATCCGGCCGTCCTCGATCAGCAGGGTGAGGCGCTTGGTCAGGGTCTTCCCTGCCGCTTCGAAGGTCGGCAGACGCAGGGCGTGGGTCAGTTCGAGGTCGGCGTCGGAGAGGATCACGAAGGGGAGAGCGAGCCGCTCGGCGGCCTCGCGCTGGTAGTCGGTGCCCTGGGTGGAGAGACCGAAGACGGCCGCGGCGCCCGCTTCGAGCAGCTCCGCGTGGTGGTCCCGAAATCCGCAGCTCTCCGGAGTGCAGCCGCGAGCACCGGGGATCTCGTCCCAGTCGGGGACCAGATGGTCCTCGCCGGGAACGCCGGTGCGCGGGTAGGCGTAGACGATCGTGCGGCCGGTCAGGGAGCTGAGGTTGACTGTGCTCCCGTCGGTCGCGCACAGGGCGATCGACGGCACCGCGACTCCGACCAGATGGTCGGCCGCGCCGTCGTCGATCGGGACGGGCAGGTCGTCGGGCAGGACCAGGGGATCGACCACGCCCGAATTGTTCCATCAGAACCCGGCCAGCAGCCGGTCCGAGTTGGCGACGAGCGCGGCGACGATGACCAGCAGGACCGAGGGGACGAGAATCAGGGCGACGACGAGCTGAATCTTCGGCGCGGCCTTGGCCGCGCGCTCCTCGATGCGGCGGCGTTGGTCCCGGCGCAGGGAGGTCGCCTGTTCGCGGAGCTGGTCGGCCAGCGGCGAGCCGTAGCGGCGCGAGCGGTCGAGCGCGGCTGCGAGCGCGCCCACCTCGGGGACCGGGACGCGCTCCCGCAGAGCTCCCAATGCCTCGGCCTGCGAGGCGCCGCACTCGATCCGGGCGACGGCGATCGCGAGCTCGGCGGCGAGCGGCCCGGTCGTGCCGGCGGCGATCTCGCCGATCACCGTGCCCGGGCTGCGACCGGCGGCGGCGCCAACCGCGAGCAGGTCCAGGGCGTCGGGGAGGGCGTTGACCAGCCGGCGGCCGCGGCGGCGGGCCTCGCGCTCGAGCAGGGCGTCGGGCGCGAAGAACCCCGCGGCGGGCAGCGCCAGGGCCACGGGCAGCGCCAGCCTGCCGGGCGCCACCGGCGCGAGCGAGCTGGCGGCGATCGCCCCGAGGCCGGTGCCGGCGAGCTTGGCGGCCAGCACCGCCGGTACCTGGATCCGCTCGGCGAGCCCCGCCCGCTGCAGTCGCTGGGGGATGCCGAGCCGGAGCGCGGCCTCGGCGAAGGAACGGGCGCGTCCGCCGGACAGGGTCGCGGCCGTGCGCCCGGCGACTCGGCCGATCTCCTCCCCCCTGCTCCCAACGAGCTCCCAGAGCGCCGCAACGGCGAGCAGGGCCGCCAGTGCGGCGATCGGGGCGGCGCTCATTCCTCGATCCGGCTCAGCCGGCGGATCGCCGCGAAGCCGACGAGCTGGAGCGCGCCGGCGACGATCAGGAGGATCAGCGCCGCCCCGTCGCCGACGAGCCGGCCGAGGAAGCCGGGCTCGAGCAACTCGGCGAAGAGCGCTGCTCCGGCCGGCATGGCGACGACGAGCATGCCGGTGAAGCGCGCCTGGGCCGTCGCGGCGCGGGCGTCGGCGGCGACCCTGTCGCGCTCGGCGCTCGCCGCGGCGTGACGGCGAAGCAGGGCGGCGAGGTCGCCGCCGCCGAGCTGCTGGGAGACGAGCGCGGCCACGAACGAGTCGACCCTGGGCGAGCGCAGGCGACGGGCGAGGGCGGCGAGCGAGTCGCCGGTCGATGCGCCGAGCTCGAGGTCGGCGCGAACCCGGGCGAGCTCGACCGCGGGCGGGCCCTCCAGTGAGGCGGAGGCAGCGGCAAGTGCGCCCCGGACGGAGCGGCCACCGGCGAGCGCGTCGGCGAGAGCGGTCGCGATTTCCGGCACGCCACGCTCGACCGCGCGGCGGTAGCGGCGTCGTCGACGGGTGACGGCAGCGGCGGCGAGCGCCGGCCCGGCCGCGGCGACGACGAGCGGCGCGGGGCCCGGACCGGCAACGTAGACGCCGGCGCCCAGCAGCACGGCGGCCCCAAGGACGGCGAGCCGGCGCCGCTCGAG
Organism: uncultured Thermoleophilia bacterium; assembly: GCA_963785155.1. GTDB lineage: Bacteria > Actinomycetota > Thermoleophilia > Solirubrobacterales > 70-9 > DASUSH01. Next base: position 378,273 of record CAWAUB010000006.1, read on the forward strand.
CACGGTGGGCTCGTAGCCCTCCCGCCCGGCACGGCGGAGCGGCTCCACCGCCGTCGCGACCCAGCCTGCGATCGCGGGGCTCGCCACGACGGCCTCGCGGATCGCGACCGCGGCCATGCCACCGGCGATGGCGAGCAGCAGGACCGGGACCGCCGAGCTCATCCCTGCTGGCGGCGCCAGAGCTCGCGAATCCCAGCCCCGCCCGCGGCGCGGACGACCTCGCCGACCTCGGCGACGACCCGGGCGCCGCCCGGGCCTCGTGCCATGTGGACGACGAGGTCGAGTCCGCGCCCGAGCTGCTCGCGAATCGCCGCGTGCGGAAGCCCCACGCCCGCCATCAGGGCGAGCGTCTCGAGCCGCCGCAGCGCGTCCTCGGGGCTGTTCGCGTGCACGGTGGACAGCGCGCCATCGTGACCGGTGTTGAGCGCCGTGAGCAGGTCGAGCGCCTCCGGCCCGCGCACCTCGCCGATCACGATCCGGTCCGGGCGCATCCGCAGGGCGTTGCGGAGCAGGTCGCGGACGCTCACCTCGCCGCGTCCCTCGACGCTCGCGGGCCGGCTCTCGAGGCGGACGACGTGCGGCTGCTGGAGGCGAAGCTCGGCCGCGTCCTCGATCGTGACCACGCGCTCGTCCGCCGGGATGAAGCTCGACAGGGCGTTCAGGAGCGTCGTCTTCCCCGACCCGGTGCCGCCGGAGACGAGGACGCTGCGCCGCTCGCTGACCGCGCAGTCGAGGATCTCCCGCAGGGCCTCGGTCAACGTGCCGCAGGCGACGAGCTCGTCCGGCCCCGGCCGGGCCGCCGAGAACCGCCGGATCGAGAGCGCCGGGCCGTCGACCGCCAGCGGCGGCACGACGACGTTGACCCGTGAGCCGTCGGCGAGGCGGGCGTCGGCCATCGGGCTCAGCTCGTCGACCCGGCGGCCGAGCGGCGCGAGGATCCGCTCGATCGCGTCGCGAAGCGAGCGCTCGGAGGGGAACTGGATCTCCGTCCGCTCGATCTGCCCGGCACGCTCGACGTAGACCGCGTCCGCCCCATTCACCATCACCTCCTCGACGCGATCGTCGGCGAGCAGCTCCTCGAGCGGCCCAAGGCCGACGGTGTCGCGGAGGATCAGGTCGCGCAGCTGGGCGCGCCGGTCGGCCGGCAGCAGCGCGGCCTCCGTGTCGACCAACTCGCCGACGGCATCGGCGAGGTCGCGTCGCGACGTGCGGCCGGCGGCCGCATCGGCCCGGCGGCGCTCGACCAGCCGCTCGCGCAGCTTCGCCGCGAGCGCTTCGGCGTGCGTCTGCGTCTCCACACCGAAGACAAGCCCGCGAATACGATCGGCGCCCCCATGGCCGAGATCGAGGTAGCCCGCGCCGACATCACCACGCTCGAGGTCGACGCGATCGCGAACGCGGCCAACACCGAGCTTCGCCACGGCGGGGGCGTCGCGGCCGCGATCGCCCGAGCCGGCGGCCCGAGGGTCCAGGCCGAGTCCTACGCAGCCGCGCCGATCGGCCTCGGCGAGGCGGTCGAGACGACGGCGGGCGACATGCCCTCGCGTTGGGTGATCCACGCCGCAACGATGGAGCTTGGCGGCCCGACCTCAGCCGAAATCATCCGGCGAGCGACCGCTTCCACGCTGGCGAAGGCCGACGAACTCGGCGCCCGCTCGCTCGCGCTGGTTGCGTTCGGAACCGGCGTCGGCGGCTTCCCCGTCGAAGAGGCCGCCCGGATCGAGGTCGCGGAGGTCCGCCGCCACCTTGCCGAAGGCTCGGGCCTCGAGCGAATCGTCTTCGCCGTGTTCGGCGACGAAGCCGCCTCGGCATTCGAAGCCGCAGTCGGCAACACCTAAAGAACCCTCGACCTCCTTAGTGCGAAGTCGGCACAACTGTTAAGGTGCCAGGCACCCTAAGGCGGTGACACGTCGCCGGCTCGCGCTCGGCGGCGATGACCTCGCGGGCCGCGCGGGCGCCCGACTGGATCGCGCCGTCGAAGTAGCCCATCCAGCGGGTCGCGGTCTCGGTGCCGGCCCAATGGAGCCGGCCGACTGGGCTGCGCAGCGCACGCCCGTATTGCGTCCACGCGCCGGGGGGCATCACGCCGGCGTAGCAACCGCGCGAGAACGGGTCGACGCTCCAGTCGCGCTCGACGTAGTCGACGGGCTTCCTCGCCCGTTCGCCGAAGACCCGCGCGAACGTGGCGACGACGGCCTCGCGGCGCACCTCCGGCGGCTCGGCGCCAAGACGGCGCGCGTCGGCGCCCTCCAGAAAGCCGAGCAGGACGCCGGGCGTCCCCTTGGGAGGGGTGTTGTCGAAGATGACCTGCGCCGGGCCGGGCAAGCTCATCGCCTGGCCGCTCAATCCCTGGCCGCGCCAGAAAGGCTCGTCGTAGATCGCCATGCACTTCATCACCGCGCCCATCGGCACCCGCTGGGTCAGCTGGTCGCGGGCGGCCGGCAGCGGCTGGTCGTACTCGATCCTCCCGGCGAGCGTCGGCGGCACCGCGACGATCGCGCGGCGCGCCCGCACGCCGTCGACCTCCACCCCCTCGGCGTCGTGGCGGATCGCCCGGACCGGCCGCTCGAGATCGATGCGGTCGCCGAGCTCCTCGGCCATCCGGATCGAGATCATCTGCGACCCGCCCACGATCCGGTCCTGCTGAGCTCCGCCCCTCGTGTCGAGCAGAGGATCCCAGCCGTCGGCGCTGCGGATGTAGAAGAGGACGTGCAGCAGCGAGATCTCGCTTGGCTCCACGCTGAAGACCGCGCGGCAGGCGGTTACGAGCGTCTCTCTCCCCAGCCGGCTGCGCGCGTTGCGCCGGATCCAGGTCGCGAACGTCTCGGCGTCCAGGCGCTCGGCGTTCGGAGTCCTCCACGGAGCCTCGACGGACACCTTCTTCGCGAGCCGGTCGAGCCGCAACGCGGCCTGCCCGTAGTCGGCGAGGACGATCGGGTTGATTCGCGGAATCGTCCCCGTGTAGCGGGAGACGCGGCCGCGATGATCCTCGAAGGCGTGCTCGCCCTCGTCGTGGGTCGGGTAGGTCTCGAGGCCGAGCTCCCGCGCTACCCGCAGCACCTCGTGCTGGGTCGGCCCGACCCATTGGCCGCCGAGCTCGACCACGTCGTCGTCGCGATCCCCGATCGAGTGGTTGAGGGTGCGCCCACCGACGCGGTCGCGACCCTCGAGGACACGCACGTCAGCTCCGGCCTCTTCGAGGGTGCGCGCGGCGCTCAACCCGGCGAGCCCGGCGCCGACGACGACCACGTCGCAGTCGAGGTTCCCGTCGCTCGCCATCTCATGCAGATGAGATCGAGCCGAACCGGACGCGAAGCGGAGGATTCGGCGTATTCATGTCAGGAGCCTAGATCACTGATCTCGGTGCCCACCGGATCCGGTGTTAGGGTCGCGCCATGGAGCGAAGGGAGATAGTCGCCGTCGTCGGAATCGTCGTCGCGCTCGGCCTCGGTGCCGCGGGCCTCCTGATCGGCCTGAACGCGAAGAACTCAAGCGCGAGCGACGAGGAGCTCACCGCGCAGGTCAAGGAGGAGCTGGCAGCGGCGAAGAGCGCTGCGAAGCAGGCCGGCGACGAGCAATCGGCGGCCACCGAGAAGGCCGCCAAGAAGGGCCAGAAGGCGGGCAAGAAGGCCGGCAAGGCGGAGAAGAAGGCCGCCGCCAACGAGTCGTCGATCTCCACGCTCAACGACACGGTGACGAAGCTGAAGAAGCAGGTGAAGACGCTCGAGACCGAGGTCAGCGACCTCGACGCCGAGCAGAAGAAGCTCGCCGACGAGTTGAAGAACGACGTCGCGAAGCTGCAGACCCAGCTTCACAAGAAGCAGAACAAGTAGCGCGATGACGCCGGACGCAGGCGTCGCCGAAGGGATGCGCTCGCAGCTGGAGCGGCGGCGATCCGAGCTGGACGCCGGCGTTACGCCCATCGGCTGGAAGATCGGGGTGAACGTCCCCGCCGTCCAGGAGGCACTCGGGCTCAGCGAGTCGGTCGTCGGGTACCTGACCTCCGAGAAGTCGCTCGAAGCCGGCGCGGAGGTCGACGTCTCGGCCTGGAATGCGGCGTTGCTCGAGCCCGAGGTCGCGATCCGGGTCGGCCCGGACGGCGGCGTGGGTGGGCTTGCGCCCGCGATCGAGCTGGTCGACATCGACCTGCCGTTCGAGGACATCGAGCCGATCCTCGCCGGCAACATCTTCCATCGCGCGGTCGTCTTCGGCGACGAGATCGAGGGCGTCGACGTGGCGAACGCCGGTTGCCGGGTCCTCGTCGACGGCGAGGAGACGGCGAGCGCGCAGTTCGCCGACGACCCATCGGACGTCATCGCCCACGTCAAGCGCTTCCTCGCCGAGCACGACGCGGAGCTGGCGCCCGGCGATCGGATCATCGCGGGCTCGATCACCCCTCCCCAGCCGGTTCCCGCCGGGAGCGCGGTCGAGGTCGAGATCGACGGACTCGGCTCGGTCGGGCTGCGGTTCAGCTGAGCCGGCCGGCTAACGAGCCGGGATCAGCCTCACCTGGCGGGCGAAGTTTTCCGCCTGGATCAGCTTCAGCGCATCGGCGCGGCCGACGGCGAGTGTCGCCGTGTAGACCGGCGGCGTGCCGGCGCTCGCCAGCGGGTCGTCCTCCGGGCTCGCGGTCCCGCCCTCGGCCAGCGCGAGCAGCTCGACGCCGTCGGCCGCGATGTAGGTGCGCCCGCGGCCGCCCGGCCCCGGCTCGGAGGTGACGACGACGTCCACGTCCACCCCCGCCCCGCCGCCGCCGGAGCTCGCGGCGAGCGCGCCGGCACCGGTCACCTCCAGCTCGATCGGGCTCAGGCCAAGCGACGCGTCTGCGGGCGCCCGCTCGCGGCGGCGGGGCGCGGCCAGTTGGCCGGAGACCAGGTAGGAGCCGGGCATCAGGTCCGCGGCCGGCTCGAGGCCGATCGCCTCCTCGGGTGCGGCGAGAGCGTCGGCCGGGGCGAAGCGATCGGGCACCCGGCGGACCTCCAGCGCGCGCCTCGCCTCGCGCGCCTCGATCTCCTCTCGCGCCGGCAGCCGCTCCCGCGCGACGACGACCGAGCGCAGCTCACCGAGCTGCTCCGCGACAGAGCTCTCGTAGCCACCGGCGAGTGCGGCGGCGAGGCCGGCGCAGGCGAGCGCTCCGAGGAGGAAGGCGAGCGCCCGCCCGCGCCGGCTCATGCTGCTGCGGATGGGTGGTCCGGGGTCGGCGAGGGGAAGCTCGAGGACTGCGATCGTGACCACCGGCGAGCGGCGGAGGATGAAGCGGCCGCCGTGGGCTGCGGCGACGCTCCGGACCACCTCCAGGCCGTGGCCGCGCCGAGGGTCATGCCTGCCCGTCACCGCCGGCAGCTGCGCCATGCCCGCCGTCCCGAACCAGCACCCGCAGCCGGCCCCTGCGCAGGGTCCCGACCATCTCGATCGGCCCGCGCCCGTGCTCGATCGCGTTGGCGACGAGGTTGTCGAGCGCCCTCGCGAGCTGGCCGCGATCGCCGATCACCTTCGCCCGGCCGGCACACCAGCGCAGAGTCGGCCGAGCTGCCTGTGTCCGGGCGACGCGGCCCCACCGCTCGACGACGGCCTCGGCGAGGTGGTGAAGCTCGACCGGCTCGCGGAGCAGGGGCGCCCGCGTTCCGTTGATCGCGCCGTCGAGATCCTCGAGTGCCACGAGCACCGGCTCGAGCGGGGCGGCCGCGGGCGCGGTGAGGGCGAGCGCCTGAAGCGGTCGCCGCAATTCGTGGAGGGCGCGGTTCAGGTCGCGCCGGCGCCGGCGCTCCCGCATGCGCTCACCCGCGACAACGGCGGCGGCGCTCATCGCGAGCGGCACGGTCGCCGCGAGCATCTCCGCCGCCATCAGCGCCGCCCCGGCCGGCGCGGGCCGCCGTGGCGCCGGGGTACTCGACCAGCCGGTAACCGACCCCCCAAACGTTCACGACGAAGCGCTCGCCGTCCACGCACAGCTTGCGGCGCAGGCGGCTCGCGTGGGAGTCGAGCGTCCGCGTCCGCCCCATCGACTTGAAGCCCCAGACGTCGCGAAGCAGCTCGGACTTCGTGAAGACGCGGGTCGGCTCCGAGGCGAGCGCGCGCAGCAGCGCGTACTCCTTGTTGGCCAACTCGATGCGGCGAGCGCCGACCCTGACCTCGCGCGTGACGGGATCGAGCACGAGGCCGCCGACACGGACCGGCCCGCGGTTCGGCCCGCGGCGGCGGCGCAGGACGGCGCGGATCGTCGCCAGCAACTCGCCGTAGGCGAAGGGCTTGGTCAGGTAGGCGTCGGCTCCCTCGCTCAGCCCGCGGATTCTGTCCGCCTCCGCCCCGCGGCCGCTGAGGACGATCACCGGCAGGTCGGGATCGAAGCGGGCGCCGACCCCATCACAGCCGCGGACCTCCCGCAATACGTCGAGGCCGCCCGCGTCCGGGAGCACGAGGTCGAGCAGGAGCAGATCGGGCTGGTCGTAGTGGCACAGGCGGAGCGCGTCGGACGCGCTGGGGGCGGGCAGCGTCCGGTACCGGTCGGCGCTCAGGTTGTCGCAGAGAAGCTCGAGGGTCGCGTGGTCGTCCTCGCAGACGACGACGGTCCCCCGGTCGCGCGTCTCGGCAAGTTTCATGCCGGCACCTCCAGCACGGCGCGCGCCTCCCCGTGGCGGACGACCCGGGCGCGGCGCACGCCGCGGCGCACCGTGAGCGGCTCCCCGTACGGCCCCAGGAACCAGACGTCGAGCGGAAACCGCATCCCGAAGGTGTGGACGCTTCGGCAATCCGGGATCAGCAGGCCGGGCCCGGCTTCCTCCCGGTCGAGCAGGGCGAGGCCGAGCAGCCGGGCCGCCCGGGTGTCCGCGACCGGATAGATCGCGCCGAGCACCTCGCGCCGCGGCAGCGAACGGAGCCGGGCCGGTGGGCTGCCGTTTCGCCGCGTTGCGTCCATGCCAATCTGAAGCCCGGCGCGCGCCGGCGCGCCCCCCTTCTCCCACACTGGATGCAACGGGTCGTTCAGGACCCCGGTCTCTGCCTACGCTGGAGGCCCGGATCGGCCAAGATGTTGCCTCGCTTCCGGGGCCGGGAGACCGGCGGGAGACCGGAACACCGAAACATTGGAGAAACAAGCCCGCAGAGGAAATTACGAATCGGGGTCGGACTACGTCCTCGAGTACGGCGAGCTGCGCTTCTCGTTCAACGAGCACGACTTCGCTCAGCGGGTCGAGCAGGCGGCCGTGAAACTTCAGTTCGTCGAGCAGGGACTGGGCAGCGAGGAACTGCACGACCTGCTCGAGCTCGCCGTGAACGGCGAGATCCACGAGTCGGCCTCCACCCTCGGCGAGCACGTCAACGAGCACTGGGCCGAGCTGGTCGGGCCCTCCGACCGCAGCCTCGTCCACTGGATCCGCCGCCTCGTCTTCCGCAGCGCCTGGCTCGATCAGCGGGTCAAGGAGGGTGAGCTGGACGTCGTCTTCGACGAGCACACCCAGGGCTTCGGCTACGTCCAGCCCGATCGCGACTCCGAGCCGATCGAGCTCTCCCGCGAGCCCTCCTGGCAGCGCCTGGCCTACAGGCGCGACCCGGACCCCGCCTGAGAGCGGCCTAGACCGACTTCAGCAGCTCGGCGTTCGACGCCGAGCTCTCGATCCGCTCGCGCAGCATCGCCGCTGCGTCGCGCGGCTGCAGGTCGACGAGCAGTGAGCGCAGCCGGCGGGCCGCGTCGAGCTCGTCGCCCTCGCGAAGGTCGGCCTCACCCGATACCCGCGTTCCGGCGACATCGATGGCCGGGAAGATCCCGGCGGCCGCGAGCTCGGTATCGAGGGTCACCTGGGCGCTCTCCGTCGTCGCCACCGCATCCGCGACCTCATCGTCGCCGAGGACGGTGGCGATCACGGTGAGCGAACCCGCGCCCTGCTCCTCGGTCTCGCGCCCGGTACCGAACAGGACCTTGGCCGCGTCGGTGCGGCCGCGCGCGGCAGCAAGGCGGCTGAGCGAGTCGACGATCAGGACGGCATCGGCACCGGATTCCGCGATCCGCTTGGCGCGCGCAAGCGCGAGCTCGGCGACCTGGCCCTGCTCGGCGCCGCTCATCTCCGCGGTCGCGATCGCAAGCCGTGCGTCCGGGAAGGTGCGGCGCCAGCGGGTCGCCTCCTCGGGCCGTTCGTCGACGAGCAGGACGATCAGCTCCGGCCCCTCGGCGGCATCGACGGCCGTGGCCAGGCCGCGAAGCAGGGTCGTCCGGCCGCCGGTGGGCTCAGTCCTGATCAGCACCCGCTGGCCGTAGGCGAGCGGGGCGAGCAGGTCCGCGGCGCGGACGAGGAGCCCCTCGTCCCCCTCCGCCTTGTCGGCGATCGGCAGCCGGCGGCTCGGCGCGACCGGGGTCAGGTCGTCGAACTCGAGGCGCTCCTCCTCGGCCGGCTCCTCGCCGTTCACCTTGTCGACGTGGACGAGCGCGCGGTGGCGCTCGCCACGGCGAGGTTCGCGCGCCGGGCCGGCGACCTCGTCGCCGGTGCGAAGCTCACAGCGGCGGATCTGCGAAGCGGAGATGTAGACGTCGCCGTCGGCCGACTCGAGGCCCTTGAGGCGAAGGAAGCCGTAGCGCTGCGGAAGGATGTCCAGGACGCCGGTGACCGGCTCCGCGTCCTTCTCGTCGATCTCCTCCTCGGTGTCCCGGTCCCGTTCGCGCTCGCGATCGCGGCGCGCGGCACCGCGCTCCCGCGAACGGCGCTCGCCGCCCCGGCGGCCCTCGCGCTCGGGCCGTTCGTGCGGCAGCTCGTCGCCGCGGCGCTTGCGCTTCTGCTCGGTGCGCTCGACGCTCGAGACGTCGCGCTCGCCGCCGGCCTCGCGGACCGCGTCGAGCAGCTCCTTGCGCGGCATCAGCCGATATTCAGGCACGCCGAGCTCGGCCGCGAGGGAGTGAAGCTCGGAGATATGGGCGTTGTCCAGGGCCATGTTGCGGGCACATTAGCCACTGGCTGCGCGATCGACTCCCTCGGCGGCAAGCTCCGCCGCAGCCTGAGCAAACGCGGTTCGCTCGATCACGGGGTCGATCGCCGCAAGGAGCTCGAGGTTGTCCCACCGGCCGACCACGTCGACAACCCGCTCTCCCTCGAATGTGAACCTTCCGATCCCCTCCCATTCGAGCCGCCGGCCGGCCAGGGTGCCCGACGTGGCGTTACTCGACGAAGACCACATCCTCGCCTGCCTGCCGGGTCAACGCCGAACGGGCGCGAAACGTGAGTCCCGGCTAGCCGCCCGCCGGGTCGACGCCCTCGGCGGCGAGCTCCTCCGGCCACCGCGACGCCTCCTCGCGGACCCGGTCCTCGGACCAGCCGAGCTCGGAGCCGAGCGCGCCCGAGACGGCGGCCACCGCGTCGGCGTCGCGAAGTGAAGGCGCGGCCAGGATCCCCAGGCGGGTGCGGCGCAGCAGCACGTCGGCGACCGAGCGGGCCTGCTCGTCACGCGCCGCGATCACGACCTCGGCGAGCAGGTCGGGGCGGTCGGGTGCGATCGGCGCCGCCAGCTCCGGTCGCTCCCCGGCGACGGCGAGGACGTTGCGCGCGGCGTGCCCGTAGCGGAAGGCGAGCTGGCGCAGCGCCTCGTCGGGCAGCTCGCGGTCGAGGCCGGCGGGCGGCGTCAGGTCCTCCTCGGTCGCGGCCATCCCGAGTGGGATGTCGGCGGTCCGGCAGGGCGCGTCGCGGCCGTCGCGCTCGACCAGCCGATCCACGGTCTGCTTCGCCATCCGCCGCCAGGTCGTCAGCTTGCCGCCGGTGATCGTGAGCATCCCTGAAGAGGTCTCGTACAGCTCCGCCTTGCGCGAGATGTCGACCGACTTCTTCGGGTCGCCGGTCGAGATCAGGGGCCGGACCCCGGCGTAGGCGCCGGTCAGGTCCGAACGGGCGAGCGAGGTGCCGAAGTAGTCGTTGATCGCGTCGAGCAGGTACTCGATGTCGTCCGAGCTCGGCGTGACCCGGTAGATGTCGCCGTCGTAGTCGCGATCGGTCGTGCCGACCAGAGCACGGCCGTACCAGGGCAGGGCGAAGATCGTGCGGCCCTCGCCGGCGGGCACGATGCAGGCGGCGCGATCGACCGCGAGCTTCTCGAGCGGCAGCGTGATGTGGGTGCCGCGACTGGGCGCGATCCGCGGCACCTCGGCCTCCTCGAGGATCTCGTGCGGGCGGATCCGGTCGGCGAACACGCCGGTCGCGTTGACGACGTTGTCGGCGGCGATCTCGAAGGTCTCCCCCGACTCGCTGTCGCGGACCTTGACGCCGTCGGCGCTCCCGTTCTTGTCGAGCAGATCGGTCACCTCGGCGCCGTTGAGGCAGACCGCGCCGTAGCGCTCCGCCTCGCCGAGCACGGTCAGGACCAGCCTGACGTCGTCGGTCTGGCAGTCGAAGAAGAGGTAGGCGGAGCGGGGCTCGCGCTCGGCGAGGGCGGGAATCAGCTCGACGACCTCCTCCCCCTCGATCTGGCGGTGGCGGTCGGGCGCCCAGAAGTCCGCCTCGTGCTCGCGCTGCTGGCGCTCGCGCCGGGACGAGCCGACCCGGGTCGTCGCCATCACGTCGTACATGTTGAGCCCGATCCCGAGCTTGCGATCGCGGCGGTCGTCGCCGAGGGTCGGAACCAGGAACGGCGTCGGGTAGACGAGGTGCGGGGCGAGCTGGACCATCAGCTGGCGCTCGAGGAGGGCCTCGCGGACCAGGCCGAGGTCGAAGTTCTGCAGGTAGCGCAGCCCGCCGTGGACCATCTTCGAGGAGCGGCTCGACGTGCCCACCGCCCAGTCGTCGCGCTCCACGATCGCCACCGAGTAGCCGCGCGACGCGGCGTCGAGCGCGACGCCGGCGCCGGTGATCCCGCCGCCCACGACCACGACGTCGAAGCGATCCTCGGTGACCGCGGCGATCGCATCAGCACGATCGATCATTCGAGGTAGGTCACAGTTTCGTCAGCGGGGGCGCGCTCGGGGACGCGCTGCTCCTGCACCGGCGTGCCGAGGTGGATCAGGCCGACGAACCGCTCACCCTCGGGGATGCCGACCGCGGCGAGGCCATCGGCGGTCCTGAGGATCTCGGGCGTCCGCCAGTACGTCGCGAGACCCTTTGCGTGGGCCGCCAGGAGGACGATGTAGGCGGCGACTCCGGTGGCGTGGAGGTCCTCGGCGTCCTGGATCTCGTCGCCGCTCGTGACGCACGAACAGGCGACGAGGGTCGGCGCGCGATCCAGCTTGGCGGCCGCCTCCGCACCCGCGGCGTCCTTGAGCTGCTCGAGCGAGCGAGGGCCGAGCACCCGGAACCGCCAGGGATTGGTCAGGTGGTGGTTCGGCGCCCAGCGCGCGAGCTCGAACAGACCGTCGAGCGTCTCGCGAGGCACCGGCTCCGGCCGAAACGCCTTGTGCGTGCGGCGCGTGCGGATCGCGGTCTCGACGTCCATTCCTCACAGACCCTACGAGCCTCGGTACGTATGCACGACCAGGCGCCAGCGCCGGCCCTTGGCAAACCGCTCGCGAATTTCGCCGGTCGGGGCGAAGCCCGCCTTCTCGGCCACCCGGAGCGAGGCCGCGTTGGGCGCGTCGGCGGTCAGGTCGACCTGGTCGACGGGCAGCGATTCGAGCGCCCAGTCGGCGAGCAGGCGCACGGCGCGCGGCGCCACCCCCTCACCGCGTGCCTCGGGCGCCACCCAGTAGCCGATCTCACAACTGCCCCGCGCGGTGTCGAACACCCGCAGCCCGGTCGAACCGAGGAGCGCTCCATCGTCGCGGTCGCGGATCGCGAGGTCGATGGCCTCCCACGTCTCCCGGCGCTCGTCCTGGCGGTCGACGAAGTCGAGCGCGTGGCAGAGCTCGTAGGGCGCGGGGATGAACGTGAAGCGAGCGATCTCCGGGTCGGTGCAGGTGGCCGCCAGGGTGGCGACGTCGGCATCCGTGAACGGGCCGAGCTCGATCCGCTCGTCGGCGAGGGCAGGGTCCGGGAGCGGGATCGGGGAGACGCCCTTGATCGTCTGTGTTGCCACGCCTGGACCGTAAAAGAGAAGGCCTACGGCAGGCGGCGACGGTAGATGACGAATCCGATCACGAGCGCGACGGCGAGGACCGCGAAGGAGGCGAGCACGTACTCGGTCGTCCCCATCCCGTCCTCCTCCGATGCCGCCTCGTACTCGCTCGTCCCGGGCTCAGGGGCCACGGGCTCTGCTTCGGCCGCGACCTCCTCGGGGGCCGCCGCGGCCTCCTCGGCTGCTGTCGACGCAGCATCCTCGCCGCCCTTCCCACCACCCCGCTTCTTGCCGTGCTCACCGCGACCGCCGCCTCCGGCGGCACCATCTCCCCCTCCGTTCGACCCACCGCCACTCGTCGCCGGCAGCGGCACGCCGCCCGGCTCGCTCGCTCGCGGGACGCGGGATAGCGGGAAAGGCTCGCGGGCGACCGCGACAAGCGCCTGGCCGGTGACCCAGACCGGGGTCTGATCGCTCGATGCCGAGTATCGGTAGTGGCCGTCCGAGGCCTGGCGGGCGGCGAGGTAGTCGAACGGGCTGCGCCCGCCCTTCGCCACGTCGGGGCTCCCGCCGGCGGCGATCAGGCCCTGAACCGCCCAGGCGGTCGATTGCGCGTTGGTGGGTCCGGAGAACGCGAGCGACCAGCCGCCGTCGCCGCGCTGCGTCCGGCGCAGGTAGGCGGCGCCGCGATCGAGCACGCGGCCGCGGTTGCCCGCGGCAGCGAGGCCCTGAAGCGCAGCGCCGGTCGAGTCGGACTCGCTCTGCGAATCGGACTGGAACCCCCAGCCCCCGTCGCGGTTGGCCGCGCGGCGCAGCCATTCGGCGGGCCGGCGCAGCGAGGAGCGAGGGGTCCCGGCCGCTCGCAGCGCGAGGATTCCGAACGCGGTCAGGTTGACCTGGCCCTGGAAGCTGCCGTTCGCGCCTCGACGGCCGTTCAGCTCGGCGACCAGGTCGCGGCCCGCGAATGCGCGAGGGCTTACGCCCGCCGCATCCAGGGCCAGGATCGTCCGCTCGAGGTCGCCGGTCGATCGGATCGACTCCGCGGTCGAGCGCAGGAAGCTGACCGGGCTGTTCCCAGCCTTGCGCAGATCGAGCGGGTTGCGGCCGCTGCCCTCGAGCCCGAGCATCGCCCAGCCGGTGATCGAGACGCTCGACTCGTCGCCCGGGGTGACCGGCAGCCCACCGTCGCGGTTCTGCGCGCGCTCGAGGTAACGACGGGCTGAGGCGTCGTCCGCGAGCGCCGGGGCGGCGGCGAAGACAAGGACGAAGGAGACGATCAGGCCGGCGGCGCCGGCGGCGCCCAGTGCCCGGCGAGGCCTGGCCGGTCTCTCCTCCGGCCAATCGAACTCCAGCCGCGTGCGGAAGCGGGTGAGGATGCGGACGAACGCCGGCCCGGCGGCGAGCGCGAACGCGAAGTTGCCCAGGGCGTGCGCGACGTTGAACGGAATCCCGCGGGCGGAGAGGGCCAGGTAGCGCTCGAGCGACTGCTCGCCACCGTAGGTGACCATCACGGAGAGGTCGAGCAGGGCGCCGTAGACGAGGCCCGCGACCGCGCAGGCGAGCGCCAGTCCCCAGCGGCCGAGGCGGCGGTGTGTCGCCTTCGCAAGCGCCGCTCCTGCCAGCCCCGCCAGGCCCCAGGCGGCCATCTGCCAGGGGGTCCACGGGCCCTGGCCCAGCCAGAAGTTCGAGACCAGTGCCGCGAGCGCGCCGACGACGAAGCCGGCCGGCCCGCCGAGCGAGTAGCCCGAGAGCATCGCGATGTCGGTCGTCGGCGTGACGTTCGGGATTGGCGTCAGCGCCACCCGCCCCGCGGCGGCGAGCGCCGCGAGGGCGGCGACGAGGCCGAGGAGGCGCGCGGACGGGTGCGAGCGCTCGTACCAGACGAAGCCGCCGACGAGGACGATCGCGAGGATCGCGAAGGTGGCGATCTGCCAGGTCATCGGACGGCCTCGTGGCCGGCCCTCAGGAGAGCCGCGCCCTCGGCCGCGAGGATCGCGCCCGTGCCCGGGAGGATCCGCGCGACCTCCGTCGAGAAGTACCAGCCGCCCGACAGGACCTCCGCGACAGGAGCGTCGGCGACGGTGACTCCGTCGCCGAGGAGCACCACGCGCTGAGCGAACCCCGCGGCGAACTCGACGTCGTGAGTGGCGACGAGGACCGCGGAGCCGGCCTCGGAGATCTCCGCGAGCCACGCCGCGAGCTCCTCCTTGCGCGCCCGGTCCATGCCGCGGGTGGGCTCGTCGAGGCAGACGAGGCCTGTCCGCTCACGGCCCGCGGTCGCGATCGCCAGGGCGAGCCGCTGGCGCTCTCCGCCGGAAAGCTCGCCCGGATGGCGGTCGGCGAACGACTCGAGGCCGACCCGGCGCAGGGCGGCGGCACCCGCGTCCCCGGGCAGCTCGTCGCCGACACGTTCACGAAGGAGGTAGTCGCCGGGGCTCTGGGTGAGCAGCGCGCAGCCATCCGGGGCCTCCGCCCGCCCCCGCGCGGGCTCGGTCACCCCGGCGCAGGCGCGCAGCAGCGTGCTCTTGCCGGCGCCGTTGCGCCCCATCAGGGCGACCCTCTCCCCCGCCCCGACCTCGAGATCGACGCCGCGCAGAACATCCCGAGGCCCATCGCCGGGATCAAGCTCGACCCAGAGATCGCGCACGTCGAGCGCCGGTTGCGACGGGCGGCAACCGTTGTGGGGTCAGACCCCTGGAGGGCGTTGGAGCCAGGACCAGCGCTCGTGGTATGGGGTCTGACCCGCGCTCTCGAGTGCGCTGGCGGGCCTGTTTTACGCCCGTCGGCAGTGGGTGGAGGTTCGCTCCTGCGAAGAGCCTCGCCGCCGGGGTGGCCAGGGCCGGGTCCGTGGCGATCGCCCAGTCCAGGAAGTCCGCCGGGGGGCCGTCGAAGCCGAGTGCGCCGTCGGCCAGGGCGATGACGCGGTCGGCGGCGGCGAGGCAGCGCTCCGTGCGGTGCTCGGCGAGCAGGATCGACGTGCCCCACTCCTCGTTCAGCCGCCGCAGCAGCCAGATCAGCTCGTCGCCGGCGACCGGGTCGAGCTGTGAGGTCGGCTCGTCGAGGAGGACGAGCCGTGGCCGCGGGGCGAGCGCGGCTGCGAGGGCGACCCGCTGCAGCTCGCCGCCGGAGAGGGTGTCGGTCGCCCGGTCGAGCAGGTGCGGAAGCGCGAGCGCGAGCGCGACCTCCTCCACCGCTCGGGCCCGCGCGGCGGGCGGGTCACCTCGCAGCTCGAGCGGCAGCTCCAGCTCGGCGCGGACGGTCGTCGAGACGACCTGCGACTCGGGTTCCTGAGCGACGAAGCCAGCCTCCCGGCCCAGCTCGGCCGGGCCGTGCTCACGCACGTCGAGCCCGCCGACCCACAGGCCGCCCGAGGCGTCGCCGCCGAAGAAATGCGGCACGAGGCCGCAGCCCGCCCGCAGCAGCGTCGTCTTGCCGCAGCCCGAGCGCCCGGCGAGGACGACCAGCTCGCCCGGGTCGATGGTCAGGCTCACGTCCCGAAGGGCCTCCCGCTCGGCGTCCGGGTACCGGTAGCCGAAGCCGTCGAGCTCGAGCAGCGGCTCAGGCACGGGCCACCTCGAACGGGAGCGCGGCAAGGAGCGGCAGGGCAAGCGCGAGGCAGAGGGTCGCCGGATCGGTGTCCACCTCGATCGTCGGGTACGCCTCGAAGCCTCCGACCCCGGCGGCGCGCGCCGCGAGGCCGGCGACGACCACCGCGACCCCCGTCAGGAGGAAGAGGCGGTCATGGCGCGATCGCTTGACGGGAGCGGGCGCGGCGCGCACGGGCGACGAGAAGCCGCGGAGCTCCAGCGTCGCCGCCGCGTCGACGGCCCGGTCCAGGGAGCCGGAGAGGAGCCTGCCCGCCATCGCGGCCCGCGTCGCGGGTGCGGCGGCCGGACCGCGCAGGCTCGCGGCCTCCCGCAGCCGCCCCAGGTCGGCGGCGGCCAGGGGCACGGCGCGGCTGACGAGGGTCGCGGTGAGCGCCGAGCGCCGGGCGATCGGGCGCAGCAGCCGCAGCACCCGGTCCGGGTCGACGCACGCCGAGTACACGGCGAAGGCCGCGACGACGACGAAGATCCGCAGGGCGAGGACGCCGCCGGCGACCAGAGCCTCGAGCGTCGCGTCGGTCTGCCCGAGCAGCGGCAGGTCCCAGCCGCGGACGAGGATCGTCTCGCCGCGCTGGCTGACGAGGACGTTCACCAGCACGATCGCGATGCCGAGCCAGATCCCGTACCGGGCGGCGAGAAGGAGGGCCTGGCGCGCCCCGGCGGCGATCCCGGCGACGCAGACGGCGGCACCGGCGGCGAGCAGCACGATCGGGTTCGAGAAGGCGAACGCGACGACCCCGAACGACCCGAGATAGGCGATCGCCGCCTGCGGCGAGGCGGCCTGAAGCGGGCCGCGCCGGGGGCGGTAGGCGAGGGGGCTCCTCATGTCACGGAACCGGGAGCCGTAGCGCCTCGCCGCCGGCGGGAACGGCGATGGCAAAGCGGTTCGCAAGCGATTCCGAGTCGAGCGCCGCCGCCGCGGCGTCCACGCCCTCCGGGTCGGTTCCGGTCACGATCCATGCGGATTCCTCTGGCCCATTCTCCACGGCGGCGACCAGGCCCGTCCCTGGCCCGAGCCGTTCGCTCTCGCGAAGGGTCTCGTCGTAGGTGGCCAGCTCCCACGCGTCCCCCGCCTGCTCGAAACTCGCGAAGACGCCGCTCCGGCTCGGCGAGTCGCCCAGTACAGCGGCCTGCCCGAGCCTGCGCAGGTCCTCCCATGCCCCGACCAGCACCAGCGGTCCGTCGGCGCCGGAACGGGGCTCCCCGCCGGACTCCGGCACCTGCCCGCCGACACCCTCGATCCGCTCGACGACCTCGCCGCAGACCGTCTCGGTAGCCTCGGCGCAGGGAACGTTCGCCGGCTCGCCACCCGTGAACGGCGCGGGCCACGAACCGACCACCGCGGGGACTCGCATCACATCGGTCCAATCGTGGTAATCCCACCAGATCCGCATGCCCGCATCGAGCTTGACCTCGGCGGCCCCTACCGGGGATTCGAGGCCGTCCACGTAGAAGAACCAGTCGCTCGTCCGGCCGTCCGCGGCCTCGCCGTCGATTCCGTCGAGCGACTGCACGAACCCGCCGCCGTAGCGCGTCTCGATGTCGGCCTCCCGGTCGAGGAAGCGCATCACCGTGTCCGATGCCGGTGGATCCTCGGCGACTGCGGAGACCAGCTCCTCGGCACCGTAATCGCGGGTAACGGTGAGCGTTGCTTCGCCCTCGCCGGCCTCACCCTCGCCGAGGCCACAGGCCCCGAGCGAGAGTGAGGCGACGAGCGCCAGCGCGGCAAGCCGCACCCGATAACTCAGAACTTGACCTTCTGGCAGTTCTTGGCTATCTCGTCCTTCTTGTCCGCCTTCACCTTGTTCTTCTTGCCGCCGCCGCAGTCGATCGCGTCGACCTCGCCGTCCTTGGCGTCAACCTCGTCGTTGGCGCCGCCGGCGTTGATCGAGTCAGGGCCCTTCGTGCCCTTGATCTTGTCGGGCTGCGAGCTGCCGCCGATGATCGACCCGGCGCTCTTCGGGCAGTCCGAGAGCTTGCCGGCCGCGCAGATCTGGTGCGCATCGGAGATCGCACCCGTCCGGGTCGCCGTCAGCGTCTGGTTGGCGACGGTGAGCTCGATCGTGGTCGTGCCGTCGGCGCCGGTCGGCGCGCTCGCGCCGGTGACGCTGACGCCCGCGGCGGGAACGTGGGTCCCGGTCGAGTCGTACTCGAACACCTGCACCTGGGTGGGCGTCCCGAGCTCGACCCGCTCCGGCGCGTCGAGCAGGAGCTCGGGCGGCGGCGCGTCGGCGAAATCGGGATCGAGGTACCAGGTGACGGCGTTGTTCTTCTTCACCGGGCCCTCACCGCCGACCTGCGACTCGACGTGGTCCACCTTGAGCAGCCAGAAACCGGTCTCGGGGGCAACCTCGCCGCCGATTCCGCAGACGCCGAGCCCGAAGTCGAAGGCATCGGTGACCGAAACCGGCTTCAGGTCCTTGTCGCCTGCCGAAGCGCCGTCAATCACTGCGCCCAGGGCGGTCGGTCCGTCGATGTCCACCGTGCCGCCGCTGCCGGCGGTGTCGCCGCCGAAGCAGGTGGCCTTCTTGTCGGTCTTGATCGAGACGCTGTCGGTGTATTGGGTGTAGTCGCCGAGCACGGCGCCCGACGAATCGACCACGGTCAGGTCGACCGGAACGCTCTTCGCGACCGCGGCCGCGGCGAACGTGAGTGAGATTGCGGCGGCAACGGTGAGCATGAGCGCTCCACGCAGCGACCGTGAGATTGGGATAGGCATATGAGCCACCCTTTCCTCGAGGGTTGAATGGGCTGGCCGGGGACAGGTCTCCTGGCTTCCGGGAACGTGCGCCGCGCCTTCCCAGGAGCGCGTAGCGCTCCAAGTGGCTGGCCCTATGCCTTGCGGCGTCGCCTACCCGGTCACAGTGGCGGGACCGCGCCGGTTTCACACCGGACTTCCCTTGACCACCGGCCTATGAACTGGCGCGAGTCTACCGGCCCCCGCGCGGAGTACCCCTCATGGGGTAACTCTCAGTCGTTCTTGCGCTTCTCGACGAGCTCGCTGAGCGACGCGACCACTTCCGGCATCGACTTCTTCATGCGCGAGAGCTCCCAGTGCTCGATCTTGATCACGCGCATCGTCGAGGTCGCGGTGATCGTCGCCGAGCGCTGCGACTTCTCGAGCAGGCCCTCCTCGCCGATCACGTCGCCGGGGCCGACCTCGGCGATCTTCTCGCCGTCGCGGGTGACCTCGGCGGTTCCCTCCTCGATCACGTAAAAGTCGTTCGAGAAGCCGCCCTCGCGCATCACCGCAACGCCTTCGGCGAATTCGTCGACCTTCGTGAATGGGGCGATCTTCTTCAGGCTCTCCTCGGGCACGTCCGCGAAGAGCGGCACTCGCTTCAGCTGGCTGACGTCCACTGGGCAGTTTTCTCCTTCGAGATCGGTTCGCTTTAGGCGCGACGAATCTAACCGAAATCGGGGGACGACCCCTGCAGACCCCTCCCCACGAGCCAGGCGATTGGTCCCAGAAAAGCAACGAGCCCGAGAAAACTCGGGCCCGTTGCGGGTACAGGGGGGAGCGGGGTTTGCTCCGTCACCCAATGTACCCCACTCGCGCCGCCATAAACATCGGCCCGGAATAAATATTTCCGAGCGGCATATTCGAACCCCTTCCACCCCGTAGCTATGCGAAGATCGGAACCCTGAGCACTCGAGCGTCAAGGATGGCACTGGTGTTCGCGACGGGACTCCTCGTGGCCGCGATGGTGTTCTTCGCGATTCAGCTGGCCGACTCACAGGCCGACTCCAAATCGGAGATCGAGCAACGCTTTCGCGAGCGCCCCGAGATCACGGCCTCCCTGACCGAGTCCCTGTTCGCGGCGACGACGACGTCCGCCGGGGACGAGCTCGAGGCGCAGTTCAGCGGCGACGTGACCGACGCCGACATGACCGCGGTCGCCAAGGAGGACAACAACGTCTTCTCGGCCCTCTACGACGACCAGGGCGAGCTGATCGCGCTTTCCGAGAACGCCACGCCCGAGGCCATCGAGGAGCTGGAATCGGATCCCCCCTACGTACAGGGCGTGCTGGAAGGACAGCCGATCGCGATCTCCGACATCCTCGATCTGGGCGAGGGGGCCGAGGGCGTCACCGCCTTCGCCCAGGGGATCGACACCGACTCGGGTGAGCGGGTGCTGGTCAACGGACTGCCACCGCTCCTGCTGGCGACCTTCCTCGGCCAATACCTTGCCGAGGTCCCGACCGTCGAGGGCGGCGAATCGTTCATTCTCGATTCGATCAACGCGGTCGTGGCCAGCTCGAGCATGGACGTCGCCCCCGGCGACCCCGTCGACGTCCCTGGCCTCGACGAGGCCCTCATGAACGGCGATTACGGCGCCTTCGGCGACGACCAGTACTTCGCATCGACCCCGGTCGAGAACTCCGAGTGGAAGGTGGTCTCTACCGCCCCCGAGAGCACGCTGTTCGAGCCCGTCAGCGGCTGGAACAAGTGGACCCCGTGGCTGATCTTCACCGCATTTGCTCTTGCAGGACTCGCCGCGCTGGGCCTGCTGCGCCGTGTCTCGAAGAGCGCAGGCGAGCTCGCCGAAGCACACGAGCAACTGGAGGTGACCAACCGAGCCCTGGAGCGACGGGCGAAAGAGCTCGAGCAGTCGAACGCCGAGCTCGACCAGTTCGCCTCGATCGCCTCGCACGACCTGCAGGAGCCGCTGCGGAAAGTCCAGATGTTCTCCGAGAAGGTCGCCGAGTCCGAGTCGGACACCCTCTCCGAGAAGGGGCAGGATTACCTGCGTCGCTCGAGCGACGCGGCCGGCCGGATGCAGCAGCTGATCCAGGATCTGTTGGACTTCTCGCGGGTCGCCACGCGCGCCCGCCCGCCGGTCGAGACCGACCTCGGCGAGCTCACCCGGGAGGTCGTCTCCGACCTCGAGGGACCGATCGAGGAGGCCGAGGCGACAATCGAGGTCGGTGACCTGCCGACGGTACGGGTCGACCGACCGCAGATCCGCCAGCTGCTTCAGAACCTGATCTCGAACGCGATCAAGTTCCGCCGCGAGGGCGTGCCGCCAGAGGTCCGCGTGGAGGGCTCGCAACGCGGCCGCTTCGTCGAGGTGTCCGTCGCCGACAACGGGATCGGCATCGACCCGCAGTATTCGAGCCGGATCTTCCGGGTCTTCGAGCGGCTGCACGGGCGCGGCGAGTACCCCGGCACCGGAATCGGCCTGGCGCTGGCGCGAAAGATCGCCGAACGGCACGGCGGCACGATGTCGGTCGACAGCTCACCCGGCAACGGATCGACCTTCACGTTTACTCTTCTCGACGACGAGGAAACTGAGTCTGTAGCCACACCGGCTACGGACCAGCGGGAGGAAGAGTCATGACGAACCAGCCAGGGAACGGCAAGACGGTCACGATCCTGATCGCCGACGACGACGAGGAGGACCGGATTCTCACGGAGGAGGCGCTGATCGGCGGCCACCTCGCGAACGACCTCCGCTTCGTCAATGACGGACAGGAACTGCTCGACTACCTGCGCAGCGAAGGTGAGTATGCGAACGGGAAGACGGCGCCAAGGCCGGGGATCATCCTCCTCGACCTGAATATGCCGAAGGTGGACGGCCGGGAGGCCCTTGCGGTTCTCAAGGCCGATCCCGACCTGAAGGAGATCCCCGTCGTCGTGCTGACAACGTCGAGAGCGGAGGAGGACGTCCGCCAGACGTACGAGCTGGGCGGCAACTCCTTCATCACCAAGCCGGTCACGTTCGCCGGCCTGGTGGAAGCGCTCCGAGCCTTTTCTCGGTACTGGTTCGAGCTCGTCGAGCTCCCGGTTAGGGCCGGTGGAGGCGAGGTTGGTCGCCACTGAGCTGATCCGGGTCCTGATCGTCGAGGACGACGAAGACGACTTCGTCATCGCCCGCGATCTGCTCGTAGAACAGGAACACGCCCGCTTCGAGGTCGCCTGGGCCTCGAGCGGCCCCGAAGCACAGAGGATGATCGCCGAGGGGGATTTCGACATCTTCCTGATCGACCATCGACTCGGCGCGGTCACCGGCCTCGACCTCGTCCGCCACTCGTTCGGAGGCGAGCCCAGGGCGCCGGTGGTGATGCTCACCGGCACAGCCGACTACGAGGTCGACCTCGAGGCGACGATGCTCGGCGTCACCGATTTCCTGACCAAGGACCGGCTCGACGGCGAGACGCTGGAGCGATCGATCCGCTACGCGGTCCGCCACCACGCCGTCCTCGCCGAGCTCCGCGAAAGCCAGGATCGATTTGAGCTCGCGGTAAGAGGCGCCAACGACGGGATCTGGGATTGGGACCTGGCCACCGACCAGATCTACTACGGGCCCCGCTGGAAGTCGATACTCGGCCACGCCGAAGACGGGATCGGGAACTCCACCGACGAATGGTTCAGCCGCGTCCACCCGCAGGATCTCGAACGGGTTCAGGCCGCGATCAAGGCACACCGGGATGGGCTCACCCCGCACCTGGAAAGCGAACACCGGATGCGCCACGCCGAAGGTGGCTACCGCTGGGTCTTCGCCCGAGGCGTCGCCGTTCGCAACCCGGACGGCGCCGCCACGCGGATCGCCGGCTCGATGTCCGACATCACCGATCGCAAGGCGGCGGAGGAACAGCTCCTCCACGACGCCCGCCACGACACGCTCACCGGGCTGCCGAACCGGGCGATGTTCCTTGACCACCTCGAGCTGTCCCTGTCGCGGGCGAAGCGCAACCCGGAATACCGCTGCGCCGTCCTCTTCCTCGACCTGAACCGCTTCAAGCTGATCAACGACGCGTTCAGCCACGCGGTCGGCGATCAGCTCCTGGTCGCGCTGGCCGGCCGCCTGAACTCCGCGCTGCGCCCCGGCGACACGGTCGCGAGGCTCGGCGGCGACGAGTTCACGATCCTGCTCCACGACATCGAATCGACCGAGGCCGCCGTGGAGGTCGCGCAGCGGATCCAGGCGGTCCTCTCGGAGCCGTTCCAGACGAAGGGGCGCGACCTGATCGTCACCAGCAGCATCGGGATTGCGATCAGCGAGCCGGGCAGCCTCGCCACCGAGCTGATGGGCGATGCGGATATCGCCATGTACGACGCGAAACGCGAGTCGGACGACGACGTCGCGGTCTTCACCGTCAGCATGCGGCGCCGCGTCGTCGGCCAGCTGCGGCTCGAGTCAGAGCTGCGGACGGCGATCGACCAGCAGCAACTGCGGGTCTTCTACCAGCCGATCGTCGAGATCGCCAACGGCCAGATCGTTGGGTTCGAGGCCCTTGCGCGCTGGCCCGAAGACGCCGAGCGTGAGATCTCCCCGGTCGAGTTCATCCCGATCGCGGAGGAGACCGGGCTGATCCGCCCGCTCGGGCGGCTGGTGATGAACGAGGCCTGCGGGCAGCTGAGCCGCTGGCGCGACCGCGGGCTGGTCGAGAAGAACGTGACGATGAGCGTGAACGTCTCCGCCCGTCAGCTCAGCGAGCCCGACCTGGTCGCCGACGTGATCGCCGCGGCACAGAAGAGCGGCCTGCCGACCGAAGCACTGCGGCTCGAGCTGACCGAGGGCACGATCATGCGCGACCCCGAGCGCCTGCCGGCGATCCTCTCCGAGCTCGAGGTGCTGGGCGTGCGCGCGCACATCGACGACTTCGGCACGGGCTACTCGTCGTTCACCTTCCTGCGCCGCTTCGGCGGCAACACGCTGAAGATCGACCGCTCGTTCATCGCCTCGATGCGGACGGATGACGCGAGCGCCGAGATCGTGCGCACGATCATCGAGCTCGCACGGAACCTCGATCTCGACGTGATCGCCGAGGGCGTCGAGACGGAGGAGGAGCTGAGCGTGCTGGCCGAGGTCGGGGGCGTCTACGCGCAGGGCTTCCTGTTCGCGCGACCTCTCGATCGTGTTGGAGTCGAGGAGCTGCTCGCGAGCTGGGACCCTCCCAAGCCGGCCTAGTTAGCGCCGCTTGCGCTTCGACCCGGCGCTGTTCCCCATCGGAAAGAAGACGTCGCCGACCACGAACTTCCCGCTGGCCTCATTCAGGACGAGGTCGTTCTTTTCGTCAAGAACGTTCTCGCGCAGGCCGATTCCCTTCGCCCCATGCACCATGCGGGAAATCTACCGGGCGTCCCGGGTGCCCACAAAGGGGGGCTACCCGGCCTATCGGCCGGTTCGAGCGGCCGCGACCGCGTCGGCGAACGCGGGGCCGTTCAGGCTGCCGAGCCCGGTCGCGAGGTCGTAGCCGGGCTGGGCCGCGCCGCCGGCCGGCGACTGGCCGAGCGGTGTGGTTGGTGTGGGCGAGCTGGTCCCGGTGACGACGTCGGAGAAGATCGAGCCGTAGGCCGGGCCGCGGGCGAACTGGTAGAGCAGCGGGTTGATCGATCCCAGCGGTGGCCGGCCCGCCGCTGCCTCCTGCTCGCGCACGAGCGCGACGAGGCCGGCGGTCAGAGGGGTCGCCGCGCTGGTCCCTCCTCCCCCGGTCCATCCCTCACCCCCGCTGAAGACGGCGATGCCGGGGGTGAACGACGCCATCGAGGCGAGGTCGGGGCTGAGCCGGGTGGAGTCGCCCGACTGGATCGCGGCGTCGACGCCGGGCCCGGTCTGCCAGCCGGGCCGGTTGAAGACCGTGCTCTGTCCGCCACCGCTGCCGTTGGTCTCCTGCGGGAAGGTCGACCAGACCGACTGCTGCGCGATCCGGTTCTGGGCGTCGAGCGTGAGGTCCGTCCCGCCGACGCCGGTGACGAAGCGGGAGCTCGCCGGGTAGCCCGGGCCCTTCGCGTTCTCCTGGCAGCCGAGGAAGCCGAGGTCGCCGGAGGCGGCGGCGACGGTGATCCCGAGCGCGGCGGCGGCCCCGAGGAAGTGCTGGGCGATCCGCCGCTGGTCGCGGTTGAACTGCGATTCACAGACGGAGTCGCTCAGGGACAGGACGTCGGGCAGATTTCCCCCCTGTCGGGCGGGGTCGAGCGCTCCCAGCATGAAGAGGTCGAACGAGTGCATGAACGCCTGGTCGAGCGGGACGAAGATCGCGGTCGTGCGGTCGAGCCGCGGCGCGGCGACCGCGAGCGCCTGGACGTCGAGATAGGTCTCGTCCGGCTCGGTGCTGGTGTCGATGGTCGCGCTCGGCATCGCGACCTGTTCGAAGTTCGGGGTGGGCAAACCGAAGCACTGAGCCCAGGTGGTGAAGGCGGAGGCATCGACCATCGCGGAGCTGAGGATCACGACGCGCTGCCCGTCGCCGTTGAGGCCGCGCGCGTTCAGGACGTCTGTGCCGTACGCGGTCGCGAGCTGGTTAGGCGTGAAGGAGCCTGAGGAAACGCCGTCCTGGCAACCCTGTGGCGTGCCGCTCGCCTGGCGGACTGGGCGCGCGTCGCGCCTCGAGCTGCCGCCGAAGATCTCCCCGACCGTGATCTGCCGCACCGCGTTGCGGATCGGGCGCGGGACGCAGACGCCCTTCTGCGGGGGGCGCATTCCGTGTGCGCAGAACAGGTCCTCGGCGGCCGCCTGACTCGAGGTCGCCATCACGACTCCGCCCGTCGAGCTCAGCTCCACGGAGCGGACGCCCTTGGACCTGCGCAGGAAGCGCATGACGCGGGTCCGCGGCTTCTCGGGCGCGCCGAAGCGCTCCTTCAGATCATCCAGCTCGAGGAACTGGCCGTAGGCGTCGCCGGTCGGGTTCGAGGCCATGTTCGCGAACTGCGAGAGCGCCTTGCCGTCACGGCGAAGGCCGAGCAGGACGATGCGGCTCTTGCCCGCCTTGCGCATTTGCCTGCGATCGCCGGAGGTGTTGCCGGTCGAGCGTTTGAAGACACCCACGGCGTTGCTGGCGAAGGCGGTCGTGTAGAGGTATCGGCCGTCGGCGCTGACGGCAGCGGAGCTGGCGCCCAGCAGCGCGCGTGCGGGGGTGCAGTTACGGGTCGACTTCCCGGCCAGGCAGCCGCGGCGGAGCGGCTTCTGGACCAGCGCGCCGGAGCCCCTGCGGTCGATGACGTCGATGGCGCCAGATTCGAATGCGGTCGCATAGAGGCTGGCGCCATCGGCGGAGAGCGTGAGTCCCTCGGGCGCCTCCATCGCCTGGCCCAGCGAGCAACCGACGGCGACCAGGTAGATGAGGCAGCCGGCGGTGCCGTCCAGCTGGGCGAGCGTGCCGGTCGATGGTGTCCGAGCGAACGACGTCACGCTGTTGCTGAACAGCGAGGTCACGTAGACGTTCTCGTCGTCGGGGCTCACCGCGACCGCGTTCGCGCCGCTCAGCTGCCGTCCGGCGGTGCAGCCGGGAAGGCCACCGTCGGCGATGCAGCCGGCCTCGCCCGGCGCCTGGGTCAGCGCACCCGTCGACGGATCCCGGAGGAATGTGAGGAGGGCGCTGGTGCCCGCGGCGGCCGCGTACACGTTCCTGCCGTCGTCGCTGATCGCCAGACCCTCGGGCGCGATCAGCGCGCGGCCGCTCGCGCAGCCGGTCCCCGCCTGGTCGCCGAGGCAGCCGGCGTCACCGGACAGCTGCGTAAGGCCGCCGTTGGCGCCGCGGGCGAATGCGGCGACCGCGTTGCCGAAGAATGAGCCGACGTAGACGTTCTCGCCGTCCGGGCTGACGACCACGACGTCGGCGCCATCAAGCGCGCGGCCGGTGGTGCAGCCGGATGTCGCCGCGTTCGCGATGCAGCCGGCGCCGCCTCCGATCTGCGTCAGCGAGCCGTCGGATTGGTCGCGGCTGAAGGCGGTCACCGTGTCGCTGTCGACGGAGGTGGCGTAGACGTTCTCGCCATCCGGGCTGACCGCGACCGAGTTGGGGCCGTCGAGCCCAGTCGCCGCGGCGCAGCCATCGCCCCCGCCGGAGGCGATGCACCCGGCCGCGCCCGAGCCCTGGCTCAGCGTGCCGCTCTTCCCCTTGCGCCGGAAGACGGCGATCGCGTCGCTGCTCGAAGCGGCGACATAGACGTTCTTCCCGTCCGGGCTGATCGCGATCGCCTCGGAGCCGAGGAACGGCCCTGGCCCGCGGAGCGCGCGGGCCGACGCGCATTTGCCACGGTCCTCCGAGCGGTCGGCGACGCACCCGCTGGTCCCCTGAAGCTGCGCGATCTGGCCGCGTGGAGCATTGGCGCCAACGGCGGTCGCCGGGACGAGGAGCCCGGCGATCAAGCCCAGCGCGGCGAGCGTCCGGAGTGATGGCGAACGACTAAGCAGAGCCGGATCGTAAACGTGCGCCGGACGACTAAGGGGACAGGAGTGTCAGTCGTCCGCTGAGCGAGAGGTCCAGGACGTCAGGGTCACCGGTATTCAGCTGGATGCCCGCCTTTGCCCCCTTCGGGCCTTGCTCGTCGAGATACTCGAGTGCTTCTCGCGAAATCGCGACCTTGACGACGCTCGTGGCGAGCGGGGGCATCCGCAAATCGGCGCGACCGAACTCGAGCTTCGAGCTCGAGAGGATGATCGCGCCGACGCACTCCACGTCGAGGTTGCAGGTCCCGGTCATGCGGACCACACGGTTTCGAGGCGGTCCGACGGTTTGAGCCGGAATGTCCACCGACTGATCCTCGAACGGCTCTCCCTGGCCGTAGCCGCCCGCCTGCTGGCAGAACCGGCGGCAGCCCGGGCGCTTGCGGCTCCGCCACGGCTCCGGCTCCGCATCGCCGGCGCCCTTGATGACCGCGGCGGCCGGCGCCGAATCAGACGCCCCCGCTCCGGTCGCCACCAGGATGGTCAGCGCCGCGGTCAGAACCGCAATGGTGCTCGTGATCCCCGCGTACCGCCCCACGGGTCAATTCTACGGTCGATTAGGGTGCGCATCAATGGCACAGGTGCAGACCGTTCAAGGGCCGGTGGATGGTGGCGACCTCGGAACGGTGCTCATCCACGAGCACGTTCGATTCCGCGACGAGGCGGTGGCCGAGAACTGGCCCGGGCTCTACGACGGCGACGCCGAGCTGGCCGCGGCGCTGGAGGCGGTCAACGCCGCCAAGGATCGCGGCGTGAGCACGATCGTCGAACCGACGGCGATGTTCGGCGGACGCGACGTTCGCTTCATGCAGCGGGTCGCGGAGGAGACGGGTGTCCGGCTGATCGCGTGCACCGGCATCTACACCTACGACTACCTGCCGCATTACTTCGAGAATCGCTCCGAGGATCACATGGCCGAGCTCTTCGTCGCGGACATCGAGAAGGGCATCCAGGGCACCGACGCCAGGGCCGGCTTCCTGAAGTGCGCGGCCGACGAGCCCGGTGTGACCCCAAACGTCGAGAAGATCCACCGGGCCATCGCCCGGGCGAGCGTGCAGACCGGCGCGCCGATCATGGCCCACTCACGGCCCGCGTCCAACACCGGCCCGCGCCAGGTGGAGATCCTCCTCGAGGAGGGCGTCGACCCGGCCAAGATCCAGATCGCCCACACCGGCGACACCGACGACCTCGACTACATCGAGGGCCTGCTCGACACCGGCGTGTGGATCGGCCTCGACCGTTACGGCCTCAACCTTTTCCTGCCACACGACCAACGCAACGCGACGACCGCCGAGCTCCTGCGCCGCGGCCACGCCGATCGGTTCTTCCTCTCCCAGGACTTCTGCGCGACCATCGACTGGTTCCCCGAGGAGGCGGAGGAGGGACTGATCTCCCAGGGTCTCGTCCGCGAGGACTGGTCGATGACGCTGGTCTTCGACGAGGTCGTGCCCTGGCTGCGCGAACAGGGCGTGCTCGACGACGACGGCTTCCGCACGATCTTCGAGGACAACCCGCTCCGCTGGCTGGCCGGATAGGTTCCGCTCCATGACTGAACGACGCCCCGTCCTGCTCTCCATCGTCGGCTGGATCACGGTTATCTCCGGCCTCCTCCAGATCCTCGCCGGGATCCTCGTGCTCGCTCTGAACGACGACGTGGTCCAGGAGACCTCGTTCACGAGCGATGAGGTGACCGGACTCGGAATCGCCGCCCTCGTCTTCGGCTTGATCTACCTGCTGGTCGGGCGCGGCATGCTCAATTTGAACCGGTTCGCGCTCGGCCTAGGCGTCGTCGTGAGCATCCTGGGCATCCTGGGCAACGTCGTCTACGTGTTCGGCGAGGAAGGGACCACCAGCCTCATCGCCGGCCTGATCCTGAACGTGATCGTCCTGATCGCCTGCCTCTCCGGCTTCAGCGCGCGCAACCGCGGCGCCTGACGCGGCCATTCAAGAGGCACCGCTACAGCGGCGTGCCGATGATCTCGAGCCGGCGGGTCAGGCCGGCGAGCGCGAACTCGCGGACCTCTGCGGCGCTCACTCCGAGCGCGTCGAAGTCGTCGTCCCCCCCGTCGCCAGGCGGCTGTAGCGACTCAGCGACCAACGGCAGCATCTCGGAAAGCGTTGCGCGGATGACCGGTTCGGCCACGTCGGAATCGCGGACGGACTCCCTGAGGAACCAGACGCCGTAGCCGATGTGGCGGGTCTCGTCGTGGTGGATCTTCGAATATCCCTCGACGAAGCCGGGGAGCAGGCCCTCGCGTTCCAGGTACTGGGTGATGAATCGGAACGAGGTCAGCCCGAGCGTGCTCTCCAGGATCAGGTGGTAGACCACGACGAACCGGACCTTCGCTTCGAGATCGCCAGGTGATTCGACCAGCGCCTCGTGCGCCTCGACGAGCGCTCCGTCGAAGATCTTCCGGAACGCCGGCGAGACCTCCCTGCGGGCACGCTCGACGTGCGCGGCGATCTCCGCCGGGGAGTCGATCACCTCGTCCTGAAAGCGCGCGTAGAACTGCATGTGGCGTGCCTCGTCGACCTGTTGGGTGGAGAGGAAGGTCGCCTCCTCCTCGCTTCCGTAAGCACCGACCAGACCGGAGAATTTCGTCGTGATGCGTTCCTCGGCAACCATCAGCGAGGAGAGGGCCCAATGGACGAGCTCTCGCTCGGCGTCGCCCAACTCCGCCCACTGCTCCTTGTCGCGTGAGAGGTCGATCTCGAACGGGCTCCACTGCGAATCCTCCCAGCGCCGGTAGAGCGTCTGCGGATCGTTCAGCTGGATCTCGGCCGTGGCCATCAACCGGAAATCGTCGCTCGGACGATCGCGGAGCCGGCGTGATCGTGGACCCGATGCGTCTCGCGGATCTCGACATCGTGGAAGCCGGCTGCTTCGAGCGTGTCGCGGAACTCGCTCTCGGTGAGAGCACCGGCGATGCAGCCGGTCCATTGGGCCATGTCGGCCTTGGTCGTCTCGTCCATGTCCTCGTCGGCGATCACGTCGGTGACCGCGAAGCGACCGCCCGGCCTCAGGACGCGGGCCGCTTCGCGCATGACGGCACCCTTGTCGCCGGAGAGGTTGATCACGCAGTTGGAGATGACGACGTCGACAGAGTCGTCGGCCAGCGGCACCTCCTCGATCGTGCCTTTGATGAACTCGACGTTCTCGACGCCGGCTTCGCGCTGGTTCGCACGGGCCAGTTCGAGCATTTCGTCGGTCATGTCAAGGCCATAAGCCTTGCCGGTCGGCCCGACGCGGCGAGCCGAGAGGAGGACGTCGATGCCGCCGCCCGAGCCGAGGTCGAGGACCGACTCGCCTACGTGCAGATCGGCGACCGCGGTCGGGTTACCGCAGCCGAGCGAGGCAAGCTGGGCCGCGTCGGGAAGTGCGCCGCGCTCTAAGCCCGAGTAGAGCTTCTCGCCGAAGGCCTCGCCCTTGATCGTCTCGATGTCACCAGTCCCGCAGCCGGGGCCGCAACCGCAGGAGGCCGTGACTTGTTCATTCGAGGCCTGAGCCTCGGTGACGCTGCGGGCCGCGGCGGCGTAGCGCTCACGGACCGCTTCCTGGACCTCAGCGGTATCGGTCTTCTGGCCGGCGCTACAGCCGCAGCCGTCACCGTGGCCGTCACCGCAACATTCGCCTTTTGCCTCGGGCTCGCAGCAGGTCTCCTGGGCCTCGGCCGAGCAACAGCCAGACGTCGCCTCGCCCTCCTTGGTCTCTAGCTCAGCCATGCGCTCAGTTCCTCCAGTGCTTCGGGATTGACGTAGTAGTAGGCCCATAGGCCCTGGCGCTCGGAGCCGACGATCCCCGCCTCGCGCAACTTCTTCAGGTGATGCGAGACCGTGGGCTGGGAGAGGTCGAAAAGGGGGACGAGCTCGCAAACGCAGACTTTGCCGGCGTGCTTTCGCAGTACGTCTACGAGCTGCATCCGAATCGGATCGCCGAGGGCCTTCGCGACAACCGCCATCCGCTCGGCGTGCTCGCGCTCGATGTCGGGATAGACCACCGGGTCGCAGCAGACCTCGCCCGCTGAGCGCTTCTGTTTGGGGGAGAGCTTCATATCGACGGCCATCTATTTACTTATATCAATTGAAATGATGAACGTCAATCTTTAGTCTTAGTGCCGTGCAGCGTGTCCTCTTCGTTTGTGTCCACAACGCAGGTCGCTCGCAGATGGCGGCGGGCCTCCTCCGCAAACTCGGCGGCGAGTCCGTGCGGGTCGAGACTGCGGGCTCGGCGCCGGCCGACGAGATCAACCCGATCGCCATCGAGGCGATGACCGAGATCGGCATCGACCTCTCCGAGGAGTTTCCGAAGCCGCTACACGACGAGGCCGTCAAGGAGGCCGATGTGGTGATCACGATGGGCTGCGGCGACGCTTGCCCCATCTTTCCCGGCAAGCGTTACGAGGACTGGGAGCTCGAGGACCCAGCAGGGAAGGACCTGGACACGGTGCAGAGAATTCGCGACGAGATCGAGGCCCGGGTGCGACTACTGCTCAGCGAGCTGGGATCGAGCAAGTAATTGGATCGCCCCGACCTCGCCCGGCGGGCCGCGGCTGAGGGCTTAGCCGCTTTCGCCCTCGTCTTCGCCGGCTGCGGTGCGATCGTCGCCGACTCGGTTTACGACGGTGCACTTGGCGTCGTCGGTGTCGCCCTCGTCTTCGGGCTGATCATCATGGTCATGGTCTACGCCACCGGACACCTCTCCGGCGCCCACATCAATCCCGCGGTGACGCTCGCCTTCTCGCTCACTCGCCACTTCCCGGCCCGCGAGGCGGTGAGCTATGTCGGCGCCCAAGTCGCCGGCGCGGTGGCGGCAGCGCTACTGCTTCTCGCGATCTGGCCCGGCCAACCGGCTGAGCTCGGAGCCACCGTGCCGAGCGTGGGTGTAGGCAGCGCGCTCGTCTACGAGATCGTATTGACCGCCTTCCTGATGTTCGTGATCATGGCCGTGGCCACCGACACCCGAGCGGTCGGCGCCGCGGCAGCCATCGCCATCGGTGGCACGGTCGGCCTCGACGCCCTTTTCGGCGGAGTCGTAACCGGAGCCTCGATGAATCCAGCCCGTTCGCTCGGTCCAGCCCTCGCTACGGGAGAGCTCACCGACATCTGGATCTACATCGTCGGCCCTGTGGTTGGAGCCGCGCTCGGCGCTACCGCATATCAACTTGTTCGCGGGGAAAATCCCAAGTCCAGCGAAGCCTGACCGAGCTCCGAAACACGGAAACCCGCTCCACGAGCGAGTTTCACGCACGAGCACCCGCCGGGGACGCTACTTCTGCTTGACCCTGATCTTGTGGGAGTCGGAGCCGGCGTTGCCAGCCGTGTCAACGCAGCTCGCCACCAGGTTCAGCTTCGACGCGTAGCCGGCTCGGAACGCGATTTTTAACGCCTTCCGGGCTTTCGAGCCAAATTTCAGCTTCGCCCGCTCGGTCGAGCCGGCCTCGAGGTCGATAAGCGCCGGCTTGAGGGAGAAGGTCCGCTGGCCTGCCTTTTTGCGGGTTCGGATCTTGCGCACCTTCACCTTGCCGCCGAGCGTTGCCTCACAAGCCTCGTCGGCGCTCAGCTCGACGGCCAGCCGGCTGAGAGCGGACACTTTCTTTCGCCCGGCGATGTCGAGATCCGGGGCGGTGGTGTCGGCCAGGGGCGTCGGGTCGCCACCGCCACCGCCACCGCCGTCGGGCGTCGGCTGCGGCGCGCATGTGACGGTCACGGAGACCGTGGCGGTCGAACCGCGGTTGAGGGTGTAGGTGAAATTGTCGGTAGCTCCTCCCGGTGCGTTGCAGAAGCCCGCGTCGGGCTGGTAGGTGAGGCCCGTGCCGCCCCCGGTCAGCGCGACCTGCCCGCGAGGCGCGTTCGTCTTCGTGACGATCGCCTTCTCGCCGCCGTCGAGGTCGGTGTCATTGGCGAGCACGTCGATCCCGGTGGCGGGGGCGTCCTGCGCAATCGTGACCAAGTCGGCGACGGCAACCGGAGGCTCGCCGAGCACGTCGCGCATGTAGATGTCGCGTCCGGCGCCGAGGTCGTCGGGGTGGAGATTGGTGGAGGACGAGTTGTAGGCGACGTAGCGGCCGTCCGGGGTCATCGCGGGCACGATCGCGCCCCCGGGGATGGGGGCGCACGAGTTGCTGATGTTGCCGTTCGCGCCGCTGGCTCGCGAGGCGATCGACGTGGTGCCCGTCTGCATGTCGCGCACCATCACGATCACGCATTTGAGTGCGTTGCCCGCCGCGAGCACGTCGCTGTCGCTGTCGAACGCGACGAAGCGGCCGTCGTCGGAGACCCTGGGGAAGTTGGAATCGTCGAACTCGTCCGAATCTTGACCCACAAGCGGCACGGTGACGAGGTTCGTCGTCCCGCCGTCACGGTCACGCCGGAAGATGTCGGACGTGCCGCCAGGGGAGTCGTCGACCGGGTCGAGGTTGGTCGCGTTCGAGGCGAAGGTGACGAAGCGACCGTCGCCGCTCAGGTGCGGGTCGGCTGCGCCGCCGGAGTCCGCCTTGACCCCCAGGCTGTTGCGCGACTCGAGCGAAGTGGCGCCCAGAGGGCCGTTGTCGAGGTCGCGGACGAAGACGTCGAACCTGGTGTCGGTGTCGTCGGGGTGGAGGTCGTCCCCCGGCGAGCTCCAGGCGACGATCGAACCGTCGGCCGAGATCGCCGGCGGGCCGTGGGTGGTGATCGCCGAGGCAGCGAGCTCGTCGCTTCTCAGGGTGACAAGTGTGTTCGCCCCCGTGGCGAGGTCGCGCACGTAGATCTGTCGATCGGTGATTGTGTTGTCGAGCGGATCGAGGTTGTTGGAGTGGGAGATCCACGCCACGGTCGAGCCGTCGGCCGAGATCGCCGGTGAGAGGTCTCCGGGAGCTTGACTGACCGAGTTGTCCCCGGCCAAACCGTTGGCGCGGCTGACCAGGATCGTCGCGTTCATCGTGCGATCGCGCAGGAAGATGTCGCTCTGCGCCTCGGCGTCGCCCGGGAGGTTGGTCGCGGTCGACGAGAAGGCGACGAAGCGGCCGTCGGCCGAGATCGATGGTGCGATCGAAGGATCGTCCGCCGACACGCCGCCCGCCCCGCGGCTGATCAACTCGGTGCCACCGGTCGTCCTGTCGCGAACGTAGATCGAGTCCTCCGGATTTGAATCATCCGGATGCAAGTTGGTTGCCGCCGACGAGAAGGCGACGAAGCGGCCGTCGGCCGAGACCTCGGCTGCGATGGAGTCGCCGTTCCCGACCTGGTCGGGAACCGCCGCCGAGTCGTCGGCCCGGCTCTCCAGAGTCGTGTCGTGCTGTGCGGCGCCGGCTTCGGTCGCAGCGAATCCGCACAGCGCGACACCCAGGAACACGATGGACCTATGCAATCCCTTGCTCGAAGCAACCGCATCCATGCATCACCATCCTGACAGACCGCGTACCGGCCGCACCGGAATCACCAGCGATTGCGAGCGACGGGGGCCGTCTCAGCCCTCCGGCAGTCACTAAGGAGCGAGGCAGAGCACGTACGGCTGGAACGTGCGCGTCTCCCCGCTGTCGTTGATCGCGTTCACGTCCGCTGAGTGGGGGGAGCCGGTCACGATCACCTCCTCCACCGTCGTCACGAGCATCTCGCCGAGCTCGGCGTTTGGCCACTCGCCCCCGGCCGAGAGCAGTTGCTCTCCAATCAGACACGAGGTCCCCGACGTCGCGATGGCCGGGAAGTTGCCGTCGTTAGCCGTTGTGTCCACGAGCGAGGACGGGGTCCCCAACCGGCGCGTGACGGTATTTACCTCGACCGCCCCGATCGCGCTGTTGACGATCTCGTCGCCGTCGACAGCGTTAGTGGCTATCTCCGAGGCTCCGACTGCGTTGCCGAGAATCTTCGGTGCCGTTACCGAGTCGTTTTCCAACTCGCCGGTGCCAACTGCGAGGCTGGCGATCGACGGGTCCGGGTAGGTGCCGGTCAGATCGCCACCGGCCGGGCCGGTCGAGGGGCCCGGCGGTCCCTGCTGACCCGCTTGGCCCTGCGTCCCCTGGGTCCCCTGTTGACCCGGCGGCCCCGCCTGCAGCTCCAGTTCGGCGACCTGCCGCTTGAGCTTCTTCAACTGCTTGCTGAGTTTCTTGATCTTTGCAGAGCCTCCTCCGGCGGCGGCCCTGGCGCTGTCCGGCCCTGGCGCAGATCCGGAAACGGCGACCGGTACTACAAGAAGCGAAAGCACGACCGCGGCACCGAGCAGCATCCGTGTACGTCCCACGCGTCCGTCCATGGACTTCCTCCCGTCGATGTGGAGCCCTGCGGCCAACACATCTCTATCAGCTCGGGGCCTCGGTGCCTGGCATGCGTCAGGCCTTCGAGAACACAGAAGCCCTCCTGGCGGAGGGCCCTGGAGGCACCGCTACGGGGATTCGAACCCCGGTTTCCGAACTGAGAATGGCAGGAAAGGGCTTGGTTGAGCTGTTTTTGAGCCTGCTGAGCTGCTCTCAGTTGCCCTCAGTTGCTCTTGCTTGAGGGCGGTTCGGGACATGTTTCGGGACACGGAATCCGGTCATTCCCGGCGATCCCGCGCAGATTTGGTTTCCGGTTTTGTCTTCTCGCCCCCGTCCCCGATACTGGAATACACCGGTGCAGAGCGAAACTCCAAATCGGTGCTGGATTACCAGGCGGGCGCGCCTGGCGGCGGCGGCGTGTGCGCTCGCGTCTCTGGTGCTCGCTCCGGCGGCGGCGCAGGCGGTCACCTTTTCCGGCCCGACCGACTTCGGCGCCGGCAACGGCGTCCAATCGGTCACGGTCGGCGAGTTCAACGGCGACTCCGACCCCGACCTCGCGGTCGCGAATTTCCTCACCGACAACGTCTCGATCCTGCTCGGTAACGGCGACGGCACCTTCTCCGCCGCGACCAACTTCGGCGCCGGCGACGGCCCGTGGTCGGTCGCGGTCGGCGAGTTCGACTCCGACTCCGACCCCGACCTCGCGGTCGCGAACAGCGGATCCAACGACGTCTCGATCCTGCTCGGTAACGGCGACGGCACCTTCTCCGCCGCGACCAACTTCGGCGCCGGCAACACTCCGTTCTCGGTCGCGGTCGGCGACTTCGACGGGGACCTCGACCTCGACCTCGCGGTCGCGAACGCCGCCGGCGGCAACGTCTCGATCATGCTCAACAACGGCGATGGGACCTTCTCCGTCCCCGTCAACTTCGCCGCAGGAATCGCTGTCCGATCGGTCGCCGTCGGCGAGTTCAACGGCGACGCAGACCTCGACCTCGCGGTCGCGAACGCCGGATCCAACGACGTCTCGATCCTGCTCGGTAACGGCGACGGCACCTTCTCCGCCGCGACCAACTTCGGCGTCGACGACGACCCTCGATCGCTCGCGGTGGGCGACTTCAACGGCGACTCGGAACCCGACATCGCGGTCGCGAACAATGGATCCGACAATGTCTCGATCCTGCTCGGTAACGGCGACGGCACCTTCTCCGCCGCGACCAACTTCGGCGCCGGCGACGGCCCTCAATCCGTCGCGGTCGGCGACTTCGACGGCGACCTTGACCCCGACCTCGCGGTCGCGAACTTCGGCACCGACAACGTCTCGATCCTGCTCGGTAACGGCGACGGCACCTTCTCCACCGCAACCAACTTCAGCGTCGGCAACGGCCCGTGGTGGGTCGCGGTCGGAGATTTCAACGGCGCCCTGCCGGACCTCGCGTTCGCGAATTTGGGCTCGAACAACGTCTCGATCCTGCTCGCGCAGGCCGAGCCCTCGCTCTCGACGACCGCGACGGCCAACGCGACGATCGGCGAGGCGATCTCGGACCGCGCCACCTTGACCGGCGGCGAGAGCCCAGCTGGGACGATCACCTTCCGCGCCTACGGCCCGAACGATGCGGCCTGCGCCAACCCCCCGGCGTTCACCGGCTCCGCGGTGGCGGTCGCGGGCAACGGGACCTACGACTCGCCTTCGTTCACCCCCGCCCAGCCCGGCACCTACCGCTGGATCGCCTCCTACTCAGGCGACGCCAATAACGTCGCGATCGCCGGGGCCTGCAACGACCCAGGCGAGACCTCGGTGGTGAGCGATGCGCCACCACCGCCGCCCGAGCCGCCGCCGACGCCCGAGCTCGAGATCATCGGCCTCGAGCGCAACCGCGCCAAGGGCACCGCGACCCTCACGGTCGCGACCAACCTCGGTGGCGCCCTGCGCGTCGCGAAGACGAACAAGGTGAAGAACTCCGGCCCGGTCAATCTCGGCGAGGCCGGCTCGGCGGAGCTCGAGGTCGTCCCGCGCAACCGCATTGCCGAGAAGTTGCGGAAGACGGGCCGAGTCACGGTCAACCCGCAGGTGCGCTTCAATCCCGCGGTCGGCGGCGAGGTCGGCGTTCGGCACAAGTTCGATCTGCGCCAGGACTGACGGGCGGTTACCGGCGGCGAGATCGGCAGGGTCTCAGGGCCGACCGAAGTCCAATCCGGATCCGGGGCCTGCCGTCTCGGTTTCCTGAGGCACCGCTACGGGGATTCGAACCCCGGTTTCCGAACTGAGAATGGCAGAAAAGGGCTTGGTTGAGCTGTTTTTGAGCCTGCTGAGCTGCTCTCAGTTGCCCTCAGTTGCTCTTGCTTGAGGGCGGTTCGGGACACGTTTCGGGACACGCTTTCCAGCCGAAATCGCGGAGGCCGCCGGATCTCGGCTCCTCGGCCACGACGTTGGCCCGGTCCGCCAGGGCGCCCCCGCGGGCACCCCCTACCAATCCGAGTTGCGTCGGGCGGGTCGGAGCGGATCAGTTCGGTCGAGGATCCTTAGGTTCGGACGTACGGGCCTGGAACGGAACCGGGCCCCGCGAGGGGCCCGGTTCGCTGATCCATGAGAGGAGTGACGGATCAGGACTTGACGAACGGCATGACCGCCTTCAGCACCTCGTCCTCGGTCAGCGTCGCGTCGAAAGCCTCCGGGGAGGGCAGCTCGCCGCGCAGCAGCCGGATCGCCGCCGCGTGGCGCGCCTCGACCTGGACGATTCCGCCCGCGGTCGCGAGCAGGTCCTTCGACTCGAGGTTCGGTGCGGCGCCGTTGTAGGCGCTCACCCCGGTGTCCTCGAACGTCTGCGCGAGCTCGAGGAAGGCGTCCTCGCTGGCGAAGGCATCGCCGAAGTCGACCTCCGGCGCCTTCACCGGCTCGCCGCCCATCTCGGTGATCGTCGCCTCGAGCGCTGAGACGTGCTCGTTCTCGTCGCTCGAGATCAGCTCGACCAGCTCGCCGAGCTCGCCCTTCGGCTTCAGGTCGCTCAGAGCCTGCTCGTAGAAGGCGGCCTCGAGGTACTCCAGGGTGAGCGCGAAGTTGAGGATCTCCAGATCCCCGGCGCTCGCGTTGCCCTGGGCAAAGGCCCGGGTCAGATACGGACCCACCGCGACGGCGCCGTAAACGGCTCCGGCGGCGAGTGCCCCCTTCGCGATGACCGCTCTGCGGTCAATCGATTCGATCTCGACCTCGCCCAACTCGGGCGCGGCCAGCTTTGTCTTGTTCATGTTCATTCCTTTCGAGAGTCGTTCGTTGGCCGCAGCCGGTCAGCTGACGATGAAGGGCTGCACCGCGGGCAGCACTTCCTCGGCGGTCGCCGGCGTCGCGAACGCGCCGTCGGGCGTGATCGTCTCGCCGAGCAGGTTGTTGAGCGCCGCGGCGTGGCGGCCTTCGACCGTGTGGATCGAAAGGGCAGCGGCGAGGATCGCCGCGTCCTCGATCGCCGCCGCCTGGCCGAGGTAGGCCGCGGCGCCGAGGTTCTCGACTTCGGCTGCGGTCTTCAGCACCGTGTCGGCGTCGGCCAGGTCGAACTTCGTCTCCGGCTTCGGCGCCGGCTCACCGAGCTTCTTCGCCGTCGCCTCGAGCGCCGCGACGTGCTCGTTCTCGTTCGAGAGCAGCTCCTCGATCAGGGCCTGCTCCTGGCCGCTGAACAGGCCGGACTTGGCGACGTCGTCGTAGAACGCCGCCTCGAGGTACTCGAGCGTCAGCGCGTAGTTGACGATGCCGAGGTCGCCCTCGCCGAACATCGCCAGGGCGTCGTCACCCGTCTCGCCCTCGGCTGCGGTCGAGGTCGTCTCCTCGTCGTCGCCGCAGGCGGCGAGAGCCAGTCCGGCCGCGCTGGTGCCGCCGGCGAGAAGCATGAACTTGCGACGTGAGTGGGGCTCTGCGACGGCGCGCCGCATGCGGCTGCGACCGACGCGGTCTTCATGGGTTCCTGCACCAACAGCCGCTTGGATGACCTGCGCGCGTTCGCATCCATCATCAAGGGCCAGAAGAAGGCCGACGGCGTGCGCGTGCTCGTGGTCCCCGGATCGGCGCGGGTGCGTATCGAGGCCGAGGCCGAGGGCATCGACAAGATCGTCGAGGAGTTCGGCGCCGAGTGGCGGTTCGCGGGCTGCTCGATGTGTCTCGGCATGAACGACGACCAGCTCGCGCCAGGCGAGCGCTGTGCATCCACCTCGAACCGCAACTTCGAGGGCCGGCAGGGCAAGGGCGGCCGCACGCACCTCGTCTCACCGCTCGTCGCCGCGGCGACCGCGATCCGCGGCACGCTGTCGAGCCCGTCAGATCTGCTCACTGAGGCTCTCGAAGTGAGCGCCGCGGACGGTCCTTCGAGTGCCTCAGGGAACGGGGTGCGCTGATGGATGCCATCACCGAGGTCACCGGCGTCGCGGTTCCGCTGAAGCGGGGCAACGTCGACACCGACCAGATCATCCCGGCCAACTTCCTCAAGCGCGTGACCAAGACCGGATACGACGACGCACTGTTCTTCGCCTGGCGGCAGGACCCCGAGTTCGTGCTCAACCAGCCGGAGTACGCGGGTGCTCGCATCCTCGTCGCCGGTCCTGACTTCGGCACCGGCTCGAGCCGCGAGCACGCCGTCTGGGCGCTGCGCGACTACGGGTTCGATGTGGTGCTCAGCTCACGGTTCGGCGACATCTTCCGCGGCAACTCCGGCAAGCAGGGGCTGCTCGTCGGGCAGCTCGCCGAAGACGACATCAAGGCCATCTGGGCCGCGATCGAAGCCGAGCCGGGAATAGCGGCAACGGTTGATCTGGTTGGAAAGACGGTGTCGATCGCGGGATCCAGCTAGCCCTTCGAGATCGACGACTACACTCGATGGCGTTTGCTCGAAGGCCTCGACGACATCGGGCTCACCCTGCGTGACGAGGCGTCCATCACGGAGTTCGAAGCCCGCCGCGAAGCTTGGCGGCCCACGACACTCCCAGCACGGCAGGCAGCAACCGAAGGGTTGACGAATGAATTCAGTCGCAGTGAGTGACGGTGCGAAGAAGACCGGTCTCCAGAAGGACGGCCTCAAGGCCGCCGCACGGGTCGGACTGACCTCGGACAGCATCGTCATCCGCGGCGGCAAGCCCCTCAAGGGGCGCGTCGAGGTGCGCGGCGCGAAGAACCTCGCCACCAAGGCCATGGTCGCGGCGCTGCTGGGCGACACGCCCGAGCGTGCTCAAGGACGTTCCGGAGATCAGCGACGTCAACATCGTCACCGGCATGCTCAACGCCTACGGCGTCGCGGTCACCGAGACCGCGCCGGGCGAGCTGCTGCCTCGACCCGAGCGAGGTGGAGCGTGCGCACTTCTCGAAGATCGACGCGCTCGCGGGCTCGAGCCGCATCCCGATCCTGTTCTGCGGGCCGCTGCTGCACCGTCTCGGTGAGGCGCTCATCCCGGATCTCGGCGGCTGCCGAATCGGCGACCGTCCGATCAACTTCCACCTGGATGCGCTTCGCGCGTTCGGCGCGATCGTGCACAAGAGCTACGAGGGCATCCGCCTCACGGCGCCCAACGGGCTCACGGCGGCGAACATCGACCTGCCGTTCCCGAGCGTTGGCGCGACCGAGCAGGTGCTGCTCACCGCAGTGCTCGCGAAGGGCACGACCGAGCTGCGGAACGCGGCGATCGAGCCCGAGATCATGGAGCTCATCGCGATCCTGCAGAAGATGGGCGCGATCATCACGGTCGAGCCGAACCGCGTCATCGTGATCGAGGGCGTCGACGAAGCTCAAGGGCTACGACCACCGCTGCCTGTTCGACCGCAACGAGGCCGCGAGCTGGGCCTCCGCCGCGCTCGCGACCAAGGGCGACATCTTCGTCGCGGGCGCCAAGCAACAGGAGTTGATGACCTTCCTCAATGTCTTCCGCAAGGTCGGCGGCGAGTTCGAGGTCAGCGAAGACGGCATCCGCTTCTACCACCCGGGCGGCGACCTCAAGCCCGTGCAGATCGAGACGGATGTGCACCCCGGCTTCATGACCGACTGGCAGCAGCCGCTCATCGTCGCGCTCACCCAGGCGCACGGAACCTCGATCGTGCACGAGACCGTGTACGAGAACCGCTTCGGGTTCACCGAGGCCCTCGGCGACATGGGCGCGAACATCGTCGTGCACAAGGAGGGCATCGCGTCGGTCACCCGCCGCGTGCCGCGCCGCGCACTCGAGCAGGCTGCGGTCATCACCGGACCCACCCCGCTGCACGGTGCCGACGTCGAGATCCCCGACCTGCGCGGCGGCTTCAGCCACCTCATCGCAGCACTGACCGCGGATGGCACGTCCACCGTCAGCAACGTCGGCCTCATCAGCCGCGGCTACGAGCACTTCATCGACAAGCTGACCGATCTCGGCGCGGACTTCGACTACGCGAGCTGACGAACGACCAGCGCACATTTCCGGTGAGTTGGGATCCGACTGGTATTCTGTTCCCTATGAAGTCGACCGTGGATTCTGTGGGGCGGGTGGTGTTGCCCAAGGCACTGCGCGATGCGCTCGGCATCGAGCCAGGTTCGACGGTTGACATCTCGCGATACGGCGACGGTCTTCAGGTGACACGGTCCGGCCGCACCGCAACGCTCGTCACCGAGAACGGGGTGCTCGTTGCCTCGAGCGAAACACAGATCGACGACGACATCGTCTTTGACCTGATCGACGCGGGCCGGCGCTGAGCACGTGATTGCCGTGGACACGAGCGTGGCCGTGCCACTGCTCGTCTCGGCGCACAACGCCCATGGCACGGTCGTGCGGTGGTGGGCCGAGCGGGAAGTCGTGCTCAGCGGCCATGCACTCGCCGAGACCTATTCGGTGCTCACCCGCCTGCCCGGC
The DNA here is from genome assembly GCA_963785155.1 of uncultured Thermoleophilia bacterium. Lineage (GTDB taxonomy): Bacteria > Actinomycetota > Thermoleophilia > Solirubrobacterales > 70-9 > DASUSH01. The sequence continues at coordinate 420,093 of CAWAUB010000006.1, forward strand.
GATGCGAGAGTCGCGCCAGTGGATGCTGCGGTCTTGATCGCACGTCGCTTCTCGCCGCCAGCGCTGCTTTCGCCCAAAACCTCGCGTGGCTTGCCCGCGTTCCTCGCCGACCTCGGGATATCCGGGGGAGCGGTCTATGACGCCATGGTTGCACTCGCGGCCTTGGAGGCGAACTGCGTGCTGGCGACGCGGGATGCCCGCGCGAGGGCCACCTACGACACCGTCGGGGTTTCCGTCGAGGTGGTCGCGTGAACGTCTCGAGTCCGAACTCTGAGAATTCCAGATCTGACCAGCCGCGCGCCGAGAAGACGGCGGTCTGGCGCTTTCTCGCCGGCATCGTCATCCCGATCCTGAACATCCTCGGCCGCTACGAGATCGTCGGCAGCTCGCGCATCCCGAAGACCGGCGCCTTCATCCTCGCGGCCAACCACGTGACCAACTTCGATCCGCTCGTGTCGGCCTACGTGCTGTGGCGCGCCGATCGGGTGCCGCGGTTCCTCGCCAAGGCGAGCCTGTTCAAGGTGCCCGTGCTCGGCTGGGCGCTGCGAGCGACCGGCCAGATCCCGGTGGAGCGGGCCGGGGGCCAGCGTGCGAGCGACCCGATCGCCGCGGCATCCCGATTCGTCGACGACGGCTTCGCGCTGATCATCTACCCCGAGGGCACCCTCACGCGCGACCCCGAAGAGTGGCCAATGCGCGGCAAGTTCGGCGCGGTGCGGCTCGCGCTCGAGCACGACATCGAGATCATCCCGATGGGCATCTGGGGTGCGCAGCAGATCCTGCCGCGCTACTCGAAGCGGCTCAGCCTGTTCCCGCGCAAAGACGTTCGCGTGCTCATCGGCGAACCGATCAACCTCGCCGCGTGGAAGGACGCGCCGCGCACGTCCGCGACGTACGCCGCGGCCACCAACACCGTCATGCAGTCCATCACGGCGCTCGTGTCGAAGCTGCGGGATGAACCGGCGCCCGAGGTTCGCTGGGACCCGGCCCAGCACGGCCAGACCGAGTTCGGCCGTCTCGACTGAGCGCACAGGGCAGAATGGACCGGTGACCATTGGCACCGATGACGTTGAGTCTCCTCCGAAGCGCAAGGTCGCGGTGCTCGGTGCCGGATCGTGGGGCACGACGTTCGCCAAGGTGCTCGCCGACGGCGGCTCCGACGTCGTGATCTGGGCGCGCCGCTCAGAGCTCGCTCGCGAGATCACCCAGTCCAAGCGCAACAGCGACTACCTGCCGGGCATCAACCTGCCGCGCGGCCTGTGGGCGACGTCGCGCCTGCCGGAGGCGCTCGACGGCGCAGAGCAGGTCTATCTCTCCGTGCCGAGCCAGTCGCTGCGCGAGAACCTGCTGATCGTGCGCGACCTGATTCCGAAGAACGCGATCGTCATCTCGCTCATGAAGGGCGTCGAGCGCGGCACTGGCAAGCGGATGAGCGAGGTGATTCGCGACGAGCTGCGGGTCGGCCCCGACCGCATCGCGGTCGTGTCTGGCCCGAACCTCGCGCTCGAGATCGCGAAGGAGCAGCCGACGGCATCCGTCGTCTCGTCGGAGGTGCTCGAGACCGCGACGATCGTCGCGATGACGGCGACCTGCCCGTACCTGCGCTCGTTCGTGAACACGGATGTGATCGGCACCGAATTCGCCGGCGTGCTCAAGAACCTCATCGCCGTCGCGATCGGCATCGTCGACGGCGTCGGCTACGGCGAGAACACCAAGGCCTCGATCATCACCCGCGGTCTTGCCGAGATGACGGACTTCGCGGTGGCGTACGGCGGCCGAGCCGAGACCCTCGCCGGACTCGCGGGCCTCGGCGACCTCATCGCGACCTGCGAGTCGTCGCTCTCGCGCAACAACACCGCAGGCCGACTGCTCGGCCAGGGCTACAGCTACTCCGAGGTGATCAACCAGATGAACCAGACCGCGGAGGGCCTGGCATCCGTCGCGCCGGTGCTCGAGCTCGCCCTGGCGAAGGGCGTCGAGATGCCGATCGTGAGCCAGGTCGCCGAGGTGCTGGCCGGTACGCTGGCTCCGCGGGACATGGCCCCGCACCTCACGACCGACGAGCTGCCACAGGGAGAGTAGTGTCCGACAGCACGCAGTTCGGGACTGGCACCGTAGCAGGCCGCACCCGCGTCGCGATCCTCTTCGGCGGTCGTTCCTCCGAGCACACCATCAGCTGCGCGACCGCGGGCGGCGTGCTCGGCGCGATCGATCGCGACAAGTACGAGGTGCTGCCGATCGGCATCACGCGCGACGGCGCGCTCACGCTGCAGCCCGACGACGCCGAGCACTTCCGCCTCAACCCCGACGCGATGCCCGAGGTGCACGACAACGGCACGCGCGTGCTGCTGCCAGAGTCGGCGTCGACCCGGGAGTTCCGCGCCTGGGAGCTCGACGAGCAGGGTGAGCGCGTGCTCCGATCGCTCGGCGACGTCGACGTGGTGTTCCCGATCCTGCACGGCCCGTTCGGCGAAGACGGCACGGTGCAGGGCATGCTCGAGCTGGTCGGGCTCCCGTACGTCGGCAACGGCGTGCTCGGGTCGGCGCTCGGCATGAACAAGCACTACACGAAGTCGGTGCTCGAGGCCGCGGGCATCCCCGTTGCCCCGTGGGTGACGATCTCGCCCACCGAATGGAGCCGATCCAACGAACTCTGGCGCCGCCGCGCGCAGGGTCTCGGGCTGCCGGTGTTCGTCAAGCCGGCGCGGGCGGGCTCGTCGGTCGGGCGTCAGCAAGGTCAAGCACTGGGACGAACTGGATGCCGCAGCTCGAGCTCGCCTGGGCCGAGGACTCCACGGCGCTCGTCGAGCAGGCTGTCGTCGGTCGTGAGATCGAGTGCGCCGTGCTCTCCGGACGCGACGGCGGCACCACCGCGCGTGAGCGTCGCGGGCGAGATCGTCATGACCACCCGCGAGTTCTACGACTTCGACGCGAAGTACCTCGACGACGACGCCGCCCAGCTCATCTGCCCGGCAGACCTGCACCCCGGTGAGCTCGCCGCGATGCAGCGGCTCGCCGCTCAGGCGTTCGAGGCGATCGGCGGCGCGGGCCTCGCTCGCGTGGACTGCTTCTTCACCGGCACCGAGTTCATCGTGAACGAGCTCAACACCATGCCCGGTTTCACCCCGATCTCGATGTTCCCGAAGTGCTGGGAGGCGAGCGGGCATGTCGTATCCCGACCTGATCGACGAGCTCATCCAGCTCGGCCTCGAAACGGTGCGCTGGGACCCGATCCCATGGCCGCCCCACAAACTCACTTTCGACGCGCGCCGCGACTGGATCCACATCCTGTGGCTCGGGCCCCTCGGCATCCTGCTCGCTGCAGCGGTCGTGCTCATGGCGATCACGGTGCGCAACACCCCGTTCGTGCAGGACTTCCTCGCGGCGTTCCCCGGCAGCACGGCCGTGCCGCAGGGTGCACCCGTCGGCTTCCCGGCGTGGCTGTCGTGGAATCACGCGCTCAATGTGCTGTTCATGCTCATGATCATCCGCACGGGCATCCTGATCAGGGCCGGCAAGCGGCCCGACGCGTTCGTGTCGAGCAAGCGACCGCCGAAAGGCGGTGCACGCCCGCGCCGGGTCAGCATCACGGTGTGGCTGCACAACGCGTTCGACCTGGTCTGGGTGCTCAACGGCGTGGTCTACGTGGTGCTGCTGTTCGTGAGCGGCCAGTGGCTGCGCATCGTGCCGGTCTCGTGGGACGTCATCCCGAACGCGATCTCGGCCGCGCTGCAGTACGCGTCGCTCGACTGGCCGACCGAGAACGGGTGGGTGCACTACAACGCGCTGCAGTTGCTCGCGTACTTCGTCACGGTGTTCATCGCGGCTCCGCTCGCGATCCTCACCGGGTTCCGCATGTCGACGCTGTGGCCGGGCGATCGGTGGGCGGCGGGCGGCAGGCTGAACCGGATCTTCCCGGTGGAGTGGGCGCGCGCCATCCACTTCCCCGTCATGCTCTACTTCCTGCTGTTCATCGTCGCGCACGTCACCCTCGTGGTCGCGACCGGCATGCTGCGCAACCTCAACCACATGTACGGCAACCGCGACGAGGAGTCGTGGTTCGGTCTGATCGTGTTCAGCGGCAGCGTCGTGGTGATGATCGCGGTGTGGCTCGCGCTGCGACCGCCGATCGTGCGCGCTCTGGCTGGGGTGACGCACAAAGTCGTGCGGTAGCGCCTAGTCGAAGACGTCCTCGGCGGCGACGCACTCGCCCTCCTTGGGCGTCACCGTCACCGCGAAGGCCAGGTCGCGAAGCGCATCCGCGCCCGACGCGGCGTCGCCGTTGACGATCACCTCGACCGCGGGATCGCGGCCGTAGGTGGTGAACACGTAGTTCGGGGCGTCGCTCTCGTCGCGCAGCCAGTCGACGCCGTCGATCGTGTAGCAGGGGTATTCCGCGGTGGGCGGCGGCACGGGCACGCCGCACCGCAGGATGATCGCCGTGGGCTCGCCCCACGCCGACGTGCCCTGTGCGTCGGTCTTGCGCTGCGGGAGACCGGCCACCGTCTCAGGCAGGCCGACAATCACCTGTGCGCAGGCCGTGTTCTGCGCGTCGTCGGCGGGTTGGAGCGCGACGGTGGGGGAGCATCCACTGAGCGCGAGCACCGCGCCGAGGATGGCGACGGCGATGGCTGGGCGAGTCGTGGTGCGCATCGAGTTCAGGCTACCCGGGTCGCGCTGGGCGTGCCGTCGGCGGCTGCGCCCGGTAGAGTCCGGAACATGACCGCCACCCTCGGTGAAGCCGGCGAGTCGGCGGCCCTCGCACGCATCTTCCCGCGGCTGCCCGCGGCATCCGCGCAACTGCTCGGTCCCGGCGACGACGCCGCGGTGCTCGCCACACCCGACGGCCGGGTCGTGATCACGACCGACATGATGATCCACGGCCCGGACTTCCGGCTCGCCTGGTCGAGCGCGCACGACCTGGGGTGGAAGGCCGCGGCATCCAATCTCGCTGACCTGGCCGCGATGGGCGCACGGCCGACCGCACTCGTCGTCGCGCTCGCAGCGCCCGAGTCGACCACGATCGAGTTCCTCGAGCAGTTCGCCGACGGCCTGCGGGATGGATGCGCGGCGATGGCCCCCGGCTGCGGCGTGATCGGCGGCGACCTGTCGGTGAGCCACACCCTCACGATCGCGGTCACGGCGTTCGGCGACCTGGAGGGCCGGGAGCCCGTGCTGCGTTCCGGAGCGCGCGTCGGCGACATCGTCGCGGTTCGGGCGCACTGGGGCTCGCCGCCGAGGGGTTGCGCCTGCTGTTCGAGTCGGGCGTGGATGCCGAAGGATCGCCGAATGCCGCGGCCGCAGCATCCCTTCGCGAAACGCACCCCGTTCCGATCGCCGCCCAACTCACGCCCACCCCACCGATCGCGGACGGCGTCGCCGCCGCCATCGCGGGCGCCTCCGCGATGCTCGACCTGAGCGACGGACTCGCGATCGACGCCCGCCGGCTCGCTGCCGCGAGCGCTGTCGCGCTCGACCTCGACGCCGGGCTCACCCCGACCGAGCTCGACGGGGGAGAGGATCACTCGCTGCTCGCGACCTTCCCGCCCGAGGTCGCGGCCGCTGGACTGCCCGGCGGCTTCCGGGCGATCGGCGTCGTGCGTGAGCCGCGCGCCGACGGGCATGGGCTGCTCGTCGGCGGGGTGCCGTACTCGCGCCGGAGCGGGTGGGACCCGTACGCCGGGTGGGATGGCGGGGCGGGGTGAAAGGGATGTCGCGCGCAGACCGCGCGCGGCAGTGAAAATCTCGGCCGACTCCGCCGCTCTCTACTCCGCCGGCGCCACCGCACCCAACCAGTACACAGCAGTATCCCCATAGTCCTTCCGCCGCTCCAGCTCGAGCCCAACGGGCCACGCGGGCTCCGGGTCGCGCGCCCCCCGCTCGAGCACGACGACCGCCCCGGGCGCGAGCAGCGGCACGAGGGCCTCGAGGGTGTGCGCGAGCTCAGGCTGCGGGAGGTCGTACGGCGGGTCGATGAACACGAGGTGCCAGCCGGGGTGCGGGGAGTCCGCGTCGTAGTCGGCTGGCCGGACGCCGGGCGGGCGGGCGCTCGTCAGGAACGCCTGCACCGGCTGGCTGCTCGTCTCGATGAGCGGCCGCGCATCCCGCGGGGCCGCCGCGAGCACCTTCGCCGTGTTCGCCCGGCAGAGCTCCGCTGCCTGCTTCACCTTCTCGACGAGCACCACCTCGGCCGCACCCCGGGATGCCGCCTCGAGCCCGAGCGCGCCAGAGCCCGCGTACAGGTCGAGCACCCGCGCGCCCTCGATCGCATCGCGGGCTGACAGCGCCGAGAAGATCGCCTCGCGCACCCGGTCGCTCGTCGGCCGGGTGCCGAACGTCGGCACGGCGAGCCGGAGCGATCCGGCGAAGCCGGCGATGATGCGAGTCATGGCGCTGCCAGCGTATATCGCGGGCTCTACCCGACGCCCGGGACGGGCGTCGGCGCTGGCGTCGCGGCGAAGGCCAGAAATGGCCTTCGCTCATAGCTCCAGCGCGCGGGTAGCATCGGGGCGTGACCACGACCCCGCCCGCGCGCGCGAGCCGCAAGCGCAAGCACGTTCCCGCGGAGCGCGACACGCACATCGTGAACAACGCGGTGTACGAGGGTGGGAAGCGCATCGCGACCCCGAGTTCGCTCGCTGAGACGTTCGAGACGCTCGACGAAGCATCCACAGTCGATGGCCTGGATCGGGCTCTACCGTCCGTCGAGCGATGAGCTCGACGTGCTCGCCGCGCAGTTCGGGTTGCACCACCTCGCGATCGAGGATGCCGTGCACGCCCACCAGCGCCCCAAGGTCGAGCGCTACGGCGAGACGCTGTTCATGGTGCTGCGCGCGGCGCGGTACCTCGACGAGGAGGAGCGCGTCGAGTTCGGCGAGCTGCACGTCTTCGCCGGCGACAACTTCATCATCACGGTGCGTCACAGCCGAGACCCCCGACCTCGCGATCGTGCGGCAGCGCATGGAGGAGACCCCCGAGACGCTCAAGTTCGGCACCGAGGCGGTGCTGTACGCGATCCTCGATGCCGTCGTCGACGAGTACGAGCCGGTGGTCAAGGGCATGGCCAACGACATCGACGAGATCGAGACCCAGGTGTTCGACGGCGACCCGGCGGTGTCGCGGCGCATCTACGAACTCACCCGCGAGGTCATCGAGTTCGAGCGGGCGGTCTCGCCGCTGATCGCGATCATCGACACGCTCTCGTCCGGATTCCCGACGGCCACGTCGAGCGACGAGCTCGACCGGCACCTGCGCGACGTCGCGGACCACGTGGTGCAGGCGAAGGAGCACATCGAGGAGTTCCGGGTGCTGTTGCGCGACATCCTCGCGGTCAACGCGACGCCTGGTCGGCGAGCGGCAGAACGAGGAGGCCGCGCGCCTCGAGCCAGACCAACCTCAGGCAGGCCGAGGAGACGCGCAAGATCTCGGGCTGGGCGGCGATCCTGTTCGCCCCGTCGCTGATCGGGTCGATCTACGGCATGAACTTCGACTACATGCCCGAGCTGCGCTGGACGTTCGGCTACCCGATGGCGCGTCGGTGCGATGGTGCTCTCGAGCATCGTGCTCTACATCGTGTTCAAGCGGCGGGGCTGGCTGTGAGCCCTACGCTTGGACGCATGCTCGGACCGCTCGACACGCGACTGCTGACGGCGCTCGGCGGCCGCACGGCACCGCTCGTTCGAGAAGAGCTTCGGCTTCGCACCGTCGGCGATCTGCTCGGCGCACTACCCGCGGCGCTACGCACGCCGCGGTGAGCTGACCGCGCTCGACGAGCTGCCCATCGACGAGAACGTCACGATCGTCGCCGAGGTCGCAGTCGATCCGTCGCGGCCGATGCGCAAGCGCCGCGGCTCGATCGTCGAGGTGCGCATCACCGACGGCAAGGGCATCCTGCACCCTCACGTTCTTCAACCAGGCGTGGCGCGCGAACGAACTGCAAGCCCGGCGTCCGCGGCATCTTCGCGGGCAAGGTCGGCCGACTACCGCAGTCGCTGCAGCTCGCGCACCCCGACTACGAGCTGTTCGACGCCGACGATCCTGCGAGCGCCGGCTCCGACGGCCGCCAAGGCCTGGGCAGAGCTGCCCGATCCCGATCTACCCCGCAACCGCCACGCGTCGCGAGCTGGCAGATCCAGAAGGCGATCGGCGCTCGTGCTGGACACGCTGCCGGCGCTCGAGACCCGGTGCCCGAGCCGTGCGCGAGCCCGCGGGCTGCTTGCCGTTCCGCGGGCGCTCGAGCTCATCCACCGCCCGCGCGACGGATTCCGACTGGCGGCGCGGCGCGGAAGGCGCTGCGCTTCCAGGAGGCGTTCGTGCTGCAGGCCGCGCTGCTGCAGCAGCGCGCGCGCCTTCGCGCGCAGCCGCGGCGACCGCGCGCGAGCCGGGCGCGATGCTCGAGCGGAGTTCGACGCCGCGCTGCCGTTCGAGCTCACCGGCGACCAGGCGACGCGTCGGTGCCGAGATCGCGAGCGACCTCGCGGCCGGCATGCCGATGAACCGGCTCGTGCAGGGCGAGGTCGGCTCGGGCAAGACGCTCGTCGCGCTGCGGGCGATGCTCGCGGTCGCCGAGTCGGGCGGGCAGTCCGCGCTGCTCGCGCCGACCGAGGTGCTCGCCGCGCCAGCACCTGCGCTCGATCGTGCAGACGCTCGGTCCCGACCTCGCGGCGCGAGCTGCGGCCGACGCTGCTCACCGGGCAGCTGCCGGTCGCGGAGACGCGCAAGGCGACTGCTCGCCGCGGTGTCGGGCGGCGGCATCCATCGTCGTCGGCACCCACGCGCTGCTCGGCGAGAACGGTGCAGTTCTTCGACCTCGGGCTCGTCGTCGTCGACGAGCAGCACCGCTTCGGCGTCGACCAGCGCGAGGCGCTGCGGCTCAAGGGCGCGCAGCCGCCGCACGTGCTCGTGCTGACGGCGACGCCGATCCCGCGCACGGTCGCGATGACGGTGTTCGGCGACCTCGACATCTCGACGATCGCGCGAGCTGCCCGCCGGGCGGCAGCGCCGATCGCGTCGCACGTCGTGCCGCTCGCCGAGAAGCCCGGGTGGGTCGGCGCGGGTGTGGGAGCGTCTCGCCGAGGAGCTCGCGCAGGGGCGGCAGGCGTTCGTGGTGTGCCCGGCGATCGATCGCGCTGAGGCGGTCCTGAGGCCGAGGGCCGACCGCCGACCGAGCCGGCCGCTGACGCTCGAGCTCGGCGACCGCCGCCCGCCCGACCGCGAACGTGACCGAGACCCTCGCGTCGATGCTGCGCCGAACCCGCTGCTCGCGGGCAAGCGCATCGAGGCGCTGCACGGCCGCATGCCGAGCGACGAGAAGGACGCGCATCATGCGCGCGTTCGCCGCGCGGCGAGATCGACGTGCTCGTGGCGACGACCGTCATCGAGGTCGGCGTCGACGTGCCGAACGCGTCCACGATGGTCATCCTCGACGCCGACCGGTTCGGGGTCGTCGCAGCTGCACCAGCTGCGCGGCCGGGTCGGGCGCGGTGGCGTCCCGGGTCTGTGCCTGTTCGTGACGGCGGCCGAGGCCGGCTACGCTCGCGCGCGAGAGAGTGGATGCCGTGGCCGCCACGCTCGACGGGTTCGAACTCGCCCAGGTGGACCTCGAGCTGCGGCAGCGAGGGCGACGTGCTCGGCGGCATCCAGTCGGGCGGCCGGTCGAGCTCAAGCTGCTGCGCGTCGTGAAGGACGGCGAGCTGATCGCCGAGGCACGCGAGCTCGCCGCGGGCGTGCTCGACGCTGACCCGGGGCTCGCAGAGCATGCTGCCCTCGCTGACGCGATCGAACGACGACTGGATGCCACGGCCGAGGGCTACCTCGCAAAGAGCTGAGTATTTCCGTCGCCGGGTGCTGGTGCAGGCCACCCACGTCGTTCCATTAGGTTGGTCCGAGGAGGCGGTGCAGTGGGACGATTCAACACGCTTGGTGGCATGCTCCGGAACACCCTGATGCGAATGCGAAACGCCGAGACGCAGCAGCTTCTCCTGGGCAAACTGCTCGCCGGCCGATCTCGTGCCGTCGGCGCAATCGAGGACTTCTCGTCCGTCGAGTTCAGTGTCTTTTCGCAGTGGGGCGATGACGGTGTCATTCAGTGGCTCGTCGCGCACATCCCGTTTCGATCACGCACCTTCGTCGAGTTCGGCGTCGAGGACTACCGCGAGTCGACCACCCGTTTTCTGATGATGAACGACAACTGGTCGGGGCTCGTGATGGATGGGAGCGAGCGCAACGTGCGCCGCATCGTGGATTCCGAGTACTACTGGATGCACGACCTCACGGCCAACGCCGCGTTCATCGACGCAGGCAATATCGACTCGCTCATATCGAATGCCGGATTCCGCGGCCCCCTCGGTATCCTGCACATCGACCTGGACGGTAACGACTTCTGGATCTGGAAGGCGATCTCCGCCGTCGATGCCGACGTGGTCATCGTCGAGTACAACAGTGTGTTCGGCGGCGATCGACCGATCAGCGTTCCCTACGACCCGACCTTCTTCCGCACTCGGGCGCACTACAGCAACTTGTACTGGGGAGCGTCGCTGCCCGCCCTTGCCCACCTGGCGTCGGAGAAGGGCTACGCGCTGATCGGCTGCACGTCGGCGGGCAACAATGCGTATTTCGTGCGTCGCGGGCTGCTGAACGAGGTCGTGCGCGAGAAGTCCGTGGCCGATGCCTACGTCGAATCGAAGTCGCGCGAGTCGCGGGATCCGCGAGGGCGCCTGACGTACCTGAGAGGCGCGCAGCGTCTCGAGGCGATCGCTGGCCTGCCGGTGACCAATGTCGTGACGGGCGCGCAGGAATTGCTGTGAGCGCCGCGCGACTCGCGGTGTAACGGCCCGGTAACGTGCGCCCGCTAGGGTGAACGCATGAGCAGGATCGCCGTCGTTCCTGGGTCGTTCGACCCGATCACCCTCGGCCACCTCGATGTGATCGGGCGGGCTGCGGGCATCTTCGACGAGCTGCACGTGCTCGTGGTGCACAACCCGGGCAAGACGGCGCTGCTGCCGATCGCGCAGCGCGTGACGCTCATCGAGCAGGCCGTGCGCGAGGCGGCCCTGCCCGGCAACATCCTCGTCACGAGCTGGAGCGTCGGGCTCCTGGTGGACTACTGCACCGACGTCGGCGCCTCGGTGCTCGTCAAGGGCATCCGCTCGCAGATCGATGTCGCCTACGAGACGCCGATGGCGATCGTGAACCGCGACCTCGCCGGAGTCGAGACGGTGTTCCTGCTGCCGAACCCGGCGCACGCGCACGTTTCGAGCTCGCTCGTGCGGCAGGTCGCCTCTCTCGGCGGGGATGTCTCGCCCTACGTGCCGGCCGCGGTGGCGAACTACCTGCGCACGCCGCGCAGCGAGTAGGGCAGCCGACCTCGGGCGGCGTAGCCTGAACGCGTGATCACCCGACGCGAGGTCGCGCTGCGGCTCGACATCCCGCTTGAGATGGCTCGTCGGCACGGACTGCCGTCGCGTATGTCCGAGGCCGAGTTCGCCGACCTCGACACCGACCCGCCCGTGTGGCTGCGGCAGTCCCGGGAGAATCGCACGGGCAAGCGCCCGGTGTGGGTCGAGCTGCACTGCGACGTGTGCGGGTTCGCGGAGGTCGCTCGCCCGAAGAAGTGGTGGCCGGACTACGCGTACCTGAGCTGTGACCACCACGGTGCCGACGAGCTGCCCGAACCCGCGCCCGGACTGAGCCGCACCGAGGTGGACGGCATCGGCAGCCGGTTCATCGCGATCGTCGACGCCCGCCCCTGACCTCCCACGGGGGAGAATGGGGGCATGACACACGCTCCTGAAAAGCTCCGTCTGGGATACAAGGCCTCCGCAGAGCAGTTCGACCCGCGCGAGCTGGTCGAGATCGCGGTCGCGGCCGAGGCCCACGGCATGGAGTCCGTCGCGGTGAGCGACCACTTCCAGCCGTGGCGGCACGAGGGTGGGCATGCCCCGTTCTCGCTCAGCCTGGATGGCGGCGGTCGGGGAGCGCACGTCGATCCATCGTCATCGGCACGAGCGTCATGACGCCGACGTTCCGCTACAACCCGGCGGTGCTCGCGCAGGCGTTCGCGACGATGGGCGTGCTCTACCCCGGCCGCATCTTCCTCGGCGTCGGCACCGGCGAGGCGCTCAACGAGATCGCGACGGGATGGGCCGGCGCGGGCAAGCAGGCGACTGGCCGGAGTTCAAGGAGCGGTTCGCGCGGCTGCGCGAATCCGTCGAGCTGATGCGCGAGCTCTGGACGGGCGACCGCGTCAACTATCGCGGCGAGTACTACTAGACCAACGACGCGTCGATCTACGACCGGCCGGAGCATCGCCATCCCGGTCTACATCGCCGCGGGCGGGCCGATGGTGGCGCGCTACGCCGGCCGCGCGGGTGACGGGTTCATCTGCACGTCGGGCAAGGGGATGTCGCTCTACACCGACGAGCTCATCCCGGCGGTCAAGGAGGGTGCGGAGAAGGCCGAGCGCTCGTTCGACGCGATCGACCGGATGATCGAGATCAAGCTCTCGTACGACACGGATGCCGACCTCGCCCTCGAGAACACCCGGTTCTGGGCGCCGCTCGCGCTCAGCAAGGAGCAGAAGCACGACATCACCGACCCGATCGAGATGGAACGGCCGCGGATGCCCTGCCGATCGAGCAGATCGCCTCGCGCTGGATCGTCGGGTCGGATCCCGACGCCGTCGTGGCGGATGTCGCGCAGTACGTGGACGCGGGCTTCAACAACCTCGTGTTCCACGCGCCCGGCGCACGACCAGCGCCGCTTCCTCGAGCTCTTCGAGCGTGATCTCGCGCCGAGGCTGCGCGCGCTGCCGATCCCGCCGGTCGAGTAGCGCCGCGCGTCGCGCGACGCGTATCGAGACCACCCCGCAGACGCCGAAACGGCGCAAGTGGGTCCCATCTTGCGGAGTCAAACCCACTTGCGCCGTTTCGGTTGGTCAGTGACGCACCGGCGGACCGTGCGCGGCATTCGCCGCTCCCGGAGCGTGTGCGGCATTCGCCGCTGCGCCGGCGGGCCCCTGGTGACCGCCGCCAAGGCGGACCTCGGCGACGGCCCCGGTGGGTGCGTCGGTGATGTTCATGCTGCGCGCGTTCATCGGAACAGGAGCAGCAGTCGGGCGTTCCGCTCATCCTCGCGGAGGCGGTGCTCACGAGCGATCGCCTGCTCGATGCGGTTGGCGCGACGCTCGCGCGACTCGAGAGTCTGCGGGCGACGACCCCACGTGATGAGCGCGAGGCCCACGTGGAGCGCCAGTCGATCGAACAGCTTCACCCGGCGAACCGGGAGCGAGCCCTCGAGCTGGTTGTGCTGGTCGTACTGGTTGAGTTGGTTGCTGTGACTCGAACGAGTCTGCAGTTGTGTGTTCACGGTGATGATTCCTTCTGGGTTGCTGGACACCGTTCGGGGTTGCCGAAGGGAGCCCTGGCGAGGCCCGAGTCCGGTTGGACTCGCGGCGGGGGAGTCGGGCCAGCGGGTTGCCGGCCGTCGCGAGTTCTGAAAGAGAGGGCGGTTCGATCCGTGGATGCGCGGGCGTGCCTCAACGAGGCATGATCCGCGCTGGATCGGAGGGCTTCGTCAGCGCCACCACCGTCTGACCGGTGGGCGCTAGCTCCAAGAAGGAGAAGCCGCTATGCGATCAGGCCGATGACGACGCCGACGAAGCCGGCTCGTGCGAGAGGATTCCTGTCGGAATCATTCCGGTGTTCTTCGTGATCATTGGTCGGCTCCTTTCGTCAGCTCGTGGTCTGTGCGGAACTGAAGTCCGCTTGGGTGACCCAACCTAGCTGGGAATTCGCCGTGACCGCAAATGTTGCGCGGGGATCGTTATCTGCTGTTTACCTAACGGAGGTGGGAAGGGTCGCAGCACGGGACAATGGACCCGTGCTCGCGGCATCCACCCCACACATCGGCTATGCCGCGATGCTCGAACGGTTCCCGCCCGCGGAGGCGGTGGAGCTGGCGGCGCTCGCGGAGGCGCCGGCTTCTCCGGCGTGATGGCCGCGGACCACTTCCAGCCCTGGACGCCCGCAGCAGGGGCAGGCGGGCTTCGTGTGGAACGTGCTCGCGCGCGGTCGGGCAGAGCACACGACCGGCGACCTCGGGCACGGGGGTGACGGCGCCGACGTTCCGGTGGCACCCCGCGGTCGTGGCGCAGGCGTCAGCGACGCTCGCGGCGATGAACCCGGGCCGGCACTGGCTGGGTGTCGGCAGCGGGCGAGGCGCTCAACGAGCACGTCGTCGGCGGTACTGGCCGGAGGCGGCCGAGCGGATCAACCGCATGTTCGAGGCGGTCGAGATCATCAGAAGCTGTTCGCCGCGTCGCTGGCCGGGCGCGACGTGCGGCACGACGGGCACGTACTTCAAGCTCGAGTCGACACGGCTGTGGACGATGCCCGAGGTGCGCGCCCGAGATCCTGGTCGCGACGGCGGGCCCGGTCACCGCCCGCCGCGCGGGGCGGGCGGCGGACGGGATGATCACGAGGCCGCGCCGCTCGACAAGGATGGCGTCGCTGCTGCACCGGTTCGCCGACGGCGCCCGCGAGTCGGGCCGCGACGCGGGGCGATGCCGAAGGTGCTGCAGCCTCCACCTCTCCTGGGCGCCGACGCACGACGAGGCTCGCTGCCGCCAACGCCCTGACCGAGTGGCCGGTGGGCGGCATGCGGTTCCCGCGGTCCGACATCCGCTCGCCGCTCGAGTTCGCGCAGCTCGCGCGGATCGTGCGCCGGAGGACTTCGAGGGGCGGATGCTGATCCGCGCCGACCCGGACGAGCACCGGGCGTCGATCCAGCGGTACGTGGACCTGGGTTCGACCGCATCTACCTGCACAACGTGGGCCGCAACCAGCGCGAGTGGATCGAGATGTTCGGGCGAGACGTGCTGCCCAAGCTGCGCCGCTAGTCCTCGGCGGCGGTGAGCTCGATCGCGTCGAGCCACTCCCGCCAGAACGCCTTCCAGTGCTCGCCCGACTCGAGCGAGTCGAGTTTCTCGTGCGTCACCGTGAGGCGCAGGCGCTCGCCCGGAGCCGGATCGGTGCTGAACATCACGACACCGATTCGCTCACCGTCGCGCGCGAAGTCGAAGCGCAGCGACTTCGAGGCGGGCTTGGAGCGGAGTGCGAGGTCGAATCCGGGCACGAGGTCGGCTCGGCTCGCGTCATCCAGCAGCATGGTGCGGAGGTCGTCGAGCGGCAGCGCGACGATGCGAGACCGGCTGACGCTGAACGTGCCGTCCGCCATCTGGCCGGGCAGCCGCAGGCCCACGATGCGCTCGTAGCCGACGGTCACGTTCTGCGCCCACCAGCCGGGGATGCCGTGCTGCTCCCGCACGAACGTCGCGATCGCGGTGTGCCCGGCCTCGCGACCCGGACCGGCGTCGATCAGGTCGACCCAGTCATCCCACGCCCGCCCCGTGTTGGCGAGGATCACCGCGTCCGGCGACTCGGGCTGCGACACCCACACCCTGCGGCGGATGGGGTCGGATGGCTCTGCGTGCGCGATCAGGGCGCGCCGCGCCGCACCGTAACGCTCGCCGGTCTTGGTCATCCGCTCGCGGATGCGGCGCTTGAAGGTCTCCTGCTTGGTCATCGGAACTCCCGTGCTCGTCGACTCGGCGTCGTCGGCCCGCGCCCGGCGACCCGTGTCTGAACACGTTCGATCGGATGTTCCGCGTCGAGCACTCGAGGTCCCCTCTGCCTCCTGCCGCCGGAAGCGGCTCCCGGTAGCGCGAGCACCGGTGTGGAGGTCTGGCGGAACGCGCCGCCATCGAGTGCGACGGTACTCCCGCGGGCGGGAGGGGTCAACAGGATCCCTAGACTTGGACGGTGGATCTCACCGTGCTGGGCGTCGCGGGCATCCCCGAGATCGTGGCCGGTGACGACCTCGCGACGATCATCGGCGATGCGATCGCTTCGAGCCCTTCGAGCGCCTCAGGAACAGCCTCAGCGACCGGCGTGCACGACGGTGACATCCTGTCGGTCACGTCGAAGATCGTGAGCAAGGCCGAGGGTCGCCAGGTGATCGCCGGCGACCGCGAGGCCGCGATTACCGAGGAGACCGTGCGAGTCGTCGCGACGCGCGCGCACCCCGGCGGCGTGACGCGCATCGTGGAGAACAAGCTCGGCATGGTGCTCGCCGCGGCCGGCGTCGACTCGAGCAACGCGCCCGACGGTGTCGTGCTGCTGCTGCCCGAGGATCCCGACGCGTCGGCCCGCGCGCTCTGTGCTGCGCTGCGGGCGCGGTTCGGCGTGCGGATCGGCGTCGTCATCTCAGACACGCTCGGCCGGCCATGGCGGCAGGGGCAGACGGATGTCGCGATCGGCGCCGCCGGCATCCGCGTGCTGCACGACCTCCGCGGCACCCCCGACGCCAACGGACGACCGATGGATGTCACGATGGCAGCCGTCGCGGACGAGATCGCGTCGGCAGCCGACCTCGTCAAGGGCAAGACGAGCCGCGTTCCGGTGGCGATCGTGCGGGGGCTCCCGCACCTCGTTGCCGAACTCGATGAGCCCGGGGCGGCAGCGCTCGTTCGTCCGGCCTCCGAGGACATGTTCCGGCTTGGCACGAAGGAGGCCTGGGACGAGGGCTACCAGGCCGGACTTCACGCCCGCGCGGACTGAGCCCCGTCCACAGGCGTGCTGGCGCATCGAGAGTGATCCTCAATACGATGCACGAGTGACGATCCTGATTCCCGCCATCACGCTGTTCGTGATGATCGCGGCCCTCATCACCGTGATCACCGCCGACGAGGGCAGCGTGCCCTACCTGCCGAAGCTCGTCTGGATCCTGCTGATCGTCTTCCTCCCTCTGGTCGGCTCGATGATCTGGTTCGCGATCTGGCTCATGAACCGGAACGCCGGGAGTGCCGAGCCGGTCAGCTTCGGCGATCCGCGCCGGCACGAGGCGGTGCGAGAGTCGGTGGCGCCGCTGAGCCCGGAAGACGAGGATGCAGCCATCGAGGCCGAGATCCTCTTCCACGAGAAGCAGGCGGAGATTCGCCGCCTCGAGGCCGAGGTGGCTCGCAAGCGCCAGGGTCAGGGCTAACCATCAGGGAAAACCTGAGAGACTGCCATTCGTGGACGGTACGCAGATGAACCTCGACTCCCCCGATGTCACGGGCTCGGACGTGCTGACCATCGACGCGTTCGGCAACAAGGTGCGCTCGATCCTCTCCACCATCGAGACCGTCATCGACGGCAAGCGCGAAGCCGTCGAGCTCGCCCTGACCGTGCTGCTCGCCGAGGGCCACCTGCTCATCGAAGACGTGCCGGGCGTCGGCAAGACGATGCTCGCCCGCTCCCTGGCCCGCACGGTCGACGCCTCGGTGTCGCGCATCCAGTTCACCCCCGACCTGCTGCCGAGCGACATCACCGGTGTCTCGGTGTTCAACCAGGGCACGCGAGAGTTCGAGTTCAAGCCAGGGCCGATCTTCGCGAACATCGTGATCGGCGACGAGATCAACCGCGCGAGCCCCAAGACCCAGTCCGCGCTGCTCGAGAGCATGGAGGAGGGCCAGGTCACGGTCGATGGCCAGAGCTACCAGCTCGCCTCGCCGTTCATCGTGGTCGCCACCCAGAACCCGATCGAGATGGAGGGCACCTACCCGCTGCCCGAGGCCCAGCGCGACCGATTCATGGCGCGTCTCTCGATGGGGTATCCCGACGCCGAGGCCGAGCTCAAGATGCTGCGCACCCGTGAGACGTCAAGCCCATTGGATGCCGTGCAGCCGGTCGTCAACGCCACAGAACTCCAGGCCATGATCGCCACCACGCGCGCAGTGTTCGTCAGTCGCGCGGTCGAGCAGTACGTGGTGGCCATCGCGCAAGCCACCCGCGAGGATCGCGACCTGCGGCTCGGCGCCAGCCCCCGCGCGACGCTCCAGCTTGTGCGCGCGGCGAAGGCTCGCGCCGCGCTCGACTCCCGCGACTTCGTGCTGCCGGATGACATCGACCAGCTCGCCATCCCCGTGCTCGGCCACCGCCTCATCGCTGCGCGCCGCGCAGGAGCCACGGGCGCCGTGCTCTCGGGCGGTTCGGTGTCGGACATCATCACGCGCATCGTCGCGCAGACCCCCGTGCCGCTCGGTGCGGGTGGATCGCGCTGATCGGCCGGTGAGCGGCGGCATGGCGCGGCGACGTCCGGTCGGCCGGCTGAGAACGGCACTGCGCGCCACGCGGTTCACGACGCGCGGGTGGGGCGTGCTCGCTGCCGCGGTGATCTGCGTGCTTGTCGCGTACGGTGCCGGCATCCAGCAGTTGCTCTACGTCGGCGCGTTCCTGCTCGTGCTCGTGATCGCGGCTTTCGTGGTCGTGAGTGTGCGCCGGCCACGGATCGCGGTGACGCGCACGTTCTCACCGCACGTAATCGAGGCAGGGTCGCCGACCGTCGTGAGCCTGCATGTGCGCAACCTGTCGGCGTCGCGGTCATCGAGCGGACAATGGACCGACGCGCTGCCCTGGCAGCCCGGCCGGACGCCCGAGGCCGACTTCCCCCGCCTGGCGGCCCGTGGCCCGAGGTTCGCGACCAGGGGCAACACGAAGGAACTCGAGTACGACCTCACCCCGCCGCAGCGCGGTTGGTACCAGATCGGGCCGATGTCGCTGACCGTTGGCGATGCGTTCGGCTTTGCGAGCAGCCATGCCGAACTCGGCGGCACATCGTCGCTCGTGGTGACTCCCGAGGTGGTGCCGCTCGCCGAGACCGGGCTCTCGATGCCGGCCGGCGACGGTGAGGCACGCATGGTGCAGCGCCGCGCAACCGGCGACGCTGACGACTCGATGACCCGCGAGTACCGCCGCGGCGACGCGCTGCGCCGCGTGCACTGGCGCGCCACCGCCCGACGTGGCGACCTCATGGTGCGCCAGGAGGAGCAGCGCAGCCTGCCGCAGGCGCGGGTGATCGTCGACACGCTGCGCGCCGGCTACCACGACGTCGACACCGACGCCTTCCGCGACGCGGATGAGAGCGCGTCGTTCGAGTGGGTCGTGCGCATGCTCGCCTCGGCGACCGTGCACCTGCGGCGCGGCGGCTTCCAGGTCGCGATCGAGGAGAGCGGTGAGCGGCAGCTCGGCGAGCTCGCGCGCGACCGCCGGCGCACCTGGGGCGACGAGGAGTTCCTCGTGACCCTGTCGCGCTTCCACCTCGTCGAGAATCGCGCCGCACGAGACGAGCGGGTCAAGGATGCGACGAACCGGGGTCCCATCGTCGCGCTGATCGGCACCCCCGACGAGGAACTGGTCGACACGCTCGTCGAGCGCCGGAAGTACGGGGATGTCGCGGTCGCGTTCATGGTGCGCGGCCTGTCGCCGCTGGACGAGCTCGACCGCTCGTTCGGGGTGCCCACGTCGGCACCGTTCATCGCCGAGCGTCTCACGGACGCGGGCTGGATCGTGGTGCCCGTGCACGCCCACGATGACCCCGCTGCAGCCTGGGAGGCCGTCGCGGTCGAGACGGGACGCGCCCGTGTCTGACACTCGCCGCCCGAGCGCGATCCGTCGCCCGACGACCGCCCCTGCCCGCCGCTCGGCACCGGTGCGCACCCCCATCGCGGACTGGGCGACCTCCGGCCTCCTGCTGCTCGGCATCGCAGTCAGTCTCGCCGGCTTGAACGCGCTGCTGAGCGACGTCGGGTGGTGGTTCAGCGGAGTGTCGGTGGCGGCGATCGTGCTGCTGGCCGCAGCGAGTGCGCGGTCGCTCACCCGGCATCCACTGTGGGGCTCTCTCGCCGGGGCGCTCATGGCGGTCGCGACCATCACGGCGATGTTCGCGTCGGACACCGCGATCCTGTGGTTCATCCCGACCGCAGACACGTTCCCAGCGCTGCGGCTGCTCGAGCAGCAGGGCATGCTGTCGATCGCCGAGCAGAACACGCCGGCGTTCGCGACGCCCGGCATTTCCTACCTGCTGTGCGTGGGGGTTGCCGCGGTCGCGGTCGCCATGGATCTCGTTGCCAACGGACTGCGGCGGCCTGCGCTCGCCGGCATCCCGATGGCCATCCTGCTGCTCGTTCCGTCGCTCGTGCGCTCGTCGTTCCACGACGCGTGGATCTTCGCGCTCGCCGCGGTGGTGTACATCGCGATCCTGCTCGTGCGCAGGCCACGGCGGCTCGGCCTGCGCGGCGCGCTCGGCCTCGGGGCGACGGCGATCATCGTGTCGCTGTTCACGCCGCTGACACTGGCCACCTCGACCGCCGGGCCGAACGGGGGCAACTCCGGCGTCTCGGCCGGTGTCAACCCGATCATCACCCTCGGCGACGACCTGCGGCGCGGCGAGCCGCAGCATGCGATTACCTACACGACCACGGCGAGCCAGGGCCAGTACCTGCGGCTCTCGGTGCTTGAGGACTTCACCGGGCGCTCGTGGAGCCCGACGAACACCGAGATGATCCCGGGCAACGACATCGAGGAGATCGGTCCGCCGCCCGGGCTCACCGAGGGCGTGCCGGTAACGGAGATCACAACGACGATCCAGATCGACGACGTGCTCAGCCGCTGGCTGCCGGTGCCCTACGCGCCGTCGAGCATCCGCGGCGTGGAAGGCGTGTGGTCATGGGAGCCGGACGGGCTCGCGATCCGCACCGAGCGATCCAACGCCCGCGGGCAGGACTACGAGGTCGACGGCGTGCTCGTGCAGCCCTCGGTCGATCAGCTGCTCGCGGCTGGCACGACCGTCGAGGCGGGCTACGAGCCGCTGGTCGAGGTGCCGGCTGATCTGCCCAACGTGGTGGCGACCACTGCCCTCGAAGTGGTCGGCGACGCCGCGACCAACTACGAGCGCGCGCTCGCACTGCAGGAGTTCTTCACCGGCGGCGATTTCACTTACTCGGAGGATGCGCCGGTCGACCAGGACTATGACGGCTCGGGCGCGAGCGTACTCGGCGAGTTCCTCGAGGCGCGCAGCGGATACTGCGTGCACTTCTCCTCGGCGATGGCTGCGATGGCACGCACACTCGGCATCCCGGCGCGCGTCGCCGTGGGATTCACGCCAGGCGTAGCGTTGCAGGTCGAAGGCTCCACGCAGCCGCAGTGGGACGTGACGACGTACGACCTGCACGCATGGCCGGAGCTGTACTTCGCGAACATCGGCTGGGTGCGATTCGAACCGACGCCGGGCCGCGGCATCCCACCCGCGTTCGCGCCGCTTGCCGAGGATGACCCGGCCACCCCCGACGTCGATGAGTCGGTGCCCGAGCCTCCCGTCGAGGCCGAAGTGCTGCCAACACCGTCCGCGCCGCCGGTGCTGCCCGACGAAGCCGGCCCCGAGGCGGGCGCCGACGATCCGGCCGCTGCGGCGGCGAATCCTGCGGTGTGGATCGGGCCGATCGCCGGCTTCGCCGTCGTGGGCTTGCTGCTGCTGCCCGCCATCCTGCGCGCTGCCCGGCGAGCCAGGCGGCTCACCGCGGTGGATGACGGCTCGGCCGCCGACGGCTGGGCTGAACTACGCGACACGGCCGCCGACCTCGGCTGGCGCACGGCGGACACCCTCACCCCGCGCCAGCTCGGTGACGACCTCGGTGACCTGCTCGACAGCAACGGCGCACGCCTGATCGCGAGCCTGCGCCTCGGCGTCGAGCGCGAGTCGTACGGCGGACGCGAGGGCGGGCTGACGGCGGACGACGTGACGCAGGCGCTGCGGCTGCTGCGCCGGGAGGCCGGCCTCGGGCGCCGGATCGCGGCGAGGTTCGCGCCGATCTCCCTGGTGGAGAAATGGATCCCGGCGACCGCGGAGCGGCTCAGCGCTGCGTCGGCAGGGACAGGGCGATGAACTGGCGCCCGGTGCGAGGGTGCTCCAGCCACGTGGCATCCACGCCGTAGACGTCCCTGATCAGCACGGGCGTCAGGGTCTGCGCGGTGGGGCCGGCGGCGACCACGCGGGCGTCGCGCAGCACGATCACGCGGTCGCACCACGTGGCGGCGAGTCCGAGGTCGTGCATGGCGGCAACCACGGTCATGCCGCCGTCGGCGAGTGAGCGCACCAGCGAGAGGGTTCCGAGCTGGGCTGCGACGTCGAGGTGGTTGGTCGGCTCGTCGAGCAGCAGCAGCTCCGGCTGCTGGGCGAGGGCCCTCGCGAGCATGACGCGCTGCCGTTCGCCGCCGCTCAGCGTGCCGAATTCCCGGCGGGCGAACTGGATGACGCCTGCCGTCTCCATCGCCGCCGCAACGAGCTCGGCGGAGTCCCTGCCGTCGTGCCACAGTCCCTGGTGCGGGATGCGCCCGAGCGCGACGACGGACTCCACGTCGAGCGCAACGTGCGCCTCGGCTTCCTGCTCGACGAACGCGAGGGTGCGCGCCCGGTCGCGGCGCGGCATCCCGAGTACGTCGTCATCGCCGAAGCGCACTGACCCGGAGTCGGCGCGCTGCACGGCGGCGATCGCGCGCAGCAGCGTTGACTTGCCGGCGCCGTTCGGTCCGACGAGCGCGGTGAACGATCCGCGCGGCACGTCGCACGAGACACCGTCGACGATGAGGGTGCCGTCGGCGGTGACCGAGATCTCGTCGGCGCGCAGTCCCTCGGCGGCCTTATCGCTCGTCACCGGTCATGCCGCGCTCCGCTTCCTGGCGAGGATCACGGCGAACACGGGTGCGCCGATGATCGCAGTCACGATGCCGACGGGCAGCTCACGCGGCTCGAACAGCGAACGGGCGAGCGTGTCGGCCCACACGAGCACGATCGCGCCGACGAGCGCCGTGAGCGGCAGCAGCGCGCGATGCCCTGGGCCGACGATCAGGCGCACGGCGTGCGGCAGCACGAGTCCGATGAACCCGATCGATCCGCTCACCGACACCATGGCCCCGGTGAGCAACGCGGATGCCGCGAGCAGCCCCCAGCGCGTCGCCGGCACGTTGACCCCCAGCGAGGCGGCCGCGGTGTCGCCGAACGCGAACGCGTCGAGCACGCGGCCGGTGAGCAGGATCGGGATGCCCGCAATGACGAGCGCGATCACGGCGATCGCGACCGCCGGCCACCGCGCCCCGGCGAGGGAGCCGAGCAGCCAGCCGAGGATCTCGCGATACGAGTCGCCCGTCACGGTCCAGAAGATCACGAGGCTCGTGATCGCGCTTGCGAGCGCCGAGACTGCGAGGCCGGCCAGCACGGTGCGGGTCGGCGTGATCGTGCCGAGCGCGCTCGCGAGCAGCAGCGTCGCGGCGAGCGCGGCGACCGCGCCGACGAACGCGGCCAGCGGCAGCACGATCGCAACGCCGAGCAGCAGCACGGCAACCGCGCCGAGCGACGCGCCGGATGAGAGCCCGAGCAGGTATGGGTCGGCGAGCGGATTGCGCGTGATCGCCTGCATCACCGCACCGCAGATCGCGAGGCCGGCACCGACCGCTGCTGCCGTGATCACCCGGGGCAGGCGCAGTTCCCACACGATGCCGTCGCGCAGCACGGTCAGTGGGTTGTCGCCGAGACCGAGGTGGCTGCCGATCGACGCCCACACCTCGCCGAACGTGAGGTCGGCTGGCCCGATCGTCACCGCGACGACGAGCGAGACCAGGAGCAGGACCGCGAGTCCGACGCCCCACAGCCAGGCGAGGCGCGCGCGCCCGCCGCTCACGGGCCGGCGTGCGAGTCGAGCTGGTACGCGAGTTCGGATGCCGCCTCGACGCTGCGCACGCCTGCCTCACTCGCGGCGAACGGCAGGATCAGGTAGTGGCCCTCCTTCACCGCCGTGAGGTTTGCGGTCGCCGGGTTGGCCTCGAGCACCTCGATCTTGTGGTCGGCGGTGTTCCAGGCGGCATCGATGAGGATGATGAAGTCGGGGTCGGCGTCGACCACCGCCTCCCAGTTGAACGGGGCCCACGTGGCATCCACGTCCTCAGCGATGTTGACCAGGCTCACGCTGTCCATGACGAGCTGCGGCGCGCCGATGCCACCTCCGACGTACGGGGTGTCGGAGCCCGACGACCACCACAGGGCGGTGCGGTCCTTGCCGGCGTTGGACGCGAGATTGTCGAGCTTGTCGCGCTGCGCGTCGACGAGCTTCGAGGCATCCACACCGAAGATCGCGGCGATCTCCTCGATGTCGCCGAAGATGTTCTCGAACGTCAGCTTCGCCGGTTGGCCCTCGCTCTGGCAGGCGGAGGGCGACACGTAGGTGTTCACGCCCAGCTTGTCGAGATCGGTGCGGGTGCCTGCGCCGTCGGCGGAGAAGTTCGACTCCCAGCCCGCGTAGACCAGGTCGGGTTCGGCTTCGAGCACGACCTCCTGGCTCGGCACCTTCTCGGCGAGCACCGGGAGGTCCTCCGCCTCGTTCTCCCACTTGTCGGGCACCGGGCCGTCCTGGAACGCGGTGCCGACGATCCGGTCGCCGAGGCCGAGGGCGAGCAGCATCTCGGTGGTCGACGACTTGATCGTGACGACGCGCTCGGGCGCCTCGTCGAAGGTCATCTCGACGCCGCAGTTGTCGACGGTGACCGACTCGTAGGCCTCCGCGGTCGCCGTGGCCGACGGAGTGTCGGACTTCGTCGAGGTCGGGGTCGGGGCGGCGACGGGCGTTCCGCACGCGGCGAGCGCGATGAGCGGCACGACCGCGAGGGGCAGGAGCATGCGCAGCGTGCGCGCGGGGAGCTGTGGCACTGGGTGGACCTTCCGTGGAAAGGGCGGCGAGCGCGACGAAACCGTCTGCGATCAGACCTGCCGCCCAAGTGTGCGGGCCGCGGACCACGCCAAAGCCGGCGCACGGGTCTCGAAGACGCCAGTCTATGCACTTTGGGCAACGCTTTACGCAGCGGTCACAAACGGAAACAATGGGGAAACGTTCGCCCCTGATACTGGGGTCCGACCCGGAGGTACCACGCACCATGACTGTCGTTCGAGCAGCTATCACCCAGACCACCTGGACCGGCGACAAGGAGTCGATGCTCGCCAAGCACGAGCAGTTCGCCCGGGATGCGGCAGCCGACGGTGCCCAGATCATCTGCTTCCAGGAGCTCTTCTACGGCCCCTACTTCGGCATCACGGAAGACAAGAAGTACTACCGATACGCCGAGCCGGCCGACGGACCGATCGTGCAGCGGTTCGCGGCGCTCGCGAAGGAACTGAACCTCGTCATGATCCTGCCGATCTACGAGGAGGACATCACCGGTGTCTACTACAACACCTCGGTGATCGTGGAGGCCGACGGCACCATCCTCGGCAAGTACCGCAAGCACCACATCCCGCACCTCGACCGGTTCTGGGAGAAGTTCTACTTTCGCCCCGGCAACATGGGCTACCCCGTGTTCGACACCTCGGTCGGCAAGGTCGGGCATGTACATCTGCTACGACCGGCATTTTCCAGAGGGATGGCGCGAACTCGGCCTCAACGGGGCCCACATGGTCTTCAACCCCAACGCCACCAAGCCGGGTCTCTCGAACCGGCTGTGGGAGGTCGAGGGCCCCTGTGCCGCGGTCGCGAACGGCTACTTCGTGCTGCAACCCAACCGGGTCGGTCGCGAAGACAACGAGTACGGCGAGCTCGCCGTCGACTTCTACGGCACCAGTCAGGTGATCGACCCGCGCGGCAACTTCGTGGGCGAGCGCGGCTCGGGCGAGCATGAGGAGATCCTCATCCGCGACCTCGAGATGGACATGGTGCAGGAGATGCGCGACGACTGGCAGTTCTACCGGGACCGTCGCCCGGACTCCTACACGTCGATCCCGAAGCCGTAACCGACATGGGAACCACACTGATCAAGGGCGGCACAGTCGTGTCCGCCACCGGCCAGGCCTACGCCGACGTGCTCATCGACGGCGAGACCATCGTCGCGGTGCTCCAGCCGGGGTCCGAACTGCTCGGCACCGACCTGTCGGCGGGTGTCGACACGGTGATCGACGCGAGTGGCAAGCTCGTCATCCCCGGCGGCATCGACGCGCACACGCACTTCGAACTGCCGTTCGGCGGCACCGCCGCTTCCGACACGTTCGAGACCGGCACTCGCGCCGCGGCGTGGGGTGGCACGACGAGCGTGATCGACTTCGCCGTGCAGACCACGGGCCAGCGCATCGAGGACGGCCTCGCCGAGTGGCACCGCAAGGCCGCGGGCAACTGCGCGATCGACTACGCGTTCCACCAGATCGTCGGCGGAGTGGATGACGCGTCGCTGAAGATGCTGCCGAAGCTCATCGACGAGGGCATCACGAGCTACAAGATGTTCATGGCCTATCCCGGCGTGTTCTATGCGGATGACGCGCAGATCCTCAAGGCCATGCAGGTCGCGGCCGACACCGGACTGCTCACGATGATGCACGCGGAGAACGGGCCGGTGATCGACGTGCTCGCCGAGCAGCTCGTCGCCGCAGGCAAGACCGACCCGTACTACCACGGCATCGCCCGCGCCTGGCAGATGGAGGAGGAGGCCACGCACCGCGCGATCATGCTCGCCAACCTCACGGGTGCGCCGCTCTACGTCGTGCACGTCTCCGCGAAGCAGGCCGTCGAGCAACTCGCGTGGGCTCGCGACCAGGGGCAGAACGTGTTCGGCGAGACCTGCCCGCAGTACCTCTACCTGTCGCTCGAGGACAACCTCGGTGCCGACACCAAGGAGTGGGGCAAGTTCGAGGGTGCGAAATGGGTGTGCTCGACGCCGCTGCGGTCGCGGGCCGAGGGGCACCAGGATTCGATGTGGCAGGCGCTGCGCACGAATGACCTGCAGATGGTCTCGACGGACCACTGCCCGTTCTGCATGAAGGACCAGAAGGAACTGGGCAAGGGCGACTTCCGCAAGATCCCGAACGGCATCGGCTCGGTCGAGCACCGCATGGACCTGCTGTTCCAGGGCGTCGTGACCGGTGAGCTCACCGTCGAGCGCTGGGTCGAGCTCACCTCGACCACGCCCGCACGGATGTTCGGGCTCTACGGCAAGAAGGGCGTCATCCAGCCCGGTGCCGACGCCGACATCGTGATCTACGACCCGGCGGGGCACACCACGATCTCGGTGGACACGCACCACATGAACATGGACTACTCCGCGTGGGAGGGCTTCGAAATCGACGGGCACGTTGACACCGTGCTCTCGCGTGGCAAGGTCATCGTCGACGACAACCAGTACCTGGGCGCCAAGGGCGACGGCCAGTTCCTCAAGCGCGGCCTCACGCAGTACCTGATCTGACTCTGCTATCTAGGAACGAGGCACCATCCATGGAATTCGGAGCAGTACTGCAGACCCACCCACCGGCAGCCCGGACGGTGCAACTCGCCGAGCTCGCAGAAGCGCACGGCTTCGAGTACGTGTGGACGTTCGACTCGCACCTGCTGTGGCAGGAGCCGTATGTGATCTACAGCCGCATCCTCGAGCGCACCAAGCGCATCAAGGTCGGGCCCATGGTCACCAACCCCGCGACGCGCGACTGGACGGTCACCGCGTCGGTGTTCGCGACGCTCAACGAGATGTACGGCAACCGCACGATCATCGGCATCGGCCGCGGCGACTCGGCGGTGCGCGTCACGAACGGTGCGCCCACCACGCTCGCGACGCTGCGGGAGTCGATCCACGTCATCCGTGAGCTCGCGAACTCGCGGTCGGTGGAGTACAACGGCGCGCAGCTGCAGTTCCCGTGGTCCAAGGGCTCTGAGGTGGACGTGTGGGTGGCTGCGTACGGACCGCTCGCGTTGAAGCTCACGGGCGAGGTGGGGGATGGGTTCATCCTGCAGCTTGCCGACCTCGACATCGCAGAGTGGATGATCGGGGCCGTCCGCAAGGCGGCGAAGGATGCCGGGCGTGACCCAGACGCGGTGAAGTTCTGTGTCGCGGCCCCGATGTACATCGGCGACGACTGGACGCACATGCGCGACCAGACCCGCTGGTTCGGCGGCATGGTGGGCAACCACGTGGCCGACATCGTGAAGAAGTACGGCGAATCGAGCGCGGTGCCGAAGGCGCTGACCGACTACATCAAGGCGCGCGAGGGCTACGACTACAACCAGCACGGCCAGGCTGGCAACACGCACGCCGACTTCGTGCCAGACGACATCGTCGACCGGTTCTGCGTGCTCGGCATCGGCCGACGACCACATCGAGAAGCTCAAGGCGCTCAAGGAGCTCGGCTGCGACCAGTTCGCCGGCTACCTCCAGCACGACAGCAAGGAGGAGACGCTGCGCGTGTACGGCGAGACCGTCATGCCGGCGCTTCGTGAACATCTGACCGCCAAAGCGTGAGCCGCCCCGCATGAGTCGTCGAGTCTCCGTCGTCGCGTGGGGTGTCGTCGGCGTGCTCGCGGTCATGGTGATCTGGGAGCTCTACAAGTTCCTCGGCCCGGCGGAGGGGTTCGTGGTCGGCGCGGTCGCGGGCGAGACCGGCTCCGGCGTCATGCTGCTGCCGCGCACGAACGACCGCGCGATGCCGCACATCTGGGAGATGGTGGCGCGGCTGTTCCAGTCGACGAGCGGTGGCACGACGCCGCCGCTGTTCGTCACCGTGATCCAGGCCGCGGTCACGACCCTCGGCACCGCGGCGGCCGGCTGGGTGATCGGCGTCGCGGTCGGCGCCGTGCTCGGCATCGTCATGCAGCGCTGGCGCCTCGCCGAGTGGGGCCTCCTGCCGTGGATCGTCGTGAGCCAGACCGTGCCGCTCATCGCGTTCGCTCCGCTGGTGGCCAGCATCGGCACGCAGATCGACCGCGGCGGGTTCCCGTGGCCGCAGTGGGCGTCAGTCGCGCTCATCGCCTCGTACCTCGCGTTCTTCCCCGTCGCGGTGGGCGTGCTGCGCGGGCTCGAGGCACCCGACCGCATCCATTTGGATCTCATGCGCACGTACGCCGCCGGCTACTGGTCCACCCTGTTCCGGCTGCGGCTGCCTGCAGGCGTGCCGCACATCCTGCCGGCGCTGCGGCTCGCCGCGGCCAGCGCCGTCGTCGGGGCAGTGGTGGCGGAAGTCTCGATCGGGATGCGCGGCGGCATCGGCCGCATGCTCATCCAGCTGGCCGGCCAGGCATCCAGTGACCCGGCCGCGCCGTGGGGACCGACCTTCGGGTCGATCGCCCTCGGACTGGTCGCAGCAGGCACCGTCGCCCTCGTCGGGTTCGGCTTGAAGAACTACCGCAGGGGAGAAGCAACCGCA
This sequence comes from uncultured Thermoleophilia bacterium, assembly GCA_963785155.1. Taxonomy (GTDB): domain Bacteria; phylum Actinomycetota; class Thermoleophilia; order Solirubrobacterales; family 70-9; genus DASUSH01. Next base: position 449,127 of record CAWAUB010000006.1, read on the forward strand.
TGACCGATCGAGAGCCTCAGGGCACGCCGCAGACGGAACTCGCGGTCAGTGCGGCGGGAGTGGGCAAGGTCTTCCCGACGAAGACGGGCGAGGTCGTCGCGCTCACCGGCGTGGAGCTCACGGTGTCAGCGGGCGAGTTCGTGTCGCTCATCGGGCCGTCGGGATGCGGCAAGTCCACCCTGCTGCGCCTCATCGCCGACCTCGATTCCGCGACCTCGGGCGAGCTCTCGATCTTCGGCAAGCCGGCCCGCCAGGCACGCGTCGACCAGGACTACGGCATCGCGTTCCAGCAGGCCGGCCTGCTGCCGTGGCGCACGGTCGCCGGCAACATCGAACTGCCCCTCGAACTGCACGGGGTGGCCAAGCCGGCCCGGGCGACCAGGGTCAAGGAGTTGGCCGAGCTCGTCGGGCTCACCGAGTTCATCGACCGCTACCCCGACCAGCTGTCGGGCGGCATGCAGCAGCGCGTCGCCATCGCGCGGGCGCTCGCCGAGCAGCCGCGCCTGCTGCTGATGGATGAGCCGTTCGGCGCGCTCGACGAGATGACGCGGGAGTACCTGCAGGGCGAGCTCGCCCGCATCGCCGCCGACACGGGCGCCGCGGTGGTGTTCGTGACGCACTCGATCCCGGAGGCCGTGTTCCTGTCGGACCGCGTGGTCGTGATGAGCCCACGGCCGGGCCGGATCACGGACATCATCACCACGGAACTCGGGGCCGCACGCACCGAGGCGCTGCGCGAGTCGCCGGAGTACTTCGCGAAGGTCACCGCCGTGCGCGAGGCCCTCCACGGCGCGCCGGTGGAACGGGCGAACGAGCGATGACCCTTCGAAGCGCCGGTGACGCGCGTGCGACGCTTCGCGGCGCTCCTCAGGGCAAGCCGGTTGCGCGCCCTGAAGCCCCGGCGGCGTGGGTTCGCGTCGTCGCGCCCGTCGTCGTGGGCCTCATCATCTTCGGGCTCTGGGTGCTCGTGGTCGACGTGCTCAAGGTCGCGCCGCGCGCGCTGCCAAGCCCGTTCGCCGTCGTGAACGAGATCGTGCTGCACCTCGACATCATCTGGGAGGACATGGCGATCACCGCGGGCAACGCGCTCGCCGGGCTCGCGGCCGGAACGATCGTCGCGATCGTGTTCGCGGCGCTCGCCGCGACGTTCCGTCCGATCGACGGCATGCTGGCACCGCTCGTCGCCGCGATCGCGGTGGTGCCGATCGTGGCGATCACGCCGATCCTCAACACGATGTTCGGGGCATCCAGCCAGTTCGGGCGGCAGGCGGTCGCCGCGATCGCAGCGTTCGTTCCCGTGTTCGTCAACGTGCTGCGGGGGTTGCGGCAGACGCGCCCCGTGCACCGGGACCTGCTGCGGGCGTCGGGGGCCAGCGGCATCCAGACCTTCAGGGTGCTCACCCTGCCGACCGCACTGCCGTACCTGCTCACCGGCCTGCGCATCGCCAGCTCGATCGCCGTGATCGCGGCGCTCGTCGCCGAGTACTTCGGCGGGCCGGCCGACGGCATCGGCACCGCGATCGCCACCTACGCGAAGTCGGGGCGCGCCGCCCTCGCGTTCGCCTACGTCGCCGGTGGCATCGCCATCGGTCTCGTGTTCTTCCTCGTCACGACGCTGCTCGAGCGGCTCGTGACGAGGCGAGGGCCGGTCTGACCGGCACCGCAGCACCACGCACCATCCATCACGAAAGGAACACCATGAATCACAGCCGTTCCAAGATCACGCGCGGCCTCGCCGTCGCGGCGGCGGGCCTCACCGCCTTCGCGCTCGCGGCGTGCTCGACGCCCGCACCAGACACCGGCGGAGGTGACGGCGACTTCGAGCCGCTCACCGAGATCAGCCTGCAGCTCCAGTGGCTGCCGCAGGCGCAGTTCGCCGGCTACTACGTCGCACAGGACAAGGGCTTCTTCGAGGAGGAGGGCTTCACCGACGTGCAGATCATCCCGTCCGGCGGTGACATCGTTCCGCAGGACGCGCTCGTCGCCGGCGACGTCGACTTCGCGATCGCATGGGTTCCGAAGGTGCTCGGCACGCTCGAGGCCACCGGCGCCGAGCTCACCGACATCGCGCAGGTCTTCCAGAAGTCCGGCACCCTCCAGGTGTCGTTCAAGGGCGATGGCGTCGAGTCGGTCGCCGACTTCGAGGGCAAGCGCATCGGCTCGTGGGGCTTCGGCAACGAGTGGGAGATCTTCGCGGCCATGGCCGCCGAAGACCTCGACTCGACCTCGGTCTCGATCACGACGCAGGACTTCAGCATGAACGCGCTGCTGGACGGCGATGTGGATGCCGCACAGGCGATGACCTACAACGAGTGGGCGCAGATCCTCGAGGTCGTGAACCCGGCAACGGGCGAGCTGTACCAGCCGGAGGACTTCGACGTCGTCTCGTACGAGGACACCGACGGCGCCATGCTCCAGGACGCGATCTGGGCCGACACGGTTCGCCTCGCGGATGACCCCGCCTACGCGGATGCCGCGGTGCGCTTCCTCAAGGCGATCATCAAGGGCTGGGTCTTCGCGCGCGACAACCCGGAGGAGGCCGCGACGATCGTCTACGACGCCGCGATCAACGCCGAGGCAGCGTTCCCGGTCGGACCGGTGCACCAGCTCTGGCAGATGAACGAGGTCAACAAGCTCATCTGGGCCGGCGGCAAGTTCGGCGTGGTCGACCAGGGCCTCTGGGACAAGACGGTCGCGGGCGCGCTCGCGGCGGTCAACCAGGACGGCCTCAACCTCATCACGGCGGAGCCGGCCGACTCGGCGTACTCGAACGAGTACATCGAGCAGGCGCTCGAGGAGCTCGAGGCGGATGGCGTGGTCGTCGACGGCGAGTACACGCCGCTCGATGTCGTGCTGACCGAGGGCGGGCAGTAGTCACCGATTGCTGAGGGGCGGGTGGCCGTGAGGCTGCCCGCCCCTTCGTCATGCCGCGACTGGCTGGCTCGAGCGCGCCTCGAGCGGTGCGATGAGCAGGATGACGCCGACCACGGCGAGCACGCAGCCGATGAAGGCCAACGCCCAACCCAGTGGACCCGCAAGGTCGTAGCTCCACGGCGCCTGATAGGGCAGCGTCGAACCCGCGCCGACGAGGGCCGCCGCGAGCACGAATCCCAGCCCAGAGACGGCTGCGGACGGGCGACGTCGGCGGGCGACCGCTGTGAGGCGGAGGAACACCGCGAGCGTCGCCAGCCCCACCGTCATGTACCCGATCGCCTGGGCCGTGACCATCGGCGTCAGTTCCGCCCACAACCTGGCGCCAGCGGCGTCGTGCTGCCACATCGTCAGCGCGACGATGACGGCGATGCCGAGCGCGACCACCACGCCGGTCACGGCGATGACCGCGATCAGTGCTGCGCGAAGGCGAGGGTCAGCGGATCGAACGGCGACGTGCGGAGTGCGCCCGAGGATGACGATCGCGACCGCCGCAGCGACCCCGGCCGCGGCCAGCGGCACCCACCACCCGAACCATCCGGCGAACTCCCAGGCCACCGCGACCAGTGGGAGGGTCGCGAGGCCGAGCGCCGCCACGACGTGCGCGCGCGCAGAGCCCTCAGCGCGCCGCAACCGGATACCGACCACGACCAGTCCTGCCACCGCGAGCGCGAGCGCTGCGGCTCGCAGCGGGAAGAACGCAGTGCCGCCGATCCAGAAGAGCGCGGACAGGCACAGCACGATGACGGTGCCCGACGCGACCCACGGCATCCCGCGCGAGCGCAGGCCCGCGACGATGACGAGGGCAATCGCGACGATCGTCGTGGCATCGACAAACGGCAGGATCGCATCGCGCAGTGGCGGGTTGGACATGAACAGTCCTGAAGCCCGCAGAGAAAGCCACACCACGGGGCCGATCGTCGCGAACATCAGCGCCCAGCGCGCCCACCAGTCGGCCGCGACCGGGCTCGCCACAGGCGCCTTGATCGCAAACGCGAGTGCGCCGACTGCGATGCCGAGTCCGCTCAGGCCCTGCTCATTCGCCCCCTCGAGATCCGCGCTCCACTCCTCGCTGCGCCGCGAGCGCTCCGGCTCGGGCAACTGATCGGCAGCCAGGGCGACAACCCGCTCGGCAACCTTGCTCATGCCCGTGCCTCCCTCGCGGCAATCGGTCTCGCCGGGCGGCGCGCTTAAGCAGCCGCCTCGCCGCTGGCACAGCCTCACCGGTCAGGGTGTAAAGCCGCCGTCTCGGTCCCGGGCGATCGCCAACCTCCCACTCCGAGTCGACCCAGCCGAGCCGCTCAAGTCGGTCGAGGATCGGGTAGATCGTTCCGGCGGGGCGGCCGGTGACCTTCACGAGCAGCAGGCCCCAGGTCGGACCCGTGGCATCCAGCAGGTGTTCGAGCACGTCGAGTGTGGGTGCGGTGACCCGGGTGAGTTCGTCCATGACGCTAACCTAGCTATATAGAATAAGAAGATCAAGCACGTCGCACTTCGAGCATCTGACAAAAACGACTAGTGGTGGAGGCCTCGCACCAGTGGCTTTTGTCAAGTTTCGCGCGAGGGTCGCCGGGTGGAGGGCACGCGCGGCCGTTCCAGCCAAGTGCGCACGCTGCAGCGCCCGCGCGACGCTGGAACACCCGCGCAACGCGAACCCGGGCCTTCGGCCGCCGGTTCCGTAAGCTGACACCATGAACGACCACACCCCCGCGCTCAACCCCGCCGACGGCCAACTCGCCCACGACCTCGACCGTGCGCACGTGTTCCACTCGTGGTCGGCGCAGGGCGCGCTCAACCCGTTCGTGATCGCGGGCGGCCTCGGCAGCGAGGTGTGGGACTACGACGGCAACCGGTTCCTCGACTTCTCGAGCATGCTCGTCAACACGAACATGGGGCACCAGCATCCCGCGATCATCGCGGGCATCAAGGCGCAGGCCGATGAGCTTGCGACGGTCGGCCCCGCGTTCGGCAACCTCGCACGCGGCGAGGCGGCGAAGCGCATCATCCAGAAGGCCGGCGGCGGGCAGTTCGGCAAGGTGTTCTTCACCAATGGCGGTGCCGACGCGAACGAGAATGCGATCAGGATGGCGCGGCTCACCACCGGCCGCGACAAGGTGCTCTCGACCTACCGCTCGTACCACGGCAACACCGGCGCCGCCGTGGTCGCGACCGGCGACTGGCGCCGCATTCCGAACGAGTACGCGCCGTGCCCACGTGCACTTCTGGGGTCCGTACGCGTACCGCTCCGAGTTCTGGTCGGACTCGCCGGAGCAGGAGACCGAGCGCGCGCTGCGCCACCTCGAGCGCACCATCCAGGGCGAGGGGTCATCGTCGGTCGCCGCGATCCTGCTCGAGACGGTGCCCGGCACCGCGCGGCGTGCATCGTGCCGCCGCCCGGCTACCTCGCAGGCGTGCGCCAGCTCGCCGACAAGTACGGCATCATGCTGATCTTCGACGAGGTGATGTGCGGCTTCGGTCGCACGGGCGAGTGGTTCGCGTGGCAGGGCTTCGACGGGGGAGTGACCCCAGATCTCGTCACCTTCGCGAAGGGCGTGAACTCGGGCTACGTGCCCGCGGGCGGTGTGCTGATCTCGGAGTCCATCGCGAATGCGTTCGAAGACCAGGTGTTCCCCGGCGGGCTGACGTACTCGGGGCACCCGCTCGCGATGGCGAGCATCGTGGCATCCATCGACGCCATGGATGCCGACGGCGTCATCGACAACGCACGCACCATCGGCACGGACCACCTCGGCCCGCAGCTCGCAGAAC
>CAWAUB010000007.1:0-691590 GCA_963785155.1 uncultured Thermoleophilia bacterium
GGCCAGCCTGCTCGAACACCTCAACCGGTACAGCGTATTGCTACGTATCCTCGCAGGCGCAACGATCGTGCCGACCGCCCTGAGCAGATGCTTCGCCCTCGCCGGCCCCACACAACGAGTCCAACTAGAGCACGACAACTGGTGGGCGAGCCCCGAGGATAGTCCTCGCCCACCAGGGCGCCGATTCTCGTAGCCTCGACCTACGAGAAGCAGACGAACGGCGCCGAGGCGGAGCGGCCGCGGTCGCCGCAGGAAGCGCCTCGGCGAGAGCCTCAGGCCGGGGCCAGGCCCTTCGCGCGGGCGCCGTGGGGCGGCTCGAAACCTCGTACGCAGCCTCATCGGCCACGACGGCAGGCGAGGCGATCACGGCGCAGGCACCGGCGTGCAACCAGGCTCCGACCAGCCGATCAGCTTCCCTCGCCCCCAGCGGATGGTCGACCCGTCCGACCTCGCACGCCGAGAGGAGCACCACGTCGGGGACGGCGGAGAGGCCGTCGATGTCGTAGCCGTACCAGGTCCCGTCTGCGAGCTCCAGGCCCGAGAAGAGCGGGTTGTCGGCGGAGTGGTGGCCGTGGGCGGCCAGGTGAAGTACGTCGACCTCGGCCGCCAGTGCGGAGACCGCTGTCGCGGTGGCGTCGGCGCCGATGAGGGTGTGCGCGGTGGCCCAGGCGGTGGCGCTCTTGGTGACCTCGTCGGCGGCTCGCATGACCCGCGGCCCTGCGACGAACCCGGCCGTCGCGGCTGGCAGCGGGGTGTCGGCGCGACTGAGCCACGCGGTGGCGCTCTGAGCGACCGTGACTGCCCGGCCAGTGAAGCCGGTCAGCAGCAGGGCGGGCGCGGCGCCGCCGCCAGCACGGCCGAGGGAGTCGAACGACGGGCGGTCGCCGATCCTGTCGAGAACCGGGGCGACGAGCAGATCGGAGAGTTGCTGGAGGCGGGCAGTCAGGTCACCGCGCACCGCAGCGCCGAGCGGGCCTGGGAGGTCGGTCGCAGCGACGTCGAGATCGGGCAGCAGGCCACCGAGCGGGACCCGAGCGCAGCCTGCTCGCCAGTTCGATCCCGGGTGGACGAGTCATCGGTCGCGACGACAGCGACGATCCGTCCGGCGGCGACGACATAGGCGACGAGCGCGACGGCTCCGATGCGTTCACGCAGGTCAGGCAGGGAGATGGGGCCGGAAACCTGGCCCGATCCCTTCGAGCCCGCGCGGCCCGGTGAACGGATCTGCTCGCGCAGTTCGGCCTCGCGCTCGGGCGTCACCTCCGCCGGCGGAGCTCGGCCAGGTCGGAGCGGCGAGCTGTGGGTCGGACGCGGTGCGCACCGGCTGCACCCGCGAGGCCACCATCCGCGAGCCGCTCGACCGCTCGAAGAGCACATCGGCCTCACCTGACTCGACGGCCAACTCCAGGCCGCGCCTGGCCGGCCAACGTGCCCCGTGTCCGGCGACGTTGGTCTGCAGGTCCAGGCTGCCGAACGAGCTCTGCCACAGATGGAAGTCGTCGAGTCCGGCCCGAAGCTCACGGAGTCCAGCAACGGTTCGTCCCGCGGCCACCGCCAACTCAGCTCGGAGTTCTCGCTCCAGCAGGCGGATGCTCGATCGGCGCCTCCGGCGGAACCGGGCCGATGACCCTGCCGCTCGCCGGTCTTGTCGGCGAGCCGGCGTTCTCTGCCGAACGGATGCGCGCGGGGCCGGGCCTGCAAGCGCACTCGGAGCGCCGGCCAATTCAGACCTTGTTCTTCGAGCGGAAAGGCTGGCCAGCGCCTCGCCGTCCTCGCTCGGATCTTGGCCTGGCCGCCGGCCGCCTCGTACGCCACCGCCCGCGCTCGCAACGCCAGCCCCGGCGCCCGCGCCTCCTCGAACCAGCCCAGCGCCGAGCGTGCCACCCGCTCCGCCTCGCCCGGATCGGTCGCGACAGGTGGATGCCAGCACCAACTCGGCCTCGCCCTGCCGCTGCCGCTGGCCCTTCGATCCGTACGCCTCCGCCGCCTGCCGCAGCATCTCGCCGCCCTGACGCGTCAGCCCGGCCGCCATCAGCACCTCGGCCCCGGTCAAGCACACACACTGCCTTCACCGGCGGCCCGGCTGCTGCTTGGAGGTCAGTACGACGACTACCCATCAGCGCAAGGACCCCACACCAGGTCGCCTGAGAGGAAGAGCGCCGTACGCCCTGGTTGTGTTCGGGCTCAGCAGCCGGGAGACCTCCTCGCCAGCATCTCGAAAGTTGCGCAGCAGCAGCATCGAAGTCCGCGGCCGCAGCCGACACATCGTGTCAGATCCAGGTGAACGGTTCCCCCGATTCAAGTGGGCCTTTGGCCCAGGTCCGACTTGTCTTTTGAGCGCTTGCGATTGACTCGTCGAATGCCGCGGGCGTCGCTCGCGCGGCCGGCGCGGCGAGAGGAGATGTCGCTCGCTGTTGAAGCAGTGCACCTGCGAGTCTGCACCGCCGAGCCCTTCGAACCGTAGCGCCCCGATCGCAGAGCTCCAAGGCACTCTCCGAAATCGGACGCGTCGGCCTCGGAGGTAGGCCAGCGTGGATTCGATCCGCGCCAGTAGCGTCGCGCACTTGCCGCTAGCCCAGCGCACTTTCAAGGAGATGCTTCGCCTCAGCTTACCTTTCCCGAGCTGAGTGCCGCAACACCGAGCCTGTGAAGTTCCGCGCGGGTCTTTCGGTCTCCATGTCAGCGAGCTTCGGCGCCTTGCCTCAATGAGGTCTAACTCCTCAAGCGCTACCCATGTGCGGCTTGATGTCGTAGCTTCGCATCACCCAGGACGGCCACACCTTCAAAGGAGAGCTTCGGCGGCGATCCGGCCGGCGAGCAAGAGGCGCGGCGAAAGGAGTGCCGCTCCAAGTGCCGGATCCACCCCGTGAAGTCGTCCGGGTCGATGGACGTCCGGGACCGGCCCATGAACTCAGTGGCGATGGATGCCTGATATCCCACCTTGGAAGGTCGGCGGGAACGTGCTCACGACCAGCACGCGTTCGTAAGCCCTCACCCAGGGCGCCCGAGTTGCTGAAGAAAGCCGCGTCAGTGGTGCCGTTTGGGTTCGAGCCCCCGACTGAGACGATCGGGAGCACGTCACGGGCTCGGTTCGATCGGTCCGCTCCCGTCACTCCACGGCGCAAACGCGGCGGAGATCCGGTCGTGCCGTGGCGTCGTTGCCAGCCGAGCAAACCACGAGGGTGCCGTTCGCAGACAGATCGGCGAGGACGGTGAGTAGAGGTCAGTCGAACAGCTCGTCTTCCGGCGTCTCGTGGTAGTAGCCCATGGAAAGGCTCAGCACGTCGATGCGCTGGCCGCGAGGGTCGCCGGCGCGGTACAGATCGCACAAGCTCTGCGATCTGGGCCAGCGCGGTCACCCAGTCGGTCTCCGCGATCGGGCCGTCCGGAGGCACGATTCGCCATGACAGGATCTCCGCGTCAGGGCAGGCCTGGTGGACCAGCCCCGCGATGAAGGTCCCGTGGCCGGCGACTGGGTCGATCACGCCGTTCAGCGGTCCAACCTGGTCCTCATCGATCTCCGAATTCGGTGCCCCGGCGGCCAGCCGATGGGGTGCTCACCCAGGCGTACGTCGCGCTGCACGAAGTCGGCGAGCCACGGATGCGGCCCACGTCCGGTGTCAGCACGGCAACGACCGGCCGCTCACGTCCGCTTAGCTCCGTTTCAGCCAAGCGACGAGGTGGCGCTCCGATGAACGCGACGGGCTGACGCCCGCCGGTTCCGAGCGCGTCGTAGCCGTAGCTTGGGTTGGGCTCGTTGTGCGGGTTGGGCTCGTTGTGCGGGTTGGGCTCATTGTGCGGGTTCGGCTCATTGTGCGGGTTCGGCTCGTTATGAGGGTTCGGCTCGTTATGCGGAGCGGGACCAGGACATGCTCCAAGCTGATGCCACAGGCGCCATCGGGTCCGGACGACCACAGGTACTGGAGCACCGTCCACGCGTCAGGGGCCTGGACGGCCTTCCCCGGGCGAACCCCCAGTCGCACGCGTCGTACGCCGAGCCGAAGCCCGACAGCGTGCGGCGGCTCATCCTCCGGTGACTGCGCGCCAGCCAAGTCCCTTAGCCGCCTTTTCGATCCGCTCGAAGGTGTCCTCGAAATCGACCGACTTGGATACGAGCAGGACAGAGCGACCGTCGGGCGCGCCGTGACGCCGCACGGCGACGCACGTGGTACGGTCGAGCACACGTGCCTCGGTCGATCCGTACGCCACTGACAACCGTGGCTCACGCTTGGAATGCACTGTTACTCCTGGGTCAGATCTCGAACGTGGGGGTGAGGAAGGCAGACGAACCGTCGGCGGGCTCGAAGCGGAGCCGGATGAGGCCGGCGGGCAACGAGGTGAGCTCGAAGCGACCCGATGCTCCGAGGGTGACGGCGACGATCGGCGTACGGACTCGTCGGCACGGATGGCGCGGACGGTCATGGGTGAGCCGGGGGCGGCCAAGCCATAGAGGCGGGCAGTGGTGTCGGTGTCGGAGGCGACGCGTACGAGCACGTCGACGCCGGACTGCGCGAAGCGCAGGGTGTAGGCAGAGCGGGCGGAGGCAGGGGCGGCGAGAGCGTACTGCGGCCGTCTCGGCGCCCGAGGACTTCACCAGGAGCATCAGCTCCAGGTCGAGCCCGAGTCCGGACTCTTCGGCGGCGCCGGCGGCGGCCGCCTGCATCCGGGAGATCAGGCCCCCGGGGACGGGGTCACCAGCAACGTAGACCTGTCGAACCAGACCCAACAGCTCTTCGCGAGTGGGCTCCTCCGAGCGACCCCCAGCCACGACACCTCCCCTTCATCGAGCACAGCCCGCCGAAGTGCGTCCCGCAGCTTCCCGAGACAGCGGCCGCGGGTGGGGCCGATGCTGCCGATGGGCATGTTCAGGCTCTTCGGCCAGACCGGCATAGTCGGGCCGGTCGGAGAAGGCGGCGGCGCGCAGCAGCCACCGGCACCGCTCCGGCAACGACTCGACGAGCCGCCCAGATGAGCGAGTTGCGGTCGCCCTTTCGACGCGGCCAGGGACTCCGCCGAGCGCTGTGTCGGGACGCGGGACTCGAGCGCCTCGTCCTCCACAGGTACGTCACGTCCGGATCGCTTCGCGACCCGCCAGGCCTCGCGGCGCGTGGTCAGCGTGACCAGGCGCCGACGGCCGCGGTGTCGAGGATCGAGGAGTGCTTGCGTACGAAGGTGAGCCAGGTGTTCTGGACGACGTCCTCCGCCTGCTCCTGGGCGAGCCGGTAGGAGCGGGCGACCTGCCCACGGGACCGGGGTCGTGGCGCGACCAGCTCGTCGAGAGCGGCGGAGTCGCCGCTGAGCCAACGGTCGAAGTCGGCCGTGGCCCGGGACCACACGGTCACAGGTGCGTCGGCTTGACCGATCCCCCGTGGTACCCGTGTCACAGTCCCCTCCTCGACCGGCGGCCTCCGGATCGGCGGCGAGCCGTTGGGGGGCCAGATGGCGCGCGGGCGCGCCGTCGTGGTGGTCATAGTTGCTGTCACGACTATAAGGAGGCCCGGGCCCCAGCCGTGATACATCTGGTCGCAGACAATAGCGTCTCGGGGCCGCAGACTCACTAGGTAAGCGAGAGAACTCCTCAGATTGGGGTCTCGACAAGCTCGACCATCGGAGCGGCGGGTAGCCTTCTGCGGGTGAGTCTCACCGTGCGCCCCATCACCGCTGCGGAGCATCTCGCCTTCATCGAGAAGCAACCCAGCGTGAGCTTCCTCCAGACCCCCTCGTGGGCACGGGTCAAGACCGAGTGGCGTTCGGAGTCGATCGGATGGTTCGACAGCCTGCAGGGCGGAGCCCTCGTCGGCGCCGCGCTGGTGCTGCACCGGCCGGTCCCGAAGCTGGAGCGGTTCACCCTCGCCTACCTGCCGGAAGGCCCGAGCGGCATCGACTGGTCGGGTGATCTCGCTCCATGGCTGGAGCCGCTGGCGGCGTACCTGAAGAAGAACCACGCCTTCGGCATCCGGATCGGACCGCCCGTCACGACCGCGACCTGGAGCGCGGCCAGGTCAAGGACGGCATCGCCGACGACACCGTCCAGCGGCTCGACCAGCTGACCCCGACCCATCGTGACGCCACCGGCGCGCGCCGCGTGGTCTCGCAGCTCAGGGCGGCGGGCTGGGGCTGCAGAGCCCCGAGGACGGCTTCGGTGCAGGGCAGCCGCAATACAACTTCGTCATCCCGCTGGCCCACGAGGACGGCACGGCCGAAGCCGGGACGAGGTCCTCAAGGGGATGAACCAACTCTGGCGCCGCAACATCAAGAAGGCCGCCAAGATGGCAGTGTCTGGTTACCGTCGCCTCCCCCGTCGACCCGGCGGACGGCGACTTCGAGGGCGACCTGAGCGCCTTCCACGATCTCTACGTCCACACCGCCCAGCGCGACCACTTCACCCCGCGCCAGCGAAGCTATTTCAGCACCATGTTCTGGGCGATGTCGACCGAGGACCCGGAGCGGATCGAGCTGTTCCTGGCGCGGCACGAGGGCGATCTGGTCGCCGCCGCCACGATCATGGTCCGCGTCGGGCAGTACGCCTGGTACTCCTCTACGGTGCCTCCTCGACCGAGAAGCGAGACGTACGTGGCTCCAACGCCCTCCAGTGGGCGATGATCGGGACCGCCAGTGCCACCAGCGCGACCAGCTACGACCTGCGCGGCATCACTCCGACGCTCTCCACCGACGACTCCCACGTGGGGCTGGATCCAGTTCAAGGTCGGCACCGGGTCGCCGGCGGTGGATGCACACCGGGAATCAAGCTGCCGCTGAACAAGCCGATCTACACGGCCTTCGATGTCTACATGAAGAGGCGCTGATTCTCCCGTATGCCGCTGAAACTGACCGTTGACGCCGATCGCTGGCGCAAGCACGTCCAGACCTTCGCCGAGGCGACCCCAGGCCTGGTCCCGGTGGCGAAGGGTAACGGCTACGGCCTCACCCTGCGCAAGCTCGCCCACCAGACCGAGTGGCTCAACAGCCTCGACACCGGCGTCGACACGCTCGCCGCGGTGGGCACCTACAACGAGGTGTAGGGAGGTCGCGACCGGGTTCAGCGGGTTCGATCTACGTCCTCACCCCGTGGCGGCCCTACTCACCCGAGAACTGGACGCCCTTCGAGATCGCCGACCGGATCATCCACACGATCAGCCGCCCCGAGGACCTGCCGCTGCTCCTGGAGCGCCAGCCCGGCGCGCGCGTCATCCTCGAGCTGGTCACCTCGATGCGCCGCGGCGCGATACGCCGAGCGACCTGTGGCCGACCGCCGCCGTCGCCCGCGACCACGCCCGCTTCGAGGGCATCACCATGCACTTCGGTCTCGACGGCGACTCTCGCTGGCCGAGGGTGCGCGGCCAGATGGACGCCGTCGTCGGCGCCGAGGCGAAGACGGTGTGGGTCTCCCACCTGAGCGCCAACGAGCTAGCACGCCCAGCTGCGCGCGGCCTACGGCGACGTCGCCGCTTCCGGCCTCGCGTCAGCGCACCGCTCTCTGGCTCGGTGACCGCGGCGCGCTCAGCGTGACTGCCACCGTCGAGGACGTACACCCCCTCGAGCGGGGCTACTTGCGCGCCGGCTACCGCGGCCGCGCCGCGATGCGCACCGTCATCTGGTCGTCGCCTCCGGTGGCACCGGCCACGGGATCGGGCTCGAGGCGCCGCTGGGCGACACCCACCTGCGCTCCCGCGCCCTCGGCGTCGCCCGCGGCGGGCTTCGAGGCCATCGGGCAGTCCCGCTCGCCGCTGTACACGCTCGATGGCAAGGCGCTCTGGTTCTCCGAACCGCCGCACATGCAGGAGTCGATGCTCACGCTTCCCGCGGGCGCACGCGCGCAGTTGCGCCTGAGGTCGGCGAGGAGCTCGAGGTGCGGGTGCGCTACACCGCGACCTCGTTCGAGCACGAGATCATCCTGGAGTCCTGAGCCTCGGCCTCGCCGGGTCGCCTCGACTGTCCCATCGGACCGGGTCGCGCCACGGCTCGTAGATCTCCCGGACCACGACGACGATCAGATAGATCTCGGCGGCGACCCGGACGATGATCGCGAACCAGTACACCGGCTGGTCACCGCCGCTGCTGGCCAGCAGATCTGCGCCAAGAAGAAGAAAAAGGAATACCGCCAGACCGCGGGGGCGAAAAATGAAGAAAGAGCTCACCGGCCTGCCAGATGAGCTGGTCACGCCAGCGCGGGACGCAGCAGGACGGCCAAGCGGCAGCAACCACAGGACGTACTGCGGTGGATTACGCCTTCTTAACCAGCGAGGAACCCGGCGACGATCAGGAAGCCGAGCTGCGCGCCAGTCGCGGTGTCTCATGGGGGGGACCGATGATGAGTACGCCGCTGCACCAGGCGATGAAGAAGGCCGCACGGAGAGCGCGGTTGACCGTGTGTGCCGGGATCGCCGCGTCGCTGGCCTGCTGGACCACGAGCCACAGCGAGCCGAGGTCCGGGCCGCGCTCGATTAGGAGTTGAAGCTCCAAAAACCTTTCCACTCCTCCACACCCGTGAAGTTCGCGGGCAGGGTACTTTGAGGCCCCCCGGCGAGGGGTCAGTTGCCAGGGCGGCGACCGCCAGGTCGTCGTAGCGGCGGCGCCGGATGCAGATCACCACGAGCCCGCCGAGCAGGAGAGAGCGGGTAGAGCTTGGTCGCGCAGCCGAGCCCGATCAGGATGCCCGTCAGCAGCGGCCGGTCGCGCGACCACGCCCACAGCGCGCCGGCCACGAAGACGACCGCCAGCATGTCCCAGTTGATGATCCCGGTCGCCGCCAGACCGAAGGGGAGGGGAAGGCCGAAGGCGGCCGCGTCCCAGGGCCGTCGGCCATCGTACGTGCCAGGAACCAGGCGGAGAGCAGCGCCGCGACCGCGAAGCCGATCACGTTGACGATGATGGAGGCTTCACGCGGGGTCTCGTGGTGCATGCCGGCAGGCCCCAGAAACTCGAGGTCTCCACGAGATGGCGCTCGTCCTCGTCGGGGGTGTCGGTCAGCCAGTCGTAGTGGGACGTCACCCAGGCGTGGTGGAGATGCCGACCGGATACTCCATCACCTGCTGGTAGCGCGCCCGGACCTCAGGGTCGGAGGAGTAGGGCCACTCGTGCTCGGCCAGGCCCCGGTCGACGTAGAGATAGGGCAGGTCGGAGTAGCAGAAGTGGGTGTATCTGGTGTCGCCGTTGGTCCAGGTGGCGTTGTAGCAGGTCTGCTTAGAGGAACATACGCCGATGGCGAAGGTGAGCGCGGTCAAGAGCAGCACCAGGCCGGCGCTGGACCCAGCGCGCGGTGTCGGCCGTGTGCGAGCCCACCGAGAGGACCGCGATGGCGGTGGACGCGGTCCTGACGACCGGATCCTCCGCCGCCGGGCGGTCACTGGACCATCACTCACTGAGTAGCGCCCTCCGCGGTGCCTGTGTCGTTGTTGCCTCCGCCATTATTGCCATCGGCGGGCAGTCGAGCGACTCACAGTAGCCAGAACCAGTGGCACCGTCTTGTCGGTGACCTCCAGGTGGTCAACTCCGACTCATCGGAGGTCATCTCCTCGCCCGAAGGTCACCGTCGGTGGCGCCGTCCGTGGGGCTCTGGCTCTCCTCAGCTATTAGATCGGGATGCAAGGAGGGCCCTTGCGCTCGTCCTTCTTGGAGCCATCTTCAGACAGCATCGGAGTCGGCGTCGGAGGCGGTGAGCGACGGCTGGTGACCTCCATCGGCGCCTCACCGTCCATCCAGGCCGGCTCCGGGAACTCCTCGAGGTCAAGGTCGGTCGGTCAGCGTGCCCATGATCTCGGCCCACATTGGTGCTGTAAGCGATACGGCGCTGTTACTGTCGCTGCATTGACTCGTCGTCTGCTGCCGCTCGCGATCGCGGCTAGCAACCGCCTCGGGACGGGGCCCGTGTCGCTGCTGGCGCCGCGGGTCGCTCAGGACCACCGCCCCGATGACCCTGCCCCACGACTTCGCCCTGGCGAGCGGCGGTGGTTCGGTGGACACCGCGGGCAACGACGTCACCCTCGCCGGCGTGATCTCCGGCGTCGGTAACTTCGACAAGGCCGGCGCCGGGACGCTCTCGCTCCTGGTTGAGAACACCTACGGCGGCAACACAAGCATCACGGGGGGCACCCTTGCGATCGCCGCCGCGAACAGGCTGAACAACACCCCACTCTCGATTGCGGGCGGCGCGACCCTCCGCACCACCGGCGGGATGACGCTCATCCAGAGCATCGACCTCACCGGCGGCACGGGGACGATCGACACCGAGGGCAACAGCGTCACCGTCAGCGGCCAGGTCCTCGGCAGCGGTTCCCTCACCAAAGCCGGCACCGGGACACTCACCCTCACGTCGAACAACGTCTACGGCGGCGGGACCACGATCGCCAACGGAACGCTCGCGATCACCGCTAGCAACAGGCTCGGCAGTGGGAACGTCACGATCGACGGCGGCGGCACGCTCAGGGCGGATGCAGCCTTCACCCTTTCCAAGAACGTCGCTCTCTCCGGCGGCACCGGTTCGATCGACACCAACGGCAGCTTCATCGCCGCCAGCGGGGTGATCTCCGGGCCGGGCACCCTCGCCAAGACGGGCACGAACACGCTGGTCCTCAACGGAAACAACACCTACACCGGGGGCACCACGGTGAGCGGCGGCACCCTGCGCGGAACCGCAGGCACCATCCGCGGCAACGTCGCCGTCAGCGCCCTCGTCGAGTTCAACCAGAACTCGAACGGCACCTTCTCGAACGTCATCGCCGGCACGGGGTCGGTGGAAAAGTCCGGGACCGCGACCCTCACCCTCAGCGGCGCCAACACCTACTCCGGCGGCACGATCGTGAGCGGAGGAGGCACGCTGCGGGGCGACACAACAAGCCTGCAGGGCAACATCGCCACCACCCTTGCCACCGACACCGTCAACTTCAGGCAGGGCAGCGACGGAACCTACGCCGGGGTCATCTCCGGCAGTGGCGGGCTCACGAAGGACGGCACCAGCAAGGTCACCCTTTCCGGAGCCAATACCTACCTGGGCACCACGACGGTGGACGAGGGCAACCTGGCCGTGACCGGCTCGATCGCCGGCTCGGTCCTCGTGAACGCGGATGGGACCCTCTCGGGCACCGGGATCACGGGTCCGGTCACCGTTTTCGGTACGGTGGCGCCAGGCACAAGTGTCGGAAACCTCATTACCAGCGACGCGACTCTTGGCCCGAGCGCCGAGTACGACGTCGAGATCGATGCGGGCGGGGCAGATCTCCTCAACGTGACCGGCCAGGCGGACTTGAACGGCACGATCAACGTCTCGTTCCTCGGCGGCTACTCGCCCCCGGCGGCCACCATCTACACGATCTTGAGCGCATCCACCATCTCGTCACAGTTTTCAGGCGTGAACGCTCCCCCCGGATACGCCTTCCAGACCGTCTACACGCCGAACGAGGTGCGCCTCATCGTCCTCGCTGCGACGCCGTCGATCTCGACGAACGCCTCGGCGGACATCACGCTCGGCGGCCAGGTGAGCGACACGGCGACGCTCGCCGGCGGCCGCTCCCCGACCGGCGGGATCACCTTCCGCGCCTACGGGCCGGACGACGCGAGCTGCTCGGGGACGCCCGTCTTCACCGACACGAAGACTGTCTCCGGTAGCGGCAACTACACGTCGGCCAGCTTTACGCCGACTCAGGCCGGCACCTACCGCTGGATCGCCTCCTACTCGGGTGACGGCGACAACGATCCGGACTCCGGCGCCTGCAACGATCCCGACGAGACGGTGAGCGTCGCGAAGGCCTCGCCGGCGCTCGCCACCAACGCCTCGCCAGGCGTCGCCCTCGGCGGGCAGATCTCCGACACCGCGACTCTCTCCGGCGGCTCCTCGCCGAATGGGCAGATCACTTTCCGCGCATACGGCCCCGACGACGCGAGCTGCGCCAACCCGCCGGCATTTACCGACACGGTGAACGTCAGCGGCAACGGCGGCTATGACTCGGCGAACTTCACGCCGACCGCAGCCGGCACCTACCGCTGGATCGCCTCCTACTCCGGCGATGCGAACCACCAGACGGCGACGGGGGCATGCAACGACCCGAACGAGTCGGTCACAGTCACCTCCAATGCAACCCCGCAGGATCCGGCGATCGAGGTCATCGGCCTCGAGCGCGATCAGAAGGCGGGCACGGCGACCCTGACCGTGGCGACGACCGTCGGCGGCAACGTGAACTTCGACAAGACCAACAAGGTGAAGGGCTTCGGCCCGGTTGGGCTCGCCGGCGGGGGCGAGGCCGAGCTCAAGGTGGTGCCGCGCAACCAGGCGGCAAAGACGCTGCGCAAGAAGGGCAAGGTCACCGTCAACCCCCTGATCCGCCTGGTCGCGGACGGAGGGATCGAAGTGAACTTGCGCCACGAGTTCGAGCTGCGCCAGGGCTGAGCGCCGCTCAGGCCGCCTGCGCCTCCTCACCACTCGTCTCCTCGAGCTCGCGCCGTGCCGTCTCCGGGAAGAACGCCGTGAAGATCACGATCCCGGCCGCGGCGGAGATGCCGAGCAGCGCGATCGAGGTGACCGAGCTCGATCGTCTCCGACAGCGCGCCGACCACAAGCAGGCCGGCGATCGAGCCGAGGATCGTGAGGACGAGGATCAGGGTCTGGGCGGATGCGCGCATGCGGGTCGGGAACAGCTCCGACCCGTACGGGCTCACCGCGGCGCCCCCGGCCGAGCCGAGCAGCGAGAAGGTCGGCGCCAGGATCCAGATCCACCCACCGCCCAGCGAGGTAGAAGCCGACGAGCGCCGCGAGCGCGCCGGTGAGCGCGGGGATCGCGACCGCACGCCGTCCGCGGAAGTCGGCGAGGAATGCTCCCGCCATCAGGCCCGGACCGGCCGCCAGTCCCATCAGCGCGATCAGCACCAGCGTTGCCACTGGTGAGATCGCCACCTCGTCGTCGAGGTATTCGGTGAGGAACTCGAGCGCGGGGGCGACGAACGCGGCGCTCAACAGGGAGGCGCCGCCGACGTAGGCGAGCCGCCACACGTACGGCCGGCGTAGGACCTCCCGGTAGCCATGGCGCTCGCGAGCGTGGGTCAGGTAACGCGGCGACTCGGGGAGCCGCCGGACCGCGCTGAGGACCAGCGGGATCGCCAGCAGCTGGATCCCGTAGACCGCCGCGAAGCCGACGCGACCGGTTGAGGCGATCGGCAGGGCGAGGGCGGCAAGCCCGATGCCGATTCCGGCGGCGGCGGCGAGGAGAGCCAGCCCGGTCGCCCGCGCGCCCGCGGCGACGCGCTCGAGGACGATCACGCCGAGCCCGATCGCGAGCGCCGTGTCGATGAAGCGAAGCGCGACGTGGCCGCCGATGTAGATGTCGAACGTGGGGGAGAGGCCGATGGCCGCCGTGACCACGCAGTGGATGAGGACAGCCCAGACAATGACCTTCCGCCGCCCGAGCCGGTCGGCGAGCGTGCCGACGACGAGCGCGAGGAGGACGCCGGCGCGAACGACCGCAAGCCCGACCGCGAGCGTGTCGTCGCTCACGTCGTAGGTGTCGGCCGCGGCCGGCAGGGTCAGGGAGAGCAGGCCGAGCGTGCCGCCGCCGTATCCGTAGATCGCGGTCAGGAGCGCTGCGATCGCGAGCGTCGTCTGCGCCCCGGCGTCCAGGGGTGCAGGCGGTGCCCACCACGGCTGCGTCTCGGGCAATGGCTCTCCGGCGGCAGCTGCGCGCTCGATGCGCCGCGCGCGCCGGGCGATGAGCGGGCGCCAGAGAAACCCGAAGTAGGGGATCCCGATCCGGTAGCTCACGTGCGGCCGGCCGTCGACCTCGGTCAACACCGGGTCGATCGCGATCGGGAGTTCCTGAGGAGTCAGCTCTTGCCGCGATCCCCCCATCAGCGCGAGCGTACCCTCAACGCATGCTGGCGGAAGCGAGAATCATGGGCGTCGTGAACGTCACCCCGGATTCGTTCTCCGACGGGGGCGAGTTCCTGGATCCAGAGCGGGCGGTCGACCACGCGCTCGAGCTGGTCCGCGAGGGCGCCGACATGCTCGACATCGGCGGCGAGTCCACCCGGCCGGGGGCGGAGGCGGTCGGTGCTGAAGAGGAGCTGCGCCGCGTCGTCCCGGTGCTCGAGCGCCTGGTGGGCGTCGGCGTGCCGATCTCGATCGACACCTCGAAGGCGGCAGTCGCCGAATCGGCGCTCGACGCCGGTGCGACCTGGGTGAATGACGTGACCGCGCTGCGGGGTGACCCCGATCTGGCGACGCTCTGCGCCGAGCGCCGCTGCGAGGTCGTCCTGATGCACATGCTCGGCGAGCCGCGCACGATGCAGGACGATCCGCGCTACGAGGACGTCGTCGACGACGTCCGCGCCTTCCTGGCCGAGCGCGTCGAGGCCGCGATCGCAGCCGGGATCGAGGAGCGCCGTATCTGGGTCGACCCGGGGATCGGGTTCGGCAAGACGCTCGAGCACAACCTCGAGCTGCTGCGCCGCCTGGGCGAGCTGCGGGAATTGGGCCGGCCGATCCTGGTCGGCGCCTCGCGCAAGCGCTTCATCGGCGCGATCACCGGCCGCGAGGCCGGCGAGCGGGTGGGCGGGACGATCGCCGCGAACGTGCTCGCCGTCGCCAACGGAGCGGAGGCCGTTCGCGTCCACGATGTTGCCGCCACCCGCGATGCGCTGCGGACCGCTAATGCGATCGCCCGCTAGAGCCTGGGGGACCACGGAGTGCCGAACGGGCCGAGCCGTATCCCTGCGACCGCCTCGTCGAACCTCCCCATGACGATCTCTACCGGGCGATCGATGTGGCCGCGCCGACGCCGATCGTCTACCGATGGCTCTGCCAGCTCCGCGTCGCCCCGTACAGCTACGACCTGCTCGACAACTTCGGCCGCCGTAGCCCGAAGGAGCTGAGGCCGGAACTCGACGGTCTGGAGGCCGGTCAGCGGTTCATGACGATCTTCGAGCTCGTCGACTTCGATCGAGACGCCCACGTGACGCTACGCATCCGGCGTACGGACGGGTTCTTCGGCCCGCTCGCCGTCAGCTACGTGGTCCGAGGCGCGGGCGCGAACCGCACCCGTCTCCTGGTCAAGATCGTGAGCCGGCGCGGCTCTGGGATCTTCTCGGCGATCCGCCGGGCGGTCCTCCCGTGGGGCGACCTCTTCATGATGCAGAAGCAGCTCCGCACCCTCCGCGACCTCGCCGAGCGCGACGCGGCCGCCGGCGTCAGCCGATGAACTCGCGGATCAGGCGGTTCACGTCCTCCGCCCGTTCCTGCGGCACCCAGTGGCCGGCACCGTCGAGGATCTCCACGCGCACACTGGGCACCCACTCCTCGATTCCGTCGGTCAGGCCAGGGAGCAAGAAATTGTCGTCTTGAGCCCCAGATCACAAGGGTCGGGACCTCGACCCGCATCGAGCGCATCGCCTCCTGCGCCTCCGCGGGCTGGCCGGCGCTGACCTGGTCGCCCATGCGGGCGGCGCGGTAGTAGTTGAGGCCGCCGGTGACCGCGCCCGGCTGCGACCACGCGGCGCGGTAGAGGGCTCGGGCGCTCTCGTCGAGGTAGCCCTTCTCGATCCCGCGGCCGATCGCGAGCGCCTCCATCGCGGCGAAGTCGTTGCCGCGGATCAGGTCCTCGCCGAGGGGCGATGGCTTCGAGAAGTCCTCCATGTAGCGGACGGCCTCGCGCTGGCGCGGCGTCCGCTCGAGCTCGCGGCCCCAGGTGAACGGCGGCGGCGCGTCGCAGATCACCAACCGTTCGAGCAGCTCCGGGTATTTGACCGCGAAGGCCCAGGAGACGATCCCGCCCCAGTCGTGGCCGACCAGGGTGAATCGCTCCACGCCGAGGTGCTCGACCAGCCCGCGGACGTCGCCGAGCAGGTTGCGCATCCGGTAGGCCTCGACCTCGGGCGGGGCAGAGGAGAGGTTGTAGCCGCGCATGTCGGGGGCGACCGCCCGATGGTCCCGCCCGAACTCAGCGATCTGCGCCCGCCACAGCCACCAGAACTGCGGGAAGCCGTGGAGGAAAAGGACGAGCGGGCCGGTGCCCTGCTCGACGTAGTGGAGACGAACGTCGCCGAGCTCAGCCCAGCCGTCGGCGAAGCCGGCCGCTGCGCCACTCGTTGCCCCGCCGTTGTCCTCCGACCCCACGGCGCGAGTCTGACATACGCTTTCGCCGTGGAAGCGCACGGCGAGGCCCACCACTCGGTCGAGGTCGAGCTCCGCGGCCTGTCGATCTACACCCACCATGGGGTCACCGAGGCGGAGCGGGAGATCGGCCAGCGGCTCGAGCTCGACGTCACCTTCGACGTGCCCCATTGCGACGCGCTCCTCACCGACCGGCTCGACGACACCGTCGACTACGCCGAGGTGGCCGACATCGTCGCGCTCGCGGCAACCGAGAAGAGCTACAAGACGCTCGAGCGGCTCTGCCACGTCATCACCGAGCGGCTGGCCGAGCGATTCGGCTCCGATTCCGTGACGGTCCGCGCCGCGAAGCCGGAGCCGCCGCTGCCGCTCGCGATCGAGGAGGTCGCGGTGGAGGTCACCCGGGAGGCGGAGGAGGACGAGGTCGACGCGGGCGAGGCGGAGGAACCGGACTGATCCGCACGGGGTACCTGGGGCTCGGCTCGAACGTCGGCGACCGCAACGATCACCTTCGCGCCGCCATCGCGCTCCTGCCGCGCCACGGAGTCCAGGTGGAGGCGGTCTCGTCGGGCTACGAGACCGAGCCCGTCGGCGAGATCACCGACCAGCCGGATTTCCTCAACGCCGCGATCAGGGTTGCGACGGAGCTCGAGCCCGAGCAGCTGCTTGACGCTTGCAAGTCGATCGAGGCCGAGCGCGGGCGAACGTTCGCCGACGCTCGCCACTCGCCACGCCCGCTCGACATCGACCTGCTCCTGTTCGGCAACCTCGAGCTGGAGACCGAGCGGCTGCGTATCCCGCACCCGGAGGTGACGTCTCGGCGCTTCGTGCTCGCACCTCTGCTCGAGCTGGACCCGGAGATCACCCTCCCCGACGGTACGAGGCTCGCCGACGTGCTCGAGGACCTGCCGCCCGGCCAGCGGGTCAGCCTCGTCGGCTCGCTCGGCGTCGGATGACCGGGCTTCCGCCTGTCCTGCTTGCCATTCTCGCCGTCGTCCTCGCCGGCTGCGGCGGCGATGACGCATCTCCCGACCCGCCCGACGACCGGACGATCCCCGGGCCGAGCGATCCCGAGGCCCCGCTGATCTCCTACACGCGTTCCGGGGGTATCGCCTTCACGGTCCAGATGCTCGAGGTCACCGCGGGAGGCGACGCCACGCTGACGCTGCAGCAGGGCCCGAAGCCGGAGGAGAAGGAGTTCCAGCTCGAGGAGGCGGAGCTGAGCGCGCTCACGGACGAGGTCCAGGCGATCGACCCGGGCGAGGTCGACGCCGAAACCGAGATCGCGTGCGCGGACTGTTACGAGTACCAGCTCGTCTTCCCGCACGGCGAGGAGCTGTCCTTCGCCGAGTACCCCGACCCGCCGTCGGAGCTCGACCCGCTCCTCTCGGAGCTGAACGAGATCGTCGAAGCGAACTCGCCGGCGAACCCGATCGGCGGCTAGGCGGTGGAGCGGGCGGCGCCCGCCTCGCGCAGCGGCGCGAGCCAGGACTCCGGCAGGACCGGCGGGACCTGGCCCGGGATAGTCGGGCACGGCGCGCATCGCGAGCTCGCCGGCCGGCCGGGCTGCGATCTCGGGCCGCAGATCGTCGAGCGACATCATCAGACGCAGGCTGGTCGATACCTGGAGGTCGGCGGCGTTCAGCTCGTCGCCTCCCAGCGTGCCGGCGGCGATGTAGTCATCGATGCGGGCGAGCATGCCCGGCAGCGCGGCGAGGTCGGAGCGGACCTTCTCATCGGTCGCCTCGTTGAACTTCGCCGCGGCGGCGACGATCGGGGCCGCGGTCTTCACCGCGAGCCCGATCGGGATCCCGAGCTTGGCGCCCTGGGAGAAGCTCTCGAGCGGCGAGCGATCCCGCTTCAGCGACCACCAGAGCATGCGCCGGGCGGCCGGCTGCATGTCCTCGTCTCCGAAGCGCTCGGCCTCCTCGACCGCCGTGCGCTCCGCCGGGTCGGCGGGGTAGAGCGGCGGCTCTGGCTGGATCCGGTCGAGCTCGCGGCCGATTTCCTTCGAGCCCTGGATCTTGCGCCCGTCGATCTTCAGCGCGGGGACCGTGTTTCCCGGAAAGCCAAATGCTCTAAGTGCGCGCCTTCGAGACCACCGGCATCAGGTCGGTGCGCTTGTAGGCGATGCCCTTGCGCTCGAGCATCAGCCGCGCCGTCATCGCCGGATGCGACCCAGGGATTACGTAGAGGCGCGCTTCCATTGCTCGGGGCACGATAATCCACGGATGCTTCTCGCCGTAGACGTCGGCAACACACAGACCCACGTGGGCGCCTTCTCGGAAGGTGAGCTGGTCGAGCACTGGCGCTTCCAGACGCGCGCGGGCGCGACCGGGGACGAGCTCGCCGACCGCCTCGCGGGGCTTCTCTCGCTGCGCGAGATTCCGCTCGACGACGTCGATGCGATGTGCGTCTCCTCGGTCGTGCCGCCGCTCGGCCTCGAGTACGAGCAGATCAGCGAGCGCTACCTCAACGGCGACTGCCTGCTGGTCGGGCCGGGCGTCAAGACCGGCATGCCGATCAAGATCGAGAACCCGAAGGAGGTTGGCGCCGACCGGCTCGTGAACGCCGTCGCGGCCTATGAGCGCTTCGGCGAGGCCTGCGTCGTCGTCGACTTCGGCACCGGGATCAACTTCGACGTCGTCTCTGACGCTGGCGAGTACCTGGGCGGCGCGATTGCGCCCGGGATCGAGATCTCGCTGACGGCACTCGCCGAGCGTGCTGCGCGGATCCCGCGGATAGACCTGGGCGAGCCGGAGGCAGCGATCGGGCGCTCCTCCCGCGCGGCGATCCAGTCCGGCGTGGTCTACGGCTTCGCCGGCCTGATCGACGGGCTCGCGCGGCGGCTGGAGGATGAGCTGGGGGAGGGGGTCCGTTTCATCGCCACCGGTGGCCTCGCCGCCGCGATCGTCCCCTACTGCGAGACGATCGAGGAGATCGACGATCTGCTCACCCTCACCGGCCTACGCTTGATCCATGAGCGGAACGAATGAACTCCTAGAGCCCTTCTCGATCGGCGGCGTGCGGATCGAGAACCGGGTTCTGCTCGCGCCGCTCGCCGGGATCGGCAATTGGTTCGTACGGCTCCAGGCGCGGCGCCACGGTGCCGGGCTCGCCGTTTCGGAGATGGTCTCGAGCTACGCGATCAGCCACGGCAACCGGCGCACACTGGAGGAGATGCTTCGCATCGACCCGGGCGAGCACCCGGTCTCCGTTCAGCTCTTCGGGCCGGATCCGGACGTGATGAAGGGCGCTGCTGCCACGGTCGCCGAGGCCGGGGCGGACCTGATCGACCTGAACATGGGCTGCCCGGTGCCGAAGGTCTGCAAGACGGGCGCGGGCGCCGCGCTCCTCGCGGAGCCCGAGCGCGCGGTCGCGGTTGCGCGCGCCGCGATCGAGGGGTCGGGCCTGCCGGTCACGGTGAAGATCCGGTCCGGCCTGAAGCCGGGGGACCACTCGGGATTCGATCTCGCGCAGCGGCTCGTGGCCGAGGCCGGCGTCGCAGCGATCGCCTTCCACCCGCGCGCCGCTTCGCAGCACCACAAGGGCAAGCCCGACTACGGCCTCGTCCGCGAGCTGTGCGCGCGGGTCGACGTCCCGGTCATCGTCTCCGGCGGCCTCAGCACCGCCGAGCGCGCGCGGGCCGCGTACGAGGAATCCGGCGCCGACGCGGTGATGATCGCCCGCGGAGCGCTCGGCAATCCCTGGGTCTTCGAGGAGCTGACCGGCCGCAGGACGGCGCCGCCGAGCCCCGAGGAGATCGTCGCCGAGCTCGATTGGGTGCTGGATTCCGGCGTCAGCCATTGGGGGCCCGAGCGGGCCGCCCGCAACCTGCGCAAGTTCTACCCGTGGTATCTCGAGCATCTGGGCATCGAGGGGCGGGCTGCGGACGCCTATCAGCGCACGGACGATGTCGATGAGGTCCGAAAGCTCCTCTCGGAGACCCTCTCTAATACGCCGTTTGCAGGCATTTCAGCCCGCGAAACCGCATCGCTATAATCCTCGCCCTTCTGCCCGTGCCGCCGACCGACGAGGTCGAGGTTTCCGGGCGTTTTTCTCGTCAAAAGGGAGAGGTAGTCGCAGTGAACCGCGAGTCGCTGATCACGAAGGAAGGGCTCAAGAAGCTCAAGGAAGAGGTGGAGCACCTCTCGACGGTCAAGCGTCGCGAGGTCGCCGAGCGGATCAAGGATGCCCGCGAGTTCGGCGACATCATGGAGAACTCGGAGTACGACGACGCGAAGAACGAGCAGGCGATGCTCGAGCAGCGGATCGCGCAACTCGAGGAGCGCGTGCGGCGAGCGACCGTCGTCGAGAAGAAGGACGTCAACAACGACGTCGTCTCGGTCGGCGTCCAGGTGTTCGTCAAGGACCAGAAGTCCGGCGACTCCCGCAACTTCACGATCGTCGGCGCCGCCGAGGCCCAGCCGCCGGACAAGCTCTCGAACGAGTCGCCGATCGGCAAGGCCCTGATGGGCCACAAGCGCAACGACGTCGTCAGCGTCGAGGTCCCGCGCGGACCGAAGCGCAAGCTCAAGATCACCAAGATCGAAAAGGCCTGAGCGCTCCCGTTAGGCTCGCCGCGCCATGAGCGAGGGCGAGCGCAGCGAGTCGGACCACCTTTCCGAGCGCCGGGAGAAGCTCGAGCGGCTCCGCGAGGCCGGGGTCGAGCCCTTCCCACACGAGTTCGACGGCCGGGTGCGGATCGCCGAGGTGCGCGCGGCGCATGAGGGGCTAGAGGCGGGGGAGGAGACGGAGGACTCCTACCGCGTCGCCGGCCGCATCGCGGCGCGGCGGGGCCACGGGAAGGCCGCGTTCCTCGATCTCGCGGACGGGTCGGGGCGAATCCAGCTGCACGCACGCGAGGACGTCCTCGGCGAGGAGTCGCACGCAGCGCTCCTCGCTCTCGACCTCGGCGACATCGCCGGGATCGACGGGACCGCGTTCGCGTCCCGCCGCGGCGAGCTCTCGCTCCGGGTCGACGGCTGGGAGCTGCTGGCGAAGAGCCTGCGCCCGCCGCCCGACAAGTTCCACGGGCTCGAGGACATCGAGACCCGCTACCGCCGCCGCGAGCTGGACCTGATCGCCAACGAGGAGGTGCGCGAGCGCTTCCAGGCCCGGGCACGCACGATCTCCGAGATCCGCCGCCGCCTCGACGACGACGACTTCGTCGAGGTCGAGACGCCGGTCCTCCAGCCCCTCTACGGCGGCGCGCTCGCCAGACCGTTCACGACCCACCACAACGCGCTCGACCGTGACCTCTACCTGCGGATCGCGACCGAGCTCTATCTGAAGCGGCTCATCGTCGGCGGGATCGAGCGGGTCTACGAGCTCGGCAAGGACTTCCGCAACGAGGGGATCTCGCCGAAGCACAACCCTGAGTTCACGATGCTCGAGTGGTACGAGGCCTACGCGGACTACGAGGACGCGGCGGTTCGGCTCGAGACGCTCGTATCCGGGGTGGCGGAGGCGGTGCTGGGCACGACCAAGGCCGTTCGCGGTGACGAGGAGATCGATTTCGCGGCGCCCTGGCGGCGGGTCACGCTGCGCGACGCGATCCGCGACGAGGCGGGTATCGACATCGCCGAGCACCCGACCCGGGAGGCGCTCGCCGAGGCGATGGGCGGCGAGGTGCCCGACGACGCGGGCTGGGGGAAGCTGGTCGACGAGCTCCTGTCGAAGCGGGTGGAGCCGACCCTCGTCCAGCCGACCTTCATCACCGACTACCCGGTCGAGCTGTCGCCGTTCGCGAAGGCGCACCGCTCGGAGGACGGCCTGGTCGAGCGATGGGAGGCGTTCGCCGGCGGCGTCGAGATCGCCAACGCGTTCACCGAGCTGAACGACCCCGACGAGCAGCGCCGCCGCTTCGAGGCCCAGCGGGTCGAGGCCGATCGCGGCGACGAGGAAACCCAGCCCTTCGACGAGACCTACATCCAGGCGCTCGAGCAGGGGATGCCGCCGACGGCCGGCGTCGGCCTCGGCATCGACCGCCTGGTGATGCTGATGACCGGGGCGAGCAACCTGCGCGAGGTCGTGCTCTTCCCCGCGATGCGGGACTAGATGGAGGCCGAGGCCCGAGCCGACCGAAGGGAGCTCGAAAAGACCGCCCGATCGGCCAACCACGGTTTCAAGATCGTCGATGGGGGTGATCCTCGCGCTGAGTGGCGTCGGCGCCGCAATCGCGGCGCTGACCACGACCGGCGGCCCCACCTTTGTCGTCGTCGGCTTCGTGATGGCGGCCATCCTCCTCGCCTGCGGATTCGTCTCCTACCGGCTGGCGGTCCCGGCCAAGCTCCGCGGCGTCAAGCTCTCCGCTGACCCCGAAACCGTTAGGCGCGGCAGCACCGTGACCGCGACGATCGAGCACGGTGCCGAGACGCCGCTCGAGGTAGGGCTCGTCGGAGCCAGGGTCGCGACCGGGACCGTTGCCGACGTCAACAACGGCGGAACCATGCCCTGGGAGTACCGCGAGGTGCTCCACGAGGATTGGCAGCAGATCCCGGCAGCCTCGCCGGCCGAGGTTTCATTCGTCGTCCCGGAAGAATTGACGCCGAGCTTCGTGACGGACGGTCGCCGCACCGCCTGGGCGATCGTCGCCCGCCGCGGCAGCGGACTCTTCCGGGCGCGCGCTTCGCTGGTGATCGAGGTCCTGAAGTAGCAGCGACCTGCTTGCGCACCGGCGCCGAAGGTGGTGCAATGCGCGAGATGGAGGCACCCGACGGGGAGGCGACAGAGGTTGTCGAGGCAAAACGCCTCGGCAATCCTTACCTCGTCTACGCCGACGGCCAGGGTCGCCAGCAGGTGATGTCGCTCCTCGACGATTGGGGCCGGATCACGGTCGGCCGCGGGATGAGCGCGGACGTGATCCTCGCCTGGGATGCCGGCGTCTCACGCCTGCACGCGCAGCTCGAGCGCCTCGCGGACTCGTGGGTCGTGGTCGACGACGGGCTGTCGGCCAACGGGACCTACGTCAACGGCGAGCTGGTCGAGCGCCGCCGGCGCCTGTTCGACGGCGACGAGCTCCGCTTCGGCGCGACGACGGTCCTGTTCCAGGCGCCGTTCGAGGCGCCGGACGCAACCGCGGTCGAGCCAATGCCGGAGATCGGCGGCTGATCAGCCCGCCGGCCGCGCCCAGCCGCTGCCCGGGGTGGCCACGTTCTGCAGCTTTCCGACATCGGTGACGTAGTTCTCGTAATAGCCACAGGCGGTGCAGAGGAAGGTCTCGTAGTCCACGGTTCTCTGGACCATCGTGCCGTCGTTGACGAAAACCGTTGGATTGGCGGTTCCGCCGGCTGGATAAATCCCGCCCGTCCGTTGCATGACGGCGGCGGTGCCGCACTTGTCGCAGGTGCCGTCCCTCATCCTGGCGAAACCTTACCTCCGCAAACCCCGCAATCTCCGTGCGTGCACGCTGCCTGGCGGAAGAAGGGGCCCCGATATACTGGCCATCCGCCGTCGTCAACAACCGGAGGCCTAATCCATCGGCAGCGAATAGCCGAAGACTCTGATTAGGACCGCCGGTGCGTTTGCGTCCCCGCGATCTGAATAGATACGCAAGAGATAGAAGAAGAACTTGTTCGAGAGATTTACAGAGAGAGCCCGCCAGGTAGTCGTCCTCGCCCAGGAGGAGGCGCGCACTCTCAAGCACAACTACATCGGCACCGAGCACATCCTGCTCGGCCTGCTCCGCGAGGAGGAGGGCCTTGCAGCGCGTGTGCTCGAATCGCTTGACATCACCGTCGAGCGCGTCCGGGCCCAGGTGGTCCGGATCGTCGGCTCCGGTGAGGAGGTCACCTCCGGCCAGATCCCGTTCACGCCCCGCGCGAAGAAGGTGCTGGAGCTGGCCCTGCGCGAGGCGCTCTCGCTTGGCCACAACTACATCGGCACCGAGCACATCCTGCTCGGCCTCGTGCGTGAGAACGAAGGTGTCGCGGCGCGCATCCTGCTCGACTTCGACGCCGACTCGGAGAAGATTCGCAACGAGGTCATCCGCATGCTCTCCGGTCCCGGCGGCCGCCGCCAGGGCTCCGGGGGAGGCAGCTCGGGCGAGGGCAAGAAGTCCTCGAAGCTGCTCGATCAGTTCGGGCGCAACCTGACCAAGCTCGCCGCCGAG
Source organism: uncultured Thermoleophilia bacterium (assembly GCA_963785155.1). GTDB lineage: Bacteria > Actinomycetota > Thermoleophilia > Solirubrobacterales > 70-9 > DASUSH01. The sequence goes on from CAWAUB010000007.1 coordinate 24,207, forward strand.
GGCAAGCTCGACCCCGTGATCGGGCGCGAGACCGAGATCGAGCGGATCATGCAGATCCTCTCGCGGCGGACCAAGAACAACCCCGTCCTGCTCGGTGAGCCGGGCGTGGGCAAGACCGCCGTGGTCGAGGGCCTCGCAGCCCGGATCACGAAGGGCGAGGTCCCCGAGCTGCTCAAGAACAAACAGATCTACACGCTTGACCTGGCCGCGCTCGTCGCCGGCTCGAAGTACCGCGGCGAGTTCGAGGAGCGCCTGAAGAAGGTGATGAAGGAGATCACCCAGCGCGGCGACATCGTCCTCTTCATCGACGAGCTCCACAACCTCGTCGGCGCCGGTGCCGCCGAGGGCGCCATCGACGCGGCCTCGATCCTGAAGCCGGCGCTCGCCCGAGGCGAGCTGCAGACGATCGGCGCGACGACGCTCGACGAGTACCGCAAATACCTGGAGCGCGACTCGGCTCTCGAGCGCCGCTTCCAGCAGATCAAGGTCGACCAGCCCACGACCGAGCAGACGGTTCAGATCCTCGAGGGCCTGCGCGAGCGCTACGAGCAGCACCACCACGTGCAGATCACGGACGAGGCGCTGCAATCGGCGGCGGATCTCGCCGATCGCTACATCTCCGACCGCTTCCTGCCCGACAAGGCGATCGACCTGATCGACGAGGCCGCCTCGCGGCTGCGGATCAAGTCGATGTCGCAGCCACCGGTCTACCGCGAGCTCGAAGAGGAGATCGAGGAGACCCGCCGCAACAAGGAGGCGGCGATCGAGGCGCAGGAGTTCGAGAAGGCCGCGAACCTGCGCGACACCGAGCGCCAGCTGACGAACAAGAAGCGCGAGCTCGAGGACGAGTGGTCCTCCGGCGAGACCGGCGAGCGGCCGCAGGTCGGCGAGGAGGAGATCGCCGACATCGTCGCGATGTGGACCGGGATCCCCGTCTTCAAGCTGACCGAGGCCGAGACGAAGAAGCTCATCCGCATGGAGGAAGAGCTCCATAAGCGGGTCGTCGGCCAGGAGGTTGCGATCACCGCCGTCTCGAAGGCGATCCGCCGCTCGCGCGCCGGGATCAAGGACCCGAAGCGGCCTGCCGGCTCTTTCATCTTCCTCGGCCCCTCCGGCGTCGGCAAGACCGAGCTCGCCCGCACGCTCGCCGAGTTCCTCTTCGGCGACGAGGACGCGATGGTCCGCATCGACATGTCCGAGTACATGGAGAAGCACGCGGTCTCGCGGCTCGTCGGCTCACCGCCTGGCTACGTCGGCTACGACGAGGGCGGCCAGCTGACCGAGGCCGTGCGCCGTAAGCCGTACTCGGTGCTGCTGCTCGACGAGATCGAAAAGGCCCACCCCGACGTCTTCAACATCCTCCTGCAGATCCTCGAGGACGGCCGCCTGACCGATTCGCAGGGCCGTACGGTCGACTTCCGGAATGCGCTCGTGATCATGACCTCGAACGTGGGCGCGAAGGACATCGCCCGCAACACCCCGCTCGGCTTCACGATCACCGACGAGACCGGGACGACCTACGAGGAGATGAAGTCGAAGATCACGGGCGAGCTGAAGAAGGTCTTCCGCCCCGAGTTCCTCAACCGCATCGACGAGATCATCGTCTTCCACAAGCTCGAGAAGACCGAGATCAAGCAGATCGTCGACCTGCTGCTCAGCCGGGTGAAGGTCCAGGTCGCCGAGCACGAGCTCCAGCTCGAGCTCACCGATGCCGCCAAGGACCTGCTCGTCGAGAAGGGCTGGGACCCGGCGATGGGGGCGAGGCCGCTGCGCCGCGCGATCCAGCGCTACGTCGAGGACCCGCTCGCCGACGAGGTTCTGCGCCAGGGCGAGATGGTCTCGGGCACGACCGTCGTGGTCGACCGCGACGAGTCCGGTGACGACGAGGACAAGCCGCTCTCGATGAAGCTGGTCAAGCCGTCCAAGCGCTCGAAGAAGGCCGACAAGGAGCCGGTCGCGGTGGGCGCGAAGAAGGACGAGGACGACGAGTCCGCCGGCGGCGAAGACGAGCCCGCCGGCAAGCCGGACGACCCGCGCGACGTCTCCGAGTAGCTACCTCGCTACGTGCCCTTGCAGGCCTGGCCGGCCTCGGTTCCGAGCTCCAAGCCTGCCTGTGGGACTTCGGATGCCGACAGGTTCTGGAGCTCTTCCATCTTCTCATCCGTGAGTATCTCCTCGGCTTCCTCGCTGACGCAGTCGGCCTGGGCCTGAGTGAGCGTGCCCGACTCGACCTGGGCGGAAGAGGGCCGACGATCTGGGCGAGGATAAACTCGCGCGCCTGAGCGATATCGGTCGGGAGCCCGTTCGGGGTCGTGCCTGTGGCGTCGCTCGTTTCGACTTCTGTTGAGGTCGACGTCGACGTCGTCGAGCTCGACGTTGTCGTGGTCTCGTCGCCGCCGCAGGCGCCCAGTGTCATCGCCACCACCACGAACGCAGCCATTACCACGGCCATCCGCCGGAGCACCGCCTTGCCACTGCCTCTGTACCACGCGGTCATCGGAACCTCCGTTTTCGGGTTTGGCCGCTCGCCGAGGCGACTCTACCCGCGGTGCCGCGCACGTCTCCCGTCGGACGTATGGGGGAGCCGGAGATCCCGGCGCGCGTGAACGCGACGCGGGCGATCGCGGCTGCTGCCAGGGCGGAGACCGCGGCCATGAGGAGCGCTGCGCGTGGGTCGAAAGCCTCGGCGAGCCAGCCGGCGAGCGGGCCGCCGATCGGGGTCGAGCCGAGGAAGACGATCGAGTAGAGGGCCATCACGCGGCCTCGCATCTCCGGCTCGACCGCGAGCTGGAGCCAGGAGTTGATCTGCGCCGCGAAGGTGACCGTGGCCGCGCCGAGGAGGATCAGCAGGAGCGCCTCGGCGATCAGGCTCGGGGCGGCCGCTGCCGCGATCGCGAAGACGCCGAAGGCGACCGATGAGGCGGCGATCAGGCCCGTTGTGACCCTGCCGCGCGCGCTCAGGACCAGGGCCGCGACCACCGAGCCCGCGGCCATCGAGGCGGCCAGCAGCCCGTACGCGGTGGCGCCGCCGTCGAAGCTGAAGCGGGCGAGGAGCGGAATCACGACCTGGAAGTTCAGCCCGAGCGTGCCCACGAGCGCCATGAGCCCTAGGGGGATCGCGAGCGCCGGGGTCCGGCGGACGTAGGCGAGCCCGGCTCGCACCGCCCCCGGCTCGCGCCCCGCCCGAGGCGCCGTATCGATCTGCGCCGGGTTCATGCGAAGCAGCGCGATCACCATCACCCCGAAGCTCGCCGCGTTGAGGATGAAGCACGGCTCGACGCCCCAGATCGCGATGACCACCCCGGCGAGCGCGGGCCCAACGATGCGCGCGGAGTGGACCAGCACGCTGTTCAGACCGACGACGTTGACCACGCGCTCGGCGCCGACGAGCTCGATCACGAAGCTCTGGCGGGCCGGGTAGTCGAGCGCGTTGACCGTGCCGCGGACGAAGACGAGCGCCATCACCATCCACGGCTCGACGACACCGGTGACGGCGAGGGCGAAGAGGGCGAGCGCCGGGACCGCCATCGCGGTCTGCGTGACGAGCAGGAGCCGGCGTTTCGAGAGCCGGTCGGCGAGCACGCCGCCCCAGGCGCTGAAGAGCAGGAACGGCAGGAACTGGAGAGCCGTCGTCAGCCCGACCATCACGCCCGACCCGGTCAGGGAGAGGATCAGCCAGGTCTCGGCGACGACCTGCATCCAGTTGCCCGCGAGCGAGGCGGCCTGGCCGGCGAAGAAGCGCCGGTAGTTGGGCACCTGCAGGGAGGCGACCGATGCGCGCAGCGCGGCGCTCAAGTGGCGTCTCGCTCGAGCACGCGCTCGAGGATCGCGGCGGCCCGATCGAGCGTCTCGACCTCTTCGGGGTCGAGCTCGCGCAGGCGGCGCGCCAGGTAAGCGTTCTTGCGGGAGCGCAGCTTGCGCAGCAGCGCGCTCCCGGAGGTGTTGATGCTGACCAGCGCCGAGCGCCCATCGTCGGGATCGGCCTGACGGTCGGCGAGCCCTTCATCCAGCAGGGAGCGCAACGCCCGCGTCGCCGTTGGGCGGCTGACGCGCTCGCGTGCAGCGAGCTCCGATGGCGTCAGGGGACCGTGCCGCTCGATCGTGGCGAGCACGGCGACCTGGGTGGGGGTGATCTCCGAGGCGGCCTCCTGCCGCAGGCGCCGGGCGGTGCGGGTGATCGCGAGCCTCAGGCGTGATGCAAGCTCAACCGAGCCGGGGTCGGCAGCGGTTGACGACGGTGCGGGAGATATGCTTAGCATCGCTAATTAGCATAGCAAACTACCTGGCGACAGCTGCCGGCCGCGGCCAGGTCCGGCCGAGGAGCTGGATGAACTCGTCGGACGGGACGGCCCGGGCGAAGAGGAAGCCCTGCGCGTACCGGCAGCCGAGCTCGTGGATGCGCTCGAGCTGGGCGTCGGTCTCGACTCCCTCGGCGACGACCTCGAGGCCAAGGGCACCCGCCATGTCGGTGATCGCGCTGACGATCGCTGCGTCGGAGGCCTGGTGCCCGAGCCGCGCGACGAAGGCGCGGTCGAGCTTCAGGACGTCGAAGTCGAAGCGCTGCAGGTATCCGAGTGAGGAGAATCCGGTGCCGAAGTCGTCGAGGGCCAGGTCGACGCCCAGCCCCTTCAGCTCTCGCAGCGTGAGCAGCGTCGAGTCAGCGTCGTCGAGGAGCGCGCTCTCGGTGATCTCCAGGCTCACCGTGTTCGGGTCGATTCCAGTCGTCTCGACGGCGGAGCGCACGATCTCGATCAGCCCTGGATCGAGGACCTGCCGCGCCGAGAGGTTGACGGAGATACCGATCGGTCTTCCGTTGCTGCTGCCCGCATGCTCCATCCACTGCGCCGCCGCCGTGCAGGCCTGAACCATCACGGCGGCGCCGATCCGCTCGATCAGGCCGCTCTCCTCGGCGATCTGGATGAACGCGTCGGGCGTCATCAGGCCGTGCTCGGGGTGATTCCATCGGAGCAGTGCCTCGGCGCTCCAGATCCTGCCGGACCCGAGGTCGATGACGGGCTGATAGTGGACCTCGAGCTCGTTGCGATCGAGCGCGCGTCGCAGGTCGTTCTCGAGCCGAAGGTGATCGAGCGCCCGTGCGCGCATCAACTCGTCGAATAGCTCGTAGGTGCCCCTGCCGCGCTCCTTCGCCCGGTACATCGCCGCGTCGGCGTCGCGAATGAGGGCCTGGGGCTCCTCCTCGCCGGAACCGATCGCGATCCCGATCGTGGCGGAGACGAAATGGTCGCGACCGCGAAGCACGAACGGCCGGGCGAGCACCTCGTTGATGCGCTCGGCGACTCGGGTCGCGTCGCGCTCGGATTCCCCCTCCTCGACCAGGATCGCGAACTCGTCGCCGCCAAAACGGGCGATCGTGTCGGCGTCGCGCAGGGCGCCGCGGAGTCGCGGGGCGACCGCCGCGAGGAGCTCGTCGCCCGCCTCGTGACCGAGGCTGTCGTTGACGAGCTTGAACTGATCGAGGTCGCAGAACAGAACGGCAACGAGCGATCCGTGCCGGCGCGCCAGGTCGAGCGCGTGCGCGAGGCGGTCCGAGAACAGGTTGCGGTTCGGCAGTCCGGTGAGTGGGTCGTGGAGTGCCTGATGGCGCATTTCCTCCTCGCTCCCGCGGCGCTCGATCGCGGCGGCCAGCACGTGCGCGATCGATTGCAGGAAGGCGACGTCCTCGGAGCTGAAGTCACGCAGTGAGCGCGACTGCACGCTGAGCACGCCGAACGCAGCGCCCCGGCCGCGGATCGGCAGGCTGACCCCGCTGCGCGCCTGGACCGCCTCGAGCAGCTCGGAGCGCTCGAACCGAGTCTCGGTCTGCCAATCGGAGACGATCACAGCCCGACCGCTCGAAATCGTGTAGCCCGACTGGGACCCCTGGCCCCACGGGGCCCTGCGCCCGACGAGGTCGCCGGGCTCCCCGGTGGCGGCGCGGACTACGAAGCCTTCCTCGCCGGGGAGCGATTCGAGGATCGCCGCGTTGTCGGCCTCCAGCACCCGAGCGACGACCACGATCGCCTCGGCCATCAGCCCGGCGACCTCACCGCCGGCGAGCGCGGCCTCGCCGAGCTCGGCGACGGCGGCCTGCTCGGCGGCCCGCTGAAGGGCCTCGGACTCGGCCTGCGCGCGCTCGGTCACGTCCTGGCAGGTGCCGACGAGCGTCGGAGCGCCACCGTCCTCGTCCGGGACGAGTTCGCCGCGCGCGTGGAACGTCCGCTGGGATCCGTCGGCGAGGATCGCCCGGTATTGATGGCTGAACGGCTTCCCCGTCGATGCCGTGGTCCCGACCGCCTCGGCGATTCGCTCGCGATCATCCGGGTGCACCTGGCCGATGTACCGCTCGTAGCTGGGTTCGACAGAGCGGGGCTCGAGGCCGAACACCTCGAACAGCTCGTCCGACCAATTGACCGTGTTGCTGCCGGTGTCCCACTCGAAGCTGCCGAGCCGAGCCAGTTGCTGTGCCTCGGCCCGTGAGCGATCGCTGTCGCGAGCGTGATTGAGCGCCTGTTCGGTGTCGCGGCGATGGTCCTCGTTGAGCTTCCAGGCCGCGACCCCCGCGGCGCCCGCGCCGGCGACGAAGAGGGCGTGGATCCCGGCCCACTTCCACGGATCGGCGACGGCGTCGGGGTGGTTGAAGACCGTCTCGGGGTCGATCGTCCCGGCGATCCCGTGGTGGATCAGGACGTAGCCCGCGGCAACGAGGAAGGGGATCCAGTCCTCGTAGAGGGTCAGCAGGGCGATCATGACGAAGAAGTGGAAGTGGGCCTCGATGAATCCGTCCGAGAGGTGGACGAGCACCGCCGAGCCGGTGACGAGGCCGAGTGCCACCAGCGCCGACGCGAGCCGGCGGCGGATGCCGGCGAGGGTGGCCGCGACGGCGATCACCGCGACGACCCCCGCCTCCTGTATCGCGTGACCCACCCCGTAACCCTGCGAATACGCGTAGAACCCGAGTGCGATCACGTGCAGCCAGAGCAGCGTGAGCAGGACGCGATGGCGGCGTAGCCAGGCTTCAGGGGGCAGCGTCGAGCCGCGCGGCAGCCATGCGCGCAGGCGCGCGAGCACCGGGGCCCCCGAGTCCGATGCCGGAGGGCTTGGATTCACCTCGTCCTGCACCTATGTGACTATCGGCCGCGCGGGTGCCGAACTTGACCGCGCGGCGTGCCTACGGGCGATCCGCGCTAGCGCTTGCGGATCTGCTCGCAGCGGCTGACGCGGTCGAGCTTGCGGTCGACCGTCGCGCGGTCGCCCTGACCGCTGCCACAGCGGACCTTATCGCGCTCGCCGTCGGCGGCCTTCAGCCGGTCGTTGCCGGCGCCGCCCTTGAGGCGGTCGCGGCCCGAGTCGCCGACCAGGCGGTCGTTGCCGGCGTCGCCGTAGAGGCAGTCGTCGCCCGCGTCGCCGCGAAGCCTGTCGTTGCCCTCGGCACCGCGCAGGGCGTCGCCGGCGCCGGTCCCGACCAGCGTGTCCCGACCCGGACCGCCGCCCTGGCCGAGCGCACAGGGCTTACCCAGCGAGTCACCACCGGCTCCACCGCCGCTTGAGCCGCCTCCGCCGTCGGAGCCACCACCGCCGCCTCCACCCGACCCGCCGCCTCCGGCGGTGTCGGCACGGTATGCGTCGGCGAGCTGGGAGTAGTCGGCCGGCTCGCCGTCGGGACCCATGGCGGCGCAGCCGGTGCGCATGTCGTCGCAGACGGCCTCGCTGCCGTTGGCACGGCGGATGTCGAAGCGGGAGAGCGAGTAGAAGGAGTAGAGGTTCGGGTCACCCGCTGCGTCGACCTCGCCCTCGCGGGTGTCGTCGCGCCAGCGATCGGTCAGCAGGCGCTCGACGGCACCGTTGTCGCCCTTCACGTATCGGTCGAGCCAGGCGACCGTGTACCACGTCGCCATGTCCATTCCGCGCAGCGTCGCCAGGCCCAGCGCGGGCACCGTCTGTCCGGGGATAAAGGAGTACTCGTAATGGGTGCCCCCGCGCTTGTTGACCTGCATCGAGTCCACGCCGGCGGTCTTGAACGCGGCGAACGCGCCGTTGTGGCCCTCCGGCTCGGGGTCGTCCTGGTTCGGTGTGGCGACGAGGCCGTAGTCGTTCGACATGCCGATCGCGGGCTTTGTGATCGGCGGGTTGTCGGGGCGCGGCGCGGCGCCCGAGGGACAGGCCGGATGCGAGCTGCCGGTCCCGAGGTTGTCCCAGGCGACGATCGCGTCGACGCGATCGTCGATCTGACCGACGTAGGAGACGGCGCCGGCGCCGAGGGAGTGGCCGGCGATCCCGATCCGGGAGGCATCGACCAGGCCGTGGAGCGGGTTGAAGGCGGCGTTCAGGCCGGCGTCGACGCGCCGCTGGTGGCGCGGCCCGTGGTCCGTGCCCGAGGTGCAGCTCTTGCGGGGCTTGAAGGGCGACGAGGGGCTCGAGAGCAGGAAGTCGAGCGCGTCCTCCGTGCCGTCGTAGAACGGCTGGCCGGCCTGCGACGGGACGCCCTCCTGAAGGTCGACGCCCTCTCCGAACGTGTCGGAGCGGCCCTGGCCCTGGACGTCGTAGGTGAGGACGACGTAGCCGTGTTTGGCTAGCGCCGCCGCGATTCCCCAGTAGAGGGTCTCGGGCGCCTGCACGGAGCCGGTGGTGATGACGACCGCGGGCCGCTTCGCCGGGCCGCCCGCCGTCGCCCAGACGTTGCCGGAGAGGGTGGCGCCGCTGCGGCCGGTGAAGAGGACCGGCTCGCGCATCCCGAAGTCCGGGGCCCAGTCGTAGAAGCGGACGTCGCCCGCGCATTCGCGCTTGCGCTGGAAGCAGACGTTGCCCTCGAAGATGCGCTGGTCGCCGCTTTGGAGTACGGCGGCCTCCGCGACCTGGATCTCGGCGAGGTCGACGTTGTCCTGGACCTCCTGCAGGGCCAGGCGAGTCTGGAACTCGGGCGTCTTGGTGACGTAGAGCTCGCGCTCGGTCGTCTTGGCGAAGTTCTGCGTCTCCGTCGCCGGGTCGAAGGCCAGCGCGGCAGCGGAAGTGAGCAGTGATACGAGTGCGGCGAGCGCGAAGGCGAGCGCCCGGCGACCCCTGTACCGGTTCATTGCGCGACCGTAGCCGATCACCCGCTCTCTCGCGCCACTTGCGCTTAGGCTGGCGCGAGTGCGGCTGACCGAGCAGAACCGGGCCTGGTGGACGCTCGCGGGTGCCTGCAGCGGGCTCTTCCTGCTCATGCTCGACTCGACCGTGGTCACCCTGGCGCTGCCCGACATCAGGCATGACCTGGACGCGACCGCGGCCTCGATCCAGTGGGTGATGAACGCCTACCTGCTGGTGGTCGCGGCACTCGTCGTCACCGCCGGGAGGCTCGGCGACATGTTCGGTCGGCGCCTCGTCTACCTGATCGGGATCGCTGCTTTCGGGATCGGGTCCATCGTCTCCGCCACCGCGGGCGACGACCTCACGCTGATCGCGGGCAGGGTGATCCAGGGGATCGGTGCAGCGGCGATGCTGGGCCTCTCGCTGGCGATCGTCTCGGCGGCCTTTCCCCCTGAGCGCCAGGCGACCGCGGTCGGCATCTGGACCGCGGTCTCGAGCGTCGCACTGGGCATCGGCCCGCTGGTCGGCGGCGCGCTCGTCGAGCTCGATTGGCGGTCGATCTTCTGGATCAACATCCCACTCGTCGTCGCCGGGTTCGCGATCACGCTCTTCGCGGCGCCGGAGAGCCGAGACGAGACCTCGGGGCAGCGGATCGACTTTGCCGGTCTCGTCACGCTCGGCGTGGGGCTGGGGGCGACCGTCTTTGCCCTCGTCCAGTCCGACGTCTGGGGTTTCGGCGATCCGCGCACCTTGGCTCTGCTCGCCGCCGGCCTCGTATTCCTCGTGGCGTTCTTCCCGATCGAGCGCCGCGCGAAGGAGCCGATCGTCGACCTGACCCTGTTTCGCAACGGTCCCTACTTCGGCGCGACCTGCGCCGCCTTCGCGCTCGTCGGCGCCTACTGGGTGGTGATCTTCTTCCAGCCTCAGTACCTGCAGGACGTGCTCGGGGATTCGGCGATCAAGTCCGGCCTGCTGATCCTGCCGCTGACGGTGCCGATGATCGTGATCTCGCCGTTCGCGGGCAGGCTGATCGCGCGGTTCGGGGGCCGCCGGCTGATGACGGCCGGGATGGTGGCCTCCGTCATCGGGCTGGTGCTGCAGACGCGGATCTCCCCGGACTCGAGCTACGGCGATCTGTTCGCCGGCTTCCTTCTGTTCGGGATCGCACTGGGCTGCGTCTACGCGCCGATGTCGAGCGCCGCGATGGCCGCGATGCCGCGGGAGAAGGCGGGGATCGCGGCGGGGGTCCTGGCGATGAACCGGGTCCTGTCCGGGGCGGTTGCGCTCGCGGTAACCGGGGCGGTCTTCCAGGCACTTCGCAGCGACGAGATCGCGGCGGGAGCGGGGGAGGCCGAGGCCTTCACCCACGCCCTGTCGAGCTCGCTCTGGATCGTGGTCGGGCTGACCGTGGTCGGCGGGATCCTCACCTGGGCCTTCGTCCGCGACCCGGACCCCGCAGAGCCCAAGCACCCCCTCCACCACCACCGGCGCTTCCACCTCTAGGGGGCGCGGTGGCGTCGGGCGGGCTTCGTAGTCTCGAGCCATGGCCAAGCCACGCAAGAGATTCGTCTGCCAGGGATGCGGCCACGAGGCGTTCGCCTGGGCCGGCCAGTGCGGCGGCTGCGGCGAGTGGAACACGCTCGTCGAGCAGGCGGCGGAGGCGCCCACGTCCAAGCGCGGCCGGGGCGGCGGCGGAGCGGGCGCGGCCAAGCCCGTGCCGCTGCGTGAGGTCGAGATGCCGGCCACCGCCCGGCTCGAAAGCGGGATCGGCGAACTGGACCGGGTGCTCGGCGGCGGGTTCGTGCCGGGCTCACTGGTGCTGCTCGGCGGTGCCCCGGGTATCGGCAAGTCGACCCTGACCGGCATGGCGCTCGGCAACCTCGCCGCCGCCGGGCGCAAGACCCTCTACGTCTCCGGCGAGGAGTCCGCTGCCCAGGTCCGCCTGCGTGCCGAGCGGCTCGGCGACGGCGCCCTGTCGGTCCCGGCGATCGCCGAGACGTCGCTCGAGTCCGTTGTCGCGACGCTCACCGCCGAGCGACCGGACGCTTGCGTGATCGACTCGGTGCAGACACTCCATTCGTCGGATCTGACCGGCGCGCCCGGTTCGGTGGCCCAGGTCCGCGAGGCGGCCGACCGGATCATGGACGTCGCGAAGCGGATCGGCACCGCGGTGATCCTGGTCGGCCACGTGACGAAGGAGGGCGCCGTCGCCGGCCCGCGCGTGCTCGAGCACCTGGTCGACTGCGTACTCCTTTTCGAGGGCGAGCGGGAGCGCTCATACCGGACACTGCGCGCACTCAAGAACCGCTTCGGAGCGACGAGCGAGGTCGGCGTCTTCGAGATGCGCTCCGGCGGCCTGACCGAGGTCGCCGACCCGTCGGCGCGCTTCGCGGCGGAGGCATCCGCCGCGCCCGGCTCCGTCGTGCTCTGCGCGATGGAGGGCACGCGGCCTCTGCTCGTCGAGGTCCAGGCGCTGGTCGCCCCGACCGAGATCGTCCCGCCCCGGCGGGTTGCCAACGGCATCGACCGCAACCGGCTCGCACTCGTAATCGCCGTGCTTGCCCGCCATGGTGGCCCGGCTCTCGGCACCCACGACGTCTTCGTGAACGTCGCGGGCGGGATCCGGGTCGACGAGCCCGGCGCCGACCTGGCGGTCGCCCTCGCCCTGGTCTCCGCCCATCGCGGCGAGCCGCTGCGCGGCGCCGAGGGGAAGCCGTTCGCCTGCTTCGGCGAACTCGGGCTGACCGGCGAATTGCGCTACGTCGCCCACGCCGACCGGCGCGCCGCCGAGGCAACCAAGTTCGGTCTGGCCCCGGTTCTCGGGCCGAGCCCGGGGAGCCGACAAGGCCGGTGTGCGTGAGGACCCGCGTCGAGGCACTGGAGGCATGGACAGAGCCCGCGCTCGTTCGCAAGGCCGCGCTAGCGACGGGAAATCGCATCGTTTTGCACTTGCCCCGTGCGGTGGTCAACTGCAGAAGATTGCCTCCTCGTCCCTGCCCCTACGTGCCCGGGCTTTAGGTCTCCGGCCGGTCGAGCGCGTTCGGCAGGCCCTGCGCGAAGAGCTCGCGGTCGGCCTGCTTCGCCGCCTCGTACTCGGGCGGGTCGTAGAGCTTGTACATCTGCGGTGGCTCGGCGTTCGAGCCCGCAGCCTCGAGCAGGGCGGCGGTGGCGGCGCGGCCGGACTCGTTCGCGCCCTCCATCGTCGCCAGGTCGATGTCGGTCTGCACGTAGTCGCCGGCGAGGAAGAGGTTGGGGATCGCGGTTTTGGCCTGCGGCCGTTTCTCCCAGGAACCGATCGTGTTGACCAGGAGCGGCTCGTCGTTGCGGTTGCGCCCGCGCTTCGGCGACCAGCGGATCCCGGGGTCGAGGAACCACGAATGCAGGACGTCGTCGGGGAGGACCGACTCGCCGTTGTCCTCCAGATGAGCCTTCAGCTGCGCCCAGACTTCGCGCATGATCTGCGGGCGGGTGCACTGCTTCGCCGGCTTGCCGTAGAGGATCCCGGGCGAGTCCCAATCAGAGACGTCGACCGAGAGGCAGTCGACGACGGTGCCGTCGCCGTAGTCGGCGGCGAAGTCCCGCTCGGCCCAGAACTGGGCCTGGGTGAGCGCGGTGAGTGCCCACGGAGCGTCGACGAAGGTCAGGTGGCCCTTGATCAGGCCGATGTCGCGGGTCAGGTAGAACTGGATCCCGTTCATCCAGTCGACGTAGAGCTCGTCCATCTCCTTCAGGCTCTCGTCGACCGCGAGCACCTTCGGCGACCAGAGCTTGCGAGCGCGCTCGGCGGGCATCGCGCTGACGAACCAGTCGGCCTCGATCCGGCGCCGGCGGCCCCTGGCATCGACGGCGCGAGCCGAGGCGATCCGGCCGTTGCGTACCTCCAGCGCTTCGACCGTCTGGCCGATCTCGAACCGGACCCCGAGCCCGCGCAGGAGCTTCTCCCAGGGGTCGATCCAGGCCTCGTTCGTGGGCGCGTCGAGCACGCGGTCGAGGGCGCCGTCGTTGCCGCGCTGCATGATGTTCATGACGAACGCCTCGGCCATGTTGCCGATCGTCCTGGTGGAGGCGATCGTCTCCTTCGCCGCGACGAGGCTGCGGGTCAGCCCACGGGCGATCACCTTCTTGTATTCCTCGGACTTGCCCTCGGCGCGGACGAACTCCCACCAGGTCGTGTTCTCCCACTGCCCGAAGCGCCGCTCCTCGCTCGAGGTGAGGAACACCATCACCCGGTTGGTGAAGAACTCGGCCTCGTCGGGCCTGATCCCCTGCTGCTTGATCAGCTCCTCGTAGAGGACGCGCTGCATCCCCTCCGGCGTCGATGCCGCGGCGGGGTCCGGGAGGATCCCGAATAGCGTCGCGTCGGCACGCCCCTCGGTCCGGGGAGAGCTCGTCTCGTTGGCCTCGACGAAGTTGTCGTGGACGCCGTTCGGGTTGCCGTCGACCGGGATCCGCCGCATCGTGTCGGGCACGTGGTGGTAGAAGCCGGGGAAGAACCGGAAGCCGTGCTCCCCGGGGAGCGGCTTGCGTCCGCCCGCGGCCGTCTTGGGGACCGGGATGCTCCGCGCCTTGCCGCCGAGCGACTTGCGTTCGTAGACCGTGACCTCGAAGCCGCGCTCGATCAGCTCGTGGGCTGTGGCGAGGCCGGCCATGCCGCCACCGAGCACCGCCACCCGCCGGCCGGAGCTCATCGCGCGAATCGCCGCCGAGGCGCCCGGCGTAGCGGCAAGGGTCAGCGCAGCGCCCGCAGCCGCCGATTCCGTCAGGAACTTTCGCCTGGAGATCCCCCTCACAGCGGAGGGAAAGCTACCGATGGGTAGGGGATCGGGCGCCGGTCGTCCCGGCTCAGCAGACGATCCTTAGCCGCGCATCGCCGCGGGCGCGCCTGCTTCGAACATCCCGCGGGCTCGCGCAAGCGCCGGGGTCTCGCCGCGGTCGAGGCGCTCCAGGGCGAGGCCCTCGATGCCTGCGATCAGGTAGATCGCGGCGGCCTCGAGGTCCTCGTTGGCGGGGCCGTCGTCGATCGAGCGCAGGAGGCCTGTGAGCACCTCGCGGAAACGCACCTTCGTGTCGTCGACGATCCGCTCCACCTCGGGGTCGACCATCGACTGCGAGGAGAGGTCGAAGTAGATCCTCTGCACCCCCGGGTCGCGGTCCATCACGGCCCAGACTCCCTTGGTCGCGCCGCGGACCAGATCGCTCGCATTGGTCGGCTCGCCGATCGCCGCGAGCGTCGCCTCGACGAGCGTCTCCGACACCTGGCTCGCAACGGCCGCGACGAGACCCTGCTTCGAGCCGAAGTGGTAGGCGATCAGTCCCTTGTTCTGCCCGGAGGCAGCGGCGACCTTCGCGGTCGTCATCCCGGCGTAGCCGTCGCGCTTGAGCACCTCGGTTGCGCCCGCGAGGATCCGTTCGCGGGCGCCGGTGGAGGGGCGGCCGGGCCGGGTGCGCTCGGCCTTTTCGGCGGTGGCCGGTGTCACGCCGGGGTCGGCGCGGCGATCGGCTCCATGCCCATCGCGGCGAGCTTCTTCGAGAGCGACTTCATCGCGTACTCGAAGATGTCCGTCGAGCGGTAGCCGAACGGCGTGTCGAAGTCGTACCGGTTCTCGAGCCAGCCCGGCGAGAAGGCGAGGACGCCGACCGGGATCGTCTCCTCGAGCGTCGTCTGGACGATCTGCTTGTAGCGCTCGTCCTCCTTGATCGCGTCGGCGAGGAACTTGACCCCGAACCCGACGTGACGGGACTCGTCTCGGTTGACGTGGGTGAAGCCGTCCTGGAATCCGGGCAGCCAGTCGCGGTCCTTCAGCGTGCGCAGGAGGAAGCGGGCGCCGGTGAGCGCGAGCGTCCCCTCGATCACGATCATGTAGACGGTGACGCCGCGGACCAGGGCCTCCATGTCGGAGGGGTCCTTGCGCAGGGTCTCCGCGCAGTCGTGGAGGATCCCGTCGAAGAGCTGCTTGTAGTCCTCGTTGCAGTGGGCCCTCTGGATCTGGAGGTTCTCCTCGATCGTCTCGGTGTTGCTGCCGATCACCTCGCGGTAGAAGCGATCGAAGAAGACGCAGTGACGCGCCTCGTCGGAGATCTGCGACGCAAGGAAGATCCGCTGGTCGTTGTCCGGCGCAGCGATCGCAAACGGCAGCAGCTCGGTCGTGACCCGCTCCTCGCCGACGAAGAACTCGGAGAGGAAGAAGAGCATCCAGCGCCGCTCCTCCTCGTTGAAGAAGTCGGGATCGTTCCACTGCTCGGCGTCGCGCGTGAGGTCGAAGACCTCCGAGCTCCAGCCCTGGCGCTCCCAACGGGAGATGAGCTTGCCGTAGGAGGGAGCGGCCTCGACGATCCGGTCGAGCCCGGCCATCACCTTGTCGATATCGCCGTCGAGAAGGATGTCGAGTGCCTCGTCGCCCGTCGCCTGCCCGTTGCCGTTGCCCATGTCCAGATCCTCCTGATATTAATTAACCGATCGACCAAAAAGTATCACATTGCTTGACAAAGCGCTTTCCGACCTGTCCACGAGGAAATGTCCCTGCCGCGCACTTGCAGGAACATTTGTCACACTGAGTGCCGATGGCGCCGGTCTCCGATGACGATCTACACGAGCTGGAGTCGCGTCAGGACCCGCGCCTGCTTCGCGCCCTCGACGTCGTCGCCCCCGGAACCGCCCTCCGCGAGGGCATCGACAACATCGTCTACTCGAGCACCGGCGGCCTGATCGTTCTTGGCGAGCCGGAGGAGATCTCGTTCCTCTTCTCGGGCGGGATCAGCCTCGACATCGACTACACCCCGGCGCTGCTCTACCAGGTCGCGAAGATGGACGGCGCGATCATCCTCGACTCCGAGGCGAAGCGACTCTCGTGGGCGAACGTCCAGCTGATGCCCGACCCGACCATCCTCTCGATGGAGACGGGAACGCGGCACCGAACGGCCGAGCGAGTCTCCAAGCAGACGAACGCCCTCGTGATCGCGATCTCGTCTCGCCGGGACGTCGTCTCGCTCTACCTAGAGGGGATGAAGTACATCCTCCAGGACATCCCGACCGTGCTCTCGAAGGCGAACCAGGGGCTCGCGACCCTCGAGAAGTACCGGGCCAGGCTCGATCAGGTCTCGGCCCGTCTCTTCGCGCTCGAGTTCGAGGGCGGCGGCGTCCTCTACGACGTGCTCTCCGTGATGCAGCGGGCAGAGCTCGTGACCCGCATGGCAGCGGAGGTCGAGCGTTACATCATCGAGCTCGGCTCCGAGGGCCGTCTGATCGAGATGCAGCTCGAGGAGACGGTGGTGGGCGTCATGGCCGATCGCGCGGCCCTCGTCCGCGACTACATCGCGCTTGACACCGAGGAGACCGTGGAGACGGCCCTCGCCGAGATCGCCCGGCTCGATCACGCGGACCTCCTCGACTTCGGCCGCCTCGCCGAGCTGCTCGGCTACGACCGCAAGATGAACACGCTCGACTTTCCCGTCGCCCCCCGCGGTTATCGCGCCCTGGGGCGGATCCCGCGATTGCCGCGGCTCGTCAGCCAGAAGATCATCCGCTCGCTCGGCGGCCTCGAGGAGATCCTCGCGGCCGGCGGCGAGGAGCTGGCTGCGGTCGACGGCGTCGGGGAGACCCGCGCGAAGGACATTCGCGAGGGCTTGCGCAGGCTTCAGGAGGTCGACCTCGTCGATCGTTACCTGACGTAGTTAGGCGGCCGCCAGGGAAGGCGCCGTCCCCAACCACCACTAAGAGGAGGACCACATCAGCACCACTACCGCAGAGCCAATCGAAGAGGAGCTCGAGGCCGGCCTCGAGGAAGAGACGATCGAAGTCTGCAACTTCGAAGTTGGGGACAACGTCGTCTACCCGCACCACGGGGCCGGTGTCGTATCGAAGAAGGAGACGAAGGAGCTCCTGGGGGACAAGCGGGACTATCTGACGATCAAGATCCATCACAACTCGATGACCGTGATGGTTCCCTGCGAGAACGCCGGCAAGGCCGGGTTGCGCCGGGTGATCGACGGAGACGAGGTGAAGCGCGTGACCGACGTGCTGACCGGAGAGGTCTCCGAGATGCCGAAGAACTGGAACCGCCGGTTCAAGTACAACCGCGAGAAGATCCGCACCGGCGACGTCTTCGAGCTGGCCGAGGTCGTCCGTAACCTCGCGATCCGCGAGATGGAGAAGGGCCTCTCGACCGGTGAGAAGCAGATGTACACGCGGGCGAAGAAGATCCTCGCGTCGGAGTTCATGTACGCGCTGGACAAGGACGAGGAGGGCGCCGAGGAGTACCTCGACGGCCTGCTCGAGGACCGCTTCGGCGAAGAGGCCAGGGCGGCTGCCGCCGCGGCCTGACGTAGGCAGTATCTGGAGCACGCCGCGAGCCGGCGGCGACGAGTGAGCGCGACAGCGATCCTCGCCGCCGCCGGCGCCGGCGAACGCCTCGGCGCGGAGGGGCCGAAGGCGTTCGTCGAGCTGGCCGGGCGGCCGATGGTCGCCTGGTCGCTCGCCGCACTGGAGGCGGCGGGATCAATCGGCCGCATCCTCGTGCCATCCGCCCGAACCTAAAGGGGGGCCAGGCCCCTTAACGGTTGTCCTCGAATCGGTCACGGGCCGAGACGGTTGCGGGTGGACCCTCGCGCTCGGAGTCCGTGGCGAACGCTCTCGCGCTGGTCGAGGACGAGATCGTCGTCGTCCACGACGCCGCTCGACCGCTCGCGACGGCTGCGCTCTTCGACGAGGTCGTGGCGGTGCTGAGCGCGGATGCCGAGGCCGCGGGCGTGGTTGCGGCCACCCCCGTCACCGACACGACCAAGGAGGTTCTGCGCGGCTGTGAGGTCCACCGAACCCTGGACCGGTCGAGCCTGTGGTCGGTGCAGACGCCGCAGGCATTTCGCACGGAGGCCCTGCGCGATGCGCTCGGCTCGACCGAGCTCCTCGCCCAGGCCTCTGACGACGCCATGCTCGTCGAGCGGAGCGGCGGCCGGGTTCTCGTTCACGAGGCGCCGCCGGAGAACTTCAAGGTCACGGCGCCGCTCGATTTGAGGATCGCCGAGCAGCTTCTGCGCGAACGCGGCTGATTCGCTATACTGAACTAGATGGTTCAGTATCAACAAGAGGAGCTCGACCGTTCGTTTGCAGCGCTCTCCGACCCGACCCGCAGGGACATCCTCGAGCGGCTCGGTGGCGGTACCGCGACGATCTCCGAGCTCGCCGAGCCGTACGGGATCTCGCTCACCGGGCTGAAGAAGCACGTGAGCGTCCTCGAGGCGGCCGGACTCGTCACCACCGAAAAGGTGGGGCGGACCCGGCATTGCAGCCTCGGGCCCAGGCGCCTCGACGACGCCCAGGTGTGGATCGCCGGCTACCGGCAGATGGTGACCGACCGCCTCGACCGGCTCGCCGAGCTCCTCGAACAACCGAAGGGAACACCCCGATGACCGACACACAGCAGGCCACGACAGAGAAGGCGAAGGTGACCACGGACACCGAGCGCGAGATCCACATCGAGCGCGTCTTCAACGCACCGCGCGAGAAGGTCTTCGCAGCCTTCACGGACCCCGAGCTGATCCCCCAATGGTGGGGCATGCGCTCCTCGACCACGATCGTCGAGAAGATGGAAGTTCGCAAGGGCGGCGACTGGCAGTTCCTCAGCCGCAGCGAGGACGGCACCGAGATCCGCTTCCGCGGCACGATCCGCGAGTTCGAGCCGCCGGAGCTGATTTCCCAGACGTTCGAGTGGGACGGGATGCCCGGCTACGTGTGCGTAGACACGAACACGTTCGAAGACCTCGGCGACGGCCGGACGAAAATCAAGACGGTCTCGATGTTCTTCACGAACGAGGAACGCGACGGCATGGCCGCCTCCATGGAGGGCGGCGTGGACGAGACCTACGAGCGCCTGGACGAGCTGCTGGCACGCAGCTCGGACTAAGACTCAGCGCCAGCGTCCGCCCGGGGGGCGGAGCCGCCTGCTGGTGGCGAGCTGGCCAAGCGAGCGGACGGCGTAGGTGGCGACCGTTATCCAGTAGACGATCGGGTACAGGGCCCACGCGGGGTCGGGCTTACGTCGATATCCACGCAGCGCCTGGATCACCGGGCGGACGAGGAGCAGGGCGTTGAGCGAGAGCCAGGCGACGCGGGCCGCCGGGGCCTGGAGGCCGTGCCGCTGGGCGGGCTCGCCGGTCACGGTGCGCCCGACCCGGCGGCGGGTCTTGCGCGCATACTCGCGAAGCCCTGTCGCGTGGTGGTTGACGATCCCGTCCTTGACCCGCGCGAAGCGGAAGCCGAGCGCCGCAAGGTCGCCGACGATGTCGGAGTGGACGAACTCCGGGCTGTACCCGGTTCGCAGGAGCGCCTCGCGGCGGACCAGGTAGCCATTCGAGCCCATCGGCGGCGGCTGAGCCGGATCCACACCGACGATCAACGCATCACCCGCATCCTCCTCGGTGACTTTCATTCCGGTCCAGCGCCCGAGGTGATACGACCACCGATCGGCGTATCCGAGGTCGATCGCGAGCGGATCGTCGCCGCCGATCAGCGCGCAGAGCCGGCTCACCGGAGGGTCGGACCGACGCCACTCGTGGTAGAGGCAATCGGCCGAGACCACGTCCGGCGCCAGGTCCAGAGCCGCGACGAGGCGCGCCAGCCAGCCGGAATGAGGAAGCTCGTTGTCGGCGTCGATGAAGCAAACGAGCTCCGCCTTCGTGGCGTCAATCCCGATCGTACGCGCGGGCTCCTCCCGACGATGGGGGTTGTCGAGGACCTTGGCCCCGCTATCGATGGCGATCTCCCTGGTGCGATCCACCGAACCGCCATCGACGACCAGAATCTCGACCTCGCCGAGATAGTCCTGGGCGGCAAGCGACGCGAGGACACGGGGTAGCCGGTGTTCCTCGTCGAGCGTCGGCAGAACGATGCAGACGCTCGGATCGTTATCCCCGCCGGTGCGCACGGGTCGAATCTAGGGGAGCAGTGCCGAGTTGGTACGAATAAGTGGTGAGCCCGGCGAATCACGAGCGCGCACTGGTTACGGGGGCCGCAGGATTCATCGGTTCCCACGTTGCCGACGCCTGCCTGGAGATGGGCATGGAGGTCGTCGCTGTCGACGATCTTTCCGGGGGGTTTCCCGAAAACGTGCCCGAGGCGGCGCGTTCGATCGAAGGCGACGTGCGGGACGCCGGCTTCGTCACCGGACTGTTCGAGCGCGAGGGGCCGTTCGACTACGTCTACCACCTGGCTGCCTACGCAGCTGAAGGTCTCTCTCATTTCATCCGCGGCTTCAACTACCGCACCAACCTTGAGGCCACCGTGAATCTCGTCAACCGGGCTGTAATCGGAGACGTGCAGCGGTTCGTCTTCGCCTCCTCGATCGCCGTGTACGGCGCCGGCCAGCTGCCGATGAGCGAGGGGACGGAACCCTCGCCTGAGGATCCGTACGGGATCTCGAAGTACGCCGCCGAGCTCGACCTCGAAAGCGCGTGGACGATGTTCGACCTTCCCTACACGGTCTTCCGGCCGCACAACGTCTACGGCGAGCGGCAGAACGTCGCCGACCCTTACCGCAACGTCGTCGGAATCTTCATGGCCGCGGCTCTGCGTGGTGAGCCGATGCGAATCTTCGGAGACGGAAGCCAGACGCGCGCCTTCTCACACGTCGACGACGTGGCCCCTGTGATCGCGCGCAGCGTGCGGGTCGAGCCGGCGGCAGGGCAGACCTTCAATATTGGCGCCGACACGGCGGTCACGGTCTCGCGGCTCGCCGAGTTGGTCGCGGAGGCGCTTGACGTCCCGCTGCGCGTCGAGCATCTGCCGGAGCGCCGGGAGGTCAAGCACGCGTTCGCGGACCATTCCAAGGTACGCGCGGCGTTCGGGCTGGGTGAACCGATCGAACTCGAACAGGGGCTGGCGAGGATGGCGCGCTGGCTTCGACAGACGGGGGTGCGCGACCCGATCGAGTTCGCGGGCGAGATCGAGCTTCCCCGCAACCTGCCGCCGAGCTGGGACCCTGACTACAGCTAACCCTGGCGCTTCGGGCGGTCCGACCAGTCGTCCTCGCGGAGGTGGAGGCCGTGTTCGGTCTTCTCCCAATAGAACGGCTTCCGGATCAGCTGGATCAGGCCCTTCCAGGCGGCGACTGACATCAGCGCCCAGTAGAGGGGCACCAGGAGGGCGTACTTGACGAGGTGGTTGTAGCCGCGGTAGCTGGCGCCGGCGGCGGTGACGTAGGCGAAGAGGAAGTTGCCCACGTAGAGGGCGAAGCCGCCCGCGTAGTAGACGGGGCCGGGGAAGACCTGGCGTAAGACGCCGGCCTCCGTGAGCGTCCAGAGGCTCGTGAGTCCCCAGAAGATCGGGTTGAGGAGGAAGACCAGGAAGGTGCCGCCGACGACGGTCTGGAAGCTGAACCAGCGCCGGATCCCGATCTGGCGCATCAACTTCCACGGGTGGCGCATCTGCACCAGCCAGGTCTGGATGTAGCCCTTCACCCACCGGGAGCGCTGGCGGACCCAGTTGCGAACCTCCGAATTCGCTTCCTCGTAGGTCGTCGAGTCGACGACGGCGACGCGGTAGCCGTGCCGGTAGAGCCGCACGCCCAGGTCGGCGTCCTCGGTCACGTTGAACGGATCCCAGCCGCCGAGCTCCTCGAGCTTCGCGCGGATGAAGTGGTTCGACGTGCCGCCAAGCGGGATCGGCACGTCGGTCGCGTCAAGTCCGGGGAGGAAGAGGTCGAACCACATCGAGTACTCGGTGGTGAACCAGCGGGTGAGCAGGTTCTGGTTCGGGTTGTAGTAGTTGAGCCTGGCCTGGACGCAGACGATCTGCGGGTCGTTGGCGTTCCGCAGCGACGCGATGACCTTCTTCAGCTGGTCGGGCTCGGGCTCGTCCTCGGCGTCGAAGATGACGACCATCTCCCCGCGCGCGTGCGGTAGGCCGTAGTTGCACGCCTTCGGCTTCGTCTTCGGGTGCGCGTGCGGCACGACGATCGGCTCGAACTGCGGCGGCAGGTTCATGCCCCTCATCAGTTCGAGGGTCTCCTCGTCGTCCTCCTCGAGGAGCAGCTTGACGTCGAGCTTCGTCGGCGGGTAATCGATCTTCTGGATCGACTCGATCAGGTGCGGGATGATCGCCGCCTCCTTGTAGAGCGGCACGAGGATCGTGTAGATCGGCAGCGTGCGCTCGCTCAGCGCCGCGACGTCCTGGTCGCTGACCGGCAGCTCGACGTCGTGCTCGATCGAGCGGTAGACCAGATAGAAGCGGTAGATGCCGAAGATCAGGTAGAAGCTCACCGCGAAGATCGAGATGACGACGATCGTCTTCACGGGGTCGACGATGCCGCCGACCAAAAGGACCAGCGCGAGGATCACCCCGAAGACCACCTGGCCGCGCGAGAGCACGAAATGGGCGGACTCCTCGGGCGACGTCTCGACCAGTTCGTGGACGGCATTGCGCACGTACTGGTCGCCGTAGACGCGGTGTAGGAGGCGGTTGATCGCCGACGCGGGCGCGAGCATGATCCGCAGCGGCAGCTGGGTGTGCTCGCGGATCGCCGCGAGCGCGTCCTGGTCGTCCTGGTCGATCATCGCGATCACGAGCGTCCCGTTGACGATCTCGAGCGGGACCACCTGGTGCCGGCGGATCACGCTCTCCGGAAGCAGCTCGACCGCGGCCTGTTCGGGCCGGATCGTGTCGAGATCGACCTCCGTGAGGCGGGCCTGTTCGGCGAGGGCGGTGGCGACGGCCTCGTCGCTGAGGCCGCTCACGTGCATCAGGATCTGGCCCATCCGGTCGCCCGTGCGGCGCTGGATATCGAGCGCCTGGTCGATCTCGGCCTGGGTGACCAGGCCGGCCCCCAGGAGCATCTCCCCGAGGTGGCGTTGGCGCGCAGGGGGCTCGGGCTCGGGTTCCGGCTTGGGCGCGGGCTCCGGGACCGGTGGAGCCGCTTCGGGTGCGGGTGCGGGCTCGACAACCGAAGCCTCCGACGCCTCTGTCTCCACGGTTGGTGCGAAGGCTCGCTTGATCGCCCGCTCGAGCTCGTCCTCCGGGGCGATCACCCAGCGTGGCTCGCGGCCGGTGACCGTGGCCACCACCCGCCTCGCGATCGGGTCGTCGGGGTCGGAGGTCGCGACCGTGATCAGGCGCGCGTCGGCCTCGAGCGGCAGTACGCCGAGCGCGTGGCAGAGGTCGTAGCCGAGCAGGGCGGCGGCGGTCGCGTCGACAGGATCGATCTGCCGGGCCCCGGCACCCGACGACGGGTCGAGTGAGAGGATCGGCAGGCCGGTCCTGCGCGACATCCCCTCCAGCTCGGTGGTGGCGGTGGGCTCTTCCGGCGGCTGGTCGAAGCGCCGCCGCCGCTTCCGGGGCTCCCGCGTGGCCTCGGTTCCGTAGGCGGCCCGCTGCGCCCTCGTGACCGCTACGGCGTCGGCCGAGACCGCCTTGATCCGCCGGCCGAGCATGGCCGCCACGGTCTCCAGGCCTCGCGGCGTCGGTCGCGAAAAGGCGACGAGCGCCTCCTCGGCTCCCGCGCTCAGCACGACCGCGCCATACACACGCGCCGTCGACGCGTCGAGCAGCCGCACGATGCTCGGGTCGATCGAATCCGGCCGGAGTTCGTAATGCGGCAGAGATTCCTGTAGCGATCCCTGTCGGATTTCGCCGCCCGTCGCGCTCATCTCATGCAGATGAGATCGAGCCGGACCGGACGCGAAGCGGAGGATTCGGCGTTATTCATTCCTCATCGCCGCCTGAAGACCTGGTCGCCGGCGTAGAGAACGATGAAGAAGACGAACGCGAGCATCGGGATCAGGGCGAAGAAGAAGAACATCGCGATCATCCCCAGCAAACCCGCAGCCACGGCGAAGAGCATCCGTAGCAGGGAGTCGTAATTGCGCATGGTCGTGCCTGGTCAGGCTACTCCGGGGTCTCCGCCAGCATCGCGACCCGGAGCAGGCCACCCTCGGCCTTCACCGTGTTGACACCGTCCATCCCACGGAGCTCCTCGGCGAGCCTGGAGCTGTTTGCCGCTTCGATCTCGACGTCGACCTCCCCGTTCGAGAAGCGCCGCACGTAGACCGCGTCGACCGCCGGCAGCGCGGCAAGTGCGCGCTCGAAGCGCATGACGGCGAGAAAGCTCTCGAAGGGCCCGGCGCGGAGCGAGGTGAGGCTCGGGGCGGGCGGTGCGGCGGGGGCCGGCGCGGCCACCAAACCGGGGGAGAGGGGCGATCCGCGCCGCGCCACCTCGCTCGCCTGGCCGGCGATCGGTGGCGGCGCCTGCGGTGCGGTTGCGGGAGGGGCTGGAGGAAGTTCGCCGGGCTCCGGCAACCACGCGGGTGGAGCGGCCTCCACGGCGGGCTCACCGCCGCCTTCCTCGAGCCGGTTGAGCGCATCACGCGAGTCGCTCATCGCCCCCTTCAGGTCGAGCAGCAGCTCCTCGCGGATCCGCAGCAGGTCGCCGACCTGCTTGGTCGCCCGGCCGACGCCGATGCGGATCTGCTCCCAGATCCGGTCGCGCTCCGCGGTTGCCTGGGCGACCCGCGCCTCGGCGCGCTCGCGCGAGTCGCGGTCCAGCTCCGCCGCCGCGAGCTCCGCCTGCGCGGTGATCTCGTCCGCCCGGCGGCGAGCCTCGTTCTCGATCTCGCCCGCCATCCGGTGGGCGCTCGCGAGGGTGCGAACGGCCTGCGCCTCGGAGCTGATCGACGACTCAGAGCGCCCCTGAAACGGCGCCGTGCTGCTGCTCGGCGTCGCTCGGGTCCGCGTCCGGATCGGGTCTGGCCGCCCGCCACGCGGGTTCAGCGGGGTGGGGCCGGAGGTCGAAGGGTTCACGGTTCCAGGTGGTGAAGTCGGGTCGTTATCCGCGCCGATCCACGGGCGGAAAGGTCTACATAAGACTGTTCGCGGGGCGGGGTGACTTCCCTGCTCAGCCCCAGAAGAACGCAATCTTACCCCCGAGGTGCGCGAGTTAGGACAGTCTTAGGCACAGAATGAGCGAGGTGAAACGACGAGCGACGGACGCCGACCGGCGAGCGCCGGCGACGCAGGAGGGCCCCTCCGAGGTCAAGGAGCAGAGCGAGGCGTTCTTCGAGGCCGTCCTCCACCCCGACGAGGAGGGCGCGGCGCCGGGCCTGCTGCGCTCCGGCGCGATCGTCGCGATCGCGGTCGCCGTCTCGAACCTCCTGAACGTCGTCTTCCAGCTGGTCAGCGCCCATCTGCTGACCCCGGCCGAGTACTCGTTGCTGGTGACGATGTTCGCGATCCTGCTCGTCGCCAACGTGCCGATCCTCTCCCTGCAGGCGCGGGTCGCCCGCGAGGTCGCGCATGCGCTCGCCGGCGGGCGCGAGGAGGAGGCCGGCGGCCTGCTCGTCGAGACCCTGCGGCCGCTCATCCGCTGGGGCCTGATCATCCTCGCGATCGGGGCGATGATCGCCGTTCCCTTCGCGATCATCTTCAACGTCGACCGCGAGCTGCCCGTGATCGCCCTCGCCGCGGCGGTGATGGCGACCGTCCCGCTGCCGATCGCATGGGGTGGCCTGCAGGGCTCGGAGCGGTTCATGGCCCTCGGGCTCTCCCAGCTCGCCTACGCCGTCCTCAAGGTGGTGATCGGCCTCGGCCTTGCGGCCGTGGGGTTCGGCGCGGCCGCGATCGTCTTCGGCCTGGCGCTCGCAACCGCGCTGACGATCGTCATCTCGCTGCTGCCGCTCGGTGCCCTGCTGGCGGTCGGCCGCAAGCACGCTCGCCGCAGGCGGAAGCTGCTCGACTCCTACACCCGCGGCGCCGCGATCGTCCTCGTCCTGATCGCCGCCCTGACCAACATGGACCTGCTCGCCGCGCGCGCCTTTCTCGAGGACGTCACGGCCGGCGCGTACGCGGCCGTCAGCGTCGCCGCCAGAGGGCTCCTGCTGCTCCCGCTGGTCGCGACCACGGTGCTCTTCCCGCGCGTCGCCGTCCTGCGCAACCTCGCCGCCGAGCGCGACCACCTGCTCTACGGCCTCGCCGCGGTCGTCGGCCTCGGCCTGCTGCCGCTGATCGCCTTCTTCGTCATCCCCGGCCCGTTGATCGACGTCGCGTTCGGAAGCGACTACAGCGCCGGCAAGGAATGGTTGGGGCCGCTCGGGCTGGCGATGATGATCTACGCGCTGGTCGAGGTCTACATGTTCCACTTCCTCGCGCTCGGGCGGATGGCCTTCGGCGCCGTCCTCGGCGCCGGCTTCGTGCTCCAGATCGCCCTGCTGGCGATCTTCCACGAGAACCCCGATCAGCTGATCGCCGTCCAGATCGGGGTCGCGGGATTCCTGCTGGTCGGCAGCGAGCTCTTCGACCGGCGCGACCGCTGGTTGAACCGCAGCAGGGCGGATTAGATGAGCCAAGCGCCGTTGCCGTCGGTGACCGCTGTCGTTCCGACCTTCAACAACGCCGCGACACTCGAGGCCGCCCTCTCGACACTTGCAACGCAGAACTACCTGGGGGCAGTCGATGTCTTATGCGTCGACGGCGGCTCGTCTGACGCGACCCGCGCGATCGCCGAGCGGCACGGCGCCCGAATCGTCGAGAACCCGCAGCGAAACGAGGAGGAGGGGAGGGCGCTCGGGCTCGAGGCGGCAACCGGCGATCTGGTCCTCCTGCTCGATGCCGACAACGAGCTGCCGGGCACCGACTGGCTCGGCCGGCTCGTGAGCGCGACCGAGCTCGCCCCCGACGTCGTCTCCGCCGACCCCCTCTTCCACGAGTGGCGGGAGCAGGACCCGCCGGTGACCAGGCTCTGCGCGCTGCTCGGCGGCACCGACCCGCTTGCGATCGACCTCGGCTGGGCCGACCGCTGGTCCGCCCATCTCGACCGCTGGACCGGGCTCGACGTGGAGGTCGAGGAGACGCCCGACGCCCTCCTCGTCCGCATCGATCCGGAGCGCCCGCCGCCCATGGGCTCGAACGGTTTCCTGGTCCGCCGCGAGGCCCTGCTCGCGACGCGCTACCGCCCGTTCGTCCACTCCGACGTCGTCGGCGACCTCGCGGAGGCCGGCTATCGCTTCGCGCGCGTCCGCGAGGGCGTCGTCCATCACTACGCGCCGACTCTGCGCGCCTACGCCAGGAAGGCCCGGCGCCGCGCCCGCCGGACCGTCCTCGGCGAGCCCGCGCAGCGCCGCGGCTTCCAGGTGGACCGCTCGCGCCTGCTGGCCCGCGCGATCTGGTCGCTGACCGTCATCGGACCGGCGTTCGCCGCCGTGCGCGGCTACCGGGCTCGGCCCGATCCGGCCTGGGCGCTGCTCCCTGCCCTGTACCTGATCACGACGCTGACGTACGTGTCCGAGACACTCCGCGCGCGGGCATCGGGCGCGCCCGCCCGGCCTAAGGGCGCCGATCCTCCATCCTTCGCCAGGTGACTCACGCAGCGGACGAATCCTCCTCGCCGGGGCTGATCCTCCGGCACCCCGGGCTGATCTCGGTGGTGGTCCCCGCCTACAACGAGGCGTCGCGCATCGAGCGCTGCGTGCACGAGACACACGAGACGTTGACCGCGAGCGAGGCCGAGTTCGAGATCGTGATCGTCGACGACGGCTCTCAGGACGAGACGCTGACACTTGCGCAGATCGCCGCGGAGGCGTTGCCCAACGTACGCGTGATCGGCTATCCGCACAACCTCGGCAAGGGCTACGCGCTCGTCGAAGGCGCAAGGGAGGCCCGCGGCGACCTGGTCCTCTTCGTCGACGCCGACCTCGAGGTCCACCCGCGCCAGCTCGCGCTGCTCTACGGCGTGCTCGTCGGCTTCGACGCCGACGTGGTGATCGGCTCCAAGCTGCATCGCTCCTCGACGATCGACTATCCCCTGAAGCGCAGGGTCCTCTCGCTCGGCTATTACGCGCTCGTGCGCGTCCTCTTCAGGCTGCCGGTACGGGACACGCAGACCGGGCTGAAGCTGTTCAAGGCCGACGTCCTCCGCCGGGTCGCCGGCCGCCTCCTGGTCAAGCGCTTCGCCTTCGACCTCGAGGCGCTCGCGATCGTCAACCGGCTCGGCTACCGGATCGCGGAGGCGCCGGTTGTCGTCACCCGCGAGCGCGAGTTCCCTCGGGTCGGTGGCGGCGCCGCGCTGTGGGTGGCCTGGGACACCTTCGCCGTCTGGTACCGGATGTACCTGCGCCGCTTCTACGACAAGGTCGGGCCCGAGGCGGACGCCAAGGCGGCGGCCGGCCAGGTCGCGATGGCGCCCGAGGGCGTCGCCGTGCTCGCTCGCGAACTCGAGCAGCGCGGCGAGATGACCGAGCGCGAGAACACCGGCGGCCAGCGATGAGCACGCGCGTTGTGCTCGCGGTGAACGGCCTGGGTCTCGGGGGGACCGAGAAGGCGGTTCAGACGCACGCGCTCGCCTTCGATCGCGACCGTTTCGAGGTCAGCGTCGTTGCCGTGCTCGAGGACGGGGTGCGGCGAGCAGAGCTGGAGGCCGCCGGGATCCGCGTCGACTGCGCGGACGGCGACGAGGCCCGGCTGACCGAGCTCATCCGTGGCGCCGACGTCGTCCACGTGACCCGCGCCGGAGTCGCCGAGCCGCTCGTCCCGGCCGCATGTCGCGCGGCGGGCATCGAGGTCCTGGTCGAGTCGAACGTCTTCGGCGCGGTCGACGCCTCGGCCGACGAGGCGCAGCTCTCCTGCCACCTCTTCCCGAGCAAGATGTGCGCGCTTCGCTATCGGATCCGGCTCGGGCTCGAGGGGCCGGACTTCCACCGCCGCCACCGGGTGTCGCACTGGCCGGTCGACATCGCCCGGTTGCGCGACCTCGCGCCCGAGCGTGCCGAGGCGAAGCGGCGCCTCGGGCTGGACCCCGACCGCCCGGTTGCCGGCCGGATCGGCCGCGCGAACGACCGCAAATGGCGAAACCTGATCGTCGACATGATCCCGGCGCTCCTGGAGCTCGCGCCGGAGACGCAGGTCGCGCTCGTCGGGCCGACCCCCGCGAAGCTCCGCCGCCTCGACCGCCTGGGCGTGCTCGAGCACGTGCGCATCTTCGGCCCAACCGCGAACGAGGAGGAGTTGGCGGCGTTCTATGCAGCGTGCGACGTCTTCTTCACCGCGGCCGAGATCGGCGAGTCGCACAGCTTCGCGATCGAGGAGGCGATGTGCCTGGGCGTGCCCGTGGTCACCTGCTCGACGCCGTGGGTGGACAACGCGCAGATCGAGCAGGTGGACGAGGGGGTCACGGGACACGTGGCCGGCCACCCGCGCTCCTTCGCCGAGGCGATCGCGTCGCTGGTGATGGACACCGCGAAGCGCGAGCGGTTCGGCCGGGCCGCGGCGGAGAAGTCGGACGCCCTCTTCGAGGCCGGGAAGCTCACTCGCCAGCTCGAGGGGCTCTACGAGGCGCTGCTCGACGGGCGCGAGCCACCGGCGGAGTGGTCGCCACCACCGGCCGAGGTCGACGAGTTCGAGGCCGAGTACGAGCGCCGGCTGGCCGCCTGCTACCGCCCGCTGACCGCCCTCGAGGAGCGCGAGGAGCGGCGCGACCGCCTCGCCGAGCGGGCGACCTGGGCGACCCGGGCGGCGCGATCGAACCTGAATCCCGCGGGGCTGCGCTACGCCGCCGGGGTCGCCCGGTGCCAGGCGTAGTCAAGGAGGCGCGGGCATAGAGCCGCCGGCGCCCGAGGTCAGTGTCATCGTCGTCGCTCCCGAGCTGAACGAGTACGGCCGCCGCTGTCTCGAGGGCGTGCTCGACCTGCCCGAGGAGATCGAGGTGATCTTCGTGCCCGACGAGGACCCCGGGGCGACCGTCGATCCGCGCGGTCGAGGTCGATCCCCTCGGGCGGCGACGTGACCACCGGGCACAAGCGGCAGATCGCGCTCGAGCGCGCCCGCGGCGAGTACGTCGCGCTGATCGACGACGACGCCTATCCCCATCCGAGCTGGCTGCGGATCGCGATTGGGCTGATGCGCTCGGAGGCCGGCATCTCGGCCGTCGCCGGCCCGACGCTGACGCCGCCCGACGACACCGAGCTGGAGCAGCTCGGCGGCCTCGTCTACGCCTCGCCGCTCGTCTCCGGCCCGCACCGGTGGCGCTATGCGATCACCGAGCCGGCCGACGTCGACGACGCGCCTTCGGTGAACCTCGTCCTGCGCCGCGACGAGGCGCTTGCGGTCGGCCTCGATTCGGGCGACCGCTGGGGCGAGGACACGCTCGTCTGCCAGGGCCTGCTCGACCGGGGCGGGCGGATCCGCTACGACCCCGGCGCGATCGTCTACCACTCGCGCAGGCCGCTCTGGAAGGCCCACCTGCGTCAGCTCTACCGCTGGTCCCGCCACCGCAGCGCCTACGCACGCACGATCGGTGGCAACTCCCTGCAGCCGTCCTATTTCGCGCCCTCGGCCCTCGTGGTCGGCCTGGCCGCCGGGCCCTTCCTCCGCGGTCCCGTCCTGCGCCTCTGGAAAGCTGGGGCGCTCGCCTACGCGATCGCCTGCGTGGTTGCCGGCGCCGACCGTTCTCCGGGACGGTGGCTTCGGGTCAGCGGCGGGATCGTCGCGACCCATGTCGTCTACGGCGCCGGATTCCTCGTCGGGATCGCGGGCGCGCCGCCGGTTCGCCGCTGATGGCCACGGAGACGACAACCGCACCGACACCGCTGCCCGCCGGCCCGCCGGACGAGCCGCGCAAGAACGGGCATCCGCGCAAGGCCCCTCGCCGCCGCCGCCTGCCGTCCCGGCGGAGCCTCGAGTCCCTCGCGATCTTCGCGATCTTCTTCGCCGTCTACTTCCTGATCGGCTATCGCGTCGTCGTCGACCTCCACCTCGTCAACTTCGACGCCCTCGCCCGCCTCTCACACGCCTACTTCGTCTGGTGGAACGACCCGCCGAAGCTGGCGGCGATCGGCTTCGTCTGGCCCCCCTTCCAGACGCTCGCCTTCCTGCCGTTTGCGCTGATCAAGCCGCTGGCGACCTCGCTCGCGGCGCTGCCGGCGACCTCGGCGACGTTCATGGCCGCGCTGATGGTCGTCATGAACCGGGTCCTCGGCGTCACCGAGATGCGCTGGTTCGCGCGATACCCGCTGCTCATCTTCTTCGGCCTCAACCCGATGCTCATCTATTACGGGGCGAACGGGATGGCGGAGGCGGTCTACCTCTTCTTCCTCACCGCCGCCATCTACTTCCTCGTGCGATGGAACCTGACGCGGCGCACGCACCTGCTCGCCTTCGTCGGGCTCGCGATGGCGATCGCGATGCTCTCGCGCTACGAGATCCTGCCCTTCGCCCTCGTCATCGGCGCCGCGATCGGAGCGATCACGCTGACCGGGCGGACCAAGATCTACAGGCCCCAGGAGCTCGAGGGCTCGCTGCTCCTCTACCTCGCGCCGGTCGTCTATGCGGGTGGGGCGTGGCTCTTCTTCAACTGGCTGATCCTGGGCGACCCGCTCTATTTCCTCACGTTCGGGCCGACCTCCGCCGACATCGGCGCCTCGCAGCAGGACATCGCCGGAGTGGAGGCGCGTGGGTTCACCCCGGCGCTCGCCGGCAGCTACCTGCTGACCCTGAACATCGGCCTCTTCCCGTTAGCCGTGCTCATATTCCCGGCGCTCATCGTGACCGCCGTCGTGCGCCGCGACATGATGTCGCTGGTGCTGGCCGCGCTCGTCGTCACGAACGCGGTGATCACGGCGATCCTCTTCCTCCAGAACAACGATCCGAACCTCCTCCAGCTCCGCTACAACATGCGCGCGATCCCGATCGCGCTGATCGGCGCGGCCTGGCTCTACTACCTCTGGAAACCGAGGCAGATGCGGATCGCGATCTGGGTCGCGACCCTGCTCGTCCTCGTCCTGACCGTGCCGACGACGTACCGGACGATGCAGACGTACAGCTACCAGTACGAGGAGAACGCCTTCCTCCGCGCGATCGAGACCGGCGAGGACCAGGAGGGCAACGTCGCCATCGGCGGCTACCCGCTCGGCATCGCCGACGAGCAGAACATGGCCGACTTCATCGAACAGAACGTCCCCCTCGACGACGTGATCCTCACCGACGACGCGCAGTCGCTGGGGATCATGCTGCTCACCGGGCAGCCCGACCGCTTCTTCGACCGAATCGATCGTGGCGACGCCGTCTGGCAGGAGGCGCTGAACGATCCCTGGGGAAAGGTGGACTACTTCCTGGTGACGACCAACGAGCGCTGTCGCCTGCCCTGTGAGGACTTCGTCCGCGAGCGCTGGCCGGGCATCCTCCAGGACGAGGTGAAGGGCATGGACGTCGTCTTCCGGACCAATCAGTACGTCCTCGTCAAGGTCGACGAGAAGGAACCGCGAGCCGACGAGGTGGGCTTCTGAGGCCGGCCGCGGGATGCGCCGCCACCCTGGTTATCGCCGCTCTCGCCGCCGGCGCGAGCGGCTGCACGCTCGATCCCTCGGTCGCCGACACGCTGCCCCCGATCGAGGATCACGGCGCGCGGGTCACGAAGGGGCCGGGGACCTCGTCCGACTACGCGGAGACGATCGAGGTCCAGCCCGGCAACGTCGTCCAGGTGCTGACCCTGATCGCGGACGGAAATGCCGTTGAGGTCATGATTCCGCGGGGTCCCGCCGATGAGCTCACAGTGACCGCGACGGCGGAGAACGGCGAGACCGTGAAATCGACGTTGACCTCGGCCACCGGCGAGCCGTTCACACTGCACCGCCTGTTCCTCTACGACCCCGGGTACATAGGCGTCGAGAACCAGTCCACCGACGACGAGCTGGCCCTGCGGATCGCGACGCCGCGCCTGACCGGCGCCGGGCAGGGCCAGGTCCCGTTCACGTTCAAGATGAAGGTCAGGTGAGCGGCGCGGTCGCCGACGAGCTGGTCGATCTCTACGAGCGCTTCGGCGAGGACCTGGCGCGGGTTCGCGACGAGCAGCGCCTGCTCTACGAAGGGGTCGGCTACTCGCCATGGCAGAGCTTCTTCGCGTATCGCTGGGTGCGCACCAGCGCGCGCAAGGCCGGCTTCGACTGGGAGCGCAAGCGCTTCATGAATCCCCAGCTCGACGACATCGAGTCCGAGATCACCTACCTGCGGATCCGCGACCGCCGGCCGGAGTCCGTGGTCGAGATAT
This sequence comes from uncultured Thermoleophilia bacterium, assembly GCA_963785155.1. Taxonomy (GTDB): domain Bacteria; phylum Actinomycetota; class Thermoleophilia; order Solirubrobacterales; family 70-9; genus DASUSH01. The sequence goes on from CAWAUB010000007.1 coordinate 57,287, forward strand.
CCCCGTTTCGCGGCTGGTCGACGACCTGGATCCTGCGGGCGCTGCGCGACAACGGCGCCGGCCGGCTCGTCTCGTTCGACCTCCACGACGACGCCCACCGCTTCGTGCCGAAGGACCTCGCCGAGCGGTGGCGGCTCGTCGTCGGCGACGTCCGTGAGCGCGTCGGCGAGTTGCCGGAGACGATCGACTACCTGTTCATCGACGCGGACCACCGCCGCGCGTTCGCCGAGTGGTATCTCGAGACGCTGATCCCGCGGCTCTCACCGGGGGCCGGGATCTCGATCCACGACGTCTTTCACGGCCGTGGCCCGCAGCGCGGCCGCGGTGAGGCGCGGGTCGTCCTCGACTGGCTCGACCAGTGGCGCATCGCCTGGTTCACCGCGTCGCGGTTCGGGCCGGGCAAGGTCTACGACCGCGTCCAGGCGGAGCGGCTGCGGCTGGGCTTCGCCGAGGAGATCCACTACGGGGACCACGACTCGATGATCTTCTTCACGCTCTCGCGGATGCCGGGCGTCAAGAACTGGCGCCCGGTCAACGACAGCTGATCGTCAGTTGCTGATGGAATCCGCGCGCCGGCTGCGGCCGATCGGCAGTCCGGCGGCTTCGCGCGGACCGGCGTCGTGCAGGTGCTTGCGCCGGCGGCGGATGTAGAGGCGCCGCTGGATGTAAAGGGTGCCGACGCCCGCGAGCACGATGGCGGTGAGGTTCAGCGAGAGCTGGGCCATCGCGCCACGCCAGTCGCTCCAGTCGCCGAGCGCGAACGCGACGCCGATGTTGGCGGCGGAGGGAATGGTCGTCACGAGACGAGGACGCCGATCAGCGCACCCGACTTCGCCGCCGTCAGCGACAGCACCCCGGCGATGCCGGCGAGCAGCGCGACGAAGAAGGAGAAGAAGTCGGGGTGGCTGATGAAGGCGGTGAACGGCGCCGTCGCCGCCGGAAACGAAGCTGGCGGGCAGCAGACCGAGGACGTCGAAGATGAACGTCATCGACAGGTCATCGCGATCCCGATCGGGAAGCCGACCGCGAGCGCCAGCAGTGACCGCCTGACCAGGTCGCGGCGCTTCTGCACCAGGGCCACGGAGAGGGCGGCGAGGGGACCGAACTCGGGCCCGACGATCATCGCGCCGATGATCAGGATCGTCTGGTCGAGGAAGATGCCGCAGGCGGCGATCATCATCGCCAGCGCCATGAAGGCGACGAAGCTCGCCGAGAGCTCGACGTTCTCCGAGGTCCGGGTCTCGACCTCCTCCCAGACGACCGCGTCGGAGGGCAGGCCGACCGCGGCCTTCTCCGCTTCGGCTGCGACGCCGAGATCTGCGAGTCGATGTCCTCCATCGTGATCGACCCCTCCTGGTCGATCTCGAGCTCGCGGAGGTCGCTGACGATCACGCTGACGTCCTCGCGGGCGACGTCGCAGAGGATCACATCGCCCTCCGGCTTCCGAGCGGCCCGCTCGAGGTAGATCAGATTGCAGACCGAGGGCGTCGCGTAGAGCAGGTCGAGCGCGTGCTCGGTCTGGGGCGCCGGGACCACGATCCTCAAGTGGACCATCGGTGGCTAGCGTAACCAGCCGTGCTCTCGGACTATCACCTGCACCTGCGCCCGGACGAACCAGGGACCGCCGCAGCGGAGTACTTCACCGAGGCCAACGTCGATCGGTATCTCGAGGCTGCGGAGGCCGCCGGCGTGGGGGAGCTCGGGGTCTCCGAGCACGTCTACCGGTTCGCCGACGCGCTCGCGATCTGGCGTCACCCGTTCTGGGTCGAGCAGGCGACGGACGACCTCGCCGCCTATTGCGAGTTCGTGCGCTCGACGCCGCTGCGCCTCGGGATCGAGATGGACTTCGTGCCCGGTGCGGAGGACCGGACCGCGACGGTGCTCGACGCCCACGACTTCGACTACGTCGTCGGCTCGGTCCACTTCGTCGGCGAGTCGGCGGTCGACCACCCGGACTACGACGCCTGGGAGAGGAGCGGCGACCCCGAGCGCGTCTGGCGCGGCTACTTCGAGCTGGTCGCGGAGGCCGCGCGGTCGGGCCTCTTCGACATCCTGGCCCACCCGGACCTGGTCAAGATCTGGGGCAACGGCCGGCCGCTGCCCGACCGTGACCCTCGCTTCTTCTACGAGCCCGCGGTCGAGGCCATGGCAGAGGCCGGGATCGCGGTCGAGATCTCGACGGCGGGGCTGCGCAAGCCGGTGGGCGAGATCTACCCGGCGCCGGCCCTGGCCCGGATGTGCGCCGAGGCCGGGACGCCGTTCGCGCTCTCCTCGGACGCGCACGTTCCCGAGCACGTCGGCTTCGGCTACGACGCGGCGCGCGAATTGCTCGATGATCTGGGCGTGGAGGAGATCGCCGTGTTCGAGCGCCGCGAGCGGCGCATGGAGCCGATCGGATGAGGGTCGGGATCGGCTACGACTCGCACCGCTTCGAGGCCGGCCGTCGGCTCGTGCTCGGCGGTGTCGAAATCGAGCACGAGCGTGGCCTCGCGGGCCACTCCGACGCCGACGTGCTCATCCACGCCGTGATCGACGCGCTGCTCGGCGCCGCCGGCCTCGGTGACCTCGGCACGCAGTTTCCCGACGACGACGAGACCTGGCGCGATGCCGACTCGCTCGACCTGCTCCGCACGGTCCAAGGTCAGCTGCCCGGGATCGTGGTCAACGTCGATGCGAGCGTCGTCTGCGAGGAGCCGCGGCTGGCCGATTACCGGCTGGAGATGGAGGGCAACCTTCGCGACATTCTTCGCGCCCCGGTCAGCGTCAAGGCGACGACCAACGAGGGGATGGGCTGGATCGGGCGGGGCGAGGGGATCGCGTGCATCGCGATCGCCGCGATCGACAGCTGAGTGAGAGGTGTGACGCGGCTCGCTGCGGGTAACTAGGGTTACGAAAATGAAACCACCGCCAAATCCTCAGCTTCGCTTCCGGTTTGGCTCGATCAGATCTGCATCTGATGGCGATCCGTTCGAAAATCGGCGACGTTGCGGGGCGTGTCCCGGGCGCCTCGATCGCGCGCAAGATCCCGGCCGGCCCGCTCGGGCCGCTGGTCGACGCTCCGTTCAACGCCAAGACCCTCTACGAGGCAGGCGTAATCCGTGCGACCCGCCCCGACCGGCTCGCGGCGACGCTGCGCGAGCTGCACCGCTGGGGCGCCTCCCCGGCGGCGGGCATCGCCGCGGGGGCGATCGCGCGGGGCGACGAGACAGCGATCGTCGACGAGGTCGGCTCGCTCACCTTCTCCGAGGTCGATCGCCGCTCGAACGCCCTCGCTCGCGGCCTCGCGGCCGACGGCATCTCGGAGGGCGACGGCGTCGCGATCATGGCGCGCAACCACCGTGGCTTCATCGACGCGACGCTCGCCTGCGCGAAGGTCGGGGCGCACGCCCTCTTCCTGAACACGATGTTCGCGGCGCCTCAGCTTGCCGGCGTGGTTGAGAACGAGAAGCCGAAGGCCCTGATCTACGACGAGGAGTTCCGCGAGCTGCTCGGTGAGGCGCTGGAGGCGGAGGGCGGCGACGAGCTCAAGCGCTACGTCTCCTGGTCCGACCGCGAGGATGAGGACGTTCCGGCGCAGGCGGCGACCGGGGAGATTCCCGACATCGCGCTCGAGGACCTGATCGCGTCGAACGACCATTCGCCGGTCTCGCCGCCCGAGGAGGAGGCCCGGTTCATCATCCTCACCTCGGGCACGACCGGGACGCCCAAGGGCGCGCAGCGCAGCTCCCCTGGAAGCCTCGCGCCGCTGGCGGCGATGTTCTCCCGGATCCCGCTGCAGGCGGAGGAGCGGACGATGATCGCCGCGCCCCTCTTCCACTCCTGGGGGATGGCTCACTTCCAGCTCGGCCTCTCGCTGCGCTCGACCTACATCCTGCGTCGCAAGTTCGACCCCGAGGAGACCCTGCGGGCGACCGCCGAGAGCGGCGCGACCGCGCTCGTCGTCGTGCCGGTGATGATGCAGCGGATCCTCGAGCTGCCCGAGGAGACGATCCGCGAATACGACCTTTCGGCGCTCCGGGTCACGGCCGCAAGCGGCTCAGCGCTCCCGGGCGAGATGGCGACGAAGTGGATGGACACCTTCGGCGAAAACCTCTACAACCTCTACGGCTCGACCGAGGTCGCCTGGGCCACGATCGCGACGCCGGAGGACCTGCGCGCGGCGCCCGGCACGGCCGGGATCCCGCCGCGGGGCACGGTGGTCAAGATCGTCGATCAGGAGGGCGAGGGCGAGGTCTCCGAGGGCGACACCGGGCGGATCTTCGTCGGCAACGAGATGGCCTTCGAGGGCTATACGGGCGGCGGTGGCAAGGACGACTACAAGGGCCTGCTCTCGAGCGGCGACGTCGGCCATTTCGACGAGGAGGGCCGGCTCTTCATCGACGGCCGCGACGACGAGATGATCGTCTCGGGCGGCGAGAACGTCTTCCCGCGGGAGGTCGAGGATCTGCTCGCCGACCACGATTCGGTCAAGGAGGTCGCCGTGATCGGCGTCGACGACGACGAGTTCGGCCAGCGGCTGAAGGCGTTCGTCGTCACGAACGACGGCGGTGAGGGCTCCGAGGACGAGCTCAAGAAGCACGTCAAGTCGAACCTTGCCGGCTACAAGGTGCCGCGCGAGGTCGAGTTCCTCGACGAGCTGCCGCGCAATGCGACCGGCAAGGTGCTCAAGCGCGAGCTGGTCTAGGGCCCGCCCGTGAAGCGCCTCAACCTGGGCTGCGGCCACGACTACAAGCAGGGTTGGGTCAATCTGGACCATGATCCTCGCTGCTCTCCGGATATCTCTCATGACCTGGACAGCCTTCCCTACCCGTTCGAGGACGGCGAGTTCGGCTACGTCTACGCCTCGCATGTGGTCGAGCACGTCGACGACCTGTTCGCGACGCTCGACGAGATCGAACGGATCCTCGAGCCGGGGGGCGAGCTGCACGTCCGCGTGCCGCACTTCTCGAACGGGAACGGCTACAACGACCTGACCCATCGGCGCTTTTTCGGCTGGTTCACCTTCGACCGGATCGTCGAGGGGATCCACGGCCACCCGAGCGGGTTCCGGATCGAGTCGCGCCGATTCAACTTCCTCGCTGAGCACCATTCCGGGATGAATCGGCTGGTGAGCCCGTTGGTCAACGCGCTGCCGAAGCAGTTCTACGAGCGGTTCCTGTGCTGGATCCTCCCGGTCGGGGAGATCGAGATCCGGCTGAGGCGCGGCTAGCCGCCCGTCCTAGTCGCCGGCTAGGGGAGGTGGGCGGGTAACCGTGCCGTCGCCCCGTGGCGGACGGGGCTGCGTCGGGGTGGTCGCTCCGCCCAGCGGTGGCTTGGTGCTGCCGGCCGTGGGTCCGCCGCCGGCCGGGGCCGTGCCGCCGCCGGCGGGATGGGTCCCGGCTCCTCCAGCGCCGCCGTTCTGAGCGGGGCCTGCGCCGCCGCCGGCGGGGCGCGGTGGACGCTGGCCGCCGGCGCGGGCCCGGCTGGGGCCGCGGCGGGTGGGCTCCCTGGGCGCCGGGTTGGGGCTGGGCACCCGGATGGGTGCCGCCCGGGTTCTGCGGGTGCGTGCCCTCGGCGCCTGCGGCGTCGCCCTCCTGGGCCTTGCCGCCGCTGCCGTTGCCCTGAAGATTCTGGTTGTTGCCCGCCTGGCCGGACGGCTTGTCGCCTGTCGCCGTCGCGTTGCCGGTGTTGGACTCGCCGCCCGTGCCGGGGACCGACGCCTCGGTCCCTTCGGACGCGCCGGCTGCCGCGCCGCCGCCGGCCGCGGCAGGCGTCTCCGCCTCGCGGACCTGTGCTGCCGACCCGTTGCCACCGCCGTCGTTCCCGGAGCGCTCCTCCTTCACGGCGATCGCGCCGCCCGTGGCGAGCACTGCGGCCACGCCGGCGACGATGCCCTTTACCGCGGCGCCGCTGAGCGCGGCTCCGCCGACCGCAGCGCCTCCACCGACGGCTGCGGCTCCGCCGCCGGCCGCGGCCGCGCCGCCGCCGACCGCTGCGGCACCGCCGCCGGCCGTGCCCGCGGCAACCGCGGCGCCACCGGCGCCACCGCCGAGGACCGACTGCAGGATCGCCGCCGATGCAGCGGGGGAGAGGACGGGCACGAGCCCGGCCAGCTTCGCCTTGCGGTTCTGCATGACCGCCTCGAAGTGACGGCACGGATCGCAGGTGCGCAGATGAGCGCGGACGCCACGGGCGCGCAGGAGGCGGCGGTCGCCGTCGGAGATCCGCTTGCGGATCGCCTCGCAGTCGGTGTCGCGCGCCTCGGAGAGCTCGTGGAGCGCGCCGCGGGCGTCGAAGGCGGCCTGCTTCGCAGCGGCCGGTGAGCACTCGAGCGCGACGCCGATCTCGTCGTAGCCGAGGCCGCCGAGCTCGCGCATGACGAGCGCCTGGCGCTGGCGATCGGAGAGGTGGCCGATGTCGTCGAGCAGCTCGCGCAGCTCGCGGCGGGACTCGAGCGGCGCCTCGGCGGAAGGCTCGACGTCGTCGATCTGCACGGCGGCGTGGCGCTTGCCGGAGCGCAGGACCGAGATCGACTCGTTGTGGGCGATCCGGTAGAGCCAGGCGCGCAGCTTCTTGGGTTTTGTGTCGATAGCTCTCATCGCGTTCAGCATCGTTGCCTGGAGGGCGTCACGGGCGTCCTCGTCGTTGCGGGTGATCGTGCGGCAGTAGCGATAGAGCGCCTGGTGGTGACGCTCGTAGATCGTGGCGAAGGCGGCCTTGTTGCCCTCGGCGGCGAGGTGGGCGAGGCGCTCGTCGGAGAGCAGCTTGAGCGAGACGGTCGCGATGCGACCCTCGGAGCGGCGCCGTCCGCCGCCCTCCGTCAACTCCGCTTGCTCTACCGCTTCCATGCAGCCTGCACCGTTCCTCAAGGGTACATCGAGGCCGAGAGGCGGACCGGGCTTGCGCCCGATCCGCCTTTCGCTGGATCCATGCCGGTCGATCCGCTACTCGCCGTCACCTCCTCCAGCGCCTGGGCCGCCGGAGCCGGGGCCTGTGCCACCGGGACCGCCGGGCTTACCCGGGCGATCAGGGCGATCGGGCCGGTCGGGCTTTTCCGGGCGCTCGCCGGACGGACCGCCGGGAACCTCGACCGCGTCGCAGGCGGCCTCGTATTCGGCGACCAGTGCGTCGATCCGCGCCTTGTCAGCGGGGGTCGTGTCCTCGCTTCCACCCAGACGGGTGAGGACGTGGATGACCTTGCTCGCACGAGCGCTTCTCGTGGATGATCGCGCGGCGGACAGCCCGCTTGAGCTCATCGCTGGCGGCGTCGAAGGCCGCGCCGTAGGCGGTAAGCGCGGCGACGTGCATGTCGCCGAGCGTCTCCAGCGAATCGATCGAGGGCGGTGGCCCGTCGACCTGCTTCGACTCGCAGATCGCGGAGCGCGCCTCCGACGAATACGTGCGGAGCGCCTCGGCGGCCGCGGCATCGTCGGGAACGGCGACCGCGGCGTTGAACGCGTCGATCGCGGCGTATGCGTTGGCGACGTGCCCGGCGACCGTGTCGGCCGTGGGCGTCGCGTGGTCGGTCTCGCAGCGCGGGCCTCCGGGCCCACCGGGCCCGTGGCCATGCCCCGGCTTCGCAGCCGCAGGCGACGCGACCGCGAGCGAGGCGCACGCCACCAGGGCGATTGCCGTCGTGATCCGTTTCATTCCAGTACCTCCTCCGTAAATGCTTCGTTCGTAGAGGCCGGTGCGCCTCTGCGGGGTGAGACGGGAGGAGGGGCGCGGCGTAAGGAGCTTTCTCGGAGTTTCTTTGGATCGCGGCTAGGGACGGAAGCGCTGCGTCCGCGGCGCGAGGCGCCCAGGTCGCGGGCACGTAAGGAGGGTGGGATTGGGGCCGGGGCGAGGGACGCGAGACGTTTGTGGCCATCGCTTGGACGTCTAACCACACCATGGCGTGGTCAAGTGTCCAAGCGCGGCCGATTCTTGCCGCTTGGACGTCTGAGTACGCCATGGACTACCTAAGTGTCCAAGCGGTTCGGATTCGACGCACGCGCCCCTGATCCGTTGCCCTACGTGCCCGCGACCTCGGCGCCTCGCGGCGCGGACGCAGCGCTCGCGTTCCCTTAGACCGGGGCCGACTCGCGCTCCGCGCGCCGCCGGCGGCTTCCTTGCGGAGCTTCTCGTGCTCGACCTGGCGCTTGAGCTGGTGCAGGGAGCGGCGCAGGTGGCTGGAGATCGTCGGGGCCGAGACCCATTCGGAGATCAGGCCGGGGACGCCGGAGCCCGCGACCCCGTAGGCGTAGCGGAGCTCGATCTTCGTGCGGCCCTCGGCGAACTCGCGGAGGCGGAAGCGGCCGCGCTGGTCGATCCCGGTGACCGAGTTCCAGGCGAGGTCGCGGGGCCGGTCCCACTCGACCATCTCGACGAGTCCGCCGACCTCGGCCGAGCCGACCCGGATCAGCATCCGGTAGCGGGCGCCGAGGCCGTTTTGCAGATCGCCGGAGACCTCCCAGCGGGTGACGCCGGCCATGAAGTGCAGCCAGTTGGCGGGATCCTCGATGTAGTCCCAGACCTCGTCCGGCGAGGCCCTGACGACGACTGATTCCTTCAGCCTCATGCCCTCACACCTAGCCGATCACCGGGTAGCGACGCTCTGCGTAGAGCGAGTCGAGCGTCTCCTGCATCGTCCGCGTGACGTGCTCGTAGACCTCGTCGATGTCCGGCTCGGGGCCGAACTGCTCGCGGAGGTGGATCGGCGGCAGCACCTCGATCGTCAGCTTCGCCGGCAGCGGGACGCGCGGGAGGAAGTCGCCGACGCTCAGGGGCCACGGGGGCCCGACGGTCAGCGGCAGGACCTTGAGTCGGAACATCTTGTCGAGCTGGAGCAGGCGCGCCAGCCAGTCGCCGCGACTCAGCACGAGCGCGGTCTCCTGGCCGCCGGCGGAGACGACCGGGACGATCGGCACGCCCTCGTTCAGCGCCAGCCGGATGAAGCCCTTGCGGTCGTTGAAGTCGACCTTGCCGGCCTCCCAGCTCGGCCGGTGGACCTCCCAGTCGCCGCCGGGGTAGACCAGCAGCGCCGACCCCTCGCGCAGCGCCTGCTGGGCGTGCTCGTGGGAGGCGGCGACGGTGCCGTAGCGACGCAGGATCGGCCCGACCGGCGAGGCGAGGACCAGGTTGTGTGCGAGCTGGTAGAAGGCTCGCTCGACGCCGAAGTAGGTGTAGAAGGCGAGCGTGAAGAGGTGGGTGTCCGGGGTCAGGTTCCCGCCCGAGTGGTTGCCGACCAAGAGCACCGGGCCGTCCTCGGGGACGTTGCCCATGTTGCGGACCTCGCCGCGGAACCAGATGCTGGTGAACAGCCAGAGCGTGGGCAGGTTGGCGCGGATGTAGTCCGGGTCGCGCTCGTCGAGGTCAGCCTTCAGTGCGCCGGCGAAGCTCGAGCCGACTGTCGACGCAATTGCCTTGCCGGCGCCCGCGAGGCGTCCCGTCAGGCCGGCGGCGAATCCGCCCAGCGCATCGGTGACGCCGACCGAAGCCTCCTCGGCCTCGGCGTCGCTCAGATCCTCGTGGTCGCCGGCGCCGTTGGTCGACGCCTGGGCTCCGATTGTGGTCGGGTCCCCCATCGGAGGCTCAGTCTAGGAGGCTGGCGCGGAGTGGGGTTCAGGCGGTACGGGCGAGGGGGAAGACGCGAGGCACGTCGCCCTCGGCCGCGGCGATCGTCTCGGCGATCAGCGCGTTCGTCTGTTCGGGCAGCTCGACCTGGGGCACGTGGCCGCAATCGGGCAGGACCACCTGCCGGGCGTTCGGCAGGGCCTCGGCGACGTGGCGGGAGAAGCCGGCCGGGACCAACCGGTCCTGGTCGCCCCAGACGAAGATCGACGGCAGGTCGAGCGCCCGCAGGCGCGTCCAGAGGCCCTTCTCGCCGTGGGGAGCATCGAGGTAGATGTTGCGCGCGGCCGCGTAGAAGGCGACTCGCGCGGACCGGGAGCGGTAGGTCCGGCAGAACTCATCGCAGGCGATGTCGGCCGAGGCGGGGTCGAGGCGCTCCGGCCGGGCGAACATGCTCCAGAACTGGGCGCGGACCCTGGCCTGGCGGAGCGAGTGGGGGATCGCGGCGAGCTCGGGACGGAGCAGCTTGACCAGCGGGACCAGCTCGCGGCGGCGCAGGAACGCGAGCGCCGGCGCCAGCAGGCTCAGGCTGCGCACCCGGCTGGGGGCGCCGAGAGCCACCTCGAGCGCGACGCGGCCGCCCATCGAGTTGCCGATCAGGTGGGCGCGATCGATGCCGAGGGTGTCCATCAGGGCGCGGACGGAGTGGGCGAAGTACGGCGCGTCGTAGGCGGCCCGGGCGGGCTTCGACGAGGAGCCGAACCCCGGCAGGTCGATCGCGTGGACCGTGTGGTCGCCGGCGAGGGCCGCGACGGTCTCGAAGAACGAGGTCTTGTTCGAGCCGAGCCCGTGGATGCAGATCACGTGCTCGTCGCCCGCGCCCGCGCTCAGGGTCGAGATGTCCCCGTGGCGGGTCGGGATCTGGTTGAGGGTGATCAGCGGCGGCCTGGCACCGGGAAGCTCGAAGAGGCCCTCGAAGGCCAGCGCCAGGTCGAGGTCGCCGCGCGCGTAGAGGCGGCGGGCGGCGAACGCGTCGAGGCCGGAGAGCCGGCCCTCGCGCATCGCCAGCCAGGTGCCGGCGTCGCTGCCGATGACAACGTCGGCCTTGCGGCTCGGCGAGAGCGAGACCGAGCAGCGGGCCGGCGTGACCCGGACCTGCCACGAGCGCCCGACGTCGCCGAGGCGGACGTCGAAGGCCGCGTCGAAGCGCTCCTCCCCGAGCAGGCGGAAGTCCCTTCCCGTGCCCAGGTACCGCTCGGGCATGGTCGCGAAGGCCTGCTCCACCCGCCGCAGCCGCTGATCGCGGAGCGTCGGGGCCTGGTTGGTGGCGACACTCAAGGCGAGCGGAGATTATTGGTCGGCCCGGGCGGGGAAAGGTCTCTGCGGGCGGGCCACCGGGCCGATGTCCGCAAAGAGCGAGTTTTCGGCCCAGCCCGCGGCTATAGCCTGCCCAGAATGAAATCGCCGAATCCTCCGCTTCGCGTCCGGTTCGGCTCGATCTCATCTGCATGAGATGCGTGAGGTGACGATCAAGGACACGCTCGGCGGCGAGCCGAAGGCACTGGAGCCGGCCCCCGGCGCCGAGGTCGGGATCTACGCGTGCGGGCCCACCACCTACGGCCGGATCCACGTCGGCAACGCCCGCCCGTACGTCGTCTTCATGCTCCTGCGCCGCTTCCTCGAGCGCGAGGGCTACGCGCCCCGCCTCGTCATCAACGTCACCGACGTCAACGACAAGATCTATGCCGCCGCCGACGAGGCCGGCCGGCCGTCGGCCGAGTGGGCACGGGAGATGACCGACGCCTACGTCGAGGACACCGGTCGCCTCGGGCTCGGCCGTCCTGACTCCGAGCCGCTGGCGACGGAGACGATCGAGCCGATCGTCGCCCTGATCGCCGATCTGGTCGAGTCCGGCCACGCCTACGAGTCGGGCGGCGACGTCTACTTCCGGGTCCGCAGCTTCGAGGACTACGGCAAGCTCTCGAACCGGCTGGTCGAGGACATGGACCAGGGTGAGGAGGCCGGCTCCGAGGACCTGAAGGAGGACCGGCTCGACTTCGCGCTGTGGAAGGCGCGCAAGGAGGGCGAGGACACCGCCTGGCCCTCGCCATGGGGAGAGGGCCGACCGGGCTGGCACATCGAGTGCTCGGCGATGGCCGAGGCCGAGCTCGGCGTCGACTTCGCGATCCACGGCGGCGGCTCCGACCTCGTCTTCCCCCACCACGAGAACGAGATCGCGCAGACCGAGGCCGCCCGCAACGAGCCGCTCGCCCGGATCTGGATGCACAACGGGATGATCCAGATCGCCGCCGAGAAGATGTCGAAGTCGGTCGGCAACATCTTCCAGCTCTCGACGGCGATCGACGAGTACGGCCCGGAGGCGGTCGTCGGCTTCCTCGTCTCCGGCCACTACCGCCAGCCACTCGAGTTCTCCGAAGCCGCGCTGGAGGAGGCACAGGCGCGAAACGAGCGCATCCGGAACTTCCTGCGCGCAGGGGTCTGACCCGAGCCCAGCACGGAGCGCTGAGCCCCGGGGCACAGGGGTCTGACCCCCTGGTGACGGAGCGCGAAGAAGGCCTTCCTCGACGCCCTCGCCGATGACTTCAACACCCCCCGCGCGCTCGCCGAGCTCTTCGAGCTGATCGGCGAGGCGAACCGGCGGCCCGTGCCCGGCGCGCGCGAAACGGTGATCGAGCTGCTGCCGCTGCTCGGCCTCGAGGCGCTCGCCGAGGCCGGTGAGACCGCCGACGCCGACGCCGAGGAGCTCCTCGCCGAGCGCGAGCGGGCGCGCGCGGAGCGGGACTTCGAGCGCGCCGACGCGATCCGCGACCAGCTCGCCGAGCTCGGCTGGGAGGTTCGCGACGGCGCCGACGGGGCCAGGCTCGTTCCGCGTGGCTGACGGCGGCAGGACCGAGGTGATCTACGGCCGCCGGCCCGTCGAGGAGGCGGCCCGCGGTCGCCGGCGGGTGCATCAGGTGCTGACCGAGAAGGAGCTCTCGAACGAGGAGTTGACCGCCCGCTGCGGCTCGCCTGACCATCAGGGGGTGATCGCCGAGGTCGACCCATATCCGTACGCCGACCCCGGGTCGCTCTTGAAAGACGAGGACGCGCTCGTCCTCGCGCTGGACCGCGTCCAGGACCCGCGCAACCTCGGCGCGATCTGTCGCTCGGCAGAGGCGGCGGGGGCGAGCGGCGTGGTCATCCCCGAGCGCCACTCGGCCGGGGTCACGGCCGCGGCCTGCAAGGCGTCGGCAGGCGCGGTCGAGCACCTGGCGGTCGCGCACGTACGAAACCTCGCCGACTGGCTCGGAGAGGCGAAGAACGCCGGGGCCTGGATCTACGGGGCCGACGCCGAGGCTCCGGACTCCTACGAGAAGCCCGACTACGACGGCCGGGTGGTCCTCGTTCTCGGTGGCGAGGAGAAGGGATTGCGGCCTCGGGTGGCCGACGCGTGCGACCTGCTCGTCTCGATCCCCCTGCTCGGCAGGGTGGACTCTTTGAACGTCGCAGCGGCAGCGGCGGTGATGATGTTCGAAGCAAGGAAAATTGCAGAGCAGGGACGCGGGGGTTGACAGAACTACCTGGCCGGTCTAGTCTGCTCTCCATAACCGTGAACCTCAGGTCTAGGTCTGAGCGTTACGCGGAGAGATAGGGGCGCTCCATGGGAGGTGCGGGCGCCACAGAAACCCCTTTAAGGAGGGTCCTGTGGCACTACCAACCCATGAGTTCGCGTCGGTCTCGCCGGCAAGCAGTACTCGTCGGCCTGGACCTGAAGCTCGAGTTGAGCTTGATGATCATTACCTGGTCGCCCTGGCCAAGGACGGTCACGCAGATGCCTACGAGCGGATCATCAAGCGCTATCGCGGCTTCGTCCGCCTGAAGGCGTCGTCCTATTTCCTCCTCGGCGGCGACTCCGAGGACCTGATCCAGGAGGGCCTGCTCGGCCTCTACAAGGCGGTTCGCGACTACCGCACCGACCGCGAGTCGAGCTTCCGCAACTTCGCGGAGCTCTGCATCACCCGCCAGATCATCACCGCCGTGAAGACGGCGAGCCGCAACAAGCACGCGCCGCTCAACCAGTACGTGTCATTCGGCCAGACGCCGGCGGCACCGGGCGACTCCGAGACCACCCTCGAGGAGCTCCTGCCCGGCGCCCCCAAGCACGACCCGGCCAACCAGGTCGTCGCGACCGAGGAGTTGCGGAGCCTGGTGGCGTGCCTGTCGAGCGTCCTCTCCGAGCTCGAGAGCCAGGTGCTAGCGCTCTACCTCGACGGCTACTCATACGAGACGATCGCCGAGATGCTCGAGTGCGACACGAAGACGGTCGACAACGCCCTCCAGCGCGTCAAGCGCAAGGTCGGCTCACACCTGGCAGCGCGCGAAGTCAAGCTCTAAAGCCGGAGGCGGGATTCGAACCCGCGGCCCCCGCTTTACAAGAGCGGTGCTCTGGCCAACTGAGCTACTCCGGCGTTCTGGGTCAAGAGTAGGCAGAATCGCGGTCGTGGCTCGCGAGTTTCCGTTCGACCAGGACGAGTTTCAGTGGCGTGACGGTGAGCGGACGGTGCTGTTCGGCGAGGGGTCGTTGCTCGCCGCCGCCGAGACGCTCGCCGATCGTGGCTGGGAGCGCTACGAGCTGCTGACCACGCGGCGGGCGCTCGAGGGCGCCCCGGTCGCGCTCGCCGAAGCCGCGGTCGCCGTCCACGAGGTACCAGCCGGCGCCGTGCCCGAGATCTCCGCCGCGCTGCTCGAGCGCGTCACCGTGCCCACGCTCGTCGCGCTCGGCGGCGGCCGGGTGATCGACTCCGCGAAGGCCGTCGCCGCCGTCCGCGGCGGCCGGGTCTGCGCGATCCCGACGACGCTCTCCGGCGCGGAGATGACCACGATCCACCGCCTGCCCGAGGGCGCGCAGGCGCCGCACCTGGTCCGGCCGGTGATGGTCATCGCCGACCCGCCCGAGATGACCGGCCAACCGGAGGCGGAGATGCGGGCGAGCGCGATGAACGCCCTGGCGCACGGCGCCGACTCGCTCTACACGCCGCTCGCCAATCCGGTCTCGCGCCAGGCGGCGCTCGACGGCGCGCGCCTGATCGCCACCGCCCTCGACCAGTCGCCGGCCGAGCGCGACCGCGCCGCCCTGGCGCTCGGCTCGCTGCTCTGCGCCTACGCGCTCGACTCCGCGCTCTTCTCGCTCCACCACGTGATCTGCCAGACGCTCGTCCGCGTCCTCCGCATCCCGCACGCGGAGACCAACGCGGCGATCCTGCCCAGGGCGCTCGAGGCGCTGCGCGACCGCGCCCCGGGCGCCATCGCCGCCCTCGCGACAGCGCTCGGCACCGACCCCGCCGGCATCGGCCCCCGGGTCGAGGAGCTATCCGGCGGCCGCCGCCATCTGGGCGAGATCGGCGCCGACGAATCGCAGCTCGACGACGGCGCTGGACGCCATCCTCGACCGCGGCGAGCTCGGCATGACGCCCGATCCGCCGGATCGAGGAGCTGCGCGCATCGTCGAAAGCGCCTGGTAGGCAGTCGGGCGAGCGGGTCCGAACGTTATGGGCCTACGCGAAGCGCCGACTGGGACCCCGCTCTGCATCGGCGCCGTCAACGAGTAACGCCCCGCACAAAGGCGTGTAGCCCTTGACGTGACCGACGAGCGGTTCGAACGCCTGCATGCATACACGCGTGAGCACGGGGTCAACATGGCCCTGTACCTCCTCGCGCGCGGCATCCTGCAGCCGATCTTCCTCATCTACTTCCGGCTGAACCGGATCGGGCGTGAGTACGCCCGCGTCGAGGGCGGCCTGCTCGTCGCGGCCAACCACCGCAGCTTCCTCGACCCGTTCGTGATCGGGTGCATGCTGCCCTGGAACCGGCCGATGCACTACGTCGCAAAGGTCGAGCTGTTCGAGAAGCGCTGGCAGGCCTGGGTTCTCTCGCGGCTCGGCGCCTTCCCGATCCGCCGCGGCCAGGCCGACACCGACGCGATGGCGACTGCGCGCGGGATCCTCGACCGCGGCGGCGCCGTCTGCATCTTCCCGGAGGGCACGCGGATCCGGACCGGGTCGCTCGGCACGCCGAAGCGCGGCGCCGGCCGCCTCGCGCTCGAGACCGGCGCCAACGTGTTGCCGGTCGCCGTCGTCGGCTCCGAGCACGTCCGCCGCGGCTGGCGGATCCGGCCGCGCAAGGTGAGCCTGCGCGCCGGCAAGGCGATGACCTTCCCCCGCGAGGAGAACCCCTCGCCCTCGCTGGCGGCGACCGTCAACGGCCGCATCTGGCCGAACATCGAGCTCCAGTGGGAGTGGCTGGGCGGCCTGCCGCCGCTGCGCAAGGCCGCCGTGATCGGCGCCGGCAGCTGGGGCACGGCGGTCGCCGTCCTGCTCGCCCGCGGCGGCCTCGAGGTCCAGCTCGGCACTCGCACCCGCGAGCAGGCGGAGGAGATCGCCTCCTCGCGCGTCAACGAGAAATACCTGCCCGGGATCGAGCTGCCCCCCGAGATCACGGTCAAGAAGGGCGACCGAGATCGAGGTCGGCGGCCTCGACCTGATCTGCCTCGCCGTCCCGTCCGCGGCGCTGCCCGCGACGGTCGGCTCGCTCGGCGACCGGATCGGCACCCGCACCGCCGTCCTGCTGCTCTCGAAGGGGCTCGTCGCGCCGATGGGCGCGCTGCCGACCGAGTACGTCTCCGAGCGCGTCCGCGGCCGCGCGCTCGCCTGCCTGGGCGGCCCCGCGCACGCAAAGGAGGCCGCTTCCGGCACCGCCGCCCTCGTCCTCGGGTCCGCGGACCCAGACCTGCGCACCCAGCTCGGAGAGGTCTTCGACCGTGCCGGCCTCGTCTGCGAGCGCACCGGCGACTGGGTCGGCGTCGAGATCGCCGGCTCCGCAAAGAACGCCGCCGCACTCGCCGCCGCCGCGGCGGCGCCCCACGGCCTGAACGCCGCCGGCATCGCCGCCGCGGAGATCTGGCGCGAGTGCGTCGACTACGCGCTCTCGCGCGGCGCCGAGCTCGACACCTTCACCGGCCTCGCGGGGGTCGGGGACCTGACCGCGACCGTGCTTGCGCCAGGCAGCCGCAACCGCCAGGCCGGCGAGCTGCTCGGCATCGGCGTCCCGGCCGCGCAGATCCCCGGCCGGCTCGGCCAGGCCTCCGAGGGCCTCGACTCGGTCCCGCTGATCGCCGAGACCGTTGCGAACGCCGGGATCGAAGCCGAGGGCCTCGCCGCCCTCGCCGACCTGGTCGAGGGCGAGATCGCGCCGGGCGAATGGGTGGCCCGTCTGCGCCGCGCCGAAAGCGACCGCAGCGCGGCCGGAGGGCCGCGTCGAGCGCATGAATCCCGCGCAACAAGCAGCGCATAGGCTCCCGGCGTGCCGATCGAGGACGCGAAGCTGAGCCCGGCCGCGAAGGCCGAGCACGACCGGGCCTTCGAGGACCTCTACCGCGCCCATCTGCGCGACGTCTACTCCTACAGCTACTACCGGATCGGCAATCACCACGACGCCGAGGACCTGACCGAGCAGACCTTTCTTCAGGCCTACCGGCACTTCGAGCGAGCGCGGCGCGAGTCGGACGGCCGCCCGCTGCGGCCGTGGCTGATCAGGATCGCCCACAACCTCGCCTCCAACTACCACCGCGACAGATCGCGGAGGCCGGAGGCGAACATCGAGGCGATCGAGCCGCCGGAGCACCCGCACGACACCGAGAAGGTCGTCGCCGGCCGCGAGGACCTGCGGCGAGTGATCGACGGGCTCAAGCACCTGCCGGACGACCGCCGCGAGGCGCTGATCATGCGCTTCGCGCTCGGCATGTCGAACCGGGAGATCGCCCGCGCCCTGGGGCGGACCGACGGCGCGACCAAGGTCCTGATCCATCGCGCGACCAAGCAGCTTCAGGAGGAGATCGGCGATGAGTGAAGCCGCCGGCGCGCCGAGCCCCGACTTCGAGGCCATGCTCGCCTCCGCGCTGCGGCCGATCGACCCGCCGGAGACGCTCGCCCATCGGTTCGAGGAGACCCTCTCGCGCGTCTCCGAGACCGCGGCCACCGAGCTCTCGGACTGGGCCGACGAGCTCTCCGAGTCGGAGCTCGAATCACTGCGCGACCCCCGCAACTGGGTGCGCCCGGTCGTCGCCGTCGCCGCCGGCGGCGTCGCCACCGGCGCCCTCGTCCTGATCGAGATGCGCCGTCACAGGCGAAGCGCCCGCGGAGAGCGGGCGCTTCAGAGCCTGCGACGTATCGTCCGGGACTAGCCCGGATCCAGCGTCACGCGGGTGCGGGTTCCGCGCCTCGATCCTTCGGGGTCGCGAGCCCGGCGCCGATGCCCACCACGCCGAGGATCAGGTGGAGGAAGTTGTCCTCGGTGTTGATCGGCACCATGTCGATCAGGACCCCGAACCCGTTCTCGGTCTCGAGGAATCCCCAGAGCGCCAGGACGAGGTAGACGGCTCCGACGATCAGGCAGTACATCCGCGCGCCGTAGGTCGTACCGGCGGCGGCGAGGCCGATCAGGCCGAGCAGGATGTGCACCACGTTGTGCCATCCGTTCACGGCGAGGAGGCCGAAGACCTCGTCGGCCTCGAGCGAACTACCGGTCGCAAAGCTGGCCGAGTAGAAGAAGCCGATGATGCCGGCGACCACGAGAACCGCTCCGACGAGCGTTGCGTACAGTCTGGCTGGGCTGGATGCGTCCATCTCGCTCTCCTTTGTTCGACTGCGCTGATCCGATTTCTAGCCGCCGGCGTAAGACCCTCTGAATGAATGAAGATCGCCGAATCCTCCGCTTCGCGTCCGGTTCGGCTCGATCGCATCTGCATGCGATGAACGATTACGGGCAGAAAGCAGGCGTGGATCAGCCGTGACGCGCCAGCAGATTCAGAAGCTTGCGGACGAGGAACTGATGTCCCTCGTCGACGGCAAGGACGCGACTGCCTTCGAGGCGTTCTTCGACCGCCACGGCGGCGCCGCCTACTCGCTCGCCCACCGGATCGTCGGCGACCGCGACGCTGCCGAGGACGTCGCCCAGGAGGCCTTCCTCTCGATCTGGCGCAGCCGTGCGGGGTACGACCGGGCGCGGGGAAGCGTGCGCGCCTGGGTGCTCGGGATCGTCCGCAACCGCGCGATCGACGCGCTCAGGCGCGACGCCCGACCGGGCGTCCCGCAGCTCGACTTCGACGACGACGCCGTGCTCGAGGCCAGGCCGGCCGAGGAGCGGACCGACGCCGAGGCGGTCCGCCGCGAGACCGCGCGGGAGGTCCGCGGAGCGCTCGACGAGCTGCCCAACGACCAGTCGAAGGTGATCCAGCTCGCCTACTTCGGCGGCTTCAGCCACTCCGAGATCGCCGAGATGCTGAACATGCCGCTGGGCACCGTGAAGGGGCGGATGCGACTCGGGCTGGAGAAGATGCGCGGGGGAATGGCGGAACTGCGATGAACGAGACTGCCCGGCAACGAGCACCCCACGGACGACCTCGCCGCCTTCGCGCTCGGCGCGCTCGAGCCCGGCGAGGCGGAGCGCGTGCGCGAGCACCTCGACAGCTGCGAGCGCTGCCGCGCCGAGCTCCGCTGGCTGCAGCCCGCGGTCGACGTGATGCCGGCGTCGGTCCCGCAGGTCGACCCGCCGCCGACGCTCAAGCGCGACCTGATGAAGGACGGTCCGCGCCGACGTCCGCGCCGGAGCGCGGCGGCTGGTGGTCGCGCCAGGCGGCTGGATCACGTCTGCGGCGCGCGGCCCGCCGTGATGGTCGCCGGGGTCGCGCTGCTGGTCGCCGGGGTCGGCGGCTACGCGATCAACGCGGCGAACCAGATCAGGCCCCGTGACCACGGTCGCCCAGGACACCGCGCGGTGCTCGACCGCGACCGAGGAGGGCGCCGTCCTGCGGGTCTCCGGGATGCCGGAGCTTCAGGGCGAGGACGTCTACCAGCTGTGGTTCCGCGACGGGCCCTCCGTCGAGCCGGCGGCCGCCTTCACCGTCGGCGAGGGCGGGGACGGACGAGGCCGACATCGGCGAGATCCCCGCGGCACGGACGAGCTCGTCATCACCGAGGAGTCCGAGCCCGGTGCTCGACGCCCCCCAGGGTGACGAGGTCATGAGCACCCCCGTTTAGCCGAGCCGATAGCGCCACCAAATAGATTGGCCGCCGCCCATGGCCACCTGTTACCGCCATCCCGACCGCGAGACGAACGTCTCCTGCTCGATGTGCGCGCGGCCGATCTGCCCCGACTGCATGACCTCGACGCCGGTCGGGATGCGCTGCCCCGAGTGCGCGCGGGAGAAGACCCGCGTCGCGACCGGGCCGTCCGCCACCGTCGCGGGTCCGCCGTACGTCACCTACGCGCTGATCGCGCTCAACGTGATCGCCTTCTTCATCGCGATCGGGACCGGCGCCGACCCCCTCACGGCGACGGGGTCGTTCCTCATCGGCGACGGCGGCTCTTCGGCCCGACTTCGTCGTCAGGCGGCGAGTACTACCGGCTCGTCACCGGCGGCTTCCTGCACGCCGGCCTCATCCACCTCGGGCTCAACATGGTCGTCCTCTTCATCCTCGGCCGCATGCTCGAGCCCGGCATCGGCGGCGCGCGGTTCGCGGCGATCTACTTCGTCTCGCTGCTCGCCGGCGCCTTCGGCGCGCTGCTGCTCGACCCGGACCAGCTCACCGTCGGCGCGTCCGGCGCGATCTTCGGCCTGATGGCCGCGGCCTTCGTCATCGCCCGCCGGCGCGGCATGGAGGCGCTCTCCAACGAGATCGGCGTGCTCGTCGGGATCAACCTGCTGATCACCTTCACGATCCCCAACATCTCGATCGGCGGCCACCTCGGCGGCCTGATCGTCGGCGGCCTGGCCGCGCTCGTGGTGACCGCCGGCGAGCGCTCCCGAAATCCCAGGGAATGCCGATCGAGGTCGGCGGCCTGGTCGTGATCGCCATCGCCTCCGTGCTCGGCGCGGTCAGCGTCGTCTAGCGGCCCGCGCGCCGCTCGGCCTCGCGCTTCAGGTCTCGACGAGCGCTTCATCATCTCGCGCTCCAGCCTGCGGGCGATGAGGCCCGGCACCGGGACGGCCGGCTCGACTGTGACCGAGTAGGTGACGAGCGTGCGGCCGCCGGATCCTCGAAGCGATAGCCGCCGCCGATGTCGCGTCAAGTCGCCCTCGACGAACTCCCACCAGACCCGCTCCGGCGGTCGTAGTGGTAATGCAGCAGGTAGCGGAGCTCGCGGACCCCCAGGTCGACATGCCACTCGACGATCTTGCCGAGCCCGTCCGGATCGCGCTCGAGGACGTCGGTCGACTTCGCCGCTCGCTGCCACTCGGGGAACGTCTCGTAGTCGACCGCGGCCTCGAAGCAGAGCTCGGGCGTCGCTGCGACCTCGGCCGAATGCTCCGCCTCGCGTTGTGTCACCGGCCCCGACCTCGACCTGGGCCCAGTCGAGACCGTCGGGCGGGCGCGACCAGATCCGGGTGGAGCAGGTGGGCGAGCAGCTCGACGCCCTCGACCAGCCGCGGGCCGGGCCGCGAGAACGTCGCGGCGGCGTCGACCGCCCAGACCGCCTCGGCGCCGAGCCCGGCGAGCAGCTTGCGGTGGTCGCGGGCCTGCGCCGCCGACTCGTCGGCCGTCAGAGGCCGCACGGCATGACGACGGCCACGTCGGGCTGCGCGGCCGCGCAGCGCGCCCCAGCGCATCGTCCGCGAGTCGACCCCCGTCTCGCCCAGCGGATCCTTGCCGCCGGCGAGCTCGATCATCTCCGGCACCCAGTGGCCGCCGACGAAGGGCGGGTCGAGCCACTCGAGCGCGAGCACGCGGGGCGGCCGCTCGCGCCCGCGACCGCGTCGCGAACCGCGGCGATCCGGCGCTCGAGGTCGGCGCGCAGGCGGGCGGCCTCCGCCTCGATCCCGATCGCGGCGGCGAGCGTCTCGGCGTCGGCGAGGACCTCGGCGAGCGTCGAGGGGTCGAGGGAGATCACCTGCGGATGCGTCGGCAGCCGCTCGGCGACGGCGCGCACGTCGTCGTAGGAGACGGCGCACACATCGCAGAGCGCCTGGGTCACGATCAGGTCGACGCCGAGCTCGGTCAGCACCGGCTCGTCGAGCTCGTAGAGGGCCTCGCCGCGCCCGGTCACCTCGCGCACCTGCCGGTCGATCTCGCCGGGAGGGAGCCCTGCCGGGATCACGCTGCGGGTCAGGTGGGGGAGGCCCTGCGCCGCCGGCGGGTAGTCGCACTCGTGGGTGACCGCGGCGACGGAGTCGCCCATGCCCAGCGCAAACAGCAGCTCTGTCGCCGAGGGCACGAGGCTGGCGATCCTCATCTCCTGACCGGGGCTACCCATCGCGCCCGACTATGGCACCATCGCCCCACGATGGCACTGCTTTCCGACGAGGAGATCCAGGGCAAGCTCGGCGAGCTCGACGGCTGGGAGCGCGACGGCGACGCGATTCGCAAGAAGTTCGACCGCGGCGACTTCGTCGGCTCGGTCAAGTTCGTCGACTCGGTGGTCGAGCCGGCCGAGGAGATGGGGCATCATCCGGACCTCGAGATCTCGTGGAGCGAGGTCACGGTCAAGATCACCTCGCACTCCGAGGGCGGATTGACCGCGAACGACTTCGAGCTCGCGGCGAAGATCGACGCCCTCTCCTAGTTCGTAGTGCGGATCGTCTACGTAGTCGGGACGCGCCCGAACTTCGTCAAGATGGCGCCGGTGATCGCGGCCCTGCGCCGCCGCGCGCCCGACTCGCGCCACGTCCTCGTCCACACCGGCCAGCACTACGACCCGATGATGTCGGGGATCTTCCTGGAGGAGCTCGGCGTGCCCGAGCCCGACCACCTGCTCGGCGTCGGATCGGGCACCCACGCGGAGCAGACGGCAGGCGTGCTCGAAGCGCTCGAGCCCGTCCTGGTCTCCGAAGAGGCGGAGCTCGTCCTGGTTCCGGGCGACGTCAATTCGACTCTCGCGGCGGCGCTCTGTGCGGTGAAGCTCGAGATCCCGGTCGGCCACGTGGAGTCGGGCCTGCGCAGCTTCGACCGCTCGATGCCGGAGGAGACGAACCGCGTCGTCGCCGACCACCTCTCCGAATACCTCTTCCTGCACTCCGACGAGGCCGTCGAGAACCTGCGGGCCGAGGGCGTCGCCGACGAGCGCATGCACTTCGTCGGCAACACGATGATCGACACCCTGGTTGCGCTCGAGGACCGGTTTCGGGAGCGCGGGGCAGCGGCGTCCCTGGGCCTCGACCCGGGCGGCTACATGCTCGTCACCCTGCACCGGCCGGCGCTCGTCGACGGACCCCTGCTGGCCGATGCGATGGAGGCATTGTCGGTGGTGGCGCAGGAGCTCCCTGTCTTGTTTCCGGTCCATCCGCGGACGAGGAAGATGCTCGGGGACGACTGGAAGGAGCCGCCCGGCGTGAAGCTGATCGACCCGGTCGGGTACCTCGACTTCCTCTCCCTCGAGGCCGACGCCGCCGCTCTCCTGACCGACTCGGGCGGCATCCAGGAGGAGACGACCTATCTCGGCGTGCCGTGCTTCACCCTGCGCGACAACACCGAGCGTCCCGTGACCATCCGCGCGGGGACCAACACGCTGCTCGGCCTGGACCCGTCGCGGATCGCCGAGATCCCGCAGCTGATGCGGGAAAAGCCGCAAGTTACGGCCGAGCGACCCCCGAAGTGGGACGGTCGTGCGGCGGAGCGGATTGCCGACGTGCTGGTGCGCTAGCTTCACCGACCAATGAACCCGCCGAATCCTCCGCTTCGCGTCCGGTTCGGCTCGATCTCATCTGCATGAGATGGCGCTCTCCCTAGTACCGCGCGACAAGGTCTTCTTCGACCTCTTCGCGGAGGCAGGTCAGAACAGTCTGCGCTCGGCTCAGCTCCTGAAGGAGATGCTCGAGACGTGGCCCGACGAGGGCGGGCTCTCGCGCGACATCCTCAAGTGCGAGAGCGAGGGCGACCGGATCACCCACGACATCATCCAGCGCCTTAACACGACGTTCGTGACGCCGCTCGACCGCGAGGACATCTACGGGCTCGCCGGCGGCCTCGACGACATCGTCGACTATGTCGAGGAGAGCGCTGACTTCCTCGGCCTCTACAAGATCGAGGCGCCGATGGCCCAGTCGCAGGCCCTTGCCGAGGTTCTGGTCAAGTGCTGCGAGCAGCTCGCTGAGCTGCTCTCGCACCTGCGCGGCTTCAAGGACCTCGAGAACTACTGGATCGAGATCCACCGGCTCGAGAACGACGGCGACCGGATCTACCGTGACGCCGTCGCCTCGCTCTTCTCGAACGGGATCGACCCCATGGTCGTGATCCGCTGGAAGGACATCTTCGGTGTGCTCGAGCGGGCGATCGACGCGACCGAGACCGCGGCGCACATCGTCGAGGGCATCGTCATCAAGAACTCGTAGTCCCAGGTGGACTCGGCGGACATCATCCTCGTCATCGTCGTCGCGACGGCGCTGGCATTCGACTTCACGAACGGTTTCCACGACACCGCGAACGTTGTCGCGACCTCGATCTCCACCCGAGCGATGTCGCCGGGATTCGCGGTTGGGTTCGCCGCGGTGCTCAACTTCGTCGGCGCGTTCATCTCGCTACAGGTTGCGGCAACGATCGCAAACGACGTGGTCGATCCGGAGGCGATCACCACGACTGTGATCTTCGCCGGCCTGTTCGGTGCGATCTGCTGGAACCTGATCACCTGGTACTTCGGCCTGCCGTCGAGCTCGTCGCACGCTCTGATCGGTGGCATCGTTGGAGCAACACTGGTGGCGTCGGGGGTCGACGCGATCCTCGGCGAAGGCATTCTCGGAAAGGTCCTGATCCCGGCGCTCGTCGCGCCCGTCGTCGCCTTCATCGTCGGTGGGATCGGGATCGTCATCTGTTACCGGATCGTCGGCCGCCAACGGCCGGGACCGGTGACGCGCGGCTTCCGCGGCGGCCAGATCGTCTCCGGAGGGCTGCTTGCGCTCGCGCACGGCACGAACGACGCGCAGAAGACGATGGGCGTGATCGTCCTCGCCCTGATCGCGAGCGGGTATCTGCCCGAGAGCGGTTTCGAGATCCCCTTCTGGGTCGTTGCCGCCGCGGCGACTGCGATCGCGCTCGGGACCTACACCGGCGGCTGGCGGATCATCCGCACGATGGGCACGCGGATCCACAAGATGGACGCAGCGCAGGGCTTCTCCGCCCAGGGCGCGGGGGCGGCGGTCATCCTCGCCTCCTCGCACTACGGCTTCCCGCTCTCGACGACCCAGGTGATCTCGGGCGCCGTGATGGGCTCCGGCGCCGGCAAGCGGCTCTCCGCCGTGCGCTGGGGCGTCGCCGGCAACATCGTCGTCGCCTGGATCCTGACCCTGCCGGCCGCGGCGCTATTCGGGGCGATCGTCTACGGGGTTTGTCGGATCTTCGGCGACGGGGCGCTTGGGCCGATCCTCGTCTCGGTCGCGGGCCTGACAGCGGTGACCATCGCCTTCGCGCGGCGAATCCGCGCAGGCGAGCCGGTGCCGGCATGAGTCTGCTGACCCTCGTCGGTTCGATCGTCGATTGGGACGAGCTCGGGAAGACGGTCGTTGCCGCATTCCTTGCAGGCGTCGGCATCACCGCGGCGTTCGCGGTCGCGATCTACGGCGCGGCGCAGTTCAACGAGCGCCGTCGTGAGGGACACGAGGTTGCCGCCGCCGGGGCTGCCGCTATCGCGGTGCTCGGGCTTGCGGTCTGCGCGGCGGGGATCGTCTTCGGCCTGATCGTCATGCTCAGCGACTAGAGACCTCGAGCGGCGTACGATCGAGGCATGCGCACCGCGCGAAACGTCGCGATCATCGCCGTCCTTGCGATCCCGGTCGCCTTCCTTCCGGCGGGCGGGGCGATTGCCGACGCGATCCTGGCCGCGCTGCTGCTCGGCTTCCTCGCGGGCATCGCGATGATGGTCTACGTGCTCTACCGGCAGAACCAGATGACGCTCTCGGCCCTCCCTGACTCTCGACGAGCGCTCCTCTACAGCGCCGTCGCCGGCCTCGCGCTGCTGATCGCGGCTCAGCAGGAGCTCCTCGACTGGGCCGGCGGTTTCATCATCTGGATCGGCCTCGTCGCGTGCTGCGCCTTCCTCATTTTTGCGGTTTGGCGCGAAGCGCAGTCGCTTTAGGCACTTTCCGCGCGCCATCCGTGCGCCGCCGCGACGTAGCGTCGTTCGCATGGCCACGACGCCCGATCGAGAGCGCGATGAACGTGGCCAGGCGTCCGCCGAGCTGGTGGCGGTCGTGCCACTGGTGGTGCTCGCCGTCGTGGCTGCGGCTCAGCTGACCGCGGCGGGCTGGGCGCTCTGGTCGGCGGCGGGCGCGGCGCGGGCGGGTGCGCGGGCGGCGCATGTCGGCGGCGATCCCGAGCGGGTGGCTCTCGGCGCGCTGCCGGGTCCACTCCGTGAGGACGCCGAGGTTTCCGACGACGAGGAGGTCCGGGTCCAGGTCAAGGTGCCCGGCCTCGTCCCCGGGATCCCCCGGCTGGCGATCTCCGCCGCCGCCAACCTCGACCCGCTGGCCGGTGGCTGAGTGTTCGAGGGCCGCCAGTCCGGCCAGGCCTCCCTGGAGCTGCTCGCCGCGGTGCCCGCGCTGCTCGTGGCGGGCCTCGTCGCCCTGCAGCTCCTCGCCGCGGGCTACACCCTGACCCTCGCCGACGGCGCCGTGGAGGCGGGTGCTCTGGCACTCGCGGCAGGGCGGCCACCCGCGCCGGCCGTCCGCGCCGCGTTGCCCGGCTGGGCCGAGAGGCGGGTCCACGTCGAGGTCGACGGCGGCCGGCTGTCGGTGAGGCTGGAGCCGCCGTCGCCTGTTCCGGGGATCGCCGAGCGGCTCGCCACGGAGTCGGACGCGTGGGTCCGGAGGCCGGCGGGGTGACGCTGCCCGTCGTCATCGTCACGGAGGCGGGCGACGCCGGCGGCGGCCTCGCCGAGGCGGCGGCGCTGGCGATCGCGTTCGCCCGGCGGACGGCGGGCGGCGTCCTGCTCGCCGAGCTCACGACCGAAGAACGGCGCCGCCGCCCGACTCTCCTCGCCTCGGACGCCGCCCGCGATCTGGAGTCGGGGCTCCGCGGCGCGGATCCCGAGGCTCGCCCGGTCGCACGCGGCAACCTCTGCTGGCTCCCGCTGGACGGACTGGACGCGCTGGAGGCCGTGGTCTCCGCGCAGCCCGAGTGCGGGCTGGTCGTCGCCCATCTGCCACCCGCGCGTTGGGCGGAGGCGCTCGACCGCACCGGCCTCGGGGTCGCCGGAGGCCTCGTCCGCGCCGACCTCGCCACGGACCGCGAGCTCGCCGCGCTCGCCGTGGCCGAGTTGCGGGCGCGGGGCCTCGCTGCGCGGGTCGCGAAGCGCGGGCAGGGGCCGGTCGCCGCCCGGCGATCCCTGGCCGGCCTCGAGGCCGGCGGCGCAACGAGCGCCCGGGCCGAGCGCGCCGCTCGGGCGCTCGTGCCGATGGCCCGGCAGGCCGGCCAGGCGATGCCCCTGATGCTCGGCGCCGTCTTCGCCGTGGTCTTCGCCGCCTTGGTCCTGGCGGCAATCGGTGGGGCGGTGACCGGCAAGGGCAGAGCACAGCGCGCGGCCGACCTCGCGGCGCTCTCGGCCGCGCGCTCGATGCGCGACGACTTCGACCGCCTGCTGGCGCCCGCTCGACTCGCCGACGGCTCGCCCAACCCGGCGCACCTGAGCAAGGGTGCCTATCTGGTTAGGGCCGCGGCGGCGGGGGAGGAGGCCGCGGGTGCAAACGGGGTCGCTCCGCAGCACATCGCGATCGAGTTCCCCGACGAGGGCTCGTTCGCGCCGGTGCGGGCGCGGGCGAAGGTGGTCGGCGAGCTGGAGACGAGCGCGGTGCCCGGTTCGGATTCGAGCCACCGCGCGGCCGCGATCGCGGGCCGGGTCGAGGTCGAGGCCTCGGCGACCGCCGAGGCGTCCGCGCCCGCGGACTACGGAGGGATGCCGGAGATGGCAACCGGGGGCGGGTACTCCGGTCCGCTTGCGTATAGGCAGGGCAAGCCGATGCGCCCCGATGTTGCAGCCGCCTTTGACCGCATGGCCGCCGCGGCGCGCGGCGCCGGGCTGGCGCTCATGGTCAACTCGGCCTTCCGCTCCGACGCGGAGCAGGCCGAGCTCTTCGCCGCCAACCCGGACCCGACCTGGGTCGCTCCGCCGGGCCAGTCGCTGCACCGCTGCGCGACGGAGCTCGACCTCGGCCCGCCGGCCGCGTACGGCTGGCTGGCCTCCAACGCGGGCCGCTTCGGCTTTCTAAAGCGGTACAGCTGGGAGGCCTGGCATTTCGGCTACACCGAGGGACCCGCGCCCTGCTCGGCAGCCGGCGACGCGATCGGAACCGGCTCGGGGGCACGGCGGCGGCGACGGCAAGGATCGGGTGGGGGAGGGATGCCCGCGTACGTGCCGGCGCAGTTCCGCGCGCCGCTGGAGCGGTCGGCATCTCGCTGGAACGTCTCGGCCGCCCTCCTCGCCGCGCAGATCATGGCCGAGTCGAATTTCAACCCGATGGCGGTCTCTCCCGCCGGCGCCCAGGGCATCGCCCAGTTCATGCCCGCTACCGCTGCCGGCTACGGGCTCCACGATCCGTTCGACGCCCCGGCTGCGATCGACGCCCAGGCCCACCTGATGTCCGACCTGCTCGGCCAGTTCGACTCGATCCCGCTGGCGCTCGCCGCCTACAACGCGGGGCCGGGCGCGGTCGCGGCATGCGGCTGCGTGCCGACCCTAGCCGGAGACGAGGCGTACGTCGCCCGCATCCTCGGCCTGCTCGACGGCGCGGGTGAGATCCTCGCGCCGCCGCTCGAGGTGAGGCTGGTGGCGTGAGATGATCTCAAACGAATGCCGCCGAATCCTCCGCTTCGCGTCCGGTTCGGGCTCGATCTCATCTGCATGAGATGAGCGAGCAGGAGGCGGCGGCGATCGCGACGCGCTTCGTCGAGGCGTTCTCGGACGGGGGACGTCGACGCAATGCGGGCGGTCCTCGCCGGCGACATGACGTCGTTCATCACCAACGCCGACGGCGGGACGGACCGGATCGAGGGGGCGGACGCGTTGCTCGACCCGAATTGAGGCGATGGACCTGCCCTCGGCCGACTACAGCGTCGAGCTGACCCAGCCGCCCGTGCCGGTCCCGCCCGACAAGGTGATGGCGATGGTTGAGGTCCGGGCGGAGCGGGACGGGCGCAGGCTGCACAACTTCGCGGCGCACCTGCTGACGATCGACGGTGACGAGGTCTCCGAGTGGCGGATGGCCGACGCGAAGCCTGCCGAGAGCGACGAGTTCTGGTCGGCCTAGATCTAGATAGCCTGCCACGCATGGCACAGGTTCAGGTCGACGGCATCGAAGGCCTCAAGGGCATGCTCGGCGAGGTCGTCGGGCCCGGCGAGTGGCGCGAGGTCACGCAGGAGATGATCGACACGTTCGCCGACCTCTCCGGCGACGATCAGTGGATCCACGTCGACGTCGAGCGGGCCGAGAAGGAGAGTCCGTTCGGGACGACGATCGCCCACGGCAACCTGACGGTGTCGATGATCGACGGATTCCGGCTCGATCTGATCGAGTCGACCGGCTTCACGCTCGGCGTCAACTACGGCTGGAACAAGATCCGCTTCCCGGCCCCGGTGCCGGCCGGTGCCCGTTGCCGCGCCACTGCCGAGGTGATTTCGGTCGACGACGTCGGCGGTGGCTGGTGGCAGGTGGTGACCAAGTTCACCGTCGAGGTCGAGGGCTCGGACAAGCCCGCGTGCGTCGGCGAGTCGGTCGGTCGCGCGCTCGTGCCGCAGGACGACTGACGACTAGTCGACGGTAAGCGTCCCCTCCATGCCGCCCTCGCGGTGGCCCGCGACGGAGCAGAAGTAGGTGTATTCGCCCGGCTCGACCGCGTACTGGGTGACGTCGGTGTCTCCGTCCGCGATCAGGTCCGTGCAGCCGAGTTCCTTGCCGCCCGAGTCCTCGAGGCAGAAGTCGTGGGCGATCGGCGCCGGGTTGTCGAAGGTAACGCTGAGCTCCCCGGGCTTCGACTCGAGCGAGTCCTGCTCGAACGCGAACTCGCCGCTGGGGACGGCTGAGACCTCGGTGGACTCGGACGTCGGGTTGACGTCGGTCGTCTCGCTGGTCGTCGCGGCCTCGTCGTCCCCGCCGCAGGCGGCGAGCCCGAGCAGGGCAAGGGCGCAGAGCCCGATCACGAGAAGTCGCATGCCGCTCAGCCTAGGGCTCATCCTCAACGCCCGGTGAAGACGGGCTTCTCGCGGGCCAGGAAGGCCGCGACTCCGCCGCGCAGGTCCTCGGTCGCCATCGAATCGGCGATGCCGTGACGCTCGAGCTGGAGGTGGTCGGCCAGGGAGTTGTCGAGGCTCTCGGCAATCAGGCTCTTGCACGTCCGCACGTAGTGGGGCGACTTCGCGGCCAGCTCGCCTGCCAGCTCTGCCGCCCGCGTCAGCAGCTCGCCGTCGGGTACAACCTCGGAGACGATTCCGGCATCGAGCGCTTCCGCGGCCGTCAGGTCTGGGTCTTGGAGGAGCAGCTCGGTCGCCTTCGCCGGGCTGACCACACGCGGCAGGAAGTACGTCATGCCCCCGTCTGGCGAGGCGCCGATCCGGCCGTAGACGCAGGCGAAGAACGCCTCCTCGCTCGCGATCCGGATGTCGCACTGGAGCGCGAGTGAGAACCCGGCCCCGGCGGCCGGCCCGTTCACCGCGGCGATCACCGGATAGGGGATGCGGTGGAAATCGACGATGGCCTGGTGCAGGACGTCGGCGACCCGGCGCACATCGGAGGGCAGGTCGAAATCGGGGTCCTCGGCGCCACGGCGGAACCAGGTGACGTCGCCGCCGGCGCAGAACGCCCGCCCGTTGCCCGTGACCACGAGCGCTCGCAGCGGGGCACGGTCCGCCAGCCACGGGGCGATCAGGCAGAGCTCGGCGATCATGTCCGGGCTCATCGCGTTGAGCGCGTCCGGGCGGTCGAGGGTGAGGGTGCCGACCTCCCCGTCGATCTCCAGGGTCATGGTCTTCGTCTCGGGTTTCATGGGCCCAGCCTAATCTTGATCACGTGGCAGAGGATCGTGAGCAGAGGCTGAAGGAGCAGCGCTCGCGGCTGCCCGATTCCCCGGGCGTCTACATGTTCAGCGATCCCGCCGGCAAGGTGATCTACGTCGGCAAGGCGCTCTCGATCCGCAAGCGGGTCGGCGGGCACTTCTCGAAGCAGGGCGGCGAGTCGTCCGAGCTCGCGAGCCAGGTCGACTCGATCGACTTCCTCGTCACCGAGACCGAGGCGGAGGCGCTCCTCGCCGAGCAGCAGTTCATCAAGCGCCACCGGCCGCGCTTCAACATCCGGCTGCGCGACGACAAGTCGTACCCGTACATCGGAGTCAGCCTCGACGAGGAGTTCCCGCGCGTCTATTTCACCCGGGAGCGGCACCGGCCCGGCCGCGCCTACTTCGGCCCGTTCTCGAGCGCGAAGCGGGTCCGGGAGACACTCGACCTACTCGGCAAGCTCTTCCAGTACCGGACCTGCCAGGGCCCGGAGCCGGGGCGCCGCTCCGGAGTTCCGTGCCTCGACTACTACATCAAGCGCTGCGGGGCTCCCTGCGTCGACTACATCGACCGCGACGAGTACCGCCGCAACATCGACGGGATCATGAGCTTCCTCTCCGGCCGCTATCGGGAGATCGAGCGGGAGCAGGAGGCGAAGATGGCGGAGGCCTCCACGGCCGAGAACTTCGAGGCGGCGGCGATGTACCGCGATCGGCTCACCGCCGTCCGGGCATTGATGGAGCGCCAGCGGATCGCCGGCGAGTCGCTCGAGACCGCCGACCTGATCGGCGTGGCGGTCGACGGAGTTGACGCGAACGCCCAGGTCTTCCAGGTCCGCGACGGGATGCTTGCGGAGCGCCACGGCTTCTACCTCGACAACCGGGCCGAGCGCGGGGAGGACGAGGTGACCGAGGAGTTCCTCGCCCAGTACTACTCCGCGGCGCCGAGCATCCCGCGGCTCGTCATCGTCGGCCCCGCGATGAGGGAGCGGGCTGAGGTCGTCGCCGAGGCCCTGCGGAGCCGCCGTGACGGCCCGGTCGAGGTCCGTGTGGCCGAGCGGGGCGACAAGCGGCGTCTGCGCGAACTGGCCGAGCGCAACGCCCAGCTCGCGCTGGGGCAGGAACGGCTGCGGAGGGAACGCCGCCGCGCCCAGCGGGTCGACGCCCTCGCGGCACTCCAGGAGTCGCTGGGGATGGAGGAGCTTCCGGTCCGGATCGAGGGCTTCGACATCTCCAATCTCGGCGCGGAGCACACGGTGGCGTCGATGGTGGTTTTCGAGGGCGGGGCGCCAAAGAAGGCGCACTACCGCCGCTTCAAGGTCCGCGACGAGCCCAACGGGGGACCTCCCTCGGGTCCGGACGACTTCAGCGTCGATCGAGCAGGTCCTGCACCGCCGGATGGCCCGCTGGCGCTCGGGCGCCGACCTCTCCCCGCACGACGCCGAGCGCGACGACAGCTTCTCGGCCCTGCCGGGGCTGATCGTGATCGACGGCGGCCGCGGCCAGCTATCGGCGGGGATGCGGGCGCTGGAGCCGCTGGTCGAGCGAGGCGTCACCGTGATCGGCCTCGCCAAGCGGCTCGAGGAGGTATTCGTTCCCGGCCACCCCGAACCGGTCCCGATCGCCCGCGACTCGGAGGCGCTCCGCCTGCTCCAGCGCGTCCGCGACGAGGCTCACCGCTTCGCACTCGACTTCCACCGCTCGCGCCGCGACAAGGCAATGACCGCCTCGGTCTTCGACGAGCTCCACGGCATCGGCCCGGTCCGCAAGAAGGCCCTGCTTAACCACTTCGGCAGCCCCGACCGCTTCCTGGCAGCGAGCCGCGAAGAACTGGAATCGGTCCCAGGCATCCCGGCCAAGGTCGGCCGAGAAATCCACCGCCAGCTGAACAAGGCGGGCTAAATCCCGCGAACGTCCCTGATGCCCGCAAATCTGACGGGTATCCGGGACGTTCATCGCGTTTGGAAGGCCTCGTAGACCGGGCGCGGGGTGATTTCGCCCCCCTCCTCCACCAGCCAGCCGAACCCTTCGCCCGCGGCGGGGCCGGAGCTCTCCAGGAGCGTGTGGAAGATCACCGCCTCCACGTCCGGATCCCGGGATAGGCGCTCGTAGATCCCCACCAGCGTCCGAGCCTGCTCCTCGGGCGACACCTCCGCCCCGACCGGCAACCCGACCTCGGTGACCCAGACCGGCTCACCTACCTCACGTGCGCCGTTTTTCACTTGCCGGAGCTCGTTCATCGTCTCCCCAAACCGCTCCCCCTCCGCCCCCAACGGCGCAATTGGATACGGATGAAACGCCACCGCATCCATGTACCGGCCGGCCCCGGCCTCATACATCCCCTCCAGGAACCGCCCGAAGTCGTACCTCGTCTCATCCGTCCGGCTCGTGTTCGAGAGCGACCCCCCGAGCACCGGCATCGACGGGTCCGCTGCCTTCACCCCCTCGAAGATCGCTCGCAGCACCTCCACGTAGCGCTCCGGATTCGGTTCGGCCCAGAACGTCGCCAGGTTCGGCTCGTTCCACGCCTCGATCGCAGCCGCCTCGGGATACCGGCGGGCGACGAGCTCCGCGAACTCCCTCAGCTCGTCGAGCGCCTCCTCCCGCGGCGGGTACAGGCAGCTCGGGACCGGACACGGCCCGGCGTCAGCGGCCCATTCCGGGCTGCCGGTGATGTGGAAGACGGGCCGGATTCCGCGCGCGAGCCCCTCGCAATAGATCGCGTCGTGCGTCTCGAGGGAGGTCTCACCGGGCTCCGGCTCCGCGAAGCGCCAGTCGATCGCCACTCGCCAGAGCGTCGAACCGGCGCGCTCCTGCAGCTCCGCGTCCTCGGCGATCGGAATCGCGCCCTCCAGCCCCGCGTGATCGTTGAAGCCGTAGGGGAGCGCGCTTTCCCCACGAGTCTCCTCCCGGAACTCCGCCCCGAGCTCCGAGCAGTCCGTATCCGCGCCGGCCTCGGGCGCCACCGGCCCGCCCGGCACAGCGGCATCACCCCCGCACGAGGCGAGTGCCAGGGCGGCCACCGCCGCGAGATATCCCACCCATCGCACGTTCCTACAATCCCAATTCGTGAGCGAGGCTGTGATCAGCGTTCGCGGCCTCCGCAAGTCCTACGGCGACGTCGAGGCCGTTCGTGGGCTCGACCTCGAGGTCCGGCGCGGCGAGATCTTTGCGTTTCTGGGCCCGAACGGCGCCGGGAAGACGACGACCGTGGAGATCCTCGAGGGCTACCGCGAGCGCTCCGGAGGAGAGGCCGAGGTACTCGGGATCGACCCGGCGCGCGCCAACCGCGAGTGGCGCGAGCAGGTCGGGATCGTCCTCCAGCAGTGCCGGATGCGGCAGGAGCTGACCGTGCGCGAGACCCTCCGCCTCTACGCCGGCTACTACCGCGAGGCGCGGCCGGTCGACGAGACGATCGGTTTGGTGGGCCTCGAGGAGAAGGCGGACGAGCGGCTCGGCAGGCTCTCGGGCGGCCAGCAGCGCCGGCTGGATGTCGCGGTGGCGCTCATCGGCGACCCTGCGCTCCTCTTCCTCGACGAGCCGACGACCGGGTTCGACCCCTCGGCTCGCCGTCAGGCCTGGGACCTGATCGGCGGCCTGCGGGACCTCGGCAAGACGGTCTTCCTGACCACCCACTACATGGACGAGGCGCAGGCCCTGGCCGACCGCGTCGCCGTGATCTCGCGGGGCCAGATCGTCGCCTCCGGCACACCGGCCGAGATCGGTGACCGCGAGAGCCATCCGGCGACGATCACGTTCCGGACGCCGCCCGGGACCCCCCTGTCGGAACTTCCCCTCGAAAAGGCTGACCACGTAAGCGAGCGCGAGGGCCTCGCGATCGTTCGGGTCGCGGCACCGCTCGAGCTGCTGAACGAGCTCACCAACTGGGCCCTGGAGCGGGGAGTGGAGCTCGAGGGCCTCGAGGTGCGGCGGCCGACCCTCGAGGACATCTACCTCGAGCTGACCGCGGTCGCGGACACCCGCAAGGAGGCGGCTGCCCGATGAGCGCCGCCGCCCTCGCCCTCCACCAGTTCCGCTTCGACCAGCGCGTCTTCTGGCGGAACCCGGCGTCGGTCTTCTTCACGATCATGCTGCCGATCATCTTCCTGCTGATCTTCGCGACGATCTTCGGCAACGACGAGATCGAGGGGCTCGGCGGGATCAAGACCACGACGTATTACGTGCCGGCGATCCTCACGCTCGCGGTCGTCTCGGCGACGATGCAGAGCCTGGCGATCTCGCTCACGGTCGACCGCGAGCACGGGATCCTCAAGCGGGGCCGGGGCACGCCGATGCCACGCTGGGTCTTCTTCGCCGGCCGGATCGGCAACGCGATCGTCACCTCGCTGCTGATGCTCGTCCTGGTCAGCGCGATCGGCCGGATCCTCTACGACGTCGAGGTGCCCTGGGACAAGCTCCCGGCGGTCCTGGTCACGCTGGTGATCGGCGCCGCGGCCTTCTGCTGCCTCGGGATCGCGCTGACCGCCGCGATCCCCTCCGAGGATGCCGCCGCGCCGATCTCCAACGTCGCGGTGCTGCCCCTCTACTTCCTCTCCGGCGTCTTCATCCCGGAGTCGGAGATCCCCGATGGGGTCCTCAGCTTCGCCGACCATTTCCCGATCAGGCCGTTCTTCGAAGCCTTCCTCGCCTCCTGGGATCCGACGGTCGCCGGCTCGGGGATCGAGTGGCACGACCTGGCCTTCGTCGCCGGCTGGGGCGTGGTCGGCCTCGCGCTCGCGATCCGCTTTTTCCGCTGGACCCCTCGGTCCAGCTAGCGCGCTAGAGCCCGGATGGGTCCACGTACTCGTCGAAGCGCACGCAGATACCGTCGCGGATCGTCCAGGCATGGACGAACCCGTAGGACGCCTCCTTGCCGTTGAGAGTGCCGCCGGCACTGCCGATCGCGCAGACGCGATCGCCGGAGGCAACGATGTCGTCGACCTCGAGGCTGAACTCGTCCCAGGTCGTGCCGATGTTCTGGAAGAAGGCGCCGACGTCATCGCGCCCACCAACCGCGATGGCGTGCGGGAGCACCTCGGGGGCGTTCCAGTCGATCTGCTCGTCGAGGACGCCGAGCACGGCCGGGATGTCTCCGCGCCCGAAGGCCTCGTAGGTGCCGCGCATCAGCTCGGCGTTGTCGTTCGGCATGTTTCCTCCTTGAGAGCTTGAATCCGTTCATACCACCTACGGGGGGTCATGACGCGTGGATCAGCCGCGAATTACCGCCGGTCCCGTGTCTAGCTTTCGCGATCGGTGCTCCACCACGTCACCCTTGATGTAGACGACCTCGAGCGCAGCTCACGCTTCTACGACGCGCTGCTCTCACCGCTCGGCTGGCGGCGGATCTTCAGCGACCCGGACGCAATCGGGTACGGGTTCTTCGACGACCTGCTGCTGGTCCTCTCGACCGGCCGCCGGCCACAGCCCGGGACGGGTCATTTCTGCGTCGCCGCGGTGGGCGCCGCAGCGGTCAGGGCGGCCTTCGAGAGTGGCGCCGGCGCGGGCGGGCGCAGCGAGGGCAAGCCGAGCGCCCGGCGGGGATACGAGCCCGGCTACTACTCGGCGTACCTCCGCGATCCCGACGGCTACCGCGTCGAGATCGCCGTCCGCGCTCCGGCCCGAGCACGAGCGGCATAAAAAACGGCCAGAATGCTCCGCTTCGCGTCCGCTTCTGGCCGTGCCGTGGTTTACCTGCTGCGCCTGGAGTCGAGCGGCTTATAGCCTCATTGGGGCAAGTTTCGTAATTCCAAAGGAGGTCGTAGATGGCAGTCAAGGTCGGGATCAACGGGTTCGGTCGCATCGGCCGCAACCTCTTCAGAGCCGCCTACGAGGCGGACGCGGATCTCGAGTTCGTCGCCGTCAACGACCTCACGGACCCGGAGACGCTCGCCCACCTGCTCAAGTACGACTCGATCCTCGGCCGCTTCCCCGGCGAGGTGACCGCGGGCGAGGACTCGATCACCGTCGACGGCAGCGAGATCAAGGTGCTCTCCGAGCGCGATCCGGCCGACCTGCCATGGGGAGACCTCGGCGCCGAGGTCGTGATCGAGTCCACCGGGCTTTTCACCAAGCGCCCCGACGCGGAGAAGCACCTGGCCGCGGGCGCGAAGAAGGTGATCATCTCGGCTCCGGCCACGGATCCGGACATCACCGTCGCGCTCGGCGTCAACTTCGACGCATACGACCCCGACGAGCACAACATCATCTCCAACGCCTCCTGCACGACCAATTGCCTGGCGCCGGTCGCCAAGGTGCTTCATGACTCGGTCGGGATCGAGCGTGGCCTGATGACGACGATCCACGCCTATACGGCCGATCAGCGCCTCCAGGACATGCCGCACAAGGATCCGCGACGGGCCCGCGCCGCCGCTATCAACCTGATCCCGGCAACGACCGGTGCCGCCAAGGCGGTCGGCCTCGTCCTTCCGGACCTCCAGGGCAAGCTGAGCGGATTCGCCGTTCGCGCTCCTGTCGCGACGGGTTCCGTCGTCGACCTCACCTTCGATGCCTCCCGCGACACGAGCGCGGAGGAGATCAACGCCGCCGTCCGCGAGGCTGCCGACGGACCGCTCGCCGGCATCCTCGCCTACACCGAGGATCCGATCGTCTCCTCCGACATCGTCAAGGACCCGCACTCGTCGATCTTCGACGCCCAGCTGACGGCGACGATCGAGGACCGGCTGGTCAAGGTGGTCTCCTGGTACGACAACGAGTGGGGCTACTCGAACCGAGTCGTCGAGCTGGCAGCGAAGGTGCTCGAGCCGGCGGCGGTGGCTTGAGCGGCGACACCGCGTTCGGCAAGGCGAGCGTCCGCGACGCGCCGGCCGAGGGCCGGCGCGCGCTCGTCAGGGTCGACTTCAACGTCCCTCTCGACGATGGCCGCGTCGCCGACGACACCCGGATCCGCGGCGCCCTGCCGACGATCGAGCTGCTGCGCGAGCGCGGCGCATCGGTCGTCCTCGCCTCGCATCTGGGCCGGCCGAAGGATCGTGACCCGGCGCTCTCGCTGCGACCGGTCGCCGAGCGACTCGGTGAACTGATCGGGACCGAGGTCACCCTGGCCCCGGCGGTCGTCGGCGAGAACGTCGAGGCGCTTGCCGCGGGTCTCGGGCCCGGGGAGGTCCTGTTGCTCGAGAACACCCGCTTCGAGCCGGGCGAGACCGAGAACGATCCGGAGCTGGCGGAGGCCCTCGCCGGCCTCGCCGATCTCTATGTCAACGACGCCTTCGGGGCCGCCCACCGCGCGCACGCGACCACGGAGGGCGTGGCGAAGCACCTGCCCGCCCATGCGGGCCTCCTGCTCGAGCGCGAGGTGCTGGAGCTGACGGCGGTGCGCGACGATCCGGACCGACCCGCTCACCGTCGTCCTCGGCGGCGCCAAGGTCTCCGACAAGATCGGCGTGATCGACCGCTTCCTCGACGTCGCCGACACGATCCTGGTCGGCGGCGCGATGTGCTTCGTCTTCTTCCGCGCCAAGGGTGTCCCGACCGGCGACTCGCTCGTCGAGGAGGACGGGATCGAGCTGGCCGACCGCGCGCTCGCGATGGCCGAGCGGTCGAGCTGCGAGCTGCACCTGCCCACCGACCTGGTCCTGGGGCGGGCGTTCGA
Organism: uncultured Thermoleophilia bacterium; assembly: GCA_963785155.1. GTDB lineage: Bacteria > Actinomycetota > Thermoleophilia > Solirubrobacterales > 70-9 > DASUSH01. The sequence continues at coordinate 95,450 of CAWAUB010000007.1, forward strand.
CGCCGACACCGAGGTGCGGGTTTCCGATGGCGTCGACGTCCCCGACGGCTGGATGGGGCTCGACATCGGCCCCAAGACGGCGGAGGCGTACGCGGAGATCGTCCGTGGCGCGGGCACCGTGTTGTGGAACGGGCCGATGGGCGCCTTCGAACTGGAGCCGTTCGCGGCGGGCACGCGCACCGTGGCCGAGGCCGTCGCGAGCGCGCCCGGGCGGACCGTCGTTGGCGGCGGCGACTCCGTGGCCGCGCTCGAGGCGTTCGGGCTCACCGATCGGATCGACTGGGTGTCGACCGGCGGCGGCGCGTCGCTCGAGCTGCTCGAGGGCAAGGAGCTGCCAGGGGTCGCTGCCCTGCTCGACGCCGAGGGGGTGCAGGCATGAGCGAGCGCCGGCCCTACCTCGCGGCCAATTGGAAGATGAACAAGACGATCGAGGAGGCCGAGGCCTTCCTCGGTGAATTTTTGCCTCGCTGCGGGGACGTCGAAGGATGCCGACGTCGTGATCTGCCCGCCCTATCTGGCGCTGAAGGCCGCGGTCGAGCTGTGCGCCCAGAGCCGGGTCCGCATCGCCGCGCAGAACATGCACGAGGAGGACTCGGGCGCGTTCACCGGCGAGGTCTCGGCGCCGATGCTGAACGAGATCGGCGTCGACGCCGTCGTCCTCGGGCATTCCGAGCGGCGGGCCTACTACGCCGAGTCGGACGAGGCGCTCGCCCGCAAGGTGCCGGCGGCGCTCGCCGCGGGGCTCGAGCCGATCCTCTGCGTCGGCGAGACGGAGGCGGAGCGCGACGCGGGCGCGACGGAGGGCGTGCTCCTGCGCCAGGTGACCGAGGACCTGACGGGTGTTGTCGACGGCAGCCTCGCCGACGTCGTGATCGCCTACGAGCCGGTCTGGGCGATCGGCACCGGCCGCACCGCGACGCCGGAGCAGGCGAGCGATGCGATCGGGCTGATCCGCCGCACGATCGCCGGCCGCAGCGCCGAGGCGGCCGAGCGGATCCGGATCCTCTACGGCGGCTCGGTCAAGCCCGGCAACGCAGCCGAGCTGCTCGGCGACGAGCAGATCGACGGCGCGCTCGTGGGCGGCGCCAGTCCTTGAGCCCGGCGACTTCGCGGAGATAGTTTCCGCAGCGTGACCGTCCCCTCGCTCTGCCTGGTCATCCTCGACGGCTGGGGCCTGGCGCCGGCGGGGCCGGGCAACGCGGTCGAGCAGGCGAATACCCCGTACTTCGACTCGCTCTGGGAGCGCTATCCGCACACGACCCTGACCGCTTGCGGTGAGGCGGTCGGGCTGCCCGACGGGCAGATGGGGAACTCGGAGGTCGGGCACCTGAACCTCGGCGCGGGCGCCGTCGTGAAGCAGGAATTGCTGCGGATCAACGAGGCGATCGCCGACGGCAGCTTCTTCGAGAACGAGGTCCTGCTCGCCGCCTGCGCGAAGGCGCGCGAGAGCGCCACCGGGCGGTTGCACCTGATCGGGCTCGTCTCCGACGGCGGCGTCCACTCGGGCTGGGAGCACATCGAGGCCTGCATCGAGCTCGCTGCCCGGGAGGGCGTCCCCGACCTCGTCGTCCATGCCTTCACCGACGGCCGCGACACGCTGCCGAAGTCGGCTCCCGGATATATCGAGGAGCTGGAGCGGTGGCTCCGCAGCGCCGGCCGGATCGGCACGGTCAGCGGCCGCTATTACGCGATGGACCGCGACAACCGCTGGGAGCGGACGAAGCTCGCCTACGACGCGCTCGTCCACGGCCGCGGCCTGAACGCGGCCAGCGCCTTCGACGCGGTTCGCGAGTCGCACGAGCGCGACGAGCGCGGCGACGAGTTCATCCGCCCGACCGTGATCGGGGACTACGACGGGGATGTCGGACGGCGACGCGGTGCTGCACTTCAACTTCCGTCCCGACCGCGCCCGCCAGCTCGTCATGGCGCTCGGCGAGCCGGATTTCGAGGAGTTCGATCGCAGCGGCGCGCCCCGGGTCGAGCTCTCGACGATGACCCAGTACCGCGCCGAGTGGGCCTACCCGATCGCCTTCGCGCCGGTCGAGCCGGAGACGACGCTGGCCGAGGTCATCGCCGAGGCCGGGCTGCGCCAGCTCCACGTCGCCGAGACGGAGAAATACGCCCACGTCACCTACTTCTTCAACGGCGGCCGCGAGCGGGAGTGGGAGGGGGAGGAGCGCCGCCTTGTCCCCTCGCCGCGCGACGTCGCCACCTACGACGAGAAGCCGCAGATGTCCGCCCGCGAGGCCGCCGACGCGTTCACCGACAACTGGAAGGGGGGTGAGTTCAGCTTCGGGATCATCAACTTCGCCAACCCCGACATGGTCGGCCACACCGGCGACATTCCCGCCGCGGTGAAGGCGATCGAGGCGGTCGACGAGTGCCTCGCCCAGGTCGTCGCCGCGGTCGCCGATAGCGGCGGCGCCTGCATCGTCACCGCCGATCACGGCAACGCCGACAACATGCTCGAGCCGGACGGCTCGCCGAACACGGCCCACTCGCTGAACCCCGTGCCGTTCGTCGTCACCGACCGAGGGGATCGGCCTGTCCGATGGCGGCATCCTCGCCGACGTCGCGCCGACCGTCCTCGCCCTGCTCGGAATCGAGCAACCGGCCGCGATGACCGGCCGCTCGCTGCTCGTCTGATGCGCGCGGACCCCGACCGGCTCGAGTTCGAGATCGAGGCGCGGGACGGCGCCGCCCGCGCCGGCCACCTGCTGACGGCCCACGGGCCGGTCGCTACGCCGGCGTTCGTGCCGCTGGCGACGAAGGCGACGGTGCGCTCGCTCTCGGGCGCCGAGGTGGCCGGGCTCGGCTACGAGATGGTCCTCGGCAACACCTACCACCTGATGCTGTCGCCCGGCGCCGAGCGGATCGAGGCGCTCGGCGGCCTCCACCGGTTCATGGGCTGGGAGCGGCCGATCATCACCGACTCCGGCGGCTTCCAGGTCTTCTCGCTGGCGCACGGTGGCGTGGCGGACGAGATAAAAGGCCGCCGCGGGGCAAAGCCCGCGGCGGGCGCGGGTGATGCGGCGGGGCATGGCTCGGTCCTCGAGATCTCCGAGGAGGGCGTTCGCTTCCGCTCCCACATCGACGGCTCCGAGTGGTTCATGGGGCCGGAGGAGTCGATGCAGGTGCAGGCAGCGCTCGGCTCCGACATCGCCCTCGTCTTCGACGAGTGCACGCCGTTTCACGCCGACCGCGACTACACGGCCCGCTCGACCGAGCGAACGCATCGCTGGCTCGACCGCTGCCTCGAGTGGCACAACGCGAACGGCCCGGAGCGGCAGGCGGTCTTCGGGATCGTCCAGGGCGGTATCTACGAGGACCTACGCGAGCGTTCGGCGGAGCGGGTCGCCGCAGCCGGCGTCGACGGCATCGCGATCGGAGGCACCCTCGGACGCGACAAGCCGGAGATGTACGGCGTCCTCGACCTGACGTTGCCCCACCTGCCCACCGACGCCCCCAAGCACCTGCTCGGCATCGGCGAGCCCGACGATCTGCTCGAGGGCATCGCCCGCGGCATCGACAGCTTCGACTGCGCCGTCCCCACCCGCCTCGCCCGCCACGGCATGGCGCTCGGCCCACACCCCGACTCCCGCTACCGCTTCAACGTCCGCCACGCCGGCCTCGAGCGCGACGAGGGCCCGCTCGTCGAGGGCTGCCCCTGCGACACATGCGCCTCACACACCCGCGCCTACGTGCACTACCTGGCCCGCAGCGAGGAGCTGACCGGAGTCCGCCTACTCACGCACCACAACCTCGCCTACACCGAGGCGATCGTGGCCGGCGCCCGCGAGGCGATCGCGGCGGCACGCTTCGACACCTACCGCTCCGCCGTCCTCGCCGGATCCGCCCCCTGGGCCGCCTGAGCGACCCCTACTGCGTGTTCTCCTCGATGAACGCCTCGAGCTCGTCGATCTGCTCGTTGACGTTGTCCTTGAGCAGCTGGCCGAGGTCGGTCTGCTGGCCGGCGTCGGTGACCAGGAGGACGACGGCGACGATGATCGCGGCGAGGACGGCGATCAGAAGAAGGGCGCCGAGCGTGCGCATGAACGTGCCGAAGCCGGAGCGCTTCTTCGGCGCCGGCCGGCTCGGGCGCTGGGGCGGGGGAGGGGGAGCCGCCGCCCGGCGCGGGCGGGGGAGCGGTTGCGGAGCGGACGGGGTCGGCGGCTCCTCGCGGGTGAGGCGGCGCGTGCGGCCGGTGACCGGCTCGCCCGTGAGCGCGCGAGTTGGCGCCTCGCCGTCGATCGTCGTCGGGTCCTCGCCGGCCAGGCCCATGCGGAGCGCGGTCGCGAGCGTTCGCGCCGAGCTGTAGCGGACCTCGACGTCGTTTTCGAGGGCCTTCAGGACGGCGTCGGAAAGCGTCTGCGGAACGGTGTCGTCGTAGATGGTCGGTGGCAGCGGGCGCTCGTTCTCCCGGCGGATCGCGAGCTCGGCGAGGGTCGAGCCCTCATAGGGGAGTCGCGCGGTGAGCAACTGGTAGAGGACGACGCCGAGCGCGTAGACGTCGGAAGCGCCCGTCGCCTCGTCGCCGCGGGCCTGCTCGGGTGCAAGGTAGGCGGCGGTGCCGACGACCGAACCGACCTGGGTCAGCCGGGTCTGCTCGGCGGCGCGCGCGATCCCGAAATCGGTGAGCTTGACGGTCATCGCGTCGGTGTCGTGCTGCCCCGTCTCGACCGCCGGCCCGCCGATGATCATCAGGTTGCCGGGCTTGACGTCGCGGTGGATGATCCCCTGCCGATGGGCGTATTCGAGCCCCGCGCAGGCCTGCACACCGACCTCGACCGCGACCTGCGGCCCCAGCGCCCCCTTCGTCTGCAGAAGCTGTGCGCCGGACTTGCCCTCGACGTACTCCATGACGATGTAGTGGCGTTCGTTGTCGACCCCGGTGTCGTAGACCTGGACGATGTTCGGGTGGATCAGCTTCGCGACCGCGAGCGCCTCACGGCGGAAGCGGGCGACGAACTTCTCGTCGTCGGAGAGGTGCTCGGCGAGGATCTTCACCGCGACCTCGCGCTCGAGCACGGAGTCGGTCGCCTTGAAGACGGACGACATGCCGCCCGAGCCCAGGCGGTCGCCCAGCTCGTAGCGGTCCGAGATCGTCCCGCGCGTCACTCGTCCTCCTCGATGCCGCCGGAGGGCGGCGCCCCGCCTTGGCCAGGCGGGGTAGCGGGGGGTCCGTTCGGACCGCCACCTTCACCGGGCGGCTGCTCGGGCGTCTCGGGCTCCTCCTCTTCGGGAGGCGTGGTCGTCGTCGTGGTGGTCGTCTCCTCCGGGACCGACGTCGTCGGCGCGACCTCGGTCGTCTCGGTCTCCGTCGTCGAGGTCTCGTCGGAGGTGCCTGTGTCGGTGCACTCCTCCTCGAGCTGATCGTCGATTCGGGTCACCATCGCGTTCAGAGCATCGACGATCTCCGGGTCGGTCTCCCCGGGCAGCGCCTCGACCGACGCGCGCAGCTCGGTCGTCGACGCCTGGGCGACGTCGCATTCCTGTGCCGCGGTGGCGGCGTCGATCTCCGCGGCGAGCGACTTCATCTCGTCGGCCTGATCGGCCGGGATGCCGGCGCCGCCGTCATCGCTGCCGCAGCCGGCCACGAACACGGCCGCCGCGACAAGGCAGGCAACCAAGATCTTCCCGCAAAACCCAGGCATCCCTGCAGAGGAGATCGAGCCGAACCGGACGCGAAGCGGAGGATTCGGCGTTTCATGTTCCGAGTCTAGACATCGCTTCGCGGCCTTCCGTGCGCCATCTCACTGGCCCACATAGAGCCTCCTCGCCAGCGCTCCGGGGAGCCCAGCGGCCTCGATCGCGCTGGCCGCGCGGTCGATCTCGTACTCGACCCGGTGATAGGTGGCGCTCCAGGCCTCCGTGTCGAGCTCCAGCCATGCGGCGCGCGGATCGCCGTCCCGCGGCTGGCCGACGCTGCCCGGGTTGATCAGCCAGCGGCCCTCGTTGACGTCGAGGTCGGTGCCGACCCCTGCCTGGGCGCCCTGGACACCCTCCGGGGTCTCCTTGAAGAAGAGCGCCACGTGGGAGTGCCCGACGAAGCTGATCCGCGTTGCCTGGGCCTCCATGCACTCCGCCGCCTGGTCGGGCCAGAGCACGTACTCCCAGACCGGATCGCGCGGCGAGGCGTGGTAGAGGGAGACCTCGTGTGAGGTGTCGGAGGGCTCGAGGCCGCGCAGGAAGTCGAGCGTGGCCTCCGAGGAGTTGGCCTGGGTCCACTCGACCGCGGCGGCGGCGGCGTGGGAGAACGTCTCCAGGTCAAGCGCGCCGATCACGGCCAGGTCGTGGTTGCCGACCAGGCACAGCGAGCACCGCTCGGCGGCCAGAGCGGCGCAATCGTCCGGCTGGGCCCCGTAGCCGACGACGTCCCCGAGGCACCAGATTTCGTCCGGCTCGGTCTCCTCGACGTCGGTCAGGACGGCTTCGAGCGCCGGGAGATTCGCGTGGATGTCGCTGAAGATCGCTATCCGCATGCGGCCGGGACCCCCGATGCCGGCCGGCAGCGGAAGCGGGTCAGGTCCGTCTTATCGTACGAACATGCGTCAGATGACCCCTCGCTCGCGCTCGGCGCTCCTGATCGGCGCGACCGCGGTGGCGGCTTTCCTGGTTGCCGAGGGGGCCGTTCTGCTGCTGAGGCCACGTGCCGAGCTGCTCGAGCCGGTCGCCGTCAGCGCCGGCGATTACTTCGACGCGGCCCAGGTCGAGCGTGCGGAGGACTTCCGCGACGGCCAGCGCCTGCTCGGGCTCGGCGGTCTCGCGGTCTCGGGCGCGGTGCTCGTCGCGCTTTCGCTGGGCCGGCCGCGGGCGGCGCGGCGAGCCCTCGAACGGCTCGGCCGCCGGCCGGTGCTCGGCGCAGCCGCCGCCGGGGCCGGGCTTTCGGTGGTCATCGCGGTCGTCGGCCTGCCCCTGGCGGCGATCGCCCACGAGCGCGCCGTCGACGTCGGCCTCTCGACCCAGAGCCTCGCCGCCTGGCTCGGGGACGAGGCGAAGGCCGTCGCGATCGCAGCCGTCCTGACGGGCGCCGGCGCCGCGATCCTGCTCGCCCTCGTGCGCCGCCTTCCGCGGGGCTGGTGGGCCGTCGCGGCGGGAGGCGTCGTTACCTACGCCGTCATCTCCCAGGCGCTCGCACCGGTCCTCCTCGCTCCGCTCTTCAACGACTTCGAGAAGCTCGAACCCGGCCCGGCGCGCGAGACTGTGGTCGAGCTCGCGGACTCCGCGGGGGTGGAGATCGGCGAGATCTACGAGGTCGATGCGAGCCGCCGGTCGACCGCGCTCAACGCCTACGTATCGGGGCTCGGGCCGACCAAGCGGGTCGTCGTCTACGACAACCTGCTCGCCTGGGTCGAGCAGGAGGGGCGGAGGCGGCCGTCTTTGAGTGTGAGGCCCTGCGCTCTGTGCTCGCGCACGAGCTCGCGCACGCGCGCAACGACGACATCTGGCGCGGCATCGCCTTTCTCGCGATCGCCGCGCCGCTCGGACTGCTTGCCGTCAAGCTCGGCGGCACGGCGCTGGCCCGCCGCGGAGAGGCGGACCCCGGCTCGCCCGCGGCGTTACCCGCCTACGGCCTGGCGATCGGCGCGGTGTCCATCGTGATCGGGATCGCCGGGATGCAGCTATCGCGCGACGTCGAGGCGGCGGCTGACGACTTCGCGCTGCGCCTCACGGACGATCCTCAGGCGCTGATCGACCTGCAGACGGACCTGGCCGAGCGCAACCTCGGCGATCCGGACCCACCGGCCTGGTCGCAGTTCCTGTTCGGCTCCCACCCGACAACGCTCGAGCGGATCGGCGCGGCAAAGGCCTACGACCAAACGCGCTAGTCGCCCGCGACCGACTTGAAGGCGAAGTACGAGGGCTTCGCCTCGCGCGTGTTGGTGAGGAGGCCCGCCTTGTCGCAAAACTCGCAGATGGCCACGCCGGGATCCAGGTCCTGCCAGGCGTACCAGTGCAGGCCGGCGATGTTCCATTTGCCGCGGTTCTTCCGGAAGAGGCCGAACGACTTCTTCAGGAGGGTGGCCTGGCCCTCGGGGCCGACGCCGAGGATGGTCGGCGGCTCGCTCGACGACCAGGCGACTTCGGTCACCCAGATGTCGCGGCCGCGGAAACCCGCCTCCCGCATCTCCTCGAGGACCCAATCCATCTGCACGTTGACTCGCTTTAGCGTCGGGCCGTACGGGTGCACACCGACGTCATCGAAGTACCGGCCGAGCCCGGGCCGCGCGAACGCGCGCTTGTAGTAGTTGAAAGCCTTGATCCCGTCGTTGGTCTCGTCCGGCGTCCCGAACAGTCCGGCGAAGACGACGTCGGCGCTCGCCTGTGCCTTGTGGATCGCACGTCCCGAGATCTCGAGCAGCTTGGCGTACTCCTCGGGATCGGGCTTCGGCTGCCAGTAGCTGCCGTCGCTCGGTTCGTTCCAGATCTCCCAGTGGGTAATCGGCAACGGCCGCTTGCCGGGGAACTGCTGCGGGTAATAGCGCTTCCAGTACTGGCCGCCCCTCCCGTAGCGCTTGACCAGCGCGTCCAGGTAGGCCACATAGGCGGCCTTGTCCTTCTTGCTGCGGATCGGCGGCGTGTTCGAGTCTGGGCTGACGAAGCTCGGGACGTTGAGCAGGTAGGGGAACGTCCGCACCCCGAAGGAGGCCAGGTTTCCGACGATGTAGTCGGTGAACCGCCACTCGCAGATGCCGGTTTCCGCAGCCGACTGACAGCGGCCCGGAACGGCCTGGACGTTGCGCCAATCGAAGTGAGCCCGCAGCGTGCCGACCCCGGCCTCGCTCATCAGGAACGCGTCGAACGGGTAGATCGGTCCCTGCGTGACGACCCCGTAGAAGTCGCGCGGCACCTTCGCGGCCGACGCGGATGCGGGAAGCGACGCCGCCATGACCAGGGCGGTCGCAAGAACGAAGAACGCCTTCCTCAACCCGTTCCTTCCCCGCCCTCGAATTCGGGAAGGCTCTTGATTCCCTCGCGTGTCCGCCATTTCGAATAGTTGTCCTCGAGCGCGTCGATCAGCTCGCGCATGAATCGCGGCGAGAGCGCGACCCGGGAAACGACGACTCCCGGGATCTCCTCGTCCTCGACCTCGTGATCGACCCGGGCGAACGTGATCGTGAACTCGTAGTCGGAATGGCTGACGTTCGCGAAGTTCGCGTAGACGCCCGCCATCGCTTCCGGCGACGTGTGGATGTTGATCTGACGCTCCGGGCCCTCCTCTGGCATCGCGACCTAGTATCGCACCGTGGAGCTAAAGCCTTTAGAAGTTTTGGCCTCGGTGGACTGCTAGATGGCCGATCCGGTCGCTGAGTTGAGGGAGACGGTCCGGGCCGCAGCGGCCGAGCTGGGCGACGGATCGAGCGGGGCTGTGCCGACACTCGAGCGCCCCCCGCGCTCCGACCTGGGCGATTACTCGACCAACGCGGCGATGTTGCTCGCGCCGGTCCTGGGCGCCCCGCCGCGGGAGATCGCCGAGCGGCTGCGCGACCCGCTCGTCTCGAAGCTCGGCGCGGAGGCGGAGCGGATCGACGTCGCCGGCCCCGGTTTCCTCAACCTCTTTCTGTCCGATCGCTGGTGCCGTGAGGGTGTCCGCTCGGTGCTCGAGGCCGGTGAGGGCTTCGGCTCCCGCGAGCCGAGCGGCGACCCGGTCGCGGTCGAGTTCGTCTCGGCCAACCCGACCGGGCCGCTGACCGCAGCCGGCGGCCGTCACGCGGCCTACGGGGACTCGCTCGCGCGCGCCATCGAGCGGGCCGGCAGCCACGTCGAGCGGCACTACTACCTGAACGACACGGGGGGCCAGGTCCTCCGCTTCGCCCAGTCGATCGCGGCGCGGATGCAGGGCGGCGAGCTGCCGGAGGACGGATACGAGGGCGAGTATGTCGGCGAGCTGGCCGAGGAGCTGAGCGGTAAGGGCGCGGACGCGGCCGACCTCGATGCCCTTGGCCGGGCCGGCACCGACGCGATGCGGGACCGCATCGAGGCCACCCTGGAGCGGTTCGGCGTCGTCTACGACCGCTGGTTCTCCGAGCGCTCCTTCCAGGAGAGCGGCAAGATGGAGGCGGCGATCACGGCGCTGCGCGACGCCGGCCATGTCTACGACTCCGAGGGCGCCGTCTGGCTGCGCACGACGGACTTCGGCGACGACAAGGACCGGGTCCTGCTTCGCTCCGATGGCGAGCCGACCTATCTGGCAGCGGACATCTCCTACCACCTGGAGAAGCTCGACGAGTTCGCGCACCTGATCAACGTGCTCGGAGCGGACCACCACGGCTACGTCGCCCGCATGAAGGGCGCGATCGCCGCGACCGGGGGTGATCCGGACCGCTTCGAGGCGCTGATCATGCAGCTCGTCCACATCGTCGAAGGCGGGCAGCGCGCGCAGATGTCGAAGCGCCGCGGGGAGTTCGTCACGCTCGACGAGCTGATTGACGACATCGGCGTCGACGCTGCGCGCTTCTTCATGGTCCAGCGCAGCCACGACACCTCGTTCGACCTCGACCTCGACCTCGCCCGCAGCCGCTCGAATGAGAACCCGGTCTTTTACGTCCAGTACGCGCACGCCCGGATCGCGAGCATCCTGCGCAAGGCGGAGGCGGAGGCGGGCTGGAAGCATTCGGCCGAGGCCGCGATGGCGGCCGCCGAGGCGGGCCTCGAGTCGCCCGCGGAGGCCGCCGAGCGCGAGCTCGTCAAGCGCCTGCTCGCGTTCCCGGGCGAGGTCACCGCGGCCGCCGAGCTACGCGCCCCGCACCGGCTGGCCGCCTACGCGACCGACACCGCCGCCGACTTCCACGCCTTCTACCGCGACTGCCAGGTCGTCGGCGCGGGGGAGGGGCTCCAGGAGGCCCGCCTCGCACTCTGCGTCGCGACCAAGTCGGTGATCGCCTCGACCCTGGGGCTCCTCGGAGTGAGCGCACCGGAGTCGATGTAAGTGGACTAGGTCAGAGCCCGCGCCGGCCGACGACGTGCGGGATCGTGAGGAGAAGGATCCGAACGTCGTTCCAGAGCGACCAGTCGGCGACGTACTGGTTGTCGAGGTTGACCATCTCCCGCATCGGAACACGTCCCGGGCCGAGCAGCTGCCAGGGCCCGGTGATCCCCGGCCGCAGCTCCAGGCGCCGCCGGTGCCAGCCCTCGATCTGGCGATCCTCCTCGAGCGGCAGCGGTCGGGGGCCGACCAGGCTCATCTCCCCGCGCAGGACATTGAGGAGCTGTGGCAGCTCGTCGAGCGAGTAGCGGCGGATCACGCTGCCGAACCGCGTGACCCGCGGGTCGCTGCGAAGCTTGAAGACCCCGTCGGCCTCGTTCAGGTGGTCGAGGCGATCGCGCTGTTCCTCGGCACCTTCGACCATGCTGCGGAACTTCAGCATCGAGAACTCGCGGCTATCGCGGCCGGCGCGACGCTGACGGAAGAGGACCGGCCCGCGCGAGTCGAGCTTGATCGCGATCGCGATCGCGCCCATGAGCGGCGAGAGCACGATCAGCCCGAGGCCCGAGCCGATCAGGTCGAAGCCGCGCTTGAGCACTCGCGAGGAGCGAGTGATATGGAACCGCGTTACGCCGAGGAGGGTGATCCCGTCGAGGCGGTCCAGGGTCAGGGCGGACCCGGCGACGCGAGCGTGGCGCGGCAGGACGCTCACCTTCAGTCCCGCGTCCCTGATTTCGCGCACGGAGTTGACCAGTTCCTCGGAGGCGCCGGGGCCCGGGGCCAGGACGACGCGCTGGGCACCGCCCGAAACGGCGAGCTCGGCGATCCGGGGCACGAGCTCTTTCGCCCACGCTCCGTTGGCGCCGGGCGGCGGGCCTCCGTCGACCGGCACCTCGCCGACGAGCTCGGCCTTGACGCCCCGTGAAGCCTCCAGCTTCTCGCGAAACTCGGCGGCGCTCTCACCATCACCGACGAAGATGCAGCGCTCGATGGGGGAGAGGCGGCGGGCGATCACCCGCGAGACGGAGCGCAGCGCCACGGTCAGAACGAAGAGAAGCGGCCACAGGACGAGGACCTGCGTCGCGTCGAGGCCCCCGGAGACGAGCGCGCCGCCGGCGAGCCAGAGGACGAGCACGGTGAGCGTCGCAAGCTGGAACAGCTCCGGCGCTTCGTCGAGGGTCGAGCGGCGCAGCAGGTTCGCGTCGCGGTCATAGAGGCCCATCACCTTCGCGACGACGATCAGCACGGGCACCGCGAGCAGCGCGGCTGGCCGCAGCGAGCCGCCGCCGATCGCCGCGACGATCGCGAGCGAGACTCCGAGGGCGGCCACGTCGGCCAGTGCAAGCGAGCGGCGCACGGTCGAGTCGCGGTGGACGACCGTCAGCCCGATCCGCCACGCGCGCTCGGAGAGGGTCGGCGCCTGCCGGATCCGCTCCGCGACCTCCCGGGCTGCATCCTGCGCCGTGGGTTCTGCCTGGCCGGTAACTGCTCTCGCGGTCAAACCAGTCCTCTCAGGCCAGCGTACCGCGACGCCGCGCGGCGTTCCACCTCGTCGTAACCCCACACCCTGACTATCGTGCGCTCGGCGTGAAACCTGAAGTCGTCTGGCCGGCTTTGGCCGTCGTCACACACGAATCCGAGTCGGATCTGCGCCGCGCTCTTCCCGGCCTCGTCGCCACGGCGGAGCGACTTGAGACGGCGGTGATCGTCGTCGATAACGCCTCCCCGGACGGGACGATCGACCTGCTGCGCGCTTGGTCCGAGCGCAGCCCTGCGCTGCGGGTCGAGGAGTGGAGCCTCAACCGGGGATACGCGACGGCAGCCAACCACGCGTTCGCCCTCGCCGGAGAACGCGACGTCTTCCTGCTCAACCCCGACGTGGAGCTGCCCGGCCCGGAGCCGGTCCGTGCACTCGCGGCGGCTCTCTCCGAGCTCCCGCAGGCAGGGATCGTCGCCCCGCGACTGATCGACTCCGACGGGACGATCCAGCCGAGCGCCCGCCGGCTCGCCAGCGTCCCGGCGATGCTCGGCAGCCTCGGGGCGGCGCGAGCCGTGCCGCCGCTTCGCAGCGCCTACACGCGCTATCTCGGCCCGTCGCTTCGCGAGGGGACGGCGGCCGTCGGCTGGGTCATCGGGGCGGCGATGCTGGTGCGCCGCCGGGCGTTCGAGGCGGTTGGCGGCTTCGACGAGGACTTCTTCCTCTACATGGAGGACGCCGACTTCTGCTGCCGCCTCAACGCCTCCGGATGGGAGGTCGACTACGTGAGTGAGGTGAAGCTCCGCCACGGCTATGCCCGCGCCTCCTCACAGCCGGGCGCCAGCGTGATCGCCTCGCAGGCGCGCCGCCGCCACATCGCGAGCCTCGCTCGCTACTGGCGGAAGCACCCGCGCGCGATCGTCGGGGGCGAGCGATGAGCGCCGCAGCGGCAGCAGAGGTCCTGATCCCGCACCACGCGGGCCGCGAGCGCCTGCGGGCGGCACTCGACTCGCTGCGCCGCCAGACCGCCATCGCGCCGGTCTGCGTGATCGACAACGGCTCCGCGGACGGCAGTCGCGAGCTGCTCGCCGACCAGTACGACGAGGTCCGGGTGCTGGAGCTGGGCGCCAACCGGGGCTTCGGCGCGGCGATCAACGCCGGCGCGCGCTCGAGCGAGGCGGCGACGATCGTCCTGCTCAACAACGACACCGAAGCCGACGAGTGCTTTGTCGAGACGATGCTCGCGGCGATCGGCGATCGCGGGGCCGCCGCGGGCTGCCTGCGTCTTCCCGACGGGACGATCGACAGCGCCGGGGTCGACGCGGACACCTCGCTGGTCGCCTACGACCATCTGCACGGGGAGCCGTACCCGCCGCCCGCCGCGGAATCGGAGCCCCTCGGTCCCTGCGGGGGCGCCGCGGCATACGACCGCGAGCTGTTCCTCGCCCTTGGCGGCTTCGACGAGGGCTTCTTCGCCTATCTCGAGGATCTGGACCTGGCGATCCGCTGGCGCCTCGCAGGACACGGATGTGCCGCGGCGCGGGACGCGTTCGCCTGGCACCGTCATGCCGGGACCCTCGGCGCGGGCAGCGCAGGCAAGAACCGCCTGCTCGGCGCCGGCCGCGGCCGGCTGCTCTGGAAGTACGGCGCGGCGCTCTCACCCGCCGATCGGCTTCGCGGGCTCGCGATCGACGGCGTCACCTACGGCGGCCAGATCGCGCTCGACCGGAACGCCGGCGCGCTCGGCGGCCGGCGGGACGTCCGCCGCGAGCTCCGCGGTGAGCCGCCGCCCCCGGTGCCGGAGGGGTTCGCCCAGCTGCCGCTGCGCGAGGTCGGCGCGCTCGAATCGCTACGCCGGCGCTGGCAGCGCGGGCGCCAAATCGCCAAGGCGGTGAAGATGTCTGAGCGGGAGCCGGGGGAGGCGGGCGAAGCCGATGAGGGGGCGAGCCCAGCGTTGATGTCGTCGTCGTAACCCACGACACGCGGGAGATCACCCTGCGCTGCGCCGAATCGATCATCGCCGCGAAGAATGCCGGCGAGGCCCGGATCGCGCTGACGGTCGTCGACAACGCATCGGCGGACGGCACGGCGGAGGCGCTGGCCGATCGTGCGCCCGAGGCACGCGTCCTGCGCAACGAGGAAAACCTTGGCTATGGCGCGGCGTGTAACCAGGGCCTGCGCGATGGCGAGGGCGAGATCGTCCTGATCCTGAACAGCGACATCTTCGCCAGACCCGGCGCGATCGGCCGCCTCGCAGGCTATCTCGCCATGAACCCTTCTCACGTCGCCGCCGGTGGCCGGCTCGTCGACCCCGGGACCGAGGACGTGCAGGTCGGCCACAACGTCCGCGCCTTTCCCCGCCTCGCCCCGCAGGCCGCGCAGATGCTCGGCCTCGAGCGGGCCTGGCCGGCCAATCCCCTTTCGCGCGGCTACCTCTGCCTCGGGCTCGATTACGCGCGAACCCAGGACGTCGACCAGCCGGCCGGATCCTGCTTCGCCGCCCGCCGCGAGGACTTCGATGCGCTCGACGGCTTCGACGACGGCTTCTACTACTGGTACGAGGACGTCGACCTCGCGCGCCGCCTGCGGGACCGCGGCCCGATCGCTTACATCCACGACGCGACCTTCGAGCACGTCGGCGGCGCGACCTTCGCGCAATGGAACCGCCCCGAGGCGATCCTGTCCTGGTACCCAGGCCTCTTCCGCTACTTCGCGCGCCACCGCCCGCGGCCGGAGCAACTGGCGCTGCGCGCTCTGGCGGCGGCCCTCGGCGCTCTCCGAGCCGCGATCAATCTGCCGCGCCACCGGGACCGGGCCCGGGCGTGCTGGAGGATGGCGAAGATGGCGGTTGCGGGGCCCGACTAGCGCGAAGGGCGGTCCTCGCCAGCGCGTCGCCGACGGCAAGCCGCCGGCCGGGCTTCGGCTCGATCCCCCAAAAGGCCTCCCGCTGAGCCTCGTCGCAGAGGAACCGCCAGGTTCGCTCGTCCATCAGGCCCGCCGCCGCGAACGGAGTCAGCGCCGCCGCCTTGACCCGGTGGCGCGCCCCGGGACGACTCGGCATCGGGAGGCCCGGCGCCTTCGCCTCCAGCACCCGGTAGGCGACGCCGACTCGCCGCATCCGATCGAGGGTCGCAGCGAGGTCGGTTGGGTGGTAGTGCTCGGCGGCGGCGCGCGGGTCGTAGTGGAGGCGCATCCCGGCGCCGGCGAGGCGCAGGCCCAGCTCGGCGTCCTCGCACGCCGCGTCGGTGAAGTCCTCGTCGAAGCCGCCGACGCGCCGGACCAGCCCGGACTTGACGGAGACGTTCGCGGTCCAAAAGCAATCGGCGGGCACCTCGCCTGCGTGCAGAGCGCCGTAGCCGAACTGGACGCCGTCCGTGTGCAGCCAGCGCACGAACTCGGAATCCATGAGCGCGGCCGCGGGCTCGACCAGGCCCAGTAGCGCGTCGCAATCGTCGGGGTGCCGGCGGTGGAACTCGAGATGGCGCTCGAGCAGCCCCTGCTCCGGCCATGCGTCGTCGCCGAGGAAGAGAACCGCCTCCCCGCGCGCCCTCGCGAGTCCCCTGTTGCGGGCCGCTGCAGGGCCGAGGGGCGCCTGCTCGACCACCTCGATCGGAACCCCCGAGGAGCCGGTCCCCTCCGCCGCAAGACGGCGCTCCGAGCTCGGCCCGTCGTAGACCACGATCACCTCGACCGGCAGTCCCTGGCCCTGGTCGTGCAGACGCCGCAGCGTCTCGGCGAGCACCTGCTCGCGCATCCGGCTCGGAATGACGACGCTCAGCTCGGCCACGGCGCCAGGCTAATAGTCATGTCCCGGACTCGCCTACGGGGTTCCGCCCGTGAACTCCGTGAGCTTGCGCCATGCCGGCTTCGCCTCGAGCCTCTCCGTGAAGAGGCCGGAATAGCGGCACACGGTGCATTCGGCCTGCACGTCGTTGTCCCGCCAGACGTACCAGATGACCTTGCCGATCCGCCATTCCTCGCGGGTCAGGAACAGGCGGAACGAGCGGGCGAGTAACCGCTTTTGGCCCTGCTCCGACTTCACCAGCTCGAAGCCCGCCGGGCCGTCGGTCGGCCAGCCGATCTCGGTGATCCATAGCGGCGCCTCCGGCATGGGGCCGGACTCGATCACCCGCCGCAGGCCGCGCGCCTGTGCCGCGATCCCGCTGAGGTTCGGCGAGTACGGATGCAGGGCGTACACATCGAATGACCCCGGTTCGCTGCGCCGGTGGAATCGCGCCAGGAACTGCTCGGCCGGAATGCCGTTGGACGGGGTTCCGAACATGCCGCCGAGCACCACCGTCGCGGCCGGGTCGGCAGCGCGGATCGCCTTCCCCGCGAGGGCCACGACCTTCCCGTACTCGGCGGGTGATGGCCGCGGCGACCAGAAGACCGGCGAGTTTGCCTCGTTCCAGATCTGCCACTCGACGATCGGTAGCTCCGCTGGGCCAGGATCGAGCGGATTGTCGTCCTGCCAGAACTCACCGCCGGGGCCGTACCTGTGCACCAGGTCGGCGAGCAGGTCCTGCCACGCGTCGCGCGCGGCCCGGTTGTCGATCGGTGGGCGCTCCGGGTCCTGGGCGACCCATCGCGGAGTTCCGTAGACGAACGGGAGCACGCGAACGCCGTGCTGGGCGGCGCGACCGACGACCTTGTCCGTGCCTCCCCAGCGGCTCTGGTCCTCCGGCAGCCCCGCTGGCAGCCCCGGGACTGGATTCACGGGCTCGCTCGGCGGCTTCGGCTCGATGTGAGGCCAGTAGAACGGGACCCGCAGCACCCGAACCCCGCCGGCTGCCATGCGGCCAAGCTCGGCCGAGGTCAGGTCCGTCGCCGACGTGACGCCGTAGAAGTCGGCTGCCGGAGGCGGGGGGAGGGCGGCCTGCGAACCCGGCACGGCGGCAATCGCGGTGGCCATGACGAGCGCGAGCGCCCCGCTCGCCAGGCGCCTCGTGTTGCTCAGGGCTGACCGCCGGTGAACTGCGTGAACTTCCGCCAGGCGGGCTTCGGCTCCTGTGTATCGGTGAACAGCCCGGAGAACTGGCAAACCGAGCAGCCCGTCTGCACGTCGTTGTCGCGCCACGTGTACCAGATCACCCGCTCGATGTTCCAGCGGCGTCGCTCCTTCAGAAACAGCCGGAACGACTTCGAAAGCAGGCGCTTCTGGCCGTCTGGCGTCTTCACCAGGTTGTACCCGGCGGGACCGTCTGTCGGCCAGCCGATCTCCGTGATCAGCAGCGGCAGCTTGGCATCGCCGTGCCGGCGAACGACGTCACGGGCGAAATCGATCTGCAGTTCGATCCCGTTGAGATTTGGCGAGTACGGATGGAGCGCGTAGGCGTCGAAGGTGTCGGCGATCCCCGGGACGCCGTAGAGGGCTTCGAGGAAGTCCCAGGCGTGGATCCCGCTCGCCGGCGTGCCGAACATCCCGGCGAGGACGATCGCCGCCCCGGGGTCGGCCTGCTTGATCGCCGCGCTCGAGAGCTTGAGCAGGTCCGCGTACTCGGCCGGCGAGGGGGCGGGCGCCCAGAAGAGCGCGGAGTTGGGCTCGTTCGAGATCTGCCAATCCGTGATCGGGCGCTTCGGGACCTCGGGGTTCTCGCTCCACAGGGTGCCCGCCGGCCCGTAGCGGCCGACGAGGTCGGCGAGCAGGTCCTGCCAGGCGGAGCGAGCCGCGTCGCTGTCGAGCGGGGGCCGCTTCGGGTCCGAGGCAACCCAATCGGGAGTTCCATAGACGAAGGGCAGCACTCGAATTCCGTTTTCGGCCGCTCGGATCACACGCTGGTCGAGCGACTTGAACTGCTTCGACTCCGGCGGCTGTGGATTGATCGGCAGCGGCAGCGGTCCCTCCTCCGGAGCGACCGGCGCATTGGGTTCGATCGAGGGCCAGTAGAAGGGGAGGCGGACGACTCCGGCCCGTCCACGACCCAGCTGCGCGAACTCCCCGGCGCTCAGCTCGGTTGCCGGCGAGACGCCGTAGAACTCGCCGAACGGCGCAGCGGGGATGGCCGCCTGGGCCGGGCTGGCCCCGATCGCGAATGCGGTGATGCTTGCCGCGCCCGCGGCGAGCGCCGCGAGCCGGTTGTGGCGGCGATCCCGCCTCATCAGGGTTGTGCTGAGCGGTCTTCGCCGGTCGGCGCGGCGTCCGGGCGCCTGCCGCGAATCCCGAAGAGCGCGGCGACGATCGCCACCGCGGCCATCCCCAGCGCCAGCGGTAGTAGGCCACCGTCGCTTCCCGGGGCTCCGCCGCCGCGTCGTGCCTGGCTCGCGGCGATAGCGGGAACGCTTGCCAACTCGACCGGCTTCACGGCCGCCCCCGCGGGCACCGGATCGGGATCCGTGTCGACCGGCTTCTTCGGCTTGGGCTCCTCGACCACCTCCGGTGCGACGGGCACGGTGGCGGTGGGGGTGGTCGGCACGACGGGCGCGACGGGAGCTGGAGCGGTTGGTACCGGCGCGGGGGCCGGAGCCGGGTCATCGCCCCCGTCGTCAGGCGGGTCCAGGATATATTCGTCGCAGCCAGGGCATCCGGCGCTTGCCGTCGGCGTCGCGACGAGCGCGAGAGCGACAGCGAGCAGCGCAGCGAGTACGCCGACAGACTTTGAGTACCTAATCATCCCGCCTCTTGCCCGAATCGATGACGAGCAAGCAGCGTAGCGAAAGCCCAGAGCCCGACGCGGCGGTCACCGCGGCGCTCTACGACGCCGAAGAGCTCCGCCGCAGGCGCGAGGAAGCGGCCAGCTCAGGATGGCGCCGGCGAGGCCGTAGGCCCGACTCGCAGCGCCGGCCGCGGCGCCTTCCGCCGGCGACCCTGCCGTTCTTCCTCGCGTGCGTAACCGCGGCGGGCCAGCTGGCGCTCGGATTGGCTGACGGCGGCTTCGAGCCCTCGGTCTGGGCCCAGGCGACCATCCTCGTCTGGTGGTCCGTGATCGTCGCGCTGATCGCCGGCGCCTGGCCGCCCTCGACGATTCCCGGCGCCGCCGCTCTCGCGGGGGCGTGCCTGTTCGGGCTCGCGGCCCTGTCGGCGGCCTCGCTGTCCTGGGCGACCGACCCGGGCGCCGCATACGAGGACGCGATGCGTGTCGCCGGCTACCTCGGCGTCTTCGTCCTCGTCGCGATCGCAGCCCGCGCCGGATACGCCCGGGCGGTGCTCGGCGGCATCGCCGCGGGCCTCGTCGCGATCGGCATCGTCGCTCTGATCAGCCGGCTCGAGCCGGGATTCGTTCATGGACTCGACGAGGCACGCGGGCTGGAGGTCTCCGGGGGCCGGCTCAGCCACCCGATCGGGTACTGGAACGGGCTCGGGATCTGCATGGCGACCGCCATCCCGCTGCTTGATCTGGCTTGCGGCGAGCGCCGGGCAGCGCGTGCTGCGCGCCTTCGCCGTCGCCTCGATTCCGATCTGCGTGCTGACCCTCTTCTTCACGGGCTCGCGCGGTGCGGGGCTGGCGGCCGCGGTCACGGTCATCACGTTGATCGCGGCCGGGCCGCGGCGCGTCACGCTCGCGGGGATCGCAGCGCCGACTCTTTTCGTCGGGCTCCTCCTGGGCGCCTGGGGCTCGCGCAGCACCGCCCTGCTGAACGGAGCCCAGGGAGGCGCCGCGGCCGAGGCCGGTGACGAGCTGCTCGTCATCACGATCGTCGCGACGATCGTGATCGCGCTCCTCGCGTGGTTCGCCGATCGCTGGGTCCTGCGCCTTCACCTGCCGGTCGTCGGTGTTCGTCGCGCGGCACTGCTCGGGGCCGTGGTGATCCTGCTCGGGATCATCGTCGTCGATCCCGTGAACCGCCTGAGCTCGCTCGACGAGGGGCCGGCTACCACGACCGTGAGCGCCGAGAACCCGCGCTTCTCCGACGTCGGCGGCAGCGGCCGGGTTCAGTTCTGGGAGGCCGCGCTCGACGCGACCGAGAGCGAGCCGCTCCGCGGGATCGGCGCCGGGGGCTTCGAGTCCTTCTGGGCGCAGAACGGCTCGCTCGACTTCACCGTCTCCCACGCGCACTCGCTCTATCTCGAATCGGCCGCTGAGCTCGGGATCGGCGGCGCTGCACTTGCGCTGGCCTTCTTCGCGGTGCCGGCGATCGCGGGGATCCGCCGGCGCCTGGCACCGACCGCGTGGGCGGAGCCCGAGGCGGCCGAGGGGACGATCGGCGCAGCAATCGCCGTCCTTGCGGGCCTCGCGGCGGCGGTCGCCCTCGAGTGGGTCTGGGACCTGCCCGCGGTCCTCGCTCCCGCGATCGTGGCGGCCGCCTGTCTGTGCGTTCCGCAGGCCCCGCGGCGCAAGGGCTCGAAACGGCCGTTGGGGGCGTTCGCGGTGGTCGCGGTCCTCGGGCTCGTGTCGATCGCCGCGGCCGCCGTGCTTTTCCTCGAACAGGGTGCGATCGAGCGGAGCCGGCAGGCTGTCGGCGAGCAGCGCCTCGCCGACGCGGCGAGCGAGGCGCGGGAGGCCTCGGACCTGCTCCCGTTCGCGGCCGAGCCCTACGCCCAGCTCGCGCTCGTCGAGAAACGGCGCGAGGACGTCAAGGCGGCCCGGCTCGCGATCGCCGAGGCCCAGGAGCGAGCGACCGCCGACTGGTCGTTGCCCTTCATCGAGGCGGGCATCGAGTTCCAGGCCGGCGAGCTCGGCCCCGGCATCTGGGCGCTGAACCGCGCGCGGGAGCTCAACCCCCGTGCCGACGGCGCGCTCTTTGCCGCGCCGAGCGCACTGCCTCCGGGGCCGCACGCGGAGCGGATCGCGCGAATCGCCAGCAGCGGAGCAACCGAGCCGTCGCCGTGAGCACCGGCGACCGCCCGACGGTCTCGGTGGTGACGCCCTTCCTCGGCTCGCTCGCGGAGGCACACGAGGCGCTGGCCGCCCTGGCGCAGCTGGAGCTCGGGCCCGGGGATGAGGTGATCGTCGCGGACAACAGCCCAGGCGGGGTCATGCTCGACGCCGCGCGCTCCTCGCCCTCCGTTCGCGCGATCCCCGCGCCGGCCGAGCGCTCCGCCTACTACGCGCGGAACGTCGGCGCGGAGGTGGCGAACGGCGAGTGGCTGCTCTTCGTCGACGCCGACTGCCGTCCGCCCCCGGCGCTGATCGCCGACTACCTCGAGCCGTCCCCGGAGGCCGACGTGGGCGCCGTGGCCGGACGGATCGCGCCCGCCCCGGAACAGACCGCGGTGATGGCACGCTGGGCGGCCTCGCGCGAGGTGCTGAGCCAGGAGCA
Organism: uncultured Thermoleophilia bacterium; assembly: GCA_963785155.1. Lineage (GTDB taxonomy): Bacteria > Actinomycetota > Thermoleophilia > Solirubrobacterales > 70-9 > DASUSH01. Next base: position 117,052 of record CAWAUB010000007.1, read on the forward strand.
GAGCCTGCAGCTTCCGGGCGGGCCCGCCGCGGCGACGGCCAACCTGCTCGTCCGCCGCTCGGCCTGGGCGCAGCTCGGGGGCTTTCTCGAGGGCCCATCCCTGGGGACCGAGTTCGAGTTCTGCTGGCGGCTCCAGGACGCGGGCTGGCGGCTGGAGTTCAGGCCGCAGGCCGTGGTCGAGCACGGCCACCGCGAGACGCTGCGAGCGGTGATCCGCCAGTTCGCGATGTACGCGGCGGGCGACGCCTGGCTGAACCGCCGCCGCCCGGGCTCCGTCCCGCGTCCGCGGCTGGTCGTTCCGCTCGCCCGCTGCGCCGCGGGGATCGCGGGCTTCACGCTCACCGGGCAGTTCGACCGGGCTCGCATGAAGGTGATCGACTCCGTCGTGGTCAGTGCCCAGGCCGCCGGCTACAGGATGGGCAACGCGGCGCCGCGATCGCCTGCGCCCGCCGCCGGCCCGGGGGTTGTGATCGCCACCGACTACTTCCCCGTGCTGACCGAGCAGTTCGTCACCCGCGAGATCGCTGCGCTGCGCGCGGCGGGCCGCAGGGTCAGGGTCGAGGCGATCGCGCGGCCCGAGCGCCCGCTGGAAGGTGGCGCCCGCGAGCTCGAGGTGAACTGGCTCGAGGACGAGGGCACGCTCGACCGGGCTCGGGCGCTTGCCGGGCTCGCTATGCGCCACCCGCTGCGCTGTCTCGCAGACCTGCGCGCGCGGCGGATTCTGGACCCCGGCGAGCGGATGCCGCTGCGCGCGATCGCCCCGGCCGCGCTTCGGCTCGGCCGGGGCGGCGAGAGCCACGTCCACGTTCATTTCGCGGCGCTGGCGGCGACCGATGCGCTCCGGATCGGGCGGATCGTCGGCGTTCCGGTCAGCGTCACCCCGCATGCCCACGAGGTCTACGCCGAGCCGCGCGGCGTGCCGGAGAAGCTCGCGGCGGCCGCCTTCGTGACGACGGTCTGCGAGTACAACGTGGAGCGGCTGCGCGCGCTCGTGCCGCCCGAGGCTGCCGCCCGCATCCACGACGTGCCGATCGGCATCGACGCCGATCGCTTCGTGCGCGGCGCGCCCGCGCCGGGCGGCCGCACGGTGCTCGCCGTCGGCCGGCTGGTGCCGCAGAAGGGATTCGCGAACCTGATCGAGGCGGCCGCGTTGCTCGAGCGCGACGCGCCGCTGGAGCGGCTCGTGATCGCCGGCGACGGCCCGCTGCGCGGCGAGCTCGCCGAGCGGGTCGCTTCGCTCGGCCTCGCCGGCAGGGTCGAGCTGACCGGGGCGGTCGATCCCGCACGGGTCCGCGAGCTGATGGAGGCCGCCGACCTTTTCGCAATGCCCTCGGTCGTCGCCGCCGACGGCAACCGGGACGCGGTTCCGGTCGTCGTCCTCGAGGCGCTCGCGCTTGAGCTGCCGGTCGTCGCCTCCGACGAGGTCGGCCTGCCCGAGGTGGTGCGACCGGAGTGGGGCAGGCTGGTGGCCCCCGGCGACGCCAGGGAGCTCGCGGACGCGATCGCCGAGGTTCTGGGGATGCCGCCCGATCGGCGCGCCGAGCTGGGCGCGTCCGGCCGTGACTTCGTCCGTGAGCATCGCGACCTTCGGCGCCAGACGGAGCGCCTGCTCGAGCTGATCGACCGGGCCGCCGCTTAGCCGGTCACAGCATCGGTGTGCGGTAGCGAAGTGATGAGCGGACCGCTGCCCAGAGCTCGACCAGGTCGTGGAGCAGGTAGTAGGGGGCGAGCAGCGGCCCTCCGCCTTCGACGCGCCCACGGTCGCGGAGATGGACCGTGTACGGAACGGCGAGCCACACGCGGACCGGCAGCAGGCGCCGAGGCAGAAGGGCGCCGACCAATGCACGGACCAGGAAGTAGTGGCTTCCCTTCCAGAAGTACTTGCGGACGAAGTAGGCGTGGCGCAGGCCGGGGTGGAGGGCGTAGACCTTGAGGTTCCAGCCAGCCGCGTAGCGCAGCTTCCCGATCGGTCCGAGGACCAGGTACGCGTGCTCGACGCGCGCGTCATCGGCGAAGCTGACCTGGGCGCCGGACTCGATCGCTCGCCAGGCGAGGTCGGCATCGTCGCCCGCGAGGCGCGCGAATCCCTCGGTGTCGAGGCCGCCGACGCTCTCCAGGACCTCGCGGGGGTAGAAGACGTTGCAGGTCTGCACGTGGGGGTCGGGCCGGGGGATGTCGAGCGTCCGGGTAAACGGGCGCGCGAGCGGACCGATCCGCTCCAGGTCAGAGGCTCGCGGATCGGTGCGCCCCTGGATGATCGCGCCGGGCTCGCGTTTCGCCGCGGCGAGGCCGGCGGCAAGCCAGCCAGGTGTGGGGACGCAGTCGTCGTCGGTGAAGGCCAGCAGGTCGGCGCGGGCCGCGTGCCAGCCCTGCTGCCGGGAGACCGCCAGGCCGCCGTTCTGCTCCCGGCCGATCACCCGCAGGTCCAGGTCGCCGCGCTCGACCTCGCGGGCGAGGACCTCCGCGGTCTCGTCGCTCGAGCCATCGTCGACGATCACCACCTCGAAGCGGTCGCGCTCGAGGGTCTGCGCGCGCAGGCCGGCGAGGAGCGGTTCCAGCAGCGGGGCGCGGTTGAAGGTCGCGACGACGACCGAGACGTCAGGTGGCGCGCTCACCGGGCGAGCATGTCGACGAGGAAGGTCGTGTAGGCGCGCTCTTCGATCAGCTCGAACCCGGCGGCGGCGAGCATTGCCCGCAGGGCCGACGGCGTGATCCCCCACCAGTAGTTCGAGTAGGCGGCCTCGGGCGCGGGGTCGAACGGCTCGGTGACCGCCAGGCAGCGCGGGGCCCGGTCACCGCCGTGCGCACGCCGGAACGCCTGCCTGGTCTCCTCCGAGGTGCCGGGATACCAGAGGCACGCCTGCTCGATCCCGGGGATTTCCGGGATGACGTGGCTGCCGAGCAGGAGCCGGCCCGCGGTCAGGCTGCGCAGGTTGCGGAGCTGCTCGAACGGGCTCGGCGAGTGGTAGACGACTCCGGTGCACCAGACGACGTCGAAGGCGCCGAGTCTCGCGGGCCAGGTTCTCGTCGTGGAGGTCTCCGCGGACGTAGCGCACTGAGGAGCCGCGCCGCCCGTGCTCGTGGCGAAAGCCATCGGTCTCTTCCATCGTGTCGAGGAGGATGACCCGATCGGCGCCTGCCTCCTCAGCGAGGAACGCGATCTCACCGTCGATGTTCCACATCCCGCCGACGTCGATGAACGAGCTCCCGGGCGCGAGCTCGCGAACCAGCCGCCGCCGGCTTTCCGGATAGCCCAGGTCGAGGTGGCGGCGGCCGCGCAGCCGCGCCGCCGTCAGCCAGGCGTTCATCGTCAGCCCCACGAGTCGAGCGTAGTGAAGCCCTGCGTTACCAGAGGCGAGCGGCTTGAATGGAGCCGTGCCCGAAGCCGCGATCAGCGTCATCGTGCCTGCCCGCAATGCCGCTGCGACCCTGCCGCGGACCCTTGCCGCGCTCGCGGAGCAGGACCTCAATGAGCCCTACGAGGTGATCGTCGTCGACAACGGTTCGGCCGACGCCACGGCGAGCATTGCCGCCGCGGCTCCCGGGCCGATCACCGTGGTCGCGGGCAGTGGCGGCCGGGCGGGTGAGGCCCGCAACCGCGGCGCCCACCTGGCCGCCGCGCCGGCGCTTGCCTTCACGGACGCGGATTGCGTGCCGACCCCGACGTGGCTCAGCCGAGGTCTCGCGGCGCTGTCGAGCGCCGAGCTCGTGCAGGGCGCTGTCCAGCCGGACGCGGCGGCGCCGCTGGGCCCGTTTGACCGGACCGTCTCCGTTGGCGCCGAGATCGGCCTGTATGAGACGGCGAACCTGTTCGTCCGCAAGGAGGTCTTCGACCGGGTGGGCGGCTTCGAGGACGTCGTCGCGACCGACGTCGAGAGCCCGTTCGGCGAGGACGTCTGGTTTGGCTGGCAGGCGCGGCGGGCCGGGGCGCGGACCGTGTTCGCGCCGGACGCTGTCGTCCAGCACGCGGTGTTCCCCCGAGGCCCGGCGGGATATGTCGCCGAAAGCGCGCGGCGCGGCCTCTTCTGCGCCCTCGCCGCGCGGATCCCGGAGCTCCGCGAGGAATTCTTCTACCGCCGCTGGTTCCTCACCGAGCGGACCGCGGCGTTCGATGCGGCCGCGCTCGGCCTCCTGCTCGCCTCGCGCCACCGGAGCCCCCTGCCGCTGCTCGCCGCGCTGCCCTACCTGCGCACGCTCGCAAAGGGGTCGCGCCGCTGGGGCCGGCGGGCGCCGCAGGTCGCCGCAACGGAGCTCGCCGCGGATGCGGTCGGGCTCGTCTCGCTTGCCCGAGCGAGCGTGTCGGAACGAAGCTTCCTGCTCTAGGACCGGTGCTACGGTCAGGATCGAGAGGCATGAGCGCGACCGACAAGCCACCCGTCGAGCCATCGGCGCTTTCGGCGGGTGCCGCTGAGTCACCGGCACCGACGGAGCCCTTCGACGGGCGCTTCGAACTCGGTGGACGCGGGTTGCGCGAGCACGCGGCCCGCGGCGTCCTCATCAACTCCGCCTTCCAGGTCGGGATCGTCGGCCTCGGGCTGATCCGCAACATCGCGATCGCGGCGTTCCTCACGGCGAGCGAGTTCGGCCTTTGGGGCTTGATCGTCACCACCCTGCTGACGCTCGCGTGGTTGAAGCAGATCGGGATCGGCGACAAATACGTCCAGCAAAACGAGCCGGACCAGGTTCTCGCCTTCCAGAAGGCGTTCACGCTCGAGCTCGCCTACAGCCTCATCTTCTATGTGATCGTCGTCGTCGCGCTTCCGGTGTACGCGCTGATCTACGGAAACGCCGAGATCATCCTGCCGGGGATGATCCTCGCGCTGGCTCTGCCGGCGAGCGCGCTCCAGACCCCGCTCTGGATCCCCTTCCGGCAGATGCGCTTCGTCCGCCAGCGGGTGCTCGAGTCGATCGACCCGGTCGTCTCGACGATCCTCGTCTTCGCGCTGGCGATCGCCGGGGCGGGCTACTGGTCGCTCGTGATCGGCCTGCTTGCCGGCGTGCTGGCCGCCGCGGTGGTCGCGGTGATCACCTGCCCCTACCCGCTCGCGATCCGCTACGACCGCGGCACCATGCGGGAGTACGTCGATTTCTCCTGGCCGCTCTTCGTTTCCAGCGCGAGCGGCCTGATCGCGATCCAGGGGACGGTGATCATCGGCAACCGCGCGGTCGGCCTGGTCGGCATCGGGGCGATCGGGCTCGCGGGCCAGGTCGCGAAATTCGGCGACCAGGTCGACGGGATCATCGGCCGCACGATCTATCCGGCCGTCTGCGCGGTCAAGGACCGGCTCGATCTACTCCACGAGACGTTCGTCAAGTCGAACCGGCTCGCCCTCATGTGGGGGATGCCATTCGGGATCGGCCTCGCGCTGTTCGGCGGGGACCTGGTCGAGTTCGTCCTCGGCCCGACCTGGGAGCCTGCGGCGCTGCTGCTTCAGGCTTTCGGCCTGATCTTCGCCTTCCGCCAGGTGGGCTTCAACTGGATGCTCTTCTTCTCCGCGCGAGGAAACACCCGGCCGGTCGCGGTGGAGGGCGTTGCGATCGTCGTCGTGTTTGTGCTGGTGACCGCTCCGCTCCTGATCGCCTTCGGGCTGACCGGCTACGCGATCGGCGCCGGCGCCACGGTCGCGATCCAGCTGGCCGTGCGCGGCTTCTACCTCGTCCGGTTGTTCGACGGGTTCAGCTTCCTGACGCACCTGGCCCGGGCGGTCGCGCCGACCGCCGTTGCCGCGCTTGCCGTGATCGTCGTCCGCGTCGTCTACACGGGCGACCGCACCGCCGGCCTGGCCGCGGCGGAGCTTGGGCTGTACGTGATCGTGACTGTGATCGCCACGCTCGTCTTCGAGCGCGCCCTCCTCCGCGAGATCGTCGGCTACCTGCGCAGCGGAACTCGCGGGTCCACCCGTCCCGTGGCCGACGGGGCGCCGGCCGCGGCGCGTGGCGCCTGACTCCCTCCGATGCCCCCGCCCGAGATCGCAGTCGTCATCCCCACCCGTGACCGCGAGTCGCGGCTCGCCTTTGCCCTGGAGGCGCTGGCCGCGCAGACGCTCGACCCCGATCGCTTCGAGGTCGTCGTCGTCCGCCGCGAGGAGGACGGCCCCCTGGCCCCGGCGCCGCCGGGCCTGCGGGTTCGCTTTCTCTCTCATCCCGGCTCGACCGGCGCGGCCGAGCAGCGCAACGTGGGGTGGAAGGCCGCCGACGCCCCGCTCGTCGCCTTCACCGACGATGACTGCCGGCCCCGGCGCGACTGGCTCGAGCGCCTGGTCGCGACGGCCGGTGCCGGCGATGGCGAGGCGGTCATCCAGGGCAGGACCGAACCCGACCCGGACGAGCTGCACCTGCTCTACGGGCTGGCGCGGAGCCTCGAGGTCACGCGCCCCGGCTGGTTCGAGACCTGCAACATCGCCTATCCCCGGCCGCTGCTCGACCGCCTCGGCGGTTTCGACGAGCGCTTCCCCGGCGTATGGGGGGAGGACACTGACCTCGGCCTCCGCGCCCTGGCCGCCGGCGCCCGCCTCGAGTTCGCCGAGGATGCGGTGGTGCTCCACGCGGTTTTGCCGCGCAGCCTCTCCGGGGCGCTTCGCGAGACCTCCCGGTACGACGCGATCCCGCTCGTCTGCGCCATCCACCCGGAGCAGCGGCGGCGCGCCTTCCCCCACCGGCTCGTCAAGGATTCCCACGCGAGCTTCCTCCTCGCACTGGCGTTGATCCTCGGTGCTCGGCGGATGCCGATGGCGGCGATCGCCGCGGGTGGCGCCTACCTCTGGCCGCACCTGCGACGCCACCTCGATACCAACCCCGTCAGCGCCCGGAGCCTCGCGCGGCTGGCGATCCACCTCCCGGCCCCGATCCTGCTCGAGGCGGCCGAGATCGCCTACACCGTTCGCGGGTCGGTCCGCCACGGCGTGCTGCTGGATCTGAGGGCCAGGCCCTAACTTGCCAGCGATGGATGCGGTGGAGAGCGCCCGGGCTGCCCTGCGCGAGAACCCGACCTGGTACCACACGATCGAGCTCGCGCCCGGGGTGGTCACACCCGGCCACATCGACCTGCGCGAGGTGGCGTCGAAGGTCCTGCCCGCTGACCTTCGCGGCAAGCGCGCGCTCGACGTGGGCACGTTCGACGGCTTCTGGGCGTTCGAGCTGGAGCGCCGCGGTGCGGAGGTGGTCGCGCTGGATGTCGAGCGCCTGGAGGACAACGAGTGGCCGCCGAACTCCCGCGAGCGGCTGGCGCGCGAGCGGGAGCGCTGGGAGCTCGAGCTGGGGCGGGGCTTCCGAATTGCGAAGGAGGCGCTGGGCTCGGACGCCGAGCGGGTGGTCTGCAACGTCTACGACCTCGACGTGGAAGCGATCGGCGGGCCCGTCGACCTCGTCTTCGCCGGGGCGATCCTCGTCCACCTTCGGGATCCGGTTCGCGCCCTGGAGCGGATCCATGGGGTCCTGGCACCGGGGGGCGAGCTGCGCTCGATGGAGCCGATCTCCGCCGGGCTCAGCCTGCTTCTCCCGCGCCGCCCTGCGGCTCGCTTTCGCGCGGCCGAGACCGACTTCAACTGGTGGCAGGCGAACATCGCCGCGCTGCGGGCCTGGATGACGACCGCGGGCTTCCGGAACGCACGCCGCGCAGCGGTCGTTCGGCCTCCTTCCGTGCGCCAGATGCGGCAGTTCTACGCCGTGCTCGCCGGCGAGCGATGACAGCCACGCCGGAGATCGCGGTCGTGATCCCGACGCGGGCCCGCGAGTCGCGGCTCGCCTTTGCTCTGGAGGCGCTCGCCGCCCAGACACTCGCAGCCGACCGGTTCGAGGTGATCGTCGTCCGCGATGCCGACGCGCCGGAGCCGCTGGCGCCGATTCCGGACGGGCTCGGGGTGCGCTACGTGACGGCGCCCGGATCGCATGGGCCGGTGGTCAAGCGCAACCTGGGCTGGCGCGCGGCGGGTGCCCCGCTCGTCGCCTTCACCGACGACGACTGCCGGCCCGAGCCGGCCTGGCTCGAGAGTTTCGTCGAAGCCGCTCGCGACGACGGTGCGTTCCTCCAGGGCCGCACCGAGCCGGACCCGGAGGAACGCCACCTGCTCTATGGGCTGGCGCGATCGATGAAGGTCGTCGGGCCGAGCGACTGGTTCGAGACGTGCAACATCGCCTATCCCCGAGCTCTGCTCGAACGGCTCGATGGCTTCGACGAGAGCTTCGAGTTCGTCGGCGACGACACGGACCTCGGCTGGCGGGCGGTCGATGCCGGGGCCGGCCGGATCTATGTCGACGGGGCGCGGGTGCGACACGCGGTTCTGTCCCGCTCGCTTCCGCGGGCTCTGCGCGAGCAGGGCCGGTTCGTGACCGCGCCGCTGATGGTCGCCCGCCATCCACAGCTCCGCCAGACGCTCTTCGCGCGCTGCTTCGTCAGCCAGGCCCAGGCGGCGCTCCTCCTCGCGTTCGCGGGCGCCCTGACCCGGCGGCCCGCGATCGCCCTGCTGGCCTCCGTCCCGTACCTCGACCCGTCGCTGAACCTGCACCGGCTGCCGCCGCGGACGCTCGCTCGCGTCCTGCTCCACCTTCCCGCGAGGGCGGCGGTGGACGTCGCCAAGATGGCGGTTCTACTCCGCGGGTCGGTTCGCTACCGCTCGCTGCTGGCGTAGCCACCATGCGCATCGCCCTCGTCCATCCCACCTATTGGCCTGAGGTCCGGCGCGGCTCGGAGCGGCTGATCCACGATCTGGGGGCGCGGCTCGCGGATGCGGGGCACGACGTGACCCTGCTGACGAGCCACCCGGCGCGGCGCACGGTGGCGACCGAGGACGGGATGCGCGTCATCCGCAGCCGTCGGCGCCGCCAGCCGCCGACGCTCGGCCTGCACGAGCGATTCCTCGGCAACGTCCACAACGTCGTCTGGCAGCTCGCGCGCGGGCACTACGACCTCGCGCACGCGTTCTACACCTCGGACGGGTGGGCGGCGGTGCGGGCGCGGCGGCTCGGCGGCCCGCCGGTCGTCTTCTCGCTGCACGGCATCCCGATGCGCGAGCACATCGTCAGCCGCCGCTACCGGCTCGAGATGCTGCTGACCACGATCCAGGGCGCGGCGGCGACGACGGTGCTGAGCGAGGCGGCCGCCGAGCCATGCCGCCGCTTCCTCCTCCACGAGCCCCGGATCCTGCCCGGCGGCGTCGAGGCACGCGACTTCGCGGTCGAGCGCCCGCGCGCGGAGATCCCGACCATCCTCTGCGCCGCGAGCCTCGCCGACCCCCGCAAGCGGGGCCCGCTGCTCGTCGAGGCGTTCCAGCGCCTGCGCGCTCGCCGGCCCGATCTGCGCCTCCAGGTCGTGCGCACCCCCGACCCGGAGTTCGGCACGGAGCCCGTCGAGCTCCCGGACGGGGCGGAGTGGGTCGACGTCGCGACGACCGGCGACCTCGCCGCCGCGTACGCGGAGGCCTGGGCGACCGCCATGCCCTCTCTCGACGAGGCATTCGGCCTCGTCCTGCTCGAGTCGCTCGCTGCGGGAACGCCCGTCGTCGCCGCCGACTCGGGTGCCAGCCCCGAGATCGTCGACGACGACGCGATCGGCCGCCTCTTCGCGCCCGACGACCCGGACGCCCTCGCGTCCGCGCTCGACGCGGCCCTCGAACTCGCCGGCGACCCGGCGACGCGGGAACGCTGCCGTGAGCGGGCCGCGCCATACGACTGGTCACGCGTGATCGAGCGCTACACGTCGCTCTACGACGAGGTGCTGGAGCGAATCTGACGGCTCGGGACGAACGCGGGCCGGTCGCGTCGCGGGGCGCCCCAGGTCGCGGGGCACGTAGGGGAGTGGGATCGGGGCCGGGCTGCTTACCACTCGCCAATCGCGCCGGCTTCGACGACTGGTGAAGCATTGTGGGTGCTATAGCCCCACCAATCCTTCACACGTCGTGAGCGCGAGGCATTTGGCGAGTTGTGAGCACCCAGAGCTCGCCCACTTCATATCCCCATGATTGCCTCGCGAAGCGCGACCTCGCGACGCGTCACGGGCGCTTTCGTGCCTCGGCCCACAGGTCCATCACGGCGAGCCGCCGCGTCAGGCCGAGACGGGCCAGGCGCGGGTAGAGGCGGCGGGCTCGCTCGTCTGGGACGAAGTCGGTGTAGAGCCACTCGCCGAGCTCCGCTCGCACCCGCTCGAAGCCTGCCGCCCGGAGATCGCGGCGCAGCGAGCCGAGCGTCTGCTCGTTTACGTGCATCTGCCGCTCGTAGTCGTTGCGCGGATCGGCGGGCCAGCGGCGAGGGCGGCCTGGCCGTGCGATGCGCTGGAGGCGGTAGGTGATCTCGTAGACGGAACGATTGGGCGCCGTGTGCACGAGCACCCGACCACCAGGGCGGAGCAGGCGATGCGCCTCGCGGTAGGCGAGCGCAAGCTCGGCGGGGGAGAGGTGCTCGACGACGTCGAGCATCGTCACCAGATCGGCGCACCCGTCGGCGAGCGGGACGTCGCGGACGTCACCCTGAACGACCTCGGCCCGATCGCCAGCCTCGCGGACCTCGAGCGTGCGCTGCGCCATGCGGACGGCGTCCGGTGAGTACTCGATCCCGACCGCGCTCTCCGCCCCTGCCTTCGACCGCGCTCGCGAGGAGCTCGCCACGACCGGTGCCGAGGTCGACCAGGCGCTCGCCGGGGCGCAGGCCGGCCTTTGCGAGGGTCCCCGGATAGACGCCGGCTTCGCCCTCGCCGCCCGACTCGCGCCACTCCTCGTAGCCCGCGCAGGCCTCGAGGTAGTAACGCTCGTCGTACACGTCCGCCGGGACCTCGGGCGGGGGCAGTGGCTTGTTCACGGCTCCCGCTCCGCATCTGCCGGGGCGCGCAGACCGATCATGTGCAGCCGCGCCCAGCGCGCCCTCGTGCTCGCCGCCGCGCCGAACCGTTCCGGGCGCACCACCGCAGCCAGGCGAAGCCCGGCCCAGCGGATGGCGGCCCCGGCGACGTTGATCGCGGCGACGGTGCCGCGTGATCGCGGCGCCGCGCCGGGCGCGCATCCACGCGTAGGTGCTGCGCATCCAGCGCTCGGTCTTGTCCGTGCCCCAGGCCTTGTCCGTCGCCGCGGCCCCGACGTGGCGGACCCGCGCCTCGGGCACGTAGCGTGTTGCCCAGCCGGCCCGGTCGAGACGCCAGCCGAGGTCGACGTCCTCGGCGTACATCCACTGGCCGGGGTCGAAGCCACCCGCCTCGTCCCAGGCGCGGCGACGGACGATCTGGAACGCGCCAAGGGCCCAATCGACCCGGCGGGCCCGGGACGGGTCCCACATCCCCTCGAGGCAAAGGCGGTCGCCGATGCGCGGGTTGAGCCGGTAGACGCCGAGGTTGAAGAGCAGCGTGAACGGCACCGTCGGGAAGCGGTAGACGGAGTGCTGTGCGATGCCGGTGGTGCCGACCAGCCGCGGCGCGAAGGCGCCGGCCCCGAGGTCCCCGCTGGCGGCCTCGAGCAGACGCTCGATCGAGCCCGGGATCAGCTCGATGTCGGCGTTGGCCGGCGCGATCCACTCGCTCTGCGTCCGCTCTGCGACGAGGTTGACCGCCGGCCCGAAGCCGAGGTTCTCGCCCGGCTCGACCAGGTTCACCCAGCCGTAGCTCTCGCGGACGAGCTCGGCGGAACCGTCGCTCGAGTCGTTGTCGACCACCCACGCCTCGACGCGTCCGGCGTCCGCCTCGGGCTTGATCGAATCCAGGCAGGGCCCGAGCAGCTCGCGGGTGTTCCAGGAGACGACGGCGATCGCGACCGGGGCGCTCACGAGCGCGACGGTAGCGTTCCCTCCCCTTGAGCGAGGCCAACGGAAGAGAATGCGCGGCGTGCGGCGGCGGCGAGCTGGCGCCGCACCTGAAGGTCGCCGGCAGCGCCGGGCCCGACGGGCTGATCCCCACCACGGACCGGTACGGGACCGCGCTCGCCGACATCGTCCGCTGCGCGACCTGCACCCACAAGCAGCTCGACCCCCTCCCCGCCGAGGCCGACCTTGCCGAGGCCTACGGCGAGGCGGCGTCGGAGGACTACGTCGAGGAGGAGGAAGGCCAGCGGGTGACGGCGCGGGGGACGCTCGGCGCGATCGAGGCCCAGGTGGAGCCGGGCCCACTGCTCGACGTCGGCTGCTGGGTCGGCTTCCTGCTCGCCGAGGCCGAGCGTCGCGGATGGAGCCCGGCCGGGATCGAGCCGAGCGAGTACGCGTCGGCCTACGCGCGCGATCAGCTCGGGCTCGACGTGCGCACCGAGGGCCTGTTCGAGGCTGAGCTCGAGAAGGGGGGCTACCGGGCAGTCGTGATGAACGACGTGATCGAGCATTTTCCGGATCCAGGAGCCGCGCTCGATCGGGTCGCCGAACTGCTCGAGCCACAGGGCGTGGTCGCGCTAGCCCTACCCGACGCCGGCAGCGCCCTGGCGCGCGCGATGGGCCGGCGCTGGTGGTCGGTGATCCCCACCCACGTCCAGTACTTCACCCGGGAGAGCATTCGGGTCCTCCTCGCTCGCCACGACTTCGAGGTGCTTTCGCTGACGACAGCGCCGAAGACGTTCACGGTCCGCTACTACCTCGAGCGCCTCGGCGGCTACAGCGACGCCATCGAGCGGGCGGCGGTCGGCACGGCGCGGCGTGCCGGGGTCGCCGATCGCCTCTGGGCGCCGGACTTCCGCGACCGCATGCTCGTCGTCGCCGGGCGCCAGGGCGCCCGAGCGGGCTGATGCGCGTCCTCTCCGTCGGGAGCATGTACCCGCCGCATTACCTCGGCGGGTACGAGCTGATGTGGCGCTCCTGGGTGCGGGCGATGCGGGATGGCGGCGACGAGGTCCGCGTCCTCGCGAGCGACATGCACCTGGACGGCGCGGCCGGGGAGGAGGACCCCGACGTCCACCGCGAGCTGCGCTGGTACTGGCACGACCATGAGTTCCCCCGACTCGGCGCGCGTGAGCGGCTCGGGCTCGAGCGCCACAACCACGGCGTCCTGGAGCGTCATCTGCGCGAGTTCAGCCCCGACGTCGTCAACTGGTGGGCTATGGGCGGGATGTCGATGGCCCTGCTCGAGCAGGCGCGCCGCGCCGGCCTGCCGGCCGTCGGCATCGTCGTCGACGAGTGGATGGTCTACGGGCCGAAGGTGGACCAGTGGCAGCGGGCCGCCTCGCGCTTCGGCCCGCTGGCGGGACTCGCCGGGCGGCTGACCGGGGTCCCGGCCGGCGTCGACCTCGGCGCCACAGCCGATTGGCTCTTCGTCTCCGAGACCGTGCGCCGCAACGCGCTCGAGTCGGGCCTCGACCTGCCGCGGACGACCATCGCCCACGGCGGCATCGACCCGGCGCTCTACCGCGAGGCGCCCGAGCAACCCTGGCGCTGGCGCCTGCTCTGCCTCGGCCGTCTCGACCGGCGCAAGGGCGTGCACGTCGCGATCCGAGCCCTCGCCGAGCTGCCCGCCGAGGCCACCCTCCACGTCGTCGGCGGCGGTGACGAGGAATACGCGGGCGAGCTGCGGGAGCTCGTCGACGAGCTCGGCCTGGGCGAACGCGTCCGCTTCTCGCAACCGTCCCGCGCGGAGCTGCCGGCGATCTACGCGGACGCCGACGCGCTCCTCTTCCCGGTCCTCTGGGAGGAGCCGTGGGGGCTCGTCCCACTCGAAGCGATGGCGGTCGGCACCCCGGTGATCGCCACGGGAACGGGCGGCTCGGGCGAGTACCTCCGCGACGGCGAGAACGCGCTTATCTACGGGCCCGGCGACGACACCGCCGCCCTTACGGCCGCCGTCCGCCGCCTGGCCGGGGACGCGGAGTTGCGGTCCGTGATTCGCAAGGACGGCCTGGCCACCGCCGCCCGGCACCCCGAGTCCGCGTTCAACGACTCCGTCCGTGAGGCCCTCACGCGGGCACTCGAGCGTCGGTAACCTCGCCAGCCGCCAGTGAAATCCCTGCTCAAACGCGTGTTGCGCTCCGGCCCGTTCGGGCGGTTCTCCCTCTGGCTCGGCTACGTGCGGGGGCCGCGGTTCATGTCGACGATGCGCAGATCCTGGGTGATCGTCCGCAATCCCCTGGCGACGATCGAGATCCATCCGCACCGCCCTACCTCGGGCCGGGATTCAGGCTCCAGATGCCGGCAGGCGGCACATTCGTCGCGGGCCCGTACGTCGAGTTCCGCCGGGGATTCCACGCGGAGCTCGCGGGCCCAGAAGCGCGCATCGTGATCGGCGCCTTCTCGGTGTTCTCCTATTACGTGCTGATCCAGTGCACGACCTCGATCGAGATCGGCGAGCGCGCGATGTTCGGCCAGAGCGCGATCCTGGTCGATGGCAATCACCGATTCCGCGACCTCGACAAACCGATGCTCGAACAGGGCTACGACTTTCGCCCGATCAAAATCGAGGACGACGTGACCACGACGACGAAGTGCACGATCATCAACAGCATCGGGATGCGCGCGTTCGTCGGCGCGAACTCGGTCGTCACCCAGCCGATCCCCGCATACACCGTCGCCGCCGGCGTGCCAGCGCGGGTGATCGACTACTTCGGCCCGCCGGGCGAGGAGCCGCCGGGCTTCAAGCCGGCGTCCGAATCCCAGGCCGCGAGGAAGTGAGGCGCGAGCGTCTGCTTGTAGTAGCGGTCGACGCTCGCCCAGACCCGCCAGCCGAGCCACGGAACCGATTCCGGCACGAACCGGGCCAGCGACAGTCCGCGCCCGACCGCCGGCGGGAACTCGAGCGCGTCCTCGAACATCCGCTTGAAGTAGGGCTCGAGCTCGGGGTAGAGCTCGACGAAGCGGCGCTCGGCCCTCGCGTAGCCGGGCATCCGTCCGCACCACTCCTCGAGCGTCGGCTCGCGCAGGTGGTCGACCAGGGCGTTCGGGTTGTAGAGGAGGCGGAAGCCGAGCTCGTCAGCGCGCCGGCCGAGGTCGATGTCCTCGTAGTTGAACGGGAAGCGGACCTCGTCGAAGCCGCCGAGCCGTTCGAGCAAGCCGCGCTTGAGCGACGCGTTCGCGGTGTAGAGGCGGCCGAAGCCGGCCTCCGTGCCCTCGATGTTCGGGTAGTCGAACTGGAAACCCTGGTCGAGCCAGCGCATGAACGGAGTCAGCCGCAGTTCCGGCGCCCAGCGGACGTGGCCGAGGACGCCGACGGTCTCGTCCGGCTCGTCGCGGTGCCAGGCGAGGTGCTCGGCGACGAGTTCGGGGGACGGGATCGTGTCGTCGTCGACGAAGAGGACGAGCGGCGCGGTTGCAGCACGCCAGCCCGCGTTGCGAGCCGCGGAGGCACCGGGCCGGTCACCCCGCGTGTGCCGGACATCCAGCGCGCTCGGTCCGGTCCACGCGTCGAGCGCGCCGTCGCCGGGCGCGGCTGCGTCGAGCGCGACGATCACCTCGAAGTCGGTCGCGCCACTCTGCCGCTCGAACCCCTCGACGACCCGTCCTAGGGAGGGGCGATCCCCGAGCGTCGGGATGACAACGGTTAGTTCCACTTGATCAGGTGCGCGGCGTCGCGGCGATCGCGGCGTGGGGATCGCCGCGGCGCGCGCGAACGACGTGCTCGCGGCCGGCGCGGCTGAGCAACATGCGCGGGTCGCGGCCGGCGGGCGGGTGGCCGGCGCCGGCGGGCATCCGCAGCCGCCGCGCGGGCCCTGATGGGCTCGAACCCCGCGGCCGTGATCAGGCGGACCAGCCCGGCGACGTTCGGCTTCCACCACCAGGGCCGGCCGACACCGTCGAGGCTCGCGACCGGACGATGGCGGAGCAGGGACGTGAGCGGGTCGATCGCGTCGCAGAGGACCAGGGTGCCGGCGCAGACGGATCGCACCGCTCGCAGCGCCCGGACCGGGTCGCGCAGGTGAAGCAGGAGGCTGCCGACGTAGACGACGTCGAACTCGCCGATCTCTGCGGGGTCGAGGTCGTAGATGCTCAGCTCGCGCCGATCGACGTTGGAACCAAGGGCGCGTCGCGCCAGCTCGAAGCCGCTGCCGCCCGCTTTGCGCTCGGCGATCGCCACGAGCGTGGCCTCCTCGCTGTCCGCCGGCCAGTCCCAGCCGCGCGGGTCGATCACGTCGGTTGCGAGCACCTCGGCGGCTCCGCGCCGCTCCATCTCGAAGGCCCAGAAGCCGTCGAAGGTGCCGACGTCGAGGCAGCGCTTGCCGTTCAGATCGGGGAAGGGAACCCGGGTGGCAACGCCGCGCAGGTCGAACCAGCCGGGCGTCACCACTCCCGGAGCGAGCTCGAGGGTGTGGTACCAGTCGTGCGAGGCCACCTCCTCTGCGAGCCCGTTCAGCCCGTCGGAGTCGTGCATCGCGCCAACGTACCAACGGATAGCGTCACCCCTCTCATGATGCGACGGCTCTTCGAGGACGTGCCCTCTCGCGAGCGCTGGCTCCTCGCGGGTGCGATGGCCATCGGCTTCGCGATCGTGATCGCGTATGTCATCAACAACCGCTTTCACGCCCTCGCCGGCGATCAGATCGAGTACGACCTACAGGGCAACTACTTCACGATGGGCAAGTTCTGGTGGTCGACGACGCCGTTCGGCGTCGAGCATGCCTCGGCCTGGAAGGCGCCGGCCTACCCGGCCTGGGTTGGGTTCTGGTACGAGGTGCTTGGGAACTCGGCGACGCGGGTCGAGTACGTCCAGTCCTTCCTCGCGCCGATATCTGTCTTCCTGACCTGGCTGCTCGCGCGACGGCTCTTCGACCCGCGCGTGGCGATCGCCGCCGCCTTCGTCGTCGCGATCTTCCCGCTGGCCTGGGAGTTCTTCGGATTGCTCTATCCGGAGGCGCTGGCGATCCCGCTCACGACGCTGATCCTCCTCTTCTTCCTGGGCAGCCAGCCGAGCCCGAAGCTGGCGATCGGGATCGGCGCCCTGGTCGGCGTGGCCCTCCTCATCAGGCCGACATCGTTCTTCCTCTTCGCCGGCATCCTCGTTGCCTGGTGGATCGCCTCCGGCCCGAAGCGCGCGATCGCGATGACGGCGCTCGCGCTTGGCGTCGCTGTCCTGATCGTCGTGCCCTGGACGGTCCGCAACTACGTCGTCGCCGACGGCTTCATTCCGATCTCGGTCCAGGACGCAGCCACCTACGGCACGTTCAACGAGATCTCGGCGAACGACCCCGACCAGCCATACGCATGGCGATACCACGTGGTGACCACGGACGAGCTCCTGGTCGACGGCAAGCCCCCGAGTGACTCCGTGCTCCGAACCGAGCTCCAGGACCGCGCATACGACTACATCGCCGACCACCCGGATTCCGTGCCCAAGGCGTTCTTCTGGAACGGGCTGACGCGGCTCTGGGACGTCCGGCAACCGAAGTGGGCCCGCGCCGAGGCGCCGTTCGAGGGCCGCTCGACGACCGTGAGCACCGTTGGCCTCGTCATGTATTACGTGCTCCTGCCGCTTGCGCTCCTCGGGCTGTGGCGAGCGAGGCAACGCAAGGAACTGGTGCTTCCGATCCTCGCTCTCGTGTTGGCCGCATCGGTCGTCTTCACCGTGCAGGGAGGCACTCGCTACCGGGCTCCGCTGGAGCCGCTGATCGTCGTCCTAGCCTGCTCGTTCGCGGTCCCTGCCGTCAGCCGCCTGCGTGGGCGAGAAGCCAGACATGAGGAGCGCCCCGGCGAAGCCTGAGCCGGCGGGGGAGCTCCGTGAGGGGGCCGCGGAGCGATTCAGCCACCGTTGGCACCTCGTAGCCGCGGCCGTAGGGGATCAGGTAGGGCCGGCTTGCCTCGCGGACCTCGAACCCTGCCGCGGTCGCCATGCGCCTCAGGCCGGCCGGGTTGCAGACCCACCAGAAGGGGAAGCGATCGCGCATGACGAGCTCGGCGAGCGGCCGGCGCGCGCGGCCCAGATAGCCGGTCACCACCGGCTCGTTCAGAAGCAGGTCGCCGTCCAGCACACCGCGGACGGCGGTGAGGGCCCCGATCGGGTCGCGCAGGTGAAGCAGCAGCGTGCCGATCACGGCGAAATCGAAGCTGCCGACCGCCTGGGTGGAGAGTGCGTAGGCCGAGAGGTTGCGCCGCTCCACGCGCGAATCGAGTGCGTCATGGGCAACCCCGAAGGCTTGCTGGCCGGCCTCGAGCTCCCGGCTGATCGCCTGCTCGTCGGGCCGCGGGCCCGCGTGGTCGAGGTCGGCCGGGTCGGCGATGTCCAGGGAGATCACCTCGGACGCGCCGCGCCGCTCCATCTCGAACGCGTAGAACCCGTCGCGGCTGCCGACGTCCAGGCAGCGCATCCCGTCCAGGCGGGGTGGCATGGGCAGCCGCCCGACGATCGGCCGTAGGTCGTATTCGCCCGGCGTCACGATCCCGCCCGGCAGCTCGAGCGTGTGGTACCAGCGCAGCTCCTCGATCGCCAAGCGCGCGAGTGTACGGGCGGCTCAACCGTGCGTGACGCGTCGGCGGCCGCTGTTATGTTGCGCCGCCGTTGAACGCTAGGAAAGGAACCGCACATGACCAAGTCTGAATTCGTCGACCGGATCGCCAGTGACGACCGGATCGAGTCGAAGAAGCAGGCCGGCGATGCCGTCGAGGCCGTCCTGGACGGGATCGTTGATTCGCTGAAGAGCGGTGACGCGGTCAACTTCACGGGCTTCGGCAAGTTCCACGTCGCCGAGCGCGGCCAGCGCCAGGGCGTCAACCCGCGCACGGGCGAGCGGATCACCATCCCCGGCGGCAAGGTGCCGAAGTTCTCGGCGGGCGCCGGTCTGAAGTCCGCCGTCAAGGGGAGCTAGCTCCCTGCCGAGCTTCGCGGACCGGCTCGCCGCCGCCGTCAAGGCGCGCGGCAGCCAGGTCTGCCTCGGCCTCGATCCGGATCCGGGCCGGATCAACCCCGGAATTGCACCCGGTGGGGGTGATCCGGCGGCCGAGGCGGGCGCCGCGGTCGCCCGCCACTGCCGCGGCCTGATCGAATCGGCGGGCCCGGCCTGCGTCGCGGTCAAGCCGCAACTCGCCTGCTTCGAGCGACTCGGCGCGCCCGGCTGGGCCGCGCTCGCCGAGACGACCGAGGCGGCGCGCGAGGCGGGGCTGCTCGTCATCGCCGACGGCAAGCGGGGCGACGTCCCGGTCAGCGCTGCCGCGTACGGCCAGGCTCTGGTCGGCTCCACCCCGACCCCCTGGGGCGAGGTCCCCGGTCTCGGCGCTGACGCCTTCACGACGAACCCGCTGCTCGGCGGCGACGCGCTGGACGTCTTCGTCGACGCCGCCGCGGATGCCCAGGCCGGGGTGTTCGCGCTCGTACGCACGTCGAACCCGGGTGCCGCCGACGTGCTCGATCTTCCGGCGCCCGACGCACCGCTCCACGAGCGCCTCGCCGGGCTCGTCGCCGAGCGCGCCGCGCGGCTCGCGGGCAGCGGCGAGGGCTCCGGGCTCTCGGGGATGGGCGCCGTCGCCGGCGCGACCGAGCCCCGCTTCCTCGCCCGCCTGCGCGAGCTGATGCCGGAGTCGATCCTGCTGATCCCCGGGGTTGGTGCGCAGGGCGGTGACCCGGCGGACCTGGGGCCGGCGTTCTCGGGCCATCCGGCCTCCGCCCTGGTTACCGCGTCGCGTTCGATCGCGGGCGCCGATGACCCCGCCGCCGCCGCGGAGCGCCTGCGCGACCAGGTCGCAAGCATCGCTCCAGACGGGCGATAGTGCGTAAGTTGCAGGCGGAACCCGCGTAGCATCACGCGTCCGATGGAGCCGAGAGCCACGGAGGGGAAGAGTTCTGGTGCGCCTGCTGGCGTTCCTCGCGCTGGCCGCAGCCGCCGTCGCGATCTTCCTCGTCGTCTCCGGTTCGCTGAGCGACGGTGACGGTGACGGTGGCAAGAAGAAGAAAAAGGACGGCCCCGAAATCGCCGGCTGCGAGCCCGAGTTCGAAAACGCGGTCGAGCTCGGCTTCTACATCGTCCAACCCGATGATCTGCTCAGCCTGATCTCGGTCCGAACCTGCGTCCCCGACGACGAGCTGACCCGCCTCAACCCCGAGCTGGACCCGCAGGCCCTCGCCCCGGGCCAATGCGTGAGCCTCGAGGAGAAGGGCTGCGACAACCGGGAGACGTAAGCGTCCGGGGGGTCTACGCGCGAGGGACCAACCGCTGCGTCTCGCGCCGCGGATGCGACGCTTTCGTCCCACCGGCGTGAGCGTCCCGCGCGGCTCCTAGGCTGACGCGCCTCATGCTCGCCGTCTTCTCCGCACCCTCGCGCTCGCCTGCGCGCTTCTCGCGCTCCTCGCTGCGCCCGCCGCCGCGAAGCCCGAGCCGCCGCAGCCCGCGGCCGAGGCCTGGGTCCTGATCGACGCGACCGATGGCGAGCGCCTCGCCGCCCAGAACCCGACCACCGAGCGGTCGATCGCGAGCGCGACGAAGCTGATGACGGCCTACCTCGCCCTGAAGCAGAAGAACCTCGACGAGAAGGTCGCGGCGCCGCCGTATCAGGCATTGGCGGCCGAGTCCCTGCTCGGGCTCGAGGCCGGCGAGCGGGTCAGCTATCGCGAGCTGATCTACGCCCTGATCCTCGCCAGCGCGAACGACGGCGCGGTGACCGTCGCCGAGGGCGTCAGCGGCTCGGTCGACGCCTTCGTGCAGAAGATGAACGCGACCGCCGCGCGACTGGGGCTCGAACCGCACCAGCTATGCGAACCCGATCGGGCTCGACGAGGCGGGCAACTACTCGACGGCCGCCGACCTCGCCGAGCTCGCGACGATCCTGCTCGAGGATCCGTTCTTCCGCAAGGTGGCGAACACCGAGTCGCGCACCGTCAAGACCGATCGCGCCTCGCGGCCGATCGTCACCCGCGACGACCTCCTGACCCGCGTGCCCTGGGTGACCGGCGTGAAGACCGGGTTCACCGGCGAGGCCGGAAACGTCCTGGTCGGATCCGGCGAGCAGAAGGGCGTCCGCCTGATCGCCGTCGTGCTCGGCGCCCCCAGCGAAACCGCTCGCGACGACGGCGTGCTCTCGCTCCTCGAGTACGGCTTCTCGCTCTACCGCTCCGAGACGCCGGTTCGAGACCGCGAGGCGCTGGCGCGGCCACCGGTCGACTCGGGCGGAAATGTCGCGCTCCTCGCCCGTAGCCCGATCACCGTTTCGGCTCGCCAAGACCAGCGGGTCGAGACCGAGGTCGATGCGCCAGTCGAGCTCGCGGGCCCGATCAGGCGCGGCGAGCGACTGGGCCGGGTCTCGGTCACGGTCGACGGGCGCGACGCGGGAACGACACCGCTTATCGCCGCGAAGGCAGCCCCCGCCCCCTCGATCAGCGACGACGTCCGCAACAACTTCCCTACGCTTGCTGTCATAGGAGGAGTGGTGTTCGTGGTAGGAATTGCTTTCGTGATCGTCCGGAGGACGAGGCGTATGGAGGGTGGAGCGGCGAGTTGATCCTCACCGTGACCCTCAATGCAGCGATCGACCGCACCGTCGCGGTGCCGAACTTCCATCTCGGCTACCGGCACCGCGCGGTCGAGGCGCGCACCGCCGCCGGCGGTAAGGGCGTCAACGTCGCGCGCGCCCTGAAGTTGCTCGGCCGCCCGGTGATCGCGACCGGCCTCGCCGGTGGCCCCACCGGCACGCGGATCCTCGACCGACTCGCCGAGGAGTCCATCCTCAACGACTTCACGCGTATCGGCGAGGAGTCGAGGACCAACCTCGCCGTCATCGACCCGACCTCCGGCGAGCAGACGGAGATCAACGAGCGCGGCCCGTCGGTCACCCCAGAGGAGGTCGAGCGGTTCGTCGACAAGCTCCTCTACATGGCCCAGGGGGCCGAGTTCTGCGTGATCGCCGGCAGCGTCCCGCCCGGCGTCGACCCCGGCATCTACGCGCGCCTCGTGGAGGAGCTGCGCCGGCTCGAGGTGCCGACGCTGCTCGACTCCGATGGCGAGCCCATGCGGCTCGGGCTGCGCGCCGGCCCGGATGTCGTCGCTCCCAACGAGCTGGAGGCCGAGCAGGCGGTCGGCCATGAGTTCTCTGACACAGGCGACCTCGCGCTCGGGCTCTCCAGCCTGATCGAGATGGGGGCGCACGAGGCGGTCGTCACCCGCGAGAACGGCTGCGTCGCGATCGCCGGCGCCGACGGTGGCCGGCGGCGGTACGAGGTCGAGATCGATCCGCTCGACCCGATCACGTCGGTCGGCTCCGGCGATGCCTTCGTCGCCGGCTATATCTCGTCTCGGTTCCAGGGGGCGAACGGCTCAGAGGCCCTCGCGTACGGGGTCGCCTGCGGCGCCCAGTCGACCCAGCACTTCGGCGCCGGTGAGGTCGAGCCCGCCGAGGTCGAGCGGCTTCTGTCGCGCGTCCAGGTCCGTGAGCTGGAAGTTCCCGCCCCCGCTGCCTAGTACTTCCCGCCTACCATCCCGCAGCCGTGCCCGAGCTCTCGATAATCGTGCCCGCCTTCAACGAGGAGGAGACGATCGCGCGCGTGATCGAGCAGGCCCTCGCGGCCGAGCTGCCGGTCGCCGACCGCGAGGTCGTCGTCGTCGAGAACGGCTCGACTGATCGAACCCGCGAGATCCTGCGGGAGGGGAGTTGGGGAGACTCGGTCCACGTCGTCGAGGTCGACCGCAACGAGGGCAAGGGCGGCGCGGTCAAGCGGGGCGCCGATGCGGCGAGCGGCCGCTACATGGCGATCCTCGACGCAGACCTCGAGTACGACCCGGGCGACCTGGCGGACATGCTTCCGCCAGTGCAGGAGGGCGGCATGGACGCCGTCTTCGGCACCCGCGCCTGGCAGGCGCACTCCGCGTTCAGCTTCTGGTACGTCATGGGCAACCGCGCGATCAACGTGGTCGCCAACGTCATCTACAACGTCTGGCTCTCCGATTGCATGGCCGGCCTGAAGCTGATGCCGCTCGAGCTGTTTCGCTCGCTCGACCTGCGCGAGCGCGGTTTCGCCTTCGAGGCCGAGATCGTCGGCCGGCTGCTTCGCGACGGGGCACGCATCTACGAGGTCCCGATCACCTACCAGGCGCGCACCCGCGACGAGGGGAAGAAGCTGTACGCGCGACACGGCTGGTGGCTGCTTCTCACCTTCATCCGCTGCCGGTTCTTCTGAGATGAACGCCGAGTGCCCGGCCTGCGGTGCGCGGGCGACACGGCGGGCGTTCAGCGCCGGCGGGGTCGAGTGGCAGCGCTGCCGCTCCTGCCTGACGCTTTTCGACCCCGACCCCCCGGAAGCGGCGGAGCTCGAGGCGCTCTACGCAGGCCGCTCCTACTTCGTCAAGAACGAGGGCGACGAGGAGGGCGGAACGCTCTGGGGCTACGCGGACGACTACCTCGCCGATCGCGCCGAGTCCGAGGCGAAGTTCGAGCGGGTGCTCGCCCACCTCGAGCGCTACGCGGAGCCCGGGCGCCTGGCCGACCTGGGGTGCGGCCCGGGCTACCTACTGGCCGTCGCCGCCGAGCGCGGCTGGAGCGCTCGCGGGGCGGACCTGAACGAATGGGCGGTCTCGTACGCCCGTGAGGACCTCGGCCTCGACGTCGTCCACGGCGACCTCGGCGCGCTCGTGCTCGCCGACGGGGATCTCGACGCCCTCACCATGCTCGACCTGATCGAGCACGTCCCGGAGCCGGACGGGCTGCTCTCGGAGGCGGCGCGCGTCGTTCGGCCCGGCGGTGCCCTCGCGATCGTCACGCCGGACGCGGGCTCGCCGGTGAGCCGGATGCTCGGTGGCCGGTGGCCGGAGGTCCGCCGGCCGGGCGAGCACGCGATCGTCTACTCGGTCGCCGGCCTCACCGCTCTGCTCCGGCGACACGGCTTCGCCGCCGCCGGCTGGCATTCGATCGGCAAGACCGCGTCGCTGGCCACCCTCGCCGCCGACGTGCGCCCGGCGGCGCCGGGACTCGCCGGCCGGGCGGCTGACGTCCTGTCCGGAAGCTCGTTGGGGGAGCGCGTCGTCGAATTCGACCCGCGCACGAAGTTCTGCCTCTATGCCCGGCGGCTACCGTCCGAGCGCAGGTCGCCAGATCACGCCGCGGTCCGCGTCCCTCGCCGGCCCGAGGAACTCGCGTCGGTCGAGGGGGCGATCGTCGACGAGCTGGAGAGCCTCGCCGCGGCGGCGGGATTCTGCGACTGGATGTTCGACGGGTTCGCCGACCACGTGGGGGGCCGGGTAGCCGAGGTCGGGGCCGGGATCGGGACGTTCTCCGCGCGGATCCTCGACCGCGATCCCGAGAGCCTGCTCCTGATCGAGCCGGAGGAGAGCTGCGCCCGGCGGCTGGCGGAGCGGTTCGGGAATGACCCGCGGGTGACGATCACGGGGGAGACGCTGCCGGCGGCGCCCAGCCTCGGAGATGGCGAGGACTTCGACCTGATCGTCTGCCAGAACGTGCTCGAGCACGTCGGCGAGGACGAGGCGGCGCTGCGGCGGATGGCCGGCGCGCTTCGGCCGGGTGGCCGGCTTGCCCTCGTCGTCCCGGCCGATCCGCGGCTCTTCGGCCCACTCGACGATGCCTACGGCCACTGGCGCCGCTACGGCGCCGAGGAACTCGAGGATCTCGTCGCCGCGGCGGGGCTCGAGACGGAGGAGCTGCGCCACATGAACGCGCTCGGCATCCCGGGCTGGCGGCTCAAGAACGCCCGGCCCGGAGCGCGGATCGGCGCGACCTCGCTGCGGGCCTACGAGGCGATGCTCACGCTGTGGCGTCCGCTGGAGGACCGGCTCCGTCCCCGGCGAGGTCTGAGCCTTTTCTGCCTGGCGCAGAAGCCGTGAGCGTGTCGGCGGCGATCGCCAGCAGCAGCAGCATGAACGGGTAGGCCGGGATCGCGTAGCGGGTCGAACCGAGGACCCAGACCGCCGCGAACACCATCAGCACCGGTACGAGCCAGACGAACCAGGGGCGGAAGCGGCTGGGCGCGCGCAACGCGATCAGGACGATCGCGGCAAGCGCCAGCAGGTCGAGTGCGCGCACGCTCCATTTGACGATCGGCGCGGTCCGTTCTCCGAGGCCGAGCTGGGCTCGGTCGGCGAGAGTGGCCTCCGGCTCCTGGCCGAGCGCGTTGAAGCTGCGGAGGAAATTGAGCACGGTTCCCTCGGCGACGAAGCCGGGGTGCTCCCGGGCGAACTCGAGCGCCGAGGAGCGCAACTCCGTGTCGAGCTCGTGCTCGCCGATGCCCGGTTGGTCGATGATCTCGCGGTAGCGCTCGGTCTCCGTCGGCAGCACCCAGGTCGCCGTGTACCCGTTTACGTCGAGGGCGTCGTCGTTGAATGCGCCGGCGAGCCCGAAGCCGGTTTGGGTGTTGGTCGGGATGAACGCATCGAACTCGGTTGCATTGCGGACCGTCCACGGGATCAGGACGACGACGAGGGCGGCGACGACGGCGGCAGGGGCGGCAAGGCCGCGCAGGGAGAACGCCGGCCGCGCCGCCCAGACTCCGATCGCGGCGGGGATGGCGAGGAGCACGCCGTTCGAACGGGTCAGCGCGGCGAGCCCGCACAGAGCCCCCGCTGCGAGCGCCCAGCGCCAATCGCCGCCATTCCGACTGGCGGCGAGCGCGCAGGCGAGCACGCCCAAGCTCGAGCAGCAGAAAGAGGGGCTCGGAGATCAGAGCGAGGTGGACGAACACCAGCGGCGGGAAGACCGCGGCGAGGGCCGCTGCGAACAGGCCGACCCGCGCCCCCCAGCCAAGCCGCCCTACGGCGTAGAGCCCGAGGACGACGAGGGTGCCGAGCAGGGCGCCGAGCACCCGCCCGGCCTCGACCCCGGCGTCGTCGCCGGCGATCGCGTAGACGCCGCCGAGGAGGTACGGGTAGAGCGGCGGCCGGAAGGCGCTGGGGCCCTCGGCGACGTAGCTCTCGGGGTAGCCGTCGCCGGCCCCGATCGAGATCGCGTGACGGTCGTAGTCCGCGGAGTCGTAGGCCGGCTCGTAGCCGCTCTCCAGCCCGAGGGCGCCGAGGCGCAGGAGGAGGGCCACCGCGAGGACGACTCCGAGGGCGGCGCGATGATGCTCTTCGAGCCACCGTCCGGGCACCGCGGCAGAGTAACCGCGGTGCCCCCAAAGGACCGCCATCCCCGCTGTTATCATCGCCGGGGCCTTGGAAATCCGGGTCCCAAGCCGCAAATCGCGCCTTTTCGGCCCCTCCTCGAGGGGCCTTTTTCGTCCGCGAGCACGCCTAGCGTGGGCCCTTCAGTCGAGGAGGTAACGCGAGCGTGGAAGTCGAGATCGGACGTGGCAAGAAGGGTCGCCGGGCCTACGGGTTCGACGACATCGCAATCGTGCCGTCGCGGCGGACCCGCGATCCCGACGACATCGACATCACCTGGACCCTCGGTCCCTACCGGTTCGACCTGCCACTGCTCGCCTCGGCGATGGACGGTGTGGTCAGCCCACGGACCGCTGTCGAGGTCAACCGGCTCGGAGGCCTCGCGGTCCTGAACCTCGAGGGCATCTGGTCCCGCTACGAGGACCCGGACGGGAAGCTCGACGAGATCGCCGCGGCATCGCCCGAGCTGGCGACCCGGATCATGCAGGAGGTCTACGACGAGCCGGTCAAGCCCGAGCTGATCGCCCAGCGCGTCGAGGAGATCAAGGCCCAGGGCGCGGTGGCGTGCGGGTCGTTGACGCCGCAGAAGGTGACCGAGTGGCACGACATCGCGATCGAGGCCGGACTCGACATCCTCGTCATCCAGGGGACCGTGATCTCCGCGGAGCACGTCTCCTCGAAGGAGGACGGGGTGCTCAACCTGAAGGAGTTCATCGCCGAGGTTCCGGTGCCGACGATCGTCGGCGGCTGCGCCTCCTACTCCACAGGGCTCCACCTGATGCGCACCGGAGCGGTCGGCGTCCTCGTCGGCGTCGGCCCCGGGGCGGCGTGCACCACGCGCGGCGTGCTCGGCATCGGCGTCCCGCAGGCGACGGCGATCGCGGACGTCGCGGCGGCCCGCTCGCAGCACATGCTGGAGACCGGCGAGTACGTGAACGTGATCGGCGACGGCGGCATGCGCACTGGTGGCGACGTCTCGAAGGCCGTCGCGTGCGGCGCCGATGCGGTGATGATCGGTTCGCCGCTGGCGCGCGCCGAGGAGGCACCCGGCCGCGGCTACCACTGGGGGATGGCGACGTTCCACCCCTCGCTGCCGCGCGGGACGCGAGTGGCCACGTTCCAGGACGGGACCCTCGAGCAGATCCTGCTCGGTCCCGGCGCAAGAGAACGACGGCACCTTCAACCTGATGGGCGCGCTGCGGACCTCGATGGCCACCTGCGGCTACGAGGACATCCCCTCGTTCCACCGCGCCGAGGTGATGGTCGCTCCGTCGCTTCAGACCGAGGGCAAGGCGCTCCAGCGCCAGCAGTCCGTCGGCATGGGGTCCAACGGGCGCGCAAGCGGTCTCCGCGGGAGTCGCGGTCAGCGATGACTAGGCGCGGCCATGGCTGAGGTCTCGCCCTCGCCGGAGGTCGCCGAGGCGATCACGGAGGGCGAGCCCGAGGGCGCGCCGCTGCCCGAGGGCGATCTCGAGGCGGTCGCCCACGCGGAGGGGAAGGCGGCGCTCGAAGAGGTATTGGTGCTGGACTTCGGCGGCCAGTACTCACAGCTGATCGCGCGGCGGATCCGCGAGTGCGGAGTCTTCTCCGAGCTGCTTCCGCACGACACGGACATCGAGCGCATCCGCGCGCGGGCGCCCCGCGCGTTGGTCCTCTCCGGCGGGCCGGCTTCGGTTTACGCCGATGGCGCGCCGCCGCTTCGCCACGAACTCCTCGAGCTCGGCATCCCGGTGCTGGGCATCTGTTACGGGATGCAGCTGATGGTCCATGAGCTCGGCGGGGAGGTGGAGGCTGCCCCCGCAGGCGAGTTCGGCCGCACGGACCTGACCGTCCTCGACGGCGGCGGCACGCTGCTCGCCGAGCTCCCGGAGGAGCAGGCCTGCTGGATGAGCCACCGCGACACGGTCTTCGAGGCGCCGCCCGGCTTCACCCCGCTCGCCTCGAGCCCGGCCTCTCCGGTCGCCGCCTTCGAGCACACGGACCGGGGCCTGTACGGGATCCAGTTCCACCCCGAGGTCGTCCACACCCCCTACGGGACGGAGATCCTGACCCGCTTCCTGCGCGAGGTCGCCGGCTGCGAGGTCGAATGGTCACCCGCCTCGGTGATCGCCGAGCAGGTCGAGCGGATCCGCGCCCAGGTCGGCGACGCCGGCGTCGTCTGCGGCCTCTCGGGCGGGATCGACTCCGCGACGGCGGCAGTGCTCGTCCACAAGGCTGTCGGGGACCAGCTGACCTGCGTCCTCGTCGATCACGGGCTGATGCGCAAGAACGAGGCCGAGCAGGTCGTCGAGACCTTCCGCGACCGGCTCGGCGTGCCGCTGATCAACGTCGACGCCGCGGATCGCTTCATCGACAAGCTCGCCGGGCAGACCGAGCCGGAGGCGAAGCGCAAGATCATCGGCGAGGAGTTCATCCGGGTGTTCGAGGAGGAGGCCGAGAAGCTCGAGGACGTTCGCTTCCTCGTCCAGGGGACGCTCTATTCGGACGTGATCGAGTCGGGCGGCGACGGGCGCTCCGGCGCGGCGACGATCAAGTCGCACCACAACGTGGGCGGGTTGCCCGAGGACCTGGGCTTCGACCTCGTCGAGCCGTTGCGGATGCTCTTCAAGGACGAGGTCCGCGCGGTCGCAGCGGAGCTTGGGCTGCCCGAGAAGATCGTCTGGCGCCAGCCGTTCCCGGGGCCGGGCCTCGGCATCCGCATCGTGGGGGGCGAGGTCACCCGCGAGCGGCTCGAGATCCTGCGCGACGCTGACGCGGTCCTCCAGGAGGAGATCCGCGCGGCCGGCCTCTACCGCCAGTTGTGGCAGTCGTTCTGCGTGCTGCCGGTCGTCCGCTCGGTCGGGGTCCAGGGTGACGAGCGGACCTACGCGTACCCGATCGTGATCCGGGCCGTCACCTCCGACGACGCGATGACCGCCGACTGGGCGCGACTGCCCTACGACCTGCTCGAGCGGGTCTCGTCGCGGATCATCAACGAGATCCGCGGCGTCAACCGCGTCGCCCTCGACGTCTCATCGAAGCCGCCCGCGACGATCGAGTGGGAGTAACGGGAACCTTGCGGGCAGCCGCTAGCCTGCCGCGCCGTGCTCGACCATTGGAAGATCACCGCGCTCGTCGTCCTCGCCCTGTACGGCCGCCGTAGCTCGGCGCCGGCTGCGGCGGTGATGACGACGAAGCGCCTGCCTGTCGACGACGACCGCCGGGGTCACCGGCACGACCGGAGCCAGCGGCGCCACCGGCGCGAGCGGCGAGGACGGCGCCGCGGCGACCCCGATCGACTTCGCGGAGGCCCGGACCAACCTCGAGGAGGCCGGTTTCACGGTCGAGGACCAGTCCGGCGACGACCTCGCCCAGGAGACGGCCGACGGGACGATCGACGCCACCGAGGGCATCCGCGTCTTCGAGCCGGGCGACCCCGCCGACGTCGTCATCCAGCAGTTCGAGAGCTCCGACGACGCCGACGCCGTCGCCGACTCCCTCGCCGTCGGCTTCTTCGCCGTGGAGACCCGCGACGACGTCGTCCTGTTCGCGGTGAAGGACCAGGGCAAGCTGCTGGAAGAGGTCGCGGCGGCGGCCGGCGGCGAGTAGTTCCCGAGCCACGCGGCGGCGTGGGGTCTCAGCCGGCTTCGCTCTTGCCCGTGACGAACGCGTCGGGCACGGCGGGCTCCCCGAGCTGCTGACGGAGCACGGCGATGTGCTGGGAGGCATTGAAGGCGATCTCGGCGATCGTCTTCAGGGTCGCCAGGCCGGTGAGTTCCCCGACCGCCTCCCGGTAGAGGCGGATCAGTGCATTCTCGTGATCGATGGCCAACTCGAGTGCCTCGCGCTGATCGTCCAGCTCCTGAACCGTCTCCAGCTGGTCCGGGGGCGGCTCAGGAGCCGGGGCGCCACCCTCTTCGAGGGCAGCGAGCAGCGCCGCGACGTGCTCGCGTTGCTGCTTGGCGAACGACGTCGCGGCGTTCGCGACCTCTTCGTCCAGGAGATCCTCTTCGACCATCGCTTCGTAGAGGGCGGCTGCCTCCCTCTCGAACCGGATCGCCCGCTCGAGCACATCGCTCTCCTCGGCGCCAGCCGGTCGAGCCGAGACCATCGCCAACACCGATCCCGCGCCCAGCACACCCGCCCCAGCCAGCGTCGCGCGCCGGACCGTGTCCCTCCTCGTGATCGCGGGGACTCGCTCCATCAGGCCTGCTCCCCGACCACAAACGCGTCAGGTACCTGGGCTTCGCCCAGCTCGCCCAGCAGCAGCGAGACCTGCGCGGCGCTGTTGGCCCCGATCTCGAACGCGAGTTGCCGGAGCTCGGGTGAGCTCAAGCTCGCGACCCCTTCGACGTAGACCGCGACGGCCGCGTTCTGCAGGTCGACCGCGAGCTGGATCAGCTCCTCGTCGCTCTCGATCTTCTCCAGCCCAAGTTCACGGCCGTGGCGCTCGTCCGATCGCGGTTCGGCGGGCGTGGCGCCGAGTGCCTCGATCTCGCGCCGCAGCGCAGCGGCATGATCGGCTTCCTGCTCGGCGAACTCTCGCGCGGATTCGGCGGACTCTCCATTCAGGCGCTCCGCCGCGGCCTCGTAGAGGGTGACCCCTCGCTGCTCGAGCACCAGCGCAGCGTTCAGCAGCTCGGCGTCGTCTTCGGCCGCGATTTCGGCTTCCGATTCGCCGCAGCCAGAAGCAGCCACTGCACCCGCCGCGACCGATCCCGCCGCGGTGGCGAGGAAGGCCCGGCGGCCTAGCGTCAGCTCCAGTCGTCCCAGCGCTTCAGGTGCGGCATCGGGTCCATCACCTTGCCGCCGCCGTACCAATCGCCGTCCCACATCTCGAAATGTAGGTGGCAGCCGGACGCGTTGCCGGTGTCGCCGTTACGGCCGACGAGGCCACCGGTCTTTACCTTCTCACCCTCGTGCAGCTTGCTCGGTTGCTGGAGGTGCATGTAGACGTAGTCGACGTTCGTGTCCTTGCCGTCGATCACGACGTAGTTGCCGGCGGAGCCGTGGTAGGCCTTGGTCTGGACCTTGCCACCGCGGGCCGCGACGATCCGCTTGCCGCACTTGGCGCCGACGTCGACACCCTGGTGACCGCGGCCGTCGCCTAGGCCCGCCCAGAAGTCGTGCTTGCCGATGAGCGGGAACATGTGGTCGTACTGCTCGAAGCCGGCGCGGGCGCTCTCGCCGCCGGCGAGCGGCTTGACCTCGAAGTCATAGGCACCGTTCGGGGCGACGTCCCCGGATTCGGTCTTGCCGTTCCAGCTCACCTGGGCCGGCGACTGCGGCTCGACCTTCTCGGCGACGATGCTGCGGACGGTCGCGCCATCGTCCTTGCTGACGACGTCGACGCGCACGTCCTGAGGGGAGCTGCCCTTCGCGATGAAGGAGGCGGTTGCCTGCTGCTTGCCCATGAAGAATCCCTTGGCCGGGCTCGCGGAGACCTCGCCGATGCCGGCACCGTCGTCGCTCTGGACGGTCTGCTCGGCGACGATTTTCAGCTCCTGCGGGGACTCGGAGACGTTGCCGCCGCCGTCGACGACCTGAGGCTTGCCGGTCTCGGCGTCGTCGGGAACCAACGCTTCGACCGCGGTCGCCGAGGCGTTCAGCGCCTCGGATCCGATCCGGCCACCGCCGCGCTGGTTGAACTGGACCTCGACGACGTGGTCGAGGCTCCGGCCGCTGACCTGGATCCGGGAGCCGGCCGCCGCCTCGCGAAGCCCCGCGCAGCGTTCCTGGCAGGTGACGTCCGTGACGGCCGGTGGGGTGGGGGCACCGATGCCGCCACCGCCGGTCGCGTTCGCGCCGATCGCGACGCTTCCGCACAGGCCGAGCAGCGCGACGGGGACCGCCACGATCAATCTCAGTCTTCTTGAGTGGCCCCTGTGCGCGGGCCTGACGGTCGACAGCGCTCGACCCTCTCTTTCTCGGGCCTACGGGGTTAGCTGTCGGGCTGGCGCGGAAAGAGCCGCGCTTCGGACAAACGGTCCAATTCGCCCCTGAGAAGACCTATTCGTGGTCCTCTCAACGGTTCCCCCGCTCCCTGAGGGTGTGACCCTCGGGGATTCGGCAGGTCTTATCGGCGGCGGCAGTATAACCGCGGGGCAGGCGGAGTCAACATAAGAACTTACGAAACCCTCAACCTGATGCTCATGGTTTCCTAACGGAATCGTGCCTGCGTGACCCATGCCTGGCGGGCGCCGCCATCCATCGATTCGGCGCGGCTATCATCCTGCGGCCGCGCCTTCGACGACCGGGCGCGGCTTTTACGCGTGACGACCAAGACCTACGTAGCGACTCCGAGCGACCGCCAGCGCGACTGGTACGTCGTCGATGCCGAGGGCAAGACGCTCGGCCGGCTCGCGACCCGCTTGGCCGACACTCTGCGCGGAAAGCTGAAGCCGGAGTACACGCCGCACATCGACACCGGCGACTTCGTCGTCGTCATCAACGCCGAGAAGATCGCCGTCACCGGCAAGAAGCTTGAGCAGAAGCGCTACTACCGCCACAGCGGCTACCCGGGCGGCCTCCGCTCGCGGACGCTGAACGAGATGCTCGACCGCCAGCCGGAAGAGGTCATCCGCAAGGCGGTCAAGGGAATGCTGCCCCGCAACAAGCTCGGCCGCGCCCAGTTGACGAAGCTCAAGGTGTACGCCGGCCCGGACCACCCCCACGCGGCCCAGCAGCCGAAGCCGCTAGAGATCGAGGACTGATGGCCGAAGAAGAGCAGAACGAAGAGACCCCGGAGACCCCCGACGCCGACCCGGCCGAGGCCGAGGAGACCGAGGCAACCCCGCCGGAGACCGACCCCGAGGAGTAGCTCGAAGCAGAGAGCGCGGGGTCTGACCCGAGCCCGAGGAAACGCCGAGCCTGCGGAGCCGAGGTCTGCCCCGCAGAGTCCGCGGGGAGCCGGCCGAGCAGAGACCCCCGCCGAGCGAGCAGCAGCCCGAAGCCGAGGAAGCTCAGCCCGACTCAGGACCCGGCCGCCCCCGGACGCGAAGCGGAGGAGGCGGACGGCAGTGATTCCAAGTCCGACGGAAAGGCTGCGAAGGACAAACCGCCCGGAGCGGACTTGGAGCCCATCGCCATCGAGGACGAGAAGGAGCTCACCGCCGAGGAGCGCGCTCGTCGCGAGGCTGAGGCCGAGGAACGCGCCGCGCGGGAGGCCGAGGCGACCGCCGACACCGACGAGCCCGAGACCCAGCGCAAGGCCGCCGAGGTTCCTGCCGACGCACGGATCCAGGCCACCGGCAAGCGCAAGAGCGCGATCGCCCGCGTCGTCCTGACCGCCGGCACCGGCGAGATCCAGGTCAACCGCAAGCCGGTTGACGAGTACTTCCCACGACCGCGTGACCAGGTCGTTGCTCGCCAGGCGCTCGTCACCGCGGGCTACGAGTCGAGCGTCGACGTCAAGGTCCGCGTCCACGGTGGTGGCATCGCCGGCCAGGCCGGCGCCGTTCGCCACGGGATCGCCCGCGCGCTGACCGAGGTCGACCCGGAGCTTCGCCGAGACCTGAAGCGCCGGGGACTCCTGACTCGCGACGCTCGTGAGAAGGAACGACGGAAGGCAGGCCTCAAGAAGGCCCGTAAGCGCCCGCAGTTCTCCAAGCGCTGAGTCCTTCCATGCCGGAACGCAAGCTCTTCGGCACCGACGGCGTGCGGGGGCCGGTCGGGGAGCTGTTGACGCCGGAGCTGGCGACCGCGCTCGGCCGCGCTGCGGCGGAGACGAGCGGCGCCGAGCGTCCCCAGGTCCTGGTCCTGCGCGACACGCGCGAGTCCGGGCCGATGCTGGAGTCCGCTCTCGCGGCCGGGGTCGCGGCGGCCGGTGGCGACGCGTTGCTCGGCGGCGTCCTGCCGAGCGCTGCGGCGTCGATCCTCGTCCGCCGCCACGGGCTCGATGTCGGCGTCGTCGTCTCCGCCTCACACAACCCGTGGAGCGACAACGGGATCAAGTTCTTCGGCCGCGACGGGGTCAAGCTCGGCGACGACCGGGAGGCCGAGATCGAGGCAAAGCTCGACGAGCCGGCCCGGGCGGCTGCGGTCGGGCGCGTGCGCAAGCTCGAGGGCGCCCTCGACGACTACCTGCGCGAGATCGAGTCCGTCTTCCGGCTGGACCTGAGCGGCCGTTCCGTCCTGCTCGACTGCGCGAACGGCGCCGCGGTTCGCGCCGGCCCGGCCGCCTTCCGTCGCTTCGGCGCCGACGTCGAGGTGATCGCCGACGAGCCGGACGGGCGCAATATCAACGAGAACTGCGGCTCGACCCATATCGACGCGCTCGCCGAGCGGCTGTCGGCCTCAAGGGCCGAGATCGGCTTCGCGTTCGACGGCGACGCGGACCGAGTGCTCGCCGTCGACCGTGAGGGCAACGTCCGCGATGGCGATGAGATCGTCGCCCTCGCCGCGACCCACCTGCGCGATTCGGGGCGCGAGCCCGGCGGGACGGCGGTCACGGTGATGACGAATTACGGCTTCCACAGCGCGATGGAGGAGCGCGGGATCGAGGTGGCGACGACGAAGGTCGGCGACCGTTACGTGATCGAGGAGCTGCTCGAGCGCGGCTGGACGATCGGCGGCGAGCAGTCCGGTCACGTGATCTGGACCGAGTTCGCGCCCACCGGCGACGGGATCGCCGCCGCGCTGCTCGTGATGGACGCGCTCGGCGACCGCGACCTGACCCAGGTGAAGCCGTTCGAGAAGCTTCCGCAGCGACTCGAGAACGTCCGCATCGCCGACCGCGGCGCGCTCGATGACGCCACGGCGCTCTGGAAGGCCGTGGAGGACGAGGGCGCCGCTCTGGAGGGCCGCGGCCGCGTGCTCGTCCGGCCGTCCGGCACCGAGCCCCTGGTGCGCATCATGGTCGAGGCGCCGACCACCGAAGAGTGCGATCAGGTCCTCGCCAGGCTCGTGGAAGTGGCCCACCGGGAGCTCGGCAGCCAATAGGGCCAGGCCCCGGCCGGGCACCCCCACCTCAGCTACCCTTTGTTTGTTCTCGGGGGCCGGGCGGTCCCTGCGTTCCTTCCCAGCCAATCATGTGTGGAATCGTCGGATATGTGGGCCGGCGGCCGTGTCGCGATCTCCTGATCGCTGGTCTCGAAAAGCTTGAATATCGAGGCTACGACTCGGCCGGAATCTCCCTGCTCGAAAACGGCCACATCGACACCGTTCGCGCGGTCGGCAACCTCGCCAACCTGCGTGAGGCCGTGGTCGCGGCTCGGAATGGCCACGGCGCCGAAGGCTCGGTTGCCGTCGCGACCGGCAACGGCGGCGATGAGGCCAAGATCGGCCTCGCCCACACCCGCTGGGCGACGCACGGCAGGGTCACGGAGGAGAACGCCCACCCTCACGGCGATTGCAGCGACGGGATCCACATCGTCCTGAACGGGATCGTCGAGAATCACGCCGAGCTTCGCGCCGACCTGGAGGCCGACGGCCACCACTTCACGAGTGAGACCGACGCCGAGATCGTCGCTCACCTGATCGAACGCCACTACGACGGCGATCTGACGCTGGCGGTCCGCGCGGCCTTCGCTGACCTGCGCGGCCACTACGCCTTCGTCGCGATGCACGTCGACCATCCCGACCTGCTGGTCGGCGCCCGCAAGGAATGCCCGCTGATCGTCGGCATCGGCGAGGACGAGGCGTTCCTCGCATCTGCGATCCCCGCCTTCCTGCGCGAGACCCGCAACGTCCTGCAGATCGAGAGCGACGAGATCGTCACGATCGATTCCGACGGGGCCACGATCACCGACCCGGCCGGGGACCCGATCGAGCGCGAGATCGAGGAGGTCACCTGGGACGAGGACGCCGCGGAGAAGGGCGGCTATCCCACCTTCATGATGAAGGAGATCCACGAGCAGCCCGAGGCGGTTGCCGAGACGATCGCCGACCGTCTGCCCGGCCTCGACGGCGTCGACCTGAGCGAGGTCGACCTCGATGAGGACTTCGCCCGCTCGGTCAGCCGGATCGTGATCGTCGCCTGCGGCACCTCCTACCACGCCGGCCTCGTCGGCCGCTACGCGCTGGAGCTCTGGACGCGGATCCCGATCGAGATGGACATCGCCTCGGAGTACCGCTACCGCGACCCTGTCGTCTCCGAGAAGGACCTCGTGATCGGCATCACCCAGTCCGGTGAGACGGCGGACACGCTCGCCGCGATGCGGCTCGCCAAGGAGCGCGGCGCCAAGGTCATGGCGATCACCAACGTGATGGGAAGTCAGGCCACGCGCGACTCGGACACCACGCTCTACACCCGCGCCGGGCTCGAGATCGGCGTCGCGGCGACCAAGACATTCACCGCGCAGGTCGCCGCGATGTACCTGATCGGCCTCTGGCTCGCCCAGGTCCGCGGCACCTTCCCGGCCGAGGACGTCCGCCGGATCGTCGCCGAGCTGAAGCGGATGCCTTCGCTGATCGAGCAGACGATCGAGTCCGTCGATGAGCGGGTCCGCGCGATCGCCCGCGCCCAGGCCGACCAGCGCTTCTTCCTCTACCTCGGCCGCAACATCGGCCTGCCCGTTTGCCTCGAGGGCGCGCTCAAGTTGCGCGAGATCTCCTACATCCCGACCGACGCATACGCCGCCGGCGAGATGAAGCACGGGCCGATCGCCCTGCTCGACGAGTCGACGCCCGGTCGTCTGCGTCGCGACCGAGAGCCCGGTGCTCGACAAGGTCCTCTCGAACGTCTCCGAGGTCCGCGCGCGCGGCGCCGACGTCGTCGCGATCGCGACCGAGGGCTCGACCATGGTCGAGGACGCCGCCGACCACACGATCTACATCCCGAAGACCGATTGGGTGCTGCAACCGCTCCTCGCGATCCTGCCGCTCCAGCTCCTCGCCTATTACATCGCGCGACGCAACGGCCTGAACGTGGACCAGCCGCGCAACCTGGCGAAGACGGTCACCGTCGAGTGAAAGTCGTTCTCGCGGTCTGCGTCGCCACGGCGGCGCTCGTCCTCGCGGCATGCGGCGGTGACGACGAGACGGAGACCGAGCCGGGCCCGGACACCCTGGTCCCGGCCTCGAGCCTGATCTACGCCGAGGCCGTCCTGCAGCCCGAGGGCGAGCAGCACACTGCGCTCGAGACCTCGCTGGCGGCGCTGCTCGACGTAGAGGACCCGGGTGCGCTGATCATCTCCGAGCTGGACCGCCAGATCGCCGAGAGCGGCGACGACCTTACCTACGCGACCGACATCGAGCCCTGGCTCGGCGAGCGCGGCGCGCTCTTCTTCACCGAGCTCTACGGCGATGGCTCGAGCTTTGCCGGGGAGGGGATCGAGGGCGCGTTCGTCATCCAGGCCACCGACACCGAGGCTGCTCAGGCGTTCGCCGACAAGCTCGCGGAGGACTCCGACGAGGGGGAGGACGTTGCGGTCGTCGGCGACGCGCTGGTCGCCGGATCGGAGGCCGGAGTCCAGGCGGTCGTTGACACCGAAGATGGCGGGGAGTCGCTCGCCGACGATCCCACCTACGACTCCCTGCTCGGCGAGCAGGATGCTGCCGCGAGTCTTTTCGTCGACATCCCCGATGTGGTCGCTGCCGCCGAGGAGGCGGGCGAGCTCGAGGGGGAGGAGCTGGAGACGATCCAGAGCGCCTTCGCGGGGGTCGCCGACCAGCCGCTCACGGCGACGGTCGACGTGCAGCCGGACGGCTTCGCCTTCGATGTGTCCTACGGCGCGGGCGATTTCCCCTTCCTGGCAGCGGCCGAGGAGTCGGCGCTCTTGCGTGAGCTGCCCATCGACACGTGGTTCGCGTTCGGGCTGGCCGGCGCCGGCGATGCGATCGGCTCGTTCGTCGAGAGCGCGGAGGACCTCGGCGTGACCGAGGATGAGCTCGAGTCCGCGCGTGAACAGTTCCGCGACGAGTTCGACCTCGAGTTCGAGGACTTCTACGAGCCGCTCGGCGATGGCGCGTTCTTCGCCAACGGCGAGGGGATCTTCGGGACCGGTGGAGGCCTGGTCTTCGAGACCGACGATCCCGAGTCTGCGACGAAGCTGATCGTGGGCCTTCAGCGCGCCGCCGAGCGGGGGGGCGAGCAGGTCAGGCGGCTCTCGGGCGACGGAGCGTCGGGCTTCTCGGTCCAGCTCGCCGAGATTCCCGGCACGGTCAACTTCGTCGCCGGCGGCGATCGCATCGTGATCGCCTACGGCGAGGCGGCGGCGAGCGCCGCGCTCGAGCCCGACGCATCGGCCGGAACGCTTGCGGAGGCCGAGGGATTCACCACCGCCGAGACCGCGCTGGGCGAGGGCTACGACGTCACCACCTACGTCGACTTCGCCCCGCTGGCCGAGCTCCTCAACCTCGCCGCCGCGACCGATCCCGGCCTCCAGCAGGCGCTGCCCTACCTCGAGTCCCTCGACTTCCTGATCGCCGGCTCCAGCGGGGACGGCGAGCGCGTCCACCAGCGCGCCTTCCTCGGCATCGCCGACGTGATCGTGGACCCGTCGGCATGAGCACGGCTCCGGGCATCGGCATTGACCTGATCGAGATCGAGCGGTTGGAACGCGCGCTCGAGCGCCGCCCGCGCCTGGCTGAGCGCCTCTTCACCGACGACGAGCTCGCCTACGCGAACGCCCGCCGCCGCCCCGGCCGTCACCTCGCGGCCCGCTTCGCCGCCAAGGAGGCGACGATCAAGGCGCTCGGTGGCGGAGTCGCCCCGCGTGAAGTCGAGGTCGTGGGCTCCGCGCCGCCGCGACTGGCCCTCCATGGCCAAGCCGCCGAACGCGCCCGCGGGGAGTCGCTCGACCTGAGGGTCTCCCTCACCCATTCACGGGAACTTGCGGCGGCCGTCGTTTCCTCGGCGTAGGCTCCGGCCCGATGCCTATCGAGCCGTGGATGGAGGGCGTCCTCGACGCCGAGCGAATGCGCGCGGTCGACGCCTGGGCGATCGAGGATCAGGGCGTGCCGTCGCTCGAGCTGATGGAGGCCGCGGCGTCCGCGCTCGCCGAGGTGGTCCGCGAGCGAGCAACCAACGGCCCGATCCGGGTCGTCTGCGGCAAGGGCAACAACGGCGGCGATGGCCTCGCCGCCGCCCGGCTCCTGCGGGACACCGGCCACGAGGCCGAGGTCCTGCTCCTCTGGCCCGGCTCCGAGCTCACCGGCGATGCCGCGGCCAACCTGGAGCGGCTCGGCGGCGAGGGAGTGACCGAGGTCGAGGACGGGAACCTCGCCAGCGCGCTCGAAGGCTCCGGCGCCGTCGTCGACGCGATCTTCGGCACCGGCTTCTCCGGAGCGCCACGGGCGCCGGCCGACGCCGCGATCGACGCGATCAACGATTGCGACGCGCCGGTGATCGCTGCCGACATCGCCTCCGGGGTGGATGCGGCGAGCGGCGAGGCGGAGGGAATGGCGGTGGACGCCGAAGCCACGGTGACCTTCCACGCCGCAAAGCTCGGCCACTGGATCGCTCCCGGCCGAGTGCTGCGCGGCGAGCTCACCGTCGCCCCGATCGGAATTCCCGGCGGCGCTCCCACCGAGCCCGCGGCTGGGCTGATCACCCCCGCCGTGCTCGACCTCGCGCCGCGCCGCGGGCTCGACTCGACCAAGTTCAGCTCGGGCGAGGT
Organism: uncultured Thermoleophilia bacterium; assembly: GCA_963785155.1. Taxonomy (GTDB): domain Bacteria; phylum Actinomycetota; class Thermoleophilia; order Solirubrobacterales; family 70-9; genus DASUSH01. The sequence continues at coordinate 156,491 of CAWAUB010000007.1, forward strand.
GCTCGTCGTCGGTGGCTCGCGCGGGCTGACCGGCGCGGTCGTACTTGCGTCGAGCGCCGCGATCCGCGCGGGCGCCGGCTACGCCACCGTCGCCGTCCCGGCCGACCTGGAGGCGATCCTCGAGGTGAAGCTGACGGAGGTCATGTCGCGCGGGTTCGACGGCGCCGAGGGCCATCTGTCCGCCGCGGACGCGGACGGAAATCGTCGCGGCGGCCGAGCGCTCGCAGCGCGGTCGTCCTCGGTCCCGGAATGGGGCGCGAGGAGACGACCTTCGAGCTCGCCCGCGAGCTGGCGGCGAAGCTCGACACCCCGCTCGTGATCGACGCCGACGCGCTCAACGCCCACGCCGGCCACCTCGAATCACTGGCCGGACGGACGGCCGCGACCGTGATCACCCCGCACGAGGGCGAGCTCGCCCGGCTGCTCGAGACCGACTCCAAGGAGGTCTCCGCGCGCCGGCTCGAGCACGCGCGCGAGGCGGCGCGGCGCAGCGGCGCCATCGTCGTCCTCAAGGGCAACGACACGATCGTCTGCAGCGGCGAGGGGGAGGCCGAGCGGCTGGCGATCAACCCGCTCGCCGCTCCTGCTCTCGCGACCGCGGGCACCGGCGACGTCCTCTCGGGAACGATCGCGGCCCTGATCGCACGTGGAATGGAGCCGTTCGCAGCGACCGCCGCCGCCGTTCACGCCCACACCCGAGCCGGAGGAATCGCGGCGCGGGAGCACGGCGCCGAGTCGGTGATCGCGACGGATGTCGTCGCGGCGCTTCCCGCCGGGCTCGGCCCCGCGAGCGGAGCCGATGGCTGACCAGGGAGGCGACCAGCTGCGCGCCGTCGCCCGGGTGAACCTCGGGGCGATCGAGCGCAACTGCCGCTCCCTGCGACGGGGCCTCACCGACGGGGCCGAGCTCTGCGCGGTGGTGAAGGCCGACGGGTACGGGCACGGATCGGCCCAGACGGCTCGGGCCGCGATCTCCGGCGGTGCGACCCGCCTCGCCGTCGCGACCGGTGCTGAGGCTGCAGAGATCTGCGCTGAGTTCCCCGATACGCCCGTGCTGACCATGGGCGCGCTCTCCGGACCGGAGCTCGAGCAGGCGCTGCGGGCGGGGTCGGCGATCACGGTCTGGCGAAGCGAATTCGTCCAGGCGGTATCCGACCTCGCGGAGAGCATCGGCGTGACCCCGCACGTGCACGTCAAGTACGACAGCGGCATGGGCCGGCTCGGTGAGGCCGACCCGGCGATGGTGATGGACGTGGTCCGCAAGGTCGCCGACAACCCCCGCCTGCGGCTCACCGGGTTCTGGACCCACTTCGCGACCGCGGACGAGATGTCCGGATCCGGAAGCGGCTATTACGGCGCGCAGCTCGCCCTCTTCCGCGAGCTGGCGTCGAAGGTCCGAGCTCAGCATCCGTCGGTCGCGCTGCACGCGGCCAACTCCGCCGCGACGCTGCGCGACCCCGCCTCCCACTTCGACATGGTTCGCTGCGGGATCGCCATCTACGGCCTCGACCCCTTCCAGGTCCACCCGAACAAGCAGGGGCTCGAGCCGGCGCTCGAGCTGCATTCCTACATCGCCGACGTGAAGCCCTTCAAGGCCGGGGCGAGCGCCGGCTACGGTCGCCGCTGGGCCGCCGGCCGGGAGACGCGGATCGGCGTGCTCCCGATCGGCTACGGCGACGGGGTGCGCCGCGACCTGACCAACAACGCCGAGCTGCTCGTCGGCGGCCGCCGGGTACCCCTGGTCGGCACGGTCTCGATGGACAACATCACCGTCGACCTCGGCACCGCGCCCGGGATCGACCGCGGCGCGCCGGCGGTCCTGATCGGGGCTCAGGGCAGCGACCGGATCCTCTGCGAGGAGGTCGCACGCCGACTGGGGACGATCAATTACGAGGTGACCTGCGGGATCTCGAGCCGGGTGCCGCGGGAGTACAGGTGACCGACCCCCTCGCCGGCCGCCTGCGCGGATCGGAGGCGGTCGCGGCGGCGGCGGCGGCGCTTGGCGGCGCGGAGTGCTGGATCGTCGGTGGTGCCGTGCGGGAGGCGATGCTCGATCGGGAGATCACCGACCTCGACCTGGGTATCGCTGCGGGCGAGGACGAGGCCGCAAAGGCCGTCGCCCGGCAGATCGGGGGCCATGCCTTCGCCCTGTCCGAGCGCTTCGGAACCTGGCGCGTTGCCGCGCCCGAGGCGGGCTTCGGGGTCGATGTCACCCGCCTGCGCGGTGACGGCATCTCCGCCGATCTCGACGGGCGCGATTTCACCGTGAACGCGATGGCCGTCCCGCTGGCCGCGGCGGCGGAGGGGACGGCCGGCGATGCTCTGATCGATCCGCACGGCGGTCGCGACGATCTCGACGCCCGCTCGCTGCGAGCCGTTTCGCCGACGAGTTTCTCCGACGACCCGCTCCGCGTCCTGCGCGCGGCGCGATTCGCCGCCGCCCTCGCAATGGAGCTGGCCGAGCCGACCGCGGAGGCCGCCCGGGCGGAAGCGCCCCGCGCCGGAGAGCCCGCGGGCGAGCGCCAACTTGCGGAGCTCGAGGCGATGCTCTCCGGGCCCGACCCGGCCCGGGGGATCGAGGTTCTCGACGAGCTGCACGCGATACCGGCGGTGCTGCCGGAGCTCGAGCAGCTGCGCGGTGTGGCCCAGAACCCGTACCACCACCTCGACGCGTTCGGCCACACGCTCGAGGTCCTGCGGAGGGTCGTCGAAGTCGAGCGCGACCTCCCGGCCTTCGCCGGCGAGCACGCCGACTCGATCGAGGCGGTTCTCGCCGAGCCGCTCGCCGACGGCTTCACCCGCCGCGGCGCGCTTCGCCTCGGCGCGCTCGTCCACGACCTCGGCAAACCGGAGACCCGCAGCGTCAATGACGACGGGCGCGTCCTCTTCCTCGGCCACGACCGCGCCGGCGCCCGGATCGCGGGGGAGATGTGCGATCGCCTGCGGACGTCGCGGCGGCTGTGCTGCCTACCTCGAGTTGATCTGCCTCGAGCACCTGCGGCTGGGATTCCTCGTCCACTCGCGGCCGCTGGGCCGCCGCGAAGTCTTCGAGTATCTGGACGCGACCGAGCCCGATGCGATCGACGTCACCCTGCTGACCGTCGCCGACCGCCTCGCGACCCAGGGGGAGAAGACCCGCCGAGAGGCGATCGACGCCCACCTCGAGCTCGCCCAGCAGATGCTTGGCGAGGCGCTCCAATGGCGCGCCGCGGGTGCTCCTCGGGCGCCGATCGCGGGCGACGAGCTCGCCGCCGAGCTTGGCATCGAGCCCGGCCCGGAGCTCGGCCGGCTGCTGCGGGAATTGGCCGCAGCGTCCTTCGCGGGAGAGGTGGCGAGCCGAGATGACGCGGTCGCGAAGGCCCGCGGACTGATCTCTGGTTAGAGCCCCGACCAATGAATCGCCGAATCCTCAGCTCCGCTGCCGGTTCGGCTGGATCTCATCCGCATGAGATGCACGAGGACCCCACCCGGCGGATGCCCAGCGGCGGTGGCTACGAGGGCCAGCCCCCGGCGGGCGGAGGCGGCTACGACCAGCCCCCGGGCGGTGGCTATCAGCAGCAACCCGGCGGCTACGGGCAGGAGCCACCCGGTGGCGGCGGGATGAGCGGCTCGATGAAGGCGCTCCTGATCCTGCTCGCGGCGCTGATCATCGGCCTGGGCGCGGCCCTCGTGATCGTCTCCATGGACGACGACGGCAAGAAGGACGAGGAGACGACCTCGTCGACCCAGACGACCTCCACCGAGACCTCGACGACGACCACGACCTCGGAGCCGACCACGACGACGTCGACGACGACCTCGACCTCGGAGCCGACGACGACGACCGTGACCGAGACCACCGAGGACGGCGGCGTATCGCCTCCCGACGAGTAGCGCCCGTTGCCTGACGACTGCCTCTTCTGCGGGATCGTCGCCGGCGACGTGCCGGCGCAGATCGTCGACTCCGACGAGCACACCGTCGCCTTCATGGACATCAACCCGGCGACCCGCGGCCACGCGCTCGTCGTACCGCGCGACCATGCCGCCGACCTGATCGAGATCTCCGACGAGGACCTCGAGCGGACGTTCGCGGCGGCTCGGCGCCTCGCCAGGAAGATGGAGGACACGCTGAAGCCCGACGGCTTCAACGTCCTCAACTCCTGCGGGCCCGCCGCCTGGCAGACCGTCTTTCACTTCCACGTCCACGTGGTGCCCCGCTACGACGAGGACCCGCTGAAGCTGCCGTGGGTCCCGAAACCCGCCGACCCCGACGAGATCGCCAAGATCGCGAAGGAGATCAGAGGAGATGAGCCTTGAGTGACCAGGTGATCCGGATCGAGCGCGACGGTGCCGTCGCTTCGATCGTGCTCTCGAACCCCCCCGTCAACCTGTTCACCGACGACGCCTTCCACCAGCTCGAGGACTGCATCGCCGAGCTGGAGGACTCGGACATCCGGGCGGCCGTCTGGCGGGCCGAGGGCGACATCTTCACCGGCGGCGTCGACGTCAACGCCTTCCAGAAGGTCGTCGACGCGGGTCCGGAGGCGGCGAGCACGTTCTCGCAGCCCCTGATCGATGCCGTGCGCCGGCTCGAGGCTCTGCCGGTGCCGACCCTCGCGATCTGCCACGGGCTCTGCCTCACCGCCGGGCTCGAGGTGGCGCTCGGCTGCGACATCCTCTGGGCCGGCGAGTCGTCGAAGTTCGGCCTGGTCGAGGCGGTGGTCGGGCTCACCCCGGGAGCCGGAGGGACCCAGCGGATGGCCGAGCGCGCCGGGCCCGGCCCGGGCGCGCGAGTTCGTCTACACGGGCGGCCTCTACGACGCGGCGACCCTGGAGCGCTGGAACGTCGTCAACCGCGTCCTGCCCGGACGACGAGCTGCAGGAAAAGGGCATGCGCTTCGCCCAGCGCCTCGCGAGCGGCCCGACGGTCGCCCACAGCCAGACGAAGCGGATCGTCCGCGCATATTGCGAGGGCGGCGTCGACAAGGCCGACGAGGTCACGCCGGAGGTGTTCAGCGGTCTCTTCGAGAGCGAGGACCTGCAGGCCGCGGTGCGCACGTTCATCGAGGAAGGGCCTGGTAAAGCCACTTTCGAGGGACGCTGACGCTACCCTCAGGCGTCGATGGGCAAAGAAGAGAAGATCGAGATGGAGGGCGAGATCACCGAGGCCCTCCCGAACACGATGTTCCGTGTGAAGCTCGACAACGACCACGAGGTCCTCGGCCACATCTCGGGCAAGATGCGCCGCCACTACATCCGCATCCTCCCCGGCGACCGCGTGAAGATCGAGCTCTCCCCGTACGACCTCGACCGGGGTCGCATCACCTACCGCTACAAGTAGCGCGTCGCCCGTTGACGCTTCCGCCAGTAGGGTACGTGGCAGCACGTAGGGAGCGGGACGCGATCGCCTCGTCGACTGCTGTCGCCACGATGCGTCGCACTGTTGATCGCGGTCGGAAGCCGCAAGAGCCCATCGGTAGACCGGGTCGACGACGCGATTCGCCGATCGCGCGAGCTCGCGCACGCGGAGCGAAGGCGAATCGGCGCCTCGATCAGGACCGGTGGCGCGCAATCGCACGGGTAACGCGGCGGAAGAGGCCGAACGAAGATCGCGGCACGTCATCGAAACCGGTTCTGCGCCGGCGCGCCGGAGGACAAGGTCGTCGGCGGACCGGCCGTCTGACAGCAGGTCTGTCACCGGCGCCACGACCCGAGGCCGCCGATGCGACAACGACGACATGCGCACGACAGGACGAGGATCCGAGGACTACGACGCGCCGGACGAGGACTGAAACCCCGACGACGGTGGAGGAGGAAGACGCCCGGAGGAAACGACTCGGGCGCGAGAGGGAGCTACGGCTACGAGGGACGTGCCGGACCGCCTCGAACCGGCGTTGCCAGGGCCACTTCGGTCCCCCGCCGGCAGGTCGAGAGACCTCGGCTAGCTGTCCGCCGCGCGGCTCATCCCGCGAAGCGCCCACCAGCCGAACAGGGCGATCAGGCCCGCGAGGCAGAGCAGGCCCGGCCAGGTCTCGGAGAAGGTGACGCCGCCTGTGACGAAGCCCTGACGGGCGGCCTCGATCACCTGGGTCATCGGGTTGTACTCGGCGACCGTCTTGATCCAGCCCTCCATCAGCGCGAGCGGCGCGTAGGCGGTGGTGCAGAGGATCAGCGTGAACATTCCAGCCTGCATCAGTGGCGAGGCGGACTGGGTCCGGAACTTGAGGGCGATCGCCGCTCCCCAAAGCGCTGCCGCCGTGCCCATGCCCATGACGAGGACGATCGCGACGAGGAGGCCATCGATTCCGGGCCAATCGACTCCGATCGTAAAGCCGATGACGAGGAGCACGGTCGCCGGGACGAGCGCCCGCAAACTCGCCGAAAGCACGAGGCCGGCTAGCAGGACGGGTCGTGGGGCGGGGGACGCGAGCAGGCGGTCGAACCAGCCGAACTCGATGTCCCGGGCCAGGTTGACGCCTGTGGCCGCACCGGTGAAGCCCGCGCCCTGCATCAGGCTGACCGGGATGATGAAGCTCTGGTAGGTGTCGGCGTCGAAGCCGGGGAGCAGGCGCAGGTTGCCGAAAACGGCGGTCAGGCCAAGAAAGAAGATCGTCGGGGCCAGGACGCCGGGGATCGCGGCACCGGGGACGCGGAGGATCTCGTTCGCCGAGCGCCGGATCAGGGCGCTGATCACCTCGTAGTCGGCGCGCGAGCCAAACGACCGCGTCACGGGGATCGAGCCGGCCTCCACCGCTAACCGCCTGTCCTCAGCCGGTGCCTGAGCGCCATCGCCGAGAGGCCGATCCCGATCGCCATGATCAGCGCGATCGCGCCGACCGCCTTCCAGAAGATCTCCGCCGTGAGCACGGAGATGGTTGGGTCGCGAACCCCGTCGACGACGAAGCTGAGCGGGTTGTACTCGGCGATCGAGCCGGCCGGCTCGATGATCAGGTCCGCCGGGAAGAAGGCCGAGGAGAGAAACAGGACGACGAAGACGAGGGGGAAGAGGCCCTGGACGACCGACGCGGTCCCGGTGCGCAGCGCGACCGCCGAGCCGATCGCGCCGAAGGCGACCGCGGAGAGGCTGACGAAAAGGATCATCAGGAGGACCCCCGGGATCCCTTCCTCGAAGGTGACGCCGAAGACCAGGCCGAGCACGATGAACCAGATCGCCGTCGCGGCGCCGAGCGCGGCGGTCCCGGCGAGCCGGCCCAGCACCATCGAGAAGCGGGAGATCGGGGCGGCGAGCAGGCGGTCGGTGAAGCCCATCTCGATGTCGACGGCAAGCGCTATCCCGCCGCTGTTGCCGGCGAGCAGGGTCGACTGGATCATCGCCCCGGCCAGCATGAAGTCGAGGAAGCCGTTGACCTCCGGGAAGCCCTCCAGCCCGACCGCGCCGCCGGCGCCGCTCGTCTGGATCGCGAGCAGCAGCGTGGGGAAGATGATGATCGGCGCCATCAGCTGCGGCCGGCGGAACGTTTGCTTCACTGAGCGCGCGCCGAGGGCGCCGACGACCCGCAGGTTGAGCAGAAACCGCTCGATCACGCGGTCTGCTCGGCGTCAGCCACGGCGGGCTCGCCGCCCGGTTGCTCGTCGTCGCCCTCCAGGTGGTAGCCCGTCTTGGCGACGAAGACGTCGTCGAGGGTCGGCTGGACCAGGTCGAGCGACTCCACAGCGAGCCCGGCCTCGTCCAGCGCTCGCACGACCGGCGCGACCTCCGCGGCCCCGCGCTCCAGCTCGACGCAGACCGCGCCGTCCTTCGGAGGCATGGGGTTGCCGAAGCGGGCGACGACTTCCTCGGCGCGATCGAACTCGCCCTCCGCGAGACGCACCTCCAGGTGCGGGCGGCCGATCTCGGCCTTGAGCGAGCCCGGGGTGCCCTCGGCCACGATCTTGCCGTCGTCGATGATCCCGACCCGATTGGCGAGCATGTCCGCCTCCTCGAGGTACTGGGTCGTGAGAAAGACGGTGGTGCCCTCGTTGTTGAGCTTCTCGACCTCCTCCCAGATCGACTTGCGGCTGACCGGGTCGAGGCCGGTGGTGGGCTCGTCGAGGAAGAGCACCTGGGGCTCGTGGACGAGCGCCGAGGCGAGGTCGAGGCGGCGCCGCATCCCGCCCGAGTAGGTGCCGACGCGGCGGTCGGCCGCGCGCTCGAGGCCGACCCGGTCCAGCAGCGCCTCGGCGCGGCGGATCCCCTCGGCGCGTGGGAGCCCGTGGAGGGTGGCCTGCAGCCTGATCAGCTCGCGGCCGGTCATCAGCGGGTCGAGTGCCGCCTCCTGCAGGGCGACCCCGATCGTGCGGCGCACCGCGCCGGGGTCGGCGACGACGTCGTGTCCGGCGACGGTGGCGGTGCCGCCGCTGGGCCGCAGGAGCGTGGTGAGCATCCTCACGGTCGTGGTCTTCCCGGCCCCGTTCGGCCCGAGGAACGCGTAGATCTCGCCGGCCGCGACCTCGAGGTCGACACCGTCGACGGCGACGACATCGTCGCCGAACTCACGCCTAAGCCCCCGAACCTCGATCGCGGTCATGGCTCCGGAGTCTATGAATCGGGCCTTGCGGACCCCGGTTCGGTGCGGCTACCGGCCACGCCTGGGGCTACCCTAAGCGGCGCTTTCGGCGCAACAACGCCGGAGCTTCAAGTGTTCTGAAGACCGATGCGAGCGTTCTCTCGACCACAGCTCGATCGCCGGATCCTCGCCTGGGCAAGCGCCGCCGGGCTCGTCACGCTGCTCGCGGCGCTCGTCGCGATCCTCGCCCTGGGTGGGGCTGAGCGTGCCGGCGCAGCGAAGGCGAAGCCGGTCGGGGAGACGAACCGCACGCCGAAGCCGAGCTGCCCCGGCGACCCCTGCGAGGCGGTGGGGAGCGTCACGGGCTTCCAGCAGTCGGCCGACGGGAACAAGGGCCTCTTCAAGGTCCCGAAGGACGGTCACATCGTCGCCTGGAGCGCCCAGCTGGCAAAGCCCGACAAGTCGCAGCGCGAGTTCTTCGGCGACTTCTACAAGGACAACGAGTTCGGGACCAACTCGGCCGCGCGGCTGGCGATCCTGAAGCCGAAGGGCAAGAGCGAGTTCAAGCTGAAGAACCACAGCCCCGCGATCGACCTCCGCTCCGAGCTGGGCAACTCCCCGATCGTCACGCTGAACGATCCGATCAAGGTCAAGAAGGGCGACGTGCTCGGCCTGACGATCCCGACCTGGCTCCCCAACTTCGCCGTCGAGCAGTCCCGCGACAGCTACTGGCGCGCCAGCCGCTCACCCAAGAAGTGCACCGGCGAAGCCGACATCAAGGCGAGCCGCCCGCAGACCGAGGTCGGCTCAACCCGCCGCTACGGCTGCCGCTACACGACCGCCCGCATCCTCTACTGGGGCTACCTGGTGAAGAGCGGAGGCGGTGGAGGCGGCGGTGGGGGCGGTAACGGCGGTGGCGGGAATGGCGGGGGCGGCGGGAACGGGGGCGGCGGGAACAACGGGGGCGGCGGCAACAACGGCTAGGGACGGCGGCCGCTCGCGTCCGCGACGCGAGGCGCCGTGGTCGCGGGCACGTAGGGCAGCGGATCAGGGGCGCGTGCGTGTTCTGTCACTCCTTGCGCGCGTTTCGTGAGAGGATCCGAAGTGGACTGTGCAGTTGAACCGGCCATAGCCGGCCTAAGTGCACAGTCGATGGCCATCGACTCCTCGCGTCCCTCGCCCAGGCCGATCCCACCCTCTCTACGTGCCCCGCGAGCCGGCGCCTCGCGACGCGGACGCAACGCTCCCATTCCTCGGCGGTCTCGGACCTACCCGCAGGCCCCGGGGTTCTCGTCGCAGTACTTCTCGAAGGCTTCCTCCGCGTCGGAGTCCGGCGGGATGTCGTTCTCGGCCGAGTCCTCGGGCTCGGTGCCACCGGAGTCGCCCTGGGTGTCGCTCTCGGGCGGCGGAGTGACGGTCCCGTCCTCGGGGTCGACGTTCGAGTCGTCGCTCGGCGCCTTCTGACCGCCGGTGCCCTGCTGTCCTGCGGCGCCGGTCGGCCCGGTCGGAGTGGCTGGCTCGATCGTCTCGGTCGTCGACGGGGTGGTCGTTTCCTCGTCGCCACCGCAGCCGCTCGCTGCAACCGCGGCGATAAGCGCCAGGCCCGCGACAGCGACCCCGGCCCCGCGGCCGGCTCGAGCCAGGAGAGCTGAGGTCACGAATCCCCGTCGAGCGCGGGCTGGCGCAGCCCGCAGTAGGGGCAATCGCTGATGTCGAGGCCGATCAGCTGGTCGCAGCGGCGGCACTCGCGCAGGTTCTCCGGGGTCCGCAGGAGCGCGGAATCCGAGGGCGCCAGCGGCAGCGTGCGGCTGACCGGTCGCAGCTCCTCGCCGCTCTCGCGATCGATGTAGACGCCGTCGCCCTCGACCTTGGCAAGGGCCTCTCGGCCTGAGCCCGGAGCGCGCAATCGGTAGGTCTGAACGTCATTCGCCATCCGAGCGCGACAAGATACCGCGGATGAAGGTCCTCATCTTTCACGGCTACCTGCTGCGCGGGACCGGCAGCAACATCTACAACGCGGGCGTCGCGGCGGCGCTCGCGACGCTCGGCCACGAGGTCCACCTCCTCTGCCAGGACCGGGAGGCCGCCGAGCTCGACTGGGTCGACGCGGTCGGCGGCTTCGACGCGGGGCCCGGCACGGTCACGGTGCACGTGCCCGATATCGACGGACTGCTCCCGGTCTACATCGCGGACCACTACGCCGGCTACGAGGTGAAGACCTTCGCCGATCTCACCGACGCGGAGCTCGACCGCTACATCGAGGCGAACGTGAACGCGGTTCGCGAGGTCGCGGAGGGCGCCGGCGGAATCGACGCCGCCCTCTCCAACCACCTCGTCATGGGCCCGGTGATCCTCGCCAGGGCCGGCCTCGGCCGCGCCGCCGGCGGCCCCGGCTACGCCTCGAAGATCCATGGCTCGGCGCTCGAGTTCACGGTCAAGCCCGACCTCGCCCGGTTCGGGCCGTATGCCCGCGAGGGCGTGGACGCCGCGAGCGGGGTCCTCGTCGGGTCCCACCACACCGCCGCCAGTCTCTGGGAGGCGCTCGACGACCCGGGCCTGCCCGAGCGAACCCGGCTCGGCCCGCCGGGAGTGAACGTCGACCTCTTCGCGCCCCTCGGCCGGGACGACGCGGCCTCGGCGCTTTCCTCGCTCGCGGCCGACCTGCGGGCGCTGCCGCCCGACGAGGACGCCGCCTTCGCCCGCGACACCGGGGAGGCCGCGGAGGCGGTCGACCACCTCGCCGCCGCGACCGGCGACCGCGCCGTCTTCGTCGGCAAGCTGATCGACACGAAGGGGGTCGACCTGCTGCTCGCCGCCTGGCCGCTCGCCTTCGCGGCGAAGCCCGGATCGCGGCTCCTGATCGCGGGCTTCGGGGAGGGCCGTGACCGGATCGAGCGGTTCTCGCAAGGCGCTCGACTCCGGCGACATGAAGGAGGCCCGGGCGATCACGGTGGGCGGCGGGAGCGGGGAGGAGGACTGGAAGATGACGCTCGCCTTCCTCGAGGCGGCCGACGATGGCTACGGGGCCCTCGCCGCCGCGGCTGCCGGCTCCGTCTCGTTCGCCGGCCGGCTCGAGCACGACGAGGTCGGCGAGCTGGTGCCCGCCTGCGACGCCCTGGTCATGCCCAGCACGTTCCCGGAGGCCTTCGGGATGGTCGCCGCGGAGGCCGCCTCGGCCGGCGTGCTGCCGATCAGCGCTGCCCACTCGGGCATGCTCGAGGTCTCACGCGAGCTTGCCGAGACCCTGCCGGACACGACCAAGGACCTCGTCTCCTTCGCCCTCGGCAGCGACGCCGTGGACGGCATCGCCAGGCGGCTTCAGGCTTGGTTCGAGCTACAGGAGGCCGATCGGACTGCGACCCGGGAGGCGCTTTCGGCGACCGCCCACCGCCTCTGGAGCTGGGAGGGCGTCGCGAGAAAGGTGCTCGCCGCCTCGGCCGGCGACCTGGCGGATATCCCGCGCGTCCCCGACGCCTGAACCGCGCCCGGATCAGCCTCCGTAGTCAATAGACTGCCGCCTCGCATGGAGAGATCCACGCTCCTAAAGCTCTTCGGCGCCATGATCCTGCTCGGCGCCATCACCTCCGTGATCATGCTGATCCCGGACTGGAACGGCTTCGCCGGATCGACCGAGGCGGACTCGATCGACACGCTGCTCGACGTGATGATCGTCCTCAGCTCGTTCGTCTTCGCGATCGTCATGGTCATGCTCGGTTACAGCGTCTGGAAGTACCGGGCGAAGCCGGGCGACGAGTCCGACGGCGAGCCGATCCACGGCAACACCCGCCTCGAGATCGCCTGGACCGTGATCCCGACGGTCATCGTCCTCTTCTGCGCCGGATACAGCTGGGTGATCCTCGACGACATCGAGGCCCGCGAGCCCGACCGGCTCGAGGTGGACATCACCGCCCAGCAGTTCAAGTGGAGCTTCGAGTACCCCGAGCAGGGGGTCCGCTCCAACGAGCTGCACGTGCCCGTCAACCGCCAGGTCAGCTTCGATATGACCGCCTACGACGTGATCCATTCCTTCTGGGTGCCGGAGTGGCGCGTGAAGAAGGACGTCGTCCCCGGCCTCACGACCTCGGTCGCGGCCACGCCGGACGCTGAGGGCACCTATTCGCTCATCTGTACCGAATACTGCGGCACCGGGCACGCGACGATGCGCGCCTTCGTCGAGGTCGAATCCCAGGCGGAATTCGACGCTTGGATTCAGGAGCAGGAGGAGATCCCCGAGGGCGAAGAGGGCCTCGACGTGATCGAGTCCGAGTTCGGCGAGGGCGGCCCGCGGAGTGAATAGGCTGACGATCTAGATGGCTGCGGCACTGAAAGCACCGGGGCAGCCCCGCGCCTTCCTGGGCGCGCTGATCGGCGGAGCGTTCGGCTTCGGCCTGGTCGTGCTGCTGCGAACCCTCGCGGACCTGCCGACCTTCCAGACCGAGGAGACCGGCTACCCGCAGGTGATCGTCCCCGCGATCACCGCCCCGTTCGGCTACCTGATCGGGCTCGGTTGCTTCAGCTACTGGTTCAAGTGGGCTGGCGGGGGCTCGCCCGACCCGCACGACCACTCACAGCACGGGGCGAAGAGCTGGAAGGACTACTTCAAGTTCAACACCGATCACAAGGTGATCGGGATCCAGTACACGGTCACCAGCTTCATCTTCTTCTTCATCGGCGGCCTGATCGCGATGGGGATCCGCGCCGAGCTCGCTCAGCCGGGCACGCAGATCGTCGACACGAGCCTCTTCAACGGGATGTTCTCGACGCACGCGGCGCTGATGATCTTCGTCTTCGTGATCCCGGTCTTCGCCGGGCTCGCGAACTACGTGCTGCCGCTGATGATCGGCGCGCCGGACATGGCGTTCCCGCGCCTGAACGGCCTCTCCTTCTGGCTCCTGCCGATCGCCGGCGTCCTCTTCCTCGCCAGCTACTTCGTTCCCGGCGGCGCCTTCGACGCCGGCTGGACCGGCTACGCGCCGCTCTCGACCGGCGCGCCGTTAGGCCAGTCCTTCTTCAACATCGGGGTGCAGTTCGCGGGCGCGTCTTCGGTGGCGACCGCTCTCAACTTCCTCGTGACGATCATCACAATGCGTGCGCCGGGGATGAACTTCTGGCGCCTGCCGCTGCTCGTCTGGGCGAACCTCTCGACCTCGCTGCTCGTCGTCGCCGCAACGCCGTTCATCGCCGGTGTGCAGTTCATGGTCCTCTTCGACCGCGCACTGCACACGAACTTCTTCAACGCGGCCGGCGGCGGCGACGTCATCAGCTACCAGCACATCTTCTGGTTCTACTCCCACCCGGCCGTCTACATCATGATGCTGCCGGGCTTCGGGATCATCTCCGAGGTCATCTCCACCCACGCCCGAAAACCCATCTTCGGATACAGGTTGATGGCCCTGGCGCTGATCGGGATCGTCGTCCTGTCCTACACGGTGTGGGCGCACCACATGTTCGTCAGCGGCATGTTCAGCTGGTTACGCGTGCCGATGATGATCACGACGCTGCTGATCGCGATCCCGACGGGGATCAAGATATTCAGCTGGTTAGGGACCTTATTTGGCTCGGTCCTACACCTGAAATCGACCTCGATGCTCTTCGCGCTCGGGTTCATCGTCACCTTCGTGGTCGGCGGGATCTCCGGGGTCATGCTGGGCATGGTGCCGCTCGACATCCACATGTCGGACACCTACTTCGTCGTCGCCCATATCCACTTCGTGCTCTTCGGCGGCTCGGTCTTCACGATCTTCGCCGGCGTCTACCACTGGTTCCCGAAGATGACGGGGCGGATGTACGACGAGCGGCTGGGACGGGCCCACTTCTGGCTCACCCTGGCCGGCATGCTGGGCACCTTCGTGCCCCAGCACTGGATCGGGCTCGAGGGCATGCCGCGCCGCGTGGCCGACTACGCGGCCGAGTTCGGCAACTGGAACCTGTTCATCTCGATCAGCGCCTTCGTGCTCGGCGCCGCGCAGCTGATCTTCCTCTACAACATGATCGTCTCCTGGAAGTTCGGCCCGCGCGCCTCCGCAAACCCCTGGCGGGCGAAGACGATCGAGTGGCAGGTCTCCTCACCGCCGCCGCTCTTCAACTTCGACGAGATTCCGCGCGTCGTTGGCGGCCCGTATGAGTTCGGCGTCCCGGGCGCCCGCCACGCGATCATGCACGGGGAGGACGAGGGCGCCGAGGTGGAGGAGGCTGAGCCGGCCACGGCCGGAGAGGCGGGCAAGGAGCCCGCGGGCGCCACCTGATGACCGAGGCCGAGACCGCAACCCAGCCCACCGACGTCTCCCAGGAGCCCGTGCACGGGCCCGGCACGGTGCTGGCGTTCCTCAACGAGGTCGCCGGCGGACGCAAGCTGCTCGAGACGATCCGCGACCGGGTCGAGCACGGCGCGAGCCGCGTCGCTCTCGCGGCGCCGCAGAACCAGCCCTCCGTGGGCCAGATCGTCGACGTCGACGAGGTCCGCGAGGCGGCGCAGAGCCGCGTCGAGGTCACCCAGATCGTTCTCGCCGAGTTCGGCATCGACGCCGAGGCCGCCGTCTTCGACCCGAACCCGCTGCTCGCCCTCGACGACGCCGTCCGAGCCTTCACCCCCCAGGAGATCCTGCTCTCCTGCCTGTATGAGTCCCGGGTCGGGATCCTGCGGCGCGACCTGGTCGAGTGGGCCAAGGAGCGTTTCGAGGCCCCGGTTACCCACATCCAGGTCCGCGTCGACGACGACGCCGTCCGCTGGGACGTCACCCACACGCTCGTCGTCGCCACCCAGACCGTCAACTCGCCCGAGCTCCAGAGCCGGCTCAAGGACCGTGCGAAGGAGAAGCCGCACCGCTACACCTTCGTCTGCCCGCGCTCCGGCGAGATCTCGCGCGAGCAGGTCTGCGAGCGGCTCGCGCGCACCCTCGCAGAGCTCTATCGCAACGAGGTCGACGCGACCGGCCAGCCGATGAGCCCGGAGCCGTTCGCGGCGATCCAGAATGCGATCGAGCACTACCGGATCGACGACATCGTGATCTCCACCTTCGCCGGGGAGAAGTCGAAATGGCTGGAGGACGGGCTGATCGAGAAGGTCCAGGACCTGACCGACAAGCCGGTCGAGCACGTCGAGGTCGGCCGCGACAGCGTCGAGCCTGTCGGCGAGCGCGAACCTGCCACGGCGGGAGCGGAGGCCTGATGGAGTCCGCCTCCGTCGCCGTCGGCCACGGCTCCCACGAGCACCACGGGCCGCCCGAGTCCAACCAGAGCTCGCGGATCGACCGCCAGACGCTCGGCATCCTGATTTTCATCGTCTCCGAGGTGATGCTCTTCGGAGCCTTCTTCGCCTCCTACTTCTTCATCCGCGTGGTCGCCTACGAGGGGGGCGTCTGGCCACCGGAGCCGTTCGAGCTGCCGGTCGCCGTCGCCGGGGTCAACACGGCGATCCTGATCTCGTCGAGCTTCTCGATGCACTGGGCGCTCGAGGCGATCCGCCGCGGCAACCACACGGCGCTGAAGGCGGGGCTCGCGATCACCTGGCTACTGGGCGCGACCTTCCTCTTCATTCAGATCAACGAGTACGTCCACATCGGCTTCAGCGCACGCGAGGGCGCCTTCGGCTCGATCTTCTACGGTCTCACCGGCCTGCACGGCGCCCACGTCTTCGTCGGCCTGCTGCTGCTCACCTTCGCCAACATCCGCGCCTGGAAGGGCCACTTCGGGCCCAAGGCGGAGGACCACCTCGGCGTCGAGGTGCCGGGCATCTATTGGCACTTCGTCGACGTCATGTGGATCATCGTCTTCACGGCCGTCTACATCCTCTAGCTCAGCCTGAGCTAGCTGCCGCCGGGAAAGTACGGACTCGGACCCGTACCAACTACGGAAGCGAGGGGGCTCGCCAGCGCGGAGAATCGGGGGCGTGCGGGTTAAGGGCTTGAGGCGAGCGGGGTTCGCGAGCGCATTCGTAGTTGGCGTGGCCATGTGTGCGCTGATCGCGCCTGCCGGCGCCTCGGCGGCGACCTGCGGCACCGGCACCGGCGGGCCGTACGCCTCGAACCTCTGCTGGTTCGACATGAGCGCCTACAACGACGCCCTGGCGCGCTCGCCGGCGGGCCAGCCAATGTCGATCACCCTTCCGGGGGGCTACACGGCCACGTTCACGCTGACCTCGAGGCCCGTCGCGGGCGCCGGCGTGTATCCGGCCATTGAGCCGAGGGCGACGCCCCTCGAGACCCGCTTCGCGTTCGGCACCGCCGGCTACGTCGGCGTGCCCGGCAGGCCGTCTCTCTACGCGTTCGATGCCGGGCTCGACAACGGCGTCGAGTTGAAGCTGAGCAACATCACCGTCGTCGACTCCACGAACACGCCGGTCACGGGCTACAAGTTCGTGATCGCGGACACCGAGAACACGATCAACGGCGAAGGCTTCAACTGGACCTCGGACAAGCCGCTCGACCTGATCGGGGTCCTGAATGCCTCGGCTCCGCGCGGATGCCAGAAGGGCCTCTCCGGCCTCGGGCACGACGACGGTCAACTGCATCGGGCAGGGAGGCGAACCGCGGGCTCCCGCCAGCCCAGGCCCTGGTACGACGACGTCGATCGTCGGTGCCGACACGCCATCCGAGATCGCCATGTCCATGCGGACGTTCGGGCGCTCGGGGGCGGCCTTCGCGATCATGACCTCGAAGATCCAGGTGACGAAGAACGTCGACGGGCGGGTCAACGCCACCGACTCGTTCGACGTCAGGGCCGACGTCGCCCGAGGGATCGACGATCGCGAACGGCGAGCACCGGCGCCGGCAACTCCGCCACGACCGGCGAGCTGACGGTCCTGCCCCGGACCAACGGCTCCGGCTACACGCTCTCCGACCTCGCGACCCCCGCCAGCGGCACGCGCCTGGCCGACTACTGGCAGTCGTGGTCGTGCACCAACAACGGCGTCGCGGACGCCTCGCTGCCGAGCGGCGGCGGCACCTCGGTCTCGGTCTTCCCGGAGCCCGGGGACGACATCGAGTGCACGGTCACCAACAAGGCAATGCCCAAACCCGCAGACCTGTCGATCGAAAAAACGGCCGACAAGGCCAAGGCCGCGCCGGGCGAGCCGGTCACCTACACCTTCACCGCTCACAACGACGGGCCGGCCGCCGCCCATCACGTGACCGTCCGCGATCCGTTGTCCCCGTATCTGCAGTACGTGTCGGGACCCCCCGAGTGCACGTTCGCGAACGCCGAGCTCGTCTGCGACTTCGGCACGCTCGCTGCCGGCCAGACCGTCTCGAAGAACGTCGTGCTGCGCCTCGACCCCGCCTACACCTCGGCGTCGCCCCCGACCGCCGATCTGATCGAGGTCATCAAGGTGGAGGAGTTCCTCTCCCTGCAGGGTGGCGAGTACCGCCAGGCGAGCCTCTCCTGCCCTGACGGCTATGTGATGACGGACGCCAACCCACGGGTGGACTCCGTGGACCAGGGGAACGACCCGGCTGACGTGCATTTCGTCGGCTCCCGGACCGCTCCAAACAACACCGCGGCGGGGATCGCGAGCTACGACTTCGACATCGAGAACCACACGACGGGGCAGGCACAGGTCCATCTGTTCGGCGTCTGCGTCGCTCTCGACACCACCGGGAACGATGGCCACACGCTGGGGACCCCGCTCCGTCAGACGGGCCAGATCAACGCCCCCAACCTCACCGGGACCACCCGCGTCAGCCGGACCCTGACCTGCCCGAATGCGAACGACGTGGCGATCGCTCCCGGGTACGTCTTCCAGACGGGCGCGAACTTCGTCCACGGCCCCTCGCTCACCTCCGAGCAGTCCCCGGACGGGCGCAGCTGGACCTTCGAATTCCAGGTCGCGCCGAAGTCCGCGATACAGAACGACGCGTTGATCGACGTCTCGATCCGTTGCATCCCGCGGACCACCTCGACCGACTCGGGCCACCAGCACGCGCTCAAGTTCCACCACGTCTACGGGCGCGTCACCGTAGGCCCCCACTCGACCGGCGAATACCGGCTCTCCTGCCCCGTCGGCTTCAAGGGAATCGTCGAGACGCACGACCTCCCATTTGGCATGAAGGTCCTGGGCACCACGCCGATGCCCATCAACCGCGATTTCCGCCTGCACAACACGACCGACGAGGAGCTCGACGCGGATCTCGACCTCGTCTGCCTCGAATCGCGGGTTGGTGACGAGCGCAACGGCGGCGACGTCATGAACACGGCGTCGGTCCACGGCGACGAGCCCGACTGGAACGCCGGCAACGACTTCGCCAGCTTCGTGCTCCACGACCCGCCGATCACCGACGGTGACTCGTCCGGCGGATCGGGTGACGGATCTGATTCCGGATCGGTCGGGGCGGACGATGGGTCGGGGAGCGGCGCACGTCCCGACGACGCACCCGGCTCCGAGAAGCTCGGCCTGCGCCTCGGCGACCGGGTGACGCCTGCTGGGAAGACGGCGCTGGTCAATGTGTCCGCCGGCGATGAGCCCTCGGCCGGGACGGTCAGCATCTACCGCGGGGACAAGAAGCTCGGCACGGGCAAGTTCGATCTCTCCGCAGGCGAGGACGCGTACGTCGACGTCCGGCTCTCGAAGAAGGGCCGCAAGCTCATGCGGCGGCTGACGAGCGTCACCGTCACGGTCGCGACCGGCGGCGAGACGGTCGAGCGCGAGCTCCGCGTCGCGCGCTAGCAAGCCTCACGCGGTGGAGTACCGTTTGCGCGAGGGATCGTCGAAGGCAAGGTAGGCCTGTCCAGGACCTCGGAGGCGTAATCCCCGATTACTGCGAGACGCGTCTCGCTACGCGAATGTGATGGCGACGATTGCGGATCGTCATCGCTCGTCGGCTGCGGCTGCCGTCGCGAGATCGATGACGTCACTCGGCCGCGTCGGCGAGATCGAGGCCTGCCGTACCACAGGAGGGGCGTCACCGCGGCCACCGATCGCCCGCTCGTCAGCGGGCAAGTTGCTGATGCGCAAGCTTAGGAGAATTGGCGATCGGGCGGAGCTGGAGGGTCCCCAGGGTCCCCTGGGGGATGCGGGGCCGAAGGGCTGATCCCGGGCGAGCAGGGTCAGACCGGCTGCCCCGGGGTCGGCGCTGGCCGACGCCCAGGTCCGATCGAACGGGACGCTGGACCCCGGAACGGCCCTGAGGGACGTGCAGGACCCATCTGAGCCCAGCTACGTTCGACTCGACCTTTCCGCACGTCCCACGCTTCACGTCGAGGACACCGGTACTTCAGTCTCGAAGCTTCACGTCGCATGAATGCCGTCGCGCCAACGGCGATCGTAAGGACCGCGGGCGCGCTGCCGTTCGCGAGCACGAGAAGTAGCATCCAGGGTCACCCATGCCACTTTGCGAACGTGGCGGGGACGAATCGCTTGGTCCAGTCCGGCTACACCTCTCGATGCTGCGAGGTCCCCCGCGCGGACACAGGGGCGACTCGAACGGCGGATTCTTCGTCCGGATCTTCGCACTGACCGTGCCCGACACTCGATAGCGTCCCGCGCGTGGCACCGGAATGGAGCGATGAGGTCGACGAGATCCTCGGCGGGGACCTCGCCGCCGGTTTTGCCTACCTGACGCCGGCGAAGGGGGTCGTGATCACCCCGATGGCGCCGCTCGGGCTGCGCGATCGTGAGGCCGGGACGGTGACGTTGAGCACGTCGCTGGGGCTGTGGAAGAAGCTCGACCGGGTGCGTAAGAACCCCGGCGTCGCGGTGGCCTACCACGCGCGTGAGCACGGTTTGACCGACCGGCCGGGGTTCGTCGTGGTGCAGGGACGCGCGTCCTTCTCGACGACGCCCGATCGCGACTGGCTCGAGTCGATCACGCCCGAGTGGGAGCGCTTCCTGGGGCCGCGACGAACCGGCCTGGCCGGTCGCACGATGAACGTCTACTACTGGGAGCGGGTCGCGATCGATATCGCCGTCGAGCGGGTCACGGCCTTTCCGGACGACGCCGCGTCGGAGGAGCCGGTGATCACGGGAGCGGAGCCGCCACCTCCGCCCGAGCCTCAGGCCGCGCCAAAGGGGGGCACCGAACCTCGCCTCGACGCCGGCAAGGCCGCGAAGTTGGGCGAGGCGCTGCCTCACACGCTCCTCGGCTGGTGCGGCTCCGAGGAGATGCCCGAGGTCGTCCCGGCGTCGATCGCCGGCTCCGGGCCCGAGGGCCTGGAGTTACGGGTTCGAGCCGGCTCCGTGCCCGCGGGCGGCAGGCGCGCCGGCCTCACCTCGCATTCGTTCAAGCCACGGATGATCGGGCAGGAGCAGCGCATCCACACCGGCTGGATGGAGGCGGATGGTGGCGAGGCCGTCCGCTATGCACCACACACCAAGGCCGGCTACCGGTTGCCGCCCTCGAAGACGCTCTTCACGATTGCCTGCAGCGCACTCGCTACACGGATGGGGGCCGCGCGCAAGGCGGGACTGGCAGAGCCCTCTAGCTGATCGTCACCGAGCCGGACTTCACGTCCAGGCAGGTGATCTGATCGCCGCTGCCGGACTGGAAGGTCGACTCCTTGACCTCGGCGTAGTACTTGCCGTTTTTGACCTTGCCGCCACCGACGCCGACGGAGAACTTGCCCTTGCCGTTCGTCTTGTCCGAACCGAGCTTGTCCTTGTCGCCGTTCTTCTTGCGGAAGACGTTGACCTTGCGGCCCTTGATGCAGTTCGACTTGCCCGAGTCGATCTTGCCCGAGAACTCCTGCGAGCCGCCTCCCGCCTCGAACTTGAACTTGTCGAAGAAGGTGGGATAGGTGTCCTGAAGCCCTGCGGTCGCTGTGGCCGCGAAGAGGGCGAGGACGGCGATGGAGAGGCTGATAACCCTGCGCATTGCAGGGATCCTACCTGTGCCGCCTGCGAGAATGAGTCACATGCCGAACCCGCTCCGCCGAGAGCAGGACACGTTCAAGATGCTGCTGTATTTCATGGCCGGCGCCGCGCTTGTGATCGCGGTGACCCTGATCACGGGCAGCTCCGTCGCGGGGATCGTGCTCGCGATCGTGCTCTTCGCCCTCGCGGCGGTAAAGCTCTGGCGCGACTATCGCCGTTTCGCGGCGGCGGAGCCCGAGGGAGATCCGGGCGAGGCCTAGGTCGGGGCTCAGCTGCCCTTGCCGGCGTTGTCGAGCAGGAACTCGACGAGCAGCTTCAGGTCGTCTTCCGGGATCTGTGAGTCGTAGTCCTGTGGCATCACGCCGGCCGGGAAGCCCTGTGACGGCTGCGCCTCGGGGTCGACGATCGACTCCTCGATCTGCCCGGCATCCTGGCCGGGCAGGACGTCGTCCAGGTCCGGGCCGACGGTGCCGCCACTCTCCGCCGCAGCGAACGTGTGGCAGGCGCCGCAGCCGTTGTTGGCGAAGACCTGGCCGCCGGGGCCGCCGGGCGCCGATGGCGGCTCGATGCCCGGCACGCCGGCGACTGTGGCTACGTAGCGGGCGACGTTCTCGGCCTGCTGGCCCTCGACGAGGTTGGCGGGCATGTAGAGGTTCGTCTCGTCGGGCGCGGCCATCCGCGGGTTCGCGATCTGAGACTGGACGACGCCCTCGATCGTGTCCTCGTCCATGCCCGCATTGCGGGCGGCGGCGAAGGCGGCATCGAGGTCGGGGCCGACGTCGGCGGTGGTCGCCGCCTCATCGAGCGCGTGGCAGGTGCCGCATTGCTCGATGAAGAGCGCCCGCCCCTGGTCGATGTTCGCGTCCTCCTGGGCATCGCAACCGGCGACGACGGCGACCGCGAAGACGGCGCCGCAGAGCGCAAGGGTCAGCTTCAGGCGACTCGCTCCCACAGGAGGCGGAATCCTATAAGGCGCCAAGGCGCCGCCCCCGTTCCCCTGTGCGGCGGCGAGCGGAGTTCGGTTAGGGTTGCGCCGATCCGCACATGGAAGTCCGCGAGGGAATGTCAGGAGTGGTGCTTACGGTCGGCCCCGGCCATACCCTGCGCGAGGCTGCGCGGAAGATGACCGAGAAGGGCGTTGGAGCCGCCGTGGTCATCGACGAGGAGTCGCCCGGCCCGCGGATCATCTCCGAGCGCGACGTGCTCACATCGCTCGGGAAGAACGAGGATCCCGACACCGAGCGGGTCGCCGACCACATGAGCGACCACGTGATCTCCGCGGCGCCCGACTGGAGTCTCGAACGCGCGGCGATGGAGATGAGCAAGCGCCACGTCCGCCACCTGGTCGTCTTCGAGAACGGCGAGGTCTCCGGGGTGCTCTCCATGCGTGACATCGTCCGTTGCTGGACCCAGGAGGGGGCCACCTCCGGGATGACGCCGCCCTAAGGGCGCGGCTGCTCGGTTCATGGAGGCGCAGCGCCGCTGGGACGCGGCCACCTACCACAGCGCGTCCGACGTCCAGGAGGCGCGCCTGGAGTCGCTGCTCGATGCGCTGTCGCTGAGCGGCGACGAGTCGGTCCTCGATGCCGGTTGCGGAACCGGGCGGGGGACATTGCGAATCCTCGAACGCGTGCCGCGTGGCCGCGTGATCGCGGTCGACTCGAACCCACAGATGGTCGAACACGCGCGCCGGACTCTCGGCGACCGCGTAACGGTCCTCCTCGCGGACCTGACGGCGCTCGACCTCGATGAGCAGGTCGACGCCGTGATCTCGAACGCCGTCTTCCACTGGGTCATCGACCAGGACCGGCTCTTCAGCCGCATGCACGCCGCGCTGCGGCCAGGAGGGACCCTGATCGCCGGCTACGGCGGCTGCGGCAACCTCGGCGGCTTCCTGGCGATCGCCGCCTCGGTCGCGGCGGAGGAGCCGTTCGCGCCCTACCTGCGCGATTACGAGCCCGCCTGGCGCTTCCGGGGTCCCGAGGAGGCCGCGGCGAGCTGCAGGCAGCCGGATTCACGGACGTGCGCGCAGTCCTCGACCCGATCGTCGAGAGCCCGCGAGACCCGGCGGGCTACGCCCGCACCGCGCCGCTCCTCTGCCATCTGGAGCTCCTCCCAGACGAGCTGCACGACCCCTTCGTCGACCGGGTGATCGAGCGCTGCGGGACACCGATGACGATCGACCACGTCAGGTTGACGATCGAGGGACGAAAGCGCGCCTGACGCGTCGCGAGGCGCCGAGGTCGCGGGGCAAGTAAGGGGAGCGGATCAGGGTTGGCGGGTCGCGAAGTGCTCAGAACTCGCGATATCGCCGCCCGTCGACGAACGTGTGAAGGGTTAGGTCCCCTATGGGGTACCCGATCGTTCACAGGTTCCAAGACCGCATCGATTGGCGAGTTTGCGAACCCCTATTCGGGCGGCACTACGACCCTTCATTGGAGTCGGCGAATCGCGCCGAACTCACTCCCTTACAGGTCCCCGCGACCTACGGCGCCTCGCGGCGCGGACGCAGCGCTTTCGTCCCTAGGCGGGAGCTCAGTCGCCGCGAGGCTTCGGCGGGATCGCCGGGATCACGGCCGAGGAGATGTCCTGGGCTCGCGGCATCCGCGAGACCTCGAGGCCGACGTGGCGGATCCAGGCGATCACGGCGAAGAGCAGCACGACCGCGCCGGCGATCGCCCAGACCATGCCCGCGAACAGCCCGACGAGCACGGCTGTGATGCCGCCGCCGACGAAGAAGGGGATCCACGACGGCTCCGGCACGTAGACCAGCTCGGTCGCCTCGGGGATGCGCTCAGAGCCCTCCACCGCTCAGCCGATGTAGTTGATCGCGGCGAAGAAGGTGACCCCGAAGACGACGAGCGCGATCGCAGCCGTCACGAGGCCGGTGGCGAGGTTCTTCTGGGCGCGTTCGCGGTCCACGAGCGGGTTCTATCAGACCCCGGTGACCCGATCGACGGCCATCGCCACGAAGAGCAGGGCGAGGTAGGCGAGGGACGCGAGGTAGACGCGCAGGGCCGCTCGGCGCGAGGGGCGCATGGCGAGCCAGGCGGCGAGACCGGTGAACGCACCGCCGAGCAGCAGCGCGCAGACGAGGTAGAGGGCGCCGAAGAGCCCGGTCGCCCAGGGGAGCACGGTGAGGGCCGTGAGGGCGGCGGCATAGATCAGGATCTGGCGCCGTGTCACGGACTCGCCGGCGACGACGGGAAGCATCGGGACGCCGGTCCGCGCGTAGTCGTCCTTGATCAGCAGCGCGAGCGCCCAGAAGTGGGGAGGCGTCCACATGAAGACGATCGCGAAGGGCCAGAGCGCCTCCAGCGAAAGGCTGCCCGCTGCGGCAGCCCAGCCGACGAGCGGCGGGACCGCGCCCGCGGCGCCGCCGATGACGATGTTCTGCGGCGTCAGGGGCTTCAGCCAGAGCGTGTAGATGAAGACGTAGCCCAGCAGGCCGGTCGTGGCGAGGGCCGCGCTGAGGACGTTGACGGTGACCGCGAGCTGGATCGCGGCGAGGACGCCGAGGACGATTCCGAAGACGAGTCCGTGGAGCGGCTCGATCCGCCCGGCCACCAGCGGACGACTCCGCGTGCGCGCCATCCGCGCATCGCGGTCGCGGTCGATGTAGTGGTTGATCGCGCCGGCGCCCCCGGCGGCCAGGTAGCCGCCCAGCATCGTCCAGAGAATCGTGGAGAGCGCCGGGCCCGACGGGTCGGCGACGAACATCGTCGCGACCGTCGTCAGGAGCAGCAGGGAGATGATCCGCGGCTTCGTCAGCGCGACGTAGTCGCGGACCACTGCGCCGAGGGGCCGGGCGCGCGGGCCAAACCGCAGGGCGGGCGCGTGAGGAGCTCGCGGCTCGGCCGCTCGCTCGGGGAAGGGGGTCGCTGTCTTCGCGGAGCTCTCCATTTTGAGGGCACACACCCTACGCGGGTGCCGGTGCCTCCGTTCGCCTGCGCAGGCGCTCCGGATCGGCAGCCGGTACTGGAACGAGGCTCATCGTCGCCTGCACCAGGGTGGCCCAGAGGAGCGTACCGACGGTCAGGTGTGCGACGACGAGGCCGGCGTGCTTTCCGAGCCATACGTTGAGCGCCCCCAGCAGGATCTGGGCGGCGAGGATTCCGAGCGCTGCCCCGAACGGCCAGGTGCGAACGCCGCGGCGCCACGCGAGCGCGAACAGGGCGATCACGGCGATCGCCGCCAGATACATGAACGCTCTGTGGGTCAGGTGGATGTCGGTCAGCCGCGAGACGCCGTAGGGCATGAAGCTGTCGAGGCAGGTCGGGAACTCCTCGCCGCAGGCGAGGTGGGCTCCGTTGACGACGACCGAGCCCTGCACCCCCTCCTCCTCGGTGCCGGCGACGTAGCCGCCGGCGACGATCGTCGCGAGCACGAGCACCGAGGCGACGACCGCGAGGGCGCGGAGGCCACGTGTGGCGCCCGCCGGCACGTCGTCGGTGGCGGGCACGGCGATCCGGCGCAATCCGATCAGCAAGGCGAGCAGGAGCATCGCCAGGCCTAGGTGGATCGCGACGAGAAGCTCGTGCAGGTTGTTCTCGACCGTCGCACCGCCCAGCCCCGCCTGAGCCAGCACGAGTACTCCCGCCGCGATCGTGCCGCGGACGACCCACCGATGCTCACGCAGATGGCGAACCGCCTGCCAGATCAGGACGAGGATCAGGATGCCCACGACGCCGGCCGCGATCCGGTGTGAGAACTCGACCAGGGTCGAGCCCTGGAGGAACGGGATCACCTGGCCGTCGCACAGCGGCCAGCCGTGGCTGCCGCTGCCCGGCGGTCCGCATCCGAGGCCCGAATCGCTCACGCGCACGACGCCGCCGATCAGGATCAGCGCGAAGGTCGCGAGGATGGTCAGATTGACGAGGCGGCGGAACCGGTCGAGCGGGTCCCGGCCGCCGCGCGAGGGCGCGGTAGGCACGTCGTCAGGATACGGGCGGGTCGTCCCCGTCCGGCTCATCGGCCTCGGCCGTGGCGGTCGCCGTGCCGCCTTCCCCCTCGGCCTCCGTCTCGGTCTCCTCGGCTGGCTCAGAGCCCTGATCGCTCGCGGTCTCCGCGGGCTCTTCCTCAGCCTCCGCGGGCTCGGGTTCGGGCTCCGGCTCCGGCTCGCTCACGGTCGCCAGTGGCGGGGGCGGGACGAAGGCCTCGCTCTGGCGGCGCACGGCCTCGCGGATGTCGCGAAGCGGCTCGGGCGAGCGGACGTCGGGGACGAGATCGAAGTTGTGCGGTGACGGCGGCGAGAGCGCGAACCATTCGAGCGTCGAGCCGCCCCAGGGGTCGTGTCCGGCGCGGGGGCCGGAGCGGAGGCTGAGAACTGCGTTGACGAGCGTCAGGATGATCCCGATCGCGAGCACGAAGCAGCCGATCGACGCGATCAGGTTGTACGTGGAGACGCCCGCTCCGGAGAAGTACTCGTAGATGTCGACCGGCTGGCCCTCGAGCCCGGCGAAGAACATCGCGAAGCACATCACGAAGAGGCCGACGAACATCGCCCAGAACGAGGAGCGAGCGAGCCCCTCGCCCATCGTCCGCCCGAACATCTTCGGGAACCAGTAGTAGAGGGCCGCGAAGCCGCCGAAGACGCCGCCGCCGACGAGGGCGAAGTGAGTGTCCTGCCAGGCGGCCATCGTGTTCGCGAACTGCCAGCCGACCGGAATCACCGAGTTGCCGAACTCGCCCACCAGGCCCATGCTCATCGCGCTGATCGAGCCGAGGGCGAAGAGGAGCGGCGCGCGCATTCGCAGGGCGCCGTCCCAGAGCGTCGCGATCCAGTTGAAGAAGAGGACGCCGATCGGCACCGCGAGCGCGAGTGCCCAGAGCATCGCGAAGTAGAGGAACCCTCGGGCAATGTCGGCCGTGTACATGTTCTGCATCCAGGCGAGCGGGCCGAGCACTCCGATCGCGGCCAGCGCGATCAGGGTTGCCCGGTGCGAGAAAAGCGGCTTGCCCGAGAAGACGGAGACGATCTCCGAGATGACGCCGGCGGCGAAGACCACGATCGCGGAGTAGGCGGCGGTGAAGAAGATCCAGGTGAGGTGCTGGTAGAGCACCGGCCCGCCACCCTCGCCGGTGTCGAAGAAGATCCCGTCGAAGCGCCGGTCGAAGAAGAGCATCGTGAGTGCGGCCAGCAGGATCGTTCCGGCGACGAGCATCAGGTAGGCGACAACGGTCGACGCGAAGGAGAAGACCGGCATCCGGCGCCAGGCCATTCCGGGCGCGCGCTGGTTGCGGACCGTCGTGATCAGGTTGATCGACGCGAGGACGAAGCCCAGGACCGCGAGGCCGACGCCGACGATCCAGGCGTCGACGCCGTTCGACGCGAGGAAGACGTCGCTCGAAAGCGGCGGTAGCGCCTGCGTGCCTGCCTCCGAGGGCGCGTATAGGAAGCTGCCGAAGAGCGTGATCCCGCCGAGCACGTAGAGCCAGTAGGCGGTCGCGCCCAGGCGCGGGAAGGCGACGCCTCGGGCGCCGATCTGGAGCGGGAGGAGGTAGGTGGCGAGGCCGATCGCGAGGGGCAGGGCGAAGAAGACGATCGCCGTCGCGCCGTAGGCCGACATCAGCTGGCCGAAGATGTCGGGATCGAGCATCGTGTTCTCGGGCACGATCAGCTGCACCCGCATCAGCACGAGGAGGGTCACCGCGAGCACCAGCCCGACGAGCGCCGTGCAGATGAAGAGCAGGCCGACCCCCTTGTGGTCGGTCGCGGTCATCCGCTCGATCCATTCGCGCCGCGGACCGGGTCGACCGCGGGTGACGATCTCGGGGTGGGCGGGGGAGACGGTCATTGGGTGGCGACCTCCTCCTCGGTGGCCGCGTCGGCCTCGTCCTGATCGGTCACGGCCTGCTGGGCGGCGGAGATCGCCTCCCGCTGGTCGGCGACGAACGCCGCGTACTCGGTGACCGGCACGGCCTCCACCTCGGTCCGCATCGTCGAGTAGCCGGGGCCGGAGTACTGGAAGGACTGTCCCTCGTAGATGCCGGGCTCCTCTGCCTTGAACCAGGTCGTGGCGACCTGGCCGGGCACCGCGTCGACCTTGCCGGCCAGCGAGGGGACGGACCAGCGATGCACGACGTCGGTGGAGGTGACGTTGAGGATCACCGTCGTGTCCACGGGGACCACGAGCTTCTCGTAGGAGAAGATCGGCTGGAAGGTCTGGTCGTCGGACTCCTTCTGCGGGTACTCGTAGCGCCAAAGCCACTGCTGCCCGATCGCGTTGATCCGCAGCGGGTCCGTGTCCGCCGGAGGCGGCGAGATGTTGACCTGCGCGGTGCGACTGGAGGCGACCTCGATCCCGTTTGGCCCGGACGGCTCCGCGTCGCGGATCGACTCGGTGAAGACGATGCCGACGATGAAGACGACCAGGGAGAGGGCGCCGAGGCCCACCGCGACCCGACCGACGACCCCGCGGCCGGCGGTACGCCTGGCCGGCTCTTCGCCGCGGCGCGCGCGGAATCGGACGATTGCCGCGATCAGCGCCCCGTTGATCGCCACGGCGATCACGACCGCCACGGCGAACATGACGAGATAGATCGTCTGCATCTCGTCGGCGTTCGGCGACGCCGGTGATTCGGGCGTGAGGAAGCTCGCTACCAGGGCCAAGGCGCGGGCATCTTATTGCCCGGTAGCCGAGAAATGCTGGAAGTCCTTCGTGCCGCTCCAGTTGCCGCCCCATCCCCAGCCTGCACGCTTGAACGCGCGCACCGTCGCATCGCCTCCGTGGACCATTCCCTTCGCGTCCTGCGAGCGGTCGGCGAAGGGCCGGCCGGCGGGAGGAGAGACGTGCCCGGAAGGCGTCACATAGGGGTTCTCGATCGGGTTCAGGTCGATCGCCCGCCCGAAGGCGTGCTCGGACCAGCTCTGGGTGCCGGCGACGAAACGACAGTTGAACGCCGAGGTGTTGTCGGCGTTCATCGAGCGGTGATCGTCGCCGCCGTAGGCATCGATGACCTCGATCCGGCGGATCGGGAACCGCTTGTGGAACAGGTCCTCGAAGACATCAAGAACATCCTTTGCCGAGTTCTCATGGACGATGATGCGCCCGCGCTCCGGGTCCCGGTGGAAGTTCCAATGGCGGACCCGCACCAGGCGCAGCTGGCTGATCGGCACCGGGCAGCCGCGATGCCACGAGCGGCCGGTCATCCGCCTCTCGCGCGCCTCGTTGATCTTCGACACCTTGCCGACGAACTGCGGCGCCGCGGCACGCTCGTCGCTCCCGGCGCCCGCACCGGGGAGGAGCAGCAGGAGCGCGATCGCGGCAGCGAGGGTGACTCTCACCCCCAGGACGGTAGTCACTTGGTTCATCCGCTTGCTCATCCGATCGGCCGATCGTGTGGCCTCCTCTCCGACCCGAAAAACAGAGCATGAACGGCACCGATGCAACGCTCACGGCTCGGCGGATGAGCCCGGCAATGGAGATGCGCAGGACGGCGGCTGAACGCAGGTCGCGGTATCAGTCTCCGGACCGAAGCCGAGCGATGCTCACGCTGGTGGTCGTCACCGCCGTCGGAGTCCTGATGCTGATCGGCTCCGCGCTCTCGATGTCCGAGCTTGGACACTCCGCCTGGGAGAAGTCTTCGACCCAGACGACTACCCCCGCTGTCACGACCGAGGTCGTGTCTCCGGCGAGCGAGCCCGCCGTCGTCCCGGCCACCGAGCCGGTAACGGCCCCGGTCGTCGCGCCCACCGGCGCCTACGCAACGCCGCAGCCCGCCCTTCCCTAAGTAACCCACGCGGTCGGTCGCCATCGGGCATACTCGCCCGCCTTGCTGACCTCTGTACGACGCCCGCCCCGTCGCACCGGCCTGCTCGTTCGCGCGGGCGCGGCGGCAGCGGTCGGAGCGGCGTTCGCCGTGCCCCTCCTGCGCCGGCGGCTTCGCATTCCCGGCCCGGTGACGATCGCGGCAACCGCCGCCGGCCCACTCGCCCTTGCGGTACTCAGGCCGCGCACGAAGAAGCGCGACGCGCTCGTCTTCGCGCTCCAGATGTGGGCCTTCGCGATGGTGCACGAGCTTCCCTACGACGATCCGGATGGCCTGCGCCGTCGCCTGCGGGTCCGCTATCCGATCGCCGTCGACCGGGCGCTCGGGTTCGGCGAGCTGCCGAGCGTCCGCCTCCAGCGGGCCTTCTCGAAGCCCGGCCGCGTGACCAAGCGGGACCGCTTCCTCAGCATGGTCCACTGGGTCTGGTTCTTCCAGCCCCACGCGTCGCTGACCTGGATCCTCGTCCGCGATATCGACCGCTTCCCGCGGGCGGCTCGCCAGATGGCCGCGGTCTACGACCTGGGCTGCCTGCTCTACTTCCTCGTCCCGACCGCGCCGCCGTGGTGGGCGGGTGAGAACGGCTACCTCGGGAGCGATGTCCGCCGGGTGATGGTGGAGGTCGGCGAAGACGTCTGGGGCCCGGCATGGAAGCCGATGTACGACGCGCTCGGCGGCAACCCGTGGGCCGCAATGCCCTCGCTCCACTTCGCCACCTCCCTGCAGGCCGCGTTGCTCCTTTCAGAGAGCGGCCGGATTCCGGGCGCGCTCGGCTGGGGGTATGCGCTCACGCTCGGCTTCGCCCTCGTCTACCTCTGCGAGCACTACGTCACGGATCTGCTCGCCGGCACGGCCCTCGTGGTCCTCGTCCGTCGCGGCGAGCCGCTCGCCGACCCGGTCGCGCAGCTGGTGAGCCGTGGCGTGCAGCGGCTCGAGCGGGTCGCGAACGGTTAGTGGGTCGGACCGCACGCTTCCTTAGGATCTAGCCCCGATGACCCGTCAGCACGAGCAGGAGACGGGCGGCAGGCACAGCTTCGGGACCGCGATGGACGATCTCGAGGACACGTCGCGCGACGACGAGGTCAACGGCGAGGAAGAGGACGACGACGCGGAGCCCTCGTTTTTCGCCGATCCGAAGCGCCTGCTGCAGACGTTCGGGATCGTGATCGTGCTCGTCATCGGCATCTACGTGTTGCTGCCGAACGTCGTCGGCCTCGAGGACGCGACCGAGAAGCTCGGCCAGGCGAACTGGCTCTGGATCTCGGTCGGCCTCGTCTTCACGGTCCTGATGTTCTTCTCCTATGTCGCCCTCTTTCGCGGCGTCGTCGGCGAGCGCACCCGGCTGACCTGGGGCGAGTCCTACGAGATCACGCTCGCCGGCCTGGCGGCGACGCGGCTCTTCTCCGCGGGCGGCGCGGGCGGCATCGTCCTCACTTACTGGGCGCTTCGCAAGGCCGGGATGCCGCGGCGCGAGTCGGCGAACCGGATGATGGCCTTCCTCGTCCTGCTCTACGGCGTCTACCTGCTCGCCCTCGTCGTCTGCGGAATCCTCCTGCGGACGGGTGTCCTTTCAGGGCCGGCGCCGGCGGGGCTGACGGTGGTGCCGGCGGCGATCGCGGGGGGAATCCTCCTCCTGCTCGCCCTGTTCATGTTCCTGCCGCCGGACCTGGAGCGGCGGATGGCTCGTTTGGCCAAGGGCGAGCGGATGACGAAGTGGATCCGGCGGATCGCCACCGTGCCGGCCACCGTTGCCACCGGTGTGCGCACCGCGTGGGCGTTTATCCGCGATCCATCGCGCGGCGGCCTCGCGATGCTGGGCGCGATCGGCTTCTGGGCGACCAACATCGCGATCCTGTGGGCCTCATTTCACGCCTACGATGTGCAGGTTCCGCTCGGGGTCGTGATCCAGGGCTTCTTCATCGGCATGGTCGCCAACCTCTTCCCCCTCGCCCCGGGAGGGGTGGGGGCGGTGGACGCGGGGATGATCGGCACCTTCGTCCTCTTCGGGCTCGACGGGGCCACGGTCTTCGCCGCGATCCTGACCTACCGGCTGATGGCCTTCTGGCTGCCGATCCCGCCGGGCATCATCGCCTTCTTCCAGCTCCGCCAGACGGTGCAGCGCTGGGAGAAGGAGAAGCGGCAGAAGGGCAAGCACAGACCGGCCTCCGGCTTCGCCCCCGCCATTACTTCAGAAAGTGAAGTATAGTTGTAGTTGCAATCAATCCCTAGGATCGAGCAGAGATGAACGACGAGCAGAAGATCGAGAACGTGATCATCATCGGCGGCGCCTGCGCCGGCTACACGGCCGCTCTCTACGCGGCCCGCGCGGAGCTCGAGCCGCTCGTAATCGAGGGCTTCCAGTGGGGCGGCCAGCTTCAGAACACGACCGACGTCGAGAACTACCCGGGGTTCCCCGAGAGCGGGATCATGGGCCCGGAGCTGATGCAGAAGTTCCGCGATCAGGCGGAGCGCTTCGGCACCCGCTTCATCACCGACGACGCGACGAAGGTCGAGTTTTCCGACGGCGGCCTCCAGAAGGTCTGGGTCGGCGACGACGAGTACGTCGGCAAGACCGTGATCCTCGCGATGGGCGCCGAGCCGAAGCGCATCGGCGTTCCGGGCGAGCTCGAGCTCGGCGGCCGAGGCGTCTCCACCTGCGGCGTCTGCGACGGCGCCTTCTTCAAGGGCGAGGACGTCGCCGTGATCGGCGGCGGCGACTCCGCGATGGAGGACTCGATCTTCATCTCGAAGTTCGCAAAGGAACTGACCATCGTCCACCGCCGCCCCGAGCTCCGCGCGTCGAAGATCATGGCCGAGCGGGCGAAGGAGAAGGAGAACATCAACTGGAAGAGCCCGTTCGTCCCCGAGGAGTTCGTCGCGGGCGACGACGGCAAGCTGCGCGCCGTCAGGCTGCGCAACAGGGAGACCGACGAGGTCGAGGAGCTCGAGGTCGGAGGCGCCTTCGTCGCGATCGGCCACACGCCGCGCTCGGAGCTCGTTGAGGGGCAGATCGACACCGACGAGAACGGATACGTCGCCGTCGACGAGCCCTCCACGAAGACCAACCTCGCGGGCGTCTTCGCGGTCGGCGACCTGGTCGACCACACCTACCGCCAGGCGATCACCGCCGCCGGCTCGGGTACCAAGGGCGCGCTCGACGCCGAGTGGTACCTGCGCGACACCCCGCCCTCACCCGAGGCCCACTGGGCGACCGGCGAAGAGCACGCCGGAAGGGTCGAGGCCGAGGCCCCGGCCGGCTAGCAGCGCTTGACCTCCTTCGCGATCGCCTCGGCCCTGGCCTGGTAGCCGGTCGCGTTTACGTGCACCCCGTCGCCGGCGAGCCAGCCGGGGTTGCGGTTGACGATCTGGGTCCACGGGACGATGCGCAGGTTGCGCCGCTTTCTTCGACTCGTCGGCGAGCGCGTTGTTGTAGCCGGCGTAGCTCGTGCCCCCGACCGGCGGGCGGACGATGTTGGGCCAGACCACGCAGCCCGAGCGGCCGACCAGGTGCATCGTCTCCTGGATGGCGTTGCGGAAGGTCGAGGTAGCACCGGGGCTGTCATTTGTCCCCAGGCTCATGACCACGACCGGGGGCAGGCTCCCCATGCGGCGCAGGATCGCCACTCCCTGTGGCGCGTGCCGTGAGATTGCGACCGACTGGCTGACGCTCCAGTTGCCGAGCGCGCGGGGGAGGTAGGGGCGGGTCCCCTCGGCCAGCGAGTCGCCGTTGACGAAGACCTTGCGCGGCCGGATGAGCAACACGTCGTGGTCGAACTTGCGCGGGCCGTCCTTCCAGGTCAGGTCGTAGCTGCCCTTCTTGCCGGCGCTGAACTGGATCTTCGACGGTGTGCCCGCGCGGCCCGTCTTGCGGTTGTGGCAGCGGCGCTTGCCGCCGGGCTTGCGGATGCAGAACGTGTATTGGAGGCGGTCCTGGTCGTGGGCGATGAAGGTGGAGGTCGTCCGCGCGCCGTCGATGCAGAACGAGACCGGATGCTTCGCGCCGGGCTTGCAGGTGGAGTAGGCGCTGAACTTCTTGCCGCGCGGCTGATCGGGTGCCTGACCGCCCGCGGTGACCACGGCGGTCGCAAAGATCGCCAGAATCGCGCTTCCAATGAGTGCGCCCCGCCTCATCGAACCGAAAGCTATCGCGGCCCTGGCCCTCGCGATGATGGTTCTCGTGCCGTCAACCGCGAGCGCTCAGGACCCGGGTCCCGTCCTCGTCGTCGGCGACAGCCTGGAGGTCGGGACCGAGCCCTACCTGCGCCAGGAGCTTCCCGGCGTGGACCTGACCGTCGACGCGCTGAAGGGCCGCCCGAGCAGCGAGGGCGTGGACGTCCTCTCCGGCGCCCTGCAGCCGCAGCACGAGATCGTGGTCTTCGACCTCGGCACGAACGATGATCCCGGTAATCCCGACGGCCTCGCTGCGAGCCTCGCAGGCGGCGCGATCGATCGCCGGGGATCGCTGCATGGTCGTCGCGACGATCAACCGGCCGCCGCTCGGCGGGGTCTCCGACGACGGCCTCAATTCAGCGATCTCGACGTTCGCCGCCAATGACCACGTCGAGGTCGCCGATTGGCGGAGCGCCGCGAGCGGGGGAGGGGTACTCCAACCCGACGGGGTCCACGGGACCCCGAGCGGCTACGCGCTGCGCGGCCAGATCGTCGCCGACGCGATCCGCTCCTGCGCCTCGCCGGGGGTCACGCTCGGGGCGGCGGCGGGGGCGGTCGGACGATCCCGACCCCGACCCGCCGAAGCCGGTCAAGGCGCCGACCTTCGGCCCGGGTTTCGGGTTGCTCGACGACCCCGCGGCGATGATCTTCGTGCGGATCAGAAGGCTCCTCGCCTTCGCCATCGCGCCGGCCCACGCGGCGATGCGCGCTCTCGACTCGGCGGCGACCATCGGCGATCGCCTGCTCGAGAAGATCGGCGATCAGCCACCGCAGCCGTAGGCCCGTAAACCCGGGACGCCGCCGCAGTTGGCAGGATGCCGCCGTGCTCTGGATCCTCGGGGCGATCGCGCTGGTCGCGGCCGTCTATGGCATCAGCTGGTGGCTCGTCAACCACGGGAACCCGGTAATCCGCTTCTTCGGCCGCCATCCGCGGCTTCGTTTCACCGCGGTCGTCGCGATCACGGTCGCGATCGGGGTCTTCGCGTTCCTGTTCCTCTTCTACCCCGAGCGGATCTTCGGTCTCGAGGGAGGACAGCTCGGCTCCTCGCTTGCCCGAGAGGTGAAGCGCTCGGAGGGCGGTAACTGCCGGCTCGATCCGAAGGGCGGCTGGCGCTGCAGCATCGACGTCGGGGGTGCCAGCGAGGTGTCGAGTCGCGTCTTCCTGCTGACCGACGACGGCGGCGCCTGCTGGGAGGCGACGGAGGCCCGGCCCGGCAAGGGAAAGCCTCAGAACGACGAGGAGCCGATCACCGGCTGCGTCGGCGTACTCGACTTCGTCGCTCCCCAGGGCCGCGACTTCGGCGGAGTATTGGGCGAGTAGCCTGAACCTGGTCCCGCACGCCACAGGAATGGAGCCGCGATGTCCGTGATCGAGCAGCCCGAGAAGGTCGGCCTCAGGCCGTTCGCCGAGTTCGACGAGGCGAACCGCACCTGGCCGCGCGGCGACCGCCCGGCGGCAATTCGCGAAGCCGCAGCGGAGTTCCGCGCTCGCTTCGCGACGCCGGAGAACCGCGTGCGCGCGATCCGCACCGTTGACATCGCGTCGGCCCCCTACCCGCTCAAGTTCGGCTTCCACGGCGCCGCCCGCGGGGTCAACCCCTACGTCAACATCATCAACCGGCTCCAGGTCGTCCAGTTCGAGGACTTCGACGGCGAGCTGAAGACCCTCGCCTACGAGCCGACCGTCACCGATGGCCCGCAGGAGGCGCCCTTCTACGAGCAGATGATGCACCTGCCGGGGGACCGCGAGGTGCCCGATTGGCTCGCCTACGGCGTGCTCGCGAAGATCTGGAACGAGCCCGACCAGGCGATCGCCAAGGTCGGGCCTCGAGCCGGAGGACGTCGACTACATCAGCTTCGACCACCTGCACGTCCAGGACGTCCGCTACGTCCTCGGCACGACGAAGCCCATCGAGGGCGAGTCCGAGCCGCGCGCGCCGCTCTTCCCGAACGCAAAGCTCCTCACGCAGCGCAAGGAGTGGGACACGTTCCTCTCGATCCACCCGATGCAGTGGGCTTGGTACGTCGGCGACGGCGTCAAGGACGTTCCGACCGAGAACGTCGTCCTGCTCGAGGGCGACGTCGAGCTCGGCAAGGGAATCGCGCTGGTCTGGACGCCCGGCCACACGGACGGCAACCACTCGCTCGTCGTCAACACCCCGGAGGGGGTCTGGGTCAGCTCGGAGAACGGCCTCTGCGCCGACAACTGGCATCCCAACCTCTCGAAGATCCCGGGCGTCAAGAAGTGGGCCGAGTTCTTCGGCCGCGAGGTCGTGCTCAACGCGAACACGCTCGAGGACTCGATCGACCAGTACGACTCGATGATCAAGGAGAAGTCGCTCGCCGACCCGAACCCGCGCGACCCGCGCTTCCTCAACGTCTTCCCGTCATCGGAGATGGCGAACTGGAAGCGCCAGTGGCCGGTCGTGCCGACCTTCTCCTACGGCGGCATCAACTACGGGCAGATCGAGCGTCCCGAGCGCTGAGGGCGCAGCCGCGGGCTTACTTGCCGCGGACGACGACGCGCTCGCTCATCTGCACCGGGTGCAGGGCGCAGAAGAGGCGGTAGGTGCCCTTCTTCTTGAAGCGCTCCGAGAACGTCCGCTCGTCGTTCAGGTTCGGCGAGCCGATCGCGACGGGGCCGTTGGCGAGGGTGACGTTGTGGAGCTCGCGAGCCCTTGAAGTCCCACTCGACCTCGGCGCCCTTCTCGACCTCGACGTTGGGCTCGGAGAAGAAGCGGTCGCCGACCGTGACCGAGCCGCCCTTCGCCATCCGCTCGAGCTTGCCCGGCGGCGCCTTGATCTCGATGGCGTCGCCGTTCTTGTCGAGTCCGGTGAGCGGGATCTCGAAGGGGACCGGGGCGTGTTTGCCCGGTTCGTCCGTGCCGAGGCTGGCGATGTCACCGGGAAGGGCTGCGCAACCGTCGGTGACCGAGGGGTCGGGGGAGAAGTAGACGACGTTGATTCCCATCACCCTCGCGTGCGGGCGTGAGTTGTCGTACTGCGAGTTCAGGGTGACCTCTTGCCCGGCCTCGATCGGGATCCCGGTCTCGGTGCCGAAACCGGACATGTTGATCGGCCCCGGCTCGTGGAGGATGGGCTTCACGTTGTAGAACGGGTGGTCAGGCGTGCCCCAGGTGGGAACGGACCGCCCGATCTCACGGTCGTCGCAGCCAGGCTCGGTCAGGGTCAGCCGGCGCGCGCCGCCGTGCGTGTGCCCGCCGCTGGCGATGATCCGGCCTGCCTGCGGGAAGGCAAAGTCGGCGCTCTTCGTGTGGGTCGAGCCCTTCTCGCCCGTGCCGGGGACGTTGTAGATCGGATCCGACTGGCAGTTCTCCACGTCGAGCCAGTACGGGTCAACCGGTTTCAGGCTCGGATCGGTATCCGTGGTGACCGTGTACTGGATGTAGGCGGTGTCGGTGGCGGCGAGGTGGTTCATCACCATGTAGACGACCGCCCACGGGTCCGTTTTCGTGGTCGGGTAGCCGTAGCCGTCGGGCAGGAGCAGCTTCGCCCGCTCCTCGCCGGCGCCATAGAAGCGCTGGGGCGCGGTGCCGAACGTGTTCATGCCGCCGAAGTCCGTGATCGTTTCGCAGGTCTTGTCGCGACGGGCGAGGTTGGCGAAGACGATGTGGTGGAGCATCAGTCGCTGGATCGGGATCGGCTTACCCTCGGCGTCGACCAGGTCGACCTCCATGCGGGTGATGAAGCCGTTGACGTCCGGCGTCGGCGCCAGGCGGTAGTTCTGCTGGACCTCGTAGCCGTCGACCGTGATCGGGCCGGTCGTGATCGTCTGCGTCTCGACCGCGGCCGAGGCGAGCGACGGGACGGCGAGGAGGGAGAGAAGAGTCAGGGCGGCGAGGAGCGCCGGGCGGGGGAGACGGATGTGACCCTCCTTGGTCATTGGCCGACAATGTATCACATATGAATATGCCGGTTCGGAATATCGGAACGGGCTACGCTGCGAAAGGAGATGGCTGAGCCCGAAGGCAAGCAGAGCCTGAACTCCTCCGCCTACATGGCGATGGCGATGATCGGCGGCGGCGCGACGACCGGCTACGCGATCAAACAGGGGCTCGAGCGCGTCGCGGTCTTCTTCTGGAGCGCCAGCTACGGCCAGATCTACCCCGACCTGCGCAAGCTCGAGGCCGCCGGCCTGATCGTCGGCGCCGACCGGGCGTCCGGGGGCAGGCAGCGGCGCGAATATTCCCTCACGGACGAAGGGCGCGCCGAGCTCCAGCGCTGGCTCGCCGAACCCACTGAGCCCGGCATCTGGATCCGCCACGAGGGGATCATGCGGATGATGCTCGTCGACTGGGACGATCGCGAGCTCGCGCTGAAGAACCTCGCCGAGCTTCGCCAGGCGAGCGCGGACCGACTCGCATCGGTCATCGAGCTGCAGCCGCCGCTTGAGCGCGGCATCCGCATCAAGAACCTCGGCGAGCGGATCCTGCGCGAGACGATCGCCTGGTGCGACGAGACCGAGAAGACTCTGCGACGAGACCACCTAAAGGGGTCTGACCCCTTAGGTAGCGGCCAGCCGGCTCAAGGCCGCAGCGCGGGCGGCCGATCGGTGTTTCGGGGATTGATGGGACGAGGGATGGCTTTCCGGATCGTGCTCGCGTCCGCGCTTGTCGCAGGCGTGGTTGCGGCGCCCGCGCAGGCGCGGGTCCCCGATGACTTCTACGGCGTCGTCGCCCAGGGGCCGCTGTTGCCGTCCGACTACGACCTGATGGCCGAGGGCGGCGCCGGCACGCTCCGCTTCCCGATCGAGTGGGCGCAGGTCGAGCCCGAGCCCGGCGTCTATGACTTCGCAGCGATCGACGCGATCGTCGATGGCGCGGCTTCGCGGGGGATCGAGCCGCTTCCGTTCGTCTGGTCGACGCCGGCCTGGGTCGACCCGCAGAAGTCGCGGCCGCCTCTGGACAACGCCAAGGACGAGCGGGCCTGGCAGCGGTTCCTCGCCGTGCTCGCGGACCGCTACGGCGAGTCCATCGACGACTGGCAGGTCTGGAACGAGGCCAACTTCAAGCTCTACTGGAAGCCGAAACCTTCGCCCCGCGACTACGCGGAGCTGGTGCGAATTTCGGCGAAGACACTCCGCGAGCACGACCGGGGCGCGCGGATCATGCTCGCCGGCGTCGCGCCCGTGAAGCGGGGGATGCTCCCGTGGGAGTTCCTCGAGGGCATCTACAGGGTTCGCGGGGTCGAGCGCTGGTTCGAGACCGTCGCGGTCCACCCCTACCACCCGGAGCTCGCCGGAGTCGAGTTCCAGATCCGCCAGGCGCTCGACGAAATCGATGCCGCGGGCGACCGGCAGGCGAAGCTGCGGATCACCGAGCTCGGCTGGGCCTCGGAGGGCCCGGAATCGGACCCGATGACGAAGGGCCGCGAGGGGCAGGCAACGATGCTCGACAAGTCGTTCGAGCTGCTCACCAAGGAGCGGCGCCGCTGGAAGCTGACCGGAGTCGACTGGCACTCCTTCCAGGACGTCGGGCCCGACGGAGGCGAGCCGGTTTGCTCGTTCTGCCCGGGCTCCGGCCTAGTCACCGCCGCGCGCGAACCGAAGCCGGCGTTCGACGCATTCGGGCGTTTCGCCCGCCGCTGAGCGCTCCTCACGTTTCCGGACGAGGGGGCGTTACTACCCTCGGAGGAAGGATGGATCGACGCTCGTGGACGCTGCTGCTGGTACTCGCCGCAATCTGGGGGGCCAGCTACATGTTCATCGCGATCGGGCTGCGCGACCTCGACCCCGTGATGATCGCCTTCCTGCGGATCGCGCTCGCCGCGTTGGTGCTCGCGCCGATCGCAGCCTCGCGCGGCGCCTTCGCCGGCCTTCGCGAGCGGCTGCCGATGCTGGTCCTGCTGGGGGCCGTGCAGGCCGCCGGGCCCTGGGTGTTGCTGGCTCTGGGACAGGAGGAGGTCTCCTCCTCGCTCGCCGGCATCCTCGTCGCGTCGACCCCGCTCTTCACCGCGCTGCTCGCGATCCGCTTCGATCAGGAGGAGCGAGCGGAGGGGCTGCGCCTGGTCGGCGTCGGGATCGGCATCGTCGGGGTCGCCGTCCTGCTCGGCCTCGACCTCGGCGGCTCGAGCGCGGCGCTCCTCGGCGGCCTCGCGATCGTTCTCGCGAGCCTCGGATACGCGATCGGCGGCTTCATGGTCAAGCATCGCTTCGGCCCGATCCAGCCGATCGGCATCGCTGCCGGGGTGATGATCGCCAGCACCCTGCTCCTCGCGCTGCCGGCGGCCTTCTTCCTGCCCACGGAGGTACCGGGGATCGGCCCGGTTGCCGCGGTCACCGCACTCGGCGTCGTCGGCACGGGGATCGCCTTCGTCATCTTCTACGAGCTGATGACGACCGTCGGGCCGGCCAGGACGTTCATCGTCACCTACCTGGCTCCGGCCTTCGCGGTCGTCTATGGGGCCACCCTGCTCGACGAGGAGGTGACGGTCGCGACGATCGCCGGCCTCGCGCTGATCGTCGGCGGCTCCTACCTGGCCGCCGAAGGCCGCCTGCCCTGGACTAGTCGTCCTCCCGCAGGGGACGTCCCTCCGCCGCCCGGCGGCGAAGCAGCGGCGCGGCCCGATATCGCTCTTCGCCCAGCTCCGAGCGAAGCTCGTCGAGGCGGCTGAGCACCCGCTCGGCGCCGATCTCGTCGCCCCACGCGAGTGGCCCGCGCGGCCAGTTGAATCCAAGGCGCATCGCCGTGTCGATGTCCTCGGCGCTGCCGATCCCGCGCCCCAGCGCGAACGCCGCTTCGTTGACCAGCTGGCAGACGATCCGCGAGAGCGCGGCGACCTGAACGTCCGGAGGCAGGTCGAGCTCGGGATCTCCCTGCCATTCGGTGACGTCGGCTGGCGGCGGCTCGGTGACCTTGGGGTCGTCGGGGCGGTGCGGGCCGGAGCCGTAGTCGTAGTAGCCGCGCCCCGACTTGCGGCCCAGGCGGCCCGCCGCGACCATCTTGGCCTGGATCGGGCTCGGCTGCCAGCGCGGCTCGTGAAAGCTCTGCTCCCAGAAGGACTTCGAGACCTCGAAGCCGACGTCGATGCCGACCAGGTCCATCATCTCGAACGGCACCCATCCGGAAACCGCCGCCGCGGCGAACGATCGCGTCGATCTGCGCGGCGGTCGCGACCCTGTCCCCCAGCAACCGCAGGCTCTCGAGCCCGAACGGGCGGGCGCAGCGGTTGGCGATGAAGCCGATCTCGTCGGCGGCGCGGACCGGCGTCTTGCCCATTCGCTCGCAGGCATCGGCGACCGAGTCGGCGCTCTCGGCCGAGGTCTCCTCGCCCGAGACGACTTCGACGAGTCGCATCAGCGCGGGCGGGTTGAAGAAGTGCATCCCGCAGACGCGGTCCGGAGCATCGATCGGCGCCGCGATCGCGGTCACCGAGAGCGACGATGTGTTCGTCGCCAGGATCGCCTCCGGTCCGGCAGCGCTCGCCAACTCGGCGAACAGCTCGCGCTTCAGCTCGAGGGACTCCGGCGCCGCCTCGACGATCAGGTCGCAGCCGCCGAGGTCGTCGAGCCTGCCGGCGGAGAGCAGCCGCGAAGACGCCGCCTCGGCCTCCTCCTGCGTCCAGCGCCCGCGATCGGCACCCTTGACGAGCGCCTCGCGCAGCCGCTGGGCGCCCTGCTCGAGCGCGCCGGCGTCGGGGTCGTGCAGCAGGACCTCGAAGCGGCCGAGGCAGGCGGCCTGGGCGATCCCGGCGCCCATCGTGCCGGCGCCGGCGACGCCGATCCGCTCGATCTTCACGGCTCGCGCGAGTCGGCCGGGTTCGGCTCGTCGTCCATGTAGTCGACGGCGTCCGATTCGTGAAATGAGAAGAACTTGGATCCCGGCCTGGGCTGCCCACCCGGCGCCCGGTTCGTCGCGAGGATCTTGCCGCTGTCCGGATAGCCGTTCAGGTCGACGTCGTTCATCTCGGAGACGATCAGGAACCGGGCCGTCTCCTCGGAGTGGTTGACCACCTGATGAACGCCCTCGGGACCGACGCGGAAAGCGACGACCTCGCCCTCCGCCAGCTCCCGCTCGCCCTCGGGACTGCGCAGCGTGGGGCGGCCGCCGAGCACGATCAGCATCTCCTCGTTGTTCGAGTGCCAGTGATATGGGAAGCAGGCGTTGCCGGGCTCGACCTCGAACAGGCTCGCGCCGAGCCGCTCGCTCTCCGCCTGCCAGCCGATTCGCGCCCGCCGGTAGGTGAATCCGGGCCGGTCGGTCGGCTCGTCGAACTCGGGCTCGAAGACGTTCGGCGCCATCGCTCTACCTGCCCCGGAACTCCGGGCGGCGCTTCTCGAGGAACGCATCCATGCCCTCGATCCGGTCCTCGGTCGCCATCGCGAGCTCGTAGAGGCGCCGCTCCACTTCGATCCCGGCGCTGAGCGTCGTCTCCTCCGCCTCGAGCACGGCCTGCTTCGCCAGGCGCGCCGCGATCGGCGGCCGGCGCCCTATCCGCTGCGCCAGCTCGACGGCGTGCTCGAGCCAACCCTTCTTCTTCACCACCGCGTTGATCAGGCCGAGCTTCGCCGCCTCGTGCGCGTCGATCCGGCGCCCCGTGAGGATCATCTCCATCGCCCGTTGCTTGCCGATGACGCGGGCGAT
The DNA here is from genome assembly GCA_963785155.1 of uncultured Thermoleophilia bacterium. Classification (GTDB taxonomy): domain Bacteria; phylum Actinomycetota; class Thermoleophilia; order Solirubrobacterales; family 70-9; genus DASUSH01. The sequence goes on from CAWAUB010000007.1 coordinate 199,321, forward strand.
CCGCTGGGTTCCACCGCCGCCCGGGATGATCCCGAGCGTGATCTCGGGCTGGCCGAACTCGGCCGTCTCGGAGGCCACGATGAGGTCGCAGGCCAGGGCGAGCTCGAAGCCACCGCCGAGCGCCCAGCCGGAGACCGCAGCGACCATCGGGGTCTTGATCGCCGCGAGCCGCCGCCAGAAGGCGGCCGACGGATGGCGCATTGCCTCCTCGAAGGTGCGCTCGCGCAGGGCGCGGATGTCGGCGCCGGAGGCGAACGCGGTGTCGGAGCCGGTGACGACGATGCAGTGGGCCTCCGGGTCGGAGTCGAGCCGCTCGAGCTCGGACGCGATCTCCTCCATCACCTCCGGCGAGAGCGCGTTGCGCGTCTCCGGCCGGTCGATCTGCAGCAGCCAGACGCCCTCGCCGCGCGGCTCGACCTCGACGAACTGCGGCACCAGACGTCAGTCGCTCTTCGACTCGAACGGCAGGAAGGCGTTGACCCCGGTCGCGTCGCGCCCGATGATCAGCTTCTGGATCTGCGATGTGCCCTCGTAGAGCGTGGTGACCCGAGCGTCGCGCAGGTAGCGCTCGACAGGATGGTCGTCGACGTAGCCGGCGCCTCCGTGAACCTGGATCGCGTCGTTGGCGCTGGCGACGGCGGCCTCCGTCGCGTAGAGCTTTGCGACCGACGTCTCGACCGTGTTCGGCTGCTTCGCGTCCTTGAGCGCGCCGGCGCGGCGGACCAGCATCCGGGCGGCGTCGCGGCGGACGACCATGTCGGCGATCAGCTCCTGGACCAGCTGGAAGCGGGCGATCGGAACTCCGAACTGCCTGCGCTCGGTCGAGTAGGAGACCGACGCGTCGACGCAGCCGTCGCAGATCCCGACGCAGCCGGAGGCGACCGAGTAGCGGCCCGAGTCGAGCGCCGACATCGCGACCTTGAAGCCGTCGCCGATCTCACCGAGCAGCGCGTCGTCGCCGACCTCGATCCCGTCGAGCGAGATCGAGGCGGTGTCGGAGGCCCGCAGGCCGAGCTTGCCGTGGATCTCCTGCGAGGAGTAGCCCTCGGAATCCGTGGGCACGAGGAAGCAGGCGAGGCCGCGGTGGGCCTTCTCCGGGTCGGTCTGGGCGAAGATCAGCGCGACCTCGGCGTAGTTGGCGAGCGAGATCCACATCTTGTTGCCGGTGATCCGCCAGCCGCCGTCGATCTTCTCCGCGCGGGTGCGCAGCGAGGCGGCGTCGGAGCCGGAGTCGGGCTCGGTCAGGCCGAAGCTGCCGAGTCCCTCGCCGGAGCACAGGCGCGGCAGCCAGCGGTGCTTCTGCTCCTCGGTGCCCCAGCGCTCGATCGAGCCGGCGACGAGCGAGGTGACGACGGAGACGACCGTCCGCGCCGAGGAGTCGGCGCGGCCGACCTGCTCGACGATCAGGCCGTAGGAGAGGTAGTCGAGGCCGCGGCCGCCGTACTCCTCGGCAACGGGCGCGCCGAGGTAGCCCATCTCGCCGAGCTTCGTGGCGAGGTCGCGGTCGAACTTGCCGGCGCGGTCGGAGTCACGGGCCCGGGGCACGATGACCCCGTCGGCGAACTCGCGCGCGGTCTCCGAGATCAGCTTCTGCTCGTCGGTGAGGGAGAGGTCCATCTCAGGCAGATGAGATCAAGCCGAACCGGACGCGAAGCGGCGGACTTCGGCGTATCGTTCGCCGCAGACTATGGACGGCTCGAGATTCGGTGGTAGAAGGAGGGCCTGGCATAGGCTCCGAAGCGATCGGAAATCCTGGGTGTTTACGAGTCCGCAGGGATGCGGATCGAAATGGAGGCCGGAAATGACGGACGCGGGCTGGTTCGAGGCGACAGATGCGAGGCCTGATGCTCGCGGCGATCGCGGTTCTCGCGCTCTGCCTGCCGGTTGCTGCGGAGGCGAAGCGGAACCTCTACGTCGGTGGCAATACGTCCGACAACATCGCCGGGTTTGATCTCGGCGCCGACGGCTCCCTGACGGGGATCACCGGTTCCCCGTTCCCCTCGGGCCAATTGATGCGGGGCGGCCTCATCTCTCCGAACGGCGCAGCTCGCCTACTCGGCGAATAACGGCAACATCCGCGGCTACACGGTGAATGGGACGACGGGTCGTCCTCACCCAGGTCGTCGGGCCGTTGACATCTGGGCTGAACCTGCGCTCGCTTGCCTTCAACCCGGCCGGCAACGTCGTCTATTTCGCGCTCCGCGAGGACGACCAGATCCAGGCCTTCTCGGTGGCCTCGAGCGGTGCGTTGACAGCGATCGGGGCCCCGGTCGCGGCCGGCAATCAGCCGAATAACCCTGTGGTCACGCCGGACGGCAAGTTCCTCTATCTGACCAACTTCGTCTCAGACAACGTCTTCGGCTACTCGATCGATGGCACCGGCGCGCTCACGCTCCTGCCGGGGTTCCCGATCGCCGGCATCAACGGGGCCCAGGGGGCCCAGGTCAGCCCCGACGGGCGCTTCCTCTTCATCGGCGCCAAGTTGGCCGACCAGGTCTTCGCCTTCCAGATCGACGCCGCGGGTGCGCTGACGGCGCTGGCCGGTTCTCCGTTTGCGACAGGAGACGGGCCGCGCTCGCTCACGCTCTCCGGCGACGGAAGCCGGCTCTTCATCGCAAACGAGAACAGCGACAACGTCTCCGCATTTCGCCGTCGGGCACCGACGGTGCCCTGACCCAGGTGACCGGCTCGCCGTTCGCGGCGGGCGACGGGCCGACGGGGGCGGTGGTGACCCCCGACGGCAAGGTCGTCTACATCTCGAACCAGAATTCGAACAACATCAACGCGTACAGCGTCGCCGCGGACGGAGCGCTCACCCAGATCACCGGTTCTCCGTTCGCCGCCGGGGTCACGGCGCCGGAAACGGCGGGCCTCTTCATCACCCCGGACCAGCCGCCGACCGCCTCCTTCACCGCGGACGCGGGGCAGCCGGGCAAGGAAACCGTGTTCGACGCCTCGGCAAGTACGGATTCGGACGGAACGGTCGCTCGCTTCGACTGGGACTTCGGCGACGGGCAGACCGCGCCCGATGCCGGTCCGACTCCAAGGCATGTCTACGCGGACGCCGGAACGTTCACCGCAACCCTCACCGTGATCGACAACGAAGGCTGTTCGAACACCCAGGTCTGGACGGGTCAGACGGCGCTCTGCAACGGCTCGGCCGGCGCCCGGGCCGAGCAGCAGTTGGACGTGAACAAGAACAACGGCCCGAGCCTGAAGCTCTCTGGGGACAAGAAGCAGAAGGTCGCGAAGTCCGTCGAGGTGACGGCGAAGAGCGACGAGGCGGTCGACGCCGTCGCGAAGGGCAAGCTGTCGGTCAAGGGTGGCTCGAAGAGCTCGAAGGTGGCCCTGAAGAGCTTCAGCCTGAAGAAGTCCAAGAAGAGCCTCGCGGCGGACAAGAAGAAGACGCTGAAGCTGAAGCTCTCGAAGAAGGCCTTCAAGTCGGCCAAGGCGTCGCTCCCGGAGGGCGGCAAGGGCACGGCGAAGCTGACCGTCAAAGTCACTGACGACGCCGGGAACCAGACCGTTAAGAAGCGGACCGTGAAGCTGAAGTCGAAGAAGTAGCGCGAACTACTCGTCGAGCTCGCTCGCGAGGACTCGCTGGAACGCGTCGCGCGCTTCGATCGTCCGCGGTCCGGGCGCCTCGGGAAACGCGTGCCCGTCGAGCGAGGAGATCGCCTGGACCTCGCGCGTCGTCGAGGCGAGGAACGCCTCGTGGGCGCCACGCAGCTCCTCGATGTCCCAGTCGCCCTCCTCGACGTGGAGGTCGCGGCAGAGGCGGTGGCGGGTGATCGACTCGAGGATGCCGCTGTCGATCGCCGGCGTGCGCAGGCCGCCCTCGGCGGACACCCAGAAGACGGATGAGGTCGGCGCCTCCAGCACGACACCGTCAGGGCGGACGAGGATCGCCTCCTCGGCGTCCTTGCCCTGCGCGATCCGGGTCGCCTGCATGTTCGCGGCGTAGGAGATGGACTTGACGCCGGTCAGGATCACGCTGGGCGCGTAGGTGACGGTGGCGACCGCGATCGTCTCGTCCCACTCGGGCAGCGTCTCGCAGAACAGCAGGCGCTTGCCGCCGCGCGTGAGGACGATGCGAAGCGCGCCTCCGCGCGTGCCGAACTCGCCGAGCAGGTCGACGATCTCGTGCTCCAGCGCCTCGCGGTCGACCGGCAGCTCGATCTTCGCCGCCGATCGCTCGATCCGGTCGAGGTGATCGGCGAGGGCGTACGGACGCCCCTCGTAGAGCCGGATCACCTCAAAGGCACCATCGCCGCGCAGCAGGCCGTCGTCGGTCGCGGGGATCATCGCCCCCTCGGCGGGGCCGATCGCGCCGTTGATGCTCGCCAGGACCGCTTCGGCCATCAGGCGACCCTATGCCGCCGCCGGGTTCTCGACCACCGTCGCCACACCCTGGCCCACGCCCACGCACAGCGAGGCGATCCCGTAACGGGCGCCGCGGCGACGTAGCTCCCACAGGAGCGTGGTCAGGATGCGGGCGCCGGAGCAGCCCAGCGGGTGGCCGAGGGCGACGGCGCCGCCGTTCACGTTCAGCTTCTCCTCGTCGATGCCGAGCTCGCGGGCGCAGGCGAGTACCTGGCAGGCGAATGCCTCGTTGATCTCGATCAGGTCGATGTCTTCGAGGGAGAGGCCGGCGGCCTCGAGCGCCTTGGGGATCGCGTAGACGGGGCCGATCCCCATCACGGCGGGGTCGACGCCGGCGACGCCGATCGAGACGATCCGACCGAGCGGCTCGGCGCCGAGGGCTTCTGCCTTTTCTTCGGAGGCGAGTACCAGGCAGGCGGCGCCGTCATTCAGGGTCGATGCATTGCCGGCGGTGACGATGCCTCCCTCGCGGAAGGCGGGCTTGAGCTTCGCGAGCCGCTCGAGGCTCGCGTCGGCGCGCGGTCCCTCGTCGCGTTCCAGGGTCCCGCTCTCTCGGCCCTTCGCCGGCGGTAACTCGACCGGGACGATCTCCTCGTCGAAGAGGCCCGCCTCCGCAGCGGCAGAGGGCGCGCTGGTGGCTGCGCAGCGCGAAGGCGTCGGAGTCCTCGCGGGAGATCCCGATCCGCTCGGCGACGTTCTCGGCGGTCTCGCCCATGGCCTCGGTCGAGTGCAGCTCCGCCATTTTCGGGTTGACCATCCGCCAGCCGAGCGCGGTGTCGTGCATCGTCTGGGGCCCGCGCGGCTGCGCCACGTCGGGCTTGGTCGTCACCCAGGGGGCGCGGCTCATCGATTCCGAGCCGCCGGCGAAGTAGAGGTCGCCCTCGCCGAGCCGGAGGGCGCGCGAAGCCTGATTCACCGCCTCGAGGCCGGATGCGCAGAGGCGGTTGACGGTGACGCCGGGGACGGTGACGGGGAAGCCGGCAAGGAGCGCCGCCATCCGTGCGACGTCGCGGTTGTCCTCGCCGGCCTGGTTCGCCGCCCCCATGTACACGTCGGCGACCTCGGCGGGATCGATTCCCGTGCGCTCCACGGCGGCGCTCACCGCGCGCGCGGCCAGATCGTCGGGGCGAACCGAGGAAAGGCCTCCCCGGAAGCGGCCGACGGGGGTCCGGACGGCGTCGATGATGAGGGCTTCCGCCACGGGCGGCGCGTATCCTCGCAGGAGCCGGATGGATAGACGCGGGTCAGAAGAAGGCGGGGCTGACCCGCAAGGAGCTCCTGGGGTCGGCGGCTGCCGCCGGCTCGGCGGCGTTGGTGGGACGGGGGGCGACGGCCCGTGCGGGCTCCGGGGCGGGATCCGGCCCCGGCCCGGGGCCCGGCAGCTTCAAGGGCAAGAACGTGATCGTCTTCCTGACCGACCAGGAGCGGGCGGTCCAGCACTTCCCGCGCCGGTGGGTGCAGAAGAACCTGCCCGGCATGACCCGCCTGCAGTCGAACGGGGTGACGTTCAACAACGCGTTCACGAATGCATGCATGTGCTCGCCGGCGCGCTCGACCTGGCTGACCGGGTTTACACCGCACCAGCACGGGGTCAAGTACACGCTCGAATCGGACATGCCGGCCGACGAGTACCCCCAGGTCGAGCTCTCGACCGAGTTCCCGAACCTGGCGACGGTGATGGCCGCCGCGGGCCACACCCCGGTCTACAAGGGCAAGTTCCACTGCGTGAAGATGGCCGGCACCGAGTGGGAGCCGTCCGACGTCGGCCAGTTCGGCTTCGAGCGCTGGAACCCGCCCGACGCGGGCGCCAACCAGGACATCTCGGAGGCCGGCGGCGGCACCACGAACAACGACGGCCGGTTCATGGAATCGGTCGGCAGCGTCGACGACGGCGACGAGGGAGTCATCCAGTACCTGGAGACGGCGGCGCGCGGCCAGCAGCCCTTCTTCCTCGTGGTCTCCCTGGTCAACCCGCACGACGTCCTCTTCTATCCGGCGACCTACGAGCAGGCCGGGTACGACAACTCGTGGCTCGTGGGCGACATCGGTTTGCCGGCGACGGTCACCGAGGACCTCGCCGACGGCAAGCCGACCGTCCAGGAGCAGTTCCTGCGCCTCTTCTCGCTGACCGGGCCGGTGCCGACGCCGCAGATGAAGCGGAACTACCTGAACTTCTACGGCAACCTGATCAAGTCGTCGGACGCGTACCTCGTCCAGGTGCTCGACAAGCTGGACCAGATCGGGCTGACGGACGACACGGTGATCATCCGCACCGCCGACCACGGGGAGATGGGCATGTCCCACGGCGGGTTGCGGCAGAAGAACTTCAACATCTACGACGAGGCGATCCAGGTCCCACTCGTCTACTCGAACCCGCAGCTCTACCCGCGGCCGTTCGTTTCCGACGCGATCGTCTCGCACGTCGACTTCCTGCCGACGCTCGCCAACCTGTTCGACGCGCCGGTGTCGGCGCGGGCGCCGTGGCAGGGGATCGACTACTCCCGGATCGTCGAGAACCCGAAATCACGGCGGACCCAGGACTACACGGTGTTCACCTTCGACGACTGGCAGTCCGGGCAGGCGAACGGGCCCTACCCGCAGCCGCCGAACCACGTCGTCGGCATCCGCGAGGCGCGCTGGAAGATCGCCAAATACTTCGACCCGAACACGAACCGCCCGAACCAATGGGAGATGTACGACATGCGCACCGACCCGAACGAGCGGGTCAACCTCGCCGGACCCGGCTACCAGCGGACGGCCGACCAGGAGGCGCAGATGCGCCGCCTGAAGCGCAAGCTCGCGCGGGTCCAGCGGAGCCGGCTACAGCCTCTCCTGCCGAGCTAAACCGGCGATCGACCCCAGGGCGGTTAAATGGGGGCGTGGAGTTCATGCTCGTGATCGGTCGGGTTCATCGGTTTCATCGTCCTGCTCCTGGTCCTGCTGGCTCGCTCGTACCCGGTAAGCGGCGCCGATCTGGTCGATTGGAAGCCCACGCGCTCGTTCGAGACCGAGGCCCAGCTGGAGGTCGACGACGTCGCGCAGATGATCGAGGCGCAGAACGAGATGCGACGCCGCCGCGGCGCCGCGGAGATCACCGAGGACGACGCGGAGCAGATGGCGCGCGAGGACGAGACGCTTCGCCGCGAGCGCCAGTGGCCGCAGGACTGATCAGCCGGTGGCCCGGGCGCTGATCGTCGGCTGCGGCTGCCGTGGCCGCGAGCTTGGCGGGCGTCTGCTCGCCGATGGCTGGGCGGTGCGCGGGACGACTCGCGACCCGGATCGGACCGACGCGATCGAGGCGGCGGGAATCGAGGCCGCCGTCGCCGACCCGGACCGCCTGATGACGGTCCTCGACCTGATCGGGGACGTCGCGGTGCTCTGCTGGCTGCTCGGCTCGGCGAGCGGCGAGCCGGACGAGGTCGCGGCGCTGCACGGGCCGAGGCTCGAACGGCTGCTCGAGGAGATCGTCGACACGCCGGTGCGCGGGATCGCCTACGAGGCCGGCGGGCTCGGTGCCGCGGCGAGCTGACGGAAGGTGGGGAGGCGATCCTTCGCGACGCGAGCGCAGCGATGGCACATCCCGCACGCGGTGATCAGGGCGGATCCGAGTGACCCGGACGCATGGACCGACTCCGCCGCCGCGGCGATCGGCGGCCTGGTGCGCTGAGGGTTACTGCAGAGGCTTCGGCGGCTTCTGCGGCGCGTCCGCCTGCGACCAGGGCGCTTCGTCCGGATTCTCGTCCGGCGGGGCATCGAGCTCCTTGGCGAGGAAGTAGAAGCCGACGGTGAGCGCCGCGACCACCGCGAAGAAGGTGGCGAAGGTGGCGAAGACCCGGGCCCGGGTGGGGCCGTAGGTGCCGCCGACGACCTCGCGGCGCTTGTCCCTGCCCAGTCGCGTCGGTGTCGGAGATCTTGTCGTGGTCGAGCCGCTCCTCGGGCGGCTTGCGCTCGATCACCGTGTTCGGGCCGATCGACGGCGCGGTGATCTTCTGCTCGTCGCCGTGCCTTGTCGTCCGGCGCTTCGGACGTCGTCCGCGTGAGCCTCGCTCACCTGAGCGTCGGTGGGCTCCTCTTCTGCCGTTCCCTCGTCGCCGGGAGGATCGAGTGGATCGGACGACGCCTGCGCGTCGTCCTCGTCGTCTTCCCCCGGGGCGCCTGAGAACGGATTCCGCATCCGCATGGGCCGAGCCTACCGATGTGGCCGACGGACCGCCACCGACAACCGTCCTACTGTCTTGGCGATGCAGCTTGCTGGGTAGAGGGCTTGGCGTGAAGCGCACGGCATCGTCGTTCTGCGCGATGTGTGCGGTTCTCGCCCTCTCCGCCACGGCGCTTGCGTCCGCGCCCGCGGGCGAGCACGACTGGGGCAAGCGGATGGCCGACGCAAAGCGATTTGCGGCCGCACGGGCCGGCAAGGTCTCGATCGGCGTCGTCGACGAAGACCGCCGCTTCCACGGCTACCGCGCCGGCCGCCAGTACAGCTCCGCGAGCACGATCAAGGTGATGCTGATGGTCGCCTATCTGCGCCACGGCAACCAGAACCACGAGGCGCTGACTTCCTCGGACAAGGCGCTGCTCGAGCCGATGATCAAGCGCTCCGACAACGGCACCGCGACGACGATCCGCAACATCGTCGGCAACGACGGCCTGGTCCGCCTCGCCCATCGCGTCGGGATGAGGAAGTTCCAACCCGCGGTGTCGTGGGGTGCCTCGCAGATCACGGCGCGCGACCAGGCGCAGTGGATGTTCGAGATCGAGCGGCATATCCCGAAGCGCCATCGCAACTACGCGATGAACCTCCTGACGGAGATCACGCCCAGTCAGCGGTGGGGGATCCCGCCGGAGAAGCCGCACGGTCTAGAGATCCACTTCAAGGGCGGATGGGCGCCGAGCGGCAACCCGGGCTGGACGATCAACCAGGTCGCCCAGCTCGAGGGCCACGGCGAGCGGTTCTCGATCGCGGTTCTGAGTCGCCAGAACCCGTCGATGGCCTACGGCGTCGCGACGATCCGCGGCGTGGCCGACAAGCTGCTCGCGCACTACCCCTGAGGGCGGCCCTGGTGGCTACGACTCGGCGCGGACCAGGTCCGAGACGCCGAGGGAGCTCTGGGTGCCGGAGACGATGATGGTTCGGTAGCCGGACGGTGAGGTCGCGAGGGCGAAGTAGGCGCCGTCGTGAGTCGTCCCCAGCAGAACGGGCTCGGCTTCAGGGTCCGCCTGAAGCCGGGAGCCCAGGCCCTCGGGCGTCGCCGTGAAAGTCTCCTCGTACTGGTCGCAGAACTCCTTTTCGCTGCCGACGTCGAGTCGGCTGTCGGGCGTGATCGCCTTGTAGGCGGCCTTGCAGTCGTCCTCGCGGAGCGCCGCGACCAGCGCCAGCGCGTTCTCCTCGAAATCGAGCTCGGCCGGCGCCTCCGTCCCGGCCTGCCGACTTTGGAAGAAGCTGCCGGTCCACTTGAATGATCCGTCCTCGTCGAGCGCCCAGATCAATGAGCTCTGGTCGTTGCCGGTGGCGTCGATGACCGCGGCGGTCCCGATCTCCTCGCTCTCGCCCGCGCGGAAGTCCGCGAGCTGCTCGATGTAGAAGGCGGCGTTCCGGCAGTTGGCCTTGCTCGCGCCGCCTTCGGGATCGTCGAGGAGCTGAGGGTGGAGGATCTCCAGGGCGTCGGCGCAATCGCCTGACTCGATCGCCTGCTCCATCGCCGGGATCCGATCCGCGATCGGCTCGGCCGGCTCGGGGGCGGATGCTTCGGCCTCCGCGGTCGTGCTCGCGTCGGTGGCCGGTTCGCTCTCGCCTCCGCAGCCGCTGATGGCGACGACGGCCAGCGAGAGGGGAAGCAGGGCCATCCATAGCCGCCGGTCGATCCTCACCGGACCAACCTACATCGCCGGGGAACGGCGCGGAAATGCGCCGCTCTCCGTAAGATCGGCGGCATGCGAAGGGGGATCGTGACGTTGATCGCCGCGGCCGCGTGCGCCGTCGGCGTGGCCGGGATGGCCGCTGCCCAGTCGGGAGGTGGCGGCGGCATCAACTGGGTCGAGCACCTGCCTCCGGTCGATGTCGAAAGCGACGTCCAGCCGGGGCCTGTCCGGCATTGCAAGAAGCCGAAGATGAAGTGCGTCGAGGTGACGATGCGGAGGATGCGTGCCCTCCAATCACAGCTCGGCTGCGACCACCGCGCCGTCTTCGCGACGACCTACCTGACGCTGACCGAGACCTACTACGAGCTGCTCAAGACACAGCCGGACTTCGTCGAGGACCGCAAGTACCTCTTCACCGAGGTTGCCCAGTTCGCCAACTACTACTTCAAGACGATCAAGACCCACGACAAGAACCTGCCCGTGCCTCCGGCGTGGGAGATCGCGCTCGACACCGCTCGCGAAGGCGACGTCAACGGCGCCCAGGACATGCTGTTGGGGATCAACGCCCACGTGCAGAGCGACATGCCGTTCGTGATCGCCGAGCTTGGCCTCGAGACGCCGGAAGGCAAGTCGCGCAAGCCCGACCACGATGTCGTCAACGCCGTTCTCGAGATGGCCTACCAGCGGGTGGTCGACGAGGTCGAACGCCGTTACGACCCGCTGCTGGCGGTCACCAACCCGGACGGCGTTCCCGCCGACGACGTCGCCGGCCTCGAGCTCGTCCGCGCCTGGCGCGAGAACGTCTGGCGCAACGCCGAGAAGCTGACGAACGCGAAGTCCGAGGAAGAGCGCCAGCAGGTCGCGGATTCGATCGAGTCGCAGGCCGCCCAGTGGGCCCAGGGAATGGCCGCCGTCCAGACCCCCGGCGACCGGGCCCGCCGCGACGCCTACTGCCAGGCGCAGCTCGCAGCTCAGCCGATGGGCTGAGTCCCGTCCAGCCGCAGGAAGAACTCCTCCAGGATTCGCGCGGTCGCGCCCCAGATCAGGTGGCCGTCCACCTCGTAGGTCGGGGTCTTGAAGGGGACCCCACGGCGGACCAGGCGGCGCATCTCGTAGGCGTCGCGAAGCTGGTCGAGGGTGAGGCGAAGGATCGCCGCGACCTCTTCGGGGTTCGGCTCGAGCTTCGCGTCGGCGCCGACCAGTCCGACGAACGGGTGGACCTTGTAGCTCGTGACGAAGGTGCCGATCGGCGGCAGGGCGCCGACGATCTCGACCTCCGCCCGGCCGAGGCCCACCTCCTCTTCGGCCTCGCGTAGCGCGGTCGTCTCCAGGTCCTCGTCGGCGTCGTCTCGGCGTCCACCGGGGAACGAGATCTCTCCGGCGTGACGGCGGAGGTCGGCGCGCCGCTCCGTGAAAACCAAGCCAGGGCCCCGTTCGTCCTCGACGACGGGGACGAGGACGGCGGCCTCCGTGCGCCCGTGGGCATCGATCGCCTCCGCCTCCGCGTGGGAGAGCAGCGACGAACGGAGCGCGGCAGCAAGTTCGTCCGAAACCGAGCCCATCGCCGGCTAGCCCGCAAGCTGGCGCATCATGCCGACGGTGTCCGTGAGGCCGCGGTGTTCGGCGACCTTGCCGTCGGCGATTCGCACGAGGTCGATCATCGCGACCGAGGCGCGGCGGCCGGACGGTTCGACGCCGAGCAGCTCCCCTCGGTGAGTGCCGGTCAGGCGGCTGGCGACGGCGACCCACTCGTCGTCGGCGACGAGCTGCTCGATCTCGAGCTCGGCGTCCGGGAAGGCGGTCAGGAGGATTGCGAAGAAGGCCCGGAAGCCCTCGATGCCCTCCGGCAAACCGGGCGGGATGCTGTGACTTACGAACTCGGGAGCGACGAACCGGTCGAGGACGCCGGCGTCGCGCGTGTCGACCAGGGCGCGGTGAAAGCCCTCGACGAGCGCGACGTTCTCCTCCCGCGTCAGATGATCACCTGGACGGTGCCGCCGTCGACCGACCAGGCGGCGCCGGCGACGTAGGCGGCCCGCTCGGAGCAGAGGAAGACGATCGCCGAGGCGATCTCTTCCGCCGTCGCGAGCCTGCCGATCGGCCGTTTCGCGCCCGCTGCCTCGAGTGCCTCCTCGCGCGAGTCGTGGCCGCCCATCTCCTTCGACTGGTCGAGCAGGCCGCCCTCCTCCATCCAGAGCTCCGACTCGACCGGGCCGGGGCAGACCGCATTGACGAGCACGCCCTCGCCGGCGTGACGATCGGCGTAGAGGCGCGAAAGGCAGAGCTCCGCCGACTTCGCGACCGAGTACTCCGGCATCGACGCCGACGGCCGCTTGCCGGCGGTCGAAGCGACGTTGACGACCCGGCCCCAGCCGCGCTCGGCCATCGGCGGTACCGCAGCCCGCATCAGCCGCATCGGTGCCATCACGTTCAAATCCCAAGCCGCTTGCCAATCGGCGTCCGGGACGTCCTCGAGCTTGCGCGAGGTGGCCGTCCCCGCGTTGTTGACGAGCACATCCAAGCCGCCGAAGCTCTCCTCGGCGGCGGCGAGGACGCGTTCCCCGGCATCGGCCTCCGTGATGTCGAGGGCGAGCGACGCGGCCTGGCCCCCGGCCGACTCGCACTCCCGCTCCGCCTCCGCGAGCGCGTCTGCGTTTCGGGCGACGAGCAGGACGCTGCCGCCCTCGGCGGCGAGCTGGCGCGCCGTCTCCCGGCCGATCCCGCGGCTCGCGCCGGTGACGACGCAGGACCTGCCGCTCAGCCCCAGGTCCATCGCAACCCTCGGGTCACGTCCTGACCTCGACATGGTCGGTGATCGAGACCTTCGCCTCCGTCGCAAGCGTGCGATGCACCGGGCACTTTCCGGCGATCGTCTTGATCCGCTCCGTCTGCTCCTCGCTGAGTTCCGCCGGCAGCTTCAGCGTGACGTCGAAGTTGTCGCATTCCCCGCGCGGCCCCGGGGTGAACTCCGCCACGACCTCCAGCTCGCCGAGGTCCCATTCCTTCCGGTCCGCGTACATCTCGACCGTGATCGCGGTGCACGAGGCAAGCGCGATCGCCAGGTACTCGGTCGGCTTCGGGCCGGCGTCGTTGCCTCCGTCCGCCTCGGGTTCGTCGGCGATGACGGTGTGGCCTCTGAACCTCGACGTCGTGGGTGTAGCCCTCGCGGCGGCGGGCTACGGCACGGCGGACTTCGCCGTCCTCCGTCACGGGCTCAGCCGTCCCGGCCGGCGAACAGCTCGGGATCGTCGATATCGGCGAATCGGGCCATCGCGTAGGCGAAGTCGTTGGCGCGGTTCAGGTAGCCGAGCGCCGCGCCCGCCTCCAGCCCCTCCGCCTCGTAGAGGGCGTTGACCCGTCGCTCCGCCCGCCGGATGATCGCGCGGGCGAGATCGAGCTGAGCCGAGAGCTGGGTGCCACCGGTGATCACGAACTTCGGCGGCAGGTCGACGCGATCCATGTAGGCGTCGATCCGCTCCTCCATGACCTTGATCATCCCGTCGGTGACCCGGCTCACCCCGTCCTCCAGCCGCTCCGCCGCCTCGGGCGCCGTGGCCAGCTCTGCTCCGCAGACGAAGAGCTCGTTCTGCAGGCGCAGGATGTCCGCGTGGAGTTCCGCGTCGTCGGGCCCGCAGAGCGAGCGGGCGACGCCGAGCGCCGAGCCCGCCTCGTCAACGGCGCCGTAGGCCTCGATCCGTGCATCGGACTTCGGCTTGCGCCCTCCGTACCAGAGGGAGGTGGTCCCGTCGTCGCCCTTCTTGGTGTAGATCTTGACCATCGGTCAGCTCAGTGGATTGAACACGAGTCCGGTCGCGAGCTTGGGGAAGAAGTAGGTCGACTTCGGCGGCATCGTCTCGCCCGCGGCCGCGACCTCGCGGACGGCGTCGACGGGGGTGGGGCGGAGCATGAAGAGCGCGTCGCGGTCGCCGCTCTCGATCGAGGCGATGGCGGAGGCCGGATCGCTGTCGTAGGCGAGCCCGCGCTTCGCCGCGATGTCGTCGGTGCTCAGGTCGAGCAGGCCCCGCAGGACGAGCGTCTCGAGGATCACCGAGTCGAACCCGCGGTAGACGTCCGGCTTGTCGGGAAGCGCGGCGGCCATCGCGCCCGGGTCGCGCAGGCGGAGCCGGTATCCCTGCTTGTGGTGGGAGTCGACGTAGCCGAAGACCCCGACGCCCTCCTCGCCGGCGGGATCGAGCGCGTCGAGGCCGACCTCCTCGATGTCGAACAGCTCGCGGAGGCCCTTGCCGAGCTCCTGGTACTTCGGCATCTCGAAGCCGTGAAGGAGCCGGTGGGTCGGGAAGACCGCCAGTCCCGGATCGTCCAGCGAGACGAGCGACATCAGGACGTAGGAGTGGGGGCCGGGGTCGTCGGCGCCGACCTCCGCTTCGTAGGTGCGCGCTGTCTCGTAGCGATGGTGGCCGTCGGCGATCAGCAGCTCCGCGTCGGCGAGCTCGGCCGCGATCGCCTCGTGCACCGCGGGGTCCGCGATCCGCCAGACCCGGTGGACCGTGCCGTCGTCGTCGGTCGCCTCGCCCCACGGGTCGCCGAGCGCCGGCTCCAGGTGGCTCCAGGCGTCGCCGGGGTGGAGGGCGAAGATGGGGGAGAGGTTGTGCCGCGTCGCCCGCGTCAGCCGCAGGCGGTCCTCCTTCGGCCCGGGCTGCGTGCGCTCGTGCGGCCGCACCCCGCCCGGTCCGTAGGGCTCGAGCCTGATTCGCGCCAGGAACCCCCGCCGCGTCCGCGTCGCCCCGTCGGGACCGGTGAACTCCTGCGCGTACGGCCAGATCGCCGGCTCGCGGTCGCGCTTCAGCACGTTCTGAAGCAGCCACTCCTCGAACGTCTCGGCCGCGTGCTCGTACGGATCGGCCCCCTCCGGCGCCTCCGGCAGGTCGACCTCGACGACGTTGAAAGGCGAGCGCCCGAGCAGCTCCTTCCGTTTCTCCGCTCCGATCACGTCATAGGGAGGAGCCGTCACGGCCTCCAGCGACCCGACCATCCCCAACTCGTAATGCACCGCCTCGAGCGGCCTGACCTCCGCCATCGGCGCGAACCCTAGTGGGCGCGCGCTGTGAAGTCTGACCTGCGGTCTAAACTCGGTGTTCTCGGGGCGTAGCGCAGCCTGGTAGCGCATCTGTTTTGGGGACAGAAGGTCGCTGGTTCAAATCCAGTCGCCCCGATGTATCAGCATGGGTGAACGTCCCAGACACCCGCATATCTGCGGGGTTCACGGACGTTCGGCGGACTGGCGCTGGCCGAAATGGCGCCGACCCGGTCGCCCTCTCGATACGGTCCGCCCGTGACCGACCACGTCCGCATCGCGATCATCGGCAGCGGCTTCTCCGGGCTCGGCATGGCGATCCGCCTGCGGCAGGACGGGATCGAGGACTTCGTCGTGCTCGAGCGGGCGGGTGAGGTCGGTGGGACGTGGCGGGACAACACCTATCCCGGCTGCCAGTGCGACATCCCCTCGGCGCTCTACTCGTTCTCCTTCGCGCCGAATCCGGACTGGAGCCGCTTCTATCCGCTCCAGGAGGAGATCCGCGACTACCTGCGCCGCTGCGCGGTCGACTTCGGCGTCATGCCGCACATCCGCTTCGACACCGAGGTCAGTGGAGCCGACTGGGACGAGGACTCGCGCCGCTGGCGGCTCGAGACCTCGCAGGGCCCGCTCAGCGCCGACGTCGTGATCGGCGGCATGGGCGGGCTCAGCACGCCGTCGGACCCCGACATCCCGGCCTCGACGACTTCGAGGGAACGGTGTTCCACTCCGCGACGTGGAACCACGACCACGACCTGACCGGCGAGCGGGTAGCGGCGATCGGCACCGGCGCCTCGGCGATCCAGTTCGTCCCGAAGATCCAGCCGATCGTCGGCAAGCTCCACCTCTTCCAGCGCACGCCGTCCTGGGTGATGCCCGACCCCGATCGCGAGGTCACCGACTTCGAGCGGCGCATGTACCGGCGGTTCCCGTCGACCCAGCGCGCCGTGCGCGGCCTGATCTACCTGGTCCAGGAGGTGACCGTCTTCGGCACGATCATCAACCGGCGGCTCTCGAAGGTGCTCGAGCGAGTCGCCCGCAAGCACCTCCGCGATCAGGTGAGCGACCCGGAGCTGCGCGCGAAGCTGACGCCCGATTACCTGATCGGCTGCAAGCGGATCACGATGTCGGACACCTACTACCCGGCGCTTCAACAGCCCAACGCCGAGCTCGTCACCGAGTCGATCCGGGAGGTTCGCGCACACTCGATCGTCACCGCGGACGGCGAGGAGCGGGAGGTCGACACGATCATCCTCGGCACCGGCTTCAAGGTCCACGACAACCCCGGCTTCGAGCGCATCCGCGGGCGCGACGGCCGTACGCTCGGCGACGCCTGGAAGGGCAGCCCGCGCGCCTACCTCGGCACCACCGTCTCGGGCTTTCCCAACTTCTTCCTGCTGGTCGGCCCGAACAGCGCCGGCGGCTACAACTCGATCATCTTCACGACGGAGTCGCACATCAACTACGCGCTGCAGGCGATCCGCGCGATGGACCGCGACCGGATCAGCGCCGTCGACGTCCGCTCCGACGTCTACGAGACCTTCAACCGCGAGACCGACGAGCGCCTCCGCGACAGCGTGTGGAACGAGGGCGGCTGCGCGAGCTGGTACATCGACTCGAACGGCCGCAACGGCATCTGGTGGCCCGGCTTCACCTGGGACCTGTGGCGGCAGACCCGGCGCTTCGACACCGACGAGTACGAGCTGCAGCAGGCTTGAGCGCCACCGGCGGATTCGTCGAGGCCGACGGCCTGAAGCTCCACTTCCAGGAGCAGGGCCAGGGGGACCCGATCCTCCTCATGCACGGCTGGCCCACCTCCGCATACCTCTGGCGCGACCTGCTGCCGATCCTCGGCGAGCACAACCGGGCGATCGCGCTCGACCTGCCGGGATACGGCAAGTCGGACAAGCCGGCCGATGCCTCCTACAGCTTCCGCTTCTTCGATAGCGCGATCAGCGGCTTCCTCGATGCGCTCGAGATCGAGACGACGTCGCTCGCCGTCCACGACATCGGCGGACCGATCGGCCTCTACTGGGCATCGGAGCATCCCGAGCGGGTGAGGAGACTCGCCCTGCTCAACACCCTCGTCTACCCGCGCCCGTCGCTGGCCGTCATCGCCTTCGTCCTCGCGGCGCGCACCCCGATCGTCCGCTCCCGGCTGACGAGCCCCGGCGGCATCCGCTTCGCGATGCGATTCGGCGTCCACGACAAGGACCGCCTCACCGACGAGGACATCGCCGCCTACCAGGAGCCATTCGCCACGAAGGAGGCACAGCGCGTCCTCCAGAAGGCCGGCACAGGGCTACATCCGGGAGGGATGAAGCAGCTCTCGGAATGGCTGGGGGCGACCGACGTGCCCGTCCGCATCGTCTACGGGGAGCGAGACCGGATCCTGCCCGACGTCGCAAAGACGATGCGCAAGGTCGCCGCCGACGTCCCATCGGATGTCGAGGTGACCAAGCTCGACGACTGCGGCCACTTCCTTCAGGAGGAGCGGCCCGAGGAGATCGCGCGGCTGCTTTCTGAGTTCTTCCGCCCGGCGCCGCCGGCTAGCGCTTAGCGCCGTCTGCGGCAAGCGTCTCGGTCGCAAGCCGCTCCAGCTCCGCGCCGACCCGCTCGATCGGCTCGATCGAGCGCTGTGCCCTGGCGAGGACGATCGCCCCCTCGATCGCCGCGATCGACAGGGTCGCGACCGAACGCGCCCGCTGGGCGGGCACGCCGTTGGCCTCGAAGCCCCCGGCGAGCAGCTCCTCCCAGCCTGCGATCGCCTCGCCCGCGGCCGCGCGCGCCTCCGGGGCTCGCTCGCCCTCCAGGGCGGCGGCGACGATCGGGCAGCCTTCCTCGAAGCCGCTCTGCTCGAGCGCACCGCCGACCACGGACGAGAAACCGTGGATCGCGGTCACCGGATCGTCCTCGGCGAGGGCTGCGGCCAGCGCCGCCGCCACGAAGTCGCCGGCGTAGCGAGTCGTGGCCTCCGCGAGCTCCGCCTTGCCGCCGGGGAAGTGGTGGTAGATCGAGCCGCGCGGTGCGCCGCTGTGGGCGATCACGTCCGAGAACGCCGTTCCCTCGACACCCTTGCGGCGAAAGAGCACGGCGGCGGAGCGGACCATCCGCTCGCGGGAGTCGGGCTTGTTCGGGGACATGACTCGTGCTTCTATGACGCCCATCATGATACGTTATGTCGCACGTCATAGAACTCCAAAGAAGGAGCACCGCCAATGCCGATGATCGACGTCACCTATCCCGAGGGCGCCCTGGAGCCCGCAGCCCGCGCCAAGCTCGTCGAGGACCTGACCACCTCGCTCCTGCGCGCCGAACGCGCTCCGGACACGGATTTCTTCCGCAACGTCACCTGGGTCTACCTCCACGAGCTACCCGAGTACGCGGTGAACGCCGCCGCGAGGCCCGTCGAAGAGCCGACCTTCCGGGTCATGGTGACGACGCCGGAGGGAGCCCTTTCCGATCGCCGCCGCGCCGAGATGGTCGAGGCCGGGACCAACGCGGTGCTCGAAGCCGCCGGCCTGAGCCCCGAGGACTCGCTCCGCGTCTGGGTCGTGATGCGCGAAATCGACGAGGGCAGCTGGGGCGCCGCCGGACAGGTGGTTCAGTTCAAGCAGCTGGTCGAGGCCGCCAAGAAGGAGCGCGAGCAGGCCGAAGAGCCGGTCGCGGCAGGCTGAAGCCCGCTAATGGCCTCGGGGTCTGGGCGCTGAGCTCAGGCCGCCGGGGCGGGCGGGGGCGCTGCGGGGGCGGCGGGAGGAGCGGCGGCAGCCTGGCCGCCACCGAGGTCGAAGAAGAGGACCGCGGAGACGATGCCGACAACCGGTGCCGCGAGGGCGCTGAAGAGGATGCCGAAGATGATCAGGCCGGCGATCCCGATCGAGATCCCGATGATCAAGCCGATGAACCCGGCCGCGATGAGGATCAGGTACGCGATCACGAAGGCGCCGAGGACCGGCCAGAAGTCGTCCTTGACGAGCTCCCAGCTGCGGCCGAACGCGTCGATGATGCCGGACCGCTCGACGACGATCGACGGTGAGGTGACCGACCAGATCGTCGCCAGGAAGATGCCCGGGATGATCAGGAGGAAGAACCCGATCGTCACGGCGATGCCCTTCAGGATTCCGTTCAGGATCAGGATGCCGAGCACCGGGGTGACCGACTCGAAGGTCTCGCCGATCGTGGCCGCGGTGCCGGCGCGGTGGTGCTGGACGACGCGGACGACCATGCCGGCGTAGATCGCCGAGGCGAGCAGGTTGAGGACCTGGATGATCAGGTTGAAGAGGATGCCGCCCTCGTCGTAGAGGAAGGCGTTGATGATCCCGACCACGCCGAAGATGACGACCGCGAGGAGGATCAGGACGACCGCGTGCTTGGCGTAGATCGCGAACGTCTCGCTGATCACCCGGCCGACGTCGACCCGTCCGGCACGCGGCGCGGGGGGCGGTGCCGCGGCGGGCGGTGGGGCGGGGGGCGGTGGTGCTCCTGCTTCCATTCGAGGGCGACCCTATCTCATGCAGGAGGGGATCCGTCAACCGACGTCACCCAAATTGCAACAACTCGGTCGTTACGCTCAGCCGCCTGCCCCCGTAGCTCAGCTGGATTAGAGCGGCCGGTTTCTACCCGGCAGGTCGTGGGTTCGAGTCCTACCGGGGGCGTGATGGCACTACGCGTCGGCCCGTATACGTTCAGCGACGTGACCTACGACGGTCCAAGCGACGTCCTCTACGCGACGATCGGCCGGCTGCCGGAGTCGCGGCGCGAGCCGACCCCCGAGGAGCACCTCTGGCATTTCGACGACCGCGGCAGGTTCCGCGGACTGACCCTGATGAGCCCCCGGGAACAGCTCGAGCGCGACGGCGCGGTCTACGTCAGCCTCCCCACGGGAGAGCTCGAACGGGTCCAGGGCATCGAGCTGGAGCTGAGCCGCGCATGAACGAGCTCTCCCGTCCCGTCCCCGGCTGGTACGCGGACCCGCAGCTTCCCGGCGGCATGCGCTACTGGGACGGAGGCGCATGGACCGAGCACCGGGTCCCACCGCCCGGCCTGCCGCCGCAGGTCCCGAAGACCAGCGGCCTGGCGATCGCCTCGCTCGTCTGCGGGATCGTCTGGATCTACGGGGTCACCTCGATCCTCGCGATCATCTTCGCCGTCGTCTCGAGGCGCCAGATCCGCGACTCGAACGGCTGGGTCACGGGCGGCGGCATGGCGACGGCCGGCCTGGTGCTCGGCATCATCGGCGTCGTCGGCACGATCGCCCTGGTGGTCGCACTGCTCCTGATCGAGCCCGACTTCGACACCACCACGGGTCGCCGCTACCGCTACACGTACTAGCCGCCTGGGCCCGGCTCCGGCCCTAGACTTATCCACCCGCGGTGGGCGTAGCTCAGTTGGTAGAGCTCCTGGTTGTGGTCCAGGTGGTCGCGGGTTCAAGTCCCGTCGCTCACCCCTCATCGTCCCCATGAGCCGCGCGACCTATCTCCGCCGGCGCCTCGTCGCCGTCGCCGCCCTCGCGGTAATCGTGGCGCTGCTCCTGTTCCTCGCGCTCGGTGGCGGATCGGATCCCGGCAACGAGAGCGCGGCGCCTGAGGAGGCCACCGAGTTCACCGTCTCGGTGAGCGGCGACCTCCTGATCCACTCCCCGGTCTTCTTCCAGGCCCAGTCCCTGGCGGGCGGCGCGGGATATGACTTCGGTCCGATGCTCGCGCAGCTGCGGCCCTACGTAAAGGGCGCCGACCTCGCGATCTGTCATTTCGAGACACCGGTCAGCGACGTGGCCCCGCCGTCGGGCCTGCCGACGTTCAACGCGCCTCCCGAGCTCGCCGACGCGGTCGCGGACACCGGCTGGGACGTCTGCGACACGGCCTCCAACCACTCGACCGATCAGGGGCAGGAGGGCGTCGACGGCACGGCGGAGGTGCTCGATGCCGCTGGCATTGGTCACACGGGCTCCTTCCCTTCCCCCGAGGCCAGGGAGAAGCCGCTGATCGTGAACGTGAACGGCGTCCGCGTCGCGCTGGTCGCGTTCACGACCGGCTCCAACGGACTGGTCCCGGAGGACTACTCACTCAACGTCGCGTCGGAATCCGAGGAGGTGATCGCCGATGCTCGCGCCGCGCGCGAAGCCGGCGCCGAGGTGGTGCTCGTGAACATGCACTGGGACGCGCAGGTTGTCGACGAGTACTCCACCGAGCCCAGCGCCGAGCAGGTCGCGCTTGCCGAGCAGCTCGTCGCGGCTCCGGAGATCACCGCCGTCGTCGGTCAGGGGCCCCATGTCGTCCAGCCGATCGAGTGGATCGACGACAAGCCGGTCGTCTACAGCGAGGGCAACCTGCTCGCGAACCAGGGGTCGGCCGCCGGCCTTCCCGAGCCGAGCCAGGACGGCATCGTCGCGCTGCTCGACCTCGCGGTGGACTCGGAGGGCGCCCGCGTCGAGCGGATCCGCTACGTGCCGGTCTACGTCTCGCAGCCCGACTTCACCGTGCTGCCGGTCGGCGACGCCATCGAGTCGGGCGCCGCCGACGAGGCGAGCCTGCGCGCGTCGTACGAGCGCACGGTCGAGGTGGTCGGCCGGGACCGGCGCACGCAGCCGATCCCGGAGAAGCTCCCCTAGCGCCCTACGGCGAGGGAACGATCCTGATGTACGGCTTCGGCGACTCCCAGCCGTCCGGGTAGCGCTCCTTCGCGTCGTCGTCGCTGACCGACCCGGCGATGATCACGTCGTCGCCCGCGTTCCACTGCGCCGGTGTCGCGACCTGGTTGTTCGCGGTCAGCTGCAGCGAGTCGATCACGCGGAGGACCTCGTCGAAGTTGCGGCCGGTCGTCATCGGGTAGACGAGGATCAGCTTGATCTTCTTGTCGGGCCCGACGACGAAGACGTTGCGCAGCGTCGCGTTCTGGGCCGGCGTGCGCTCGGTCGGGTCGCCCTCCGTGTCCGGGGGCAGCATCCCGTAGGCCTTCGAGATCGCGTAGTCGGTGTCGGCGATCATCGGATAGTTCGGCGCGGTGCCCTGGGTCTCCGCGATGTCCTCGGCCCACTTCTCGTGGTTGTCGACGGGGTCCACCGAGAGGCCGATGATCTTCGTGTTGCGCTTGTCGAAGTCGGGCTTGATCTGAGCCATGTAGCCGAGCTCGGTGGTGCAGACCGGCGTGAAGTCGCGCGGGTGGGAGAAGAGGACCGCCCAGCCGTCGCCGATCCAGTCGTGGAAGCTGATCCGGCCCTCGGTCGTGTCAGCCTCGAAGTCGGGGGCGGTGTCGCCGATCGTCAGTGCCATGTCTTGCCTCTCGTTGAGTTAATTCATCTTAGAAGGGCTAGCTCGCGGTCAGTTCGTCCAGAACCGCCTGCGCGTCGCCGAGCTCCTGGCGGCGCCGCACCAGCTCGGCCTCCTGCTCCGCGAGCTTCGCTCCAGCTGACTCGAACCGCTCACGCGCCGACTCGAGCCGCTGCGCCGAATGCTCCACCGCGCTCTCACCGGATTCGACCCGGCGCTTGGCCCGGCTCACCCGCTTGCGCGCGTCCGCGAGTGCCGCGCGCGAGACCTGCGGCTCCTCGTCCTGATCCCCGTCCGACTTCTTCGCCGCGGCTTCGCGTTTCGGCTTCGGCCGCGCTCGCTTGCCCGCCGGCGCGGCGACCCCGAACCCGACCGGCTCGCGGTCGGTGACGACGCGGCCCGCCTCGAGCTCCGCCCGCAGGTCCGGGTCGCCGGCGGCGGCGTGCAGCGTCTTTCGCACCCGGTCGACCATCGCCGGAACTCGCCGAGCCCGCGGCGTCGAGCTCCTCTCTCGCCGCGGCGACGAAGGCCTCGACGGCCGCGCGCTCATCGCTCACCGCGTCGTCGAGGGCCTCGCGCCCGGAGCCCTTGACCGCGGCCTCCTGCGCCCCGGCGAGCTCCGACGCCGCCTCGAGCAACGAATCCACGAGATCCGGCTGGTCGCGAACGGCCCGGTTGATCGCCCAGGCGGGCCGGCTCGGCTTCGGCAGCTTCGCGACCTCGCCGGCGAGCTCCTTCTCGCCGTCCCCACGGAGCTGCTTCGCGAGCGAGTTACGGGCGCCCGTGAACTCCTCAAGCGGCAGCCCGTAGAGATCGTCGATCGCCTTGTCCGTTTTTCCCATGCTTGACATTTTCGCCCTTTTGCCAAATGCTCTTGGGCAGTGAGGGCGGGACTTCCTCCAGTTGCCGGACGGATCGTCGCTGCCGCGTGCTTACTCGCGGGGCTCGCGGGGCTCTGCCTGTTCGCCGTCCTGACGCGGCCCGCCGAGGCCGCCGGGACCGGGACGAAGGTGGCCCCCGGCGTCTTCCTCGCCGACTCGGACACGTTTGACAGCGGGCACGCGAGCGCGCCGGAGACATCGAACAAAAGGCTGCCACGGATCGTCGGCGGCACCCCGATCAACATCTCGCAGGCGCCATGGCAGGTCGCGATGACCGTCTCGCCGGCGTTCTTCCAGGGCAACGCCCAGCAGCGCCAGTTCTGCGGCGGCTCTCTCGTCGCCCCGAACATGATCATCACCGCCGCCCATTGCATCTTCGATCAGGACGGCACGTCCTTCCAGTTCCCGCCGCAGGAGCTCGCGGCCGTCACGGGGCGCACGGTGCTGAGCTCGGGCGAGGGCCAGGAGCTCCCGGTCGCCGACTACTTCGTCTTCATCGACGGCCAGGGCCGGCCGCTCTACAACCCGAACAACGGCGCCTGGGACGTCGCCGTCGTCCAGCTCGCGCAGAACTCGGTTTCGCCGCCGATCAAGATGGTCGGGGCGAGCGAGACGGCGTTGTGGTCGTTCGGGCGTCGCGTCTTCGTCACCGGCTGGGGCGCGACCCGCGAAGGCGGGAACGGCAGCGACACCCTGCTCAGCGCCGAGCTGGCAATGCTCGAGAACCGCCACTGCCTCCGAGCCTTCCCGCCCGGCGGATTCGACACCGAGACCTCGATGTGCGCGGGAACGACCGGCGGTGAGCGCGACAGCTGCCAGGGCGACAGCGGCGGCCCGCTGGTCGCCCCGACGGCCGACGGCAGCGCCCGCCTCGTGGGCGACGTCCAGTCCGGCGTCGGCTGCGGCCGGGTGGACAAGCCGGGTGCCTACGGGCGATTCGGCGAGGAGCCGCTACAGGGTGCTCTGCGCAATGCCGGCGTGCAGATCACCGGCACGGACATCGCCGGCTCCGGCGCGACGCCGCCGACCGACATGAGCGTGCAGCAGGCGCTCGAGCTCACCTGGGTCTACTCCGAGGACAAGTGCCGCTCGAAGAACAAGTGCCGGGTCTACGAGGCCAGCGACTGCCGGGTCCAGGTGGACGGCGTCGGCTGCCTCGTGAAGAACACGCTCAGGAGCCGCCGCGGCCGCAAGGTCTGCAAGGAGCGGATCCTGTGGAGCGCGCTCACCGGCGCCATCACCCGGCAGACGCTCGACAAGACGAAGTGCCGTAAGCGCCGCTGAGCGCCTGGGCCAGAAGGGTCGGCTGGGCCGCCGTCGTCTGGACGGTCGCCCTCGCGGTTGCGGTCGCCGTGGTCGGGCTCACCGACGGGTGCGGCGACGTCGCGGTCAGCGATCTCGACCTCTGCCGGCTCGACCGTGGCTCGACCATCTCCGGGATCGCCCTGGTCTGGTTCATGGGGATCCTGCCGATGGCGATCGTCTGGGTCCTCGCGCGGGTGCGGCGGCCCCGTTGCCGGATCTGCGGCGACGAGCTCGAAGCGGGGGAGGGACGGCTCTGCCGTCGCTGTGGAGCCCGGTTGATCGAGACGGCGGCCCGTTGAGCGAGCCTTCAAGGGCGATCGATAAGCTCGCCCCGATGAAGCGACTGGTGGTACTCGTCGCGCTCGCAGGGTTCGTGCTGACCGCCCTCACGGCACCCGCGGCTGCGCAGAAAGTCCTCTCGATTTCGAAGGCATCGGGCGTGGCCGAGAAGGTGGCGGAGCGAGATTGCCGCCGTGATTCCAGTTGCGAGCAGGCCGACGTGGCCAACTGCCGCCGCCTCGCACCGCGGCGAGTCAGCTGCATTGCGTCGACCGTCGGCCGCGACGGCGGGAGCGACTACCAGTGCGACCGCCTCGTGATCATCCGGCTCAAGGGCAGCGGGAAGACGAAGCACGCTGCGGGCAAGCCGAGCTGCTACGACGTCTGAGCCCGACCTGCGTTACTTCAGCTTGTTCAGGCAGGCGACGCCGAAGACGACCTGATCGGACTGCTCGGTCGCGTTGAAGACGCCGACCACCCAGTTCCGCTTCGAGGGTTTCGTCGCCGGCTCGGATTCGCCGGGGGGCACGGCCAGCTCCGGGGCATTCAGGTCGAGGAATGTGCCCTGACGCCCCGTCACGAAGTAGCCGTTAATCGCCCGGTAGCCCTTGGGGCAGGGCAGCGTCGCGGCTTCCTCGGTCTGGCTCGCGATCTCCAGCGGCTCGGGCGTCTGGAAGAACTCGAGCTTCTGCTCGCTCTTTCCTTTACGGGCGAAGGTGGAGCGCGACTCGGATCGCGGCGGATTCGCCGGGACGACCTGCAGCGGCCCCAGCTCACGGTCGGCGGCGATCACCGGACCATCGGACCGGCCACGCTCGCCCCCCGCGATGCTGCCCGCGGCGAGCGCGCCCAAAGCGGCGGCCGCGAGGAGCGCCGAGATCGCGATAACGGTTCGCCTCATCCCCGGAATCGTAGGCAGTCCGGGCGCCGACCTCACGCTTTGCCGCTCGCTCGCGTTTACTAGTGCGATGGCCGTGCGGGAACCGCTACCGCCGTTTCAACTGTTGCTCGACGACCACGCGGCCGTCGTCCTGCGCTTCCTGCGTGGGACCGTGGGCCCGAGCGACGCCGACGATTGCTTTCAGGAGACCTTCATCGCCGCCCTACGCGCATATCCCCGACTCGAGCATGGACGTGAGCTTCGCGCCTGGCTCCTGACGATCGCCCGCCGCAAAGCGCTCGATCACTTCCGCTCCAGCGCGCGGCGCCCGAGGCCGTTCGCCGAGGTGCCCGAGCAGGCCGACAGCGCGGCGACTCCGAACGGCGCGCTCGACGAGGGCGCCCTCTGGGCCGTGGTCGCCGAGCTTCCCGAGGGACAGCGAGCGGCCGTCGCACTGCGTTACGCCGGTGGCCTTCGCTATCGCGAGGTCGGGGAGGCGCTCGGCTGCTCCGAGGATGCCGCTCGCCGGCGAGTCCATGACGGCCTGCGCGCGCTGCGGCGCCGTTCATCCGAAATCGAGGAGCTCGTCAGATGACCACGATCAGCCAGCTCACCGACCGCGTGGCGGCCCGGGCCGATTCCGAGGGCCTGCTGGACGTCGCCTACACCCGATACGAAAGCCCGCTCGGCGACCTGCTGCTCGCAGCGACCCCGCGTGGGCTCGTCCGCGTCTCATTCGGCGACGAGGATTCGGACAGGGTCCTCACCCTCCTCGCCGAGGAGCTCTCGCCACGGATCCTCGAGCTCCCCGCGCGTCTCGACGGTGCCCGGCGGGAGCTCGACGAATATTTCGCCGGCGACCGCCATGAGTTCGACCTGCCGCTCGACTGGCGCCTTTCCAGCGGCTTCCGCCGTCGCGTTCTGCGCGCGACAGCGCGGATCCCGTTCGGCGAGACCGCCACCTATTCGGACATGGCACGCGCCGCTGGCAGCGAGCGCGCCCATCGGGCCGCCGGCACTGCGCTCGGCGCAAACCCGCTGCCGATCGTCGTCCCTTGTCACCGCGTCCTGCGCACCGGCGGCGCGCTCGGCGGCTACGGCGGCGGCCTGCCGGCAAAGGAGAAGCTGCTGCGTCTCGAGGGCGTCCTGTAAGCGACGCCCGCGGGCTACTTCGAGGAGCCCTCCGCATAGACCTGCGCGGTTTTGTTGCCGAAGTAGGGGCCGTAGCCGACGTTCGGGTGATCGGCATAGCCGAAGCTCGTCAGCGAGTTCAGGAAGCCGTCGACGAACCAGCCGCCGCCGCTCGCGCCCTCCTCCATATCGCAGCCCATCGCGATCGGCGTCGGCCCGTTCGGGATCGGCAGCGGGTCGCGGCCCTCGTAGCCCCCGACGCAATGCCACATGGTCTGTCCGTTGCGCTTGTTCACCGGATAGCCGACCGAGTCATAGACCTGGTCGACGGGCAGCCCCGTCGCCACCGGCGCTCCGCCGACCGCGTCCTCGAGGTTGACCCCGTTCTGCGCCGACATGGCGACGGCTGAGAAGTCGTAATTGAAGTTCGAGTTCTTCTTCCAGGACTTGAGCACGACGATCTTGCGGAAGACCCAGGTCCCGAACGGCCGGATGCTGTCCTCGTAGGAGGGGATGAAGGCGAGCTTGGACGCGATCTCGCGGTTGGCGGGCTCGGCGACGCAGTGGCCGGCGGTCATGATCGTGCCGCGGTTGGCGGCGTCGACGGAGGTTGCCGAGCACTCGTAGGGGCCGACGCCCTTGATCTTTCCGTAGAGCTTTCCGTTGACCGTGTTCGGGGCGACCGCCGGGTTCTCGACTGCGCCGCTGACGAACTTGACGGGGTGGTTGAACGGATCCTTCGCGCCCCGGCGCAGGTGCGGCTGGCCGTCGGAGTCGCGGGTCAGCTCGAGCGGCCGCGCCTTCGCGATCCGCTCCGGCGTCCAGTAATCCTCGATCGCCTGCTTGCCGTGAGCGCCGCTCGTGCGCTTCTTGACGACGATCTCATCTGCCTGGGCCAGCGGCGCGAGAACGAGGGCAAGCAGCGCCGCGGCGGCGACTGCGAGCAGGAATCGTGAACGAGCTTTTCTCATGCAAATTGGACGGTTAGTGTTCGTCCACGGTGGAACGGGCCATCCTTCAACACGGACGAGACGAGGGGGATGCGCCCGCCTTCCTGCGCGGGTCGGAGAGGTTGGAGCGAGCATACGACTTCGCCGGCGGCGCCCACGCGAGCCAGCGCCGCAGGGGTGACGGCTCCCCGTACATCACACACCCGGTGACGGTGGCCCGTCTGCTCGACGAGGCCGGCGAGCCCGAGGAGGTCCTCGTCGCCGCGCTCCTGCACGATGTCGTCGAGGACACGGGAACGAGCCGAGGCGAAATCGCCGAGCGCTTCGGCGAGGACGTCTGCCGGTTGGTCGACGCGCTCAGCGAGGACCCGCGGGTCTGCGAGTACGAGATGCGCAAGTCGGCCCTTCGCGATCAGGTCGAGGCGGCCGGTCCGAGGGCCGCCGCGATCTACGCGGCCGACAAGCTCGCCAACCTCCGCGACATGCGGTCAGCGTTCGAGCGCGACGGCGAGGCGGCGGCAGAGCGCTTTCCCGCCCCGGTGGATCTGCGCCTCGCGCTGTGGCGCGGCGACCTCGAGATGGTCGAACGGGTCGCCCCGGCGCTCCCCTTCCTGCGCGAGCTGCGCTACGAGCTCGAGGCCTTCGAGGAGACGGCCGAGTAGGAAGCAGGAGGCCGGGCGCGCGGCTTGAAAGTGGAGCCGGGGGAGACCCCGCCGATGATCGTCGACTGCGCCCACTACCGCGACGGAGCCCGCCAGCACCAGGGCCCGCTCGAGCTCGAGCAGGCCGCGAAGCTGTGCAAGGGCGGCGACGAGTTCGTCTGGCTCGGCCTGCACGAGCCGACCAACGAGGAGCTCGAACAGGTCGGGACGATCTTCGGGCTGCACGAGCTCGCGCTGGAGGACGCCGAGAACGCGCATCAGCGCCCGAAGATCGAGGACTACGACGACTCCTGGTTCATCGTCCTGAAGACGGCGCGTTACGTCGACGAGACCGAGGTGGTCGAGTTCGGCGAGATCCACCTCTTCCTCGGCGCGGGCTACGCGATCGTCGTCCGCCATGGCGAGGCGAGCGAGCTGCGCGGCGCCCGCCGCCGGCTGGAGGATCGCCCGGAGCTCCTCGCCGAGGGCCCCGGCGCCGTCGCCTGGGCCGTCCTCGACAAGGTCGTCGACGACTACCTCCCGGTGGTCGACGGGATCGAGAACGACATCGGCGAGGTGGAGACGGACATCTTCGAGGGCCAGGGCGAGTCGACGGCGAGGATCTACTTCCTCAAGCGCGAGGTGATCGAGTTCCACCACGCCGTCCACCCGCTGCTGATCCCGCTCGAGATGCTCGAGCGGGGCGCGTACTCGATCGTCGGCGAGGACGTCGGCCGCTACCTGCGCGACGTCGCCGATCACGCCCGCCGCATCGACGAGCAGGTCAACGGCCAGCGCGAGCTGCTCACCTCGATCCTGGAGGCGAATCTGGCGCTGCTCAGCGTGCGCCAGAACGAGGTCGTCCGGGAGATCTCCGCCTGGGCGGCGATCATCGCCGTGCCGACCTTCATCGCGTCCGTCTACGGCATGAACTTCGAGTACATGCCGGAGCTCGGTTCGCGGATCGGGTATCCGCTCGTCCTCGGGATCATGCTGATCGCGGTCTTCGCCCTGCACCGCTTCTTCAAGCGGATCGAGTGGCTGACGTAATCGCGCTAACTACGCTTGGACGCGTGATCGACGTCCTCGCGCCGCTGGCGCTGATCGCGGTCGGTGCGGCCTACGCGAAGCGGAGTGCAACCCTGCGCGCCCAGGGCCGGCCCGTGGCGACCTGGCGCCAGGCCAGCTTCGCCGGCGGACTGCTGCTTCTGATCGCGGCCGACCTGCCCCCGCTTGCGCCGCTCGCCGAGGAGCTGGTCGTGGCCCACATGGCCCAGCACCTGGTGATCGCCGATCTCGCCGCGCTCCTCGTCACCCTCGGGCTCACCGGCACCATGCTGCAGCCGGTCCTCGCGCTGCGCGGGCTGCGCTGGCTCCGGGTCTTCGGAAACCCGCTCGTCGCCCTGCCGCTCTGGGCGCTCAACCTCTACCTCTGGCACCTCTCGACCTTGTACGAGGGCGTCCTCGAAAGCGCGCCGCTGCACCTGCTGCAACACGCTGCCTTCTTCTCTTTCGGCCTGGCGATGTGGATGCCCCTCTTCGGGCCGCTGCCGAAGCCATCGTGGTTCGGCAACGCGGCGATGGCCGTCTACGTCGTCGTCGTCAGGCTCGCCGGGGCGGTGCTCGCCAATGTGCTCGCCTGGAGCGGCTCGCCGCTGTATGACGCCTACGCGGCCGGCGAGGCGGAGCACGGGATCTCCCCGCTCGCCGATCAGGGCGCGGCCGGGATGGTGATGATGGTCGAGTCCGGCGCGGTCACGCTCGGCGTGCTTGCCTGGATCTTCTTCCGCTGGGCGCGCGAGGACACCGAGCGCCAGCGGCTGCTCGACCTCGCCGAAGGGCAGGGGGTCGAGCTCGACGAGGCGCGTGCGGGCCGCGCCGCCGCCGCCGGACAGGGCGCTCGCCTCGAAAAGCGGTTGCGCAGTTCGTGAGCACCAACCGCTACCTCTACCTCCTCGTCTTCGCGGTGGGGATGGGCAGCCTCGGCGCGGAGATCGCCGCCGCGCGGTTGATGGCGCCCTTCTTCGGCGCGTCGACGATCGTCTGGGCGAACACGATCGGCGTCGTCCTCGTCGCCCTCTCGATCGGCTACTGGCTCGGCGGGCGCTTCGCCGATCGCCATCCACACCGCCGCGGCCTCTGCCTGATGGCGCTCGGAGCGGCGGTCCTGATCGGGCTCGTCCCGCTCGTCGCCCAGCCGTTCTTCGAGATCTCGGTCGACGCGCTCGACGAGATCTCGGCGGGAGCGTTCATCGGCTCGCTGTTCGCGGTCCTGTTCCTGATCGGCGTGCCGCTCGTGATGCTCGGCGCCTGCTCGCCATGGGCGATCCGGCTCGCCGTGCCGGACGTCGAGCACGCGGGGGAGACCGCCGGTCGCCTTTACGCGATCTCGACGGCCGGCTCGCTGCTCGGCACGATGCTCTCGGCGCTCGTCCTGATCCCGTTCGTCGGTACCCAGCGGACCTTCCTGACCTTCGCGCTGGTGATCGCCCTCGTTGCCGCGGCCGGCCTGGGCTGGCGCTGGTTCGCGGTACCGGTGGCGATCGCGGTGGTGATCGCGCTGCCGGTCGGCACGGTCAAGGGCTCCGACGACGGCGAGGTGATCTTCGAGACCGACACGGAGCACCAGTACGTGCGGGTGGTCGAGCAGGCCGACGGCGACCGCCTGCTGGAGCTGAACGAGGGCCAGGCGGTCCACTCGCTCTACCGGCCGGGCACCTACCTGACGGGGGACGTCTGGGACGGCTATTCGGTGCTGCCGTTCACCGCGCTCGACGAGCCGCCGGAGCGGATCGCGATCCTCGGCAACGCCGCCGGGACGACGGCGAGGGCCTACGGCCATTTCTTCCCCGAGACCACCGTGCACGGGGTCGAGATCGATGCCGAGCTGACCGAGGTCGGCGAGCGCTACTTCGACCTCGACAACCCGAACTTCACCGCCTACCACGAGGACGCCCGCCCGTGGCTGCGCAAGTCCGAGGGCGACTACGACGTGATCATGGTCGACGCCTATCGCCAGCCGTACATCCCCTTCTACCTGGCGACCGAGGAGTTCTTCGAGCTCGTTCGCGAGAAGCTCGCGCCCGGCGGCGTCGTGATCGTCAACGCCGGCCACCCCGAGGGCAACGACGATCTGGAGAAGGTGCTCGGGCGGACGATGGCGGAGGTCTTCCCGACCGTCCTTCGCGACCCGCTCGAGCCGACCAACACGCTGCTGATCGGCTCGGAGGCGCCGGCCTCGGCCGCGAACCTGCGCGACAGGCTGCCCGAGCTTCCGCAGGAGCTGCAAGGCGTCGCCGCGGAGCGGATCACCGAGATCGGGCCGCGCCTGCCCGGCGGCGAGGTCTACACGGACGACAAGGCCCCGGTCGAATGGCTGATCGACCGCTCGATCCTGGGCTACGCCTCAGACGAGGGCTAGGACGGGGCGCGGCTTCCGCGCCGCGAGGCGCCGAGGTCGCGGGCACGTAGGGAGGGTGGGTCGGGGCCTGAGCGAGGGACGCGAGGCGCTTGCGGCCATTGACTGAACACTTAGGTAGCTCATGGACTACCCGAACGTTCACTCGGTGGAGAAAGCGCTTGATCCGCTGCCCTACGTGCCCGCGACTAGGCGCCCCGCGGCGCGGACCCAACGGCTTCGTCCCTAGCGACCCTTGGTCTCCGGCGGCTTGCGACGCAGCGAACGCCCGGCGAGGACGGCGAGGTCGATGACGAATGCGGCGCCCCGGCCGACCGGCCCCGTGACGAGCCAGGCGCGGAATCGATCGGCGGTGGTGAGTGGCGGCACGCGGGCTAACGTACCGCTCCGCACTTGAAGACCGAGGTCACAGAGCTCCCGGATTCGAAGGTCCGGATTGACGCCAGCGTCGATGCCGCCGACGTCGAGCGCCAGCTGGATCGCGCGGCGACGCAGCTCGGCCGCGAGTTGCGTATCCCGGGATTTCGCAAGGGCAAGGTCCCACCGCAGATGGTTCTCCAGCGCGTCGGCCGTGAGGCGGTGCTCGAGCAGGCACTGCGCGACGCGCTCCCCGAGTGGTACGAGCGCGCGGTGCTCGACGCGGGCGTCTCGACCGTCGGGGACCCCAAGCTCGACGTCTCCGACCTCCCTGCCGAGGGCGAGCCGCTCGAGCTGACGATCGAGATCGGCGTCCGGCCGGAGGCAAAGCTCGGCGACTACAGGGGGCTCGAGGTCGGCTATCCGGAGCCCGAGGTTCCCGACGACGCGGTTGAGGCGGAGGTCGAACGGCTCCGCGAGGGCTTCGCCTCGCTCAACCCCGTCGAGCGCGAGGCCGCGGAGGGCGACTTCCTGCTGATCGACTACAAGGGGTCGGTCGACGGCGAGCTCTTCGAGGGCGGCGAGGGCAAGGACCAGTTGCTCGAGCTCGGCTCGGGGTCGCTGGTCGATGGATTCGAGGAGGCCCTGGCCGGGGCGAAGGGGGGCGACGAGCGCAAGGTCGAGGTCACCTTCCCGGAGGATTACCGGGCGGAGCACCTCGCCGGCAAGGACGCGACGTTCGAGGTCACCGTCCAGGAGGTCCGCGAGAAGCGCCTGCCCGACCTGAACGACGAGTTCGCGCTCGAAGCCTCCGAGTTCGACACGCTCGACGAGCTCCGTGGGGACATCACCGAGAAGCTGCGCGCCGCTGCCGAGAGCCGAGCCGACGAGGGGTTCCGCGAGGCCGCCGTCGCCGCCGCTGTCGAGAACGCCGAGGTCGAGATCCCCGACGAGCTGGCCGAGGCCCGCGCCGAGGAGATGTTCCACCGCTTCGAGCACCAGCTCTCCCATCAGGGGATCGAGCC
The DNA here is from genome assembly GCA_963785155.1 of uncultured Thermoleophilia bacterium. GTDB lineage: Bacteria > Actinomycetota > Thermoleophilia > Solirubrobacterales > 70-9 > DASUSH01. The sequence continues at coordinate 232,733 of CAWAUB010000007.1, forward strand.
GGAGACCTTCTTCCAGATCCAGGGACGGACGCGCGAGGAGATGGTCGCCGAGGTCCGCTCCGAGGCGGAGGTGAGCCTGGCTCGCGACGCGGTCCTTGCCGGGATCGCGAACGCCGAGTCGATCGAGATCTCAGACGACGACCTCCTCGAGGGACTGCGCGGAGATGACACCTCGCCAAAGGCGGAGAAGGAGGCCCGCAAGGCGGTCGAAAAGCTTCGCTCGACCGGCCGCGACAGCCTCGTTCGCCAGGACCTGCGAATGCGCCGCGCCGCCGAGCTCGTCGTCGACTCGGCCAAGAAGATCCCGATGGAGAAGGCCGAGGCGCGCGAGAAGCTATGGACGCCCGAGAAGGGCGACCCCGAGGCCGAACCCGCCGCCGAGCAGGCCGACGAAGAGGGCGGAAAGCTCTGGACTCCGGGCTCGGGAAAGCCCGCCGACCCGGATAGCTAGTATCACCCGCCAATGAGCCCCCTCGTCCCCATGGTCGTCGAGCAGACCTCGCGCGGAGAGCGCGCGTTCGACATCTATTCGCGCCTGCTCAACGAGCGGATCATCTTCCTCGGCACGCCTGTCACCGAGGACATCGCCAACCTGATCGTCGCCCAGCTGATCCACCTGGAGTCCGAGGATCCGGATAAGGACATCTCGCTCTACGTCAACTCACCGGGCGGCTCGGTCTACGCGGGCCTCGCGATCTACGACGCGATGCAGTTCATCAAGCCCGACGTCTCGACGATCTGCGTCGGCGTCGCGATGAGCATGGGTGCGCTGCTGCTTTCGGCGGGCGCCGCGGACAAGCGGATGGCACTGCCGAATTCGAAGATCCTGATCCACCAGGTCTCGGCGGGCTTCCAGGGCCAGGCAACCGACATCGAGATCCACGCCAAGGAGATCATCGACGTCCGCCGCCGCCTCGACGAGATCATCGCCAAGCACACCGGCCAGCCCTTCGACAAGGTCACGAAGGACACCGAGCGCGACTACTTCATGAGTGCCGAGGAGGCGAAGGAGTACCACATCGTCGACCGGGTGCTCGAGCATCGCTAGGCGCACCCTGATCGCGGCCGCTCTTGCGGCGGCACTCATCGCGGCCCCGGCCGCCCAGGCCAAGAAATACGACGTCAAGCCCGGCAAGGGCACGCTCCAGAAGGCCATCGACAAGGCCAAGAAGGGCGACAAGCTCGTGCTCGCGAAAAAGGGCGAGTACAAGGGCGGGGTGACGATTGAGAACCGGAAGAACCTGACGATCAAGGGCCCGAACGACGGCAAGAAGCTGCCGACGGTCGACGGCCGCTGCAACGTCGCCTTCACGATGCTCGTGCTGAGCCCGGGGATCGTCCTCCAGAACTTCAAGGTGACCGGCGCGACCGATGCGGCCGGCGGCCAGTACGGCGGCGCCGAGGTCAACTTCATCGAGGGCGGCTCGGGGGCGGCCCTGGGCCTCTCGCTTCAGGACAAGTGCGGCGTCAAGTACGGGGTGAACGTCTTCGACACCGGCGACGTGCTCGTCGACGAGAGCGACTTCAAGGGCTACGACGACGCCGGTGTATACGTCGGCGGGATCCGCAACCCGGAGCACGTCGTCGAGGTCACCGACAACACTGCGAAGGAGAACAACCGCGGCATCCTGATCGAGGACTCAGCGGGTAACGGCGGCATCCTCGTGGCCAACAACGAGACGAACGCGAACACCAACGGCTTCACGCCGACCGGGATCTTCCTTCACAACGCCGACGGCGTCGTGATCTCGGGCAACGTCACCGACTCCAACCCATATGCCGGAATCCACCTCGACGTCACGTCTGACGACAACCGCGTCCTCGACAATCGGGCCAGCGGCAACGGAACGTCGGCTCAGGGCGGGACCGGCGCCGACCTGTTCAACGAGGGGATCGGCAACTGCGGCTCCGGCAACACGTTCGGGACCGTCGCAGGGAACCCGCTCGGCGCCTGCTGAATCGGGCTAGGCGCCGGCCTTCCACTGGATCTTGCCGCTGTCGCAGTTCGTGAACGCGACGCCGTTCGGATCGGGGAAGTCACCGCGGATCCGCAGCTTGCCCTCCGCCTTCTCCCCCTTGTTGGAGAACTTGCCCGAGACCTCGACCTTCTGACCGTTGCCACCGGTGAAGGTGTCGTCGAAGCGGTTGTTTGAGACGCCCATCTTCGGTAGGGGCTCACCGCGGTTCTCGACGCCTTCGAGGATGCCCTGATCACACTGGAGGGCGATGTCGAAGAAGGTGAACTTCTTCACGCTGATCACCTCGTTGCCCCGGAGCTTCGCGATGAAGGAGACGCCCGGCTGGGCGCCGGTCCCGAATTCGGTGCGCTCCGCGCCGGCTGTGGCGGGAACGGCGAGGGCAAGCGCGGCCACGGCGGCGGCGAGAAGCGGGGTCCTGCGGATCAAGGGTCAACCTCCCTGTCGAAGAGCTAGGCCTCGAGATTACTACCGCCGGCCGGCAAGCTCGCGCCCGCGGGCAGGGACGCGGGCCGCGGCGCAGTAACAACACCGAAGCGAGACGGCGCCGGGCTTGCCCTAAGCTCCGAGGCGAGGTCTCCAAAGAGCGAAAACAGCTTGGGAGGAGAGACCCCGTGGCACGTCCAACAGACTCGAACGAGCAGCTACTTTGCAGCTTCTGCGGCAAGTCGCAGCGGCAGGTCAAGAAGCTCATCGCCGGCCCCGGCGTCTACATCTGCGACGAGTGCATCGATCTCTGTAACGAGATCATCGACGAGGAGCTGACGGCACCGCCCAGCTTCGAGCTCGAGAGCCTCCCGAAACCCGCCGAGATCAACTCGGTTCTGGACGAGTACGTAGTCGGACAGGAGACGGCGAAGCGGTCGCTCTCGGTCGCCGTCTACAACCACTACAAGCGCGTCCAGATGGCGCAGAACGCCGGCGACGACGAGATCGAGCTGCAGAAGTCGAACATCATGCTTCTCGGCCCGACCGGCTGCGGGAAGACCCTGCTCGCCCAGACCCTCGCGCGGATCCTGAACGTGCCGTTCGCGATCGCCGACGCAACCGCGCTCACCGAGGCGGGCTACGTCGGCGAGGACGTCGAGAACATCCTGCTGAAGCTGATCCAGGCCGCCGACTTCGATGTGAAGAAGGCGGAGACGGGGATCATCTACATCGACGAGATCGACAAGATCGCCCGCAAGGCCGACAACCCGTCGATCACCCGCGACGTCTCCGGCGAGGGCGTGCAGCAGGCGCTCCTGAAGATCCTCGAGGGCACCACCGCGTCGGTGCCTCCGCAGGGCGGGCGCAAGCACCCGCACCAGGAGTTCCTCTCGATCGACACGACGAACATCCTCTTCATCTGCGGCGGCTCCTTCGCCAACCTCGACCACGTGATCGAGAAGCGGGTGGGCCAGACCGGGATCGGCTTCGGCGCCGAGGTCGCGTCGAAGGATCAGCAGGACATCGGCGAGCTCTACGAGCAGGTGCTGCCAGAGGACCTGATCGAGTACGGCCTGATCCCCGAGTTCATCGGCCGCCTGCCGGTCGTCTCGGCGATCCACCAGCTCTCGCGCGACGACCTGATCACGATCCTGACCGAGCCGCGGAACGCGCTCTCGAAGCAGTTCCAGCGCTTTTTCGAGTTCGACGACATCGAGCTCGTCTTCGCCGAGGAGTCGCTCGCCGCGATCGCCGACAAGGCGCTCGAGCGGGAGACCGGCGCCCGCGGCCTGCGTTCGATCCTCGAGGAGACCCTGCTCGACGTCCAGTTCGAGCTGCCCTCCCGCCGCGACGTCTCCAAGTGCGTCGTCACCAAGGAGACGATCGAGAAGGGCCTCGCCCCGACCCTCGTCACCCAGGCGGTCCCGCCTGAGGCCGGCGACGCGGGCGACGAGCCGGCCGAGGCCGAGTCGGCGTAGGTAGGAGTTGCGCCCGAGTGCGCTCGACGAAGTGCCCGGACTGTCGGCTCCACGGTGAGCCAGTTCGCCGCCGGCTGCGCGGTCTGCGGCTTCGATCTCGAAGCGGCGAGGAGGGAGGCGGAGGCCCGTGGTCCCTCGGTCTCCGATCGGCTGAGCGACGCGAGGCCGGGATGGTTCCGGACGGCGACGGCGCGCCAGGACGCCTTTCTGATCGCGATCACCGTTGCGCTGATCGTCTTCTTCCCGATCGTCGGGCTCGCGCTGGCCGCTTGGACCGCCTACGACCGCAACCGAAACAGCGACGAGCGCATGCGCAACATCGCGCTGGTCCTCGTCGCGATCGCGATCGTCTTCCTCGCGCTGCCCGAACTTCGCTACGGGATTTTTTCACCATCAAGTTGACGATCGGGACATGGGCGAGCAGATCAAGCTGAGGCCGGTCGGGCGAGTCGAATCCACGCTGACGGAAATGGCGGAGGCGCCGAAGCAGGGCGATGAGGGGGCGCCGGACGCCTGGATCGATTTCGACGAAACGCTTCTCCCGGCGCTCGAGGGGATTTCCTCAGGCGATGAGCTGATCGTGCTCACCTGGCTCGACCGCGCGCGCCGCGACGTCCTCGCGGTCCATCCCCGCGGTGACGAGTCCCGGCCGCTGACGGGCGTCTTCGCGACCCGCTCTCCCCACCGCCCCAACCCGATCGGCCTCCACCGCGTGGAGGTGGTCGAAATCGACGGCTCCCGCGTGCGAGTCCGCAACCTGGAGGCGCTCGACGGCACCCCGATCCTCGACGTGAAAGCGGTCCTCGCGGGCGCCGCCGGCGACCGCTGAACCCGTTCAGCGCGGCGGGATTGCCGGCACCAACAGGTGGGAGTCGTGCTCGCCGCCGAGGTGCAGGATGCAGGTGCCTTTCGGGCTCGGCTCGTAGGCGGCGGGGAACTGGCCGGTGAGCGGGTTGCGGCGCCACGGCCAGCGGCCGCGGATGGTCAGGCGCAGGACGTCGCCCGGGCGGAAGAGGGTGGAGGAGGCGACGAGCGGGACCTCGACAGCGGCGACTTCACCGGGCTTCAGCGGCTGCGGGTCGACGTGTGTGTGGACCGGTTCGAACGGCCTGGATCGGCCCGGATCGAGCGAGCGATGGGAGGCCTTCAGCCAGCCCGTCGTGACGTGGTCGCGGCCGAAGCCGTAGCTGCCCTCGAAGGGCACCCGCTTCCCGCGGCGGTACTTGTCGACCGCGACGAACAGGCTGACGTCGTAGGCGACCCGCGTCTCCACATGCACCCGCAGCGCCATCGGGCCCGTTAGCTCGATCTCGTGTTCGAAGGTGTGCTCGAAGCCGGCCCCCGCCCGGTCGACCGTCTCGAACGGAGCGGTGGCGGCTCGTGCCGGCGGCTGCTCGGAGAGCGAGCCGCCCGCACCGAGGTGCAGTTCCCGCCACTCCGTCCGGGCTAGCGGCCACTCGTTCTCCTCGCGCACGCTGTGGATCACCTCGCGGTGTTCCCTCACCTCCAGCCGGACCGGCGGCTGGTCCGCCATCCCGTTCTCCTCACCCTTGAGGAAGTGATCGAAGAAGCGCTTCTGCGCCGCCTTCGCGGGCGCCGAATAGAAGGTCGTCCACTTGCCGCCGCGATGGGTGTAGAGCCATCGCTGGGCGGAGCCCACCCGCTCGAAGCCGCGGAACGAGCCGCGGCTGTGCAGGTTGTGGTCGGAGAAGCTCGCGCAGACGAGCATCGGGGCCTCGATCCGCTCGAGCTCCGGGACCATCCCGCGCCATAGCTCGTCGAACTCCGGGTGCTCGGCTTCGACCTCGCGGATGTTCGGCTCGACTCGTTGCTTCGCGATCCCGCGGCTCCACAGGCGCACGAAGCCGTCCTCGCGAACCCCTCCCGGCCGCATCAGATCGCGGTAGGCGTCGGTGAATCCCTCCCACGGGCAGATCGCCGCCAGGTGCTCGGGCCGCTCGGCAGCGGCGCGGTACTGGCTCAGGGCCAGATAGGAGACCCCGAGCAGCCCGACCTTCCCTGTCGACCACGGCTGCGCGGCGGCCCACTCGATCAGGTCGGCGTAGTCCTCGCCCTCCTGCTTGGAGAGCAGGCGGCCGGTGCCCTCGGAGGTTCCGCAGCCGCGCAGGTCGCAGTTGACCATCGCGTAGCCGCGCGGCACCCACCAGCCGGGGTCCGGTGCCTCCCACGTGGTCAGCGCCGAGAATGAGACCGGCGCCGGCTGGCGCAGCGCCCGGTACTGCGTGTCGAAGCGCCAGCCCAGCCGGGTCTTCCGCGGCAACCTGTCCTTGCCGTAGGGGTGCGCGGACATCAGCACGGGGACCGGGCCCTCGGTCTCGGGCCGGAAGACGTTCACCCGAAGGGTGGTGCCGTCGCGAACCTCGACCCCGACGTCGCGGTCGATTCGGATGCCCGCCGGCGGCTCGGTCACCGTCACGGGCGGCCGCGCGATCCCCCGCAGACGCGAGAGGGCATATCGGGCGGCGTCGGCGCTCACGGACGGGATCCTAAGATCGTCGCTCCGATGCAGCCCGAACAGCGCGAGACCCTGGAGCAGACGACCCGCTGGCAGCCGGAGTCGGTCGAGCGACGGATCTTCGAGGGCTGGCTCGAAGGCGGTTACTTCCATCCGCCCGCGGAGGGCGCGCCCGAGGAGAACTTCTCGATCGCGGTGCCGCCGCCGAACGTGACCGGGTCGCTCCACATGGGCCACGCGCTGAACGGGGCGATCCAGGACGCCCTGGTCCGCGCTCGCCGCATGCAGGGGCGCAATTCGCTCTGGATCCTCGGCACCGACCACGCCGGGATCGGGGCCCAGGCCGTCGTCGAGAAGGAGCTCGCGAAGGAGGGGACGACGCGGCAGGAACTCGGCCGCGATGCGTTCGAGAAGCGCATGTGGGAGTGGAAAGAGCACTACGGCGGCACGATCGTCGACCAGCTCAAGGCGCTGGGCGCCTCCTGCGACTACGAGCGCGAGCGCTTCACGCTCGACGAGGGATACGTCAAGGCGGTCTACAAGGTCTTCGTCTCCCTCTACGACGCGGGCTACATCTACCGCGACGCCTACATGGTGAACTGGGACCCGGGCCTGCGCTCGGCGATCTCGGACCTGGAGGTGGAGCAGCGCGAGGTCACGGACACGCTTTTCGAAATCGACTATCCGGTCGAGGGCTCGGATCGGGTGCTGACCGTCGCCACGGTCCGGCCCGAGACGATGCTCGCCGACACCGCGGTCGCCGTCCACCCCGACGACGATCGCTACCGAGAGCTCGTCGGCTCGCATTGCATCCTCCCGCTCGTCGGCCGCCGGATCCCGGTGATAGCTGACGATCACGTCGATCCGGAGTTCGGGACCGGCGCGCTCAAGATCACCCCGGGCCACGACCCGAACGACTTCGACATCGGCCGCAAGCACGGGCTCGAGGAGATCGGGGTGATCGGCGAGGACGGGCGGATGAACGAGGCGGCGGGGGAGCCCTACGCCGGGATGACGGCCGCCGAGGCGCAGGAGGCGGTGATCGCCACGCTCCGTGAGCAGAGCCTGATCCGCAGCGAGGAGCCCTACACCCACAACGTCCCCTTCTCCCATCGCTCGGGCGAGCGGGTCGAGCCGTTGATCTCCCTCCAGTGGTTCTGCAGCATGGACGAGCTCGCGAAGCCGGCGATCGAGGTCGTCGAGCGGGACGAGGTACGGATCGTCCCGGAGCGCTGGAAGCGCGTCTATCTCGACTGGATGGCCGGCCTGCGTCCCTGGTGCGTCTCGCGCCAGCTGTGGTGGGGTCACCGGATCCCCGTCTGGTACTGCGACGCCTGCGAGGAGGTGTTCGTCGCGGAGACCGCGCCGGAGCGCTGCGGCGCCTGCGACGGCCCGCTGCGCCAGGAGGAGGACGTCCTCGACACCTGGTTCTCCTCCGCGCTCTGGCCCTTCGCGACGCTCGGCTGGCCCGAGGACACCGACCTGCTCCGTGCCTTCTATCCGACGACCTTCCTGACGACCGCGCGCGACATCATCTACCTCTGGGTCGCGCGGATGATCATGATGGGTCTCGAGTTCCCCGGCGACGTCCCGTTCCGCGACGTCTACGTCCACTCGGTGATCCAGGCGCCCGACGGGCGGCGGATGTCGAAGAGCCTCGGCACCGGGATCGATCCGCTCGACGAGATCTCCGCGCATGGCGCCGACGCACTTCGCTTCGGCCTGCTGGCGATGTCCTCGAGCCAGGACGTCCGCTATTCGCCGGCCAAGGTCGAGCAGGGCCGCGATCTCGCGAACAAACTCTGGAACGCCTCGCGGCTCGTCCTGCTGAACGCGGCCGAGACCGAGACCGAGCCCGCGCCGCGACCGCTCCACGTCGAGGACCGCTGGATCCTCTCCCGGCTCGAGCGCACCGTCGAGCTCGTCGGCTCGAGCCTCGACGACTACGACTTCTCCCACGCGGTGCTCGAGCTCTACCGCTTCCTCTGGTCCGAGCTCTGCGACTGGTACCTGGAGATCGTCAAGCCGCGGCTGTATGAGAACGAGGAGGAGGTCTCGGCGACTCTCGCCTTCGTGCTCGAGCGGGTGCTCGCGCTGGCGCACCCGTTCATGCCGTTCGTCACCGAGGAGATCTGGAGCTACCTGCCGAGCTCCGCACGCGGGCAGCTCGTCGTCGCGCCGTTTCCGGCCTTCGATGCCGAGCGAGTCGACGAGACCGCTGAGGCCGAGATCGAGGCGGCGATCGAGCTCACCCGTGGCCTGCGCCGCTGGCGCGATCTCGCCGGGGTCGAGGTGAAGGCGGTGCTGAGCGGCCGAGCATCGGCCGAGCCACATGAGCTTGTCGGCCGCCTGGCCCGCTTCGAGTTCGGCGACGGCGCGGGGGAGACGGTGGCCAGCGTCGGGACGGTCGAGGTGCTGGCGTCGGAATCGCTCGACGCCGAGCAGGTCGCCGCACGGCTCGACGACCGTCGCGGCCAGCTGCGCGGCGAGGTCGAGCGCGGTGAGCGAAAGCTCGCCAACGACGGCTTCGTCGCGAAGGCGCCGCCCGAGGTGGTCGAGGGCGAGCGCGAGAAGCTCGAGCGCTACCGGGAGGAGCTCGCTGAGCTTGGCGGGTGAACCGGGCCCGCCGGGCCCCGGACGCGAAGCGGAGGAGCCCGGCGAGTGGTTGAGGGGCCGGGACAAGCTCGGCTGGAACTTCGAGCTGCACAGGATCCGCTCCCTGTGCGAGGAGCTGGGCCGGCCCCAGGAGCGTTTCGGCTCGATCCACGTCGTCGGCTCGAACGGGAAGAGCTCGGTCGCCCAGATGACCGCAGCCCTGCTCGCCGAGCACGGGCTCGCGACGGGCACATACCTCTCGCCTCACCTGCGCTCCTGGGCGGAGCGGATCCGGATCGGCGGTGCGGAGATCGGCCCGGCGGAGTTCTCCGCGGCGATCGAACAGGTGGCGGAGGCCGTCGCCTCGGTTGAGCGCGAGCTCGGGCCTCAGGATCGCGTCACCCAGTTCGAGGCCGCAACCGCGGCCGCATTCCTCGCCTTCGCGGATGCCGGAGTCGACGTTGCGGTCGTCGAGGCGGGCCTCGGGGGCCGTCTCGATGCGACCAATGTCATCCCCTCGCGGGTCACCGCCCTCACCTCCGTCGCGCTCGAGCACACCGAGTACCTGGGCGAGACCGAGGAGGAGATCGCGACCGAGAAGCTCGCCGTGCTGCGGGAGGGCACGACGCTGGTCACCGGTCCCCTGTCCGAGCCCGTCATGGCGCTGGCCCGCGCGACCGCTGCCGAGCGCGGCGCGAGCTTCGTCGAGGTTCCGGAGGCGGCCGAGGGCGCGCCGGCCGCGGTCCTCGGTGCGTACCAGCGGCGGAACTTCGCCGTGGCGATCGCGGCGGCCGCCGCGTATCTGGAGGACACCCCGAACCGTGAATCGATTGAGCGAGCCGGGGCCACGGCGTCGAGGTTGCCGGCGAGGCTCGAATGGATCGACGGGGACCCGCCGCTGATCCTCGATGCGGCCCACAACGCGGCCGGGGTGGAGGCGGTCGTCGAATCCCTTCCGGAGCTGACCGGCGGTCGCCCGGTCGTCGCCGTCCTCGCCGCGCTTGCCGAGAAGCCGGCAACCGACGTGTGCGCGCCGCTGGCCCGCGCCTGTGAGGCCATCATCTGCTCAGAGATACCGCCGTCCGCCCTCGAGGGTGTGGGCCGCCCCGGCGCCCGCTCGCATCCGGCGGGCGAGCTCGCGCGGGCGTGCGTCGATGCGGGCGGCGAGGCCGAGGCCGTCGCGGACCCAAGCGCTGCGCTCGAGCGTGCCCGGGAGCTGGCCCGCGACAGGGGCGGCATCGTGCTCGTCCTGGGCTCCTTCTACCTGCTGTCCACCCTGCGCGGTTAGGCTTCGCCCGTGGACAGGGAGGCACGCTCAGAGCTGCTTCAGATGATGGGGCTCGTCGCGGCGATCGTCGCCGTCGTCATCCTCGTCTTCTTCGGCTTGGGCTATCTGTTCGGGAGGATGTTCCTCTAGGCAGGCCGCCCTGCAGAGGGGACCGGCTCACGCACTAAGCTTCCGCGGCTCATGCCCATTCTCGGCCTCTTCGGGATCTCCAACGACGGGCTCAACCTGGCGGTGAACCTGCTCGTCGTCCTGCTCGTCGTCGTCTATCTGGCCCTGATCGTCTGGACTTTCCTCGACGCACGGCGCCGGATCGAGGACAAGTGGCTGGTCGCCTGCGCGACCGCCGCGTCCCTCTTCCCGTTCGTCGGCTCGATGATCTACGCGATCCTGCGGCCGCCCGAGTTCATCGAGGATCGCAAGGAGCGCGAGCTCGAGATCAGGGCGTCCGAGCTGCGGGTAAAGCAGCTCGACGAGCAGTCGTGCCCGAACTGCCGCTACCCGGTCGAGCGCAACTACCTGCGCTGCCCGAATTGCGAGGCCAGGCTCAAGGATCCCTGCCCGACCTGCTCGAAGCCGGTCGACCCGCGCTGGGCGATGTGCCCCTATTGCGAAACTCAGATACGCCAGCGCTCGACCGAGCGCAGCGCGCGCCCCCGGCGCCGCCAGCGCTCCGATCGCGAGCCGCCGTCGCGGGACGCGCAGAAGGCCGCCAAGCTCACTCGCGAGCAGCGGGAGAAGCGCGAGGCAGCGCGTGCGGCGCGCGAGGGCGGTTCGAGCGGCGAGAAGCGCCCGTCCAAGCGCCGGTCGAAGTCCGCCACCAAGGGTGACGCACAGCAGTCGAAGACTGAGAAGCAGAGCACCAACTCCGCGCCCGCCGACGAGACCGCCGAGCGCGCGACCGCACGCTCCCGCTCGTCGAGCTCAGAGCCCGAGAGCGACGAGTAGAGAGGACCGAATGAGTCCACCGAATCCTCCGCTACGCGTCCGGTTCGATGGGATCTCATCTGCATGAGATCCCGCACCTTGATCCTGGTCAAGCCAGATGCCTTCGAGCGCGGCCTCACCGGCGAGGTGATCGCACGGCTGGAGCGCAAGGGCCTGCGAATCCAGGCGATGCGCCAGCTCACCGCCGACGAGGCGATCGCCAACGAGCACTACGCGGAGCACACCGAGAAGCCGTTTTTCGGCGAGCTGGTCGATTTCATCACCGGCGGCCCGCTGGTCGCGATCGTCTTCGAGGGCAATGAGGCCGTCAGGGCCGCCCGCCAGCTGATCGGCGCGACCGACCCGATCGAGGCCGCACCCGGCTCGATCCGCGGGGAGTTTGCGACCGAGGTCACCTTCAATCTCGTCCACGGCTCGGACTCCGACGAGTCCGCCGCGCGCGAGATCGGGATCTGGTTCCCCGACCTGTAGCCCTCAGTCGAGGAAGGGAAGTCGGTCGGCCAGTCCGCACGTCGCGAGGGTCTCTTCGACCTGACCTGTTCCGCGCAAGAAATGAAGCCTGTTGGTGGCGGCAGTCGAGCGCCTGCTCTCGGCGAGCAGGACCTTGATGCCGTTGGAGTCGATGAATTGCAGGGCGCTGAGGTCGACGAGGATCGTTACAGCGTCGGTTTCCTCCGCCCGAGCGATCGCCTTTTCGAGCTCCGGCGCGCTCGCCAGGTCGAGCTCACCGAAGAGCTCGATCGCAAACACCGCGCCATTGAACGAGAGAGTGACGCTGAACAACTCATCGTCCACGTGAGCTTCGGTGCGAGGTGCTTCGTCGAGACCGGCCAAGGAATACCTCCCCTCGAAAGTGCTGGGGCGGCGGGTCTGGCGGCTGCCGGTGACAACGACCCCTCCCGACGAAACTGTAAAAAGGCCCCAACCCCTCTGAGTGGGAGCCCTGGTGCGAAGAGTACCGCTGATTTCACCGCGTCGCCAAGTGCCGTACCCTTGTGGTGCCGCACGTCGGGATCTCACTCGTGTCCTCTGCCTCTCGCGCGGCCTCGCCTCAGAGGGCACGAGGGAAGGTCAACCATGGTCGAGATGGCTGCGAGTCAGCGGCGGGAGCTCAGTGCGACGATCTCGCGAGAGGCGGTAAAGATCCTTCGCGACTACACCGGACGGGGCCCGACCAGGGCTCGAACCGTGATCAACTCCGAACTGTGTGCGGTCACTTTCTCGGACACGCTGACCAAGGGCGAGGCGAGACTGGTCGAGCTCGGCAAGGGCGATCACGTGCTCCACACCCGCCGCGAGTACCAGCGGGCGATGCAGCCTGAGCTGGTCGGCCTGATCGAGTCGACGCTCGGGCGCAAGGTGATCGCGTTCCTGAGCGACAATCACCTCGATCCCGACATCGGTATCGAGGCGTTCGTCTTGGAGCGACAGGAGGATGGCGCCGGCAACGGAAATGCGGCCGATCACGAGTAAGCCGCTCATCCTTGCCTCCGCGTCGCCCCGCCGCCGGGAGATCCTCGGTGCGCTCGGGGTCCAGTTCGAGGTCGTTGCCACCGATGTCGAGGAGCTCCGCGAGGGGACACCTGAGGACGTCGTGCTCGAGAACGCCCTGCGGAAGGCCCGTGCCGCGGCCACGGACGCGGCCGAGGGGGCCCTCGTCCTCGGCTTCGATACCGACGTCGCCCTCGAAGGCCGGCTGCTCGGCAAGCCCGTCGACGAGGCGGACGCGCGCGAGCGGCTCGAAGCGCTCTCGGGGCGCACGCACGAGGTCTGGAGCGGCGTCGCCGTGATCGAGGGAGGGGAGGAGCAGGATCGTCGACCGAGCGCTCGCTCGTCACCTTCCGCACGATCGAATTGGCCGACCTGGATCGCTATCTGGCGTCCGGAGAGTGGCGCGACCGGGCCGGCGCGTACGCGATCCAGGGGCTCGGATCGACCCTGATCGAGCGCCTGGAGGGGGACTTCTCGAACGTCGTCGGGCTCCCTTTGCGGGCGCTTTTAGGCCTCGTTCCGGAACTCCTCGGAAAACCCTAAGGCTAAGAATTACCCTTAGGTTCGTGCAGGGCGTTGCAGAGCCTGATTGAGGCTTTAGATCGTTCGCTACAGTTGCCTGGTCGGGTGGGGTGCGACCACCGGTCTCGGCGGTGCCCAAAAGGGCGAATTTCGAGGCCGGTTCCAGCCGGCGGAAGCTTCGCCGTACCTGCAATTTCCTTTATGGGTGTCCTGAGCTATCTCACCGGTTTCGGGGGCCGCGACATGGCGGTTGACCTCGGCACCGCCAACACGCTCGTCTACGTGCGCGGGCGCGGGATCGTGCTCTCGGAGCCGTCCGTGGTCGCGGTCGACTCGCGCAACGGCGACGTGCACGCGGTCGGCCTCGAGGCCAAGCGGATGCTCGGCCGGACCCCGGGCACGATCAGCGCGATCCGCCCGCTCAAGGACGGCGTCATCGCCGACTTCGATGTCACCGAGCAGATGCTCCGCCACTTCATCCAGAAGGTCCACCAGAACCGCTTCGCCCACCCGCGCGTCGTCGTCTGCGTGCCCTCCGGCGTCACCGGGGTCGAGAAGCGCGCCGTAGAAGAAGCCTGTCTATCCGCCGGCGCCCGCCAGGCGTACCTGATCGAGGAGCCGATGGCCGCCGCGATCGGCGCCGGCCTGCCGGTCGCCGAGCCGATGGGCTCGATGGTGGTGGATGTGGGCGGCGGCACCAGCGAGGTGGCGGTGATCTCGCTCGGCGGGATCGTCGTCTCGCAGTCGATCCGCGTCGGCGGCGACGAGATGGACGACGCGATCGTCAACTACTGCAAGCACACCCACAAGCTCCTGATCGGCACGCAGACCGCCGAGGAGGTGAAGCTCGAGCTCGGCTCGGCGGCGCCCCTTCCCGAGGAGATCACCACCGAGATCCGCGGCCGCGACATGGTCTCCGGCCTGCCCAAGACGATCATGCTGCGCTCCGAGGAGGTCCGCGGCGCGCTCGAGGAGCCCATCGGCCAGATCCTCGGCGCGGTCAAGGACACGCTCGACCGGACCCCGCCCGAGCTCGCCGGCGACATCATGGACCGCGGCATCACCCTCGCTGGCGGCGGCGCCCTGCTCCAGGGCTTCGAGGACCGCCTGCGCGAGGAATGCCAGATGCCCGCCCAGATCGCCGAGTCCCCGCTCACCTGCGTCGCCGTCGGTTCCGGCCGCTCGCTGGAGGAGTTCGAGGCGATGCACAAGGCGCAGCGCGGCTCCGGCCGGCGCCGGCGCTCGAGCTTCTCGACCGCGGGGTAACGGGGATTACTCGTGTACCGCAAGCAAGTCCGACGTCGCCGGGCGGTTCTCGTGACGCTCGTGATCCTCTCGCTGATCCTGCTCTCGCTCAGCTTCTCGGAGGCGGAGAGCGGCCCGATCCATTCGATCCAGCGCGGCCTTGCCTCGGTCTTCGCGCCGATCGAGGAGGGCGCGGGAAGGGCGCTGAAGCCCGTGCGTGACGCGGTGAACTGGTTCGACGAGACCTTCGATGCCCGCGGCGAGAACGACGAGCTGCGCGCCGAGCTGACCGAGCTTCGCGATCAGGCGACCGCTGCCGACGCGGCGCTCGGCGAGAACGACGAGCTGCGCGGGCTGCTCGAGTTCGAGCGCGACGCCGGGATCGAGGGCTTCGAGTCCGTCAACTCCCGCGTGATCGCCCGCTCGCCGACCGTCTGGTATTCGGAGGTGACGCTGGACCACGGTTCGAGCTCCGGGATCGAGCGCGACGATCCCGTCGTCACCGGCGACGGCCTGGTCGGGCGGATCTCCGACACGACCTCCGGCACGGCGAAGGTGACGATGATCACCGACCACCGCAGCGCGGTCTCCACGCGGATCGTGCCCGAGGGCCCGCTCGGCGTCGTCAAGCCCGAGGTCGGGGACCCGGATGACCTGCTCCTCGACTTCATCCAGGCCGACCGCGAGGTCTCGGAGGGCCAGCGGCTGGTCACCGCCGGCTCGACCGCCACCGAGCTCGAGTCGCTCTTCCCCTACGGCATCCCCGTCGGCGAGATCACCGAAGCTGAGATCGGCGCGCAGGAAACGTTCCAGCGGGTCCACGTGAAGCCCTACGCCGATTTGCGCGACTTCGAGTACGCCCAGGTCCTGACGAGCCCCGAGGGGGGTGGCGGCAAGTGATCGTCACCTGGCAGGTCACCCTGCGGATCGCCCTCCTGCTCCTGGTGGGCGTGGTGGTCCAGCTCGCCTTCTTCTCCCAGCTCCACGTGCTCGGCTCGACGCCGGACATCCTGCCGGTGCTCGCGGTCGCGCTGGGCCTGCTCGGAGGCGGCGTCCTCGGCGCCGTCTGCGGCTTCGCGCTCGGCCTGCTCACCGATTCCCTGCTCCTGCAGACGCTCGGCGTTTCGTCGATCGTCCTGCTCGCGGTCGGCTACCTCGCCGGGCGCTGGCGCGAGAGCTTCGACATCACGAGCTCGCTGGTGCCGCCGCTCCTGACGGGCGCGTTGACCCTGCTCGGCGCTGCGATGTTCGCGGCGATCCAGCTCATGCTCGGGGTCGAGGCGCCGGTCAGCCTGCTCGTCGTCCGGGAGATCCTCGTCAAGGCGCTGCTGGCCGGGCTGCTCGCGATCCCGATCTATCCCCTCGTCCGGCTGATCCTGCGGCCGGCGCTGGTCGAGGGCACCGGCCGCCGCCGCAGGGCATCTCTCTCTCCGATCCGAGCCGCGTAGGAAGATCTGGACACCGAGACCATGTACCTGAGAGACGACGACAGACAGCCCCCGATGACATCGCAGTTCGCTCTGCGTGTGGCGATCCTCGGCGGCGCCGCGCTGATCATGTTCTTCATCATCTTCTTCCGCCTCTGGTATCTCGAGGTGCTGTCCGGCGACAAGTACCTCGAGCAGGCCCAGAACAACCGGGTGCGGGAGGTGAAGGTCCAGGCTCCGCGTGGCCAGATCGTCGACCGCAACGGCGAGGTCCTCGTCGACAACCGGACGTCGCTCGCGCTGCAGGTGAAGGGCGACGAGCTGCCCGGGAACAAGGAACAGCGCGACCAGGTGATCAAGCGCCTCGCCGAGGTCGCCGGGATGCCCGCGGAGCGGATCGACAAGGAGATCCGCCGCCAGACCAAGGAGCTGCCCGCCACTCCCGTAACGCTGAAGCGCGACGTCCCCTACGAGCTCGTCCTCTACCTGCAGGAGCACGGCCAGGACTTCCCCGGTGTTTCCGTCGAGCGCGTCTACGTGCGCAGCTATCCCGACGGCAACCTCGCCGCCCACATCTTCGGCTACGTCCGCGAGGTCAGCCCCGAGCAGCTCGAGACGCCGCAGTACAAGCGGCTCGATCCGGGCGACCAGGTCGGCCAGACTGGCGTCGAGCTCGCGTACGACTCCCAGCTTCGCGGCGAGTCCGGCGCGACCCAGGTCCAGGTCGACGCCCTCGGCAGGCCGAAGGGCGAGCCGCTCTCGGACGAGGCTCCGAAGGCCGGCAACAACCTTCGCCTGACGCTCGACTCCCGGATCCAGGCGTCCGGCGAGGCCGCGATCGGCCAGTTCGGGCTGCCCGGGGCGTTCGTCGCGATGGACGTCGACTCTGGCGAGGTCCTCGGGCTCGGTTCGGCGCCCACCTTCGACCCCTCCGTCTACACGAAGCCCACGATCTCGCAGAAGACCGTCAACTTCCTGAACTCGACCGAGACCGGTGCGCCACAGGCGAACCGGGCGATCCAGGGCCTCTACCCGACGGGCTCGACCTACAAGCTGATCACCGCGGCGGCGGCGCTCGAGGAGGGCCTGATTACCCCGGGCGAGATCGTCGACGACCCGGGGCAGTACACGGTCGGTGGCGTCACCTTCCGCAACGCCGGCGACGCGGTGAACGGGGCGATCGACATGCGCACCGCCCTGCAGGTCTCCTCCGACGTCTACTTCTACAAGCTCGGCCACGAGGCGAACACCGAGCAGCAGCCGATGCCGATTCAGGAGTGGGCCGGCCGGCTCGGGCTCGGGAGCCCGACCGGGATCGACCTGCCCTCGGAGCTCGGTGGCCTGATCCCGACGCCGGCCTGGCGCAACGAGCTCTTCGAGAAGGGCGACACGGACCGCGAGTGGACCGCCGGCGACAACATCAACCTCTCCGTCGGCCAGGGTGACCTGCAGGCGACCCCGCTGCAGATGGCGGTGGCCTACTCGACGCTCGCCAACGGCGGCACCGTTCCGCGCCCGCACCTCGCGCAGCGGGTCGAGGACCAGAACGGCCGCGTGATCCAGGAGATCACCCCGGCGGCCCGGCGTGAGCTGGACATCTCACCGGGGACACGAGACGCGATCCTCGGCGGCCTGCAGGCGGCGGCGATGGAGCCGGGGGGCACGTCCTACGGAGTGTTCGGCGGTTTCCCCGTCGACATCGCCGGCAAGACCGGTACCGCCGAGCGGTTCGGCTACGAGGACCAGTCCTGGTACGTCGCCCTCGCGCCCGCCGACGATCCCGAGGTCGTCGTCGTGGCGACGCTCGAGGAGGGTGGTTTCGGCGCGGACGCCGCGGCGCCCGCCGTGCGGCAGATCCTGGAGACCTACTTCGACGTCCGGCCCGGACAGGTCAAGTCGGTCGAGGGTGGGACGGAGGTATACGAATGAGCCCCACCCTCGCCCAGCCGCGGCCCGGTCCGCGCAGCTTCGACGAGCCTCGCTCCGAGCCGGAGGCACGGCCGCGCATCGGCCACCTCGACCCGCTCCTCCTCATCGCCGCGATCGGGCTGATCTCGTTCAGCGTCCTGACGCTCGCGATGACCACGCAGGGCGACGTGCCCGGCGACCCCTATTACTACGCCATCCGCCAGGCGATCTACGGGGTCATCGGGATCGCTCTGATGCTCGCCCTCGCCCGGGTCGACTACTCGCGCTTCCGCGAACTCCGCGTCGGCGTCTACACCTTCATCATCGTCTCGATCGCCGCCGTGTTCGTGCTGGGCAACGCCACGCGCGGGTCGAACCGGTGGATCGAGCTCCCGTTCTTCACGTTCCAGCCGTCGGAGCTGGCCAAGTTGCTGCTGATGCTCGCGCTCGCGGGCTTCGTCATCGACAGGGTCCGGCGAACGTCCGAGGGGCAGCGGACCGCGCGTCTGCTCCTCCTCGGGCTGATCCCGGCGGCAATGGTGCTTCTCCAGCCAGACCTCGGCACCGCGCTGGTGCTGGGCGTGATCACGCTCGCGGTCCTCTTCGTCGCAGGCATCAGGTGGACGCATTTCGCGTTGCTCGGTGCCGTCGCGGCGGGGGCGATCGCTGCGGTTCTCGTCATCGCGCCGGCGCTGGGGATGCCCGTATTGCACGATTACCAGCAGGAGCGCCTAACCTCGTTTCTCAATCCGAGCGACGATCCGGGCGACTCCAGCTACCAGTCCAACCAGGCCTTGATCGCCGTTGGCGCCGGAGGAAAGACCGGCCGAGGCGAGGAGGCAACCCAGACGCGGAACGACTTCCTGCCCGAACACCACACGGACTTCATGTTCGCTGCGGTGGGGGAGAGGTTCGGGTTTGTCGGCGCCGCGTTCCTACTATCCCTATACGCCCTGCTCATTTGGCGGGCGCTGCGCATCATGACTATTTCGAAAAACTTGTACGGGAGCATGATCGCCGGAGCTATTGCGGCGATGCTGATGTTCCAGGTGTTCGTCAACGTGGGTATGAACCTGGCGATCATGCCGGTCACGGGTATCACCCTTCCGTTGATGAGCTTCGGCGGATCCTCCGCACTCGTCACCTTCATGGCGATCGGGATCCTCCAATCGATTTACGTGCAGGCGCAGCTCACCTCCAAGAGCGGGGCCGGTCGGCTCAGAAGGGCCGGTCCCAACGCTCTTTGAGGTGAGTTTGATTGCGTAAACAGATATTGGTGTCGGTCGACCGCGGCGAAACGCGGGTGGCCGTACGTGAGGCGAAGGGCGCCGCGAAGCGCGGCGGCCAGAGCAAGCAGAAGAACGGCGGCTTCAAGGTCGGCGAGCTCTACGTGGAGCGGCGCGGCCAGCGATCCATCGTCGGCAACATCTACAAGGGTGTGATCGACAACGTCCTGCCCGGGATGGAGGCGGCCTTCGTGGACATCGGGCTGGAGCGAAACGGCTTCCTGCACGTCGACGAGATCGTCACCGCCGACGGCAAGGCGGCGCCGAAGCGCGGCCGCGGCCGCGGGCGGCGGATCGACGAGCTGATCAAGCCGAAGCAGGAGATCATCGTCCAGGTCGTCAAGGACCCCCTGAAGACGAAGGGCGCGCGCCTGTCGATGCAGCTGTCGATCGCCGGCCGCTACCTCGTTTACATGCCGCAGGGCGAGGGCGTCGGTGTCAGCCGCCGCGTGCCCGATTCCGAGCGGGACAAGCTGCGCCGGCTGCTCGCCAAGGTGAGCAAGGCGCGCAAGAAGGAGGTCCCGGGCGGGCTGATCGTCCGCACCGCGGCGCAGGGCGCCGAGGCCGAGGACTTCGAGCGGGAGATCGACTACCTGCTGAAGCTGCACGAGGTGCTCGATCGTCGCTCGGGCCAGGTTGAGGCACCAGCGCTCATCTTCCAGGAGGCGGACCTCTCGGTCCGGGTCCTGCGCGACGTCCTGCGCTCGGAATTCGAGGGTGCTGTGATCGACGACGAGAAGCAGCACCAGCGGGTTTCGAGCTTCTTCGAGCGCACGGCTCCGGAGCTGACCGAGTCGGTCGAGCTCTACACGGATCGCAAGCCGATCTTCGAGGCCTTTGACGTCGATCGCACCTTCGACGAGGTGCTCTCGCGCCGCGTCGATCTGCCCTCGGGCGGCTACCTGATCATCGACTACGCCGAGGCGCTGACGGTGATCGACATCAACACGGGCTCGTTCACGGGCCGCGGCAAGGGTGGCCGGCTCGAGGACACCATCACCAGGGTGAACGTCGAGGCGGCCGACGAGGTGGTCCGGCAGCTTCGCCTGCGCGACATCGGCGGCATCATCGTCATCGACTTCATCGACATGGCGCGGGCCCGCAACCGCGACCAGGTGCTGAAGACGCTGCGCAAGGCGCTCGACCTCGACAAAACGAAGAGCTATGTGATGGAGGTCTCGCCCCTCGGCCTCGTCGAGATGACCAGGCAGAACGTCACCGACGGCGTGCGCGAGATCCTCACCCACCGCTGCCCGACCTGCGACGGGGAGGGCGTGGTGCTGAGCGCCGAGACTGTCGCCTTCGACGTCCTGCGCGGGCTCAACGACGTGCTCGAGGAGCGTCCCGATCCGGACGCCTACCTGATCCGTGTCAACCCGAAGGTCGCCGCGGAGCTATTGCGCGACGACTCCGGGTTGCACGAGTTCGAGGAGTCGACCGGGAAGCATTTCCACTTCGAGGGCGGTGACGCGCTGCCGATCGACACCTTCGAGGTGATCGAGGCGGGGACACGCGAGGAGGTTGCCGAGCGGGCGCTGCCGTTCCAGGTCGGCGACGAGGTGCTCGTCTCGATCGAGGAACCGCACATGTACAACGCCAACGACGCCGTCGCGCGGGTCGACTCCTACATCGTCTCGATCAGCGGCGCGGGCCGCCACGTGGGCGAGCGCAGGATGGTCCGGATCGAGTCGGTCGACCGCGCCGCCGCGACCGCTCTGATGCTCGACGAGAACGGCGAGCCGGTCGAGGTTACGGAGCAGAATGGCGACGGGGACGCCCTAGACTCTCGTCCTCGCCGAAGGCGGCGCGGCCGACGCGGTGGCCGTGGTCGTCAGTCGTCGGTTGCCACAGACGAAGCGAAGACGAATGAGTGAGTACGCGATAGTCGAGAGCGGTGGGCAGCAGTTCCGTGTCGAAAAGGGCACGGAGCTCGTCGTCGATCGCATTTCCGAGGACGAGGGCGCGAAGGTGCAGCTGCGCCCGGTCGCCTTCATGGGTGACAAGGACCTCGTCGCCGGCGGCGCGGACCTCGAGAAGGTCAAGGTCGAGGCGACGGTCGCAGAGCACATGCGCGGCGCCAAGATCAGGGTCTTCAAGTACAAGGCGAAGAAGGGCTATCGCAAGCGCGCCGGGCACCGCCAGGACCAGACGCGGCTCGAGGTGACCGAGGTCAAGATGCTGACCCGCAAGCCGGCGGCGAAGAAGGAGCCGGCCGCGAAGGCGGAGACGGCGGAGAAGCCCGCGCCGAAGAAGGCGCCCGCCAAGAAGCCCGCCGCGAAGAAGCCGGCTGCCAAGAAGCCCGCAGCGAAGAAGCCCGCCGCGAAGAAGCCCGCAGCGAAGAAGGAGGCCGACGAGTAATGGCGCACAAGAAGGGGCTCGGCTCGAGCCGCAACGGACGCGACTCGAACCCGAAGATGTTGGGCGTGAAGATCTTCGCCGGCCAGAAGGTCGGCGGCGGCGAGATCCTCGTGCGCCAGCGCGGCACCCGCTTCCGCGCCGGCGACGGCGCCGGGATCGGCCGCGACCACACGATCTTCGCCACCCGCCCGGGAACCGTCGCCTTCAAGCCCTCGCGCAAGGGCCGCATCGTCTCGGTTGACGAGGGCTGACCCCGACGCCGAGGCAGACCTCGTCGCGGCGCTTCGCGCCGGGGACGAGGAGGCGTTTCGCGGGCTGGTCGAAGAGCTGAGCCCGTCGCTGCTGCGGGTCGCGTTGCTCCACGTCCCGAGCCGCGCCGTCGCCGAGGAGGTCGTCCAGGACACCTGGATCGCGGTGATCGAAGGGATCGACCGTTTCGAGGGCCGATCGGCCCTGCGGACGTGGATCTTTCAGATCCTGCTCAACAAGGCGCGCACGCGCGGCAAGCGCGAGAAGCGCACGCTGCCGTTCTCCCTTTTCCGGCGCCGGGACGAGGAGGGACGCGACGAGCCGGCCGTCGATCCGTCGCGGTTTCAGGGAGCGGGTGGCGAAGCCCCGGGGGCCTGGGCTCGGCCACCCGTCGAGTGGAGTTCCCCGGACGAGAAGCTCGCTTCCGACGCTACGCGCCAGGTGATGCTGGAGGCGATCGCGGCATTGCCACCGCGCCAGCGGGAGGTGCTGACCCTGCGCGACATTCAGGGCTTCTCGGCTGAGGAGGCGCGTAACGCGCTCGACGTCGAGGAGACCAATCAGCGAGTGCTCTTGCATCGTGCCCGCTCGAAGGTGCGGCAAGCGCTCGAGGAGCATTTCGATGGCTGAGCAGACACTGGAAATCAGGTGCGTCCAGGTGGTGGAGATCGTCACCGACTACCTCGAACGCACCCTGAGCGAGGAGGAGGTAGCCGCCCTCGAGGCTCACCTCGAGCTCTGCGAAGGCTGCGATGCCTACGTCGAACAGATGCGCCAGACGATCGCCGGCCTGGGCGCCCTGCCGGAGCCATCCGGCGGGCCCGCGGATCTCGACGCGCTGCTGAGCGCCTTTCGCGAGCATCACGGCTCGGAACGATGAACCGCCTTTCGCCACTGCCGAATACGTTCGCCGCGACCCGCGCTGGGCTGCACCGGGTCGCCGAGGAGCTCGTCAAGCCGGCCCGCAAGCCGCAGAACGAGATCGCGCTCACGCAGACGCCCGGAGGGTTCGGCACGCCCCCGTTTGAGTACGAGGGCGCGCAAATCCAGGTTCGCGTGGACGGCACGGAGCTCGTCCTCGAGCGGGACGGCGCCGAACGCCGCGCCGAGCTCGAGTCTCTCGCCGCCGGTGGCGAGCTGCTCGGCCCGGAGCTGCTTCCCGACGGCGTCCCGGAAGACACGAGCCCGCTCGGCCTCGATCTCGAGGCGGCCGCCGTGCTGGCCGAGTTCTACGCGTTCGCAGCCGACGTCCTCGACGGGTTCCGCGGCAGCCTCTCCGGCGATTCCGAGCCTTCCGAGGCGATCCTCTGGCCGGAGCATTTCGACATCGCGCTCGAGGCCGGCTCGGAGTCGGAGGGGCAGCGCGCCAACTACGGCGCCTCGCCTGGCGACGACGAGCACGCCGAGCCGTATCTCTACGTCGGCCCCTGGACGGCGAAGCCGGCAGGCGAGCTGTGGAACGCCACGGGCTTCCCCGGCGCCGAGCTCAGCTACGCCGAGCTCACTGCCTCGAGCGAACCCTCGGCGGACGCGCTCACCTTCCTCGAGACGCGCTTTGAATCCTTAAGGGGTCAGACCCCTTAGTCGTTTACTCATACGTAACCCCCCTTAAGTTGGGGGCGTGTTCGCGGATCGGGCGAAGATCTGGGTCGAGGGCGGCCGTGGCGGGAACGGATGCGTCAGCTTTCGCCGGGAGGCCCATGTGCCTCGGGGTGGCCCCGACGGCGGTGACGGCGGGCGCGGGGGAGACGTGGTGCTTGTCTGCGACCCCTCGCGCCGGGACCTCGAATCGCTGCGCCGGTCGCCGCACCATCGGGCGACCAAGGGAGTCCACGGGCAGGGCAAGCAGAAGCACGGCGCGCGCGGTGAAGACCGGCTGATCCTCGTGCCGCCAGGAACCCAGGCCGAGGGCCTCGACGGCGAGACGTTCGACCTCGTCGAACCCGGCCAGCGGGCGATCGTCGCGATGGGCGGGCTCGGCGGCCACGGGAACAAGCGCTTCGCGAACTCCACGCGGCAGGCGCCGCGGTTCGCTGAGAGCGGCCTCACGGGCGGCTCCGGCTGGATCGAGCTGCACCTGAAGCTTCTCGCCGACGCGGGCCTGGTCGGCCTCCCGAATGCGGGCAAGTCCTCGCTCCTCGGCCGCCTGACCCGCGCCGCGCCCAAGGTCGCCGGATACCCGTTCACGACGACCTCGCCGGTCCTCGGCACGCTGGAGCTCCCGGATCAGCAGCTCGTGCTCGCCGACATCCCCGGCCTGATCGAGGGCGCCGCCGAGGGTGCCGGCCTCGGCCACGAGTTCCTCGCCCACGTCGAGCGCTGCCGGATGCTCGTGCACGTGATCGAGATCGACCCAGACGAGGAGGACGACGCCGGTCTCTTCGAGCGCTACCGGACCGTCCGCGCCGAGCTGGAGAGCTACGGCCACGGACTGGCGGCCCTGCCGGAGCTGATCGTCCTTTCGAAGTCGGACCTCGTCCCGCCGGAGCGAGCAGAGGAGCTGGCCGTGCAGGTGCGGGCGAATCTCGGCGACGCGATCAACGTGCTCACAACCTCCTCCGCAACGGGCGCCGGCCTCGACGAGCTGCGCAACGCGATCGCGGAGAACGTCCCGGCTCCGGCCCCCGAGGGGTCTGACCCCTCGAGGTACGGAGGCGCCGAGCCCGAGTTCGAGACGGAGCATCGCGTCTACCGTCCCGAGGGCGAGGGTGGCTACACGGTCGTTGAAGAGGAGGAGGGGGCCTACCGGGTCGAGGGGCGCGGCATCGAGCTGCTCTTCGCTCGCCACGACCTTTCGAATCCGGAGGCGCTCGGCTATCTCGAGGGGCGCCTGCGGGAGATCGGCGTGCTGGCGGCGCTGAAGTCGGCGGGGTTCGAGCCGGGCGACGAGGTGCGCGTCGGCGAGGAGGCTTTCGAGCTTCACCCCTGAGCCGTGATCTTTCCGCGCGGCCTCCGTTCGTGGTCGTGAATGCGGGGATTGCTGCTCAGATTCGTGGTCGCGCTCGTCGCGTTGCTGGCTGTCGCTCCGGCGACGGCAGCGGCTGAGACGACCGTCACCTCTGGTGACGTCTACGCGACAGTCAGCGACTCGGAGGTCGTCCTCGGCAACGGCCTGGCCGAGCGTCGCTGGAGCCGCGGGAGCTTCCTCACCACCGAGCTGACCGACAAGCGCGCCGGCGGGCTGACCTGGAGCCATGACCACCGCGACTTCACCCTCTGGCTCGCCGCCGCCGAGGTCGGCAGCGAGAACCTGCGCGTGCGCGACGCCGTCGCCGAGGAGATCGACTCCGGCGGGGTGCGGGTGACGATGACCCTCGTCCCTGCCACCCCCGTCGAGCTTCCCGGCATCGCGACCATCACCCGGGTCGCCGAGGCCTACCCCGGCGTCGCCGGCTTCCGCACGCAGACGACGATCGACTCCCAGGTGCCCTTGGCGCTCACCGCAGCGACGCTCGATGAAGCCGCGGTCGGCGCCGAGGCCGAGCCCACCATCACCGCCCTCCGTGCGGGGGCAGACTGGCGCGAGCCCGGCTATACGGGGCCGCCACCGCCCTTCGAGGGCGCGCCGCCTCCCGTGATCGGCGACCCCCACGCGGGGACCTGGCGTGACAGCCGCAGCGCCGCGGCGGGCGACGAGATCGCCGGGCCGGCGCAGTGGATCTCGACAGCGGCGGGCGACCGCTCGCTCTTCATGTCGATGGAGCGAAACGACTCACCGTCCTCCCGCGCCTCCTACGACGGCGAGACCGCATCGGTCGGCGTCGACTACGGCCGCGACATCGCGAACCTCGGCCCGTTCGAGGAGCAGGCACACGTCGAGAACCCGCTTCCCCAGATCCTTCCCGGCGGCTCCACCGGCCGCTTCCGGATCGTCCGGCCGGGCGAGCCGTTCGCGTTCGAGGCGGTCTTCACCGGCTTCGCCGACCACGAGGGCGACGAGCCGTGGCAGTTCCACAAGTACCTGACGCAGCACCGGCTCACCCCCTACGCGCACGACATCACCTTCAACTCGAACGGCACCGACTCGAACCGCATCTCGACCGGCGCGAAGGACGACCTCGATTTCGCCACGATCCAGGAGGTCGCGCCGATCGCGAAGGCGATGGGGATCGAGACCTTCATCCTCGACGACGGCTGGCAGGCGATCTCGGGCGACTGGCAGCCCGACTCGGCTGACTTCCCCGAGCCGCGGCACGCGAGTGACCCGGCCAAGTTCCCGCACCGCTTCCCGGACTCCACCTTCACCGCCGTCCGCGAGGAGATCGCGCCGATGAAGCTCGGGCTGTGGATGAGCCCGATGCACTTCAACCCGAAGTCGGCCACGCTCGCCGACCACCCGGAGTGGGTCTGCACCCCACTCGGCCAGGGGACCAACCTCTACAACACCGCCGACCCCGACTCGAGCTCGAACGAGGCCGGCATCGGCGCCTGGGGGCCGGACGCGATCCCTCACGTCGAATCGCGGATCCGCGACGCGATCGAGAACTGGGGCGTCAGCTACTTCAAGTTCGACTTCCTCCACTTCTTCGACTGCGCGGGCCAGGGCGACGCGTATGAGTTCAAGGAGGCGTTCGTGGCGATGCTCGACCGCCTGCGCGCCGACCACCCCGAGGTGACGCTGCAGATCGACGAGACGAACGACTACCGGCTCTTCCCCTACGAGTCGGTGACTCGAGGCCCGAGCTGGTTCCAGAACGGCTCGCCGGAGCCGGACCACCTCCTGCACAACCTCTGGAATCTCAGTGGCTACGTGCCGAGTTACTCGATCGGCCAGCACTTCCTCGGCGGCCGTCAGTGGGAGCGCTACCCCGTCGACACGCTGATGGCGGCCGCGCTGCCCGGCCACATGACCTTCTTCAGCGACCTGCGCGGCGTGCCGGCACCGGTCGTCGAGGAGGCTGCCGAATGGACTGACTTCTACCGCGAGAACCGCGACCTCCTCGGCGGCATGGTCTACCCGCTGCTCGCCGACCCGCTCGAGCGGGGCTGGACCGCGCTCCAGCCCTGGGACCCCGAGCGCGGGGAGGGCGCGCTGCTCGCCTTCCGCCAGGGCGCGGACTCCGCGACACAGCGGATCGCCCTGGAGAACGTGCCCGCCGGGCGCACCTTCGAGCTCTTCGAGGGCCCGACCGGCGCGCCCGCCGGAACGGCGACCTCCGCCGAGCTCAGCGAAGGGATCGAGATCGAGCTCGCCGAGAAGGAGACCGCGAAGGTCCTGCTGATCAAGGCCGTGCCGTGCCGGAGCCGGATCCTGATCCCGAGCCGGGTCCCGATCTCGCACCCAGACCCCGGACTCGATCCTGCGCCCGCGGAACCGGATCCGGGCGCCGACTCCGTGCCGGCTGGCCCGATCACGGTCCCGGCTCCTCCGATCAAGGGCGACCCGATCGCGCTCGCACGGTGCCTCAAGAAGGCGAAGAAGATCGACAACCGTAAGAAGCGCAGGAAGGCGATCGAGCGCTGTATCGACCGTCACGGAGCAAACCGAAGTGGCTAATAAGACGGTTCCGGATCCGTAACTTGGCGGCGGGATGACTGTGACGAGGGGGTTCGTCGCGGGGAGTGCGGCTGTGTTCGCGCTGCTCGCTTTCACGTTTGGAGCGACCGCATCTGCGCGCGCCGACGGCCAGTGGCTGGCCGGCGACCTGCATGTGCACACGAGCTACTCGCATGACTCCTGGGGCCCCGAGGAGGATCCCGCGGAGCTACTCGAGGAGCCCTACATCGTCGGCCACTCGGTGTCGAGCCAGTTCGCGGTCGCCGCAACGCGTGGCCTCGACTTCATGGCGATCACGGACCACAACGACGTCCGCTCGCAGGACGACCCCGGCTTTGGCACGAACGGCGTGATCGGCCTTCCCGGTTACGAGAACTCGCTCGACGGCCACGCGCAGATGCTCGGCGCGACCGAGGTGCTCCCGGACACGGGCCACGACGCGGCCAACGTCCAGCCGCTGGCCGACGGCCTGCGCGCGGCGCCGTTCAACGGCGCCTTCCAGATCAACCACCCCGCCGAAGGAGCGACCGGCGACGAGCTCGACTGGAAGCTCGGCTACGAGGTGGTTCCCGACACCGTCGAGGTCTGGAACATCTCCCGGCTCTGGCAGCCGCCGCTCCCGTCGGCGTCGAACAACGACGACGCGGTCCGCTTCTGGGAGGGCTTCCTCGATCGCGGCGAGCGCGTCGCCGCCACGGGCGGCAGCGACAACCACTATCTGGCGACCACCCCGATCCAGGGCGCCGGCCAGCCGACCACGTGGGTCTACGCCGAGGACGCGAGCGCCGCCGGGGTCCTCCAGGGCCTGCGCCGCGGCCACACCTTCATCAGCCACCAGCCGCCGAACCTGGGCGGGCCGCAGATCTTCATCGAGGCCGACGAGGACGGCGACGGCGAGTTCGAGGCGATGGCGGGCGACGCCGTGAACGACGACGCCACGCTCCGCGTCCGCGTCTCCGGCGCGCCCGCCGCGATGCTGCGGATCGTCGGCACCGGCGGCGAGGAGATCGGCGACCCGGTCCCGGTCACCGGCCCCGAGTTCGAGCACAGCTTCGAGGTCCCGGACGGCACGACGTGGGCCCGCGCCGAGATCTTCCTGCCCGACGGCGCCCCGGAGCGCGCCCAGATCTGCGACGAGCAGTTCGGCGACCAGACCACCTATTGCCGCAACGCACTCGGCGTGCTCGCGATGACCTCGGCGATCTTCCTCCGGCCGCCGGAGCCGCCCGATCCGCCCGGCCTCCGGCCCCCGCCGACCCGGGGACCAATCCCGACGCCCGACGGGCGAGCCCGAGATCCAGCCCGAGCCCTCGGCTGGCCCCGACGCCTCGCCCGTTCTTCCGGCCCCGCCGATCGCCGCCTGCAGGCGCGGCACCCGCGCCGACGATCGCTTCGCCGGTACGGCTGGCGACGACTGCCTCGCCGGCGGCCGCGGCGACGACCGTCTGAGCGGCGGCGACGGCAACGACCGGTTGATCGGCGGCCCCGGTGACGACCGCCTCAGCGGCGGCCCAGGCGTCGACGCCATCGACTGCGGGCCGGGCGATGACGTCGCCCGCGCCGACGCGAAGGACCAAATCCGCGGCTGCGAATCGATGAAGCGGCCGTGATCTTCACGACAAACGTCCGTTTCTGGCTTCCGAACGCCCTGAATCACGGAGGAGAACGAGCTTCATGACCCAGACGCTGACCGCACGGATCGCTCTCGCAGGTGCCACCCTCGCCGCAGTTCTCGTGCTGCTCGGACCGGGCGCGGCCAATGCCGACGCCGAGGTCATGGCCGGCGCCGCGAAGGTCGATGCGTC
This sequence comes from uncultured Thermoleophilia bacterium, assembly GCA_963785155.1. Taxonomy (GTDB): domain Bacteria; phylum Actinomycetota; class Thermoleophilia; order Solirubrobacterales; family 70-9; genus DASUSH01. The sequence continues at coordinate 261,708 of CAWAUB010000007.1, forward strand.
CTGGCACGTCGGCGCCTCCGCGGGCCAGTACGCGGGCGACTGCGCCACGGACAACGCCGAGGACGCGCAGTCCGCATTCGAGGAGCAGGACCCCACGATCCTCACGGACGGCGTGCAGCAGAACACCTGTGCTTTCGGGGTCGATGCGGCGGACGGCACCATGGACCCGAGCGGCCACTCGATCCGGCGCAAGAAGTCGTACGGCATTCAGTCGCGCCTCGACGTCCGCGCGATCGTCGTCAAGGGTGCGACCGGCGCCCCGGTGGCGGTAGTCAAGACGAACCAGTACATCCCCCAGGACCTCCTCTACCGGCGCGCCGCCCAGCTGCTCGAGGCGAGCAGCGAGGACTGCGGGGTCACCCGCGCGACGCTGACGATGGCGGCGACGCACAACCACTCCTCGCCGATGTACTCGTCGACGGCGTGGGGCGTCTGGGCGTTCCAGGACGTCTTCGACATCCGCTTCTACAACTACCTCGCGGGCAAGATCGCCGACGCGGTCACAGCCGCCTGCGATCAGCTCGCCCCGGCCCGGGTCGGCGCGTCGGTCGGCTACTTCGACAAGACCCACCGTCACTCGTTCGGCCCCTCGCTCGCCACCGACGGGACCCCGGCCGGCTATCCGAACGCGGAGACCGATCACGACATGACCGTGATCCGGTTCGACAACTCGGCGACCGGCGAGCCGATCGCAAACCTCGTCAACTTCAGCCTCCACCCCGAGTTCCTCGAGGGCAACGACCTGCTCTCGGCCGACTACATCGCGCCGCTCGAGCGGATCACCGACCGCGCCACCGAGGCGATCACGATCTTCACCCAGGGCGCCGTCGGGACCGCCGAGCCGGAGCGCTCGACCTACCACCCGATCTCCGAGCGGCTCGAGTTCACCCACAAGGACTACGCGCAGGCCGAGTACGGCGCGAGCCTGATGAGCGAGAAGCTCGTCGGGATCTGGAACGACATCGCGGACGGCACTCCCGAGGACCCGGACCGGTTCGTCCCCTTCAGCAGCGACTTCCCGGTGATGATGGCCGACAACTGGTACCCGGGCCCGCTTTCGCATCCGTATCCGGGCGTCTCCAACTGCCGCTCGGACAACGCGATCGGCGGCGACCCGCAGATCCCGATTGCCGGCCTGCCCGACTGCCAGGGCGCCGAGGGTGGCCTGCGCAACGTCACGGACCAGGTTCCGGGCTACTCGGACACGGTGAACAACCCGGAGACCGACCCGGGCCTCGACACCGACGACTTCCAGCAGGCCGGGATCCCCGTCCCGGAGAACTACTCCGCGCCGTCATACACGGGCCTCGAGGAGGACCTGAACATCCACCTCCAGGGCATCCGCCTCGGCGAGATCTACCTGCCGATCTGCTCCTGCGAGCAGTGGTTCGACCAGTCGAAGAACATCGAGACCCGGACCGACAAGATCGCCGGCAACGAGTGGCTGGGCTACGACTGGGGCGCCCAGTGCTCGAAGAACAACGACGGCACCTACTTCGCGGTCGGCACGCCGGGCGAGAACGGCACCGGCACCTGGAGCTGCCCCAACCCGGGCAACACGAGCCAGATGCTGCCGCCGATCTCCGACCACAAGTACCGGCGCATGCGCGCGCAGGTGAACAACCCGGCGAACGGCTGGAACGACCCCGCGAATCTGCTCAGCGCCGAGTCCGAGCCGTTCGACACGACCGAAATCAAGGGCAACTACACCCACGACGACGTCGACCCGCAGAACAGCTCGCTCGCGGACGACGGCTACACGCTGACCGTCCCGATCTCGATGGCGAACGACTACAACGGCTACATCGCGACCTATCGCGAGTACCAGCGCGGCGACCACTACCGCAAGGCGCTGACCGGATGGGGCCCGCATTCGAGCGACTACATGGCGACCCGCCTGGTCACGATCGGCCGCGAGCTGAACGGCTCCACGGCGCCGCTGCCCGCCGACCAGCAGCTCGAGGAGACCGTCCTTCAGCCGAAGGTCGATGCCGACATCGCCGTCAACGACGCTCGCGCCGAGGCGCTCGGTCGAGATCGGCACGCGCGGCGGTCGAGGCCTACGAGGCCGCCCTGCCGGATGACGGCGGCGATCCCGCCGATGTCGCTGCGGCCGATCAGCCGAAGGACGTCGAGCGCTTCGACACGGCCTTCTTCACCTGGAAGGGTGGCTCCAATTACACCGACGACCCGCAGGTGCGCGTCGAGCGCAAGGTCGACGGGCAGTGGGAGCAGTACGCCGACCAGTCCGGAGAGATCCCGGTCACGCTCCAGTTCCCGCAGGTCGAGAACGGCCCCGCCTACCTGACCGGCGGCCAGGAGTGGCGCTGGACCGCCCACTTCGAGGCCTTCGTCGCCCAGCCCTTCGACATCGGCAGCGAGCGGGCGACGCCGGCGGGCGAGTACCGCTTCGTCGTCGACGGCGTGCAGCGCAAGGGCGGCGCCGAGGCGCCGTACTCGGTCACCTCCGACGTGTTCGACGTGAAGCCGTGGGACGGGATCACCGTCGAAGGGCTCCAGGAGGACGCCGACGGTCGGGTCAGCCTGATCGCCGCCAACGAGGATTCGGCGTTCGACTCGGACGGCGCGGTCGGCCCGATCGATTACCCCGACTCATACGACGACCCGCGCAAGGCGAAGTTCGTCCGCTGGGCTCGGACCGTGAGCGGGGGCGAGCACTTCTGCTTCACCTGCTCCTTCCGGCCGTGGCTTGACGCGGACGATGCCGAGACGCGTCCAGATGATCTTCTTCGACGGCGCGGGGAACCGCGAGGTCGTCGACGCCGCGCAGGTGGACGGCCGCTGGGTCAGCGAGCGCCCGCTCGCCGAGGGCGAGAGCGCCTACGTCCCGTCCGGCTGCGTCAAGGACGGCTACGGGAACGTGAACGGGACGGGAACCACCGCTGTGGGAGCTTCCACGGATGTCCCGGCCGGCGATCTGGGCTGCGCGGCCACGCCGCCGCCCGACCCCGATCCGGACCCGGATCCCGATCCGACGACCGATCCCCCGCCGGCCGGCACCGATCCGGCGCCCGCGGAGACCTCGCCCGCCGGCGACGGCGGTGGCGAGGCCTCGCCACTGCCCGCCCCCGGACCCGAGCCCGGCGGCCTGCCAGCGCGGCACGAGGCGCGACGACAAGCTGAAGGGCACCGCGGGCGACGACTGCCTCGCCGGTGGCCGTGGCAACGACCGCCTGAAGGGCGCGCGCGGGCAACGACCGGATCATCGGCGGCCCCGGCGACGACCGCCTGAGCGGTGGCCCTGGTGCCGACACGATCGAGTGCGGTCCGGGCGACGACGTCGTCCGCGCCGACGGCGACGACCGGCTGCGTGGCTGCGAGACCGTTCGCGGCGCGTGATCTACGGAGGAGACAGTTCGATGACAAGGACGTACGCCCGGATCACCACCCTCGCAGGCGCAGCCTTCGCAGCCTGCCTCCTCCTGCTCGCCGCCGGCGCCGGTGGCGCCTCCGCGGCCGGTGACGCGGTCAAGATCCGCACCTCCGACCAGGGCAAGCGCCCTGGCCAGCGGTTCCGTCGCCGTGCGGGTTCGTGTCGCATCGGCGGCCAAGGTCGAGCTGCGCGCGAGCGCCCCCGGCGTCCGCCGGCTGAGCGGCCGCGACCGGGTCACGTTCGACGAGCCGGGCTCGAAGAAGCTCAACCTCTTGATCACAGGCCCCGGGCGCACCGCGCTCGAGGGCGCCAGCTCGCGTTGCGAGGAGCTGACGGTCCTCGTCAAGGCTCAGATCGACCGCAAGGGCCGGGGCAAGGCCGGCAGCGAGTCGGCCGAGCGCCCGCTCTCGCCCGACCAGAGCCGCTGCGCGAAGCCCGCTCCGGGGCCTGGCCAGGATCCGGCTCCTGGTGATGGCACGACGCCCGAGCCGACGCCGGATCCCTCTCCCAATCCCAACCCTGATCCTGATCCAGACCCGGATCCCGTCGAGACAAACCTTCAGGCAGGAGCCGCGACCGCCGACATCACGCCCCCGGTGGGTACGCCGATGTTCGCCTACACGGCGCGCTCGCGAATTGCCGATCCGCCGCAGGACCAGGACAGCTTGATGCAGATGATCGCCGACCCGGCGCCGGACCACAATCACTACGCGAAGTCGTTCGAGCCAAGCGAGGGCATCCACGCCAGGCTGCGCGCCAGCGCGATCGTGATCGAGCGGGACGGCGAGAAGTTCGCGCTCGTCCAGGCCGACCTCGGCGGACTTCCCTACGCGATGGTGCAGGCGGTGGAGGACCGGCTGACCGGCACTGGGATCGACGGCGAGCACATCATCCTCTCCGCGACTCATACGCACTCCGCGACGGGTCCGATCTGGCCGGCCGACAGCGCCGGCTATCAGGCCCTCGGAGGTGACTTCTTCGACCCGCGCGTGTTCGGGATCACCGCCGACGGCATCGCCGAGGCGGTCATCAACGCCGACGAGCGACTTGAGCCGGCCCGGGTCGGGCTGGGCACCAGCCAGCTCGCCGACGCCTCAAACAATCGCGCCTTCGAGGCCTTCCAGCGAAATGGGGACGTCCCGGATTCGCGTGAACAGGAGCTGAAGCTGGATCGCACCGTGACGGTGCTCCGCGTGGACGCTGCAAACGGTGAGCCGATTGGGCTGTGGTCCAACTTCGCGGTCCACCAGACCTCGTTCGGCGATGAGAACCTGCTGCTTTCCGGCGACAACGCGGCGACGACCGCGCGTCTCGTCGAGCGCGAGGTGGCGCTCGAGTCGGGACAGCCGGAGCCCGCACCCGGCGCGCCGGGTGAGACTCACGGGCCGGTGCTCGTGTGGAGCAACGGTGCCGAGGGCGATGTGAGTCCGAATGGCAATCCCCGCAGCCCGGATGGCGAGGAGCTCGAGTACAGGGGCGCAGATGCGGCCGGGGCGAATATGGCTGGGATCAAGGTGGCCGATGGGATCGTCACCGCGTGGGACGAAGCAAGTGGCGCCCTAACCGGGGATCTCGAGCTCGAAGTGCAACAGACATTCAGGCTTCTCGACGGTGACTTCGCGGAGGGCGCCATGGGTGAGCCGGTCGGTCCGCTGACCGTGCTCGGCGCAGGCGAGATCGCCCCTGAGCTCCCCGAACCACCCGAAGATTTCCCCGCCCCGCCCGGCGGCTGGCCGAAGCCGCCTCCTTATTGCGCACCAGAAGGCGCGACGCTGATCCCGGGCCAGGGCCGCAAGATGCCGGCCGTTGCGGGAACCGGGCTGGTGCCACTGACCGCTCCGGTCTCGTTGATGCGGGTCGGCGACACCGCAATCACCTCGATGCCGTTCGAGATCACCACGCAAATGGGTCGTCGGATCAACGACGCCGTGGTGGCGAAGTCCGGTGGGGAGTTCGAGTCGTCCGTGATCGCCGGGCTCTCCAACGGCTACATGTCATACACGGCGACGCCGGAAGAGTTCGACCACTGCGGCTACGAGGGCAGCTTCACGCTCTTCGGCCGTCAGCAGGGGCCGCTTCTGCGCGACACGGCCGCCTCGCTTGTGCCCTCGCTGCTCGGGGGATCCGACCCGGTCAGCGATCCAGAGCCCCCGTCGCTTGCGTTTGAAGCCGAGAACATGCCCGCGTCCGAACCGACGCCGGCACCCGAAACCGCGGTCACGCAGCCGAGCAACGTGAATCGCTTCGGCCGCACCAGCTTCACCTGGCGTGGCGGCGATCCAAGTGTTGATGCCCCGCGCGGGCATACCTTCGTCTCACTCCAGCACCGGACCGGCTCCGGCTGGGAGACGATCGGGACCGACGACGGGCCCGAGAGCACGACGGTGTACGACGACGATGCCGGGACGTGGACCGAGACCTGGCAGTTCTCAAACTGTGAGCCGCTTGGCACCTACAGGTTCGTGGCCACCGGGATCGCAGTCAAGGTTGACGGCGGTGCGCCTGAGCCTTACGCCGCGACCTCGGGTGCGTTCGAGCTCGGATCGTTTGGACCGCTTCAGATCATCGATTCCAGCGTCACAGGGAACGTTGCACGTGTGCGCGCCCGCTATCCCGATCCGGGTGCGGATTCGCTCCTCGCGCTCCCACGCCGAGTCCGCGACGGTGAGGCGACACTTTCGCTCTCGAACGGGCAAACGGTGACGGCGACCCCTGACTCGCGACGGCTCGCTTTCGAGGCGAAGGTACCGCCCGGTCAGACGATCAGCGACATCTCCGTCACCGACGGTTGCGGCAACTCGACCGGCTAGTTCCGCTGCAGACAGGGGCCCGGGACGGCCGGGCGCCGTTCCTACACTCCGGCAGCGATGACCGTCGTCGTCAAGCTGGGCTCCTCCATAGTCGCCGCCGAGACCGGCGAGCTGCGCTCCGACGTGCTCGATTCGGTCTGCGCGCAGGTCGCCGAGCTGCACGAGGGCGGGGAGGAGGTGGCGATGGTCACCTCCGGTGCGATCGCGCGGGGACGGCGGGTCATGGGACTCGCCGAGCGGCCGCGGGCGATCGACGAGCTTCAGGCCGCCTCCGCCGTCGGGCAGGGCTCGCTCTTCCGCGCCTACGAGGAGCGGCTCGCCCGCGCCGACGTGCATGCCGCACAGGTCCTGCTCACTTCCGCGGACATCGCCGCCCGGGCGAACTACCTGAACGCACGGGGGACGCTGCGCCGCCTGCTCGACTGGCACGTCGTCCCGGTCGTCAACGAGAACGACACGACCGCGACCGATGAGATCACGTTCGGTGACAACGACTTCCTCTCGGCGCAGGTCGCGATCCTGCTGGAGGCGCGCCTGCTGGTCCTCCTCTCCGACGTCGACGGCGTCCATACCGCCGATCCGCGCCGTGACCCGGAGGCGGCGCTGGTCGAGCGGGTGGACGACTTCGGTGAGCTCGCCGCGCTCGAGATCGGCGAGGGGACTTCGCCGTTCGGCCTGGGCGGGATGTCGTCGAAGGTCGCCGCGGCGGAGATGGCCAGTTCATCCGGGATCCCGGTCGTGATCTGCGACGGGACCGAGGACGGGACGCTGCGCACGGCCGTCGCGGGGGAGCCGGTCGGGACGCTCTTCACGCCGCGCGCCGAGCGCACCGCGAGCTTCAAGCTCTGGCTGCGCTACGCGAAGCCCGCGCGGGGGCGGATCGTCGTCGACGACGGCGCCGCGCGGGTCCTGCGCGAGCAGGGCTCCAGCCTGCTGCCGGTCGGAATCGTCGAGGTCGGCGGCCGGTTCGCGGCTGGGGACGCGGTCGAGGTGGTCGCCGACGGCTCGGTCGTCGGCAAGGGGATCTCGAACTACTCAGCCGAGGAGCTCGGCCGGATCAAGGGGCTCCGCACGGACCGCGTCCGCGAGGTGATCCCGCACGCCTCGGAGGAGGCCGTGCACCGGGACAACTTCGTGCTGGCGTAAAAGCGTCTAGAGACGAAAGCGCCGCGTCCGCGCCGAGAGGCGCCCAGGTGGCGGGCAAGTAGGGCAGCGAGTTCGGGGAGTTTCGGCAGCCTCCGATGGTTTGTCCCCCCTATAGCGGGGTCAATCCATCACAAGTCGATGAAAAGGCAGCGATCGATGGATTTGGTGGCCTATTGACCCGCAAATCCATCAAACGTCGCCGGAAACCCCTGTCGATATCCCTTACTTGCCCGCGACCTGGGCGCCTCGCGGCGCGGACGCAGCGGTTTCGTCCCTTCGTAGCCGGCTCTCAGGAACGGTCGATCAGCTCGACCCGGTAGCCGTCGGGGTCGCGCACGAAGCAGATCAGGGAGCCGCCCTCGCGGACCCGGTAGGGCGGCTTCTCGGGCTCGATGCCCTGGGTGGCGAGGTGCTCGAGGGTGGAATTGAGGTCGTCGACCGCGATCGCGACGTGGTTGTAGCCGGTGCCCATCTCGTACTCGGTGACGCCGTGGTTGTAGGTGAGCTCGAGCTTGTCGCCGTCGCCGGGCAGGCCCATGAAGACGTTGATCGCCTCGTCGCGGATGGGCTTTCGGCGGCGCTCCTCGAAGCCGAGCGCCTCGTAGAAGGCGACGGATCGGTCGATATCGCCGATTCGGTAACAGGTGTGGATCAGCTCTGCCATGGGATCTGGGCCCCTCGTCCCCGTACCGACGACGGTTACCCTAGAAGCATGGCGACGGTCACACGCTCCACGCTTGAGGTCTGCGAGTCCGCGAAGGCGGCGTCGCACCTCCTTGGCAACGTCGATACGGCGACCAAGGACGCTGCGCTCGAACGGGCGGCGGAGCTGCTCGCCGAGCGGACCGACGAGATCCTGGAGGCCAACGCGGCCGACCTGGAGGCCGGCCGGGAGGCCGGGCTCGACGCGGCGCTGATCGACCGGTTGACGCTCGATCACCAGCGGATCGCGGGGATCGCCGAGGGCGTGCGGGCGATCATCGCGCTCGACGACCCCGTCGGCGAGCTGCTCGAGGAGCGCACACTGGAGTCCGGGGTGGAGCTGCGGAAGGTCCGGGTCCCGCTCGGCGTCGTCGGCGTCGTCTACGAGGCGCGGCCGAACGTGACCGTGGACTGCGCCGCGCTGACCCTGAAGAGCGGTAACGCGATCGTGCTGCGCGGATCGTCCAGCGCGGCGGGTTCGAACGCGGTGCTCGCGCAGATCATGCAGGAGGCGGTCGCCGAGGCGGGCCTGCCGGAGGGCTCGGTCGAGTTGCTCGGGACGGGTGAGCGGGCGGAGCTCGGTGAGCTGGCCACGGCCGAGGGGCTTGTGGACCTGTTGATCCCGCGCGGCGGTGAGGGGCTGAAGGCCGCGCTCGCGGAGGTCGCGACGGTTCCGGTGATGTACGCGGCCTCGGGCAACTGCCACGTCTACGTGCACGCCGACGCCGACCTCGAGGCCGCACGGAAGATTGCCTACAACGCGAAGGTGCAGCGGCCCGGGGTATGCAATTCGGCGGAGACCTTGATCGTCCACTCCGAGGTCGCGGGCGAGTTCCTCCCCGGCGTGCTCGCCGAGCTGCGCGGCGCGGGCGTCGAGCTGGTCGGCGACGAGCGAGCGCGTGCGGCGGCCGGCGGCGTCGAGGTCGGCGAGGCGACCGAAGAGGATTGGCGGACGGAGTACCTGGGGCTGAAGATGGCGGTCGGTGTGGTCGACTCGCTCGCGGAGGCGATCGAGCACGTGAACGAGTACGGCAGTGGCCACTCTGAGGCGATCATCACCGGCTCGCAGGAGGTGGGCGATCAGTTCACCGGCTTGGTGGACGCCGCCTGCGTCTACGTCAACGCGTCGACGCGATTCACCGACGGCTTCGTTTTCGGGATGGGGGCCGAGATCGGCAACTCCACGCAGAAGCTGCACGCGCGCGGCCCGATCGGCCTCCGCGAGCTGACGACGATGAAGTACGTGCTCCACGGCACCGGCCAGGTGCGGGAGTAAGGGACTCCAGGAGCGAACTGTCCCCCGTTTTCGCATCGGCGTCCTCGGCTCGGCCTTCAACCCTCCCCACCTGGGTCACATCGTGCTGGCCGAGGAGGCGCGGACGCAGCTCGATCTCGACCGGGTGTTGCTGATGCCGACCGGACTGGCTCCGCACAAGACGATCGAGGACGATCCCGGTGTGGACGCGCGGGGGGAGATGGCGCGGCTGGCGGCGGAGGTGGGGGAGGGGCTCGAGGTCTCCGACCTGGAGTTGCGGCGGGACGGCCCCTCGTATGCGTATGAGACGGTCGAGGTGCTGCGCGGCGACGAGCCGGAGGCGGAGGTCGTCTGGCTGATGGGCGCGGATGCGGCGCTGGGGCTTGAATCGTGGGAGAAGCCGGAGCGGTTCGTCGAACTGGCGCGGCTGGGGATCGCGGCCCGGGAGGGCGTCATGCGATCGGACCTCGACGAGGTGCTCGGGCGACTTGGTGTGGCGGAAGAGAGGGCGGCGGCGATCGAGATGCCGACGATCGGGATCTCCTCGTCGGAGGTCCGGGAAAGGGTTCGTGAGGGCCGGCCGATCGGCCATCTTGTGCCGGCGGGCGTGGGCGAGTTGATCGGGGAGCGAGGCCTGTATGGAGGCTGAGAGCGTGGCGGGGCCGCTCGATTCGGAGGAGCTGGCGCGGCGGCTCGCAGCGATCGCGGACGAGAAGCAGGGGACGGACATCACGGTCCTCGACATGCGCGGGCTCGTCGGCTACACGGACTTCCTCGTCCTCGCGACCGCGCGCAATGAGCGGTTGGCGAAGGCGATCGCCGACGACGCGCGGCTGCAGCTGAAGCGGGATGGGATGCTGCCGGCGCGCGCGGAGGGGGAGCGGGAGTCGCGGTGGATCCTGCTCGACTACATCGACGCGGTCCTCCATCTGTTCGTGCCGGAGACGCGCGACCTCTACCGGCTCGAGCAACTCTGGGGCGAGGCACCCAGACTCGAGCTCTGAGTCGCGAGTTTCGTCCGACGGCGGCCGTAGCTTGCGGCCATCGGCGGAGGGCTCTTCAAGCGTGTGCTGCTCGGCTACCGGCCCGCGGAGGTCGACGCGGCGCTTGCCGGTCGCGACGCCGCGCTTGCGGTGCGCGGTGCGGAGCTGGTGCAGTGGCAGGGGGCGGTCGCCGAGCGGGACGCGCTGATCGTCGCCCGCGACGAGCGGATCGAGGAGCTCGACCGGCTCGGGGCGCATCTGTCGCGCCTGGTCGTTCAGCGGGAGCGGGATCTTGGTGAGCTGCGGGAGCAGATCGACGAGGTCTGCTCGCAGGCGCGTGGGTATGCGACGAGGGTGCGGATGCAGGCGCTGCGGCAGGCGGCGACGATCGCAGGCGGGAACGGAAATGGGAACGGGAGCCATTCGCCGGAGGAGCCGGTCGAGGCTGAGGCGGAGCAGGAGAGTGGCTTCGGCGTGCGTGCGGCGGCGCCGGCGGATTTGTTCGAGGGGATCGTCCAGTTGGAGATCGGCCCGCTCGCCGACTTTTCGCAGCTCGTCGGCTTCGAGGATGCGGCGGGCTCGATCGACGGGACCAGCGGGATCTCGGTGACCCGGTTCTCCCGGGGCCGTGCGTCGCTCGACGTGCGGCTGTCGAAGCCGATCGACCTGATCCGGGAGCTGGGGGAGCGGAGCCCGTTCGACTTCAAGGTGCGCAGCCTGCGCGACGGCCGCCTCATCCTCGACCTCGACGACGAGGCCGAGGCGGCGTAGCCATCGTTACCTAATCGCAACCGGCCGGCAGGCCGCGCTCGGTAATCTGCGTCTCCAGGGAAGGACGACCGAAGGGAGTGGCGGGAATGAGTGGTGGATCGCGGCTGGTATGGATGCTCTGCGTCCTCACGTTGGGTTTGCTCGTGGCGGCGGCTCCCGCGTCCGCGAACGACTACACGCCGAGCGGGACGATCGTCACCAACTCGGACTTCACGCCGCAGGCGAACGGCTACTCGTTCGACAACTACGGGAACGAGAACAACCCGAAGAACCTGGGCGCGGAGGAGATGCGCAAGCTGTTCGGGCCGTCGGTGTGTATGGGTGGCTCTGCGTCCGGCACGTGTGACCTGATCCCGGCCGCGAAGGCGTGGCGGGACTCGCAAAACCAGAGCATGAATGGCGGGCATTGCGAGGGCTTCGCGGTGACGGCGAGCTTCTTTCACTCCGGAGTGGGCGAGCCGTCGACGCCGGAGCCGTTCGGGTCCGGCACGGTGCCCGGCGTCCAGCTGCCGGGCAACGACGGGATCCAGAGTCACATCGCCTACGGCTACGTGTTCCAGAATTTGAAGTCGGTCTCCACGACGAAGGTCAATGCGTCGCCGGGGGCGGTACTCGACGACCTCTCGACCGCGCTCGCCAACAAGGAGCCGGTGGTGCTCGGCATCTACAAGCGCGGGTTCAAGGGCGGCCACGCGATCACGCCGATCGCGATCGAGGATCGTGGGAACGGGGTCTTCGCGATCCTGGTCTACGACAACAACTACCCCAACACGACGCGCGCGGTGATCGTCGACCGCAACGCGCAGACGTGGAATTACAAGGGGTCGACGAACCCGGCTGAGCCGGCCGATGTCTATGAGGGCGATGGGAGTTCCAACACGCTCGAGGTGGAGCATGTGCGCAACGGGCTCGGCGTGCAGCCGTGCCCGTTCTGCCCTGGGTCCGAGGCGCGTGGTCTCAGTGGCGGGGGAGAGGCGCAGCTGATCTGGGAGGGCGACCCGACCGACGGAGAGCACTCCGACATTGCGATCGTGGCCGACGGGTACCGCGCCGAGCTCACCGAGGACGGCGTGGTGAACGAGATCCCGAACGTTGAGGTGGTTGTGCCGAAGCTGGGTGGCGGGGACGACGGTGATGGCGACGGCGATGGTGATGGTGGCGGGGATGGCAATGGCGGTGGGGGAGACGGTGACGGCGGTGACGGCGGTGATGGCGGCGACGGCGGTGATGGCGCCGACGGTGGCGGTGTCGCGGTCTGGGACCAGTCGGCGCCGCCGGTGTTCGATGTGCCGGCCGGCCTCGACTTCGATGTCGAGTTCGAGGGAGCCGACCTGGAGGAGGACGCGACCGAGGGGATCTCGCTGGTCCGCGAGGAGCTCAGCGTCACCCTCGATGAGCTCGAACTGGAGCCGGGCGACGACCAGAACTTCCGGGTTCGGGACGAGCGGATCTCGTTCGACAATCGCTCCGACCACGCGGTGTCGCCGGAGATCGGTTACGGCGATGTCGACGGCGGCAGCGGGTACGAGGTGACGGTCGAGACGGATGGGATCGACGAGGGCGCGAAGATCGTGCTCGACGCCAATCCGGACCGCAAGAAGCTCGAGATCGAGTTCGTCGGGCGCGGTAAGGAGACGGGCCAGGTGACGGTCGACCGTTCGCAAGACGGACGAGGACGGCGACGTCGACAGGGCGCAGACACCGATCGACGAAGCTCGACGGCGGCGACGACGGCACGATCTCCTACTCCAACAAGGCCATCAGGGACGGCAAGCTCGAGCTGGAGTAGCCAGCCGCCGAAAAGTCACACTCTCGGCACACTTTCCGGCTCTGTAGAGCCATTTCCCGCCGGTCGGTGTGGGAACATGCGTTCGTGGAATGGAACCCCAATCACCTCGGGTGTGTCGCGGAAACCGCGATCGCGCTGGAAGCGATGCGGCTCGGGGTCGAGGTCTACAAGCCGATCTCCGAGCACGCTCGCGCCGATCTGATTTTCGGCGTCGAGGGCAGGCCCTATCGGGTCCAATGCAAGTCCGGTCAGCGGAAAGGCGACGTGATCAGCGCCTGCTTCGTCAGTTCTTGGCTTTCGCCCACGGGCTACGTCCGACGTGGCTATACCTCTGAGGAGATCGACCTCTTCGCCGTTCATTGCCATGAGCTAGACCGGAACTTTCTGCTCCCGATCGAGCTCGTTGACGGCCAGGGAACATTCCATCTTCGTCTTGCTCCTCCCAAGAATTCGCAGCGTGCCTCGTTACACTTTGCGACCGATCACACCCTCGCTGGGGCTGTAGCTCAGTTGGAAGTAGCGCCGCCGTGGCACGGCGGAGGTCGTCGGTTCGAGTCCGACCAGCTCCACTCCCCTGAAGCAGACGCAAGTACGCCAGTCATCAACGTCGGCGCACACGAATTCCGCAACCGTTTCGGCTGGTACATGCAACGCGCCGCGGCCGGCGAAGAGATCCGCGTGAGCAGGCGCGGCAAGCCTTACGTCCGCCTCCTCGCCGCCTGAAACTCGAGTCATCCACTCGTCCATCCTCGACGTAGGATCACCCTGATGGACCCGAAGCTCATGCGCGTGGGGACGAACGGCCAGTCCCTGACCGCCCCCGACGGCCTGCGCATGACCCTCGTCGACACCCCCGCCGCCAACAACGGCCACCGCTTCGAGGCCGAGTGGCACGTCCCGCCCGGCGAGCGCCTCGTCGCCAAGGACCACTACCACCCGGCCGGCCCGGAGACCTGGAAGCTCCTCGAGGGCTCCGCCGGCTACCGGCTCGACGGCGCCGAGCACACCGCGACCGCCCCCTTCGAATACACCGTCCCCACCTCCACCTCCCACGGCCACCCGTGGAACACCGGCGAGACCACCCTCGTCGTCCGCCAGATCATCGACTCCCCCGACGAGCCACTCCCCGAGGTGATCGGCGGCGTCCAGGGCTTCTTCGAGACCCTCTTCGCCTACGCCCAGCGCGGTGAGCTGAACCACGAGGGCGAGATCAAGAGCAACCTCCAGAACCTCCTGACCATCCACGATCTCCTCCTCGGTGGCAGCTACATCGCCGGCCCACCCAAGATCGTCCAGCGAATCGGCCTCGGCACCATCTCCGCCATCGCCCGAGCAACCGGCAAGCAGGCCTACGCCAAGCCCGAGTTCGACTAGGGACTTCGCGCCGCCTCCAGCTCCCCCGGCAGATCGCCGGGCGTAGCGGCCACCGTCTCCTTCTCCAGCTGCTTCACCCAGAGCTCGTCGACCAAGATGATCACCAGCGAGAGCAGCGGGACGGCCACGAACAACCCGATGAATCCAAACAGCTGGCCCACGATCACCACCCCGATTGCGACCGCCGCCGGATGCAACTTGACCCGCTCCGACATCACCAGCGGAATCGTGATGTTGCTCTCGATCTGCTGAATCAGCACATAGATCGCGAGCGCCAGCAGCGCCTTCTCCGGCGAATCGGTGAGCGCAAACAGGACCGGCGGGATCGCTCCGAGGATCGCGCCGAAGTAGGGGATCAACACCAGCACGGCCGAGAAGACCGCGAAGAAAATCGCGAAGTCGAGTCCGATCAGGGACAACCCGAGCCAGACGAGCACCCCGGTGATCACCATGTCCACGAGCATCCCCTGCATCCACCCGATCCACGAGTCGCGCAGACGATCCATGACGTGGTTGGCCCACTCGCGCCTTCCGGGCGGCACGAGCGAGGCAATCGACCGCACCAGCGGCTCGGGGCGCACGGCCATGTAGTACGCGGTGATCACGATCAGCAGGATCGCTCCGAGCACCCCCGCGATCGAGACCCCGACCGACGTCAGCGGTCCGATCAACTTCGCCGGGTCGTCGATGAAGCCCTGGATGAACTCCTGGACGTTGCTGCCGTCGTCATCCCCGATCAGCCCGCTGACATCCCGCTCGAGGTCGTCGACGATCACCGGCACCTCGTCGGCGAACAGCTCCAGCTCGTCGATGAACGGAGGAATTACGAGCGCGAAGATCAAGGTGAGCGTCCCGAATCCGATCAGCAGTCCGATCAGCGCGCCGGCGAACCGCGGCACCCCGTACCCCTCCAGTCGGGTCGCGAGCGCAGCCAGCGGAATCGCGATCAACACCGTCATCAGGATCGCGACCAGCAACGTCACCAACTCGCGGAACAGCAACCCTGCCGCAAGCAACGCAAACGCCAGCAGCACCGCCTTGTACGGCGTGGCGGTGTCGCGCAGATCCCTCCCTGGAGTCACCACTGCTCCCTACCCGCCCGGCTACCGTCGAAATCCAGCGGCCTCCGACCGCGCCGCATCCAAGGCCGCCCGCGCCCGCTCCGGCAGATGCCGTCGCACCCGCCACGCCGCCCCCGAGAAGTCCATGTTGGCGACCGTGCAGAACCCAACCTCGTCCTCCCGCAGAGCGAGCAGAAGATGGGCCACCCGATCGCCGGCCGGCAGCCCCTCCGGATTCGCGATCCGAACGCACCAAGAATCGACCCGCCGCCCGCCCGGCCGCACCAGCAACGCCCCCTTCTCACCGAGCAACCAGACCCCGAGCTCACCACGCTGCATCGCCAGCCCCGTCTCGGTCATCAACTCCCGCTCGCGATGACCCAGAAGATCTCCGAGCAGGCCGAGTGCGACCTTCCCCGCCTCCTCATCCGCAGCCGGCCCGCCGGCCACACTCCGCACACTCCCGATCGGCACCACCGCCCGCCCGACCCGCCGCCCGTAGAGCATCGGGATCGCCCACGCGTGCGCCCAGCTCCAGAGCGCGACCGGAAACGTCCACGGCTCCAGCCAGATCAGTACCAAACCGGCCGCCACGAACGGCGCGACGATCGCAACCGTCCAAGTCGTCCACAACCGCTCCCACCTCGGCAATCCAGCCGGGTCGAACCGCTTCCGCCACGGCAGCTCGACCGCCTCGTGAAGCGGCCCCTTGCCGAGGCTCTCCGCCCGAGCCGCGATCGGATCTAGCCGCCCGCGATCGGCCGCCGCAGAACGACGAGGTCGGCATCAAGCGGCAACTCACGCACCTGCTCCGCCGTCCCGTCCTCGCGGGTCACGGCCGCGAGCATCCCCGAGTCGAGCTCACGCCGGAACGCCTCGACCGCCGCCTCATGCGTCGACGGATCCTCAGCCGTCCACTCCGCGACGGTCGAATGCCCCGTCCGGTCCATCCTGATCAGTCGCGCCACCTCAGCCTCCTCGATCGAACTCGCCCGATCTTACGCCTCGGACGCAACCGTTCGTAAAGGCCGCTAGTGCGACGCGAACCACTGGTCGGTGATCCAGGTCCGCTCGTCCAGCCGCCACTTGATCCGGCCGACGTACGCCTCGTTCCCCGGCGTGTGCCAGCGGCCGTCGAACCACGCGCCCAGCGATCCCCACAGGTCGCCGGCGACATACCGCTGGCTGTTGTCCGGCGCCACATCCGGGTTGTTCAGCCAGCTCTGCTTCCCGTCGAAGTACGCCCGCACGATGCCGCCGTAGTAATCCGCGTTGAACGCCGTCGAGTCGCGCATGAACGGCAGGCAGCAGTGGAACGGCCGCCGCACCTGAAAGATCCCGAACGAGTCCCCGTTGTCTCCCAGCATGTCCATGTCCCACCACGACTCGACCACGGCGGCCGCCCGCATCACGTCCTCGGGCAGCCCCCACTTGTGGGCCGCCCACTGGATCGTCTCGTCCGTCGTGCCGGTGAACTGGCCATCGACATAGCGGTGATACGGCATGTCGCTCTGGGAGTGGAAATACGCGAGCTCCTCCGGGGTGGCAACCCGGGCGTTCTCCTCGTTGTTCTCCGGCCGCGGCTCGAAGATGCTCCGGTACACCCGGGTGGTCGCCTCCTCGCTCGTCAGCGGCACGAAGCCCACCGGCTGCAGCTCCGCCGGTCCGCCGGAATACCCGCCCTCCGGCTCGCCCGGCTCCTCCGGCGTCGGCGCAGGCGCCGGCGGCTTCGGCCTGTTGGGCCTGTTCGGCTTGCACTTCCCCTTGCCTTTGCCCTTCCCCTTGCACTTCCCCTTCCCGTACGAAGCCTTCTCGCCGACCGCATCCGAGCTCGCCGCCGCCGGTCCACTCAGGACCAGCGCCAGAAAAACGGCAGCGACGAGCCAAATTCCTCGTTTCACCCTTCAAATGATCGACATTCGGCCGGATAAGCACATCCGTAATCCGCCACACGTCCACTGCGGCTTTGTCGCAGCCGACGCCTGGGGCCACTCCTAGACTCAGCCATCGATGGACCGCTACGACCCCAACGAGATCGAAGCGAAGTGGCAGGCCGTCTGGGCGGACGAGCACACCTGGGAGGTCGCCAATCCCGGCCAGCCCGGCTTCGACGACTCGAAACCGAAGAGCTACGTCCTCGAAATGCTGCCGTACCCCTCCGGCGAGCCCCACGTCGGCCACCTCAAGTGCTACGCCGTCGGGGACGCGATCGCCCACTTTCGCCGCCGCAACGGCTTCGAGGTGATCCACCCGATGGGCTACGACGCCTTCGGCCTGCCCGCCGAGAACAACGCGATCAAGACCGGCGAACACCCCCGCGTCGCCACGGAGAACTCCATCGCCACCTTCCGCGAGCAGTTCCGCCGCTGGGGCATCTCGATCGACTGGACCCGGGAGATCTCCAGCCACGATCCCGCCTACTACCGCTGGACCCAGTGGATCTTCATCCGCCTCTTCGAACGCGGTCTCGCCTACCGCGCCGAGGCGCCCGTCCAGTGGTGCCCCAACGACGCCACCGTCCTCGCCAACGAGCAGGTGATCGACGGCCGCTGCGAGCGCTGCGGCCACCTCGTCGAGACCCGCAACCTCGAGCAGTGGTTCTTCCGCATCACCGACTACGCCGACCGCCTGCTCGCCGACTTCGACCTGCTCGAGTCCTGGCCCGAGCACGTCGTCACCATGCAGCGCAACTGGATCGGCCGCTCGGAGGGAGCGGAGGTCACCTTCCGCTGCGCCGACCCCCAGATCGACTTCCCCGTCTTCACCACCCGCCCGGACACCCTCTTCGGCGCCACCTTCTTCGTCCTCGCACCGGAGCACCCCGACGTCGAGCGACTGGCCGCCGGCACGCCCCACGAGCAGGAGGTCCGCGACTACATCGCCCAGGCCGCCCGCGCCGCCACCGAGGAGCGGGCCGCCGAGGACCGCCCCAAAACCGGCGTCCCGCTTGGCCACACCGTCGTCAACCCGGTCAACGGCGAGGAGATCCCGATGTACGTCGCCGACTACGTCCTGATGGACTACGGCACCGGCGCACTGATGGCCGTCCCCGCCCACGACGGCCGCGACTTCGCTTTCGCCAAGGCGTTCGACCTCGAGATCCGCCGGCGTGGTGGCTCCCGCCGACGGCGAGGAGCTCCCGGACGACGAGCCGATTCGTCGGCCACTCCGAGGACGAGGTGCTGATCGACAGCGAGCAGTTCACGGGCATGCCCTCGCCGGAGGCCAAGACGAAGATCGTGGAATGGCTGGAATCGAAGGGCCTCGGCCGCCCCGCGATCAACTACCGCCTCCGCGACTGGCTCCTCTCCCGCCAGCGCTACTGGGGCTGCCCGATCCCGATCGTCCACTGCGACCGCTGCGGCCGCGTGCCCGTCCCCGACGACCAGCTGCCGGTCGAACTTCCCGACGTGGAGGAGTACGCGCCCAAGGGCAAGAGCCCGCTCGCCGCCGTCGAGGACTGGGTCAACGTCGACTGTCCCAACTGCGACGGCCCCGGCCGCCGGGAGACCGACACGATGGACACCTTCGTCGACTCCTCCTGGTACTTCCTCCGCTACCTCGACCCGAACAACTCCGACGCCCCCTGGTCACGCGAGGCCGCCGACCACTGGATGCCGGTCGACCAGTACATCGGCGGCGTCGAACACGCGATCCTCCACCTGATGTACGCCCGCTTCTTCATGAAGGCGCTGTCCGACCAGGACCTCCTCGACGTCCAGGAGCCCTTCGTCAACCTCTTCGCGCAGGGGATGATCACCCGCGAGGGCGCGAAGATGTCGAAGTCGAAGGGCAACACGATCAGCCCGGCCGCCTACGTCGAGCGCTACGGCGCGGACAGCGCCCGCGCCTACATCTGCTTCATGGGGCCGCCCGAGCGCGGTGGCGACTGGACCGACGAGGGCGTCGAGGGCGTCCACCGCTTCCTCGCCCGCCTCTGGCGGCTGGCGGCCGAGGTCGCCGACCGCACCTCCCCCGGCACCGACTCCGCTCCCGGTGGCGACGCCCGCACGCTGCTCGCGAAGGCCCATTGGGCGATCGACAAGTCGACCTCCGACTTCCAGCGCGGCTTCCAGTTCAACACCGCGATCGCCGCCGTGATGGAGCTGGTCAACGACGCCTACCGCCTGAAGGAGGGCCTCTACGGCGACCCCGCCGGCGACGCCGCCCTTCGCTTCGCGACCGCCACCGCCGCCTCGCTGATCTTCCCCTTCGCGCCCCACCTCGGCGCCGAGGTCTGGGAGATGGTGGAGGGCGGCCGCGTCTGGGAGCAGCCATGGCCGCACGCAGACCCCTCCATGCTCGAGTCCGACACGTTCACCCTGGTCGTCCAGGTCAACGGCAAGCTCCGCGACCAGATCGAGGCCGATTCGGGCGCGGGCGAGGACGAACTGCTCCGGATCGCGCGCGAAAGCGAGAAGATCCGCGCCCAGATCGACGGTCGCGAGGTCGTCAAGGAGATCGTCGTCCCAGGCAAGCTCGTCAACCTCGTCGTGAAGTGAGGCAACCGGCCGATGACCCCGTCCAGTCGCTGGTCTGCTAGAAAGCGCGCGTGCTAGTCAGGCGGCAGTCTGAGGCGGCCGTTCACGAATGGCATCGCCTCCGCTCCCACATCCTGATGGACGCGGGGGAACTCGGCTCGCGTCACCTCTCGGTGTGCTGGCTCGAAGTTCCGCCGGGCGCCTCGGAGAAGCTCCACTCCCACGAGGAGTCTGAACAGGTCTACGTGGTCGTCGCGGGCGTCGGTGCGATGTCGGCCGCCGGCGACACCGAAAAGCTCGCGGCCGGCGACCTCGCCCTGATCCCGCCCGCCACCGATCACGAGATCGCTAACGACGGCGACGTCCCACTCGCGCTCGTCTCCGTCCAATCCCCGGCGGTCGCCATCGAGGAGCTCTACGAACGCCAGCTCGCCGGCAAGACCGCCGGCTACGACGAGTACTCCGAGGACGACGACCACCAATAGGGCCAGCCGAATCCTCCGCTTCGCGTCCGGTTCGGCCGGGTAACCGGGAAGTCATGGTCAGGATTCGAGCAGTCGCTCATGGTCACGTCCAGGGGGTCTTCTTCAGGGACTCCACCCGCCGTCGGGCGAAGTCCCTCGGAGTTTCGGGCTGGGTCACCAACCGGGCGGACGGCGCCGTCGAGGCCGTCTTCGAGGGCGAGCCCGAGGCGGTCGAGAGCATGGTCCGCTATGCCCGCGAGGGTCCCGGGCGAGCGGAGGTCACCGACCTCGAGGTGACCGAGGAGGAGCCCGAGGGTCTGACCGGCTTCCGCATCACCTAGGACGCTGACTCGTCACATCCTGCGCGCCATCCGCGCGCCCGGTTCGTCCACGATCGCGACGTGGCCGGGCTCAGCCGCTCGCAACTCCTCGTCTACGGCGCGATCGCCGTCGCCCTGCTGCTCGTCGGGGCCCGCTGGATCCGCTCCGCGGAGGCTGACGGACCGCCCCCGGGCGGCGTCGAAGCGGCCGCGCCGAGCGGTGGCGGAGGCATCGAGTTCGGTGGCGGGGGAGAGGACGTCGTCGTCCACGTCGCCGGCGCCGTGCAGGATCCCGGCGTCTACCGCCTTCCCACCGGCTCGCGCGTCACCGACGCGGTCCAGCGGGCCGGGGGCGCGACCCGCGACGCCGGCCTCGACACCGTCAACCTCGCCGCCGAGCTCGCCGACGGCCAGCAGGTGATCCTGCCCTCGCAGGCGCCAGGTGGCGGCGCGACCGCCACGGCGGGCGCATCCGGCGCAGCCGAGGGCCCGATCAGCCTCGGCGCGGCCACCCTCGAGCAGCTCGACACGATCGAGGGCATCGGCCCGGTCACCGCACAGAACATCATCGACTTCCGCACGGAGAACGGCGGCATCTCCACGGTCGAGGACCTCGACCAGATCTCCGGCATCGGCCCGGCGACGATGGAGGCCCTCCGCTCCAGCGTCCAGCCCTGACCGTCCGGCGCCATCTCGCGCTGGCGGCCCTCGCCATCGGCCTCGCGGTCGCGCCGTTCGCCTCCCCACCGCCGCTCGAAGGGATCGCGGGACCATTTCTGATCGCGGCCGCCCTACTCGCGCTGTCTCTCTTCCGTCCCAACTCCCGCACCGCCACTCCACCCTGGCTCGCCTGCCTAGCCCTCACCACCGCCGCGGCCGGCCTCCTCATCGGCGACGCCCGAACGGCGGCCATCGACGCATCGGCGTACAAGGGCGAAACGGGCGAACCGGTCACCGTCCGCGGCTACGTCGCCGGCGTCCCGCGCCCCTCGAACGGCCTCCTCCTCGTCCCGGTCGACACGGTCGACGGCAGGATCGCGATCGAGGCGCCCGAGCCCGACCGCGAGCTCCAGGTCGGTGCCGAGGTCCGCGCGACCGGCACCGCGCGAGTGCCGGAGCCCTGGCGAGCGCAGCGTCTGCGGATCGCCGGCATCCAGCGCGTCCTCGCCGCCCGCTCGATCGCAACGACCGGTCGCCGGCGCGGCGGATTCCCCGGCGCGGTCGACGAGATCCGAAACCGCGCCGAGTCCGCGCTCGAGCGCGGCGTGCCGGAGGCCGAAGCCGCCCTCGCCCGCGGCTTCGTCCTCGGCCAGGACGACCGCATCGACCCGGTCACGATCGATGAGTTCCGCGCATCCGGCCTCGCTCACCTACTGGCCGTGAGCGGTCAGAACGTCCTCCTCCTGGCCCTGCTGGCGATCCCTGTGCTGGCCGTGCTGGGCGTTCCCCTGCGCGCTCGTCTCGTGGTCGTCGTCGCCCTGATCGTCCTCTACGTCCCGATCACGGGAGCGGGGCCGTCGATCCAACGGGCGGCGGTCATGGGCGTCGCCGCGCTGGTCGCTCTGCTCGCGGGCCGCCCGAGCCTCCGCTGGTACGCGCTCCTGCTCGCCGCCGCCCTCACCCTCGCGATCAATCCACGCGCGGCGGCAGACGTCGGCTGGCAGCTCAGCTTCGCCGCGGTCGTCGGCATCCTCCTCTGGGCCCGGCCGCTCGCGAGCCTCGTCCTGCGCCGCGCGGGCAATGACCCAAGCCGCCTCCGCCGTGGCCTTGCCGAGGGCGTCGGCGTGACTGTCGCCGCGACGCTTGCGACCGCGCCGATCTCCGCCCTTCACTTCGAGACCCTCTCCCTCGCCTCGCTGCCGGCCAACCTCCTCGCCCTGCCGGCGGTCGCGCCCGTGATGTGGCTCGGCATGCTGAGCGCCGCGCTCGGGCAGATCGCGTGGATCCCGGTAGAGCCGCTCAACTGGCTCTGCTCCCTGCTGATCGCATACATCGCCCAGGTCGCCCATTGGCTGGGCACACCCGGCTGGGCATCGATTGAAGTCACGCCGCCCAGCCCACCGGATCTCGCGGCACTGATGATCGGCCTGAGCCTCCTGGCGGCACTCGCGGGCCGCTCGCTGGTCCGCCGCCGCAAGCTCCATCGGCGGAACCTCACCTCGATCGCCCCCGCGGCCGCGGCCGCGGGGCTCCTCGCGATCGCCCTGCTCGTCCCGTTCAGCGCGCCTCGCGCGCCGGCGGCGACGCCCGGACCGGGCCTCGTCATCACCGTCTTCGACGTCGGCCAGGGCGACGCGATCCTGCTGCAACCGCATCCAGGCCGGCCGATCCTGGTCGACGCCGGGCCGCCTGGGACCGAGCTGCCCGCCATGCTCGCCGAGCAAGAAGTCGAGCGCCTCGCCGCCGTGATCGTCACCCACGACGAGAGCGACCACGCCGGCGGCCTCGGAGCCGTCCTCGACCGCATTCCCACGGAGACCCTCATCCACGCCGACGCGGGCCGTGCGCTTCGCGCGACCACAACCACGGCGGGCGCCGAGCTTGCCCGTGCCGAGGCCGGCGCCGTGCTGCGCTCCGGCGCGCTCCGCCTCGACGTCCTCTGGCCGCCGCCCAGCCGCGGCCTGCCCGATCCGAGCGCCGACCCCAATGACCGCTCGATCGTCATTCGCGCCCGCTGGCGCGAGTTCGATGCGCTGCTCACCGGCGACGGAGAGGCGGAGGCGGTGCCGCTCGACCCCGGCCGGATCGACCTACTGAAGATCGCCCATCACGGCAGTGAGGACACCGGTCTTCCGGCGCTTCTCGAGCGGGCCCATCCCGCGCTCGCTGTGATCTCCGCCGGCGCGGACAACCCCTACGGTCACCCGCACCCCACGACACTGGCCGCCCTGTCTGACGCCGGTGTCCCGCTCCTGCGTACTGACATCGACGGCGAGATCGAGGTAACCGTCTCCGAGGCCGGGCTCCAGGTGACCGGCTGAGATGAAAGGCTGCCGCGCCATGCGCGCCGCGCTCGGAATCGTCGCAGCGGTCCTTCTCGCCTTGCTCGGCCTGGTGCTCTTCCTGATCATGCTCAACGCCACGGGCCTCCCCGTCTGCGAGGACCGCGCCGCCGTCATCGAGGCCGGCGAGTGCATCGAGGCGTCGTCCGCCGAGCGCACCCTCGGGCTGATCGTCGGATGGGCGGCCACCGCCTGTGCCGCGCTCGCCTTCGCCCTCTCGATCGGCTTTTCCCGCACCGGCCGCGGAGCCGGCAGGCTCGCCGTGGCGGCGGTCCTGACGCCGGTCCTTGGGTTCGTTGCGCTGCTCCTGCTCCCGGTCAGCTTCTAGAGGCGCCGGCTCGACGACGACCTCGACGACGACCAGCTCGACCTCGACGAGCGGCGGCAGCGGCTACTAGACCCGGTCGGAAGGACGCCCCCCGCTCGCTCCGACCCCCGTCGTAGACTCGCCGAACGATGGCTCCGTCGGAGATGAAGCCCGCCTACCTGATCGCGGGATCGGATGACGCGAAGGTGAGCGCCACGCTCGCCCGCCTGCGCGAGCGCGCGCTGCGCGAGGGTGGGGAGGGTGCGCTCGAAACCTTCGGTCCCGCCGATGGCCAGGGCGCTCCGGACGCCGAGGGCCTGATCGCGGCAATTCCGGCGCTGTCGCTGATCGTCTCCCGTCGCTATCTGCTCGCCGACCGGGTCGAGCGATGGAATGCGAAGCAGGTCGAGGCAGTCGTCGAGGCGCTCGCCGCCCTGCCGCCGGAGACGACGATCGTCTTCGTAGCTCGCGAGGAGCCGCCGAAGGTGAAGGCGCCGAAGAAGCTCGCCGCGGGCGTCGAGGCCGTCGGCGGCGATGTCCTCTCCTTCGGCGCGCTGACGGCTCGCGCCCTGCCGAAATGGATCGCCGATGAGGCGGCTCGCCGCGGATTCGAGATCGAGCCCGACGCCGCCCGCCTGCTGATCGACCGCATGGGCACCGGCACCGTTCGCCTGGAGAACGAGCTCGACCGGCTCTCGCTTTGGGCGGGGGACGGCGGTCGCGTGACGACAGAGGACCTCGAGAGCATGGTCTCCGACACCTCCGAGGCGATGGTCTGGACGCTCTCGGACGCCGTCGTGGAGCGGCGTGCGGGGACCGCCGTTCGCGTCGCCGAGCAGCTCACGGCGCAGAGCGAGAGCCTTCCCTCGATCGTCTACGCCGTTGCGAACCGGCTGCGCAATGCTCACCAGGCGGCCTCGGAGCTCGAGGCCGGGCGCCCCGCGCGGGATGTCCAATCCGGCCTCAAGATGAGCCCTTACGCGGCGAAGATGGTGGTCCGAAGCGCGCAGTCGACCTCGCCCGGCGCGCTGCGGGCGGCGACGTGCGCCCTCGCCGACCTGGAGTGGTGGTCTCGCGGCGGCGCCGAGTACGCCGATACCACGGCGCTGACCCTCGCCGTGCGTCGTGCCGCCGGATCCGGTGCGGCGCGTTAGGAAGTCTGCGTGCCGGCGCGGATGCGGGCCGCGCGCGACTTCTTGCGGGCACCGTTACGGGAGTGGATCGCGCCCCGCTGGACCGCCTTGTCGATCCGCGAGACGAGCTCGCGATGCTCGCTGTCGGCCGTGTCCGCATCGCCCGAGGCCGTCGCCTTCTCGAGGCGATGGAAATGCGTCTTGACCGCGCTGGTGAGGCGTCGGTTCTCGACCCGCTCACGCTCGGTGCGGGCGATCCGCTTCTTCTGTGAGGCAATGTTGGCCATCTCGCGGCGGCGAAGGATAGCCGCCGCCCTCATCATGAAAACCGCCGAATCCTCCGCTTCGCGTCCGGTTCGGCTCGATCTCATCTGCATGAGATGAGCGAAGACCGCGGATCGGGCTGGTTTCCGACCGAGGATCCGGGCGAAGAGGAGATCGCGGCCTCTCGCAGCCGCGCCGGCCGCCTCGCCCGCTCGACCGCTTTCTTCTCGATCGCCACGGCGGCGTCGCGCGTCGCCGGACTCGTTCGCGAGATCGTCGCCGCGAGCTATTTCGGGATCAAGGGCCCGATGTCCGCGTTCACGATCGCCTTCCAGCTGCCGAACCTCGTACGCAGCCTCTTCGCAGACGCGGCGATCCAGGCGGCCTTCGTCCCGGTCTTCACCGAGCACCTCGAGCGCGGCGACAAGAAGGGTGCGTTCAAGCTCGCCTCGACCCTGATCTTCATGGTCGCGCTGATCCTCGGCGCCCTGACCGCGCTCTTCATCCTGCTCGCGCCGGTCGTGATGGAGCTGTTCGCCCCCGGTTACTCGGGCGAGCTCCTCGACCTCACGGTCATGCTCTCCCAGCTGCTTTTCCCGATTCTCGTCCTGCTCGGGATGACGGGAATGGTCGTGGGCGTCCTCAACAGCTACGACCGCTTCGGCGCCTTCGCGATCTCGCCCCTCTTCTGGAACATCGCGATCATCGCCGTGCTCGTCGGCCTCGCCCCGGTCATGCCCGAGGGCGACGAGATCTACGCCTACGCGATCGGGATCCTCGTCGGCACCGTCATCCAGTTGGCGATCCCCGCCTTCGACCTGCGCAACACCCCGTTCCGCCTGCGCCCGGTCTTCGACTGGCGCTCGAAGGCCGTCCGCCGCGTCCTCCTGCTGATGCTCCCGGTGACGATCAGCCTCGGGCTGATCAACTTCAACTTCCAGATCAACAGCTTCTTCGGCACGCTGATCGCCGATCCGACGGTCGCCCAGCGTGCCCCCGCCGCGATCGACAAGGCGTTCCGGATCTACATGCTTCCGCAGGGGATCTTCTCGGTCGCGGTGGCCACGGTCGTCTTCCCGACCCTCGCCCGCTTCGCCGCTCGCGGCGAGTTCGCGAACCTGAAGCGGACGATGTCGAACGGGATGCGCCAGATCGTCTTCCTGCTCGTCCCGGCCGCCGCCGCGATCCTCGTTCTCTCCGAGCCGATGGTCCGCCTGATCTACGAGCGCGGCGAGTTCGACGCATCGCAAAGCGAATTGGTCGCGACCGCGCTCTTCTGGTTCGCCTTCTCGCTGCCCTTCAACGGCCTCTTCCTGCTCCTCACCAGGACGTTCTTCAGTCTCCAGAGGCCCTGGCTCCCGACCGGGATCTCGCTGCTCAACCTGCTCGTCACCGGGATCGTCTCGTTCGCCCTCTACCGCGAGTACGAGGTCGCCGGGATCGTCGCCGCGACGGCGATCGCGACGGCGGCGAGCGTCGTCGCGGAGGCGATCGTGCTCCGTGGCCAGCTCGGTGGGCTCGATCTGCGCCGCTTCTTCTCTTCGCTCGGGCGGATCATCGTCGCCTCGGCCCTTCTCGCGGGCGTCTCCTATGCCGTCTGGTACGGGCTCGACGACGCGCTCGGCCGCGGCCTCGGTGGCCAGATCGCCTCGATGGGCGTGGCGCTGACGGCGGGCGCCGCCGTCTACGCTGCCGCCGTCTACGCGATGCGGGTCCCGGAGGTCGCACAGATCACTCGTTTGCTGCCCGGCCGCTCGAGCGCCGCGGGTGGGGAGGACGACGCCTGATGGAGGCCTGGGGCGGCGGCCAGTTCACCCACCGGCTCGCCAACCCGGCGGACCCGCCGCGATCCGTGAAGGGGTTCGCGACGACCGTGTTCGTCCTCCTGATCGTCCTCGCTGTCCTCTACTCGATCAGCTTCTTCATCGAGCTCGGCTACATCGGCGTCATCGACGAGTACCTGAACGGCGACGGCAGCCTCGAGGACGTGGAGGCGATTCAGGCCGGCAGGATCGGGTTCAGCTTCCTCACCGGGGTCGTCGCGTGCGTCGTCGCCGGCTTCTTCATCGCCTGGATGTTCGGCTCCTACCGCAACCTGCAGCGGACGTCGGTCGCCGAGCTCCGCTACGACCCCGGCTGGGCGATCGGCGCCTGGTTCATCCCGATCTTCAACTGGATCCGCCCGAAGCAGATGATCGACGACGTCTGGCGGGCCGGCGAGTACGGCGCCGAAGTCCGCGACGACTCGTGGCGGCGGCGCCCGGTCAGCCCGCTGCTGCACTGGTGGTGGGCCCTTTGGGTCGGCGCGGCGATCCTGAGCTCGATCGCAGTGGTGGTCGGCTTCGACGTCGACGCAACGCTGGACGGCACGCAGGACTTCGACAAGCAGCAGACGTCCGCGACGATCGCGGCGCCGGGGATGCTCTGTCTCGTCGCCGCGGCGATCCTGGCCTGCCTCGTCGTCCGCCGGATCACGGATCGCGGCGACCGCGTTCGCGAGGCGGTGCTCGCCGCGGCCTCGGCTGCCTGGGCCCAGGCGCCCGCGGCGTCCGCGCCGCCGCCGGGGACGCCACCACCGCCGCCCGCCGCGGACCCGCCGCCGCCGACAACCGCACCCCTGACCCAGGCGCCGCCCGCCGCTCCCGTGCCACAGCCGCCGCTCCCTCCACCACCGCCCCCGCCCGGCGAACCCGTCACGGAGCTCGGCGGCGAACTGCTCGCCACCGGCTCGGGCAGCGAGGTTCGCTGCGCGCTCTGCGGCTGGGTCTTCCAGGACGCCGAGCATGGCCGCAAGCACGTCGAAACCCACCACCGCGACCGCGACGAGGACAGCTAACGAGCCTCAGCAGGTCTCGCGGAACGCCCTGAGGCTCAGGCGCTTGTAAATCGTCGAGAAGCCGGCGGCGACCGACGCGTCGCAGTACCTGCCCGTCCCCACCTCGTACTCGATCCCGTAGACGGGCTTGCCGGCCGCGATGAACCGCTCGAGCACGTCGCACTCGCGGTATTGGTAGCACTGCTCGTTGACCGCGAAGTCGAAGTAGGGGACCAGCTTGGTCACCTGGCCGAGGTCGTTCTTCAGGCCGACGGCGAGCCCCCGTTCGTGGGCCGCGTTCGCGAACCAGGCGTTGTAAGCCAGCTGGTCGCGCGCCTTGAGCGGGAACCCGGTCTTGTTCTGGTATCCGTCGACGTTGTCCGGGTCGACCGCGTCGAAGCCCTTGGCGACGCACTCGTCGAAGCGCGCTTCCATGATCGGCGCCAGCTTCCCGATCCGGCGGATGTCCAGCCAGCGCTCCTCCTCGAACCCCGCGATCGGCTTGCCCAGCACGTTCTTCGGGAATTCGTCCTCGTCGGATCGGAACGGCTCGTAGCTGCCGACGCTCACGTAACAGATCGCCCGATCCCCCTGCGCGTGGATCGCGTCCACGAGGGACGCGTCGCTGTCGCCATCGACGTCGTAGACCGACGCGGGAACCGACAGGTCGACCCGACCCTGGAACTGGATCTGCCAGGGCTCGGTCGTCGGCTCGGGATCCCAACACGCCGGCTCGCACGCCACGGGCTCAGGCACCGGCGCGGCACTCGCCGCCGCAGGCAGGGCGAGCGCAACCAGCACGAGGGCAGCCGCTTTACTTGGAGACATGGAGCGCATCCGGAATTTCTCGATCATCGCGCACATCGATCATGGCAAGTCCACGCTTGCCGATCGGATCCTCGAGCTGACCAAGGCGGTCGACCCGAAGAAGATGCGCGCCCAGGTCCTCGACTCCATGGACCTGGAGCGGGAGCGCGGGATCACGATCAAGGCGCAGGCGGTGCAGGTCGCCTACGACGCCGAGGACGGCGAGACCTACCAGCTCCACCTGATCGACACCCCGGGCCACGTCGACTTCTCCTACGAGGTCTCGCGTTCGCTCGCCGCGTGCGAGGGCGCCCTGCTCGTCGTCGATGCCTCCCAGGGCGTCGAGGCGCAGACCGTCGCCAACACCTACGCCGCCGTCGAGGCCGGCCTCGAGCTGATCCCGGTCCTGAACAAGGTCGACCTGCCGGGCGCGGAGCCCGATCGCGTCGCCCTCGAGATCGAGGACCTGCTCGGCGGCGTCGACGAGATCCTGCGGATCTCGGCCAAGACCGGCGAGGGGGTCGTCGAGGTGCTCGAGTCGATCGTCGCGAAGGTCCCGCCGCCCAAGGGCGATCCGAAGGCGTCGCCGCGCGCGCTCATCTTCGACTCCGAGTTCGACCAGTACCGCGGTGCGGTCGCGTACGTGCGGATGATCGACGGTCACTTCGCCGAGCGCGAGCCGATCGTCGCGATGCAGGCGGGCACGAAGGCGGAGATCGACGAGATCGGCTTCTTCGCACCCGCCATGACGGCCGCCAAGGGAATGGACGCCGGCGAGGTGGGTTACGTGATCACCGGCATCAAGGACGTCTCGAAGTTGCGTGTCGGCGACACGCTGACCGCCGCGGTGAATCCAGCGACCGAGCCGCTTCCGGGCTACCGCGAGGTCCGCCCGATGGTCTTCTGCGGCCTCTTCCCGATCGACACCGACCGCTACGAGGACCTGCGCGACGCGCTCGACCGCCTCTCGCTGAACGACGCTGCGCTCTCGTACGAGCCGGAGACCTCGCAGGCCCTCGGCTTCGGCTTCCGCTGCGGCTTCCTCGGCCTCCTGCACATGGACATCGTCCGCGAGCGGCTGGAGCGCGAGTACGACCTGGAGCTGCTGGCGACGACGCCGACCGTGCGCTACGAGGTGCGCCTGACCGACGGCGAGGAGATCGAGGTCCACAGCCCGGTCGAGATGCCGGATCCGGGCACGATCGAGGAGATCCGCGAGCCCTACATCCGCGCCACCGTGATCTGCCCGCGCGAGCACGTCGGGAACGTCATGGAGCTCTGCCAGGGCCGCCGCGGCACCCACGTCGACATGCACTACCTCTCGCCCGAGCGGGTCCAGCTGCGCTACGACCTGCCGCTCGCGGAGATCGTGCTCGACTTCTTCGACCAGCTCAAGTCGCGAACGGCCGGCTATGCCTCGCTCGACTACGAGCCGATCGGCAACCAGCCCGGCGACCTGGTCAAGCTCGACATCCTCCTCGCCGGCGACCGGGTCGACGCCCTCTCGGTGATCGTCCACCGTGACCATGCGTACAAGATCGGCAAGGCCCTGGTCGAGCGCCTTCAGAAGACGATCCCACGCCAGCTTTTCGACGTGCCAGTGCAGGCCGCCGTCGGCGCGCGGGTGCTCTCGCGGGAGACCGTGAAGGCCCTCCGCAAGGACGTCACGGCGAAGCTCTACGGTGGCGACGTCACCCGCAAGCGCAAGCTGCTCGAGAAGCAGAAGAAGGGCAAGAAGCGGATGAAGCAGGTGGGGCAGGTGGAGGTGCCGCAGGAGGCCTTCCTCTCGGTTCTGGAGTTCGACACATGAGCGAGTACAGCGAACGCCAGCAGCGCAACCTGGAGCTGCGTCCGCCGGGGCTTCGAGGCCTATGCCGCGCGGGGACCAGGAGGAGCTCATTGCGGTCTTCAGCCCCGAAGCCGTGCTCATCCGTACGGGGAACATCACCTGGTGGTCGTGGTGAACCAGACGGGGCGGGGGCGCGACGGGATCGAGGTGACCGCTCGGAACGCCTTCGCGTACGAGGTGGACGACGACGGCCTGTGCATAAAGATGGGGTTCTTCCTCGAGCCCGAGGAGGCGAGGCCGCCGTGCGCGAGTCGGGGCGCCCCTGAATAGACTGCCGCCTCGCCAATGCCAGTCTCAGACAAAGCCGTCGGCAGGGAGTGGGGCCCGGAGACCTTCACGGTCGAAGCCGACCGGATCGGCCAGTACGCCGACGCAGTCGGTGAGACGAGCGACGTCCATCAGGATTCGGATGCCGCGAAGGCCGCGGGCTTCCGGGACGTCGTCGCCCCGCCGATGTTCGCGGTCGTCTACAGCGCCCCGGCGATGGGCCCGGCGATCCTCGATCCCGAGGTCGAGATGAACTTCGCCGCGATGGTCCACGGCAGCCAGGCCTTCGAGTGGGGCGAGCCGGTCTGCGCCGGCGACGAGATCACGACCACGGCCACCTGCAAGGAGATCTCCGAGCGGGACGGCAAGGGCTTCTACATCTTCGAGACGGTCTCGACCAACCAGGACGGCGCCGAGACCGTGCGCGCGACCTGGACCAACATCGTCAGAGGAGTGTGAGATGGCGGACCTGAACCAGGGCGACGCGCTACCCGAGCTGAGGGTGACCCCCGACGACGGCCTGACCAAGCGCTACGCCGCCGCCTCCGGCGACCCGAACCCGATCCACACCGACGAGGAGTTCGCGAAGTCCGTCGGCCTGCCCGGCTGCATCCTGCACGGGCTCTGGACGATGGCGCAGGTGGCCCGGGCGCACACCGAGGCCGCCGGCGGCGACCCGCGATCCCTGAAGCGGCTCGAGGTCCAGTTCCGCGGTATGGGCTTTCCCGAGCAGGAGGTCGTCGTCACCTCCACGGTGACCGAGGCAGGCAACGGCACCGTCGTCACCGAGACCGTGGCAGAGCAGAGCGGCAACCAGATCATCCGAAACGCGAGCGCGACGCTCGCGACCGTCTAGGCGGGGGGTACGCATGAAGCTTCTGATCACCGCCGGCCCCGACGAAGGCCAGACGATCGAGCCGAGCGGCGAGCGCTTCACGATCGGCCGCGAGGGCGTCGACCTCGAGCTCACCGACGAGGAGATCTCCCGGCAGCACTTCGAGCTTCGAACCCTTCCCGACGGTGGCCTCGAGATCGCTGACCTCGGTTCGCGCAACGGGACAATGGTGGACGGCGAGCGGATCTCCGCGCCGCGAGCGCTCGTTGGTGGCGAGGAGATCGTGGTGGGCGTGACCACGATCTCGGTCGAGGCCCCGCCTGCGCCGCCGGTCGGGGAGACCGTCGTCGCCGGTCCGAAGCCGACGGCGGTATCAGCGCAGCCTCCGCCGCAGCCCCCAGCCGATCCCGACGTCACCGCTCCAGGTGTGGTGCCCCCGCCGGCCGAGCCCCCTCCGGCCGAGGAGCCGCCGCCGACCGTCGCCCCGCCTCCGGCCGAGGAGCTGCCGCCGACCGTGGTCCCGCCTCCGACCACCCCTGCGCCCCCGCCGCCTCCCGCGGCGGCACCCCCGCCGCCGGCTCAGGCACCAGCCGCCGCCACCCGCGCCAGTCGCCGCAGCGCGCGCGCCGGCGCGCCCTGCAGGCCAAGCCTCGACGGGCCGCCGCGTCACCGCGCTCGTCCTCTCGATCATCTTCGTGCTCGTCGGGCTCCTCGCGCTGGTCACCATCGCCGTCGCGATCAGCGTGCCCCTGTGCGACGATCCGGGCCGGTCCGTTTTCGAGGACTGCTACGACGCCAGCAACGGCAAGCGAGTCATCGCCTCGGCCCTCCTGGCGCTCGGCGTGATCGCCTCGATCGCCTTCCTCGTGTTCTCGATCCAGTACTTCTCGAGCTCGCGGCGGCCCCGGATGGTGCTCTGGAGCGGCATCGCGACGCTCGTTCTGTTCATCGCCGGGTTCGCGATCTTCCAGTAGCCCGGGCGTAAACGCTCCTGGGCGGACCCTAAGCTTGCGAGCCATGCTCAGCGAGCGCCAGCAGCGGATCCTCGAGATCGTCGTGGGCTCCTATCTGGAGTCGGGCGCGCCCGTGGGCTCGAAGGCGATCGCCGAGCGATCCGAGGTGGAGTGGGGGCCGTCCACGGTCCGCTCCGAGCTGGCCGCGCTCGAACGCGACGGATTCCTCACCCATCCGCACACCTCCGCGGGCAGGGTGCCGACCGACTCTGGTTACCGCTTCTATGCCGACTCCATGATCACGACCGGGGAGGCCCTGCCCGCTGAGCGGGGATCCGGCCTCCAGCTCGACCGGATGCGCCGCGAGGTCGACGAGGCGATGCGGGAGACGACGGCGGCGCTCTCGCAGGTGACCGACCTGCTCGCGCTCGTCACCGCCCCGCCACCCTCCACCGCGCGAATCCACCGGGTCGAGGTCCTTCAGCTCCAGCCGCAGGTCGTGATGGTCGTGGTCATCGCCTCGAACGGCTCCGTCACGAAGCGCGTGTTCAACTTCCCCCGATCGGTCGACCACGGCCTCGTCGAGTGGGCCTCGAGCTATCTGAACGAGCGACTCGAGGGGCTGGGCCTCGGCGCCAGGATGATCGCGGGCCGGATCGCCGACCCGGAGCTGAGCGAGGCCGAGCGCAGCTTCCTCGTCCAGCTCGAGGGCGCATTCACAGCGCTCGAGACGGAGGACGACTCGACGATCTACGTGGACGGCACCGCGCGGCTGCTCTCCGAGCAGCATTCCCGCGACCTGCCTCAGGTCGACGCCCTGATGCGCGCGCTCGAGCGCCGGGCCGGTCTGCTCGAGATGATGCGCTCGGCGCTGGAGGAGCGCTCCGTCTTCCTCTGGATCGGCGGCGAGAACCCCGAGCCCGAGCTGCGCTCGGTCAGCGTCGTCGGGGCCAACTATGGGCTGGGCTACCGGAATCTCGGCGCCGTTGGCGTCGTCGGGCCGCTGCGGATGGACTACGCGACAGCGATCTCCTCCGTGCGCGAGGCGGCGGGCCAGCTCTCGCGCTTCTTCGAGACGGTCTACGAGGGCTAGAGCATGCCCCAGGACTACTACGAGACTCTCGGCGTCGGCCGGGAGGCGTCGGAGACGGAGATCAAGAAGGCCTTCCGCGGGCTCGCGCGGGAGCTCCATCCCGACGTCAACAAGCACGACCCGGAGGCCGAGGAGAAGTTCAAGCGCGCGGCCGAGGCCTACGAGGTGCTCTCCGACCCCGAGCAACGCCGGACCTACGACGCGTTCGGCCACGACGGCCTTCGCTCAGGCGGTTTCAATCCCCGCTCGGCGGGGTTCGGCAACGTCGAGGACCTCTTCGGCGCGTTCTTCGGCGGCGAGGGCGGGCTCGGCGACCTCTTCGGATTCGGCCGTTCCGGCCCCGCGGGGGGCGGCGACATCGGAACGGCCGTCGAGATCAGCCTCTCCGATGTCCTCGAGGGCGCCAGCCGGGAGGTCTCATTCGAGGCCGTGCGGACCTGCGAGACCTGCCGCGGCAACGGCGCCGAGCCCGGCACCCCGATCCGCACCTGCGAGACCTGCGGCGGCGCCGGCCAGCTGCGGCAGGTGAGCCGCACCGCGTTCGGCCAGATGGTCCGCGCCGTCGCCTGCGACGAGTGCGGCGGCGACGGCAAGGTGGCGGAGACCCCTTGCGAGGACTGCGACGGTCGCGGCCGCACGATCGGGGAGCGCACCTTCGACGTCGAGATCCCGCCCGGGATCGAGAACGGCCAGCGGATCCGGATCACCGGCGCCGGCCACGCCGGCGAGGCCGGGGCTCGCAGCGGCGACCTCTACGTGGAGGTGGCGGTCACCGAGGACGAGCGCTTCCACCGCGAGGGCGCCGACCTCGTCTCGCTCGTCGACATCTCCGCGACCGAGGCGATGCTCGGCACGGAGATCGAGGTGGCGACGCTCGAGGGCTCGGAGACGGTGGACGCGCCCGCCGGCACGCAGCACGGCGAGCGGGTGAAGCTCTCGGGTCAGGGCCTGCCCGACCTGCGTTCCCGCGGCGCCGTACGCGGCGACCAGCACGTCCTCTTCAACGTCGTCGTCCCGACGAACCTGTCCGAGGAGCAGCGCGAGATCGCGACCCGGCTCTCCGAGACGATCACCGAGGAGAACCTGAGCGCTCGCCAGCGCGACGGGATCTTCTCCCGCGTCCGCCGCGCCTTTCGTTGATCCGCCTGGCGGTTCGCTGTCCGCCGGAGCTCGGGGAGGCCGTGCTCGCGGAGCTGCTCGTCCTCGCGCCGGGCGGCGTCGAGGAGGAGGAGGGCGACGGCTACGTCGAGTACGCCATCTACGGCGGCGCCGGCGAGGTGCCCGACCTCGGCGAGCTCGAGGCGGTCACCGAGGGCGGCCGGGTCGAGGTCACGAGCGAGGAGATCCCGGACGACTGGGCCGACCGCTGGCGCGACTTCCACAAGCCGATCGCGATCGCGCGACCGCCTGGTGGTCGGCCCTTCGTGGGAGGACGGAGGAGGGGTCAGACCCCGTGACGAGGCGATCCATCGTGGTGATCGATCCGGGCCAGGCCTTCGGCACCGGGGCCCACGCGACGACGCGCATGTGCCTGGAGCTGCTCGTTGGAGCTCGAGGAGGCGGGTCAGGCACATGGCCCGCTCGCCGATTGGGGCACCGGCTCGGGCGTGCTCGCGATCGCCGCCGCGAAGCTCGGGTTCTCCCCGGTCTCGGGCTGTGATCACGAGGTCGCGGCGCTCGAGGCGGCGGCGGAGAATGCGGCCGTGAACGGCGTGGCCGTCGAGCTCGAGCGCCGCAACCTGCGCATGGAGCCGGCGCCGAGCGCCCCGACGGCGACCGCGAACCTCACGGCGCCGATCCTCCATGAGGTCGCAGCGCGACTCGCCGAGCCGCCCGAGCGGCTCGTCTGCTCGGGCCTGCTCGTGCGCGAGGCAGACGAGATCGCCGCCGCTTTCGCCGCGCGTGGCCTCCGCGAGCATCGCCGCCTCACGGACGGCGACTGGGCCGCCCTGCTGCTCGCGAAATAGCCGACGCGGCGGCTATCTTGGCCGCGTGCCACTTGTCGGAATCACCGGCTACGAGATCGGCCTCTTCGTGCACGTCGTTGCGGGATTCCTCGCGTTCGGCCCCACTTTCGGCTACGCGTTCTTCCAGGCCGTCACCGAGCGCACCTACCCGCGCGGGGTGCCGACGATGTGGCGCGCGACGGAGATGTCGAGCAAGTACCTCGTCACACCGGGCGCGATCGTGCTGCTGCTCGCCGGCTTCTACCTGACGATTGAAGCATGGGAGTTCTCCGACCCGTTCGTGGGCGTCGGGATCATCGCCGTCCTCGTGCTGCTGGGGCTGATCGGCGCTTTCTTCAACCCGCAGGGGCGACGCGCAATGGAGCTGGCCGAGCGCGACATCGCCGCCGCCGGCACCGGCGAGGTCGAGTTCAGCGACGAATACTGGGCGATTTCCAAGCGCATCGGCTCGGTGGGAACGTTGGCCGGGATCATCATCGTCGTGACGATCTTCTTCATGACCGTCAAGCCCTAGGGCGCTGACGGCTCCCACGCCAGAGCTCCCGATCGCGGTCCTCGACTCCGGCGTCGGGGGACTGACCGTGCTCCACGAGTGCCTGGTCTCGCTGCCCGAGGAGGACTTCCTCTACCTCGGCGACGACGCCCACTTCCCGTACGGGACGAAGAGCCTCGAGGAGGTGCGCGGCCGCGTGGAGGCGATCAGCCGCTACCTGCTCGATCGCGGCGCCAAGCTCCTCGTCCTCGCCTGTAACTCGGCGACGACCGCGGGACTCGAGACCGCCCGCGAGGTGGCTGGGAAGGCCGGCGTAGAGGTCGTCTCCGTGATCGATCCTGAAGCCGAGATCGCCGCCGCGATCACCGACTCAGGCCGGGTCGGAGTGCTCGCGACGCCGGCGACGGTCGAGGGCGGCGCGTACCACCGGGCCCTTGCGGCCCAGGGCCGCGAGCTCGAGGTCGTCGAGGTCGAGGCGCCCGACCTGGCGCCGATCATCCAGCGCGGCAACCGGATCGACGAGGACGTGGTCGAGGTCGTGCGCTCCTACTGCGCGCCGCTCCAACGGGCGGAGGTCGACACGGTGATCCTTGGCTGCACCCACTACCCGCTCGTCAGCCCGATGCTGCAGCGAATCCTCGGCCGCGACGTCCGCCTCGTCACCGCGGGCCACGCGATCGCGGCGACCGTCCAGCGGACGCTGGAGGCGGGCGCCCTCGCCACGGTGAACCGCGGCGAGGGCTCCTACGACTTCCTTTGCACGGGCGACCCGTTCGCCTTCCGCGAGCTGGGCACCCGCTTCCTCCAGCTCCCGCTGGGGGAGGTGGAGCGGGTGGAGCTCGGTTGAGGACTCAGGCTTCGGTTAGAGAATGAACCAGACGAAGAACCGGGCGTTCTGCGCAGCTTCGGTAGCCGCGTCGACAAACCGCACCCGAGCGTCGTTGTGGGTAGCCGGGCAGTCGCCCAGATCCTCGCCTCGGTCGATCGCGACGCTGGCGATGAGGTTGCGGTCCGCCGCCGCCGCGTCTGCGTTGTCGAGCGTCACCACGGCGCTTGCCGGCCGGGACGGAAGGTTGAAGCACGTGGTGCCTGTTGCTGCTCCGCCCTCACCTGCGACGACGTTGGCCTGGACGATTCCCGCGTTCTGAGGCGCGAAGCCGACATCGTTCGGCTCGAGCGTGCGCCCAGCGTCGTCGTCCACCCGCGCGAAGGAGTCTGGTGCTCCCCCAAACGGCGGGATCACTCCCGGCGCGATGTCGCCGAGTTGCAGCGACTCATCCGCAACGTCGCCGCCGGTCAGCGACCCATCCGTAATGTCACCGGAGCCGAGGTCGTTCACGTCGGATGAGCCGAGGTTGTTCACGTCGAATGAGCCGAGCGACTCGTCCTGCACGTCGTCACCGGTCAGCGTCTCATTCGTGACGTCGCCGGATGCGAGACCGTCGACGTCGGCCGACTTAAGCGACTCGTTCTGGACGTCCGCCCCGGTGAGCGAGCCGTCCGGGATCTCGTTAGCGCCCACGGCGCCGTCCTGGATCTCGCCCGATCGGACGCCGTTCGCCTTGATCTGCTTGGCCCCAACGCTGTCTTTGGCGAGGGTTGCCGCGTAGGCCGCCCCGCTCAGGGCGACGAACAGCGCCGCCATCGCAACCACCATTGCCGGCGAGGGCCGCCGAAGTCGCTTCCTCATCCCATACCTCCGTGTCTTGGATCAATATTCATTGCCGCGAGGTGGAGCTCAGCTTGGCACAGCGGTGCAGATCACCCAGACCTCGGGCCGAATCCCGGTGGTAACGCCCCCGGTCGGGTTCAGGGCGGTGATGCGCCAGCCGGAGAGGGTGCCGCCGTCCAGGGCGGTTCGGTGTCGGCCGCGCTCTTCGCCGGACGCGAGGATCCGACGTGGTCTCGCTGAGGTCGGTGTCGTCGCCCCGCATCCCGCCTCCGAGCGCGGTCTGCCCTGCGGGGCAGAACGCGTTGAAGGACTGGCTCGCACCGTCGGGAAGGTCCGTGCCGGCCTGCGTGAACTGCGCCGTGACGTTGCCTCCGAGGAAGGTGCCGGGAGCGACATCACCTCCAGTGAGCCCCGCGATGTCGGCGCCGGCAAGGCTCCCGTCCTGGACGTCGCCCTCCTTCAGCGAGTTGTTCTGGACATCGGAGGAGCTCAGCGAGCCGTTGAGGATGTCGGCGGCGCCGAGTGACTCATCGACGAACTCGGATGTGCCGAGTGAGTCGACTGCGACATCGGCGGAACCCACCGAGCCGTCCTGGAACTTGGCGGCGCTCAGCGAGCCGTCCTGGACGTCGCCGGAGCCCAGCGAGCCGTTCAGGA
Organism: uncultured Thermoleophilia bacterium; assembly: GCA_963785155.1. Taxonomy (GTDB): domain Bacteria; phylum Actinomycetota; class Thermoleophilia; order Solirubrobacterales; family 70-9; genus DASUSH01. Next base: position 300,372 of record CAWAUB010000007.1, read on the forward strand.
CCTCCGATCCCGTGACCGAGTTGTCGCCGAGCTCCGACGAGCCCACCGATCCGTCCTGGATCTCGCCCGCGCGGACCCCGTTCGATTTGATCTGCTTGGCGCCGATCGTGTTTGCCTTTACGGCCGCGTAGCTCGCGCCGCTGAGGGCGACGAGGATGGCGATCACGCCAACGACTGCGGCCGGCGAAGGCGGGCGAAATGGAGCGCTCATTCTCAGTCTCCGCATCGGCATCCGGGCTAGGCCACAGCCGAGCAGAAGACCCATACGTCCGGCAGGATGTCCCCGCCCGGGGGGGCGCCCCCGGTGGGGTTCAAGACGGTGAGCCGCCATCCGCTGAACGTCCCGCCGTCGACCGGCGCGCCCGAGTTCGTCGTGCTGATGACCGGGCGGGACGAGGTGACGTTGGTGAATTCGGAGTCCGTCGCGTCGCCTCGGCCGCCGCCCCCGAGGGCCGTTTGCCCAGCGGGACAGTGGACGGTGTAGCTGTCGCTCGTGTTGTCGGCGAGCGGCGCGGCGGCCGACTCGAGCTGAGCGGTGACCGCACCGCCTAGGAACGTGCCCGCTTGGATATCGCCGCCGCCAAGCCCGGCAACATCGGCGCTGCCCAGGCTGTCATCCTGGACATCGCCGCCGGTCAGTGACCCGTCCTGGACGTCGGCGGCGCCGAGTGAGCCGTCTGACGTCGGCCGATCCAAGCGAATCGTTCTGGACGTCGGCCGAGCCCAGCGAATCGTCCTGCACGTCGGCCGATCCAAGCGAATCGTTCAGCACGTCACCGCCGTTGAGCGAGCCGTCCTGGACGTCGCCGGAGCCCAGCGAGCCGTTCAGGACCTCCGATCCCGTGACCGAGTTGTCGCCGAGCTCCGACGAGCCCACCGATCCGTCCTGGATCTCGTCCGCGCGGACCCCGTTCGGTTTGATCTGCTTGGCGCCGATCGTGTTGGCCTTGACGCCGCGTAACTCGCGCCGCTGAGGGCGACGAAAAGCGCCGCCATCGAGATCGACCAGCGCCGGCGACGGCCGCTTTACGCATATCTTTCCGCTCATCCCGCACCTCCATAGTCGTGGTTGCCTCGTCGCATGAGGCCATATTGGCGGCTGCGCAGTTCCTTGTCGTCGGGGTGGGCACCCTGATCTTTTGCAGCCACGGCTACTCTTGGGCCGTGAGCATCCTCGAGCAGATCCAGGAGGACACCAAGACCGCGATGAAGGCCCGCGAGCGCGAGCGCGTCGGCGCGCTGCGCATGATCTCCAACGCCCTCCAGCAGGAGGCGAAGGAGGGCTCGGACGACGAGGTCGCGGTGCTTCGCCGCGAGCGCAAGCGTCGCCTGGAGGCCGCCGAGGCCTTTCGCGGATGGTGGCAGCGAGGAGCGGGCCGCCGCCGAGGAGTCCGAGGCCGAGGTGATCTCCGCCTACCTGCCCGCGGAGCTCAGCGACGAGGAGCTTGCCGAGATCGTGGACGGTGCGATCGCCGAGTCGGGCGCATCCGATCCGTCCGACATGGGCAAGGTCATGGGCCCCGCGATGGGGAAGGTCGGCGGCCGCGCGGACGGCAAGCGGGTCAGCGCGTTGGTGCGCGAACGCCTTGGCTCGTAGAACGCTGACCCTCGACAACACCGTGGCGGCGGAGCTCGCCGGCTCCGAGGATTCCGTTCTGCGGGCGCTGGAGGGCCACCTCGACGTCGAGCTCTACCTGCGCGGGAACGTGCTCACCCTCGACGGTGAGGAGGGCGAGCTCAGCTCAGCCGCGACCGTGGTCGACGAGCTCGTCGAGCTGATCGAGCGGGGTCACGACATCGCTCCGGGGACGATCGACGCCGTGACCGGAGCCCTCGACGCCAAGGAGAGCCCGGCGACGGTCCTCGAGGACGTCGTCTGGCAGCATCGCAGCACGAAGGTCGCGCCGAAGACCGTCAACCAGAAGCGCTACGTCGACTCGATCCGCGAGCACACGGTCACCTTTGGGATCGGCCCCGCCGGCACCGGGAAGACCTTCATCGCCGTCGCGATGGCCGTCGCCGCGCTCGACTCACGCGAGGTAAGCCGGGTGATCCTGACCCGCCCGGCGGTCGAGGCGGGAGAGCAGCTCGGCTTCCTGCCCGGTGACATCCAGGCGAAGGTCGATCCCTACCTGCGCCCCCTCTTCGACGCGCTCTACGACATGCTCGAACCCGACCGGGTCAACTCCTACTTCGAGAAGGGCGTGATCGAGGTCGCGCCGCTCGCCTTCATGCGCGGCCGGACGCTCAACGACTCGTTCGTGATCCTCGACGAGGCGCAGAACACGAGCCCCGAGCAGATGAAGATGTTCCTGACCCGGCTCGGCTTCGGATCGCGGATGGTGGTCACCGGCGACGTCACCCAGATCGACCTGCCGCGCGACCAGCGCTCGGGCCTGGTCGTGATCGGCGAGATCCTCGAGGGGCTCGAAGACATCTCGTTCGTCCGCTTCGGTGGCGAGGACGTCGTCCGCCACAAGCTCGTGCAGCGGATCGTCGCCGCGTACGGCGCCTACTCGGAGCGACAGAAGCCCGGTTGACCATCGACCTGGCCGACGTCCCCGCCGACCTCCGCGACGCCGTCGCCGCAGCGCTCGACGCGGCCGGGACGGGGGAGGGGCACCTGTCCGTCGAGCTCGTCGGCGAGGAGCGGATACGGGAGTTGAACCGTGACCACCGCAGCCTCGATGAGCCGACCGACGTCCTCTCCTTCCCACTCGATGGAGCCGGCGACGTCGCGGGCCCGCGCGAGTTCGGCGACGTCGTGATCTGCCCGGCGTACACGGCCGATGTCACCGAGGCCGCGGTCCACGGAGTCCTCCATCTTTGCGGGTACGACCACGAGACCGACGCGGGGGAGATGCTCGCCCTCCAGGACGAGATCATGGAGCGGCTGCGGTGACCCGTTCCGGCTTCATCGGCCTGGCCGGCCGCCCCAACGTCGGCAAGTCGACGCTCGCGAACGCGATCGTCGGCGCGAAGGTCGCGATCGTCTCTGACCGCCCGCAGACGACCCGGCGCGCGGTTCGCGGCGTCGCCACCGACGTGGCGGCCGGCTGGCAGATGGTGCTCGTCGACCTCCCTGGCGTGCAGCGCCCCAGGGACGTGCTCACCGAGCGAATGCAGCGCCGGGTCGAGCGGGAGATCGCCGACTCCGACGCCGTCCTCTTCGTCCTCAACGGCGAACAGGGTGTCGGTCCCGGCGACCGTTTCATCGCGCAGCAGCTGCTAGCGGCCGAAACCAGCACCGCGGTCGTCTGCGTCGTCAACAAGCTCGACCGCCTCCGCGCGCCGGACGCGGCCAAGGCGCTCGCCGACACCGAGGAGCTGGGCGTCGCGGACGAGATCTTCCCGGTCTCGGCGAAGGAGGGGACGGGACTCGGGCCGCTGACCGAGCACGTCGCGACGCTCCTGCCCGAGGGCCCGTTCCTCTACCCGCCCGAGGATCACTCCGACCAGCCGAGCGAGGTCCACCTGGCCGAGCTGATCCGCGAGCAGGTCCTGCTGCGGACCCGCGACGAGATCCCGCACGCTGTCGAGGTCAAGGTGCTGGAGATCGAGGAGCGGGAGGACGGCCTCATCGACGTCAAGGCGCAGGTCTGGGTCGAGGCGGAGTCCCAGAAGGCGATCCTGATCGGCCGCGGAGGGCGGATGGTCCGCGAGATCGGCACCGCCGCCCGGCACGAGCTCGAGGGGGATCTCGGCGCCAAGGTCTTTCTGGATCTCACGGTCCGCGTCCGCGAGCGCTGGCGACGCGACGAGGGCCTGCTCGACCGCCTGGGCATCGAGTAGTCCCGCCAACCTAGACTCGACAAATGGAGCAGATCGCCTTCGACGAGGACGGCCTGGTGCCGTGCGTGATGCAGGATTGGAGCACGGGAGAGGTGCTCACGCTCGCCTACATGAACGAGGAGGCGCTGCGCCTGACGCGTGAGACCGGCGAGGTCCACTTCTTCAGCCGCTCGCGGCAGGAGCTTTGGAGAAAGGGCGAGACCTCCGGGAATGTGATGAAGGTGAGGCAGCTCCGCTTCGACTGCGACGCCGACGCGATCGTCGCTCTCGTCGATCCGACCGGCCCGGCCTGCCACACGGGCGAGCGGTCCTGCTTCCACCGGGAGCTGGAGTCGGGTGATGCCCCGGCGCCGGCGACCCACGAGACCCTCGTGGCGCTCGAGCGGACGATCGCCGCGCGGGCGGCGGAGCGGCCCGAGGGCAGCTACACGACGGAGCTCCTCGACGACCCGCCACGGATCGGCGAGAAGGTTCGCGAGGAGGCCGACGAGGTCGCGCGGGCGGCGGCGGATGAGTCCGACGAACGCGTCGCGGAAGAGGCCGCGGACGTCCTCTACCACCTCGAGGTCCTGCTCCGATCCCGCGACGTGCCCCTGAGCGCCGCCCTGGAGGTCCTCGATGAGCGTCGCCGCTGAGACAGTCGTTCCGGTCGTCGAGCGGTTCATCGACGACTGCGAGACCCCGGTCTCCGCGTTCCTCAAGCTACGGGCCGATCCGGAGATCGGCGGCGGGCCGTCGTTCTTGCTCGAGTCCGCGGAGCAGGGCCGTTTTGGCCGGTACTCGTTCCTTGGCTTCCGCCCGCATGCCCTGATCCGCTGGGCGGAGGGCCGGCTCACGCTCACCGAGGGCGGCGAGACGACCGAGTCCGAGGAAGAGGACCCCTATGGGGCCGTCGCCCGCCTGCTCGACCGCTACCCGCTCGCCGGTCGCGAGGGCCTGCCGCCGTTCGCCGGCGGCGCGGTTGGCATCTTCGGCTACGACCTCGTCCGCACGGTCGAGGACCTGGGGCCGCCCAATCCAGACCCGCTCGGGCTACCGGACCTGGCGCTGATGGTCTGCGAGGTGATGCTCGCCTTCGACCACCTGAAGCACGAGTTGACCGTGATCGCGTTCGACTTCAGCGGCGGTGAGGGTGAGGAGGCGGCGCGAGCGACGATCGCATCCGTCCGTGCTGCGCTTGCCCGGGCCGTTCCCGTCGCCGAGGCGAGCGAGCCACGCGAGGTAGCCGAGTTCGAGTCGAACATGACGCGCGAGGAGTTCGAGTCCAACGTCGCGCGGATCGTCGAGTACGTGCACGCCGGCGACGCGTTTCAGGTGGTGCCCTCGCAGCGCTTCTCGGCCCCAGCTCCGGTCGAGGCGTTCTCCGTCTACCGCGGCCTGCGCACGATCAACCCCTCGCCGTACATGTACTACCTGGAGTTCGGCGACTTCCAGATCGCCGGCGCCTCGCCGGAGTCGCTGGTGAAGGTCACCGACGGAACCGTCGAGACCCGTCCGATCGCCGGCACCTATCCGCGCGGCGCGAGCGAGGAGGAGGACACCCGCAACGCGAAGGAGCTCCTGGAGGACCCGAAGGAGCGCGCCGAGCACGTGATGCTCGTCGACCTCGGCCGCAACGACCTCGGCCGCGTCTCCGAATACGGGACCGTCCAGGTCGAGGAGTTCATGCAGGTCGAGGCCTACTCGCACGTCTTCCACATCGTCAGCCGCGTCACCGGCAAGCTCCGCGAGGGGACGAGCGCGCTCGACGCGTTGCGGTCGGTGCTCCCCGCCGGAACGCTCTCCGGGGCGCCGAAGGTCCGGGCGATGGAGATCATCGACGAGCTGGAGCCCCACAAGCGCGGCTCATACGGCGGGGCGATCGGATACGCCGGCTTCGACGGCGACCTCGACACGGCGATCCACATCCGCACCGTCGTCGTCAAGGACGGGAAGGTCCACGTCCAGGCCGGCGGCGGGACGGTCGCCGACGCGAAGCCGGACTACGAGTACCGCGAGTCGCTCGCCAAGGCCGAGGCCGTCTTCAGCGCGATCAGGCTCGCCGCCGAGCAGCCGGGCTGGGCGTAGCGATGCGGGTTCTCGTCATCGACAACTACGACAGCTTCACCTACAACCTCGTCCAGTTCCTGGGCGAGCTGGGCGCGGAGATCGACGTCGTCCGCAACGACAAGGCGGAGGTCGGCGAGCTCCTGGAACGCGGCGCCGAAAGGCTCGTGATCTCGCCCGGCCCGTGCACGCCGGCGGACGCCGGCATCTCGATCGAGGCCTCGCGCGCCTTCCCCGAGGCCGGCGTCCCGACGCTCGGCGTCTGCCTCGGCCACCAGTCGATGGTCGAGGCGTTCGGCGGCCGAACGATCCGCGGCGAGCCCATCCACGGCAAGGACGCCGACGTCGAGCACGATGGCACCGGCATCTACGCCGGACTGCCGAACCCCCTGCGCGCCGGCCGTTACCACTCGCTCGTCGCCGACCCCGAGCTGCCCGAAGAGCTCGAGCGCACCGCGACCTTCCGAGACGTGGTCATGGGGGTGCGCCACCGTTCGCTGCCGGCTGAGGGCGTGCAGTTCCACCCCGAGTCGGTGCTGACGCCGGAAGGTATGGCGTTGCTCGCGAACTTTCTGAAGGACTGAGACAACTGCGCACGTAGGGGGCGCGGGAGGGGAGAGAAAGGTCCCTCTGTCGACTTTGTCTCCATATCGGAGACTTTCTCGACAAGACCTCGCTCGATCGGGCAATTCTTGCGTTCGCAGCGACTCGGCACGCGATCGTGACCACGTCGGAGCTCGAGGCGCTTGGCCTGGGACGTGGCGGTGTGTCAAAGCGCGTTCGGTCCCATTCCCTTTATCGCCTCTACCGCGGTGTCTATTCGGTGATCCCGCCGGCGCTGCTCACCATCGAGGCCCACTGGCTCGCCGCCGTACGCGCGTGCGGGCCCGGTGCCGCCTTGTGGCGACGGACCGCAGCGGCGCATCTCGGCGATGCGTCCTCAATCCAGCGGACCGATAGAGATCATCGTCCCGTCGACCAACGGCCGAGCCCATCGCCCCGGCCTACTCATCCACCGTTCCACGAGCCTCGTCCCTGCTGACGTCACCGAAGTTGACGGCATCCCGACCACCACTCCGCGCCGGACGATCGCCGACCTCCGTCGCATCCTGCCGCCCGACCACCTGCGCGCCGTGATCAAGCGCGCCGAGAAGCTCCGCATCGACATCGGCCCGCAGCCGGAGTACCAACCGGACCGAACCCGCAACGAGCTCGAGGCGCGCATGCTCCAGATCTGCGCCGACGCCGGCCTGCCGGCCCCCGAGGTAAATGCCTGGGTCGGTCCCTACGAGGTCGACTTCCTCTGGCGCGAACAGCGCCTGATCGTCGAAACCGACGGCTGGGAGACCCATGGGACGCGAACCGCCTTCGAGGACGATCGCGAGCGCGACCGTTTCCTCACGCTCGAAGGCTTCCGCGTCACGCGCTTCACCCACACTCAGATTTACCGCGATCCCACCGTCCCAACCTCTCTACAAGCGCTGTTGTTCGCTTCTTCCTGACCCCTTGCGCGCCCGCGCCGGGGGGTCTACGCTGGACCCAACCTGAATGGAGGCAGGGGAGAGGAGCGGACGATGCGGAAGGGAATCCTGATTTGCGTCGCGACCGTGGCCTGCTGCGGCCTCGTTGCCGGCACCGCAACTGCCGGGAAGAGCAAGGTCTCAACCCAGGTCACCGTGGCGAACACCGGGGCCGGTGTCTACTCGGGAACAGTCTCGGCGAACAAGGGCTGTCACAAGAACCGGGACGTTTCCGTCTGGCACGACACCAACGGAAACGGTGTGATCGACGGCGAGCCGACCGATTTCAAGATCGGTGAAACCGAGAGCGACTCAAGGGCGACTTCGTCGTCGAGGGCAACCAGGCACCGCAGGGCGACAACATCATCGTGGAGGTCGCCAAGTCGAAGCGGGGAAAGAAGACGAGGTGTAAGGCCGGAACCGGCGACGCCACGTCGACGGGTGGCGCCACGTAGTTACGCGGCCGATCGCAGCGCGGCCGTGCGAAACTGCCGCGCTGCGATGCCCAACGAAATCCTCACCCGCGCAATCGACGCCGTTGCCAGCGGCGAGCACCTGACGGCCGATCACGCCTCCGCGGTCCTCGACGAGATCATGGAGGGCCGCGCAAGCGAGGTGCAGACCGGTGCCTTCCTGATCGCGCTTCGAGCGAAGGGGGAGACGGTTCCGGAGTTGATCGGGTTGGCGCGGACGATGCGCCGTCTCGCGGCGCACGTGGAGACGGAGCGCGACGACCTCGTCGACACCGCGGGCACCGGTGGCGGCCCGTCGAGCTTCAACGTTTCGACCACCGCCGCGCTGGTTGCCGCCGGCGCGGGCTGCGCGGTCGCCAAGCACGGCAACCGCTCGGCGACCAGCCGCAGCGGGTCGGCTGACCTGCTCGAGGCGCTCGGTGTCAGCATCGAGCTCGACCCCGCCGGTATCGCCCGCTGCATCGAGGAGGTCGGCTTCGGCTTCATGTTCGCCCCTCGCCACCACGCGGCGATGAAGCACGTCGTCCCCGTCCGCAAGGAGCTCGGCGTGCGCACGATCTTCAACTTCCTCGGACCGCTGACCAACCCGGCCGGAGCCTCCCGTCAGCTGCTCGGCGTCTCGGACCGGCGTTACCAGGAGACGATCGCCGAAGCGCTCGCCGGCCTGGGCACCGAGCACGCGCTCATCGTCGCCGCCGAGGACGGGCTCGACGAGCTCAGCCTGGCGTCGAAGACCCGCGTGATCGAGGTCACGCCGAGCGGCACGGAGGAGTGGTTCACTGATCCCGCGGACCTCGGCCTGGCGCAGGCGGGCCTGGAGACTGTCGCCGGTGGCTCGCCCGAGGACAACGCCGGGGTGACCCGAGCGGTCCTCGCCGGCGAGCCCGGCCCGGCCCGCGACCTGGTCGCGCTGAACGCCGGTGCCGCGATCTTCGTTGGCGCGGGCGCCCCCGACCTCGAAGCGGGCATCTCCAGGGCATTCGAGGCGATCGACTCCGGAGGCGCGAGCGACGTGCTCGAGCGCCTCGTCGCTCTCAGCTCTGAGCTCGCCTCCAGCTAGCCTTCCGCCGATGACGACGCTGGACCATCTGGTCGCGGCGGCGCGCGACGGGGTGCGGAGGCGCAGCGCCGAGATTCCGCTCTCGCAACTCGAGGGCGAGCTCTCCGTGCGCGGCGACGACCGGCCGTTCAGCGAGGCCCTGGTGCGCCCCGGGCTGTCGCTGATCGCGGAGTTCAAGCGCAGCTCGCCGTCGGGCGGCGAGATTCGACCGGGCGCCGAGGTCGCCGATGTCGTCTCCGCGTATGAGCGCGGCGGCGCGGCGGCGCTCTCGATCCTGACCGAGGAGGGCAGTTTCGGCGGATCACTCCCGGACGTTCGCGCTGCACAGGCCGCGAGCAGCCTGCCGATCCTGCGCAAGGACTTCATCGTCGAGGCCTACCAGCTCGTCGAGGCGGCCGTCTACGGAGCCGACGCGGTGCTCCTGATCGTCGCGGCGCTCTCCGACGAGGATCTGCGCCTGCTCCACGACGAGGCCCGCGCGCTCGACCTCGACACCCTGGTCGAGGTCCACGACGAGGAGGACCTGGAGCGCGCACTCGAGGTTGGCTGCGACGTGATCGGGATCAACAACCGCAACCTGCGCGACCTGAGCGTCAATTTGGAGACCACGCCGGAGTTGCTCACCGACGTCCCCGCCGGCAAGACCGTGGTCGCCGAGTCCGGGTACACCACCCGCGACCAGTTCGACGAGCTCGAGCGGATCGGGGTCGACGCCGTCCTCGCCGGCGAGACGCTGATGCGGGCCGACGATCCCGAGGCGGCCGTTCGCGCTCTGACTGCGGGCGAAGAGATCACCCGCGAGCACCTTCTTTAGCTTTACCGACTCTTTTCAATTGGCTTACCGGCGGTTCACGGCTACGGGCTTTTCTCCCAGTCATGAATCTTCTGAGCAGGACCTTCAAGCACCCGTTCACCGCCGCCCTCCTCGGTGGCCTCATGACCGCCGCCGCCTTCCTGATCGCGCTCGGCGCGGGCTGGGTGGGTGACGAGGAGGCCAGCGCGGGCCCGGCGCTCCCCTCGCTCCCCGCTGCCGCCTCGAGCAATCCCGGCGAGCGCAGCGCCGTCAACCGCATCTACGAGGAGACCAACGACGGTGTCGTCTACATCGAGGCCGACGGAGTCAGCGATCCGCAGCAGGAGCTGAGCCCGTTCGGCGGCGAGTCGCAGGGAACCGCGACCGGCTCCGGCTTCGTCCTCGACGAGGAGGGCCACGTGCTGACCAACGCCCACGTCGTTGAAGGTGCGGACTCCGTCCGCGTCACGATCGGCGAGGACGGCGACCCCGTCGAAGCCGAGGTCGTCGGCGCCGACCCCTCGACCGACCTTGCTCTGCTCGACGCTCAGGCCGACTCCTCGCAGCTCGAGCCGCTGCCCCTGGGCGAGTCCGAGGACCTCGTCGTCGGTGACCCCGTCGTGGCGATCGGCAACCCGCTCGGGCTGGACCACTCCGCGACCGCCGGGATCGTCTCCGCGCTTGGCCGCACGATCGACTCCCCGAACGGCTTCTCGATCACCAACGCGATCCAGACCGACGCGCCGATCAACCCCGGCAACTCGGGCGGTCCGCTGATCAACGGCGCCGGCGAGGTGATCGGGATCAACTCCCAGATCGCGACCGCCGGCGGCCAGGGCTCGATCGGGATCGGCTTCGCCGTCCCCGCCGAGACCGCCAGTGAGGTCATCGACGACCTGCTCGACGACGGCGAGGTGAGCCAGGCATTCCTCGGACTCACCGGCGCCGACATCACCCCTGAGGCGACCGAGGTCCTCGACCTCCCGGTCGACGAAGGCGTCCTCGTCCAGGACATCGTCCCGAACGGTCCCGCCGACGAGGCCGGGATCGAGGCCGGCACCGCCCAGGCGGAGATCGGCCCCGGCCAGGTCCGGATCGGCGGCGACATCATCGTCGAGGTCGACGGCGAGTCCATCGACTCGATGGAGGACGTGATCGCAGCCGTCGAGGAGCGCGAGCCGGGCGACAGCCTCGAGCTGACGGTCCTCCACGAGGGCGACGAGGAGACGGTCACCGCCGAACTGGCGGACCGGCCGGAGCAGGCGACCCCGTAGTTCGCGCCGCCGTTAGTTCCTAAGCTGGACCCGCGATGCGGGTCAAGATCTGCGGCAACACGAATCTCGACGATGCACGGGCGGCCGTGGAGCTCGGCGCGTGGGCGATCGGGCTGATCCATCACCCCGAGAGCCCGCGCTACGTCGAGCCCGCCGTCGCCGCGGAGATCGGCGCCGCGCTCAAGCGCCGTGTCGAGGTCGCCGGCGTCTTCGTCGACTCGACGATGGACGAGATCGTCAAGGCCGCCGACGAGGAGCAGCTGACGATCCTGCAGCTCCACGGCGACCAGGGCCCGCAGTTCTGCCGCGAGGTCGCGCGCCGCACCGGCGCGAAGGTGATGAAGGCGTTCCGTGTACGGAGCAGGGCCGAGGCGCGGGGAGCCGAGGCATTCCGCACGGACTACCACCTCTTCGACGCGTACCACCCCGGGACCCCGGGCGGCACGGGGGAGAGCTTCGACTGGGAGCTCCTCGCCGGCCGGCGCTCGCAGATCCCCGCCCTGCTCGCCGGCGGGCTCACCCCCGAGAACGTGGGCGAGGCGATCCGCACCGGCCATCCCTGGGGCGTCGACGTCGTCAGCGGCGTCGAGGCAGAGCCCGGGCGCAAGGATCACGAAAAGCTCGCCGCCTTCTTCGAGGCGGTCCGCGCAACGACCGAGACTCCGGCGACGTGAGCGCCACCGTCGAGGAGCGCTTCGGTCCCTACGGGGGCCGCTACGTGCCGGAGACTTTGATCCCGGCGCTCGACGAGCTCACGGCGGGCTGGGAGGAGGCGCGCGCCGACCCCGCCTTCGCCGCCGAGCTCGACCGGCTCCTGCGCGAATTCGTCGGCCGGCCGACGCCGCTCTACCTCGCCGAGCGCCTCTCCGAGGCCGCTGGCGGGCGCGTCTACCTGAAGCGGGAGGACCTGGCCCACACCGGCGCCCACAAGATCAACAACGCGGTCGGCCAGGCTCTGCTCGCGAAGCGGATGGGCAAGACCCGGGTGATCGCCGAGACTGGCGCGGGCCAGCACGGCGTCGCGACGGCGACCGCCTGCGCCCTGCTCGGCCTCGAGTGCATCGTCTTCATGGGCACCGAGGACATGCGCCGCCAGGCGCCGAACGTCGAGCGGATGCGCCTGCTCGGCGCCGAGGTCGCGCCGGTCGAGGCCGGGGCGCGCACGCTCAAGGAGGCCGTCAGCGCCGCGATCCGCGACTGGGTCGCGACCGTCGCCACCACCCACTACGTGATCGGCTCGGCCGTCGGCCCGGCGCCCTACCCGGCGCTCGTCCGCGACCTGCAGCGGGTGATCGGCGACGAGTCGCGCGAGCAGGCACTTGCCGCCGAGGGCACGCTGCCCGCGCGCGTAATCGCCTGCGTCGGCGGCGGCTCGAACGCGATCGGCACCTTCGTCCCCTTCGTCGACGACGGTGATGTCGAGCTGGTTGGCATCGAGGCCGGGGGAGAGGGGCTCGACGCTCGCCACGGCGCCTCCCTCGTTGCCGGTAGCACCGGCGTCCTGCACGGCGCGCTCTCCTCGGTGCTCGCCGACGAGGACGGCCAGATCGTGGAGGCCCACTCGGTCTCCGCCGGTCTCGACTACCCGGGCGTCGGGCCACAGCACGCTCAGCTCCGCGATTCCGGACGGGCGCGCTACGAGGCAGTGACCGACCGCGAGGCGCTCCAGGCGTTTCGCGAGCTGGCACGGCTCGAGGGGATCATTCCCGCGCTCGAGCCATCCCACGCGATCGCCTGGTTGCTCGCGAACGCGACTCCCGACGACGGATACACCCTCCTCACCCTGAGCGGCCGCGGCGACAAGGACCTCGCCGAGGTCGTCGAGCGGCTCGAAGATGGCTGAGCCAGGCACGGAGCGCATCGCCGCCGCCTTTGCTTCCGCGCGCGGCGAGGGCCGAGCAGCGCTGATGCCGTACATGGTCGGCGGCTTTCCCGACCACGAGGCCTCGCTCGCCGTGGCAGCCGCCTACGCCGATGCCGGCGCCGACCTGATCGAGCTCGGCGTCCCGTTCTCCGATCCGCTCGCCGACGGCCCCGTGATCCACGCCGCCGCGACCGCGGCGCTCGAGGCCGGGGCGACCCTCGACTCGACGCTCGAGGTCTGCGCCTCCGTTTCCGGTCGCGTGCCGGTCCTGCTGATGGTCTACTCGAACATGATCCTGGCTCGCGGACCGGAGGGGTTCGCGGCCGCCGCCGCCGAGGCGGGCGCCGCGGGCGCGATCGTGCCCGACCTCTCCTTCGAGGAGTCGCCCGGGATCCGCGCCGCGCTCGCCGCGGAAGGACTTGCCCTCGTCCCACTGGTCGCGCCCACGACGCCCGCGGAGCGCCGCCGCAGGATCTGCGAGGCGGCGAGCGGGTTCGTCTATGTCGTCTCGCTCGTCGGGGTCACCGGCGAGCGCGGTGAGCTCCCACCCGAGCTCGCCGACCTCGTCGCCGCCACCCGCGAGGAGGCGCCGGTTCCGGCCGCGGTCGGCTTCGGGATCGGCACCCCCGAGCAGGCGGCCAGCGTCGGCGAGATCGCCGACGGGGTGATCATCGGCAGCCGGCTGGTCCGAGAGGTGAGCGAGGGCGGGGGGCCGGATGGGGCCGAGCAGTTCCTCGCCGCCTGCCGCGCCGCGATGTCGTAGATTGACCAACATGAAGTCGCCGAATCCTCCGCTTCGCGTCCGGTTCGTCTCGATCTCATCTGCATGAGATGCAGCTGGTCGTCTTCGCAACAGTCGGGATCGTCGCCTTCCTCGTCGCCTACGCCTTCGGGCTCGGCGGCACGGTCAGCGCGCTCATCTTCCTCGCGATCCTGTTCATGGGCGCGACGCTGCGGGTGGCGCAGCCGCTGCTCGCGAAGCTCAAGCCCTGATCAGGCCTCGCCTCAGCCCAGCAGGGCGCTGACGGCCTCGAACTCCTCGTCGGGGACGGTCTTCAGCTCCGCGACCGCCTCAGCGATCGGTACCAGCTCGATCTTCGTCCCGCGCAGCGCCGCCATCTGGCCCCAGGCGCCGTCGTGGGCGCCGTCGATCGCGGCGAGGCCGAAGCGGGTGGCGAGGACGCGGTCGCGAGCGGTCGGCGTGCCGCCGCGCTGGATGTGGCCGAGCACGGTCGCCCTGGTCTCGAACCCGGTGCGCCGCTCGATCTCGCCCTCGAGCGCGTGGCCGATGCCTCCTAGGCGGGGGTGGCCGAACTCGTCGACGCCCTCGGCCGCGGTCGCCAGCTGGCCCTCCTTCGCCGTCGCTCCCTCGGCGGCGACGACGATCGAGAAGCCGCGCCCGCGCGCCTTGCGGCGGTGGAGCTGTGCGCACACCTCATCGACGTCGAACGGGCGCTCGGGGATCAGGATCACGTCGGCGCCGCCGGCGACGCCGGCATGGAGGGCGATCCAGCCGGCGTGGCGCCCCATCACCTCGACGACGAGGATCCGGTGGTGGCTCTCGGCGGTCGTGTGGAGGCGGTCGATCGCCTCGCTGGCGACGCCGAGCGCGGTGTCGAAGCCGAAGGTGACGTCGGTGCCGCCGAGGTCGTTGTCGATCGTCTTCGGCACGCCGAGGACGGGGTTGCCGTCGTCGTGCAGCTTGCTCGCGGCCCCGAGCGTGTCCTCGCCGCCGATGGCGATCAAACCGTCGAGCTCGAGGTCGGAGAAGGTCTCGGCGACTCTCGCCGCGCCGTCCGGGTCCTTGTAGACGTTGGTCCGGGACGTGCCGAGAATCGTTCCGCCGCGCGGCAGGATGCCGCGGGTCGACTCGATCGTCAGCTCCTCGTGGTCAGCCTCGAGCACCCCGCGCCAGCCGTCGCGGAAGCCGATGAGCTCGTCGTCGTAGACGTCGATCCCCTTGCGGACGATCGCGCGGATGACGGCGTTGAGCCCGGGGCAATCGCCCCCTCCGGTGAGCACGCCGATCCGCATTGCTCGCGAATCTACTGAGAGCGAGGGCCGCTAGTCGCCCGGCTTCCGGCCCCATGCCGCGACCATCACGGGCGTCAGCAGCACCTCTGCCGGATCCTCGAGCCGCTTCAGCGCCTGGTCGGCCTCGGCCTCGTCGATCGCGCCCGCCTCGAGGAGGGTCTCGCGGATCGCGGTCAGGCTGAGCTCGAAGAACGCCGTCTCCGGCGTGCCGCCTCGGATCACCCTGACTCGACCCTCGGCGACCGGTTCCTCCAGGCCCGCCGACGCCATTTCCGGGATCAGCCTCCGACCGAAGTAGGGATCGAACCCCGCCTTCTCCATGAAGCCGAGTACCGCGCCCTGGACCCGGCTGTAGATCTCGTCGCGCGGATCGACGCTCCAGTCGTAGTCCTCGAGCACCAGGAGCCCGCCCGGACGGACGCAACTTGCCATCGCTCTCAATGCGTCGACGCCCAGATGCTCGGCGACGAGCCTCGCGTAGACGAGGTCGAACTCGGCATCGGGGAGGTCGCTGCCGAGGATGTCGAGCTCGCGCGGCTCGAGGTTCTCCCGCTCGATCGCCGTCAGGAACCGTGTCGAGACGTCCGCCGCGACCACGTGGCCGGCCGAACCCACGCGGTCGGCCAGCCACTCGCTGACCGAGCCCCCGCCGGCACCGACCTCGAGACACCGCCAGCCCTCTCCCACGCCGAGCCGGGCGAGCAGCTCCCGGGTGCCGGGGTCCCAGAGCCGCTCCATCCCCGCGAGCCGCTCGCGCTCGTCCTTCCAGTCCTGGTCGTAGACGTATTCGCCCATCGGGCGAAGCATAGAATCGCTCGATGCGAGTCCCGGCCATCGCCGCCGCCGCGCTCGCCGCCCTTGCGGCGGCCGGCTGCTCGACCGGCGACTACGACGATCAGGCGCCCGATGACGCGACGCTGACCGTCTACGTCAGCTCGCCGCTGCGAGGTGAGAGCGGCACGAGCGGACGGGCGATCGTGAACGGCGCCAAGCTCGCGCTGGCCGACGCCGGCGGTGAGGCGGGCGGGGTGGACGTCGAGGCGGTCTACCTGGACGACACTTCCGGCGAGGGCGACGACGCCCGCTGGGACCCGGTCGTGGTCGCCGACAACGCGCGCCGCGCGGCTCAGGACTCGACGGCGATCGCCTACATCGGTGAGCTCGAGTCGGGCGCGACCCGCGCCTCGCTGCCGATCACCAACCAGTCGGTGATGCTCCAGGTCTCCGCCGCCTCGACCGCGGTCGACCTGACCACCACCGGTCCTGGTTCCGACGACGTCCCCGAGCTGGCCCAGCCCACGGGCGATCGCACCTTCGGCCGCGTGATCCCCGACGACGAGAAGCAGGCGGGCGCCGGGGCTGTGTGGGCGGACGAGCTTGGAGAAACGGAGGTCGAGGTTATTCCGACGGCGCGAGCTTCGCCGAACGGTCGCCGACGAGTTCAGGAAGAGGCCGAGGCTCTAGGGGTCGCGATCTGCCGCGACTGCCCGGCGCCGTTTTCGTACTTTGCGACCGAGCCCGACCCGACTCGATCGACCAGGCTGTCGATGGCGACTGACTGCATTCTTCGGCCCACGTGCGACGGCCTCTACATCACCTCATCCGCCCAGGCCCCCGATCAACTTCCGGTACCCGCCGGCCAGGACTTCATCAAGGCCTACCAGGACGAGTTCGGCGAGCCGCCGGAGCGCTACGCGGCATACGGCTATGAGGCGATGGCGGTCGTGCTCGACTCGATCGAGCGATCATCGGACCCCCGGGACCGGAGCGCAGTGATCGACTCGTTCTTCGCGACGGCGGATCGCGAATCGGTCCTCGGCACCTACTCGATCGACGAGCTCGGCGACACGACTCTCGACGCGATCGCGGGCTACAGGGTCGAGGGTGGCGAGCCGCGCTTCGATTCCGCCCTCCGCGCCCCGTAGATTCCCCGCGCCCGCAAGTTGGACGAAGGCAAAACCGATATCCGCCTGCTCCTCGCGATCGCCGTCTGCGCGATCGCCGTGATCGCGCTTGGCCTGAGCACTTGCGGCTCGAGCGCCGACACGTCGAGCCCGAAGGCGGCGGTCGAGAGCTACTTCGAGGCGATCGCGGATGGCGACGCCGAGGTCGCCTGCTCCGTCGGCACCGACGATTTCCAGAACGAGGCCGTCGCCAGCGTGATCGGCACCCCGGCCGAGGGCGAGACCTGCGAGGAGGCCGTGAACAATGTCCCCGACGAGGCCCGCGAGCTGATCGAGGACATCACGGTGGCGACCGTCGAATCGGATCAGGCCAGCGCGATCGTCGAGGTCACGATCGACGCCGAGGGCTTCGCGCCCGAGCCGGCCAGTTTCAACGTCGTCCGCGAGGGCGACGACTGGCTGATCGCCGGCCTCGGCGTCTGACCTAGAGCATCGATCAAATCCCGATAAAATCGACCGGTCCGGTCAAGCATCGAGGTGGGGAGGTGGCGCGAACGTGTCGTCGCGGAGCAGGCTGATCATTGTCGCGATGGTGGGGCTGTGCCTGTTAGGCACCGGCGTCGCGCATGCGGCAACGGAGTTCTTCAACGGCAGCGTGAAAGGTGTACCGGATGCCGTCGTAGGGTTCGAGGTCAGGGGGCCGAAGGAGCGTGGGGGATTCATCCCCGACAAGGCAAGAATCGAGGACTTCCTGATCAGCGGAGTCACGGTCACGAGGACCTGCGCCGACGGCGAGAGCAGCACGACTCAGGGTGCTTTCCTCTTCGAGGAGGACATCGACGTCCAGGCCGATGCCGACTTCAGGGGCGAAGAGCAGCCTGTGATCCTCGGTCCGACATCGTCGGGAAGATGATCGTCAAGGGCCAGTTCGAGTATCGCAATGGTGAATTCGTCGGCTCGTTCAGGCTGCGAGCGGTGGAGCCGGACCCCGCTCACGGCGATTGTCAGTTCGAGGTCGCCAAGGTCAACTGGAAGGCCTAGAAGTCAGTCCTTGAGCGCGGCCGCGATCGCGGCGTGCACGTCGGTGTGGCGGAACTGGTAGCCGAGGTCGAGAGCGCGTCGCGGAACCGCCCGCTGACCCGCGGCCAATGACTCTGCCGCCTCGGCGCCGAAGCGTGCGACGAGGGCCAGCTTCGGCGCCGGCACGACCGCGGGCCGGCCGAGCGCCTTGCCCAGCGCCTTCGAGAAGGCGCGGTTCGTGACCGGCTCGGGACCGGTCGCGTTGAAGGTCCCGCTCGCCTTCTCGGTGTCGAGCGCCCAGACCAGCAGCCCGACCTCGTCGTCGAGCGAGATCCAGGGCCAGAACTGCCGCCCGCCGGCGAGCGGCCCGCCGACCCCGAGCTTGAACGGGGTCAGCAGCTCCTTGAGCAACCCGCCGCGCGCGTCAGGACCAGGCCGGTGCGGGTGATCACGAGCCGCAGGTCGCCCTCGGCCTCCCGTGCGGTGGCCTCCCAGTCGACTACCACTCGCGAATCGAAGGCGGAGCCTGGGCCCGCGGCCTCGTCGATGATCGTCTCGCCGCGGTCGCCGTAGTAGCCGACCGCTGACTGGTTGACCATCGCGCGGGGCCCGTCCTTCGCGGCCTGGATCCCCTGGATCAGGTTGCGAGTCGAGTCGATGCGGCTCGAGCGGATCTTCCGCTTCGCCTCGTCGGTCCAGCGCTGGTTGATCGGCTCGCCGAGCAGGTTGACAACACCGTCTGTGCCCTCGAGCGCCTCCGCCGGCGGGCGCTCGGTCTCCGGGTTCCACGCCATCCAATTCACGGTGGGGTTGGTCGAGCGCGCCCGCGTGGGGTCCCGGGAGAGCCCGACGACCTCGTCGCCCCGAGCGAGCAGGAAGTCGCAGACGGCGCTCCCGATCAGCCCGCTGGCGCCGGTGACGACGACGCGCATCATTCGCGTTTCTTCGTCGTCGTCGGGCGGATCGGCGGCATCGGCGTCACCGTTCGTGGTGACGAACGTCCCGGTCTCCTCGGAGACCCGGGCGATCCCCTCGCGCCGCGCCTCCTCGACGACCGCGGCGGCGACTGCCGGGGCGACATCGCGATCGAAGACTGACGGGATGATGTAGTCCTCGGCGAGATCGTCTTCGTGGACTACGTCCGCGATTCCCTGGGCCGCGGCGAGCTTCATCGGCTCGGTGATCCGCGGGGCGCCGGCGTCAAGCGCGCCACGGAAGATCCCGGGGAAGCAGAGCACGTTGTTGATCTGGTTCGGGTAGTCCGAGCGGCCGGTGGCCATGATCCGGACGAAGGGCTCGGCCTCTTCCGGCATGACCTCGGGCGTGGGGTTCGCCATCGCGAAGACGATCGCGTCGTCGGCCATCTTCTCCAGGTCCTGGGCGGTGATCAGCCCGGGGCCGGAGACGCCGCAGAAGAGGTCGCAGCCCTCGATCACTTCACCGGGGGCGCCCGTCAGCTTCTCCGGGTTGGTGTTCTCCGAATACCAGCGCTTGATCTCGGTCATCCCGCCCGCCTCGTAGTCCTCTCGGGTCGTCGAGAGCGCGCCCTTCCGATCGCAGCCGATGATGTTGGTGATCCCGGAGGCGAGCATCATCTTCGTCACGGCGACGCCCGCCGCGCCCAGGCCGAGCATCAGCACCTTCAGCGACTCGATCGGCTTGTCGACGATCTTCAGCGCGTTGAAGAGGGCCGCCATGGTCACCACCGCGGTCCCGTGCTGGTCGTCGTGGAAAACCGGGATGTCGAGCGTGTCGCGGAGCCGCTCCTCGATCTCGAAGCAGCGCGGCGCGGAGATGTCCTCGAGGTTGATCCCGCCGAACGTCGGCGCAAGAAGCTGCACCGTCTTGATGATCTCCTCGGGGTCGTTGGTCGACAGGCAGATCGGGAAGGCGTCGACCTGGGCGAACTCCTTGAAGAGCATCGCCTTGCCCTCCATCACGGGCATCGCCGCCTCCGGTCCGATGTCCCCGAGGCCGAGCACCGCGCTGCCGTCGGAGACGACGGCGACCGTGTTCTTCTTGATCGTGTACTCGAAGGCTTTCGAGCGCTCCTCGAAGATCTCGGTGCAGACCCGGGCCACGCCGGGCGTGTAGGCCATCGAGAGGTCGTCGCGCGTCTTCAGCGGGTACTTGTTGTGCTGCTCGATCTTGCCGCCGCGATGCATCTGCATCGTCCGGTCGGTGTACTCGAGCACCTTCGCGCCCCGGGTCGAGCCGATCGCGCGCAGGATCTGCTCCCAGTGCGCCTGGTCGCGGGCGTCGACGGTGAATTCTCGGACCCGCTTGCCCTCGCCGCCCGCGCCGGGCACGAGGTCGACGCTCGAGAGGGCGCCCCCGCACTCGGCGATCGCCGCCGTGAGTTTGCCCAGCGGCTCGCGCCGCGCGTCGAGCTCGACGCGGACGGTGACGGAGAACTGGGCGGACGGCGGAGGCCATCGCGCGCGGGGATCATAGGAGCGTGGCCGCCCGGCCCGGGGACGGCGCCGTGCACCGCCGCTGCACCCGATCAAGCCCGGCACGCCTGGCGCGAAGACGAAAAAGGCGGCGAAGGGGAAGCCCGAGCTCTTCCTGATCGACGGCAACAGCCTCGCCTACCGGGCCTTCTTCGCGCTGCCCGAGGACATGGCGACCAGCGACGGGCGGCCGACGAACGCGATCTACGGCTTCGCCTCGATGATGGCCAAGATCATCACCGAGCACGATCCGGCCGCGGTCGTCGTCGCCTGGGACGCGGGCATGTCCGGGCGCGAGGTGACATACAAGGAGTACAAGGCCCAGCGCAAGTCACGGCCCGACCTGCTGCGGGAGCAGTGGCCCCACCTCGGGCCGATCGCCGAGGCGTTCGGCTTCACCAACGTCAAGGCCGAGGGCTTCGAAGCCGACGACCTGATCGCAACCCTCACGAAGCGCGCGACGGACCTCGGCATCCCGGTGATGGTCGTCTCCGGCGACCGCGACGTCTACCAGCTCGTCAACGACAAGGTTCGGGTGATGACGACGTCGCGCGGGATCACCGACACGAAGATCTATGACACCGACGGAGTCGTCGAGCGCTACGGGATCCCGCCGGAGCTGGTGCCGGACCTGATCGGGCTGAAGGGCGACACCTCAGACAACATCCCCGGCGTCCCCGGGATCGGCGACAAGACCGCGGCGGACCTGCTTCAGCGCTTCGGCTCGCTCGAGAAGGTGCTCGAATCGGTCGACGAGATCTCCGGCGCGAAGCGGAAGGAGAACCTGACCAACCACGCCGACGACGCCCGCGTCTCGAAGGAGCTCGCGACGGCGCAGTACGACGTCGAGTGCGAGCTCGACCTGAAGGAGGTCATGGTGGCGCCGCAGGACCGCACCGGGCTGCGGGAGGTCGCCAATAAGTTCGAGCTCCGCGCCGTGATCGAGCGACTCGAGGACGAGCTCGACGAGGTGATCCCCGGCCGGGCGGTCGAGGAGGAGCTCGAGATCGAGGCGGAGGAGGGGCAGGTCGCCGAGCTGGCCGACGGGGAGATCGCGATCGCGATTCGGGGCGGGCGGTGGGCAGCCACCGACGGCGACCGCCTGCTCGCCGGCGACGCCACCGACCTCGAGCAGCTCGCCGCCGACCTGCGCGGCCGCCCGCTGGTCGGACACGACCTGAAGGACATCGGCGGGACCGGTGGCACCGGCCTGCTCGCGACGGCGGAGGACGGCGAGCCGCTCGACCTCGCCTTCGACACGATGGTCGCTGCCTACCTGCTCGACCCGGCGCGGCGCACCTACGAGCTCGCCGAGCTCGCCGCCGACGCCGGCCTCGCCGCCGCCCCCTCGGGCGCTGAGGAGGGTCAGATGTCGCTGGAAGCAGAGGAGGACGACGTCGCCGGCGATCCCGCGGTCGACGCCCGGCTCGCGTTCGAGCTCGCCGCCCGCCAGCGCACCCGCCTCGAGGAATGGGGCCTCGAGCTCCTGCTTGCCGATGTCGAGATGCCCCTGATCGAGGTGCTTGCCTCGATGGAACGGATCGGGATCCGGGTCGACGCCGAGCGGCTGGCCGAGATCTCCGGCGGGTTCGGCGAGCGCATCGAGACGCTGCAGAGCGAGATCTTCGACCTCGCCGGCCGCAAGTTCACGATCGGCTCGCCTCAGCAGCTCGGCGAGGTCCTCTTCAACGAGCTGGGCCTGACGAAGAAGCGCCGGGGCAAGACCGGGTTCTCGACGGACGCCCGAGTCCTCTCCCAGATCCGCGACGAGCACGAGATCGTGGCCAAGGTCGAGAGCTGGCGGGAGCTGTCGAAGCTGAAGAGCACCTACCTGGACGCCCTGCCGGGGCTGATCGCCGACGACGGCCGCATCCACACGACCTTCAACCAGGTGGCGACGACCACCGGCCGGCTCTCCTCGATCAATCCCAACCTGCAGAACATCCCGATTCGCTCCGACGAGGGCCGGCCGATCCGCTCCGCCTTCGTCGCCGAGCCCGGATTGAAGCTCGTCTCCTGCGATTACAACCAGGTCGAGCTGCGGGTGCTCGCGCATGCCGCGGGCGAGGACGTCCTACGGGAGATCTTTGCCTCCGGCCAGGACGTGCACGCGGAGACCGCGGCGGGGATCGTCGGCGCCGACCCCGACGCGATCTCGCCGGGCGAGCGCTCGAAGGCAAAGATGGTCAATTACGGGATCGCGTACGGCCTGTCGGACTTCGGGCTCGCCGACCGGCTCGGAATCGGCCGCGAGGAGGCCGGCGAGTACATCCGGCTCTACTTCGAGCGCTACCCGGCGATCAAGACGTTCATCGACTCGACGATCGAGCGGGCGAAGGAGGACGGCTACGTGACGACACTGATGGGGCGCCGCCGCCGGATCCCGGAGCTGCGCTCGTCGAACCGCCAGCGCTATCTGCAAGGCGAGCGGCTCGCGGTCAGCACCGCGATCCAGGGCACCGCCGCCGACATCATCAAGATCGCCATGGTTCGCTGCCGCGCTGCGCTCACCGATGCCGGGCTCGAGTCGCGGCTGGTGCTGCAGATCCACGACGAGCTGCTCTTCGAGGGCCCGGAGGCCGAGGCCGCCGAGGTCGAGCGGATCGCCCGCACGGAGATGACCGGCGCCTTCGACCTGGACCCGCCGCTCGAGGTCGGGGTCGGGGTCGGGGACGACTGGCTGAGCGCGAAGTAGCGATGGATCGGGGCGCCGCCGTATTCGCGATGGCCGGTGTGGGCGGGCTGATCGCTCTCCAGCCGGCGATCAACGCCGGCCTGGGCCGGGAGACGGGCAACCTCGCCGCGACCCTCGTCTCGTTCGCGGTTGGGACCGTGCTGCTGGCAGTCCTCGTCACGCTCAGCGGCAAGGCCGGAGGCCTCAGCGGCGCGTTCGACGTCCAGTGGTACTACCTGCTCGGCGGGGTGCTCGGCGCGGCATACGTCTTCACGGCGCTGGTCACCGTCAGCTCGATCGGCGCGGGGGGAGTGGCCGCCGCGACGATCACCGGCCAGCTGATCGCCTCGGTCGTGATCGACCGCCTCGGCGTCCTCGGCCTCGAGGAGACGCCGATCACGATCGAGCGGATGGCCGGCGTCCTCCTGCTCCTCGCCGGGACGTACCTGATCGTTCGCTGAGGCGTCCGGCCCCGCGTTACAATCCGCACTAGATCCGGGCGCTATGGATTCGCCCGGCGTGACCCATGGAGGTGGTCGCGGATGCGCTCAGTCGGTAGCGGTTTCGTGGCGCTCGCAGCAGGACTGCTGGTCCTCTTCCTCTTCTTCGCCGCGCTTGGGGCGTTCTCGCCCACGGAGACGATCATCGTCTCGGCGATCGCGGCGGCGTTGGCGGTCGTATTCGGCGTCCACATGTACCGGGTCCACCACGCACTCGGCGAAGGCCACGGCAGCGACCTGCACCGCTCGCTCAACACCCTGCGCGAGCACCGCGGCTTCTGACGTACCGATAGCCGCCGCTCAGGCGGCGGCGGAAAGCTCCACCCGCGGCTGCGGGCGCGGGGCGGTGCCCGCGAACTCCGGCGGCGCGATCGCCAGGTAGTGGCCGAAACGACCAGTTGACGAAGCGGTCGGTCGACATTCCCCGCATGGCGAACGCCAGCAGCCGTGGCGGCACGCGCGGCACGGCCTGCTGGGTGCGCAGCATCCACTCGAACTTCCACCGGTGGGAGGCGGAGAACTCGCCGTAGTCGCTGCAGCGCATCGAGCGCGGGACTTGCGGCCCTCGACCACCGAGCGCAGCTCCCGGCCGCAGGCGATGCCGAAGTAAAACGCGGTCCTGATTCCCTCCGCGGTCAACGGCAGGCAGTGGCCGGCGGAGTCGCCCGTGAAGAAGATCCCGCCCGCGGTCGCGTCCCGCAGCCTGTGCGGGATCCAGTTGCCCTGGTAGCGGACCGGATCGCGATCCAGGTCCTCCGCCAGGCGCACGGTCGGCTCCTTGACGTGGTGGCGCGGATCAAACGAGCCGATGCCAACCCGGACCTCGTCCGTCGCCGGGAAGCTCCAGCCGTACCCGGCGGGCACGTAGTCGCGGTCGATCCAGATCTCGAGCTCGTCGGAGGCGCCCCACGGATGGACCTCGAGGCCGCGGGAGAGCGGGGCGTCGGGAGGCTGGTAGCCGTCGTCGTCCGCCAGGACCCGCCGCCAGCCAAGCGCATCGACGACGAGCGGCGCGGTCAGATCGCCGCGGTCGGTATGCACGGTATTTCCGGTGCGCCCGTTTACCTTCGCGGTCTCGAAACGGGCGTCCGATTGCGCCCAGAGCAGCTCGCAGAGCAGCGGGTAGTCGAAGGTGGAGAACGTGAAGGGCAGGTCCATCCGCGCGGTGATGTGCGGCGTATGGACGACCAGTTCCCCGAACGTCTGGCGCATCGCCTCGGTCAGCCCGAGCGCTTCGAGCCAGCCGGTCGGAGCCGCGCAGGCGGAGGTCTGGCGCTCGCCGATCTCGTAGCGGTCGATGAGCAGAACGCGGGCGTCGAGGCCGGCCAGCTCGCGGGCGACGGCGAGCCCGGCAAAGCTCGCGCCGCAGATCAATACGTCGAAGTCGCCTTCAAGCGGGGTCCGCTCTGCACCCCGCTTCGTCGCGCGTACCGGCATCCGGGCAAAGATAGCCTCGTCCTGCCCCTACAATCCCCGCTCGTGTCCACCCCCGACACAACGTCTGACCCTGCCGTCGAGGCTCCTGACGCTTCCGTCGAGGCTCCCGGAGCTGCCGTAGAGACCCCCGAGGCGCCACCCGCGCCTGCGGAGCCGGCTCCGGAGGCCAGCAATGGCTCGGGCTCGACCGACATCATGATCGAGGTCGACGGCAAGCTCGTTCCCAATTACGAAGCCACTTTCAAGCCCTTCGACGAGGGCGACGTCGTCAGCGGCCAGGTGGTCCGGATCGACAAGGACGAGGTCCTGATCGACATCGGCTACAAGTCGGAGGGGGTCATCCCCTCCCACGAGCTCTCGATCCGCCGCTCGGTCGACCCCTCCGACGAGGTCGACCTGGGCGAGGATGTCGACGCGCTCGTCCTCAAGAAGGAGGACGACGAGGGTCGCCTGATCCTCTCCAAGAAGCGCGCCCGCTTCGAGAAGGCCTGGCGCCGCATCGAGGGCGCCGCCGAGTCCGGCGAGCCCGTCGAGGGCACGGTCATCGAGGTCGTCAAGGGCGGTCTGATCCTCGACCTCGGCGTCCGCGGCTTCCTGCCCGCCTCGCTGGTCGACATCCGGCGCGTCCACAACCTCGACGAGTTCATGAGCACGAAGCTCGAGTGCAAGGTGATCGAGCTCAACCGCTCCCGCAACAACGTGGTCCTCTCCCGCCGCGCGGTCCTCGAGGAGGAGCGCAAGGAGGTCCGCCAGCAGATCCTCGGCAAACTCGAGCCCGGCCAGGTCGTCGAGGGCAAGATCTCCAACATCGTCGACTTCGGCGCCTTCGTCGACCTCGACGGAATCGACGGGCTGATCCACATCTCCGAGCTCTCCTGGAGCCACGTGAACCATCCGTCCGAGGTGATCGAGATCGGCGAGACGGTCAAGGTCAAGGTGCTCGACATCGACCGCGATCGCCAGCGCATCTCGCTCGGCCTCAAGCAGACGCAGGAGGACCCGTGGCAGACGGTCGTCGAGGGCCACAATCCCGGCGACGGGCTCGACGGCACCGTGACCAAGGTTGTCGCCTTCGGCGCCTTCGTCGAGATCGTGCCCGGGGTCGAGGGCCTCGTCCACATCTCCGAGCTTGCAGAGCACCACGTCGAGAACCCGAGCGAGGTCGTCGCGCCCGGCGACAAGGTGCGGGTGAAGATCCTCGAGATCGACGAGGAGCGCCGCCGCATCTCCCTCTCGATCAAGCGGGTCGAGGGCGGCGGCGGACTACCGATGCGCGACTCGACGCTGGTCGCGAGCTCCGCGCCGGAGCCGGAGGAGGCCGCCACCGGCGTTCCCGACCTCGACCTCTCCGAGGAAGTCTTCGCCGACAGCCGCGCCCCGCCGCGGAAGAGCCCGAGGCCCCGGCCGAAGAGGCGAGCGCGGGGTCTGACCCGAGCCCTGAGCCGACGCCTGAGCCTGCCGAGGCACAGGGGTCTGACCCCTCAGAGTCGGTAGACGAACCCGTCGCCGAGGCCGAATCCGAGGCGCCCGCCGAGGCCGAGGCCGAGGCACCGGCTGAAGAGGAGCCCGCCGCCGAGGCGGACCCCGAGCAGCCCGACGGTTGACGGTTGCATCCGTTACATAACTTGATGTAACGTTCGGCTCGCCCGAATTCCTGGAGGGGGATTGGCACGAGTCCCACGCATCCTGTTGTTGCCGCTCACGCTCCTGCTGATGGCAGGCGGCGCGACCGCGCAGGCATCGCCGCCTCATTCGCCGTTCCCGCCGGAGACCGGCGGCGCCGTCGATCTCGACCCCCGTCCCTGCGCCCTCGAGGGCAACGACAAGTACGAACGCGAGTTCTACGAGATCGAGGGCTGGGAGGCGCCTGAGTACCAGCGCTACCCGGGCGACTGCCGGCGGCTTCGCT
Source organism: uncultured Thermoleophilia bacterium (assembly GCA_963785155.1). Classification (GTDB taxonomy): domain Bacteria; phylum Actinomycetota; class Thermoleophilia; order Solirubrobacterales; family 70-9; genus DASUSH01. Next base: position 327,125 of record CAWAUB010000007.1, read on the forward strand.
TCTCGTTCGGCCCGCTGGCGATCAAGCCGGGCCAGAACGACGTCCTGGCCGAGCCGGTGAGGATCGAGAAGCCGTTGCGCGACGGATACGTCACGAGGATCGAGCCGAACCTCGTCGACGTCAACGGAAACGTTCCGCCGACCGAGCAGGTCCACCTCCATCACGGCACCTGGATCTCCGTGCCCAGCTACGGCTCCGGGCCGTTCTTCGCCGCCGGCGAGGAGAAGACCGTGGCGCCGTTCCCGCGTGGCTACGGGATGCCCGTCAAGGCGACCGATATCTGGTCGCTCCTGTACATGGTCCACTCGGCCGTCCAGCAGCCGATGACGCTCTACATCACCTACGACATCGATTTCGTGCCCAAGGAGAACGCCGAGAAGCTCGGCCTGAAGCCCGCCTATCCGCAGTGGCTCGACGTGCGACCGTCCGGGTATCCGGTCTTCAACACCCAGCGCGAGTTCGGCGAGGAGGGCAAGTGCACGTGGCCGAAGGAGGAATGCGCCGGCTTCGATCCCTACGGCCAGAAGATCGTCGGCCAGGGCGAGCCGGGCAACGGCCTCGGCGAGGACCTCGAGCTTCCCGCGGCGGGAGAGTCGCTTGGCGCAATCGACAACTTCACCGGCGGCACCCTGATCGGGATCGGCGGCCATCTGCACCCCGGAGGCCTCAAGAACCAGATCGACGTCGTGCGCGGAGGGGAGTCCCAGCGGATCTACACCGGGCGCCCCGCGTACTGGAACCGCAAGAAACCCCACAAACCCAACGGCCCGCCCACGTCATGGGACTTCTCGATGCGAGTGAGCGGGAACCCCTACTGGGGCGTCCGCGTGAAACCGGGGGACATCCTCCGGTCGAATGCGACCTACGACACGGAGATTCAGTCGACCTACGAGAACATGGGGATCACGGTCACGCTGCTCGCGCCGGACACGCCCGAGGGCGAGGCGACCGCTCCAGGGCTCGACCCGTTTGCGGCGCCGGTGGACAGGTCGAAGACCTGTAAGTCGGGAGGCCTGGAGGCGAAGAAGCCGACGCTGTGCCCGCAGGGGCTGAAGCCGACCCACGGGCACCTGCCGGAGAACGACAACTTCGGCAATGCGGAAGGCACCTGGGATGCGCAGGCCGGCTCGCCCACGACCGAGGTCAACATCGCGAACTTCCTCTACACGCCCGGCGACTTCTCGACGATCAACATGGGTGGCGTGCCGACCGTCAAGGTTGGCGAGACGCTCAACTTCAACAACCTCGAGGGGACGACGATCTACCACACGGTCACCTCCTGCGCCTTCCCCTGCAAGGGTCCGACGGGCGTCTCCTTCCCGCTCGCGGACGGCGAGACCTCCGCCGGCCGCAAGGTCGACTTCGACTCGAGCGAGCTCGGCTTCGGCACGCCCGCCATCGGCCCGGCGAAACAGACTCTCCGCTGGGGTCTCCCCGTGACCCAGGAGGAGGGTTACGCTCCCGGTGAAGTCGTCACATACTTCTGCCGAATCCACCCCGGCATGCGAGGAGCGTTCGAGGTAACCCAGTGATCGACTGGAAGCGACACGGATCGTCGCCGACGTCCTCGCCAGCGCGTTTCTCCTGGCCCGACATGAGCCAGGACCTGCCGGTCGACGTCATGCCGTGCTCGAACGACGAGTACTTCCCCGAGACGCCGACGGCAGCGCAGTACGCGATCATGGACGCGGCCAACCGGGAGACCGAGCGGTGGCGCCTCAAGTTCGGCATGTCGCGGCGCCAGTTCGTGCGGACCGCCGCGGCGACCGCGATCGGGTTCTGGGCGATCGACCTGGTCCGTATGGGCCGCTTCGGCAACTACGGCTTCGCACAGGGCACCTCTCCGGACGCCTGCGACCTCGAATGGGCCGGCGCCAAGGGGCTGGAGACGCTCAGGAACCTGCCCGGCGAGTTCGTCTTCGACGTCCAGTCGCACCACGTCGACCCGGAGGGGATGTGGAGGGTGAACAACCCCGCGTTCCACGCCTTCTTCTCGGCGGTCTGGCCGCAGGCGCACGAGGGCGGCGAGGCCGACCCGATGGAGAACCTCTCGCGGTTCCACTACCTGAAGGAGCTCTACCTCGACTCGGCTACGACGATGACCGTGCTCTCCTGCGTGCCGGCCTCGTCCCAGTCCGAGGACCCCCTTCCGCTCGCCATGGCGGCGGAGACGGTCAACACCGTCAACAATCTTGCCTCCTCGCGCCGCAGCGTCCTGCATGCGTTCGTGATGCCGAACGTGGACGGCCTCGGCGACCTCGCCGCGGACCCGAGCCAGCGTGCTCCGAGGCTCGAGGAGGAGATGCAGCTCATGGAGGAGCGGGCGAAGCAGTACGGCAACATTCTGCGCGGCTGGAAGACGTACTGCGCCTGGGGCAGCGTGCCTTACGCGAGCGGCTGGTTCCTCGACTCGGACACCGGCATGCGCTTCCTCGAGCAGGTCAAGTCGATCTCCGAGCGCTACGACAAGATTCCGCCGGTCATCGCCACGCACAAGGGTTTTGCCCTGCCGGGCTTCGACCAGCGCGCGGCGACCCCGCGGGACGTCGGCCCGGCGGCGAAGGCGAACCGCGGGGTCCGCTTTCTCGTCTACCACTCGGGCTACGACATCGGCAACACGCAGCGGCCGTACGCTGGCGACGACAAGGCGGACTCGAGCACCAACACCGTCGACGCGCTGATCAAAAGCCTGCGCGAAAACGACTACGACGCCTCCAAGTTCCGCAAGAAGGGCAAGCGGTTCGGCAACGTCCCCAACGTCTACGCGGAGCTCGGCTCGGTCTGGCGCAACGTGATGAACGACCCGGACCAGGCCGCGCACCTGCTCGGCAAGCTGATCACCCACGTCGGCCCGAAGCGGATCGCGTGGGGCACCGACAGTCTCTGGTACGGCTCGCCTCAGCCGGAGATCGTCGGACTCCGTCGCTTCGAGTTCACCGACGAGGGCAAGGAGCTCTATGGCCTGCCGTACGGGCTCGAGGGGGATGTCAATGATCCGACGCGCAAGGCGCCGAAGCCCGAGCGAACGATCCGCAACGGGATCCTCGGCCGCAACGCTGCGCGGGCCTACGAGATCAACCCCGACGCCCAACGCGACGCGATCCATTGCGACGATGTCAACGAGTTGCGCGAGCAGGGTTACCTCCGCGACCAGGGGACAGAGCGCGAGTCCGCGCCGCTCGCATCGCACCTCTCGCCGGGGGCGCGGACGCGGCGCGAGGTCATGAAGACCCTTTCGGAAGGCCCGTGGTCCCCCTGATGTGGGGCCGGGGGGTGATCGCTGTCGCGGTCCTCGTCGCGGTTCTCGCGGCCGCGCCGTCTGCCGTGGCGGGGGGCCTATCTGTGCGCCTCAAGACCAAGACCCAGGCGCAGGCACTCAAGACCGGCAAGCTGCGGGTTCGCGTGGACGCGCGCCAGGCGACCCGGGCGAGGCTGACCGCCACCTCTCGCAAGAGCATCGCCAGGCGGAAGGCCGCCGATATCAAGCCTGGCAAGGGATCGGTCGTCTCGATGCGGCTCAACCGTCGCGGCCGCCGATTGCTCGACTCGTGCGCCAAACGGCGGGTGACGGTGGTGGCCCGCGACCTTCGTCGTCCCGGCTCGAAGACACGGCGGAGTCGCACGCTCAAGCCTGATCTCAATCGCTGCTCGACAATTCGCGGTTGCGCGGCGGCCAACGCGCCTGGTGGCGAGTGGCCGTTCTACAGCGGCTCCCTTGACGGCCACCGCGAGCAGCTCGACGAGAAGTCGATCGACAAGAAAAACGTCGCCGAGCTCGGTGTCGCCTGGCGGGCGAGTCCGCCGGACGGAGGCGTGATCCACTCGACCCCGGTGGTGGCCGACGGTTGCGTTTACACGGGGACCGACCTCGGCAACGTCTACGCGCTGAACGCCGACACCGGCAAGGTGGTGTGGTCCCAAGCACTGGGCGGAGGCGGTGAAGGGAGCGCCGCGTTCGAGGGCGCCGGCATCGTCGGCGCGCCCGCGGTGGCCGACGGGCTCGTCTACGTCGGCGCGACCACCCCCAAGGCCTCGGTGCTTTCGGCCATCGACCAGGCGACTGGCAAGATCGTCTGGGACCGCGTGGTCGACGACGACGAGGGAGGCGGCCTCGACTCGAGCCCCGTGCCGTTCGAGGGCATGGTCTTCCAGGCGTTCAAGGGCGACGAGTCGAGCGACCACTCCAACCCGGGCTTCGTGATCGTCGACGGGTCGCGCAAGAAGGCCGGCAAGATCCTGGTCAAGACCAACACCATTCCGCCGGAGGACTTCGCCGCCGGCTTTCGCGGTGGCTCGATCATCAACACGCCCGCCGTCGACCTGAAGCAAGACCTCGTCTTCGCCGGGACCGGCAACCCGGTGAGCGAGAGGCAGCATCCGCGCACGAACTCGCTGCTCAAGATCGACGCCGATCCAGCCTCGCCGACCTTCGGCACGATCCTCGCGTCGCACCGCGGCACCTCGGACAGCTACCCGGTTCCGGTGGACGTCGATTCGCCAACGTGTCAGACGACCGTGCAGTGGCCGGTCGGCCGGTTTTCTTGCGCGCAGTTCGACTTCAACTTCCTGTCATCGCCGAACCTGTGGACGAACTCCGAGGGGCGCCAGATGTTCGGCGGCCTGCAGAAGTCGGGGGTCTACACGGCGGTCTACACCGACACCATGGAACAGGCGTGGCAGGCAACGCTCGGTTTGCCCTGCTTCGGCTGCAACCTCAGCTCGACGGCCGTGGACGAGAACGCGATCTATGTGGCGGTGACGGGCGGCAACCTCTACGCGCTCGACCGCGATACCGGTGGAGTCAAGTGGGCCACCCCGGTGACCGGCGCCCTCCGCTACAACGGCGTCGCCGTCGCGAACGGGATCGTCTACAGCCTCAACGACGCGACCGGAACGCTGGAGGCGTTCGACGCCTCCAACGGCGCCCGGTTGTTCGGTCACGCGTTTTCGGACGACACGGGTGAGCCGATGCACGACATCGGCAACTCGAGCGGAGTGTCGGTGGCGCGCAACACGGTGTTCGCAACCTCGCAGGCGGGAGGGACGAGCACGTTGTTTGCGCTCAAGCTGGGCGCGACGGGCGGCGGCGAGGCGCCACCCCCAGATGAGCAACCGCCCGGCGAGCAACCGCCGCCTTCCGACGGCGGCGGGGAGGGCGAGGCCGTCATCGCCACCGGCCCCGGCGCCACGTACTACGGGTACCTGACCCCGGTCGTAACCATCACCAAGGGCGAGAAGGTCTCCTACACCAACGTGGATTCGGTGAGGCACAACGTCTCCTCGACGGACGGCCTGTTTCGCAGCGAGCTCGCCGATAGCGGAGGAACCGTGCCGGTGGCCGGCGCGGAATCTCTGGAGCCGGGTACGTATGAGTTCCTCTGCGAGCCACACCCGGGGATGAAGGGCAAGCTGGAAGTCAAGGCGCCCTCGTAACCTGGGGCCGTGACTACAACAAAGACGCCGAATCCTCCGCTTCGCGTCCGGTTCGGCTAGATCTCATCTGCATGAGATTCATAGGCCTCACCGGCAGCACCGGCGCCGGAAAATCGTCGGTGCTCGACATCCTCGAGCGGCTCGGCGCCGCAACGATCTCGAGCGACGCCGTGGTGCACGAGCTGCTCACGACCGGCGAGTTGCGCGACCTCCTGGTCGAGCGCTGGGGAGAGGAGGTTGCCCCGGGAGGAGAGGTCGACCGCAGCAAGATCGCCGCGATCGTGTTCCGTGACCCAGATGAGCTCGCGTGGCTGGAATCAGAGCTTCACCCGCGCGTCGGGGCCCGCGTCGCCGCGTGGCGAGAGAACGTCCCAGCGGAGACGGCGATCGCCGTGAACGAGGTGCCGCTCCTCTTCGAGACCGGAATGGAGGCCGCGTTCGACGCGGTGCTCTGCGTCATCGCACCGCTTGAGGTGCGCGCCGAGCGCGCGACGGGACGCGGGCTGGCCGAGCTCGAGGGCCGGGACGGCCGCCAGTTGCCGGAGGCGGAGAAGGCCGCACGTTCGGACTTCGTGGTCACCAACGACGGCTCGCTCGACGAACTCGAAAATAAGCTCGCGGCACTGCTGCCCGAGCTCAAATCCGCTCGATAGATCGCGTGAGCGCCCGTGGGAAAGCAGCGCAGGCGCGCAGGCGGCGCTGGGTCGCCGGCGGGATCGTGGTGGCCGCCGTCGCACTTGCCGTCGTCGCTGTCTGGAGGCTCGGCCTCCTGGACGAGCCGATCAAGGAGGTGACCCTGCCGCTGCGCCACGAGGACATCATCCGCCAGCAGGCCGCCGACAAGGGCGTGGAGGCGGAGCTGATCGCGGCGGTGATCTACGCGGAGTCGCGCTTCGTCGACCAGACGTCGCATGCCGACGCCCGCGGCCTGATGCAGGTGACGCCCGACACGGCGAACGGGATCGAGCAGCGCAGCGGCGGCACCACCTTCGACCCGGAGACCGACCTCTCGGATCCGCAGATCAACATCCAGTACGGAACGTTCTACCTCGACGAGCTGCTCACCACATACGGCGGCAACGAGGTGGCCGCTCTCGCCGCCTACAACGCGGGCCCGGGCAATGCCGACGCGTGGGGCGGCTCCGAGCTCGAGGTGGAGGACATCCAGTTCGACGGAGACCCGCCAATACGTCCAGCACGTGCTGTAAAAGCGCGACGAGTACGCCAAGAACTACGCGAAGGAACTGGGCCTGGACTAGCGCGAACGTCCCAAACCCCCTCACTTTTCGGGGGCGTTCACGGACGTTCGGTGCGCTCGAGATGACTGTGGTCACCGCCTGGCTCCTCTTTCCGGCTCTGCTCGCAGGGCTCTCGCTCGGCGCCGGGCTGCTCGCCGAGGCCGTTTCCGGGCGGCGCGGCCCCGGCGTCCTACTGCTCCCGCTGGGTCTCGCCGCGCTGATCGTCGCCGGCCAGGCGACCGCGTCGTTCGATCCAACCGCCGAGCTGACCGTGCCGTTCGCGCTGGCGATCGCCCTCGCCGGCTTTGCCGTCGCCGCGACCCGGCGCCGGCCGCTGCGTCCGGCGCTTGCCCCACTGGCCGCCTTCGTGGTGACGGCGGCGGTCTTCGGGGCGCCGGTGATCGCCTCCGGCGATCCCACCTTCGCCGGCTACATCCGCCTCGACGACACGGCGACATGGCTCGCGCTGACCGACCGCGTGCTCGAGCACGGGCGCAGTCTCGAGAGCCTTGCGCCCTCCAGCTACGAGGCGACGCTGGACTTCAACCTCGGCGACGGATATCCGATCGGGGTCTTCGTCCCGCTCGGGATCGGCGGGGCGCTTACGGGGTCCGACCTCGCCTGGCTGGTGCAGCCGTACATGAGCGTGCTCGCGGGGGCGCTCGCTCTCGTCCTCTACGCGCTGCTCGGCCGCGTGGTCGACCGTCCCTGGCTCCGCGCGGGCGCGGCGGCCCTTGCGGCGCAGCCGGCTCTGCTCGTTGGCTACGTGCAGTGGGGCGGGATCAAGGAGGTCGCCGCCGCGATGCTCGTTGCGCTGGCCGCGGCGCTCGCGGTTCGCTTCGCGCGTTCGCGCGCCCGGCGCCCCCTCGGCGCGGACCTACGTGCGGCGGTCCCGCTCGCGCTCGCCTGCGCCGCCCTGCTCGCGGTGCTCAGCGCCGGCGGCGTGATCTGGCTACTGCCGGTGCTCATGCTCTCGCTCCTGATCGCCTGGCGGCGGGCGGGTGGCAAGGAGGCCTTGCGCCGCGCGGCGTCCCTGGTCGTGCTGACCGCCTTGCTCACGGTCCCGGCGATCGCGACGGGTGCGGTCCTCCCGCCGACCTCGTCGCCCCTCACCAGCGACACGGCCCGCGGCAACCTGTTCGAGCCGCTCGAGCTCGCCCAGCTCGCCGGCATTTGGCCGGCGGGGGACTTCCGCGGCGACCCGCAGGACCTCACCGCGACCTACGCGCTGGTCGTGGTCGTCGCCCTCCTGGGTTGCGCTGGCCTCGCGGTCGCGGCCTGGCGCCGCAACCGAGGGCCGCTCGTCTACGTCCTCGGCGCGCTCGTCGCCGGGGCGGCGATCCTCATCCTCGGGTCTCCATGGGTCGACGGCAAGGCGCTGGCGACCGCCGGTCCGGCGGTCCTCCTCGCGGCGATCGCCGGCGGGGCCGCGCTCGTGACCCGCGGCGGGCTCACCCGCCGGCTGGTCGGCTGGGTGGCACTCGGAGCCGTCGTCGCCGGCGTCGTCTGGTCGAACGCGCTCGCCTATCGCGACGCCAACCTGGCCCCCTACGACCAGCTGGCCGAACTCGAGCGGATCGGCGAGCTGGTCGAGGGGGAGGGGCCGACGCTGATGACCGAGTACCAGCCATACGGCGTCCGCCATTTCCTGCGTGAGGCCGACCCGGAGGGGGTTTCCGAGCTTCGCCGCCGGCTCACCCCGCTGCGAAACGGCGAGAGCGTGGCGAAGGGCGTCAACGCCGACACGGACGAGCTCAGCCCGCATGGCCTGCTCGTCTTCCCGACGCTTGTGCTGCGTCGCTCGCCGGTGCAGAGCCGCCCGCCCGCCCCCTACGAGCTCACCTGGCGCGGCCGCTACTACGAGGTATGGCAGAGGCCCGATGACGAGGGGCCCGCCGCCCGGCTCGCGCTTGGCGACGGTCTCGACCCGACCGGCGTCCTCGAGTGCGACGACCTGCGCCGCCTCGTCGCCTCCGAGCCGGGTGGGCCGGTGACCGCCGCCCGCCGTGAGGGCACGGTCGTCCTCCCGCTGGACGAAACCGAACACCCCGAGGGCTGGGTCGAGGGCATCCGGACCCTGCGCCCCGGCGGCGACGGCACCGTCCGCGCCGGAATCGAGCTGCCGGAATCCGGCGCCTGGCAGGCCTGGCTCGGCGGCTCGGTCAAGGGCGAGGTCGAGCTGTTGATCGACGGCCGCCCGGTCGGCAGTTCACGGCACCTGCTCAACAACTACGGGTTCTTCGTCGACCTGGGCGAGGCCGAACTCGGCGCCGGCGGGCACGACGTCGAGCTGCGCTTCTCGGGGGCCGATCTGCATCCCGGCAGCGGCGGCTATCCCGAGCCCGTGGGCCCACTGATCCTGACGACTTCCGAGCCGGCCGACACCGAGCTCATCGAGGTCCCGGCGGCCCGAGCAACCTCACTCTGCGGGCACCGCTGGGACTGGATCGAGGTCGGCTAGCTATCTTGGACTCGATGGCTGTCGCAACGTCGAAACCGGCTGGATTCAAGCTCAACCCGGCGTACGAGCCGGCCGCCGACCAGCCTGCGGCGATCGATTCGCTAGCCGAGGGTCTCGACGCGGGGGAACCCTTCTCGACTCTGCTCGGCGCGACCGGCACCGGGAAGACCTTCACGATGGCCAACGTGATCCAGCGGGTCCAGCGCCCGGCGCTGGTGATCGCCCACAACAAGACGCTCGCCGCCCAGCTCTGCAACGAGTTCCGCGAGTTCTTCCCCGAGAACGCGGTCGAGTACTTCGTCTCCTACTACGACTACTACCAGCCCGAGGCCTACGTGCCGGCGCAGGACCTCTACATCGAGAAGGACTCGTCGATCAACGACGAGATCGACCGCCTCCGCCACGCGGCGACGGCAGGGCTCCTCGCTCGCCGCGACGTGATCATCGTCGCCTCGGTCTCCTGCATCTACGGGATCGGCTCGCCGCAGCTCTACCGCAAGCAGATGCAGCTCTTCCAGGTCGGCAAATGGGTCGAGCGCGACGACCTCTTCCGCAAGCTCGTCGGGATGCAGTACGGGCGCAACGACACGGTGCTCAGCCGCGGCACCTTCTCCGTCAAGGGCGAGGTGCTCGAGATCTGGCCGGCCTTCGCCGAGACCGCGTACCGGATCCAGTTGTTCGGCGACGAGGTCGAGGGGATCGCGCACTTCGATCCGCTGACGGGCGAGATCCTCGACGAGATCGACCACATCGCCGTCTGGCCGGCCTCGCACTACGTGACGGAGGAGGAGACGCTCGAGCGCTCGGTCCTCGAGATCCGCAACGAGCTCGAGGACCGCTGGGCCTATTTCAACGAGCGCGGCCAGCAGCTCGAGGGCCACCGCCTGCGCCAGCGCACCGAGTACGACATCGAGATGCTGAAGGAGGTCGGCTTCTGCTCGGGCATCGAGAACTACTCGCGGATCCTCGACGGCCGCCCACCCGGCTCGCCTCCGCACACGCTGATCGACTACTTCCCCGACGACTTCGTCGTCTTCGTCGACGAGTCGCACCAGACGATCCCGCAGATCGGCGGGATGTACGAGGGCGACCGCTCGCGGAAGAACACGCTGGTCGACCACGGCTTCCGGCTGCCCTCGGCGATCGACAACCGGCCGCTGCGCTTCGAGGAGTTCATGACCCGGGTGCCCCAGCTCGTCGCCGTCTCCGCCACCCCGGGTGACTTCGAGCGCGCCCGGTCGAAGCGGATCGTCGAGCAGATCGTCCGGCCGACCGGGATCGTCGACCCCTACGTCGACGTGCGCGAGACGAAGAATCAGATCGACGACCTGATGAACGAGGTCAAGGGCCGGGTTGACGCCGGCGAGCGGACGCTGGTGACGACGCTGACCAAGAAGATGGCGGAGGACCTGACCGGCTACCTGCTCGAGCACGGCTTCAAGGTCCGCTACCTGCACTCAGAGGTGGACACGCTCGAGCGGATCCAGATCATCCGCGACCTGCGGCTCGGCGAGTACGACGTGCTGGTCGGGGTCAACCTCCTCCGCGAGGGCCTCGACCTGCCGGAGGTTTCGCTCGTCGCGATCCTCGACGCCGACAAGGAGGGCTTCCTGCGCGGAGAGACGAGCCTGATCCAGACGATCGGGCGCGCTGCCCGCAACGTCGACGGCAAGGTGCTGATGTACGCCGACCGCGAGACGGACGCGATGCGCGCGGCGCTGCGCGAGACCGACCGCCGCCGCGAGATCCAGCTCGCTTACAACGAAGAGCACGGGATCACCCCGGAGACGGTGCAGAAGGGGATCTCCGAGATCAGCGAGTTCCTCTCGATGGAGACGCGCAACGCGCCGTCACGCCAACGCCGGGTCGATCGCGGCGGCGAGACGCAGACCCCCGAGCAGCTGGCGAAGATCGTCGTGGAGCTCGAGGAGGAGATGCTCGCGGCCGCCGAGGATCTGCGCTTCGAGGAGGCCGCCCGGATCCGCGACGAGCTCAAGGAGCTCCGCCGCGACCTCGACGCGATGCAGGGCGCCGCGTAGGATCGTGTCGATGATCCGGGGAACCCTCCTTCTGCTCGTCGCGTTCGCGGCGCTCGCCATCGCCGGCTGCGGTGACGGCGACACGACGACGATCATCTCCACCACGCCGACGGAGACGACCACCGTCGAGACCGAGGCGGAGGAGACCAAGCCGGAGACGACGAGCACGACCTCGACGACCACGGAACCGGCGACCACGTCGACCACCGCGCCGGGGCCTGAGGGCGGCGAGATCTCCGACCTTCCCGCCTGTGACTCGGGCCCGCCGCCGTGCGTGAACTCGGACGGCTCGGTGCAGGCGCCCTGAGCCGGGCCCGTCCCTAGACTGCGCGAATGACTACCGCCGAATCCTCCGCTTCGCGTCCGGTTCGGCTAGATCTGATCTGCATCAGATGAGCTCCGGGGAGTCCGAGAACCTCGTCGCGGCCGTGGCCGACAGCGTCCGCGAGGCGCTGCTGGAGGCCGAACAACGGGGCAACGATTTCGTCGCCGAGGCGGAGCGGCGCTCGGCGGAACTCGTCGCCGAGGGCGAGAAGGACGCCGAGGAGCGGGCGGCAAGAGATCGTGGCCGACGCCGAGAAGAAGGCGGCAGGGATCGTCGCGAAGGCGGAGGCGATCGCCGAGAAGCGGGTGGCCGACGCCGACGAGCAGGCCCGCGTGCGGGTCGAACGGGCGCGTCAGGCGCTCGAGGACCTCGGCGTCGCGCTCAGCGGCGCCGCCGACCCGGCCGTCCTCGAGGAGCTCGAGTACGACGAGGACGAGGATGACGAGCCCGAAGACGAGGAGCCGGAGGCCGAAGAGCCGAGCGAGGGGCCGGAGCCCGAGCCGGAGCCGGAGCCCGAGCCTGCCGAGCCAGAGCCCGCTCCCGAGCCGGAGCCTGAACCTGAACCCGAGCCGATCCCGGAGCCGGAGCCGGAGCCCGAGAAGCCGGAGCCCGAGGAGCCGGCGCCCGCAGCGGCCTCATCCAGCCCGAGCACCGACGAGCTGATCGCCCAGCTGCGCGCCGGCGCCGGCAAGGCCGCCGAGAACACCGGCGGCGAGGAGGCGGCGCGGCTCGTCGCGATGAACATGGCCCTCGACGGAGCTTCACGCGAGGAGGTGGACCGCCACCTGGCCGAGGGCTACGAGGTGGCCGACCGCGGCGCGCTCCTCGACGAGGTCTACTCCCGCGTCGGCGGCTAGCTCTTGAACGTTCCCGGCCCGCCGCCGGACCGCGCGCCGGCCGCGTACTCCGCCAGGTCCTGCGACCAGAACTCGACGACGTTGCCGTCGGGGTCGGTCAGGTAGATCGCCCGTCCCGGCCCGAGCTGGATCGGCCCTTCGATCTCGCCTCCGCGCTCCGCGATGCGCTCGACGAGACGGTCGATCTCACCGTCGGCGACGTGGAAGGCAAAGTGGACATGCGCACCGCCGCGGCCGCCCGCCAGGCCAACCTGCGGCGTCCACAGCCCCAGCCGCGCCGTCTCGCCGATCAGGTACCAGTAGCGGCCCTCGCGCCCCTCGCCGTAGAGCGTCTCCTCGAGCCCGAGCAGGTCGCGGTAGAACTCCCGGGCGCGGTCCAGATCGGCCACCTCCAGGACCAGCTCGGAGATGCCGGTGACTGCGGGAGTTTCGCCGGTCGCTTCCATGACAGGCGAGATTAGACACCCGACCCCACCCGTACACTTGTTCGTGTAGTGGCAGCCTCTTCAAAGATCGTCATTTCAGGCGCCCGGGAGCACAATCTCAAGGGCGTCGACGTCGTGCTGCCGCGTGACGCGCTGGTCGTCGTCACCGGCCTCTCCGGCTCCGGCAAGTCGAGTCTCGCCTTCGACACGATCTACGCCGAGGGGCAGCGCCGATACGTCGAGTCGCTCTCCGCCTACGCGCGTCAGTTCCTCGGTCAGATGGACAAGCCCGACGTTGACTCGATCGAGGGCCTCAGCCCGGCGATCTCGATCGACCAGAAGACGACCTCGCGCAACCCGCGCTCGACGGTCGGCACCGTGACCGAGATCTACGACTACCTCCGCCTGCTCTGGGCGCGGATCGGCGAACCCCACTGTCACGTTTGCGGCGAGCCGATCGCCGGCCAGTCGCTCGAGCAGATCACCGACCGCGTGATGACGCTGGAGGAGGGGACCAGGTTCATGGTCCTCGCCCCGGTCGTCCGCGAGCGCAAGGGCGAGTACGGGAAGATGCTCGAGGAGATGCGCGGCCAGGGCTACGCCCGCGCCGTCGTCGACGGCGAGCTGCGCCGGCTCGACGAGGACATCGTCCTCGACAAGAAGTTCAAGCACGACATCTCGATCGTCGTCGACCGGCTCGTGATGAAGGAGGGCCTGCGCAAGCGCCTCGCCGAGTCAATCGAGGCGGCGTCCCAGCTCGCCGACGGGTTGGTGGAGGTCGAGATCCTCGAGGGCGGGGCGGAGGCGCCTGCCAACGGCGCACCGGGCGTTCAGGTCCTGAGCGGGCCAAGCGCCGGCAAGCGCGGGGACGTCCTCGTCTTCTCCGAGAAGTTCGCCTGCCTCAGCTGCGGCTCCTCGATGCCGGAGCTCGAGCCTCGGATCTTCTCTTTCAACTCCCCGCACGGCGCCTGCGACCGGTGCCACGGGCTCGGCTTCCAGCGCGTGATCGACCCGGATCTGATCGTTCCCGACCAGACCCTCTCCATCGCCGACGGCGCGCTCCAGCCCTTCGTCCGGTCGGCGTCGATGTACCACCGCCGTCTGATGGAGACGGTCGCCGAGGCGTACGAGATCGACATCGACACCCCCTGGCAGGACCTGCCCGCCTCCGACCGGGAGATCCTCCTGCGCGGTACCGGCGACGAGCGCCACACGGTCAGCTACCGCAATCGCTACGGGCGGCGGCGCAGCTATCGGGTCCGCTTCGAGGGGATCCTCGAGGGACTCGAGCGCCGGTACGAGAACACCGACTCCGACAACACGCGCGAGCGGATCGAACAGTGCATGGCGCTGCAGCCCTGCCCGGAATGCGACGGTGCCCGCCTGCGGCCGGAGAGCCGCTCGGTCCTGGTCGGCGGCCTCGGCATCCACGAGTACTCGCGGCTCTCGGCCAGGGCGGCGCTGGAGTGGATCCGCGAACTCGAGATGACCGAGACCCAGCGCGCGATCGCGCGGCTCGTGGTCAGGGAGATCGAGGAGCGCCTCTCGTTCCTCGACGCGGTCGGGATCGGCTACCTCTCGCTCGACCGGGCTGCGACCACGCTCTCGGGCGGCGAGGCGCAGCGGATCCGGCTCGCGACGCAGATCGGCTCGAGCCTGGTCGGCGTCCTCTACATCCTCGACGAGCCCTCGATCGGCCTGCACCAGCGCGACAACGCGAAGCTGATCGGCACGCTCGAGCGCCTGCGCGACCTCGGCAACACCGTGATCGTCGTCGAGCACGACGAGGGCACGATCCGCGCCGCCGACCATCTCGTCGATCTCGGCCCCGGCGCGGGCGAGCACGGCGGCCACGTCGTCGCCGAAGGCACGCCGAAGCAGGTCGAGCGGACGCCCGAGTCGCTGACGGGGCAGTACATGTCGGGCAAGCGCTCGATCCCGGTCCCGCAGGACCGGCGGACCAAGCGCGGCGAGATCGTCGTCCGCGGCCCGCGCCAGCACAACCTGAAGGGCGAGGACGTCGCCTTCCCGCTCGGCGTCTTCACCTGCGTCACCGGTGTCTCCGGCTCGGGCAAGTCCACCCTGGTCAACGAGATCCTCTACCGCGCGGTCGGCAATCGCCTCCACCGCGCCCGCCTGCGGCCCGGCGCCCACGACGGGATCGACGGCGTCGAACAGGTCGACAAGATCATCAACATCGACCAGTCGCCGATCGGCCGGACGCCACGCTCGAACCCGGCCACCTACACGGGGATCTTCGACCACATCCGCGAGCTCTTCACGAAGACCAAGGAGTCACGCGCTCGCGGCTACAAGCCCGGCAGGTTCAGCTTCAACGTCAAGGGCGGGCGCTGCGAGGTCTGCAAGGGCGACGGGCAGATCAAGATCGAGATGCACTTCCTGCCCGACGTCTACGTCCCCTGCGAGCAGTGCCATGGCCGCCGCTACAACCGCGAGACGCTCGAGGTCCGCTTCAAGGGCAAGAACATCGCCGACGTGCTCGAGATGTCGGTCGGCGAGGCGGTCGAGTTCTTCGAGCACATCCCGAAGATCGACCGCCGCCTGCGCACGCTGCACGACGTCGGCCTCGACTACGTCCGCCTCGGTCAGCCGGCGACGACGCTGTCCGGCGGCGAGGCGCAGCGGGTGAAGCTCGCGAGCGAGCTCTCCAAGGTCGCCACCGGCGACACCCTCTACATCCTCGACGAGCCGACCACCGGCCTGCACTTCGCCGACGTCCAGCGCCTGCTCGAGGTGCTCGGCCGCCTGGTCGAGAACGGCAACACCGTGGTCGTCATCGAGCACAACCTCGACGTGATCAAGTCGGCCGACCACCTGATCGACCTCGGCCCCGAGGGCGGCGAGGGCGGGGGAGAGGTGATCGCCTCCGGCACCCCCGAGCAGGTCGCCGGCGTCCCGGACTCGAGCACCGGCCGCTTTCTTGCCGAGACTGGTCGAGCCGGAGGCGCCAAAGGTCCGCCGCACGCGCAAGGCCAAGCCGCGCGAGCCGGTCGCGGCCTGAGTTAACCCTTATTAGGTAGTTATCACGGTTGTGGTGAGGCCGTCCTGCCTGGACAATCCCAGGCGAGGGTCAAGGCGGGACCAGGAACGCCGATGAACGGTCAGGAGGACCGTTGGGTGTCGTGACTGAAAACCGGGTGCGGTGGGAGAGCGCGTTGCGGCGTGCCCTGATCGCGCTTGCCGCGATTGCGCTTCCGGCACTCTTCGCCGCGCCGGCCTTCGCCGCACCTACGTTTGCGCCCGCAACCAACTACTCGGAGGGCGCCGTGCCGTTCGGGACCTCCATCACCACCGCGGACTTCGACGCCGACGGCAACCTCGAACTCCTCTACGAGGTGAGTCCGTCGGGGCTCCGTCTCCGCAAGGGCGACGGAGCGGGCGGGTTCGGCGCGTTCACGGTCGTTCCCTCAACGGGGCTCTCGCAGGACTTCAACTCGGTGTACACGGCACAGCTGAACCCCGACGTCGACTCGTTCCCCGACGTCGTCGTGACGCCGGGGGGCACCCCCGCGAACGACAATCTCGTGCTGCTAATCAATAACGACGACGGCACCTTCAGCGAGACCGTGTTGTCGCTCGGCCTCAAGACCCGGGCCCACGCCGCCGCCGTGGGTGACCTGAACGGGGACGGAGACCCGGACATCGCCGTCACGACCTCCGCACCCGCCGGCGCCACCGACAACCTCGCGATCTTCTTCGGCGACGGGAGCGGGGCCTTCGGGTTCGCGGGCTACGTGGACCACGGCGGGCAGCTCGAGTCGTCCACCTTGGCGAACCGGAACGATGTCGCGCTCGGCTACCTCAACGCCGATGTGGTTCTCGACATCGTCGTCGCCAACGAGGACTCCGGCAGCTTCGCCGTGCTCCTGGGCCAGGGAGACGGGCTCACGTTCGATCCGGCGGTGACCTACGGGATGGGAGGCACTGAGCCGCGGGCGATCGTGCTCCGGGACCTCGACGGCGACGGGGAGCTCGACGTCGCGACGCTCAACCGCGGCTCCAACGACATCGGTGTCCGGCTGGGAATCGGCAACGGGAGCTTCGGCCCGGCTCTCACCTACGGCCTCGGCGGGGGCACCGGCGGCCAACACCTGCTCGCCGTCGATATCAACGACGACGGGGTGCTCGATCTCGTCACCACGAACCAGGGCACCAACGACTTCAGCGTGCTCCTCGGGAACGGGGACGGAAGCTTCGACACCGGCGTGCGGTTCGGGACCCCCAACAACCCGTACGAAGCCGTCGCCGGCGACTTCGACGAGGACGGCCGCCCCGATATCGCCACGACGGGCGGGGCCTTCAGCGCCAGCACCGGCTTCATCAAGGTGCGCCGCAACACCACCGACGAGAAGGCACCGAACACCTTCATCGACTCCAATCCCGCGGATCCGACGAACAGCACGACCGCCAACTTCACCTTCCACGGCACTGATCCGGCGATCGCCTCGCTTCCCCTTAGCTTCGAGTGCCGCCGCGACGGTGCCGCCTGGAATCCCTGTGACACGACGTCCTCGGACAACGACACCGCCACCGAGGGCCAGCGCACCTTCGAGGTCCGCGCGATCGACACCGCCGGCAATGCGGATCCCACACCGGCCTCGTACACCTGGGCCGTCGATCTGACGCCGCCGACGATCACCGTCACGACGCCAAAGGCGGGGCCGCCGCACGACCACTTCGAGCTTCACGACGGCGCACCGGCCTTCAGCTGCAGCGATCCGCTCGCCGGTGCGCCGCCGGTCGCCTCGGGCGTCGACGACTGCGGTGCATCCAG
This sequence comes from uncultured Thermoleophilia bacterium, assembly GCA_963785155.1. Taxonomy (GTDB): domain Bacteria; phylum Actinomycetota; class Thermoleophilia; order Solirubrobacterales; family 70-9; genus DASUSH01. Next base: position 344,698 of record CAWAUB010000007.1, read on the forward strand.
CTTCGACGACGACATCCCGCTCGGGCCGAAGCTCATTACCTTCACCGCGACCGACAACGCGGGCAACGTCTCCACACCCGTTACCCGCGTCTACGTCATCGACCCGCCCAACTACGGCGAGTTCGTGAACGACGACGACCCGGTTGCGTACTACCGCTTCGACGAGCCCTACCCGTCGTCGCAGTCGCCGCAGGAGATCGGGATGGAGGATTCCTCCGGAAACGGCCACCACGGCACCTACAAGAACGACGTCGCGCTGCGACGCCAGGGCGGGATCGCCTGCGAGCGCCGCCCGCATCCGCCCCGCGCCTGCGAGTCCTTCGCGAACGATCCTGACCGCCCCGGCTGGGCGGCCTTCTTCCCCGAGCGTGACGGCTACGGCTACGTGAACGGGATCTCGGCTTCGCCGACCGGCTACACGATGGAAGCGTGGGTGAAGCCGCGCACGCCTGGGGCGATGATGATCATGAGCCACGGCCGAGCGGGTCAGCTCTTCATAGACGGCTCGGGACGGTTGGCTTTCGAGCAATCCCAAGACACCGTCTCCGGCGGCGGCCCGGTGCTCGACACCGGAAGCTGGTGGCACGTCGCCGCCACCTGGGACGGCCACCACACCCGTCTCTACGTGAACGGCGACGAGGTCGCCCACTCGACGACGGCTAACGCGACCCCCTCGGGCATCTCGACCTTCTACGTCGGCTACGGCGAGCGCGCGCCCTGGTTCCACGGCGAGATCGACGAGGCGGCCCTCTACAACCACGCGCTCAGCCGGCACGCCTTCGAGGACCGCTACGCGATCGGCACCGCCAAAGACAAGCCCTCCCTGCCCGGCCACGCGGGCAACGACCCGCTCAACACCGGACTGCCCTCCGCTGACCCGACCGAGCCGAAGAACAACGGTCTCTACGCGCCCGGCAAGACTGCCCAAGGCCGACTTTATTGCACGATTGCCATGACGCCGCACGGCCATGCCGACATCGCCAGCTGCACCGCGACCGCCGACGGAGGCACGATCGGCCAGATCGCCGGCGACGCTGCCGGGCGGGCTCGGACTGCACGACTTCGTGGTCACGGTCGTCGATCAGGGCTGGCAACACCTACGTTCACCCGCACACCTATGACGTGGTCGACTTCTCCTCGCTCTACGGCCGCGACCCTCTCGTCGCCTACTACCGCCTCGGCGACGGCCGGCACGAGCCGATGCAGTGATTCGAGCCCCAACGGCCGAACCACGGCGAATACAAGAACGGACCGACCAGGGGCCGGTCGGGATCGCCGGCGACGGCGACACGGCCCGCGAGTTCAAGGGCCCGAACGGCTACGGCTACGCGAACGGCCTGCCCGCTCCGGACTACCAGACGACGATCGAGGCCTGGGTCCATCCCCGACAATCTGAACCGCGACCAGTCGATCGCCGGCCATGGCGATGGCGGCGAGCTTTACCTCGAGGGCGGCCGCTTCAAGTTCCGCCACGGCCCCCAGAACCGCATCGTGAGTTCCGACGGCACGCACGCGCCGAACCTGAATTCGGCCTTCACCCAGGTCGTCGGCACCTGGGACGGGGTCGACCTGCGGATCTACGTCAACGGCGAGCTCGAGGGCACCACCGAGTCTATCGCGCCGCCCCTCGTCCGGTCGACCTTCTACGTCGGCTACGGCGAGATCAAGCCGTGGTTCGACGGCCGCATCGACGAGGTCGCCTACTACCGCACCGCGCTTGCACGCCACCGCGTCTCCAGCACTTCCTCGCTGACCCGGCGGCCGACGGCACGACCGGCTCGGGTGGCGGCGGCTCCGGTGGTGACGGCGGCGGTGGTTCGGGCGGCGGCTCAGATGCCGGCGGTGGCGCCGGCGATCAGGGCGGCAGCGCCGAGGACTCCGGCTCCGGCACAGACCCCGGCGTCCCCTCCGGCGAGGAGCCCGACACCAAGGCCGAGCTCCAGAAGTGCCTCAAGCGGGCCTACAAGATCGGCAACAAGAAGAAGCGCCACAAGGCGGTCAAGAAGTGCCGCCAGCAGTTCGGCTGATCAGTCCCTGACCGTCTCGCAGTTACGGCTGATGCGGTCCTTCGTCGCGCTCGCGACAACGACGTCGTCCCCGGCGCCGCAGTTGACTCGGTCGGGGCGACCGCCGCGGACGTAGATCTTGTCGTTGCCGCCACCGCCGCCGATCCGGTCGCGGCCGCGGCCGCCATTCAAGCAGTCGTTGCCGCCACCGCCCTGGATCCGGTCTGCGCCGCTCCTGCCCGAGATCCTGTCCTCTCCGGACGTGCCCTTCAGCCTGTCGTCGCCCGGAGTCCCGGCGAGGATGTTGGCGCAGGGGCCGGGGTTCGCCGGCGGATCGGGGTTGGGGGTGGGGGCGGAACCGCCGCCACCGTCGCCAACAGCAACGGACCCGTCCCCGCCGGAGCCCCCACCACGCCCGCCGCCTCCGCCGGCCGCGGGCACCGGGACGCTCGCCACGAGGCCCCAGTTGCCGGCCTCGTCGCGATAAAGAATCCCGACGTGCTGGGCTCCGCCCAGCTGCGCGTCGGTGAGCTGAAGGTCAGCGGGATCGCCGGACGGCTCGGGGTTGCCCTCGTCGGCGCCGATCTGGGTGCCCTGGCTGGGCTTCGCGATCGGGTTCGCCGAACCGACCACGCGGTAGAGGTCCGCGGTGCCGCACATCCAGTCGTCGCCGGGGGCCGACCACTCGAAGGTCACGTTCGAGCCGCTGCGCTGCGCGGTCAGTCCCTCGGGCGTACCGGGCGGCCGTGAGTCGGTGCCGTAGTTGCCGGTCCCGCGTTCGTCGTGACGAGACGTCCACCATTCCTGGTTTGTCGTCGAAGCCGGCGTGCCCGACTCGCAAGCATCGACGCCGTCGGTATCCCAGAGGAAGGACCAGCCCTCGCGCGTGTACCCGGTGACGTCGAGGTCGCCATCGCCGTCGGCATCGCCGACCGCGGGGGTCGTCTGGAGCCAGCCGCCGGCGAACTTCGGCCACCCGGCGGCCTCCTGGCCGGCCGAGTCGTACGCGTGCAGCTGGTACATCCCGGTGCCGACCAGGATGTGCCGCCCCGGCCCCGTGCCGGCCACCCGCGAGATCGCCGCGTTGGAGACGAGCTGGAAGTCGTCTGTGGCGCGCGGATAGCCGGGCGCGGCGGGCGCCGGATCGGGGGTCGGACCGCTAGCGAACCGATCTCCCACGCCTGCTCGACGTGGCTGAACGGCAGGTTCTGGTTGACCGCAAGCAGGTTCGCGGCCCCGTTCACGGTCAGCCCGCCCTTGACGGCCCAGATGCTGTTCGGCAGGCCGCTGACGTTGCCAACCGACGTGTAATCGGCGAGGTTCAGGATCGGGCCGTTGTCGAGCGTGTTCGCGACCGCGTTGGCGTAGGTCGAGACCGTCGTTCCGGTCCCGTCGACGAGCTGCGAGCCCTGGCCGGCCAGCGAGGTTCCGGCCGAGATCGAGACCTCGTCGATGTCGTCGCCGTCGACGTCGACGGCGGCGGACTCGTGGCCGGGCAGCACCAGCGGCAGGAGGTCGCCGGCCGCGACCCCGACCTCGGCGGGCCACGAGCCGGCGACAGTGCTGCCGTCATGGTTGATCGCGTAGACGGGGTTGGACCCGGTCGCGGTGTTCAGGAAGACGTTCAGGAGGCTGAACGGACTCGACGGGAAGTCGGGGTCGACGTTGATGAACTCGTTCGTGGAGGCGACGATCTCCGGCCGCGGGTCGCCGTCGAGCTCGGCGATCGCGGGCGAGGTGACGATCTCTGCGCCGTCGGTCGCCGAGCCCTGGTCCAGGCGCTTGGGGAAGCCCGCGACCGTGGCGCCACTGCCGTCGAAGACGTGGATGTGCTGGTCCAGTGCCGCGATGACGATCTCCAGCGCGGGGCCGCCCGTCAGGTCGGCGAGCGACGGCGAGCCGAGGATCCCGCGCTTGATGTGGTTGTCCGAGTTGATCCGGCGCGAGGCCTGGTCGAAGCACGGCTTGACCGGGTCCGGTGGCCGGCAGGGCTCCGATAAGGAGGGGTCCAGCCTCACGGGGAAGCCCGCGAGCGGATTTCCGTCCAGCCCCCACGCGTGGACGTGCTCGCCGGCAGCAAGCACGATGTCGGCGTCCTGGTCGCCGTCGATGTCGCCGATCGCCGGCGTGCGCGGGGTTTCGCGCGGCGCGGGCAGCCCGGCGCCGACCCCGTGACTCTGTGCCGCCAGGTACGGGTCCGTCGTCACCGGCTGGCCGCCGTTGAAGCTGCCGACCGGAGTGCCGTCCGAGTTCAGCACCCACAGCTCCCCGCTCGAAGTCGCCTGGATGACATCGAGCTCGTTGTCGCCGTTGACGTCGTAGAGGCGCTGCGATGACTCGCCGCCGGCGGCCGTCACGTAGTCGCCGGCGTTCGCACCGCTGCCGACCGGCTTCGGCCAGCCTTCAAGGTTGCCGTCGTCCTCGTAGGCGAAGAGGGTCTTGCGGTACTGCGCCATGTTCGCCGGGTCGTCGGACTCGGCGACCGTCAGGCGGACCTGGAAGGCGTGGCGCTCGGGATCAGGGGTCGGATAGGGGTCGGCGGGCCATGCGTTCGCAGCGGTACCGGCGGGACGCCCGGCGTCCCCGGCGACGCTGCCGTCGCAGGTTGTCGCCAGCGTCTGCAACGTCGCCTTCGGGATCGTGGCCAGCGTCGTGCCCGTTGGCTGCTCACCCGCTCCGCTGCCACCCGGGACCGGCTGGAACGCCGTCGCCGCCGGCTGCTGACCGCAGGCGTACTCGACCTTCCAGGTGAGCGACGAGTTCGTATGCGGGCCGGCCACCCTGCCCTTGATCGCGATCCCGCCGGCCGGGACCCGGTCGACGTTGATCGGCGCGAACCAGTCGGGTGCGTCGATCTGGGCCTCGGGCGGGATGCAGTTGGGGTCGGCGCCGGGCCCGGAGGTCGTGCACGGCCAGCCGGCCGGCGGCGAGGCCGGCGCGCCAAGCGGATCGTTGGAGATTCGCGCGAGCGCGCCGGCGAGGTTGGCCCGCCCATAGCCGAAGTGGGTGTCCCAGCCCTCGCCGGCGAGGTCCGCCTGGCCGACCGTGCCCGTGTTCTCCGGCTGGACGTCCTCGGCGGTCATCGTCAGGAGCTGGCGGACCTCGTTGCCCGATAGGACGTCGGGGCTCGGTCCGGCGCCCGGCCCGCCCGGGCCGAGCCACAGGCGACCGAACGAGTGGATGAGGCCTGCGGCGCCCGACGCCTGCCCGGTGTTCTCCGAACCCGTCGAGCCCATCATCACGATGTCCGCCTTGCCGCCGTACTGCGTCAGGTTCGAGTTGCGGAAGAAGCTCGTCGTCGTCGGTTGCCCGCTGAGGTTGAGTGGGACGAAGTCGTCGAGCTGGTCCTGGAACGCGTTGCAGCCGTCGATGAACTCCTGGGGCGGAGCGGTCGGCAGGTCCCCGATCAACGGGAGTGATCCGAGGCCGTTGCACGCGGTGAACGGCGCCGTGTCCGGCAGCGAGCCGGCGACGTACATCGCCTCGTTGTAGTTCGTGGGGTAGTTGTGGTTCGCCGAGTTGATGTCGCTGGAGACGAGCATCAGCGACAGGCCCTGCTGGTCGGCTCGTTCGAAAACGCGGCGGGCGAACTGGGTGTTCGTCAACCCTCCGACGGCCCCCTCGACGACGCTGGCGCCGTTGCGGGTCGCGTAGTCGACCCCCATCGCGTAGAAGTCGGTCGGGACGACGAAGGTGTCCCAGACGCGCAGCGGCATGAGCTGGCAGTCGGGGCACATGCCGACGCCCTTCTCGTCGTTGTCGGTCGAGGCCACCGCCTCGCGGGCGCGTCCGGTGCCGTGGCCGTTGGCCGAGCAGCAGCTGGACGCGTCGAACGGATCGTTGTCGTCGTCGAAGAAGTCCCAGCCGGCGATGTCGTCGATGAAGCCGTTGCCGTCGCTGTCCTGCGCCCCGCCCGGCTGCGCCGGCTTCGAGAACTCGGCGATCAGATCGGAGCCGTCGAGGGTCGAGTCCGCCTCGTCGTCGCCGTCGTTCAGGTCGACGCTCGCGTCGCAGGCGAAGTCGGTCACGTTGAACACGCCGTCGCCGTTCGCGTCGTCGGCCGCGGAGAAGCCGGCGCAGGGACCGCCTGTGTCGAGGCGGTTCGCGCGGCTGACGTCGGGCGTCGGCAGCTCGCCGCGATTCAGCCGGACCTGGGTCCGCAGTTCGCTCTCCTGCCAGCGGATACCGGTGTCCAGGATCGCGACGGCGACGTCGTCGTTGCCCACCTGGGCGTTCGCGCCGCCGCCGTACTTGCCGAAGTACTTCCAGGCCGTGTCGGCGCGCACGCCGGCGATCTGGGCGCAGTTCTGGCCCGGCGAGGCGATCGAGTTCGCCTGCCGGCCCTGGGGGTCGAGCTGAGCGGTGCCCGGTAGCGGCCCGAGGCAGTCGAGGTACTGAGGATGAAGCGGGCCCGGTGGCGCGAGCAGCGCCGAATCAGGGCTGAAGCCGAAGGTCCGGGATTCCTCGTCGAAGTAGCTGCACGACGGGCCGCCCTGCTCGTCGTCGGTCTCGCAGTCGTCGAAGTCGGGATCGTTGGGCGTGTTGATCCGCGGGCTCTCGTCCGGGTCGGATCCGGGGAAGGCGGCGAGCGCGGCGGCAGGCGTCGCGAGGGCGAGCACCAGCGCGACCACGAGTAGGGGCCAGCGAACTGCGCGACGGGACCCCGAAGGCCCCCCTGCAATACCCACGTTGGCGAGCGTAGACAGGTGTTTCGCCTGAATCAAGGGACAACCGTGCCGACGGCCGACATCGCGTTTGCACGCTGGCGTAAACTTTCTGATCGTGCTACCAGGGAGTGGTGGACAGGGACGTCCACGGATCACGCGACTGCTGTTCGGAAGCCTCACGACGGCGGCGGCGTTTCTGTCGCTCGCCGCCGCGGCCAGCGCTGCCACCTTCTTCGTCGAGGAGGGAGCGGGCGGCGATTGCACGGCGGGCAATCCGTGCGGAACGATCGAGGAGGCTCTCATCGCGCACCGGGCCCCACCCGTGGCGGACGACGTGATCGAGGTGGCGGCCGGGAGCTACCCCGAGAACGTGGCTGCCAACGACGACCCCCTCGACGACGGACTGCTGATCCGAGGCGAGCTCACCGGGGGCGGCAACCCCGACACCTTTATTGAGGGAGAAGGAAGCTCAGGTGCGCTGGGCTGTCCCCTGTGCATCGTCGCTCTCGGGGCCCCGCCGAACATCGAGGTCGAGATGCAGAACGTCGAGGTAAACCAGGACTCGACCGACTTCGATGCGGATCTCACCCCGGTGTTCCTCGAGGGCGGCTCGGATCTCCAGACCGTGGATGTGGAGGCCGTCGACGAGGGCACCTTTGCCGGGGTCGAGCTCTGCGTCGACCCGGGAACCACGTTCGAGGACGTGGTCATCGACGTGATCGACGCGGACTCCGTGGGGATCTCGGGGTGCGCGGCGGTCTCGATCACGGACACCGCGGTCTTCACGGACAGCCTGCCCGCGCTGGACGTCGGCGCCAGCCCCGCCGAGACAACGGAGATCACTCGCAGCTGGTTGAGCGCCGCGGACGACTCGCTGAATCCGGTGGCTTCCGTCTCCTCCGGATTGGAGCTCGACTCCTCCCTCGTCACCGGCGGGTCGATCGGGGTCGAATTCCTCGGGGCCGACGGCCAGGCGGTCGACCTCAACAACGCGACGATCGACCCGGCGGACCCCGGGGATGAAGACGGCCAGGCGATCTTCCTGGGCAGGCAGGGATCCGATCCGTTCGACGTCACGCTCGACAGCACGATCGCCGTGGGCACGATCTACGTCGACGATCCCGGCGCGCCGATGACGCTGACCTGCGAGTACTCGAACTTCGCGCCCGCCGACCTTTCGCTCCCGCCCGACATGACCGACTTCACCGACAATTGTCCGCCCGCCCGCTCACCCGGTTCGACGAACACCGACACCGACCCCGACGACCTCTTCGAGGACCCGTTCTTCGGCAACTGGAGCCTGCAGGCCGGATCGCCCGCGATCGACGGCGGCATGCCCGGCCCCGTTCCCATGGGCTTCTCGAACACCGACATCGACGGCGACCCCCGGCGTCTGCCCGGCACCGCGGCCACCTGCCCGGACCCAGTTCGTGACCAGGGTGCCTTCGAGGCTCCCGCCAATCCCTGTACGCCGCCTTCGACGCAGCGGACCCTCTCGGTCTCGACCTCCGGGACGGGCTCGGGCACGGTCACCGGGCCGGGCATCGACTGCGGGGCCGGGCGCACGGATTGCTCGGAGACGGTCGCGGCCGGGAGCACGATCGAGCTCACGGCGTCGGCCGTTGCCGGCTCGAGTTTCGATGGCTTCACCGGGGGCGGCTGCTCCGCCAGTCCGTGCACGGTGACCCTCGACACCGACAAGTCGGTGCAGGCGCGCTTCACCGGCCCGGGTGACGCAGGGCTCGCGTTGCGGGTGGAGCTGGCGGGGCCGGGGAGGGGTCTGGTGACCGGCCCCGGCATCGATTGCGGCAACGCCGGCGGCCACGGCGTCTGCACAGCGATCTACCCCCGCGGCACCCAGGTCACCCTGACGGCCACGCCGGAACCGGGCTCCGAGTTCGCGACCTTCACCGGCGCCGGTTGCGGCACCGGCCCGTGCACGGTGACGATGGACGCGGCGCAGACCGTCACAGCGGGCTTCGACCACACCACCAGCCCGCTCACCACATTCGACAAGCGTCCCAGGAGCCCGTGGCCGAGGCGCCCGGTCTTCAAGCTGAGCTCGTCTGAGCGGAACTCGACCTTCGAATGCAGGGTGGACACCGGCGCATGGGACGAGTGCGGGAGTCGCGTGAAGCTCCGCGGCCTCAATACCGGCCAGCACAGGTTCCGGGCGCGGGCAACCGCCGACGGCGTCACCGGCCCGCCCACGAGCGACCGGTTCCGCATTCCACGCTGAAAGGCAGTACTTAGTACGGATGCGCACATCGGCCGAACGGCCGATGATTAGGTGATGAAACGCCGCCTCCGCGGCACAGTGCTCGCATTCGCGAGCCTGGCCGCCTTCGTCTCGTTCTCCGCCTCGGCCTCCGCGGCACCGACCTTCGCGCCGCCGATCAACTTCGGCACCGGCTCCGGCCCGGCGTTCCCCGCGGTGGCTGACTTCAACGAGGACGGCGACCTCGACATCGCCGTGGCGATACGGAACAACGACAGGATCGAGGTCCGGCTCGGCAACGGCGATGGGACCTTCGCGGGCGCGACGAACTTCGCGACCGGCGATGCTCCAGATGAGGTTCTTGCAACCGACATCAACCTCGACTCGAACGTCGATCTGCTCGTCACCAACAGCGGCATCGGCGACAGCACGATCACGATCCTGCTCGGGGACGGCGCCGGGGGCTTCACGTCCAGCAGCGTCTCGCTTGCCCCCCAGGACTCGATCATCAGGGTCACGGTGGGCTTGATCGACGGGGACACGTTTCCCGACATCGCGGCGACGAGCGTCAACCCCAGCAATGTCAGCATCCTGCTCGGCAACGGCGACGGGACGTTCGATCCTCCGACCGTCGTCAGCAGCGGCGGCGTGAACCCGGTGGGCGTGGCGATCGCGTTGATCGATGGCGACGCGAACACCGACCTCATCGTGATGAACAACGCGTCGCACAACTTCGCGGTCCTGCTCGGCGACGGGCTCGGCGGCTTCGGTCCGCCGACGACCTACTCGACCGGCAGCTGCTTTCCCGACTGCAGCCCCGGAACGGCTCTGGTCAAGGACTTCAACGGCGACGGCTTCCTCGATGTGGTTACCGAGGTGGGATTCCCGCCGGCGGGAAGCGTCTCGGTCAGTCTCGGCAACGGCGACGGCACGTTTGACCCGTTCACGCTGTATTCCACCGGTGGGGGAGGCGGGCCGAACAACACGGTCACGGCCGACTTCGACGGCGATGGCAATCTCGACCTGGCGACGTCCAACGTGTCGACGGGCGACACGAGCGTGCTGACCGGGAACGGGGACGGCACCTTCAACCCGGGAGTCGTTTTCGCGACGGGCTCGGGTCCCGTCGGCCTCGAGACCGCCGACTTCAACGGCGACGGCAAGCCCGACCTGGCCGTGGCGAACCACACCGCCAACACCGTCTCGATCCTCCTCAACACCACCGCCGACACCACCGACCCCACCCTCAACCTCCCCGCCGACATCACCGTCGAGGCCGACGGCCCCGACGGCTCCGAGGTCACCTTCACCGTTACCGCCACCGACGACACCGACCCCAACCCCTCGGTCAGCTGCACGCCGCCCTCGGGCAGCCTCTTCCCGATCGGCACCACCATCGTCAACTGCACCGCCACCGACGCCTCCGGCAACGTCGCCAACGGCTCCTTCAACGTCACGGTCACCGACACCGCCCGCGCCGACCTCGAGATCGACAAGACCGCCTCACATCTGAAGGCATCGCCGGGCCAGAGCGTCACCTACACCTTCACCGTCACCAACCACGGCCCCTCGACCGCCCACAACGTCACCGTCCGCGATCCCGGCTCGAAGCACCTCGAGTTCCTCTCCGGCGACCCCGGCTGCTCGGTCGTCGCGAGCGAGATCGTCTGCAACTTCGGCTCGCTCGCAAGCGGCGCGACGGCGAGCAAGAACGTCGTCTTGCGCCTGCACGCGAGCCACCACCAGGGCGAGGCGCCGAGTCAGCACGACCTCGACGTCCTGAAGTTCGAGCAGTTCGTCGAGGCAGAGCCCAACGGCGCCCTGCCCTACGACAAGTTCTCGCTCTCCTGCCCCGACGGCTACACCGCGACCGACGGCTCGGCGCGCACCGACGCGGTCCAGTCGCCCTCCGACAACGCCGAGCACCCGACCGAGCGGCTTCACGTCGTCCGCTCTGAGTCGAACGCGGTCGACCGCAAGGTCTGGGACTTCACCTTGCAAAACCACACGCCCTCCCAGGCTCAGGCACACCTCTTCATCGTCTGCCTGCGCGACGAGACATCGGACAACGACGGTCACTTCCATGCGATCGTCCACCACCCGCGCCAGACCGGCACGCTGGTGATCCCGGCGACCGGCGGCCGCCACGAGATCACCCGCACCTGCCCGATCAATACGGTCGCGATCGCGCCGAGCTTCGACTTCGTCACGGTCGCTCCGGCCGGCAACCCCGACGGTCCCCACGGCCCGCAATACAAGTCGATCCAATCGGCCGACGGGCGCAGCTGGACCTGGGGCTTCCAGACCGCTGCCGCGGCGCGCGTCGAGGTCTCGATCCGCTGCATCGGCCGCGAGACGAGCTCTGCCGGCGGCCACTTCGAGAGCCTTCAGTTCCACCACGTCTACAAGCGCGTCGACGTTGCTCCCTACGCCGGCGACGGCAACTCCGGTCCCTGGACCGAGGCACGCGCCGAGTGCCCGGTTCACTACAAGGGCATCACCGCGACCTGGCGCTATCCCAAGCACGTCAAGCCCTACGGCAACACGCCGGAGCCGATCAACCGCGACTTCCGCATCTTCAACAAGTCGCCGCTGGTCAAATACGCCCACATCGACCTCAACTGCCTGAAGATCCGCACGGCAGATGACCTGAACGGCGGCTCGGTCCGAAACCACGCCAGCGTCTCCGCGGCGGAGTCCGCCGCGGCCAACGCCCCGGGACTGCCCGACTGGAACTTCGGCAACAACCTCGACTTCTGTGACCTCGAGGACCCGCCGCTCGGCGACGGCTCCGGACGGCGACGGCTCCGGAGGCGGCGACGCCTCGGGTGATGGCGGCGGAGGCGGCGGCTCGGGCGGATCGGGTGACTCGGGTGGCTCCGCGGGTGACGGCGGCAGCGCCGGTGACGGCGGCGGCACGGCCGGGAGCGATGAGCCCAAGGCGGCCGAGCTCCAGAAGTGCCTCAAGCGCGCTTACAAGATCGGCAACAAGAAGAAGCGCCACAAGGCCGTCAAGAAGTGCCGCCGGCTCTACGGCTCGTAAACCTGTAGGCCAAGCTTCAGGTTCGGCTGGAAAACCTGCACATTTCCGGGCCTGATCGTGCCTGAGCGGCCCGATACGTAGTTTCTACGGATGCAGGCGTCCGCTCGACCCTGCACTATGTGGATGCCAACCAAGGAAGCTGAGCGCGTGAGCGCGAAGCAAGGTCAGGAGGACCGCGGGTGATGGGTACGGGTCAGAAGAGCAGGCAGGGTCACAGGCGGAGGGTCGGAGCTCTTACCCTCGCCATTTCGTGCGTAGTGCTTTTCGCGTTCGCCTCTCCGGCGATGGCGGCGCCGACCGTTTACGGGCCGCTCCCTGCGCCCAACGTCGACCTCGACGGTCCTGACGGGTCGGAGGTCGATTACTCCGTTACCGCCACCGATGCGGACGATCCGACGGTTGTCGTGACCTGCGCGCCGCCTTCGGGCTCGCTCTTCCCGCTTGGGGTCACCCCGGTCAACTGCAACGCGCATGACAGCGTCGAGAACACGAACACGCCGGCGAGCTTCAACGTCACGGTCACCGACACCGCCCGCGCCGACCTCGAGATCGACAAGACCGCCTCACATCTGAAGGCATCGCCGGGCCAGAGCGTCACCTACACCTTCACCGTCACCAACCACGGCCCCTCGACCGCCCACAACGTCACCGTCCGCGATCCCGGCTCGAAGCACCTCGAGTTCCTCTCCGGCGACCCCGGCTGCTCGGTCGTCGCGAGCGAGATCGTCTGCAACTTCGGCTCGCTCGCAAGCGGCGCGACGGCGAGCAAGAACGTCGTCTTGCGCCTGCACGCGAGCCACCACCAGGGTGAGGCGCCGAGTCAGCACGATCTCGACGTCCTGAAGTTCGAGCAGTTCGTCGAGGCAGAGCCCAACGGCGCCCTGCCCTACGACAAGTTCTCGCTCTCCTGCCCCGACGGCTACACCGCGACCGACGGCTCGGCGCGCACCGACGCGGTCCAGTCGCCCTCCGACAACGCCGAGCACCCGACCGAGCGGCTTCACGTCGTCCGCTCTGAGTCGAACGCGGTCGACCGCAAGGTCTGGGACTTCACCTTGCAAAACCACACGCCCTCCCAGGCTCAGGCACACCTCTTCATCGTCTGCCTGCGCGACGAGACATCGGACAACGACGGTCACTTCCATGCGATCGTCCACCACCCGCGCCAGACCGGCACGCTGGTGATCCCGGCGACCGGCGGCCGCCACGAGATCACCCGCACCTGCCCGATCAATACGGTCGCGATCGCGCCGAGCTTCGACTTCGTCACGGTCGCTCCGGCCGGCAACCCCGACGGTCCCCACGGCCCGCAATACAAGTCGATCCAATCGGCCGACGGGCGCAGCTGGACCTGGGGCTTCCAGACCGCTGCCGCGGCGCGCGTCGAGGTCTCGATCCGCTGCATCGGCCGCGAGACGAGCTCTGCCGGCGGCCACTTCGAGAGCCTTCAGTTCCACCACGTCTACAAGCGCGTCGACGTTGCTCCCTACGCCGGCGACGGCAACTCCGGTCCCTGGACCGAGGCACGCGCCGAGTGCCCGGTTCACTACAAGGGCATCACCGCGACCTGGCGCTATCCCAAGCACGTCAAGCCCTACGGCAACACGCCGGAGCCGATCAACCGCGACTTCCGCATCTTCAACAAGTCGCCGCTGGTCAAATACGCCCACATCGACCTCAACTGCCTGAAGATCCGCACGGCAGATGACCTGAACGGCGGCTCGGTCCGAAACCACGCCAGCGTCTCCGCGGCGGAGTCCGCCGCGGCCAACGCCCCGGGACTGCCCGACTGGAACTTCGGCAACAACCTCGACTTCTTTGACCTCGAGGACCCGCCGCTCGGCGACGGCTCCGGAGGCGACGGCTCCGGAGGCGGCGACGCCTCGGGTGATGGCGGCGGAGGCGGCGGCTCGGGCGGATCGGGTGACTCGGGTGGCTCCGCGGGTGACGGCGGCAGCGCCGGTGACGGCGGCGGCACGGCCGGGAGCGATGAGCCCAAGGCGGCCGAGCTCCAGAAGTGCCTCAAGCGCGCTTACAAGATCGGCAACAAGAAGAAGCGCCACAAGGCCGTCAAGAAGTGCCGCAACACCTACGGCGCGGCGTAGCTCCCAGCCACATAGCTCGGTAGGGTCGGGACGATGGCCGTCACCGAACCCTCCGGCTGGCGTCTGTGGTGGCTCAAGCGGCGCTGGTATGAGCGCAACCGGCGCCTTTCCCGGCGCTGGCGGATCAACCGGCACATGGCGCGGAGCGGAGCGTTCATCCGCTATCCGGTCGAGGGCGAGGTGCTGGAGGCGCTGGACGACGGCCGCCTGACGATCGGCGCGAACACGCTGCTCGAGCCGGGCTGCTGGATCACGATGGCCGCCGACGCGCGGATCTAGGTCGGGAGCGGCTGCTTCCTCAACCGCGGCACGATGCTCGCCGCGCAGGAGCGGATCGAGATCGGCGACCACGTGATGTTCGCCAACCACTGCTTCGTCGGCGACGCCGACCACCGCTACGACGACCCGGATACGCCGATCACGATGCAGGGCTTCGTCGCGCGCGGGCCGGTGACGATCGGCTCCAACGCCTGGTTCGGGGTGGGCTGCGTGGTCACCGGCGGCGTCACGGTCGGCGAGCGAGCGGTGATCGGGGCGAACTCGGTGGTCACCCGCGACATCCCGGCCGGTGTGATTGCCGCGGGCGCGCCGGCGAAGGTGATCCGCGAGATCGAGTTTCAGAAGAACGAGGACTAGCCTGCCAGCGATGCGAAGGTTTCTGGCGATCGCGCTGGTCGCCGCGGCCGGGGTCTTCGGCTGCGGGGACGACGAGCCGGCCACGACGTCCACGGCGGCCTCGAAGGCGTCGACCACATCTTCGGCCTCGACCACCACGGCCGAGACGACGACCGGAGCCGAGAAAACCGAGGCCGGTGACGGTGGCGGTGGTGGAGACGGCGGTGTCGCCGCCGACTCGCCCGGCGCTGACCCGGAGAGCGCGATCGTGGCCTACTTCACGTCGGGCGACCCCGATCTCGTCTGCCGCGAGCTCGCCACCGAAAACCTCGTGACCACGGCATACGGCGACGAGAAGGGCTGCCGGCAGGCGCAGGTTCCGGCAGCGACGGCCGATGCCGTGGTCATCCGCGGGACCGGGACCTCGACCAACCGCACCGAGGCGCATGTGGTCCCCGAGGGCGGTCCCAACGACGGTTTCGAGCACGAGGTCGTGCTGGTCAAGACCGGTGAGACCTGGCAGATCGACTCGATCGAAGCAGACATCCCCGCCGGCCCCTGAACGAAGGTATAAAGAGCAGCGCATGGGTGAGCTGACCGCGGGGTCCGTCTTCGCCGGGCACCGGATCGACGAGGTCGCTGGGCGCGGCGGCATGGGCGTCGTCTATCGAGCCACGCACCTCGGCCTCGACCGTACCGTCGCGCTGAAGGTGATCGCGGCCGAGTTCGTCGGCGACACGGGCTTCCGCGAGCGCTTCAAGCGGGAGTCGCGGATCGCCGCCGGGATCGACCACCCGAACGTGGTCCCGGTCTACGAGGCGGGGGAGGAGGACGGGGCGCTCTTCATCTCGATGCGCTACGTCGCGGGCACGGACCTCGGCAAGGTGATTGCCGGCGAGGGCAAGATTGACGCGAAGAGGGCGGTGGCGATCGTCGATCAGGTCGCCTACGCGCTCGATGCCGCGCACGAAGCCGGATTGATCCACCGCGACGTGAAGCCTGCGAACGTGCTGATCGAGCAGCGCCCCCGCGGGGAGCACGCGAACCTGACCGACTTCGGCCTCACCAAGCGAGCCGACGCAAAGAGCGGGATGACCGGGACGGGGATGTTCGTCGGCACGATCGACTACATCGCGCCCGAGCAGCTCGAGGGGAAGGGCCTGCTCGACGCGCGCGCAGACATCTACTCGCTCGGATGCGTGCTCTACCACTCGCTGACCGGCCGGGTGCCCTTCGAGCGCGACACACATCTCGCGACGATGTTCGCCCACGCGTCCGAGCCGCCGCCGTCTCCACGCGAGCTCGTGCCGGAGGTCTCGCCGGCGCTCGACGACGTCGTCCGGCGCGCGATGGCGAAGGATCCCGACGACCGCTACCTCTCCGCCGGCGACTTCGGCCGCGCGGCGCTCGCTGCCCTCGAGGGCGGCCGCGTGACCAGGGCGGAACGGAGCGTCGCGACCGGCGCCGCTGCGCCGAGCGGGGTCGGCACAACGCCCTCGGCTCCACCCGCGAAGCCGGAGCCCCCGGCCCCCGCGGTGCCACCACCGCCGCCATCGACCAGGCCGCCTCCACCGCCCGCCACACCGGCTCCCGGCCCCTGGCCGATCCGCCGAACTTCCAGTCCCACCCCGAGCGACCGCCGACTCAGGCCGGCGCGGGGCAGGCCGGGCGCTCTCTGCGCGAGCGCCTCGGGAACCGCGGCCTCGCCATCGGAGCCGGGCTCGCGGGGCTCGTCGTCCTCGCCGTCATCATCGCCCTGGGCGTGGGCGGGGGAGGCGACAGCGAGTCACCCGCCGACTCGGCCGCGACCGCCGAAGCGGAGATCAAAGCGGATGTCGAGGCGGCGACGCAGGCTGCGGTTGCCGAAGACAGCGCGACGTTCTGCAGCTATCTCTCCTCCGGCTTGATCGCGATGATGGAGGCGAGCGAGGACATCAACGACACCGTTCCGAACTGCGAAGCCCTCGTGGACGCGAACTCCTCGGTGCTCGCAGAGATCGCAGGCCAGGGGGTGACGGTTACGGACGTCAGCGTCACGGGGACGAGCGCGTTCCTGACCGGCCAGGTCGAGGGTGACGGTGTCTCGCGCTTCGTCAACATCGGCGAGCCGGAGACGGTCAAGCTGGTCGAAGAGGGCGGGACCTGGAAGCTGGACTCGCTCCCCGATGTGGCTCCCTAGCTGAGCACCTGAACTACGACGGTCCGCTCGCGCGGGCGGTCGTCGAAGTCGATCAGGACGAGTTGCTGCCAGGTGCCGAGGCCGAGGCGGCCGCCGGCGACCGGAACGCATTCGCTCGAGCCGATCAGCGATGCGCGCTGGTGAGCGTGCGAGTTCGTGTCGTGGTTCAGCCGGTTGTGCTCGTAGTCACCGTGCGGCGGGATCAGGCGGTCGAGGAGCGCCTGGAGGTCGTGCACCCCGCCGGGTTCGTACTCCATCGTCGTCAGCGCGGCGGTGGAGCCGCGGACGAAGGCGCTCGCAAGACCCTCGGCGACTCCCGATGCCGCTACCACCCGGGCGAGGCCCTCGGTGATATCGACGATGTCGCCGTCGCCGCGGGTGGAGAGGCGCAGTTCTCCCGTGTGTATGGCCACGGCTCCAACATAGAACGAGCCGGGCCCTGGGGCCCGGCTCGTAGTGCAGCAATGATGTCGGGGTCAGACGCCGCGGGGATGCGGGCCGTGCCCGATGTGGAACGTGTCCATCAGCCTCGGTACGAAGACCAGGGCGGAGAGTCCGACGATCACGTAGAGGACGTCGATCGCCGTGCCTGTGCCGAAGATCTCGGCGAGGACGTTCGTCTCACCGCCGGTCACTCCGAGGATTCCCCAGTTGAGTGCACCGAGGAACATGATCACCAGAGCCACGGGCTCCAGTCGTCTTAGCATCTCCATCGCTACCTCCATTCGTAACGATTGTCACGAATAGATACCCCGCTGTTCGCAGGCGGTTACCAGTCCCAGGCGCCTGCAGCGAGGCTTTCCTGCTCCAGGTACCGCCGCAGCTCGTCGAGCTCGCGTGGCTCGATCGAGTAGATGTGCTCCGATCCCGGGAAGCTCCGGTCGCGGACCTCGCGGGCGTACTCGGTGACCCCGGCGACCATCTGCTCACGGATGTTCGCGTAACGCTTGACGAACTTCGGCTGGTGGCCACCGTAGATCCCGAGCAGGTCGTGCCAGACGAGGACCTGGCCGTCGGTCCCGACGCCGGCGCCGATCCCGATCACCGGCACCTCGATCTTCTTCATCAGCTCTTCGGTGACCGCCGCGGGGATGGCCTCGAAGACGATCGCGAAGCAGCCGACGGCCTGCAGAGCGAGGGCCTCCTCGGCGATCTGGGCGGCGGCAGAAGCCGTCTTGCCCTGGGCCTTGAATCCGCCCAGCGCCGTCGCCGTCTGCGGCGTCAGGCCGACGTGGCCCATGACCGGGATACCGGCGCGGATGATCGCCCGTGCCCGGTCGACGGACGCGCCGCCGCGCTCGAGCTTGACCGCGTCGACCTGGGCCTCCTTGACGAACCGCTGGGCGCTCTGGATCGCCAGCTCGTTCGATCCTTCGTACGAGCCGAAGGGAAGGTCGCCGATCAGCATCGGCGTCTCGAGCCCGCGGCGGACGGCCGCGGTGAGCATGATCATCTCGTCGAGCGAGACCGGCGTCGTGGAGGGGTGGCCGAGCACGGTCATCGCGGCGGTGTCGCCGACGAGGACGATGTCCACGCCGGCGGCCTCGACGATCTGGGCGGAGGGATGGTCGTAGGCGGTGACCATCACGATCGGCTCGCCCTTTGCCTTCATCTCCGCGAGCTTCGGCAGGCGAGACCGGGGTCATCGGACAGGCCTCCAAGGGGTCAGACCTCTCTGTCCCCAGGCCGCCAAGCGAGCCCGGCACCTCGTCCGACCACTCCCGGCCCGAGGCGTTCAGCAGGACCTCGGGGCTCGAGTCGACCTCGACGATCTGATTCGCGTCGTCGACGTGGACGACGACCGGGGCGTACGTATCGAGGTCCTCGCGGTCGTACTCGGCGTAGGAGACGATGATCACCAGGTCGCCCTGGCTGACGAGACGGGCGGCGGCGCCGTTCACCTTGATCTGCCCGGGATCGCCCTCGATCGCGTAGGTGACCATCCGGGCGCCGTTGGCGATGTCCCAGATGTGGACCTGCTCGTTCGGCAGCAGGTCGGCCTGGCGCATCAGCTCCGGGTCGATCGAGACGCTGCCGACGTAGTCGACGTCGCACTCCGTGATCGTCGCCCGGTGGATCTTCGACTTGAGCATGTGTCGGTGCATCAGTTCCCTCCGATGATGACGTTGTCGATCAGTCTTGCTTTGCCCAGCTGTGCGGCGACCGCGACCAGCACTGGTCGACCGTTGAACTCAGGTGCGGCGGTGAGGTCCTCGGCGT
This sequence comes from uncultured Thermoleophilia bacterium, assembly GCA_963785155.1. Lineage (GTDB taxonomy): Bacteria > Actinomycetota > Thermoleophilia > Solirubrobacterales > 70-9 > DASUSH01. The sequence continues at coordinate 363,751 of CAWAUB010000007.1, forward strand.
GCCGAGCCTCGAGGTACTCGGGCTCGACGCCTGCTTCGGCCAGTTCCGCTCTGGCGGCGCCGAGCGCCTGCTCGAGCGTCGCGCCGTCGCGGGCGGCCGTCGCGGCCGCGTCGAGCCCGCGGCTGAGGGCGGTGGCGCGCGTGCGCTCCTCCTCGGCCAGATAGGCGTTGCGGGAGCTCATGGCCAGCCCGTCCGGCTCGCGAACCGTCGGCCGGACGACGATCTCCACGGCGAAGTCGAGGTCGCGCGCCATCCGGCGGATCACGATCGCCTGCTGCGCGTCCTTCTGGCCGAAGTAGCAGCGGTCGGGGCCGACGGCGTTCAGGAGCTTCGCCACCACCGTCGTGACCCCCCGGAAGTGCTCGGACCCGCGGCGCTCCGGGGCGCCGCAGAGGACGTCGGTGAGCCCGGTGACCTCGACCGAGGTCGAGAAGCCGGGCGGATAGACCTCCTCGATGGCAGGGGCGAAGACGAGGTCCGCGCCCTCGGTCTCCGCCAGCTCCAGATCGCGCCCCTCGTCGCGCGGGTAGGCATCCAGGTCCTCGGCGGGCCCGAACTGCGCCGGGTTCACGAAGAGGCTCATGACGACGACGTCGCAATCCTCGCGAGCCGCCCGCAGCAGCGAGAGGTGGCCCTCGTGGAGCGCCCCCATCGTCGGGACCAGGCCGACCGAGCGGCCAGCACGGCGCTCGGGTCCGAGCGCCTCGCGCAGTTCCGCGACCGTGCGCACGACCCTCATCGTCACGCGGCCCCCTCGGCCGCGAGCGCTCGGGTGCGCTCCGCGAGGGCCGTGTAGAGCGGGATCAGCTCGGGCGCGCGCTCCTCGAGCTCGGCGAGGTGTCTCGCGACCGTCGCCTCGTCGCCGCGGGCGATCGGGCCGGTCAGGGCCTCGCCGCCATGCTCGGACCAGTTGAGTGCGGTGCGCAGGACGAGCGGCGCGAGTAGCTCCCGCGCGTCCTCGACCCCGGCCTTCGCCAGCAGCTCCGCGGCGGATTCCTCGAGCGCGACAAGGAAGTTCGACGCGATCGAGGCGGCCGCGTGGTAGGCCGTCCGGGCGTCGTCGTCGAGCACGAAGGGCTTCATGCCCAGCTTTTCGGCCAGATCGGTGGCGAACTGGAGTGCCTCGGGCGTCGAGCCGGTGACCGCGCAGGGGGCCGCGGCGAGGTCGGTGGCAGGGCTGGGAATGGTTTGCAGGGGGTGGAGGGAGAACGTCTGGGCTCCACGTGTGGCTGCTGGGACGAGGCTGGTAAGGGAGGTGGCGCCGCTGACGTGGCCGACGAACTTCGGCGGCGGCTCGGGAAGGGACGCGCATGCGGTCTCGATCTCGGTGTCGGGGACGCAGAGCAGGACCGCCGTGGGGGCCGCCTCGTCGGGCAGACCATCTCGGCCGTGCACGCGCCACCTCGATGCCCGCGGCCCCAGCCTGCGCGCGCGATCGCGCCGCCCGCGCGGCCATCGCCGACGATCGCGAGCACCAAGGGCTCGTGGCTGGAGAGCTCGTTTCGCATCTTTGTCATGTGGCCCGGCTCGTAGGAGAACGAGGGGCATAAGGTCCGCGCCAACAATGGTCGCGGCCGTGCCCGGAATTATAGATCGCAATCGATCTGCACTTTGCCACCGCCACGGTGGTCAACTGCATAATCGATCGCTCGAAGGTGGCGAATTCGCGCTCTATGCGGCCGAAATCGCCGCCCGAATCCCCCTCGCCGCCGCATACCATCCCCACGTGCCCCTCTACGAGTACGAGTGCGGCCAGTGCGGCGCCCGCTTCGAGACCCTTGCGGCGGTCGGTGTCGACGAGCACGAGTGCGCTGAATGCGGCGCTCAGGGCGCCAAACGCCTCCTATCAACCCCCGCCCAAACCCCCAAGCTCGTCAAGACGGCCGACGGCAACCGCCGCCAGGAGGCGAAGAACCGCAAGCTCCACGCGGCCACGAAGAGCGACTTCAAGCGCAAGCGCCAGGCCGCCCGCGACCGCGCCAGGGCGAAGGGAGGCAGCCCGTGACCGCCAGCACAACCGAGACCCGCCGCGCCCGCCTCGTCGACCTGTACCACGAGGCCTCCGGCTGCGAGCGCTGCGCGCTCGCCGGGAGCCGGACCAGGGTCGTCTTCGGCGCCGGCAACTCCGACGCCGACCTGATGTTCGTCGGCGAGGCCCCGGGCGCGCAGGAGGACCAGCAGGGGTTGCCTTTCGTCGGCCGCGCGGGCGGGCTCCTGAACGAGCTGCTCGCGGGCATCGACATGACTCGCGAGGACGTCTTCATCGCGAACGTCCTCAAATGCCGACCTCCCGGCAACCGCGATCCGCAGCCGGACGAGATCGAGTCGTGCAGCCCCTACCTGGACCGGCAGGTCGAGCTGATCCAGCCGAAGGTCGTGGGCACGCTCGGCAACTTCGCGACGAAGCTGCTGACCGGCAGCCGCACCGGCATCACCAAGGTGCGGGGCACGACTCAGGTGCACGTGCTCGGTGGCCGCGCCGTCTACATCATGCCCCTGCTGCACCCTGCGGCCGCGCTGCGCACGCCATCGCTCGTCGACACCCTGCGGGAGGACTTCGCGAAGCTGCCCGAGCTGATCGCGACGCCCTCGCCTCAGGAGGTCGCCGAGGCGCGCGAGGGTGGGGCGCCCGAGCCCGTTGCCGCAGCCGCCGGCGACGAACGCGACCAGCTCGACCTCTTCGGCTGAGGCAACGCCCTGACCGTCCTCGCGTCGGCGAGCGCCTTGGAGACCGAGGCCTTTGGAGCCGGGCTCGCCGAGCGGCTCGAGCCCGGTGACGTGGTCCTCGTCAGCGGCGAGCTCGGTGCCGGCAAGACGACGCTGATCCGAGGGGCGTGCCGTGCTCTCGGGGTAACCGAGCCGGTCACGTCCCCGACCTTCACGATCGGGCAGCGCTACGTCGGGCGCGTGCCGATCTCACACCTTGACCTCTACCGCCTCGGCGACCTCGGTGGCGAGGACCCGGCCCTGCTCGCGGACTACATCGAGCCCGAGTCCGTGGCCTTTGTCGAGTGGCCCGAGATCGGCGGCGAGCGAGCCGCGGCTCGAGGCCTCAGGCAGGATCATCGCGATCGAGGTTCGCCACGCGGGCGGCGACTCCCGCGAGCTGATCGTGCGCGATTGACGCGATCCGGCTCCCGAAACGACGAACGCCCCGGGTGACCGGGGCGTTCGCCTACGACTGGTTGGTCGAGGAGGTGACTACGGCGTGGCCTCGTCGATCTGGTCCTGCGCGTCGTCGATGGCCTCGTCGGCCTGCTCGGCGGCCTCGTCTGCGGCCTCCTGCGCGGCGTCCTGCGCTGCCTCGGTGTCGCCCTCCTGGGCGGCGTCGACGGCCTCGTTGATCTCGTCAGCCGCGTCGCCGGCCTGGTCGTCGACCTGCTCCTGGGCGTTGTCGATCGCGTCGTTGACATCGTCCTCGGTGTCGTCACCGCAGCCGACCCAAGCGGTGCCGAAAGCGGCGATGGCGAGAACTGCGAAACCGGTGAGCACGCGGCGTCCGCGGGTCCCGGATGCTTGCATCTCGGACATGTCGTCCCTCCGTAATGAGTTCGATTTGCCCGCACGCCCCACGGCGGCGGCTCGGGGAACCTAACCGATGAACCCGGCGGCAGTCACGGTGATCGCGCTCGATACGGCCACGGATGACGTCGTCGTCGGTTCCGCGCGCGACGGCACTGTTCTGAGCGAGGCGGTCGTCTCACACTCAGACGGCGAGCGACCGCGCCATTCCGCCGCGCTGCTCGGTGAGGTGGAGCGCGCCGTTGAGGCCGCCGGAGGGTGGGATCGAATCGATCGGATCGGCATCGGTGTCGGCCCCGGTTCCTACACGGGTCTGCGAATCGGGATCGCGACCGGCCGCGCGCTTGCCCAGGCCCGCTCGCTTCCGGCGGTTCCGGTCGGGACTCTCACGGCGTTGGCGCTGGGAATCGCCGAGCGCGCCCGTGATCCCGGGCGGATCTGCCTCGCTGTCGCCGACGCTCGCCGGAGCGAGCTCTTCGCGCAGCTTCACGACGGGTCAGGCTCACCGCTCGCCGAGCCGGCGGTGGTCGACCCCGCCGCCTTCGGCGAGTGGCTCGCGCATAGCGGCGGGAAAGCGCTTGCGAATGCGCCGCAGCCGCCGCTGGCTGGAGGCTCGGGGACGGTACGATTCTCGCGTGAGCTGGAGGCCGCAGGGGTCGAACTCGTTCCCGGTGGCGACCCGGCGCACCGGCTCGCGCCACGCCATCTGTGCACGCTCACGGCGGCTGGAGACGGGCGCGACGCGGAGTCGGTCCGGCCCGTATATCTGAGGGAACCCGATGCGAAACGTTGGCTCGAGCGAGATCGAAATAAGGCGCCTGGTCTATAGCGACCTGCCCTCGGTCCTGTCGATCGAGCGGCGCGCGTTTCCGACCCCGTGGTCTCTGGCGATGTTCGTGCTCGAGCTTTCGAAACCATCCGGGATCTGCCTCGCGGCGTCGACGCCAGACGGCCTGATCGGCTATCTGGTCTGCTCGCGCTATGCGGACGTCTGGCACCTGATGAACGTCGCGATCGCGCCCGAGCGCCGCCGGATGGGGATCGCGACGACGCTCCTCGAGGAGCTCCTCGGCCGGGCGGGCGCGGATGCCCGCTACACGCTCGAGGTGCGGACCTCGAACGATGCGGCGATCGCTATGTACCAGCGCTTCGGCTTCCGCCGAGCCGGCACCCGCCCGCGCTACTACCACGACAACGGCGAGGACGCCGTGATCATGTGGCTGGAGCCGACGCCGGTCTCTGTTTGATCCTCGCGATCGAGACCTCCTGTGACGACACCTGCGCGGCGGTGGTGGACGGATCGCGGGTGCTCTCGAACGTGATTTCCTCGCAGACCGAGTTCCACGCCGAATACGGGGGTGTCGTCCCGGAGGTTGCCTCGCGCCATCACCTGGAGTTGCTGAATCCCGTCGTCGACCGCGCGCTGGCCGACGCCGGTGCCCGGCTCGAGGATGTCGAGTCACTCGCGGTGACGCGCAGTCCCGGCCTGATCGGCGCTCTCCTCGTCGGAGTCAGCGGGGCGAAGGCGCTCGCCGCCGCACGGCGCAAGCCGCTCGCGGGTGTCGACCATCTGCACGGCCACGTTGCCGCGAGCTTCCTCGAGCCCGAACCGCTCGCGCCCCCGTTCCTGTGCCTGATTGCCAGCGGGGGCCACACCCTGCTTGCCGGTGTCACCGAACCGGGCCGCTTCGAGACGCTCGGCCAGACTCTGGACGATGCGGCCGGTGAGGCCCTCGACAAGGCCGCGCGCCTGCTCGGGCTCGGTTTCCCCGGAGGGCCGGCGATCGAGCGTGAGGCGCGCGGGGGTGACCCGTTCGCGTTCGAGTTCCCGGTCGCGATGGCGCGGGATCCCGGCCTTGACTTCAGCTTCAGCGGCCTGAAGACGGCGCTCGTCTACCGCGCCAGGGATCTCGGTGCCGATGACGTCGCCGAGCGGCGGGCCGACCTGGCCGCGAGCTTCCAGGCCGCCGTCGTCGGCCAGCTCACCGCAAAGCTGGAGCGAGCGCTGGACGCCGGGGACTGGCACGCCGTCTCTCTTGGCGGCGGCGTCGCGGCCAACGGGCCGCTGCGGGATCGCTGCGGCGAGATCTGTGCTTCGCGCGGGGTCAGATTGAAACTGGTCGCGCCCGAGCTCTGCACCGACAACGCGGCGATGATCGGCTCCGCCGCCCGGTTTGTCGAGCCCGCTCCCTATCCGGAGTACCTGAGCTGGGACGCCCGCGCGTAGTTCTCTACACGCGGGAGGGCTGCCACCTCTGCGACGAGGCCAAGGAGGAGATCCTCGCGCTCCGCGACTCAGGCATCGAACTCGAGCTCGTCGAAGTCGACATCGAGGCCGACGAGCGCCTGCACGCCCGCTACCTGGAGCGGATCCCGGTCGTCGAGGTCGGCGGAAAGGTGATCAGCGAGCTGGGTACCGACGAGGCTGCCCTCCGCGCCGCGATAACGTCAGGGGCATGACGGACGAGGTGCGGGCCGCTCCCCCCGCGATCACCGAAACCGCCGACGGGTCGATCGACGCCGACCGGCTGTCGCTGGGAGTGGCCGCTCGTCTGTCTCGCTACCTGCAGGTCCTGATCCAGGCTCGCAAGATGGGCAAGGACACGATCTCCTCGAAGGAGCTGGCCGACTACACGCACATCAACTCGACCCAGATCCGGCGCGACCTCTCGGGTTTCGGCAAGTTCGGCAAGCGGGGCGTCGGCTACCACATCGAGTCGCTGGTTCGCGAGATCCGCAAGATCCTGCGGACCTCGGACCAGCACAACATCGCTCTCTTCGGCGCCGGCAACCTCGGCCAGGCGATCGCCGACTCGGACATTTTCGGCGACCACGGCTTCCGGATCGTCGCGATCTTCGACGTGGACCACGACGTGGTCGGCAACGAGGTCGGCGGCCAGAAGGTGCGCCACTTCGACGAGATCGAAAAGGTCGTCACCGACGAGCACGTAGTAGTGGGCGTCCTGGCGGTGCCGGCGGCGGCAGCCCAGGAGGTGGTCGACCGGCTGGTCGAGGCGGGCGTCAAGATCATCTTCAACTACTCCGAGCAGCTGCTCCAGGTGCCGCCTGAGGTGACGGTGCACACCTCGAGCCCCGCCGTCGACCTGCTGTACGCGCTCTACTTCTACTTGACGTGAAAATCGATCTCCTCTGCAGGAGATGACGTGATCAATCTCGCCGGCGCGCGGGAGGTGTTCGAGTCTTCGACGGACTTCACCGTCGGGCTCGAGGAGGAGTTCGCGATCGTCGACCCGGACACCCTGGAGCTCGAACACCGTTTCGAGGAGCTCTACGAGGCGGCGCAGGCGGACGACGTGCTCGCGCAGTCGGTCGCAGGCGAGCTGATCGCGTCCGAGATCGAGATCCGCTCGGGGCGCGGCGAGGACTTCGCCGACGCCGAGCGCCTTCAACGCGAGCACCGAACCCGCCTCTTCGCCCTCGCAGAGTCTCATGGACTCGGGCTTGCGGCGACCGGGACGCATCCGTGGGCGAACTACCTCGATCAGCGGATCATCGACACGCCGCACTACCGGCGACTCAAGCACGACCTGGGCTACGTGGCGCAGCGCAACAACACCTGGAGCCTCCACGTCCACGTCGGCGTGCAGGGCGCCGACCGCGCGATCGCGGTCTGCGACCACCTGCGCGGCCTGCTGCCGCTGCTTCTCGCGGTTTCGGCCAACTCGCCGTTCCTGGACCGCAGAGATACCGGGCTGCATACCGTCCGCACTGAGATCTTCACGCGGACGTTCCCGCGCTGTGGGATCCCGGAGCCGTTTCGCTCCTGGGAGGAGTACGCGGGCTTCATCGCGATGCTCGAGGCGACGAACACCGTCGTCGAGGCGACCCAGCTCTGGTGGAGCGTTCGCCCCCATCACCGGTTCGGGACGGTGGAAGTGCGCATCTGCGATGCCCAGACGGGCGGCGAGGATTCCTTCGAGCTCGCGGCTCTGATCACGGCCTGCGTGGTCCAGTCGGCGCTCGACTACGACGACGGCCGGCTCCCGGCCCCCTTGCGGGATCGCGAGATCGAGGAAAACCTCTGGCGTGCGATCCGCCACGGGATGGACGGCAAGCAGATCGACTTCGAGGCCGGTGCCGAGGTGGACGCTCGAGCCGCGCTCGAGCGGCTGCTCGCCTGGACCGCGCCCGCGCGGGAGGCGGTCGGCGCGGGCGCCGACCTACCGGCGCCGAACGGCGCGCAGCGCAGCCTCCAGGCACTGGCGGAGGGCGCGACGATCGAGTCGATCTACCGCGACGCCCTTTCGGAGACCCACCGCACATACGTGCCTCAGGGCGTACCCGGCTAGGGTCTCCGGAATGGAAGCTGGACAACCACCTCCCGGTCCGCCGCCGCCCGGCGGCGAGCCCCCTCAGTCCGAGGAGGAGCTCCGCGCTCGCCTCGAGGAGGAGATGCGCCGCGTGCGCATCCAGGACCTCGTCCTGCAGAGCGTCGCGAGCCTCGTCAACCTGACCGCGCGGCGGATCGCAAAGGAGGACGAGCAGGACCTCGAGCAGGCTCGGATCGGGATCGAGGCCGTCCGCGGCCTCGTCGACCTTCTCGACCCCGAGCCGCAGGCCCAGGTGCGCGAGGCTCTCTCGGAGCTCCAGATGCTGTTCGCCCAGGCCTCGGGAGGCGGCGAGCCGGCGCCCGAGGGCGAGGGGCCCGGAACCGGCGAGGGCGAGCCGGCCGCGCAGGCGCCTCCGTCACCGCCACCGGCGCAGTCCCAGCGTCCGGCCACCGGCGGCCAGCCTCCGCCGAAGCTCTGGACCCCGCACCAGCGGGACTAGAGCGCTTTTCGGCCCACTCCGCCGGAAACACCCACTAGACTCCGCGCGCTTTTACGGTCCCCGGGCAGGGGATCGTTGCGTGAAAGCGGCCCGTAACCCCGTCACGGCGGCCGCCCGACCTAAACCGGAGGAAAGCTCACCTTGACCGACTTCTTCACCGACTACGGCGTCGTCATTGCGCTCGTCTGCGCGGCCGCGGCCGTCCTCTACGGCGCGATCATCACCCGCCGCCTGCTGGCCAAGTCGCCGGGCAACGAGCGCATGCAGGAGATCTCCGGCGCCGTCCAGGAGGGCGCCCAGGCCTACCTGCGCCGCCAGTACACGATCATCGCCGTCGTCGCGCTGCCGCTTGCGATCCTCCTCTGGATCGTCCAGGGCGACATCCTGCCGGCGATCGGCTTCCTGATCGGTGGCACCCTCTCCGGCGCAGCCGGCTTCATCGGCATGAACCTCTCCGTGCGCGCGAACACCCGCGTCGCCGAGGCGGCCCGTGGCGGCATTCCGCCCGCGCTCGACGTCGCCTTCAAGGGCGGCTCGGTGACCGGCATGCTCGTCGTGGGTCTCGCCCTCTTCGGCGTTGCCGGCTACTACGGGCTCCTGCTGCTCGGCGACGCGACCGAAAAGGAGGCGATCGACGCGCTGATCGGCCTCGGCTTCGGTGGCTCGCTGATCTCCGTCTTCGCCCGTCTGGGCGGCGGCATCTTCACCAAGGCTGCCGACGTCGGCGCCGACCTCGTCGGCAAGGTCGAGGCGGGGATCCCCGAGGACGACCCGCGGAACCCCGCGGTGATCGCGGACAACGTCGGCGACAACGTCGGCGACTGCGCTGGCATGGCCGCCGACCTCTTCGAGACCTACGCCGTGACCGCCGTCGCGGTGATGCTGCTCGGGGTACTCACCTTCGGTGAGGCCTCGGAGGTCGCGATCTTCCCGCTCGTCATGGGCGGCGTCGCGATCCTCGCGTCGATCGTCGGCGCGCTTTCGGTACGTACGACGACCGGCAACGTCGAGGCAGCGCTCTATCGCGGGCTCGCCGTCTCCGCCGTGATCTCGGCGATCGTCTTCCTGCCGATCACGAATTGGCTGATGGACGACCTCTCGCTGAAGGCGGCTGAGCTCGTCCAGTCCGCGCCGTCGGCGATGGACCTCTGGTTCTGCGCGCTGATCGGCCTGGTCGTCACGGCGCTGCTCTTCGTGATCACCGACTTCTACACGTCGACTCGTTTCCGGCCGGTCAAGACGACGGCCCAGGCATCGGTCACCGGTCACGCGACCAACATCATCTCCGGGCTCGCGCAGGGCTTCCAGTCGACCGCCCTGCCGGCGATCGTCCTCGCCCTCGCGATCCTCGGCGCCAACGAGCTCGCCGGGATCTACGGCATCGGCGTCGCCGTGATGGCACAGCTCTCGCTCACCGGCCTGATCGTCGCGCTCGACGCCTTCGGGCCGATCACCGACAACGCCGGCGGCATCGCCGAGATGGCGGAGATGCCCGAGGAGGTCCGCAACGTCACCGACCCGCTCGATGCGGTCGGCAACACGACCAAGGCCGTGACCAAGGGGTACGCGATCGGCTCGGCCGCGCTCGCCGCCCTGGTCCTCTTCAAGGCGTTCGAGATCGAGCTCCAGGAGGAGGCGGGGGTAGACAACATCCTCTCCTTCAACATCTCTGACCCGGCGGTGCTGATCGGCCTGCTGATCGGCGGCATGATGGTCTACCTGTTCGCGGCGCTCTCGATCGAGGCCGTCGGCCGTGCGGGTGGCCAGGTCGTCGAGCAGGTGCGCAAGCAGTTCCGCGAGCACCCGGGGATCATGGAAGGGACCGAGAAGCCCGACTACGGCGAGACGGTCGACATCGTCACCGCGACTGCTCAGCGCGAGATGATCCTGCCCTCGCTGATCCCGATCGTGATCCCGCTGATCGTCGGCGTGATCTCGGGCCCGGCCCTCGGCGGCCTGCTGATCGGGGTGATCGTGGTCGGCTTCTTCATGGCCGTCTCGATGACCGCCGGCGGCGGCGCCTGGGACAACGCGAAGAAGCTGATCGAGGACGGCGCCTTCGGAGGCAAGGGCTCGGAAGCTCACGCCGCGTCGGTCACAGGCGACACGGTGGGCGACCCATACAAGGACACCGCGGGCCCGGCGATCAACCCGATGATCAAGGTGGCGAACATCGTCGCCCTCCTGATCATCCCGATCATCGCCCTCTAGCACCGCGAACGTCCGAAACGCCCTCGGAAAGCGAGGGCGTTCGCGGACGTTCGATGGTCTGGGTGCTGCGGGCGGCGCTTGCGCTGCTCGCCGTGTGGGGCGCGGTTCGCGCGTTTGGGCTCGAGGGTGGGTTCCCGCTCGTCCCGCTGGTCGCGTTCACGCCCTACGTGCTAGCCGTTGCCGTTTTGCTGTTCGCGTTCACGCTCTTCCTCAGGCGCTGGCGGGAGGCGGTTGCGGCAGGGCTGCTCGTGATGCTCTTCGCGGCGTTCGTCCTGCCCCGCGCCTTCCCGCATCAGCCAACCGGTCCGATTGCAGACGGCGTGCCGCTCGACGTCCTGTCCGTCAACGTCCGCCTCGGCGACGCGGACTCGGAGACGATCGTGGACCTCGTTCGAGACGGCGATGTGGACCTGCTCTCGCTCCAGGAGCTCACCCACGAGCAGGTGGAGCCGGCTGCGCGCGGCGGGCATCGACGAGCTCCTGCCCGAGCACGAGCTGAGCCCCACCCGGGTCGGTAGCTCAGGCGCGGGCCTCTACTCGCGATTCCCGCTGCAGTCGCCTGGATGACGTCCCCGGCGGCGCTTCGCGTCAGGTCCGCGCCCTCGTCGCCGTCCCCGGCGCCGGAGAGATCGAGGTGGTTGCGGTTCACGCGTTCCCGCCGACCGAACCGGGGGTGGCGCGGTGGGAGGCGTCCCTGGCGGGCCTGCCGGCCGCCGATCCCGATGGTGACGTCCGCCTGCTCGTCGGCGACTTCAACGCCACGTTCGACCAGGACTCGTTCCGGAACCTCGTCGGGCGCGGCTACGTCGATGCCGCCGCCGCGAAGGGGCGGGGACTGGTCACGACCTGGCCCTCCAACCGGATCCGCCCGCCTCCCGTGACGATCGATCACGTGCTGGCTGACGAGCGGGTTCACGTGGCCGATGCCGAGATCCATGACGTGCCCGACACCGACCATCGCGCGGTCCTCGCGCGCCTCGTCATACCACCGGGCCGCGGATAGGCTCGCGGGGTGGACGACCAGTCCCCACTCAACGTCGCCGACTACGAGCGGCTCGCCGCCGAGGCGATCGAGCCCGGCGCCCTGGGCTACTTCGCGGGCGGCGCCGGCGACGAGCGGACGCTGCGCGAGAACGTCGCCGCGTATGCGAGCTGGCGACTGCGGCCGCGGATGCTCGATCGACGTCGGCGACGTGACGACGGCGACGACGATCCTCGGCACGCCGGTGTCCAGCCCGATCGGGATCGCTCCGGTCGCCTTCCAGCGCCTTGCCCATCCCGACGGCGAGCCGGCGATGGCGCGGGCCGCCGCCTCGGCAGGGGCGCTCATGTGCCTCTCGACCATCGCCACGGCCGCCCCGCGCGAGGTCTGCGACGCCGCACCCGACGGGCAGCGCTGGTTCCAGCTCTACCTCTTCCGCGACCGAGCGGTGACGATGGCGCTGGCCGAGGAGGCGATCGACTGCGGCTATTCGGCGATCGCGCTCACGGTTGACGCCCCTCGAGCGGGCCGGCGCGAGCGCGACCTGCGGACCGGCTTCGCGATCCCGCCCGAGGTGAGGGTGCCGAGCCTCGACGCGGCGACCGGCGGCCACGAGCCCATGAGCATCCACGAGGTCTTCGCCCAGGTGGACCCGACGCTGACCTGGGCGGATCTGGAGACGCTCGTCAGCGAGCTCGACGTGCCGGTCCTGGTCAAGGGGATCCTCACCGCGGAGGACGCGCGCCTGGCGGTTGAGCACGGCGCCGGCGGCGTGATCGTCTCCAACCACGGCGGGCGCCAGCTCGACGGGGTTCCGGCCAGCCTCGACGCGCTTCCCGAGGTGGTCGAGGAGGTCGACGGCAGGGTGGAGGTTCTGGTCGACGGCGGCATCCGGCGAGGCACCGACGCATTGGTCGCGCTCGCGCTCGGGGCCCGGGCGGTGCTCGTGGGCAGGCCCGCGCTGTGGGGTCTCGCGGTCGGCGGCGAGGACGGTGCCGCGCGCGTGCTGGAGCTGCTGCGGGCCGAACTCGAGCTCGCGCTCTGCCTCGCCGGCGCCCCCTCGCCCGAGGCCGTCACGCGAGCGCACGTCCAGCGTGCCTGAGCGCTCGTTGACGAGTCGCTTCCGAGCGTAGTCTTCGCCGCAGGTGGCCGAGAGGCATCCAAGGGAAGCGGCTCTTCGCCGCGTGCACGGGACCGGGGCGCTGTTCTCGGCCGCGTATGGCAACGTCGGCTCGTCGATCTACTACGCGCTCGGCGTCGTCGCCCTCTACGCGCTCGGGCTCACCCCGGTCACCTTCATGATCGCTGGCCTGATCTTCGCCTTCACCGCGGCCAGCTACACCGAGGCGACGGTGATGTACCCGGAGGCGGGCGGGTCGTCGAGCTTCGCCCGGCATGCGTTCAACGAGTTCTGGAGCTTCTTCGCGGCGTGGGCGCAGATGCTCACCTACATCGTCACGGTCGCGATCTCGGCCTACTTCGTGCCGCATTACCTCTCGGTCTTCTGGGAGCCCCTCGGCGGGGCGCCGTGGGATATCGCCTTCGCGATCGGGCTGGTCGCGTTGCTCGCCCTGCTCAACATCAAGGGGACCGAGGAGTCGGCGAAGCTCAACCTGGTCCTGGCGATCGCCGACCTGCTCACGCAGGTGGTTCTCGTCGGGATCGGCCTGGTCCTGGTCTTCGACCCCGACCTGCTCGTCTCCCAGGTCGACTTCGGGGTCTCGCCGACGGCCGGCGACTTCCTGCTCGGGATCGCCGTCGGGATGGTCGCCTACACGGGGATCGAGACGATCTCGAACATGGCGGAGGAGGCGCGGGACGCGAAGCGGACGATTCCGCGCGGGGTCGGCGCGACCGTGATCGCGGTGGTCGGCCTCTACGCGTTCCTCCCGGCGATCGCGCTCTCGGCGATGCCGGTGACCCAGGACACGAACGGGGAATACACGACCGAGCTGGGGACGACGTACGCCGACGACCCGGTCCTGGGGATCGTCGAGAACATCGGGCTCGGACCGGGGGCGACGGATGTCCTCGAGGTCTACGTCGGCGTGCTCGCCGCAGTGATCCTCCTGATCGCCACCAACGCCGCGGTGATCGGGCTCTCCCGCCTCACCTTCTCGATGGGCCAGCACCGGCAATTGCCCGAGACGATCCGCCAGGTCCACCCGCGCTTCGGCACGCCGTACGTGGCGATCCTCGTCTTCTCGGCGATCGCGGCGGTGGCGATCCTGCCCGGACAGCTCACCTTCCTGGCGACGATTTACTCGTTCGGCGCGACCCTCTCGTTCACGGTCGCTCACGTCTCGGTGATCCGATTGCGCCAGAAGCACCCGGACCGCGAGCGGCCGTGGAAGCCGCCAGGGAGCGTGCGAATAGGCAGGGTCCAGGTGCCTCTGACCGCGGTCTTCGGCGGGATCGGCACGTTCGGCGCCTTCATCGTCGCGATGGCACTCGACCCGGTGATTCTCGCTGCCGGGGGCGGCTGGATGATCTTCGGGATCACTTTCTACGTGCTTTACCGCCGCAATCAGCAGCTGCCGCTGACCGAGACGGTGAAGGTGCAGGCGCTGGCCCCGCTCGGGGTCGAGGAGGTCGAGTACCAGAGTGTCCTCGTCGCCTTCGAGGACGATCCGTTCCGCGAGGAGACGATCGCCACCGCGGCGACGCTCGCGTCCCGGCGGCGGCATGGGATCCACGTGATCTCGTTGATCAACGTGCCGAAGAACCTGGCGATCGACGCCCCGATGGACGAGGCGGAGTCGCGCGCGCAGGCGAAGGTCGAGCGCGCGAAGCTGATCGCCGGCGGGCGGGTCTCGGGCCACACGATGCGGATCCGGCCGGGACAGGCGGGCCACGCGATCATCGACGAGGCGACCGACATCGACGCGTCGGCGGTCGTGATGCAGCTCAACTACCGCAGCGGCACCCCGCTCTACAGCCAGACGCTGCGAACGGTACTGAGCGAGCGGCCCTGCCGGGTGATTGTCGCGGCCGAGCCGACCCCGGCCCGCGAAGAGGCGGCGAAGGCGGAGGGTGAGGGATGAGCGAGGGCTACCGGCTCGCCACGCGCTTCTTCTCGGTCGTCATCATCGGCTTCGGCGTCGCGATCGTGGTCGTCACGCTGGTCAACTCGCGCGGCGGGTTCCCGATCGGGCTCGTGATCGGCGCGGTGTTCGTCGCGATGGGATGCGCGCGGCTCTACCTCGCGATGAGGGGCCAGGAATGAGCGACGGGAAACAGCGGCGGCAGCTGCCCCATCTGCCCCGGCTGCCGGTCGGCACCGGGGTGGCGCGGCGGTTCCTCGGTGTCCCCTGGCTCTTTGCCGCCGCGTTCTCCGCGGTCGGCTTCTCCGTCTACTTCTCGATCGGGATCGTCGCGGACCGCGGGCTCGGGCTGACGCCGTTGATCTTCCTCGCGGCGGGGATCGCGTTCGTCCTCAACACGCTCACCTACATCGAGGGCGGGGCGATGTTCCGCGAGCGGGGCGGCTCGTCGACGTTCGCGCGCCACGCGTTCAACGAGTTCGTCAGCTTCATCGCCGGTTGGGCGATCCTGCTCGACTTCATGCTCGTCATCGCGCTTGCCGCGATCTCGGTGCCGCACTATCTGGCGCCGATCTGGAGCGAGCTGGGCGATTCGCCCGCCGAGCTGATCGTCGCGGGCAGCGTGATCGCGATCGTCGCGGCCCTCAACATCGCCGGCTTCACCGGCCGCCGTCGCCAGCGGCTGCTGACGATGATCGCGATGGGCGGGCTCGTCCTGCTGATCGGAGTGATCGTGATCGGGGCGGTCACCTCTTGGGACCTCGCCGCGGTGACCGACGGCCTCGACCCGTTCACCTCGCCGACGCTCGACGACGTCATCTACGCGGCGGTGATCGCGACGGTCGCCTACGCGGGAATCGAGGCGGCGTCGAATCTCGCGCCCGACCTCGAGTTCGAGCCGGCGGATCTGCGACATCTGGTCGTCGCCGCCGCGGTCGTCGTCCCGCTGCTGTACACGGGGACGGCGCTGATCGCGCTTGATGGCGGTCCCGGTGGAGTCCGTTCCCGGCGGCCCCGAGACCGCGCTCGCGGAGCAGTTCATCGAGGCGCCGGTGCTGGGGACGGTGCTCGCCTACACGCCGGCGTGGGTCGCCGACGTGATGCAGGTCGCGGTGGTCATCGTCGCTCCTGTCGTGTTGATCTGGGCTGCGAGCGTCGCGATGCTCGGGCTCTCGCGCCATGCCTACACGCTGGCGCGCAACCGGCAGATCCCGAGCTGGCTGGGCAAGCTCGGCCACCGGTTCACGACGCCGCACGTGGCGATCCTCAGCGGCGCGGCCATCGCCTTCATCTTCGTCCTGCCCGGCGACGTCAAGTTCCTCGCCGGTGTCTACGCCTTCGGGGCGACGATCGCGTTCACGATCGCCCATCTGGCGATCGTGCGGCTGCGGATCACCGATCCCGATCGCGAGCGGCCGTTCCGGATCCCGTTCAACGTCTCCTGGCGCGGCGCTCAGATCCCGCTTCCTGCGGTGGCGATGGCGGTGCTGACGGCGCTCGCCTGGGTCAGCGTCATCGTCTTCCACGAGGGCGCCCGATACATCGCCGGCGGCTGGCTCGTCTTCGGCATCGGCGCGTACGCCTTCTACCGCGCGGTGGTCGAGGAGACCTCGCTGACGAAGCGGGTGACGGTGCCAGAGGAGGCGCTCTTCAAGGACGCCTACAGCGTCGAGTACGCGAACATCCTCGTCCCGGTCTTCGGCGGCGAGTACGACGACGACATCGTCTCGACGGCGGGGCGACTGGCTGCCGCGGCGCGGGATCCAGGCGAGGAGGCGCCGAAGGTCGACGCGCTGTTCGTGATCGAGGTGCCGCTGACGATCCCGCTCGAAGCGCCGCCGACGCGGGACCATCTGGCTGTCGCCGAGGCCGCGCTGGAGCGAGCCGACAACGTCGGCGACGAGTACGACACGGTCCAGGTCGGGACGTCGATGGTGCGGGCGCGGAGTGTCGGGCGCGGGGATCGTCGCGGAGGCGCGCAATCGCGGTGTCGACGTGATCGTGATGGGCGCGGAGCCGCCGACCCGGATCCGCGGCGGCGCGCTTCTCGGGGGGATCGGCGGCTCGAGGCCCGCCGAGATCGGGCCGGTCACGGAGTACGTGCTGCGCAAGGCGCCCTGCCGGGTGCTGCTGACCGCCCCAGCCGAAACTTAAAGAGGGTCAGACCCCCTTTAGGTTGGCGGGCCCATCGACTCGGCGGCTATGTCCGGCCGCTGGAGCTGCCCTGAGTCAGGGCCCATCGATTCAGCGGCGATGTCAGGGCGCTGGAGCTGGCACCCAGGCGACGGCCGCGAGCACGATCGCGATCCCGACCAGCTGCGTGGCCGCGAGCGCCTCGTCGTGGATGAGGAAGGCGAAGAGGGCGGAGAGGGCCGGCTCGAGGGTGGCGACGGCTGCGGCGCGGGCGGCGGGCACGTGGCGGAGCGCGGCGACGATCAGGCCAAACGGGACCAGCGTGCCGATGACGACGATCGCCGCCGCGAGCAGGAGGTCGCTGCCGCTCGATAGCTGCTCGAACGGGAAGGTCCAGGGCGGCTGGATGACCAACCAGAAGAGGGTCGAGAAGCCGAACGCCCAGAAGAGGGTGACGAGGGGAGGGTGGCGGCGGCCGGCGCGCTCCGAGCCCGCGAAGTAGATCGCGAATGAGATCGCCGCCCCGAGGCCTGCGAGGACGCCGACGAGGTCGAGCGAGCTCGGATCGAAGGCCTGCACGACCAGCGCGGAGCCGAACAGCGAGATGGCGACCGCGCCCCAGAGGGAGGGGGAGAGGCGGCGCCCGTGAGCGAAGCGGAGCCAGAGGAGCAGGAGGAGTGGGGCGAGGTACTCGAGCGTCAGAGCGGGCCCGACTCCCAACCGTTCGATCGCGATGAAGTAGGTGACGTAGACGAGGGCGAGGCCGGCGATGCCGAGGACGGCGAACTGGGGGATCTCCCTGCGCTCGATCCGAAGGCCGGCGGGGCGGATGACGACGACGGCGAGGACGATCAGGAGGAGTGCGCCGACGGAGCGCAGCTCGGAGAGGCGCATCGCCGTGAGCCCGTCCTCGAGCAGGAAGAGGGCGAGGCTCGCGTTCAGCGAGAACATCGTCACCGCCGCGATGACCAGCGAGTAGCCGAGCGCGGTTCGTCCTGTCAGCTCGCGCTCCACGGGCGGCGAAGCGTAGGATCACGCCCATGTTCATCTTGATCGTGGGCGCCGGCAGGGTCGGCTCCTCGCTTGCCCGGACGTTGCTGCGCGAGGGGCACGAGGTGTCGTGTCTCGACGAGGACCCCGAGTCGCACGCGCGGCTGGAGGTCGGGCTGGAACGCGCCTGGGAGGACGAGGGCGGCCAGTTCACGGTTGGCACCGGGCTCGAGATCGACGCGATGATCGCGGCGGGGATCGAGCGAGCGGACGTCTTCGTCGCCGCGACCGACGGCGACAACACGAACATCATCATCGCCCAGATCGCGCAGCGGCGATTCAGCGTGCCGAAGGTGATCGCTCGCGTGCTGGACCCCTACCGGGCCGAGTGGTACGAGCAGCAGGGGCTCCACACGATCTCGCCGACCAGGGTCGCGATCGACCTGCTCGAGGCGGAGGTTCGCGAGGCGGCGACCGGTGCCGGAGGCGCCTCCTAGATGCCGGGAGCCCGGCTCTACATCATCATCGTCGGCGCCGGCAAGGTCGGCTGGAACCTCGCCCGCGAGCTGCTCGACAAGGGGAGCGAGGTGACCCTGATCGAGAATAACCGCGATCGTTTCCAAACGGTCGAGCAGGAGCTCGAGCACAACGTGCAGTACGGCGACGCGTCGGAGCTCTGGGTGCTCGAGCGGGCGGGCGTGCAGCGGGCGGACATGGTGATCGCGGTGACCGGCGACGACGAGGACAACATGCTGATCTGCCAGGTCGCGAAGGAGAAGTACCTGGTCGACCGGATCATCGCCCGCGTCAACAACCCGCGGAACAGGCAGCACTTCGAGCTCTTGGGGGTCAAGCCGTTCGTCTCCGCCACCGACCTGATCCTGCGGCTGCTCGAGCACGAGGTGCCGGAGTACGGCCTGGTCCACCTGCTCGACCTGCCGGAGGAGAGGCTCGAGATCATCGAGATGCTGCTCGCCGACGAGTCGAGGGCTGCGGGCCAGCGGGTCGGCGACCTGGAGATGCCTGAAGGAAGCCTGCTGATCTCCGTGCTCCGGGACGGGCGGGGGTTCGTGCCCAACGCGGACACGGTGCTCGAGCCGGGCGATGAGATCCTCGCGGTCCTCGACCCGGGCCTCGAGGAGGACCTGAAGGAGTACTTCGGCCCGAACGGGAGCGGTTAGGCGTGGCTGAACGGCGGGTCGACTTCCTGCTGATCGGCGGCGGGATGGCGGGCGCGCACTGCGCGGCCGAGCTGCGGAAGAAGGGCGCGGACGGGAGCGTGATGCTCGTCGGCCGCGAGCCGGAGCCGCCGTATGAGCGGCCGCCGCTTTCGAAGGAGTATCTGCGCGGGGAGGCGTCGCGCGCCGACGCCTACGTCCACGAGCCGAGCTGGTACGGCGAGAACGACATCGAGATGCTCTCCGGCCGCAACGTGCTCGGGATCGACCTCGAGGCGCGGACCGCGAAGGTTCAGAAGGAGGGGGAGGTGGAGTTCGGCCAGGCGCTGCTCGCGACGGGCGCGCGGGTCAACATCCTCCACCACCTGGACGGGGCACAGCTCGACGGGATCCACTATCTGCGGGCGTTCAAGAACTCCGACGAGATCGCCGAGGAGGCGGAGGACGCCGAGCGGGTGGTGCTGATCGGCGGCAGCTACATCGCCTGCGAGGTCGCGGCGTCCCTGACCTCGAAGGGGAAGAGCTGCACCTGCGTGATGCTCGAGGACGTCGCCATGTCGCGCAGCTTCGGCGAGGAGGCGGGCCGCTACTTCCACGAGATCCTGAGCGCCCACGGGGTCGAGCTGGTCGGCGGCGAGCAGGTCGAGGCCTTTCTCGGTGAGGGACGGGTCAGCGGTGTACGGACCGAGAGCGGGCGGGAGGTCCCGGGAGATCTGGTCGTCGTCGGGGCCGGCGTGCACCCGGAGACGATGCTGGCCGAACGGGCCGGGCTGGACGTCGACAACGGGATCGTCTGCGACTCACGGCTCGAGACGTCGGCGGACGGTGTGTTCGCCGCCGGCGACTGCTGCTCGTACGACAGCGCCGTTCACGGGCGGCGGCTGCGAGTTGAGCACTGGGATGTCGCGTTCCAGCAGGGCCGGTACGCCGCGCGGGCGATGCTCGGCGAGACCGAGCCATACCGCGAGGTGCCCTACTTCTTCAGCGACCTCGGCGAATGGTCGAGCCTCGAATACGTCGGTCCGGCGCAGGATTGGGACGAGGTCGTCTGGCGTGGCGACAGCCCCCCGTTCGACGGCTCCGCCGCCGAGTTCTCCGCCTGGTACCTGAAGGACGGGAAGGTCGCCGGCTGCCTTTCGGTCGAGCGCTCCGAGGACCTTGCCCAGGCCCGCCGCCTGCTCGTGGAGGGCGCCGACATCAGCTCCGACCGCGACAAGATCGCCGATCCGGACGCGGATCTCGAAGCGCTCGGCTGAGCACCTTCTCGAGGGCAGGCCCCGGGCTATTCTTCGGCGCTGTCCCTTGGGGATTGGTGTAATTGGCAGCACGCGGGCTTCTGGTGTCCGTAGTCCAGGTTCGAGTCCTGGATCCCCAGCTTTTCGATGTCATCCTGAGAACCGCACCGCGGTGCCGTTCGATGCCTCTGTTACTTTCATCGCACGATGGGGCGCAGGATTTCCCTGCTCAGGACGGGCATCGGTGTGACTGTTCTTGCGTCGGCTGCGATTGCGGTCGGCTGCGGTGGCGATGACGAAGAGCCCATTACGTCGGTGAGCACGGTGACGAGCGGCGCGACCGGGGCCTCCGGCGCGGGCGGCTCGCTCGACGATTTCATCGACGAGGCCGACGCGATCTGCGCCGAGTCGAACGCCGCGATCGCGAACTCGGAGGGCACCGACGTGAGCACGGAGCTCTCGATCACCGAGGGCCAGGTCGACAGCCTGGAATCGCTCGGCGCCCCGCCCACCGATCCGGAGACCTGGGACGAGTTCCTGGGCGCGATGGACGACCTCGTCGCGGCGCTCGAGAAGGCCGAACTTGCCGCTCAGCGCGGCGAGGACACGACCGAGGCCGCATCCGAGGCCGAGACGGCCCGCACTGACGCCGCCGACGCCGCTGACGATTTCGGCCTCGAGGACTGCGGCGGCGAGGGCGAGGAGATCAATTCCGGCGGCAGTGGCGGCAACACAGGGACGGGGACGGACACACCCGCAGCCCCGGCAACACCCGCACCCGCTCCCGCGCCGGCACCTGCTCCGGCGCCCGCACCCGCCCCGGCTCCCGTGCCGGACAACGGCGGGGCCGCTCCGCCCGCCGACGGTGGCGGCGGCGGAACCGGCGGTGTCACGCCCGGCTAGCGGCGTCTCCCGGAAAGGCGGCGCTCATGGTGGCTTGGTGGCTACCGCCTTCACGCGAAGGGAGCAGGCAGCCCGATCGGTCCAAATCGTCCTCCTTCGCATGGGAAGCAGGCGAGCACCGGCGCGCGGGATACTGCGGACGATGTCGCAGGAGAACGTCGAAATCGCGACGCGTGTTTTTCAGCTGATTGCTCGGGAAGGGTTCGATTCCGCTTGGGATGTCCTTGATCCCAACCTGGAGTGGGAAACCTCCCCGAACCTTCCGGATGCCGGTGTCTATCGGGGGCGCGAGCGCGTCAGGGCTTTTATGGAGGAGCAGTGGGACGTAGTCTGGGGCGGACCACCGCAAGTGGATATCGAACGCACCTTCGATTGCGGCGATGACGTCCTGTTGTTTCTGCGCGTCCGGGGCCGGGGCTCCCACACCGGGATCCCCCTGGATGTTCACATCGCACAGCTTGTGACCGTCCGAGATGGGAAGGCGGTTCGTGTCAAGGTCTTTCCCAACCGGGAGGAAGCCCTCCGAGCCGCCGGGCTGAGCGAGTAGGGCGGTCGCTTCAGAGAGACGAGAAGCGAAAGCTCCTGCTCTTCGTCCAAAGCAGCTACTCCCGGGCTACTCCGACAGCCCAGCAGCTTCGAGAGCACGCTTGCGGCTCGTGTGCCACCTGGCGCCGACCACACTGCCGTCCCGGAAAACCCACACCGCATAGATGGTTTGCTCCGTCTCCACTCCGCTGCCCTTGCCGATGCCGTGTTGCCGCTCGGTAACGAGCACGGCGTCGCCGAACTCCTCGAAGGCCTCCGCTTCGATCCGGAACTCGGTCCACTCGGCGAGGAACTCGCGCATCTGGTTCTCGATTGCCTCCGTGCCGATCGCGGAGCCTTGCCCGGGGGCTTCGGCTTCGTATTGAACGTCCGGAGCGAAGAGCTCGGGGCCGGCTCGGAGGTTGCCCCGCGCCCATTCCCTGTAGACCGGGCGCAGCTTCTCCGCGTTCTCCTGCGACATCGCCCGCGCAGTATCTCGCGGAAATGGTGGTTTCCCTGCGATGCGGACGATTTCGAGCGATTGAACTAGCAGTGACGCGTCCTGCGCATGGAAGGCAGGCGTCCCGGCGCCGCGAGATACTGCGGGAGATGTCGGAGGAGAACGTGGAAGTCGTACGCCGCGCCGTCGAAGCCAACCGCTCCGGCCCCCCGGAGGAAACCGTCGATAAGGCCCTGCCGCTCGTCGACGATCGCTTTGAGTTCACGTCTCGGCTCACGTCTGTAGAGGGAGCCAGCTACCGGGGTCAGGACGGACTTCGTGCCTACTTCGATGACCTGGCGGATGCGTTCTTGGAGTGGCGTAACGAGATCAACGAGATACGTGAGCTCGACCCGGAAACCGTCTTCTTGGACGTCACCTTCCATGCCGTTGCGAGAAGTGGCATCGATGTCGAACTTCGCAGCGCCATGGTTGTCTTGTTTTCGGGAGGCCTTGTTCTTCGAATGGACGCCTATCCGAGCGGACAGGAGGCTCTCCGAGCCGCCCGACTGCCGGACTAAGGACGCTCGCTTCTGCTTGGGAGGACCAAGAGCCGCTGCTCCCTTGCGCGACAACGAGATACTGAGCGGGCGATGTCAGAGGAGAACGTCGAGGTCGTGCGCCGCTGGGTCGAGTTCTACAACCGGCGCGATACAGATGGCCTTATCGAGCTGACGTCCCCCGACTATGAGATGAAGTCGGTGTTCGCGGGTGTGGAGTCGGGCGGCATCTTTCGGGGCTACGCGGGGTTTCCGTTCGAGTACTTCAAGACGCTGGACGAGGCATATGAGGAGTTCCAACTCGTGCCGCAGGAGTTCATCGACGTCGGCGCCGCTGTGTTGATGGAGGCCCACATCGACTGGCGCGGCAGGGGAAGCGGTGCCGAAGGGCGCGGGCCGCTGTTTGCCGTGTTTTGGCTCCGTGCAGGACGTGTCTTCCGGGAGGAAAGCTTCACTGTTCGCCCTGACGCACTCGAAGCTGTCGGGCTGTTGGAGTAGCCCTGAGAAGTAGTGCTTTGGACGGCCCCAGGTAGAAAGGCTGCTCGCGGAGCCGCTGCTCCTCTGCGCGAAAAGCGGAAGCCCTCAAATTCCGGGCCCGGCTAGGCCGCCTGCTCCGACCAAGCGCCGTAGAGCTTCGAATACGGCCCGCCCGCCCCGATCAGTTCCTCGTGCGTGCCGGCCTCAGCGATCTGTCCCTGCTCGAGCACGATGATCCGCCCAGCTCGCCTGATCGTCGATAGCCGGTGCGCGATCACGATCGCCGTGCGGCCCACCAGCAGCCGCTCCAACCCCCGCTCGATCGTCCGCTCGGTCCGCACGTCGATATTCGACGTCGCCTCGTCGAGGATCAGGATCCGCGGGTCAGCGACCAGCGCCCGTGCAAACGCGACCAGCTGACGCTGCCCGGCCGATAGCTGGCCGCCGCGCTCGCCGACCTCGGTGTCGTACCCCTGTGGAAGCCGCTCGATGAAGTTGTCCGCGCCGACCGCCGCGGCGGCCGCAGTCACCTCGTCCTCCGCGGCGTCGGGTCGGCCGAAGCAGATGTTCTCCCGGATCGTCCCGGAGAAGAGGAACCCTTCCTGCGGCACGATCCCCAGCTGGCTGCGAAGGCAAGACGCCTTCAGGTCGCGCAGGTCATGGCCGTCGACCAGCACCCGTCCCTCCTGCGGGTCGTAGAAACGCGAGACGAGCTTCGCGAGCGTCGACTTCCCCGCGCCAGTCTGGCCGACCAGCGCCAGCGTCTGCCCCGGCGGCACGACGAGATCAACGCCGTTGAGCGCCCAGCCGTCGTCGTCGCCCGTCCCGTAGGAGAAGAACACCTTCTCGAGCTCGATCTCGCCACGGAGCTTCCCCGGATCGAGGGCACCCGGCCGGTCGGTCAGGTCGGGCTCGGTGTCGAGCAGGTCGAAGATCTTGTCGAGCGCCGCCATCCCCTGCTGGTAGGTCGTGTAGAGCTGTGAGATCTGCTGGATCGGGTCGAAGAACGCCTGCAGGTAGCCGACGAACGAGACGACGATCCCGATCGCGATCTCGCCCTCGATGAATTGGTACCCGCCGTAGAGCAGGATCGCCGCCGTACCGAATGCGGAGAGCAGCTCGACCGCGGGGAAGTAGGACGCGTTCAGGTAGACGGTCTTCATGTTCGCGACCCGGTTCTCCTCGTTCAGCTCGTCCATCCGCGCGACGTGGCGCGGCTCCTGGCCGAAGCTCCGCACCACGCGCACGCCGCTGAGCGTTTCCTGCAGGTGCGACGTGATCCCGGCGATCGTCACCCGCGTTCGGGCGTAGGCGTCGGCGGCAACGATCCGGAAGATCACGCTGCCGACGGCGAGCAGCGGGAAGGTGAGGAAGGTGACCAGGGCCAGCGGGACATCGAGGAGGAGGAGGATCACGACCACCCCGACCAGCGTCAGCGTGCTCGAGAAGAGGGTCACGATCCCGTCTGTGACCAGCGTGTCGAGCGCCTGCACATCGTTCGTCATCCGCGAGATCAGCACCCCCGGCCGGTTGCGGGTGAAGAAGCCGATCGACATCCCCTGTACGTGGGCGAAGATCCGCTGGCGCAGTTCCTGCAGCGCCCGGTTCCCGATCCAGCCGACCAGGTAGGTCTGCGCGTAGGTCGCCCCCCAATAGAGGAGGGTCGAGAGAACGAAGACGCCGACGATCACGAACAGCGCGGTCTCGTCGCCACCCCTGATCCCGTCATCGATCGCCCGCCCGACCAGGTATGGCGGCGCCAGGCCGGCAGCGGTCGCCACGATCAGTGCGACGACCATCAGGAGCACGCGGCCCCGGTACGGCCGGAGCAGCCCGACCAGCCAGCGCAGCTTGCGCCCGCGCTCGTCCTCGCCGCGCAGGATTCGCCACAGCTCCCGGATCATCAGCCACGTCCCCGCGAGTCGCCCAGGCTGGTTCTGCTCCTCGGCGACGTTCTCCGGATCCGCGCTCGGGTCGCCGTTCTCGTGCCTGCTCACAGCCTTGCCGCCTCCTCCCGCTGCTCCAGGTCCTTTTGCAGGAACACCGAGTCCTCGAGCCCGTGCTCGGCGATCTCGCGGAACAGCTCGCAGCGCTCGAGCAGCTCCTCCTGCGTGCCGCGGTCGACGATCCGGCCCTCGTCCATGACCACGACCTCGTCGGCGAGCGCGATCGTCGAGAGGCGGTGTGCGACGACGAAGGTCGTCCTGCCGGCCATCGCCTCACGCAGCCCCTCGCGGATCCGCGCCTCCGTCGTCGCGTCGACGGAGGACGTCGCGTCGTCGAGGATCAGCACCCGCGGGTCGGCGACGAGCGCACGCGCGATCGCCACGCGCTGCCTTTGCCCGCCCGACAGCGTCAGCCCGCGCTCGCCGACCAGCGTCTCGTAGCCGTCCGGCAGCCGCTCGATGAACTCCGCCGCCTGCGCTCGCCGCGCCGCCAGCTCGACCTGCTCCCGGGTCGCGTCCGGGCGCGCGTAGGCGAGGTTCTCGGCCACCGTCGCCGAGAAGAGGAAGCTGTCGTCGGCGACGAAGGCGATCTGCGAGCGCAGCGAGACGACGTCGACCTCACTGATGTCGGCACCGTCGAGCAGCACCGACCCGCGGTCCGGGTCATAGAGGCGGGCGAGCAGCCCGACCAGGCTCGTCTTGCCGGATCCCGTTGGACCGACGAGGGCCACGGTCTTGCCCGCCTCGACGGTCAGCGCGACATCGTCGAGTGCTTCGGTGACGCCGTCGTAGCTGAGCGAGACGTCGCGGAGCTCGACCCTGCCGTCGCCGGCGGGAAGCTGCGGCGCCCCCGGCGGGCTTGTGATCCGCGGCTCGCGATCGAGCACCTCGAAGAGACGATTGCCGGAGGCGATCGCCCGCTGTGACATCCCGAGGGCGATCCCGAGCATCCGGACCGGGAACGAGAGCATGATCAGGTAGGTGTAGAAGGCGGTGAAATCACCGAGAGTGAGCGTGCCGTTGATCACCTGCATCCCGCCAACGAGCAGCACGACGGCGATCCCGATGTTCGGCAGGAAGCCGATCAGCGGGTTGTAGAAGGCGCGAAGCCGAGTCGCATAGACGTTCTGGTCGAAGACGCGATCGACGGAGCGCCGAAAGCGCGCGATCATGTGGCGCTCGCGCGCGAACGCCTTGATCACGCGGATCCCGGAGACGCTTTCCTCGGTCTCCGCGGTGAGCTCGGCGAGTCGCTGCTGCACCTCCTGCAGCGCGGGGCGCGAGAGCCGGTTGTAGCGCGACGCGGTCCAGACGACGAACGGCACCGGCAGAAGCGCGAGCAGGGCAAGCGACGGCTTCATCGCGAACATCACCGCGCTCGCGAGCAGGATCGTCAGCGCGCTCTGGGTGATGAATACGAGCCCGTAGCCGAGGAAGAAGCGGATCGATTGCAGGTCGACCGTCCCCCGCGACATCAGCTGGCCCGTCTGGTGCACGTCGAAGTAGCCGAGCTCGAGCGCCTGAAGGTGCGAATAGAAGCGGCCGCGGAGGTCGTATTCGACCCCGAGCGAGACCTTGCCGGCGATGAGGCGGCGGAACAGGGTGAGTCCTAGCCGGAGAACTCCGGCGCCCACGATCGCCAGCCCGAGGGGCAGCAGGTCGGGCCGTTGGTGGCTCTCGATCGCGTCGATCGCCTCGCCGACCAGCCACGGGATCAGCACCGTCATCCCCATCGCGGCCGATGCGAGCACCAGTGAGAACACGACCTGGCGCCGGTACGGGCGCAGGAAGCCGAGCAGTCGCCGGAAGGTGACCATGGTCCAAAACTATAGAAACTGAAGTGCGGTTGAAGTCAAGCGGCGGAATACTTCTGGACATGCGAAAGGCACATTTCGCGATGGTCCTACTTGGGTCCCTGATCCTCGTTCCCGTCGCCCAAGCTCAGCTGAGCGGCTGGCAGTCCCTGTCGCCCAGCCCGCTCGAGCGCACGGAGGTCGGCGCCGCCCGCGTGGGCGGGCAGATCTTCGTCGTCGGCGGCTTCGTCCCCGAGGGCGGCAGCACCGGCCGGATGGTCCGCTACGAGATCGCCGACGACGCCTGGCGCGAGGTGAAGTCGCTGCCGATCGCCGTCAACCATCCCGGCGTGACTTCGCACCACGGCAGCGTCTACGTGCTGGGCGGGTTCCGCGATGACGGCCAGATCTCCAACCGCCTGTACCGCTACGACCCCGAGCAGGACCGCTGGAAGCGCCTGCCCGATGCCCCGACCGCCCGCGGCGCGCTCGGCCTGGTCGGGATCGGCGGCCGCCTGTACGCCGCCGGCGGCACGACGGCGGCGACCGGCGAGTTCCGCGGGCTCGAGATCTACGACATCGACCGCCGCCGCTGGACGGAGGGCCCGCCGATGCCGACCGGCCGCAACCACGTCGCGGCCGCCGTCTTCAAGGGCGGCATCGTCGTCACCGGCGGCCGCACTGACTCCGGAACGAATCTCGATGTCGTCGAGCGCTACTACCGCCGCAACGACGACTGGAACTCGATGCGGCGCCTCACCGTGCCGCGCAGCGGCCACGCCGCCGCGACGCTTCCGACAAGCGTTCTCCCGGGCCGGATCGTCGTATTCGGCGGCGAGCAGCTCTCGGAGGGGGACTCAACGATCCCGAGCGCCGAGTTCCTCGACATCTCGATCGGCGACTGGGCGCCGCTTCCCGACATGCCGACGCCCCGCCACGGCCTCGGCGGCGCGTCCCTGGGTGACACCGTCTACTCGCTCGAGGGCGGGCCACAGCCGGGCCTCGCCTTCTCCAGCGCTCTCGAGTCGCTACAGATTTCCCGCTGACTCGATCCTCTGCGCCGCGGCGATCCCGCTGCGCAGAGCGCCCTCCATGTAGCCCGGCATCGTCGACGTGTGCTCGCCGGCGAGGACGATCCTGCCCACGGGCTCGCGGATCGCCTGCCAGTAGGGAACGATCTGCCCCGGCGCCGCCTGCATCCAGCAGCCGCCCGAATAGGGGTCTCCCGCCCAGTCGAACGACTCGCCCTCGAGCGCCAGCTCCGCGGAACCCGGATACACGCGATCGAAGCCCCGTGTGACGGCGGCCGGCGCGTCCCCGGCCGACGACGCGATCAGCCTGTCGTGGACCTTTCCGGCGGCGTAGGAGATCAGCACGCCGCGCCGCCCGCGCTGGCCGTCGGTCGCCTCCCAGGCCGAGCCCAGCGGCAGGTCGGTGAGCAGCTCGCCGCTCAGGCCCAGCCGCCGCCAGAACCGCGACCGGTACTGAATCAGCGTCTTCGCCACCCGCGCGTACTGCATCTCGGCGATCGCGCCGGCCAGGGCCTCCGGAAGGGCCGGGACGAACTCGATCCCTCGAAGGGCGGGCAGCGGCGCCGCGAGCACGCACCAGGCACCGTCGAAGCTCTCATCGCCGGCGGTCACGGTGACCCCGTTCGCCTCCCGCTCGATCGCCGTCACCGGAGTCGAGAGGTGGATCTCGGCTCCCGAGCGCCGCGCCAGCTCTGCGGCGAGCCCGTCGTTGCCGCCGCGGATCCGGTAGATCTCGATGCCTCCCGGCTGCCCGTAATACGGCAGCTCTCCCAGCGCCATGCCGAGCAACGAAAGCTCACTTGCCTCGACCCCGTAGTCGTCGCGGATCCACACCTCGAGCAGCAATCGGGCGTCGCCGCGGACGCCCGCCCGGTCGATCAGATCGGCGGCGGAGACCTCGTCGAACCTCGCACCGTCCGCGGCCGGGTCGTCGAAGTCGAGCCGGCCCGCCACCTCCTCGAGCCCGTTGTAGAACGGCCTCACCTCCGGCCAGTCGGTCAGCGCGGCGTAGCGTCGCCGCCGACCGCGCACGTAGGCGAGCGCCCGCCCGCCGGGTCCGTCCCGCGTGTCCTCGAGCCCGATCCCGAGCTCGCGCGCGTAGCGCTGGATTACGCGGTGGGCGCCATCGACGCCCTCGCCGCCCGCCTCGCCGTGCTGGCCGCCCGCGAAGGGGTCGCGGACTGTGTGCACCCGGCCGCTGATCCGGTCCCGAGCCTCGAGCACCACCACCTCGTAGCCCGCCTTGCCAAGCTCGTAGGCCGCGCTGAGCCCGGCGAAACCCGCGCCGACGACAACCACCCGCTCGGCTGATCCGCCGCGCCGGCCGAGCGCGAGCCCGCCACCGAACGCCAGGACGGCAGCGCCGCCCGCGGTTCCGGCGACGAAGCGCCGCCTCGTGAGGCCTCCTTGCGCCACCGCGCAACCGTAGACCGCCAGGATCACGATCAGGTAACGGGAGACATAGGCTCCGGAGAATGACTACGCCGAGTCCTCCGCTTCGCGTCCGGTTCGGCTCAATCTCATCTGCATGAGATCCGAAGTGGAGCCGAGCGAGGAGCCGAACAGTCCGCAGGGGATCGACGGGCTCTCCCGTTTCCTCGGCATGCACTGGGACTCCGCCCAGCAGGTCAGGCTCACCGTCCGCGATGAGTTGATCAACCCCGCCG
Organism: uncultured Thermoleophilia bacterium; assembly: GCA_963785155.1. Classification (GTDB taxonomy): domain Bacteria; phylum Actinomycetota; class Thermoleophilia; order Solirubrobacterales; family 70-9; genus DASUSH01. Next base: position 393,178 of record CAWAUB010000007.1, read on the forward strand.
GCCTGCTGTCCGGGCCCGTCGCCTACGCGCTGATCGACTACTCGATGGGGTCGGCGCTGTGGGCGGAGAAGAACCCTGGCGAGCGGATCGCGACGATCAACATCTCGATCAATTATCTGCGGACGGCACGCGAGGGGGACGTCATCTGCACCAGCCGCGTGGATCGCCGCAACGACCGCGTCGCGGTCCTCTCCAGCGAGGTCCGGGACGCTGAAGATCGCCTGCTCGCAACCGCGATCGGCAGCTTTTCGATATTCCCCAAGGACCGCTTGCGCGGCCACGAGCACCGCCGATAGGGTGGGCCTGAGATGAGCGAGTCGGATCTGGGTTCAGGGGTCTCGAAGCGCCGGCTGGGGATCTTCTACGTAGTCCTCTTCGCCGCGGGTGCGCTTGTCGCCGCGCTCAGCATCGGCGCGGGGCAGAAGAAGGAGACCCAGCCCGCGATCGCCGGCTCCTACCTGGCGAGCGGGGAGTCCCCATGCGTGGGCGAAGCCTTCGACCTGAAGCAATCGGGCAAGTACGTCAGCATCACCAACCCCGATGAGTCGGTCTCCGGCGCCCTCTTCTTTGAGGATCCGTCGCTCACGGGAAGCGTCAAATGCACCGACGGCTCGACGGCGGAGCTGGACGCCGAGGTCGCCGACGGCGCGATCGCCGGCACGCTGGGCGACACAGACCTGAGCGCCGACTTCGAGGCCGAGCCGCCGTCCGCGGGGACCCAGCAGCCGCGTCCGCCCGGTTCGATCGCCAGCGAGTACAAGGTCGCGCCCCGGTCCGCCTGCCTTGGCGGGGCGATCGAGATCGAGGAGACGGACGCGGGCACGCTCGAGCTCCTGGTCGAGGGTGACCCGCATGGTGAGCTCACCTACTCCGAATCCGACGGGGTGGTCGAGGGCACGGCCGAGTGCTCCGAGGGCGGCGACGCGGAGATCACCGGCGAGGCCGCGGACCGCACCTTGACCCTCGACGTCACCACCGAGGAGCTCGAGGAGCGGGTGGTCGCCACCAAGCAGCGCGAATTCGGCCACACGCTCGCGGCCTTCTTCGTGGCCGTCGTCGTCGTGATGCTCGTCGCCCGCCTCTTCGGCTACCTGGCCGTGTGGATCGCGCAGCCGCGCGTGATGGGCGAGGTGATCGCCGGCATCTGTCTGGGCCCGACCGTCCTCGGCGCGATTTCCCCCGAGTTGCAGACGCTGATCTTCCCGAGCGACGTGATCCCACTGATCGGGGTGGTCGCGAACCTCGGGCTGATCTTCTACATGTTCCTCGTCGGTCTGGAGCTCGACGCGACCCAGCTCAAGGGACGGGTTTCGCAGGCCTTCGCGGTCTCGAACATGAGCGTCGTCTTCCCGCTCGCGCTCGGTCTCGCGGCCGCGGTCCCGGTCTACGCGCTCGTCGCTCCCGCCGACACCAAGTTCCTCGCCTTCGCGCTCTACATCGGCGTCGCGATGTCGATCACCGCGTTCCCCGTTCTCGCCCGGATCCTCGTCGAGCGGCGGATGCTGAAGAAGCCGGTCGGGGCCCTGACGATGGCCGCCGCCGCCATCGACGACGTCACCGCCTGGTTCCTGATCGCTCTCGCGAGCGCCGTCGCCGTCGCAGGCAGCGGCCTCGAGGTTCTCGAGACGATCGTCCTGGCACTCGTCTTCTGCGCCGTCATGTTCGGCGTAGTCAGGCCGGTGATCGCGCGCGCTTCGGACGCCTACGACGAGGCCGGCCGGGTGCCCGTCGGCTGGATCGCGGCGATCTTCGCGGGCGTCCTGATCTCGGCCTACACCACGGAGACGATCGGGATCGCGCTGATCTTCGGCGCCTTCGTGATGGGGATGGTCATGCCGCGCCACGCGGGTCTGACCGAGGACGTGACCGGCCGGATCGAGGACTTCGTCGTGATCCTGCTGCTGCCGCTCTTCTTCGCCTACACCGGCCTGCGGACCAATATCGGCCTGCTCGACCGCCCCGAGCTGTGGCTCCTCACGCTCGCCCTGATCGGGGTCGCGATCGTCGGCAAGCTCGCCGGAGCGTTCATCGCCGCCCGCGTCGTCGGCATGAGGTCGAAGCCGGCAGGGGTGATCGGGATCCTGATGAACACCCGCGGGCTGACGGAGCTGATCGTCCTCAACCTCGCGCTCGAGGCCGGCGTCATCTCCGAGGCCCTGTTTGCCTCCCTCGTCCTGATGGCCCTCGTCACAACGTTCATGGCCGGCCCGCTGCTCCGGCTGGTCGACCGCGAGAACGAGTACGGGGCGCCGGTCGAGGAGGAGTTCGCGGAGGCGCGCCAGGAGTCGGAAGCGGAGTTCCCCTCCGTCGAGGTCCCGGACCGGTCGATCCTGCTCGCGCCGCAGCTGGCGGCGGGCATGGCGCAGCTCCTCGCCCTCGCCGAGCCCCTGGCCCGCTCGGAACCGCCGCGCGAGGTGATCCTCGCCCGCCCGGTCTCCCCTCCGCGGGCCGCCGCTTCGGGAGTCCGCGCCGGCCTGCAGACCGAGAACCGCATGCTCGAGGACGCGACCGCACAGGTCCACGCCGCACGCGATCGGCTCGTTGCCGAGGGCATCGCAGCGCGTGCCGTCGCCTTCATCAGCCCCGATCCCGCGGCCGACGTGATCCGCGTCGCCGAGCGCGAAAACGTCGATCTGGTGCTTGTCGACGGCCGCCGCCCGCTGCTCGGCGGCGGCGTCCCACGCGGCGAGGTCGGCGTCGTCCTGCGCGACACGCCCTGCGACGTCGCGGTCGTCGTCGCCAAGGAGGACCAGGTGGTGGCGCCCGGTCCCGATTCGTCCGTCCTCGTTCCCTTCGGCGGCGCCGAGCACGACTGGGCGGCGCTGGAGCTGGGAGCCTGGATCGCCTCCGCGACCGGCGCGCCGCTGCGCCTGCTCGGCGCCGCGGGCGAGACCGAGGAAAGCTCGAAGGTGAGCCGCCTGCTCGCCGACGCCGGCCTGCTCGTGCAGCAGTACGCCGGGGTGCCGGCCGAGCCCGTGATCGCCGAGCGCGGGGGAGGGGGCGTCGTCGAGGCCGCCGAGAAGGCCGGCCTGCTGGTCATCGGGCTCTCGCAGCGCTGGCGTCAGGAGGGCCTCGGGCCGACGCGCTCGGAGATCGCCCGCGCTGCGCCGGCGCCGATCGCCTTCGTTCGCCGCGGCACCCGGCCGGGCGCCCTTGCGCCGAGCGACGAATTCACACGCTTCACCTGGTCATCTCCCGGTATGGTCCCGCCGGGACCGGGCGCGCCGCTCGGCGGAATCAAACCAGGAGACGAGTAGGACCTTGGCAAGCGGAAACGGCAGCGGCTCCCACGACGTCACGATCGGCGTCGTGGGCGATGGCTTCGGCTCGCTGCTCGTCTACACCACGGCCGTGTACCTGGGGTTCAAGCCGGAGCAGATCGGGATCTTCGGCGAGGGCTCGAACCCGGTCGGCACCTATCAGCAGTTCGCCTGGAACCTCGGCCAGACGGTTCTGCGCTCCGAGTCCGAGTCCCACTTCCTTCCCGCCGACTGGCCGACATTCGCTCAGCTCGACGCCTGGTCGCGCAAGGACCCCTCGCCGCTCTTCCGCTCGGCCGGCCGCAAGTTCAACCCCGGCGTTCCCGAGATCCTCACCGAGGCGACGCTCGTCACCCGCATGCTCGGCTACGAGAACCGGATCATCGGCGGCCGCCGCGTGGGCTGGATCGTCCGCGAGCCGGGCCCGCCGCCCTACTTCTCGCTCTACGACGAAGACGCCGAGCTACTCGGCCGCGTCAAGCACCTGATGGTCGCCGTGGGCCACGGCCCGCTCTCCTTCCCCGGCATCTACGGCGAGGCCCGCGACAACCCCGAGATCGCCGACCGGGTCGTCCAGTCATACGAGCCGAAGCAGTACTACCCCGGCGGCCGCTACCTCGTCGTCGGCTCCGGGATCGCGGCGATCAACGAGTGGGCGAACGTCGTCGACGCCGGCGCATCCTGCATCGCGATCCAGCGCAACGCCGAGCCCGAGGAGCAGGACCTGAACGTGCCGCGCTGCCTCTTCGACGGCAGCGGCATCGACGCGTTCGCCGGGCTCCCGTTCGAGCAGCGCCTCGATTTCCTGGGGCGCGTCCTGCGCGGCACCTCACCCGAACGGCGCAACTGGGCGGACAAGGTTGCGACCGCCCAGTCCGAAGGCCGCTTCGAGCAGGTCTTCGGCGAGGTCAACTCGATCACTCCGTCGCCCGGCGGCCTGATCCTGCGGCTCAAGCTCCTGAACGGCGAGGATCCCGGCGAGCTCGAGGTCACCGGCGTCACCTGCGCCACCGGGTTCGTCAAGTCGGCGCTCTCGCTGCCGATCCTGCGCCGGCTGGCGCAGAGCTACGACGTGCCGATCGTCCGCGAGCGGATCCGCCTGAAGACCAACTGCGGCATCCCGCCGCTCGACCGCGAGGACTCGCGGCTGGCGATGATGGGGATCAACGCCAACACGGTCGTCCCGAACGGCGACACGATCGCCGGGCTCAAGTACATCGCGCGCCGCTTCGTCGGCGACTGCGTCCGCGCCGAGAAGCTCCGCCAGCGCTCCTTCCCGAGCCGCTTCCGGATGCAGGTCAAGCTTGCTGGGGCGACCTCGAAGGCGCTCAAGAAGATCCGCAAGACCGAGCAGCTCGCATGAGGAGTGATCGCTAGCCATGTGCCCGACGCCGATCGGCCGCATCCACACTCGCGTCGCGACCCTCGTCATCCCGGCGATCATCGGCGCGATCATTTCGCTGATCACCGGGGAGGCCGGCTGGGTCGTCCTGATCGGGGTCTACCTGCTGATGGGCGTGGCGCTGGACGCCGCCGTCTACTCGTGGATGATCAGCTACCAGCCGCCGTGGATGACCGGGGTCCTCGGCCTCGCGGAGCTCGGGTTGCTCTACGTGCTGGCGAACATCCTCGAGCTGGGCCTCTCGCCGGCCGAGGCGATCATCTTCTACGTCGTCGTCTGGTGCATCGCGATCGCGACGAAGATCGTCGTCCTGCCGATCCTCTCCCTCACCTATCTCGAATCGTCCTTCGAGTTCCGCACCACCGAGTGGTCGATCCCGCCGGCGCAGGCGGCGATCCCGATCCTCGCCGTCGCCGAAGAGGCCGAGGCCGGGCCCGGTCCCGTCCTGCGCAGCGCCTCCGGTGCCCACGCGATTCCGCTGGAGCCGATCCCGAGCCCCTCGGGCATGCACCGGATCCCGCCGGGACTGCCGAAGATGCCCGATAGTGGCTAACCCGCCGGGCGAATCCATCACCGCCGAGGGCTTGGAAGAGCTGCGTGCGGAGATCGAGGAGCTCGAGGGCTCGGCGCGCAGCGCGATGGCGGAGCGGATCAAGGCCGCCCGTGAGCTCGGCGACCTGAAGGAGAACGCGGACTACCACATCGCCAAAGAGGATCAGGCGCACCTCGAGACGAAGATCAAGCGCCTGCGCCAGCGGCTTCGCAACGCGGACGTCGTCGAGGTCGACGCCGCAGCCGAGAGCTTCGCGTTTGGCCGCACCGCCGAGGTCCTCGACGAGGGAAGCGGCAATGTCAACACCTGGACCCTCGTCGGGTCGACCGAGGCCGACCTCGCCGACGGCCGGATCTCCGTCGAGTCGCCCGTCGGCCGGGCCCTCCGCGACACCCCGGTGGGCGCGACCGTGAGCTTCGAGACCCCGCGCGGCGAGAAGACCTACAAGGTCGAGAAGCTGGTCGATTGACGGGCCCTGGGACGGGTTAGGGACGAAAGCGCTGCCGGCGCGACGCGAGGCGCCGAGGTCGCGTGCACGTAGGGAGGGTGGGATCGGCCGGGTGGAGGGACGCGAGACGCATTTGTTCATCGACTGAACACTTTTGGGGGCTATAGCCACCCCAAGCGTTCACTCGGTGAGGAAACCGCCTCGAACCCCTGATTCGCTGCCCTACGTGCCCGCGACCTCGGCGCCTCGCGGCGCGGACGCAGCGCCTTCGTCCTTAGCGGGTCAGCCCGGCACCGCCGGCACCGCCATCCCCGCCACCGGGCTCGGCGTCACGTAGACGCCGCCGTCCTCGCCGCCCGTCGTGATGAACATTTCGCGCAGGCCGTCGCCGCCGAAGCAGAGGCTCGCGACGAAGTCGGCCGGCACATCGATCCGCTGCTCGAGCGTGCCGTCTGGAAGGAATCGCGCGACCGCCGCCGCGCCGCCGAGGGCGATCCAGACGCCGCCGTTCTCGTCGACCGCCATGCCGTCGGCCTCGCCGCTCAGTGACTCGAACGCGACGCGAGCGTTCCCCGAAGCCCCCATCAGGCAGGCGGTCGGCCGCGAGGACGATCCCGCGCCGGTAGTCGCAGCCGTAGAAGGTCGCCCCGTCTGGCGAGAAGGCGCAGCCGTTCGGCCACTCGACTCCGCCGATGACCTCGCTCGCCTGCCCTTCGCTCCCGACTGTCACATATTCACCCGCGACCGGCTCCTCGCCGGCGAACGGGCGGAAGCGAAGGACCCCGACCACCAGCGCGCCCTCGGGATCGACGGTCAGGTCGTTGAAGCCGGCGGCCGACTCGTCGGCGTAGAGCGTCGCCGTGCCGCCCTCGCCGACGTGGCTCAGGTCGCGGCCGGAGACGACCAGGCCGCCGTCGGAGTGCAGCGCCATGCCGCCGATTCCACGCCGCTTTGGGATCACCGTCTCCACCGCGCCGCTCGAGGGCGACCAGCGGTGGGCGCCTCCCCCGAGCACGTCGGAGAAGTAGACGCCGCCGCCGGGTGCCGCGACCGGCGCTTCGGCGAGCGCGTATCCGCTTGCGATCAGCTCCATCGGCTCATCCGCCCGGCAGGGTCACACGGGTATTCCCATCACCGACCGCGATCACGTCGCCTTCGAACGGGAGCAGCGCCCGCAGGCTGCGCACCGTCGGCACCTCCTGCGGCTGCCAGGTGAGCCCGTCGACGGAGGTGATCGCGATCCCCTCGCCGGTCGCCAGGAAGTGGTCGCCGGTCCAGGTCACCGCGTCGAGGTTCACCTCGACGCCGCTCACCCCGGTAACCCAGGACTCCCCGCCGTCCTCGGAGACAAGCGCCTCGCCGTTATGGCCGACGATGACGAAACGGCCGCCGCCGTAGGCCACGCCTGTCTGGAACTTTCCCGTTCCGGCCTGCTCGAGCTCCCACTCGGTTTCGCCCGGGTCCCGCTGGGCGATCGTGCCGGCCCCGGCGGCGACGACCGAGCCGCCGCCGGTGGCGAATCCGCGCACCGAATGGAAGGCCGGGAACTCGATCGACCGCCAGCGCTTGCCGTTCTGCGATCGGATCACCTCCCCGCGGTCTCCGCCGGCGAGGAACTCGTCGCCGGTCCAGTGGACGGTGTGCAGGTTCAGGTCGACCGGGCTCTCACGCTCCACCCAGCGGCGCCGATCCGTCGAGGTGATGATGGCGCCGTCCGAGCCGACGGCCACGAACAGGCCGGGCCCCCGGGTGGCGCCATAGAGATCCGCATTCGTCGGCGAGTCGCTGCGGCGCCAATTCTCGCCGGCGTTCGAGCGCAGGATCCGCCCGCCGCCCCCGACGGCGAGCACCCGCGCTCCGGAGCGCGCCAGCCCCAGGAGCGCGCAGGGCATCGCGGTCACATCCACCCGCCAGCGCTCGCCGTTGGCGGACGAGATCGCCGTGGACTGGTCCCCGACGGCCACCCAGCGTCGGCCGTTGTAGGCGACCCCGCGCAGGTCGACCGTCGTCGGCGCGCTTCCAAGGCGCCAGCGGCGTCCGTTGTCCGAGTAGAGCGCGTCCCCTCCCGAGCCCACCGCGACCCAGCGCCCGTTCGCGAACCCGACGCCACGCAGGATCTCGTCGGTCGGGCTCGGCATCGCGTTCAGGCCGTTGGCGAGGGTGCCGTTCAGGATCGCGCCGAAGTCGCCCACGGCCACGACCGTCTCGCCGTCCGACCCCAGTTGCCACAGGAAGGGGCGCGGGGCCGCTGTGGAGTCAGTCGGGGCGGGGAAGGTCGACACCGGCGAGAAGGCCGAGCCGTCGCTGGTGGCGATCACCGTCGATTCCTTGCCGCTCAGGAGCAGCTGCGAGCCCGCGCTCGACGTGCCGCCCCAGAGGATCTCCGAGGTGCCGCTGTCTCCGACCGACCACTGCACCCCGTCGGGGGAGGTCACCACCGTCCCCGCGCTGCCGGAGGCGGCGACCAGGCCGGGTTTGGCCGCGACGCCGCGCAGGCCGACCGAGGGAATCCCGACGGAGGGGACCCAGCTCCCCGACTCGCGGTGGAGGATCGTGCCGACGTCGCCGACCACCACCCAGCGCTCGCCGGTCCAGACGGCGCCGCGAAGGTCATGCTCCACTCCCGACTCCTCGACGGTCCAGCGGGAGCCGTCGGCCGATCTGGCGATCAGCCCGTTCGAGCCCACCCCGAGGAACCGGTCGCCGTCGGAGGCGACGTTGGCCAGGGTGAGGCCGCCCCCCGGCGCGCCGGCACAGCGGCCGGCCAGCGCCGTGGCCGGACCGAGGCCCGCCGCGAGCGCGGCGAAGGCCGCCGTGACCGCGATCAACCGGCCGCACACGGCGCGACTCAACACTGCCTACTCGAAGGCCAGCGGCCCGCTGGCGACGTCGCCGAAGGCGTCGACCACCTCGACGTCGACGTTGTCGCCCGACTGCACGTCGTCCACCGCCTCGCAGTACTGCTCGCGCGTCTTCACCCGCTGGCCGTTCACCGAGAGCACGCCGATGATGTCGTCGCCGAAGCCGAGCTCGTCGGCCTCGGTTCCCTCCTGCGCGGTGGTCACGCTGAGGCCCGTGCCGTCGGCGGCGAAGCCGAAGCCGCCGTAGCCGATCGACTGGCCGGCGGCGAGCAGCTCCAGGTCCTGCTGAACGAGTTCGGCGCCGATCGCGTAGCCCTGCTGCTGGGTCTCCGGGTCGCTCAGCGTGTTGACGCCGACGACCTCTCCCGACTGGTTGATCATCGGGCCGCCCGAGTTGCCGTGGTTGATCGCCGCGTCGGTCTGGATCACGTTCGGGTAGGTCTGGAGATCCGGGTCCTCGAGCGGTCCGATGTCGGCGCTCGTCTCGACCTGGGAGACGATCCCCTGGGTCGCCTGCAGGTCCGGCTCCTGCTGGAAGTTCCCGGGGTAGCCCATCACGTACACGGTGTCACCCGCATGGAGGGCCGCCTGGGATCCGATCGGGAGCGAGACGAGCCCCTCGGAATCGGCGACCTTGAGCACCGCGAGGTCGTCGCAAATTGCCACGGAGACCAGCTCGGCGTCGAGCCTCTCGCCGCTGTCACGCATCACCTCGAAGCTCTTGCCGGCCTCGATCACGTGGCCGTTGGTGACGATGAGGCCCTCCTCGGAATCGAGCACCCAGCCCGTCCCGCTGGCGCCCGTGTCGCCGATCACGGCGACGGTTGAAGGCCGCGCCTGCTCGATGATCTCCGCGGCTGTGGGCGGAGCGGGGGGTGGGTCTTCCTCGAACAGGTCCGTGGCGAAGTAGAGGACGACGGCGATGATCGCGAGCACGGCCACGCCGCCGGCGATCATCGCGATCAGGTTCGCTCGCTTGACCGACTTCCGCAGCTGCGCGCGCTCGACGGCCGACTCGCTGCGCCCCGGCCGCAGGCGGTTGACGACCGAGCCGATCCGCGACTGGCCCCGCTCTGGAGGCGGCTTGGCCGCCGCCGGCGGAGGGGATGGCGGCGGTGGGGGAGGGGGCGGCGTCGCGCCCTCGGCCTGGGTCGGCGCAAGAGCCGGCGGTGGAACCGCGCTCACCTTGGTCGCGCCGGACTCGGCCTCGATCTCCACCGCGATCTCCGACTGGCCGACCTTGATCGTCTCGCCGCCCGTGAGCTTCGTCGGTCCGGTGATCCGCTTGCCGTCGACATAGGTGCCGTTGCGGGACGCGAGATCCTCCACCGTGTGGGTGCCGTCGTCGCCCACGGTGATCGCCGCGTGGCGGCGCGAGATCTCGTCGTCGTCGAGCTCGAGCTCGACGCCAGGCTCGCGTCCGATCGTCAGCCGGCCGCTTTCCAGCTCCGCTTTCTTCCCTGAGTCGGGGCCGCTGCGTACCTCGAGCTTCATATCTCATGCAGATGAGATTGAGCCGAACCGGACGCGAAGCGGAGGATTCGGCGGTTTTTCTTCATTAGTCGTATTCCTACCAGCTGTTGCGGGCTGACTGCCGATAGATTGCGCGCCGTGACCGAGGAATTGAATCCCGGAGACGAGTTTGCCGGCCATCGCATCGAGGGCGTCGCCGGCGCCGGCGGGATGGGCGTCGTCTACAAGGCGACCCATCTGGCGCTCGACATCACCGTCGCGCTCAAGCTGATCAAGCCCGAGCTGGCCCGCGACGAGGACTTCCGCAAACGCTTCCAGAACGAGTCGCGCCTGGCCGCCTCGATCGAGCACCCGAACGTGCTCCCGGTCCGCCACGCGGGTGAGGAGGACGGGACCCTCTACATCACGATGCGCTACGTCGACGGCACCGATCTGCGCTCGCTGATCGACTCGACCGGCCGCATCGACGCGGCGCGGATGGCGACGATCATGTCCGAGGTCGGCGCGGCGCTCGACGCGGCCCACGCTCGCGGCCTCGTCCACAGAGATGTGAAGCCGGCGAACGTCCTGCTGGAGGGCGCCGACGGCTCCGGGCATGCGTACCTGACCGACTTCGGGCTCACCCGCCACACCGGCTCGGGCGCCGGGCTGACCAAGACCGGTCAGTGGGTGGGGACGCTCGACTACGTCGCTCCCGAGCAGATCGAGGGCCGCCCCACGGACGCCCGCTCCGACGTCTACGCCCTCGGTTGCGTCTTCTACGAGTCGCTCACCGGCGAGGTCCCCTTCCTCAAGGACTCCGAGGTGGCGACGATGTACGCGCACCTGAACGAGCCGGCGACCCCGCCGCGCGAGAAGGTCCCCGGGCTGCCCCCGGCGGTCGACGAGGTGATCTCGCGAGCCCTGGCCAAGGACCCCGCCGATCGCTTCCCTTCGGCCGGCGACCTCGCGAAGGCAGCCGCGGCCGCGACCAAGGGTGAGGAGGTGGCCCAGCCCGAGCGCTCGGTCGCAGCGGGCAAGGCCGCCCCGGGCGGTGCCGCGGCCGCGGGCGCCGCCGCCGGCGCGACGGCTGCAGGCGCCGGAGAGACCGCCGTCTCCCACCCGACCCCGGCCGCTCCGACGTCGGCGGGGGCCGACTCCCCGCCGCCTCCGCCTCCACCCACGGCTCCCGGTCAGACCAGGGGCACCCCGGGCGGGAAGCCGGAAACGGCCGGATCACCGCCTCCGCCGCCCCCACCGCCACCGAAGCCGAAATCGGCCAAGAGCGGCGGTGGCCGCCGCACCCTCTTCGCCGTGATCGGCGGCATCGTCGTGATCCTGCTCATCGTCGGCGGTCTCTTCGCCGGCGGTGTGATCGGCGGCGACGACAGCCCCTCGCCCGAGGAGATCGCCGCGCAGGAGGCCGCGGCCGAGCAGGCGGCCGAGGAGGAGGCCGCGGCCGAGGAGAGCGCGGCGGAGGAGACCGTCAACGCCTTCCGCGACGCGTTCTCGACCGAGGGCCTGTCCACGATCGAGACCCTGCTCGCCACCGATGCCCCCTATCAGTACCTCGGCTTCGACGAGAAGCCGGCCGTCGACGAGTACCGCGACCTCTTTGCCGCGCTTCAGGTCGGCGATTACCAGCTGACCGTCAACGAGATGACCTACGACGAGGGCTCTTCGCCCGCGGCGGTCGTGGCGAACCTGACGTACGAGTACGAGACCGAGGGCGGCAACCGCTCCTCGGGACATCTGGTGTGGCGGCTCGAGCGGGACGGTGAGGCCGGCGACTACAAGATCGCGGAGATCAACGCGACGCCCGACATCTACACCTACTTCCAGATCGCGGACCCACCCGTCTCCTACGCGGTCGACCTCTACGCCGGCCGGACCAACAAGATCGGCGAGGACACGGGCACGATTCAGGCCGACGGCAAGGACGTCCCGATCGCGATCCCGATCAATCCCGATCAGGCGGACACGCTGAATGGCAGCGAGCAGCTGCGGAGCATCTCCTCCTTCCGCGAGAGCGGCGGCCCGAGCACCGACACGAGCAAGCTCAGCTTCCCCTACGCGAGCTGACAATTCATGGAAGACTGAGCCCGTGTCCGAGTTGATCCTTGAGCTGGTCGAGGGCGCTGAGCCGGGGCAGACGTTCATGCTCACCGGCGACGACGTCGCGGGCCGCGACCCGAGCCAGCCGATCGCGCTCAGCGACGATCAGGTCTCCCGCCAGCACGCCCGCTTCGCGGTCACGGCAGATGGAGCGTCGATCGAGGACCTCGGCTCGCGCAACGGGACCTACGTCAACGGCCAGGTGCTCCAGGGCATGCGCCCGCTTGTCCCCGGCGATCGGATCCGGATGGGCCTGAGCGTCCTCGAGCTGCGCAGCCGCGAGCAGGTTGCCGCACAGGCTTCGGCCGTCAGCCCGATGCCTCAGATCACCAACATCGGCGCCGATGTGCTGCGGCCCGCCGCCGAGGCAGACCTGGCGCCCGCTCCGCCTGCGCCCACTCCCGAATCGGCCCCTGGCGCGCCCGGACTAAGGGCCGAGGAAGCAGAGCCCGCGTTCGTCCCCGATGCGATCCAGCATCCCGGTGCCGAGGGAGCCAGTGATCGCGAGGGCTACGACTCGCTCGCGGCGCTCGTCGACTCCCGGGTCAAGCGGCAGACCAACGTGGCGGCGTTCGCGCTGCTCGCGATCGCCTGCCTCGCGGTGATCATCTACCTCGGCGTTTCCTAAAGGGGGTCTGACCGCCTTAGGTCGGGTCAGCGGATGATCAGGTAGAGGACGACCGCGATCGCGGTCAGGAGGACGACCGCGTAACAGATCAGGGTCGCCTCCATGCGGCGCGCGGCCGACGCGCGCGGCCGTCCGCCGCCGTCGAGGCTGCCTCCGCCCGCGGGCAGCGGGGTCGCGGGCGGCGCCACAGCAGGCACCAGCTCCGGGGTCGGCGGGGCCGCGGCGGGCGCGGCTGGGGCTGGGGCGGGGGCCGGGTCCGGAACGACGGTCGCATCCGGCACCGGCACATCGCCGCGCGCCTCGAGCTCGGTCGGGGCCCCTGCGTCGACGCCCGCGACCTCCCAGGTGCTCTCGCCGATGCGCACCCTGTCGCCGGCGCTCAGCGCCTGCGAGCCGGCGATCCGTCCGTCGTTGACGAAGGTCCCGTTGCGGGATCCATGGTCGGTGATCTGAAGACTGCCGCCCGTGGCCTCGATCGAGGCGTGCCGGCGCGACACCTGTGGGCTCGAGATCGTCAGCACGCATTCGTGGCGACCGATCGTCACCTCGCCCTCCACCGGCGTGCGGCGGCCGGGGATCGGCTCCAGTTCGACAAGCTCGAATGCGCTCATGCTCCCGCGCCCGGTCGGGGCTCGCCTGGGTTCTCCTTCGTGCGAGCGGCCATCTGCAGCATGCGAGCGTACGCGGTCGCGGTGGGTGGGCGCTCTCCGGGTTCCTTCGCCAACGCCTTCATCATCGCCCATGCGACCGAGGTCGGGATGTCCGGGCGCTTTTCGACCGGGTCGGAGCGGCTCGTCGCGAAGGTGCGCCCACATCACCTGCATGCCCTTGCGATCGGCGAACGGAGCCTCTCCGGTCAGGCACTCGTACATCACGCAGCCGAGCGCGTAGACGTCGGCGCGGGCATCGATCTCCTCGCTCCCGCGGATCTGCTCCGGCGCCATGTAGTCGATCGAGCCCATGGCCTGTCCGAGCCGCGTGAGGACAGTGCTTGCCTCGCGGTCCTTGGCCAGGCCGAAGTCCGCGATGTATGCGCGCCCGTCGGTGTCGAGCATGATGTTGTGCGGCTTGATGTCACGGTGGATCAGGCCCTTCGTGTGCATCTCGTCGAGCCCGGCCGACACCTCGATGCAGATCTGGATCGCCGGTTTCAGGTCGAGCACCCGCTCTCGCTCGAGCCGCTCGTCGAGCGATCCGCCCGAGATGAACTCCTGGGTCAGGTAGAGGATCCCCTCCGATTCGCCTGCGGCAATCGTCTTCACCACATGGGGGTGGTCGATCCTGGACGCGACGTTCGCCTCCCGCTCGAAGCGCTTGCGGAATCCCTCGTCGCTCGAGAGCTCCGCTCGCAGGATCTTCAGCGCGACGACACCGTCCGGGCTCTCGGCCCTGAACACCCGGCCCATGCCGCCCTCGCCCAGCAACGAGCCCAGCTGGAACTCGGCAAAGCTCTCGCCCTCGTCGGGCATCCGCGGTTCCTCGTTTCGCTTCAGGCCTCTCACTTCTCGCACGTTACTGCGGCTTCGCCGCCGCTGCCAAGCGCGCCCGTGACCACGCCCGCCGCCTCGCTCACGATCGCCTGGCCCGCCTCGAACGAGCCGGCCCCGGTGTCGTCGGGGATCGCGATCACGCTGAGGGCGTAGCCGCCCTTGCTGCCGGCCACCGATCCGCTCTGGCGGACCAGGTAGCCGCCGCTTGGCTCGGGTCCCCAGCCGCCCTTGAAGGCGACCGTCGCGCCGCCGGGAACCGCCGCCTGCCCAAGGCCCCAGCGCTGATCTGGCACGACGTCCTCCATCAGCGAGAGCACGTAGCCCGTGTCGCCCGCCGGCAGGAGGCAGCCGGCCGCGAGCGCGCGATAGAAGAGCGCCGAGGCCGGCGCCGACCATGTCGGTCTGGCCGAAGGTCGAGAAGCCCTCCGGGCTCGGCTCGGTGTTGACGCGGGTTTCCGTGTCGCCCGCGCTGCGCAGGGTCTCGTCGATCGCCCGGCTCGCCGGCACGAGCCCGCCCTCGAGGCCGGCGAGGCGGTCGAAGAGCGCCTGCGCCGCCTCGTTGTCGGAGCTGGTCAGGGCCGCCTCGGCCTGGGCGCGCTCCGCCTCGGAGAGCTCGGCCTCGCCGCCGAGCCGGTCGAGCAGGGTGACCAGGATCGGCACCTTCATCGTGCTCCACGCCCGGCCGCTCTGCGCGTCGCCCACGCTGACCGGCTCGCCTTCTCCGAGCGGGACGACCGCGATGCCCGACCCGTCCCGGGGCGCGCTCCGCAATCCGCTCCAGCTCGCGTACCGCGTCGTCGCTCAGGAGCGGCTCGGGCTCCGCCGGAGGCGGCGCTTCGCCGCTGCCGTCGCCGGTCGTGGTCTCGGCGGGCTCCGCGGGCGCGCTCGTGGTCAGGATCGTCGTCGTGTTGCCCCCGCCGCCGCACGCGGCAAGGGCCGTCGCCGCGACCAGCAGCACTGTCACGACGATCCGAGCCAACGCGCGACTACGATAATCAATGAATATGAGGCCGCCGAATCCTCCGCTTCGCGTCCGGTTCGGCTCAATCTCATCTGCATGAGATGACAGGTGGGTTCGAAGCGGGCGAGCGCTTCGGCGACTTCGAGATCATCGAGGTCGCGGGGCGCGGCGGCATGGGCGTCGTCTACCGCGCCCGGCAGATCACCCTCGAGCGGGTGGTCGCGCTCAAGGTGATCTCGCCGGAGATCGCCGACGCCCCGGACTTCACCGATCGGTTCCGGCGCGAGTCGCGCCTCGCCGCCTCGATCGACCATCCGCACGTCGTCTCGATCTTCGGCGCGGGCGAGCTGGAGGGTCGCGCCTATATCTCGATGCAGTGGGTCGACGGGACGAGCCTCGACCAGCTCGTCTCGGGCGGGATCCGCTCGCCGAGGAGCGAACGCGCACGATCATCTCGCAGCTCGCCGCGGCGCTCGACGTCGCCCACGCGAACGGGCTGGTGCATCGCGACGTGAAGCCGCCGAACGTCCTCGTCCGCTCGATCGCCGGCGCCGACCACGCGTACCTGACCGACTTCGGGATCGCCCGCCGCGTCGACGTCGGCGCCACGGGCCTGACCAAGACCGGGCAGACGATCGGCACGGTCGGCTACATGGCGCCCGAGCAGATCCGCGGCGAGAAGGGGGACGGGCGCGCCGACCTCTACTCGCTCGGCTGCGTCCTCTACCAGTGCCTGACCGGTCGCCGGCCGTTCGAGCACGAAACCGAGGTCGCGGTGATGTTCGCCCACGTGAACGAGGAGCGCCCGCGGCCTTCGTCCGTCCGGCCGGAGCTCGCCCCCTACGACGAGCTGATCCTCCGCGCGCTCGCGCTCGAGCCCGCCGATCGCTTTCAGACCGGCGCCGAGCTCGCCGCCGCGCTTCGCGCTGCCGGAGGGGCGGGCGGCGCGCCTCCACCGGTGGCCCCCACCGTCGCCTCCGCCGATCCTCCCGCGGACGAGACCCGGACGGGCCGGACGGCGGTCCTGGATCAGCACGCCGCCTCCGCCTCCACCGCCGCCGCGGCCGGTGGAGCACGACACGCCCCCGCCGCCGCCCGCCGGTGGCGGCTCGGGCCGCAAACGCTGGCTGATCGGGATCGGCGTCGTCGCCCTGGTCCTCGCGATCGGCTTCGGAGCCTTCGCCGCGTCGGGCGGCCTCGACGCCACCGGCACGACGACGGTGATCGACAGCACCGGCGACGACGGCACCGACACGAGCGTCGACGACGGGACCGATGACGATGGCGGCGGTGGCGGCAACGGCGGGCTCGGCGGCGCGGGGGAGCCCGACGAGGACGCCGACATCGCCGACATCCAGACGACGCTCGAGGACTACCAGGCCGCCTACTCGAGCCAGGACACCGACGCCCTCGCCGACCTCTTCACGCCGGACGTGTTCCGCCGCGGGATCGGCGCAGGCGGAGCGTGCACGACAACCCAGGGCCTCGACGAGGTGCTCGCGACCTACGACGCGCAGTTTGCGTCCGGAACGGGCACCTACTCGCTGACCGACACCTCCGAGGGCGCGATCGACCTGAGCGGCGACACCGCATCCCTCGACACCGGCTACACGATCAGCTCCGGCGCGAGTGGGTCGATCTCCTTCGAGCTCGAGCGCTCGGGATCGGACTGGCTGATCTCCCGGATCGAAGCGAGCTGCTGAGGCTCAGGCCTCTGAATCCTTCGCCGCCTCGACGACGGCGAGAAGGGTCTTCGCGAGCATCCCGGTCACCTCGTCGCGGTCGAGGCCCTCGATGCGGCATTCGTCGAGGGCGCGGTCGCCGAAGTCGATGAAGGCGCGGATCGCGAGCCGGGCGTAGGGGGGAGGCTCGGGGGTGCCGAAGTGGTTCTCGGAGATGCTGGCGACGACGAGCGCCCGGTAGCGCTCGTCGACGGCGTCGATCTCCGGCTCGCCTGGGATCCGGGCCTGCCGGTGGACGAGCCATGCATCGGTCGGCTCTAGTGCGTGGTCGAAGAGCCCGGCGAAGTTCGCCGCCAGGCGTTCGTCGAGCGGGGTGTCCGGGTCCGTGTTCCAGTGGCCGGTGAGCTCGCGGCCGGCGAGCTTCGACGGCGGCGAGGAAGACGTCGAGCCGCCCGCGCGGGAAGTAGTGGTAGAGCAGGTTGCGGGTGACGCCGGCGCGCTCGGCGACCGCCTCGAGCGTGGTACCCGCATAGCCGCCCTTGGCAGCGACGGCGAGCGCGGCGGCGGCCAGCTGCTCGCGCCGCGCTTCGGGGGGCAGTCGCTTCGCGCTCGCGGTGGGCACGGAAGCCATATTTACAGACTATCAACTTGACAAGATGTAAATAGTGAGCTACGTTCGGCTCCTTGCACGCACCTGGACAAGGAGGTCTGATGAAGCACGCCGTCACCGTCGCCGTCCTCACGCTGATCGCCGCGCTGGGCGCAGCATCGAGCGCCATCGCGGCCACACCGATTCCGAGCGAGCCCGCGGACGGGCCCTCGCTCGTCCCCGACTTCGAGGGCAACCCGGCGACGGCGAAGAAGGTGAAGACCTCCAAGGTGCCCCAGAACCCGTTCCTGGCACCGAACGGGCTGAACAGCGTCCACAACGACGGCTACCAGTCCGACACCTATAAGTGGGCCGGTCCGCTCGGGAACAACCCGCAGGTGACCTCGCAGGCGTTCGGCGGGCTCGGCCTCTGCGGGATCACGATCGGCTTCGACTCCGAGGGCCGCCTGATCACGATCTGCGTCTCGGGCACGACCCAGCAGCTGCGCCTGCTCGACCCGGTGACACTCGACACGCTCGCCACCTACGACAATCTTCCGGCCAGGGTGATCCCCGAGGGAGTGAGCCCGTTCGTCTCCGGCGGCGGCGCGTACTTCTACGTCGACAACCAGTCCCGGTCGGTGATCTCGACGGGACGGTCGATCCAGGTGATCGGCGTCTCCACGGGCCCGAACCCGCAGTTCACGCTCGAGAAGACCTATGACGTGAGCGCCATCGTCCCCGAGGGCGACCAGCTGAACTCCGCGGTCCCGGCGTGGGACGGCCGCCTGTGGTTCGTCTCCCGCTTCAACGGGATCGTCGGGATGCTCGACCAGAACACCGGCCAGGTGCTGGACTCGGTCGAGACCGGCGAGGAGATCGAGAACTCCTTCGCGGTCGCCGACAAGGGCGAGGTCTACGTCGTCACCGACCACCACCAGTATCGCTTCGACGCCAAGGGCGACTCGATCCAGGAGACCTGGAAGCACGAGTACGAGAACAGCGGGAAGCAGAAGCCCGGCCAGCTCGGCGTCGGCTCGGGCACGACCCCGACGGTGATGGACGGCGGCAAGTACGTCGCGATCACCGACAACGCCAACCCGATGAACATCGTCGTCTACCGGACCGGGAAGAACGCGAAGGCCGGACGCGTCGCGTGCACCCAGCAGGTGTTCAAGAAGGGCGCAAGCGCGACCGAGAACTCGCTGATCGGTACCGACAGCTCGCTGGTCGTCGAGAACAACTACGGCTACGCGCCGCCGCCAGACGCGACCAACAACGGTGGCACCACGACCCCGGGCATCGAGCGCGTGGACGTCGTCACCAAGAAGAACAAGAAGGGCAAGAAGAAGGTCGTCTGCGAGAAGGCCTGGAAGAACAACTCGATCGCGCCGTCGGTCGTGCCGAAGCTCTCGCTGGCGACCGGCCTCGTCTACACGATCACGAAGCCGGCCGGTAGCCCGGACGCCTGGTACGTGACCGCGGTCGACTTCGAAACCGGCAAGACCGTGTGGTCGAAGCTGCTCGGCACCGGCCAGCTCTACAACAACCACTACGCCGGAATTGCGATCAGCGAGCAGGGCGCGCTCTACAGCGGCGTGCTCGGCGGCACGGTTAGGCTCGCCGATGGATGAGAATCCGCCGCGCCGACGCGATTGAGTCCTACGTAACCCGCGACGGGTCGACGATCCGCGAGATCGCCGGCCCGCCGTCGGGCACGGCGGCGAACCAGTCGCTCGCCGAGGCCACCGTGGAACCGGGCGCAGAGACCATCGAGCATTACCACCGCGCCTCGGAGGAGATCTACCACTTCACCTCGGGGGCGGGCCGGATGCGGGTCGGCGACGAGGAGACCGAGGTGACCGCCGGCGACACGGTGGCCATCGCGCCCGGCGTCCGCCACAAGCTCTGGAACCCCGGACCGGAGCCGCTCGTGCTCCTCTGCATCTGCTCGCCGCCCTACTCACACGAAGACACGACTACCACCGAGTAGGAACCGGCGCACGGCGCCGAAAGCCGTGTTACCTTTTTCGCGCCTCTTGGAGGGGGCAAAAGGGTGAACGACCAACCTGCGTCGTCAAAGCGACGCGCACAACGGTCTCGTGGGGGTAGCCACGGGCGAGTCAGGAGCGGGATGAGCAAGCTGGTGACGGCTGTCGTAGCCGCGATCGTGCTTTCGATCGCATTTGCCTCGATGGCGGCCGCGCAGGATCCGGCGCCGGCGCCCACGCCGCCGCCGAACCCCGGTCCGCTCGACCCGATCGTCGAGCGCAGCGACCAATACACACCGAAGCCGGCCGGCACGAAGGAGACGCTCAAGTATTGGTACGGGCCCTATCGTGGCGCCTCCCGGCTGGGACGCCAACCGCGTCGATTTGAACATCCCGGTCCCCGAGGGCATGGTGCTCTCGATCGAGCCGGAGCTGCGCATGGCCGACTCGATGGAGGTGCCCTCGCACCAGGTCGCGCACATCCACCACGCGCACTGGTTCACGCTCAATCCCGGCAGCGAGACCGACAACTACTTCAGCGGCCTGGCCGACTGGATGTTCGGCAACGGCGACGAGGAGACGAAGGCCGACTTCCAGGAGCGGTCTGCCGCCGATCCCAACGGGCCCGTCTACGGCAGCCACATCGACGCCTCCGAGCCGGGTCCGGTGATCTACATGCTGCACAACAAGACCGCCGGCGCGTTCGTCGCATACATCGCGCTCGACATCACCTTCATCCACGGTTCCGAGGAAGCGCTCGAGGCCGCCGATGCGGACGGTCGCGAGTACCACGACATCACCGGGGTCCTCTTCGGCCGAACCTTCGACGTCCTGCGCGACCCGAACTCGAAGGACGGCACCTTCGAGCAGCCCGAGGACGACAAGCGCGGCTACATCGAGTGGACCTCGCCGGTCGACGGCACGATGATCGGCACCGGCAGCCACGTCCACCCCGGCGGCGAGCGCGTGATCAGCGAGAACTACGGGTCCGAGGAGGCCCCGTGTCCCGACGTCGGCAAGGGCTACGGCGGCACCGTGCTCTGAAATCCGACGTGATCAACAACAACGGCGTCCGATTCAGCGAGGACTACCAGACCGAGGTCACGCGACCGTCGTGGCGCGCGCCGATCCACAAGGGCGACAGGCTCCGGATCGCCGGCATCTACGAGAACAAGGAGCACTCCTGGTACACGGCGATGACGCACGCCGGCTTCTACATCGACCAGGCGCAGCCGCCCGCAGGGCAGCTGCCAGCCGTACTTCGTCGGCAAGGACGCGAAGCTGCTCAAGCGCAAGCCGAAGAAGGGCCGCAAGAAGATCCGCGTCTTCGACGGCGTCCCCAACCGGCCTTGGTCGCATGTCGCGCACGACTCGGTCTGCGGCGAGGAGTACGGGGCCCCGGCTTGCGAGGAGCCCGAGAAGCCCTACTCACAGGGCGTCGAGACCAACGAGGTGCAGATCGCCAACTTCATCTACCAACCGGGGGACCTCTCGCCTCGAGGGCGAGCAGGGCGGCCCGGTGCAGGTGAAGCAGGGCACGTCGCTGCGATTCACCAACCTGGACCAGGCGGCCAACATCCGCCACTCGGTGACGACCTGCCCGTGGCCGTGCAACGGCCGCTACGTGGCGAACTACCCGCACGCCGACGGCGTCTGGGACTCGGACACGCTCGGCTTCGACCCGATCGACGGCGGCAATCCGAACCCCATCGCCGAGACGCCGAAGGACATGAAGGTCGGCAAGTACTCGTACTACTGCCGCATCCACCCCTGGATGCGGGGCGCCTTCGAGGTCACGCCGTAGGCGGATGAGACGCTCGGCTCGAACCTCCGCTCGTGCGGCGTCGCTCCTGACGCTCCTCGTTCTTCTGCTCGCCGTGCCCGCGGCCGCACAGGCGGCCGAGCGCGTCGTCGCGATCCCGCAGTCGACCTACGCGACAAAGAACGTCGCGATCGACCAGGGCGAGCCACTGACGTTCCTGAATCTCGATGCGCTGAACCACGACGTCACCGCACGCGGCAAGGACGCCTCCGGCGCGCCGCTCTTCTCGACCCCGCTGATCGGGATCGGAGAGGAGGTCCCGGTCGCCGGGGCCGACGCGGTCAGCCCGGGCAGCTACGCCTTCTTCTGCACCATCCACCCGAACATGGAGGGCACCCTCGTGGTCGGCGGCGGTGGTGGAGGGGCGGACGACGGCAAGGGGCCGGCGATCGAGCTCGTCGTGCTCGACTCGAAGGTCTCCGAGGTCCGCAAGTCGGGGATCCTGCGGGTTCAGATGACCGTCGACGAGGGCGCCGCGATGGAGGTCACGGCGAAGACCAAGGACGGGAAGAAGAACGTCACCCTCGGCAAGGCATCGCACAACCAGCCGGAGAGCGGTTCGCACATCATGGAGATCGCCCTCTCGAAGTCGGGCAAGTCGGCCCTCTCCAGCGCCGGCAAGGCGAAGATTCAGATCAGCGCCACGGCCGAGGACGCGGCCGGCAACGCCAGCAGCGCCAAGGCCAAGGCGACCCTGAAGTAGTCAGCCGCCGCCCGCGAGCGGCCGGCCGAGCGTGACGGTGACCCGGAACGGGAGGTCGACCGGCCCCGCCGGAAGCCCGTCGAGGGCGTCTGCCAGGAAGGCGGCTCGCTCGGCCTCGTCCATGATCGCCACGTAGGACCAAGAGGAGACGTACTCGGCGATGCTCGGCGGCCGGTGGATGAACTTGAACTGCCGCTCCGCGACGGTCTCGAAGTGCCGATCCCACATAAGGGGCTCGCCCTCGTGCGCACCGCGGGTGGGCGAGTCGCCGAGCAGGCGGAGCTTCAGGTTGTCGATCGCGCGGCTTGTCGGGCCGTCGCGGTCCTCGACGTTCCAGAGAACCGCGAGGTGGCCGCCGGGGGCGATGACGCGGCGGATTTCCTCGTACGCCGCCTTGGGGTCGAACCAGTGGAGCGCGTTGGCGACGGTCACGAGGTCGAAGCTGTCGTCGCCGGCGGGCAGGTCCTCGGCCAGCGCGTCGACGACCGTGGCCTCGGGGGCGCGGTCGAGCAGGATCCGGCGCATCTCCGCGCTCGGTTCGACCGCGGTCACCGTGAGCCCGGCGTCGATCAGGGGCGCGGTCAGGGCGCCGGTGCCGGCGGCGAGGTCCAGCGCCGGCGCGCCATCGCCGGCCCCAGCCGTCGCGAGCGTCCATTCGATCGCCTCGGCCGGATAGGCGGGTCGGGCCCGGGCATAGACGTCGGCGCCGGCATCGAAACGCTGGTGGGGAGCGTGGGTCATCGCGGGTGCACAGTACGGCGACCGCCGTTCCCTAAGTTCCCCGCTCCGATGGAGGCAAGTCCACAGGTCCTGGGACCCCGCGTTCTGAATCGCGCGTTGCTCGAGCGACAGCTGCTACTCGAGCGGAAGGACATGTCTGCGGCCGAGGTGATCGAGGCGCTCGTCGGCATGCAGGGGCAGGCGCCGAACGCCCCGTACGTCGGCCTCTGGAGCCGGATCGAGGGCTTCGAGCACGCTGAGCTCGCGAGGATGATGAAGCGCCGCGAGGCGGTCCGGATGACGCTTCCTGCCCGAGTACGACAACCTCTACTTCTCCCACAAGGACCGCTCCCGGTTCACCGTCGAGCACCGGCGCCGTTACCCGCTCTGGCCGGGGGTCGGTGGCACCTGCGGCGGCTTCCTCGTCGACGGCTTCTTCGCCGGCGTCTGGCAGATCGAGCGCCAGGGCGAGCGCGCAACTCTCGTCATCGATGCCTGGGTGTCGCTCTCCAAGCGCGCTGCGTCGGAACTGGAGGAAGAGGGCGCACGGCTGCTCGAGTTCGCGGCCGCGGACGCCGGCGACACCGACGTGCGCTTCGGCGAGATCGAATAGCGGCTAGCCGACCTCGAAGCGCCAGCTGGCGGACTTCTTCGCCTCGAGTCCGCCGGCGTCGATCGCCGTGACCTTGAACTTGTGCTTCCCCGAGGACACCTTCTTTAGCTTCTCCGGCGACTCGCACTCGAAGGGCTTCTTCGAGTCGAGCCGGCACTCGAAGGTGGCCGCGGGGTCGTCGGAGGAGAACTTGAACTTCACCTTGCCGCGCTTGACGTCCTTCTTCGTCACCTCGTCCTTCGGCCCCGATCCCTGCTTCAGGCTGGGCGGGCCGCTGAACTCGTCCAGGTGGGACACGTAGTCGGTCGTGTCGATCGTCGGATCGAGCGACGCGCCGGACAGGAACTGACTGCTCAGGATGGACTTCGTCGGCTGTCCGAGGACCTCCTCGGCGAGCAGCTGCTGCCGGGTGTGCTCGAAGCCGGCCATGACGAACAGCGCCGTGTCGAATCCGGCGGCGCGCCAGGCGAGGAAGCCCGGCTGCTTGATGGCCGGGTCGGTGTTGCTGGTGTTGATCAGGCAGGGCGCGTCCATGGCGAAGCCGAGCGCCGGGACCCGCGGCGTGATCTCCCCGGCCGGTTGCCCTGTGCACTCGTTCAGGACGCCGCCGGTGTCGCCATCGAGGTATCGCCGCAGGTTGTCGATCGCGACCGCGGCCACGACTCCTGGATCCGGATCCTGCTGGACGACGCTTGCGGCGATCGAGCCCGCCCGGCGATCCGTCGCCGGCACCCCCGGTCATCCCGTCAAGGCGACGCCCTTTTCGGCGGTCTGCCAAGCGCCCGGGGAGAGGACGATCACGCGGTGCGCCCAGGCGGCGACCTCCTCATCCTCGGTGGCCAGCACAACTGCCCGTCCCAGGCCGTCGGCCATCTCGCGGAGCTGGGCCATGAGCTCGTCGCGATCCGCGGGCGAGATCCCGGTGGTGAGCTCGTCGGCGAGCACCGTGGGCGCGGAGTCGGCCGTCGCGTGCTGAAGGGCCACGCGCCTCGGCCGCATCCCGTGGACGCTGAGCGAATCGCGGAGGAGCACGGCCTCCGAGGGGTCGAAGCAGGAACGCAGCAGGGTGGACTTGCCGCATCCGGATGGGCCGAGCAGGACGGTCAGCTCACCGGCGATCGGGTTGAGTTCCATCTCAATCTTCCTTCCAGTCGGTCATGGCTTCCTTTGCCGACTCGTCCTACGCCGCCCGCTCGTGAACGGATCTTCGGGGGACTTAAAGACCGCTACGCTGGTTGGGTACCCGCCGGGCGTGACGCCCGGCTCCAACGTGCTCAGCGCTCCCCGTTCTCGGTCTTAGCAGCCCTCCGCGGTCCGCCGCACACGAGCGGATCGGAGATCTGCATGGCAACAGGAACAGTGAAGTGGTTCAGTGACGAGAAGGGCTTCGGCTTCATCACGCCGGACGATGGAAGCAAGGACGTCTTCGTTCACCAGTCGGTGATCGCCGGCGAGGGCTTTCGCTCGCTCGCCGAGGGCGCGAAGGTCGAATACGAGTCGGAGGCAGACGAGAAGGGCCCGCGCGCGACCACGGCGCAGAGCGCGTAGTTGAAGCACGGACGGTCCTGACCGGGGGCGGCGCGCGAGGCTCTCGCGCGCCGTCGTCGAATCAGCAGGGGTGCCCTCTCGCGTCTACGTGATCGAGCTCAGCCCCGCGGCGGGACGCCGGCGCGACCCGCGCATCCCTTGGGTCTACGTCGGCTCGAGCGCCCGCGATGCGGAGATTCGCTTCGCCCAGCACCGCCGCGGCTACAAGTCCTCTGGGCTCGTCAAGCGCTTCGCCCTCCGCCTTCGGCCTGACCTCTACGACGATCTCGGCCCGTTCAAGGGCTCACGCGTTGCGCAGGAGGCCGAGGTCGCCCGCGCCGTCGAGCTGGCCGGCTGCGGCTTCGTCGCTCACTGCGACGGCACCTCCTACGGGCGCGACTCGGCCGACTGGGAGGAGTGGGACGCATCGCGGCTCGAACCCGTCGTCGGCCATGTGGATGCGGCTGTGGCCGAGCTCACCGAGTCTGCCTTCGAGCCCCTCGACGCGCACGATTGCGCTCGCCTGCTCCACGGCGAGCACGGGTTCTGGGTTACGGACTTCATCGACCAGGACGATCCACCGCCGGCCTACGGGCTCTTCGCGCACGTACGACTCGACGCCCTGGAGGCCCAAATCGTGAGTAGCATCGAGCGCAATGGCCGACTGCGCGCATCTTGACCATTTGAAGGTGACCCGTCTTCCCGAAGCGGCCGAAGGCTGCGAGGAGTGCCTGGTGACGGGCGATCCCTGGGTCCATCTCCGCATCTGCCTCAACTGCGGCAAGGTGGGCTGCTGCGACAGCTCGCCGAACAAGCACGCCTCCCGGCACGCCGCGGCGGAGGGCCATCCGCTGATCCGCTCGATCGAGCCGGGCGAGGAGTGGTCGTACTGCTTCATCGACGAGGTGGGCCTCGAGCTTCCGGAGGTCACCGGGGAGACCCGGATCCCGCCCTCGCCGCTCGCCGGATGAAAGAGTCCCGGCAATGAACTCAGAGAACGAAGCCCCCGCAGTCCTGACCGAGCGCGCCGACGGCGTGCTGGTGATCACCCTCAACCGGCCCGAGGTCCGGAACGCCGTCAACGGCGCGCTCGCTGAGGGCGTCGGGACCGCGCTTGACGAACTCGACTCCGACAACGACCTCCGCCTCGGGATCCTCACGGGCGGTGGCGGCTTCTTCTGCGCCGGCATGGACCTCGGTGCCTTCGTCAAGGGCGAGTCGCCCTACTACGAGGGCCGTGGCTTCGCCGGCATCACTCAGCGGGCTTCGCGCAAGCCGCTGATCGCCGCGATCGAGGGCTTCGCGGTGGCCGGCGGCCTCGAGATCGCCCTCAGCTGCGACCTGATCGTCGCGGCCAAGGGAGCGAAGATGGGGATCCCCGAGTCGAAGCGCTCGCTGGTCGCGGCGGCCGGCGCGCTGCTCCGCCTGCCGCGCCGGATGCCGTACCACGCCGTCATGGAGCTCGCGCTCAGCGGCGACGCCTGGCCCGCGGAGCGCTTCCACGAGCTCGGCGTCGTCAATCGCCTGGTCGAGCCGGGGACCGCCCTGGACGAGGCGAAGGAGCTGGCGACCGCGATCGGCAAGAACGGCCCTCTCGCCCTGATCGCCTCCAAGCAGGTCCTGGAGCAGCAATTCGACTGGACTACGGAGGAGATGTGGCAGAAGCAGGCCGAGATCGTCGGTCCGGTGATGGTCTCGGAGGACGCGAAGGAGGGCGCGACCGCGTTCAAGGAGAAGCGCGACCCCGTGTGGAAGGGCCGCTGAGCAGGTGCCGGAGGATTTTCAGACGAGGGTTCTGACCCGCGACTTGCGGAGGCGATCGCGTTCAGGCGCCGTATCTCCGTCGGCGCGGGTTTGGTTCCCCGGGCGAATGCGCTGGGCTTACTCGCAGAAGGGCTGTCCCGAAGCCCTGTCGTCCCGACCCTTGATCCCGGCACAGTGGCTTAGCCGCGCAAGTCGATCGGCGAGCCGCTTTAGATCGGCACCGCCGAGGTCGGCGCTTTCGACCCGATTGTCGAGCTGGTATGGATCCTGAGCGAGGTCGTAGAGCTCGCGCTCGAAGGCCGGGCGGCATACGAGCGTCTCAAGATCGGGGATCTCGCGGTGCTCGACGTAGGCGACCACGCGCGTCCGCATTGCTGCGAACTCGCAGCTCTCCCTCGGCGAGTTTCGGCGATGGCCATTGGTGAACGTCGTGAGCAGCGCCCGGGCCGCGGCCCAACGAGGATGGCGCTCTTGCAAGAAGGGCACGAGCGACCGCCCGTCCATCGTTCGGCAGTCGCTCGCGGAGCGGCAGGCCTTCGTTCCCGCGAGCTCGAGGATGGTCGGAGCCAGATCGATGTTCGCCGTCGGGGCTTCGATTCGTTTTGGCTCGCGCCTGGCCGTAGCGGGCGTCCGGATAACGAGCGGCACGCGGATCGCCTCCTCGTAGGCCTGCGCCTTCTGCGCGGGGATCGCGTGCTCGCCCTGCAGGAAGCCATTGTCGGATGTGAAGACAATCACCGTCTCGTCGAGTTCGCCGGAACTTCGCAGTTCCTTGACGATGCGCTTGACGCCGCGGTCGACCGCGCGAAGCGAGGCGACTCGGCAGCGGTAGTTCCTGCGTATCCCGCGAATCCGCGCAGCGGAGAGCCGGTCGTCTTGGCGAAATGCCGGCTTGTCGGAGAGGTCCTCCTCGGCGAAAGAGGGAGGCGATGGCAGGGCCTCCCGCGCGAAGCGCCTGAAGTCGCCGGGCAGGGGAAGCGCGGTTCGACCGCATCCTCCCTTGACCGCGCGCGACTGACCGTGCGGAGCGAAGTGGTCGAGGGCGAGAAAGAACGGCCGCTCGCCGGCCGAGTCCCGGATCAGTCGGACAGCCCAGCGGTTGAGCACCGTCGACAGGTATTCGGACTTGCCGGATCCGTGGCCCTTGACCTGCCCATCGACGGCGAGCTCGTAGTCGAAGTACCCATAGGGCTTCAGCATCGTCACCCAGTCGTGCCATCCGGGCGCGGGGGCCGAGGGGGTGAGCGCAAACCTCTCGTAGTTGTTCAGGAACTTCCCGACGTGTGCGGTGCGGTAGCCGGCGCGCGCGAGCCACGCCGGCAGGGTGTTGCGCTTTTCTTGGAGCTTCTCGTAGCCGTCGGGGTTCGAGCGGACACCGTGATTGTGGGGATACTGGCCGGTAAGGAGGCTGGCCCGCGAGGGGCAGCAAAGGGGCGAGGCGACGATGTGGTCCGTGAAGGTCACCCCGCGATCGGCAAGGAGTCGATGGACGTTCGGCATCGTTCGGCGGTTGAGCGACGTCAGGGTCTGATCGTCGGTCTGGATGATCACGATGTTCGGGCCGTCGATGCGGCGCTTCGATCCAGCATGAGAATCAAGTCGCGAGATCGTCAGCGCGCAGATCGCGAGAAACAGGACGGCGATCAGCCAGGCATAGGCGCGCAGCGAGAGCGGGAAAGCACGGCGAAGCGGGGCCATCAGCTCCGCCTACAGCCGCGACTGCAGGCGTCGGTCGAGCGCAATGATCAGAGGAATCCCGACGGCGAGATACAGGCCTACGCTGGCGATCGCGGTGAGCAGCAAGATCTCGACAACCCAGATGCCGACGTCGATCAGCCAAGTGGTGAGGAGGGTCTCCAGTTCGCGCAAGGTCATTCGGTTTTACCTGCCCCGCCGCGGACCGAACATGGGGCGGACACCCCATCTGGGGGTCAGACCCCATTTACCCTCGCTGCGCTGATGCCATCCTGAGGGGCGATGAGGACTCTGATTGCCCACTGGCGAAAGCTGCCACTCTTCTGGCAGATCTTCGCGCCTAACGCCGCGATCCTGATCGCCGCGACCGTGGTCCTCGCGATTTCGCCGGCGACGATCTCGGACCCGATCGTCTCGCGCGAGGCGGTCGTCGTCGCGGTCGGGCTCCTCCTGCTCTTGGCGGTCAACTTCCTCGTGATCAGGCGGGCCCTTAGGCCGGTCGAAGAGCTCACCGGGGTGATGAAGCAGGTCGACCTGCTCCTTCCCGGGCAGCGGGTCTCGCTTTCGACTCGAAGCTCGGAGATCGACGAGCTTGGCTCGGTCTTCAACCGGATGCTCGAGCGTCTCGAGACCGAGCGCCGGCAGATGGGCCGAAGGACATTGATCGCCCAGGAGGAGGAGCGACGCCGCCTCGCCCGCGAGCTCCACGATGAGCTCAACCAGAGCATCGCCGGCGTCATGCTCAGCTTGCGCAGCATCGCCGCCGAAAGTGACGGCCGGGCCGGCGCCGAACTTCGCGCAGCGCAGGAGGAGCTGCGATCGGTCAGCGCCGAGGTCGAGAACATCGTCAACCGCCTTCGGCCGGAAACGCTCGACGACCTCGGCCTGCTCAGCGCCCTGGTCGTACTCGGGGAGCAGTTCTCGCAGCGGAGCGGGATCAAGCTCGAGCGCCAGTTCGCGAATGGCCTGCCGGCCCTCGATTCGGAGGCCGAGCTCGTCGTCTACCGGGTCGCTCAGGAGAGCCTGACCAACGTCGCCGTCCATGCGAACGCGGCCAGCGTAGTCATGGAGGTCGCCCCCCACGGCGACGATGTTCGGCTCACCGTCAAGGACGATGGAATCGGTCTGAACGGCCACGACGAGGGAAACGGGATCCGAGGAATGCGCGAGCGCGCGCTCTTGGTCCGAGCCAGGCTGGCGATCGGCGCGGGCCCGGAAGGCCGCGGTACTCAGGTCGAGCTGGTCGTTCCGGCGCAAACGCGACGATGACCCCGCTGAAGGCCAAAATCCTCCTTGCCGACGATCACGCGATGGTCCGTCGTGGGCTACGAGCGATCCTCGATTCCGAGCCGGATCTCGAGGTCGCCGCCGAGGCGGGAGATGGACGCGAGGCGCTTGAGGCCGCCATCTCTGACGACTTCGACTTGGCGATCCTCGATGTGACGATGCCCCGGCTCACTGGCCTGCAGGCGGCTCGTGAACTCTCGTCCCGAAAGCCGGAACTGCGCGTGCTGATCCTCTCGATGCATCACAACGAGCAGTACTTCTTCGAGGCGCTGCGCGTCGGCGCATCCGGGTACGTGCTCAAGTCCGCCGCCGACCGCGACCTGGTCGAAGCCTGCCGCGCCGCGCTCAGGGGAGAACCGTTCATCTACCCGCCGGCCGTGAAGAGCCTGATGCGCGACTACCTCGAGCGGGCGCGCGAGGGGGAGGAGATCCCAGGGGACGTGTTGACGCCGCGCGAGCTGGAGATCGTGAAGCTGGTCGCCGAGGGATTGAGCAATCGCGAGATCGCCGAGGAGCTTGTGATCAGCGAGAAGACGGTCGAGAGGCACCGGGCGAACGTCCTCGAGAAGCTCGGGATGCACGATCGCGTCGAGCTGACGCGCTACGCGATCCGACGGGGACTGGTCGAGGCCTAGGGGGAGGCAGACGGGGCCATCCCTGGCCCCGCCGTTCGCTCGCCCTCCTACTGAACCGTCTCGCAGTTCGCGGCGACGCTGTCCTTGCTGTCGGCGATGGCGATGTCATTGCCCGAGCCGCAGTTGAGCCTGTCGGGGCCTTCGCCTCCCTTGAGCACGTCATCGCCTGCGCCGCCTTTCAGTTTGTCGGCGCCGGCGTTGCCGAAGAGGCGGTCGTTGCCCTGGTTGCCGGCGAGCTCGTCGCGGGCGTTGCCGCCTGAGACGGTGTCGTTGCCGGCCTGCCCGCGGACGTTGTCATCCTTCCCGTCGCCGCGGAGCCCGTCGTCGCCGTCGCCGCCGCGCAGGGTGTCGGGATCGTCTCCGCCCTCGAGCATGTCGGCGTCCGCGTCTCCGGAGATCGTGTCCTCTCCCGCGTCGCCGTCGACATCGTCGCGCCCCGGCCCGCCACTGGCGGTGTCATTGCCGGCGCCGCCGTCGAGCTCGTCGTTGCCGGCGTCGGCGATGAGCGTGTCGTTCCCGGCTGCGCCGTAGAGCTGGTCGTCGCCGTCGCCCGCCACGATCGAGTCGTCGCCGCTGCCTCCGGCGAGCAGGTCGATCCCGAGCTCTCCGAGGAGCGAGTCGGCACCGTCGCCGCCGTCGAGGATGTCGGCCCCAGCTTGGCCATTCAGGCAATCGTCGCCGGGCAGGCCGCTGATCGCGTCGTCGCCGTCGCCACCACGGAGGAGATCCCGAACAGCGGTCCCGACTATGCGGTCGTTCTCGGCGTCGCCCTGCAGGGCGCTGCCGTCGACCGGGTTGCAGTTGCCTTCGAGATATGGGGACTGCTGGTCAGGCGGAAGCGGCGTTGTCGCGGCTGCGGCGACACCCGCAAGCACCAGCGCGAGGAATCCCGCGAGCGCTCCAATCGTTCTCAACTTCACGTTTCGATGAACCTCCAATCGGCGAGCCAGCGCGCATACGCGAGTCGCCCGGTTGACAATTTCACCTTCCCGCCGCCCCTGCCCTCGGCCGCGTGCGGCCGCCAAGATGGATCAGTTGTCTTGTCGGTCCCCAGGATCCGCGTCCGCAGCGGACACTCGAGGCGCGATCGCCAGGACCATCAAGTAAAGAAGAGCCGCGCAAGCAGCCACCGCCGCGCTCCAGACGGGCTCAACCTCTCCGGGATCCGCTCCGAAGGTGAAGGCGGACCCGGCGACGAGGCCGACGAAGCCCGTTTCGATCGCTCGCCTGTGCGCGCGACCAAGTCGTCGGAGCGGGATCGCCGCCCCGATTGCGGCCCCCGCGGTTAGCCCGATCGCAGCGTTTTCGGCAAGCCTTTGTGCCACGAGGCGAGTATCGGGAACGCGGCGAGACTCGGAAATGGGGTGTCGACCCCATCCGATTCAAGACCGCCGGCGTCTAGCTTTCGAAGCGGAGCACCACCCGCTCCCCCCTGTACCCGCGGCGGGCCCGAGCCACGATCGGTCGGGCCCGCCGCCCAAAGCTTGAGCGGCCACGAAAGAAACACGCCGTGTTCGGATAGGAGGACTGACATGCACTCGTTTCAGACTCAGGACCTCGACCTCGCCGAGATCAGCGCGAGTGGGTTGGGCGACGAGACCCGGGAGGTGAAGGCGGCGTTTCCGATGCATTACGCGTCCGGTGCCGCGAGCACGTCGTCTTTTGAGGACGAGTTCTTGGTGATGGGAATGGAGCCGACGCGGTTCAACGGAACACCGGCCCCCGACGAGGCGATCGCTGCGGAGCTGGTCTCGTGAAGGCGATCATCCAGAGCCGGTACGGCGCGCCCAGCGATGTACTCGAGGTCCAGGAGATCGACACGCCTGTCCCCCGGGAGGACGAGGTGCTCGTCCGAGTCGAAGCGGCACCCATTGCCGGCGATGACTGGCACCTGATGAGAGGTCGGCCCTACATCGCGCGATTCGCGACGGGATTGCGTAGACCGCGAAATCGAATCGTGGGCCGCGAGCTTGCCGGCCGGGTGGATGCCATCGGCGATCGAGTTGAGCGATTCAAGCCCGGCGACCAGGTCTTCGGCTGGTCCGCCGGCGCCCTGGCCGAGTACGTGGCTGTGCCTGAGAACTCGCTCGCCCCAAAGCCCTCGAACCTCACCGCCGAGGAGGCTGCGCCGGTTCCGGTGTCCGCCTTCACTGCGTTGCAGGCACTGCGCGACAAAGGTGGGGTCGAGCCTGGACAACACGTCCTCATCATCGGCGCGTCAGGCGGCGTCGGCACCTTCGCTGTACAGATCGCAAAGGCGCTTGGCGCTCGGGTGACCGGAGTCTGCAGCAGCGCTAACGTCGAGCTGGTCCGTTCCCTCGGCGCCGACCGAGTTGTCGACTACACGCGAGAGGACGTCACGGCGGACTCCCGCTACGACCTGATCGTCGACCTCGTCGGAGATCGCTCGCTGTCAGACCTGAGACGAGAATTGGCTCCGAGCGGGACCCTCGTACTTGTCGGCGGATCCGGTGGACGCTGGTTCAAGGGCACCGACCGATTCCTCCGGGCGATGTTGTTGTCGCCGTTTGTTCAACAGCGGCTCCGCCCGCTGGTTCACGCAGATCGACAGGACGATCTCCTCGCCCTCAAGGAAATGATCGAGGCGGGACGCGTGGCGCCGGTGATCAGCGCTCGTTTTCCGATGAGCGAGGTGGCCGAGGCGGTCGGCCATTTCAAAGCCGGTCACGCCCGCGGCAAGGTCGTCATCGCGATCTGAGCGCGGGGCCGGCCCTCGTCCATCTCGACGGCCGCGAAGCTCTGTGATCGAATCCACTAACCACCTCGAGCATCGAAACGACAACCGCTCGATCGGTGGGCGATTGGGCACCTGGTCGAGCGCGAGGTCCGACGCTCGAAGCACGCTGAGATCCGCCGTGGAGCGATCATCGAACGGGAGGCAGTCGACGCGATCGCAGAGGCCCGCGAGATTCAGCAGGACCTCGAATCGATCATCACGCGGCTCGAGCGCCGCGAATCAAAGGATTCGATCGAGCCGCCGCCGTGGGAGGTGTGACGGGGCAAAGCCACCTCAAGAGCGGAGTGGTCGAGGACTACTGCTGCTCGCGCGAAGGAGCAGCGCGGTCCTGATCCCTTAGGTCGCACTTAATCGGGGAGGAAACGATCTGATCGATGCGTTCGATCGTGATCGCATGCGCATTCGCGCTCTCGCTGCTCGCCGGCTGCGGCGACGATGGCAGCTCTTCAGATTCGCCGGAGCCTGAGCCAGCGACGACCAGCGCCGCAGCCGAGACGGAGAATGAGGCCGAAAAGCCCGAGAAGGACAGGCCTCAGCCCAAGCCCGGAACCGAGATCGTCGTCGGTGACTCGGAGTACGGCGAGATGCTCTACGACTTGAAGGACCAGGCGATCTACATCTTCGAGAACGACGGCGCGGACGAAAGCGCCTGTTATGACGAGTGCGCCGAGGCCTGGCCGCCGGTGGTTACCGACGGGGAGCCGGTGGCTGGCGACGGGACGGACGACTCGCTCCTCGGCACGACCGAGCGCGACGACGGCACGACCCAGGTCACCTACGACGGGCAGCCGCTCTACTTCTATGCGCACGAGGGCCCGGGCGAGGTCCGTTGTCACAACGTCGACCTGAACGGCGGCTTCTGGTGGGTGGTCGGGCCCGACGGGGAGCGGCTCGCGTGAGGCGCTTCGCCGTAGCCGTCGCGGTCACCGCCTCTTTGCTCGTGGTTCCCGCCGCCGCGCCGGCGGATGCGGCCGGCACGAAGGTGTCGGTGCGCGGCTCGGACTACGGGCGAATGCTGTGGGGCCCACACCGCCAGGCCATCTACATCTTCGAGAACGACAGCCCGGGCGATAGCGCCTGCTACGGCAAGTGCGCCAAGGCGTGGCCGCCCGTGCTCACAAAGGGCCGACCAAAGGCAGGGCGGGGCCTCGACGAGGACCTGCTCGGGACCACGCGCCGCAAGAACGGGGACCGCCAGGTCACCTACGCCGACCAGCCGCTCTACTACTACGCGCACGAGGGCCGCGGCGACGTCTTCTGCCACGACGTGAACCTGAACGGCGGCTATTGGTGGGTCATCGGCGCGGACGGCGCTCCGCGTCCCTGAAGGGGTCGGGGTGTCTACACGGCGCCCGGCTCGAGCCCACCCGCCGGGTCGATCGCCCGCGCGTGAGCAAACGACCCGGTCTAGGAAATCTGCGTCGCAGAACCTGAGGGGCTGTCCGGCAACTTTGTGCCTCGCAGCAGTAGCCAGAGGAGGGGGGTCCCAGCAGATATCACGGAAAAGGCGCTCTATGCAGGCCTTTCCCGATGCCGGAGGAGGGACTCGAACCCCCGACACGCGGATTATGATTCCGCTGCTCTAACCAGCTGAGCTACTCCGGCGGGGGTCGAATCGTAGCTTCGCTAGCTCCGGTTGCGGAGTGCGCGGAGCTGGTAGGTCAGCTCGCGGTTTTGAACCTTTGCGATGCCGCGGTCGTTGCGGCGCAACGACCGGATGCGTGGCTTGGCGGCCGACTTGGGCTCGAGCGGCGGTCCGGCTCGCCTCCCTCAGGTTGCCGAGCAGGCTGCGCTCGATCTCCAGCTTGCGCTTCGTGAACAGTTGCCGGGCGTCGCGCAGCTTTTCGCGGCGGCGCTGCGGGTCGGGGATCTTCTTCGCCTCGCGGCGCCGCTCGTGGAAGTGGTCGCGGGCCTTTTGCCGCTGACCGCGTGCGTTGGCGCGGGCGTCGTCGGAAAGCTGCCGGCGCAGGCGCAGCGCCTGGTGGTAAACGGCGCGGCGCCGGTGGCCGTCACGCCGCTGAACCGTCTGATTCAGCCGATGGCGAAGGGAGTGGACGTATGACCGGGCATCGGCCAGGTACTCCGGGCTCGCGCTCGGGACCCCGCGCAGGACCGACGAGTAGTCGCCGACCTCGAACCAGGCGCGAGTGGAGGAGAGCGGCTTGAGGCTCGGTACCGAGAGCGGAGCCGCGCTCGCCGAGCTTGCGACGAGTACGAAGCAGAGACAGGAGACGAGAATCGACTTCTTGAACATGAGGCCCCTCCTTGGCCGAGACCGAATCGTAACCATGGATATTGTGTTCGTCTGCAGAGGGGGACGAGAACGAGGAGAGAGATGCACGGACGCCGTCACCTGTTGGTCCCGCTGATCCTGGTCGCATGCGCGAGCGCGCTGGCCCTGCCCGCCGCTGCGAGCGCCGCGATCCCGAGCGTCTTCGCCGGCCAGGTGGCCTGCACCGTGCAGCCCGACGGCGTGCGCTTCTGCGGCTCGACCGAGCCCCGCTCCACCGTCAAGACCTTCGACGGCGTTCCGATCGACGTCAACGTCGCCTTCCCGCCCGAGCCGGCCTCAGGCCCCGACGGCAACTATCCGCTGATCGGCTCCTACCACGGCTACGGCGGCTCGAAGACCGGCCTTGGGGGGATGCAGCCGTTCCTGGACCGCGGCTATGCGGTCTTCTCGATGACCGATCGCGGCTTCCGCGAGTCGTGCGGCTCGCAGGCCTCCAAGGACGCCGATCCGGCCGGCTGTGAGCCCGGGTTCGTTCGCCTGGATGACACCCGCTACGAGATCCGCGACGCCCAGCACTTCATGGGCCTGCTCGCCGACGAGAACCGGGTCGACCCACAGCGCATCGGTGCGATCGGACCCTCCTACGGCGGCGGCATCTCGCTTGCCCTTGCTGCGCTCAAGAACCGCGTGATGCTCCAGGACGGCACGCTGGTCCCATGGACGAGCCCCGGTGGCAAGGCGATGCAGATCGCCGGCGCGGCGCCGTGGATCACGTGGTCTGACCTCGCCTACTCGCTGGTGCCGAACGGCTCGACCCTCGACTACGCGGAAAAGAACCCCTACCAGGGTCGCTTCGGGGTGATGAAGGAGTCGCTCGTCAACGGGCTCTACATCTCCGGCCTCGGCTCCCCCGGCTACTACGCGCCACTCGGAACGCCGGGCGCCAACATCACCGGCTGGCGCGACCTCCTGCTCGCCGGAGAGCCGTACGTGGACCCGCAGTCACAGGCGATCCTGGACGAGATCACCACGTTCCACTCGTCCTACTACATCGATCCCGCGGTCGAGCCCGCGCCGATCTTCTACGCGAACGGGTTCACCGACGACCTCTTCCCGGTGGACGAGGTGCTGCGCTACTACAACCGCACCACCACGCAGTATCCGAACGCGAAGTTCCAGATCCTCGCGGCCGAGATCGCGGGCCACCCGCGCTCCGCAACCGAGGGCGACGTGATCGCCAGGATGGTCGCGAGCCAGAACGAGTGGCTCGACTTCTACGTCAAGGGAACCGGCAGCGAGCCGTTCCAGGGCGTCAAGGCGATCACCCAGACGTGCCCGGAAAGCGCGCCCGTCGGCACGCAGTTCCAGGCCGACAACTGGGCCGAGCTCGCCCGCGGTGAGATCCGCCTGAAGGATCCGTCCACCGTCAAGATCGCCCCGGACTCGGGCAACCCGGAGATCGCCAAGGTCTTCGACCCCGTGACCGGCGACGGCTCATGCGCGACCGTCCAACAGGAGAACGAGCCGGGCACCGGGGAGTACGTCTTCCCGCCGACCCCGGGCAACGGCGTCACCCTCCTCGGCTCACCGACCGTGATCGGCAAGTTCAAGCTCCCGGGTGACACCTCCCAGATCGCCGCGCGCCTGCTCGATGTCGGCCCGGATGGCGAGGAGCGGCTCGTCGCGAGGGGCCTCTGGCGGCCGGCAACCGGCGGCCCGACGAAGCAGGTCTTCCAGATGCATCCGAACGGATGGCGGTTCGAGCCGGGGCACGTGCCGGTGGTCGAGCTGCTCGCGAAGGATGCCGGCGGTGGCCAGCTCGATTCGTACGGCCGGGCGTCGAACAACCAGCAGACCGTCGATGTCACGAAGCTCGAAGTGCGCCTGCCGGTGCGCGAGCGCCCCGGATCGGTGAAGGGTTACGTCGGCCAGCCGGCGCCGAAGTTCGTGCCCAAGGGCTACGACCTGCTCGATGACTACGCGGATCTCCCCGATCCCGAGCTCAAGCTGGCGAAGTCCAACCTGAAGATCTCCGGCGGACGCATCGCGCCGAAGATCAAGTGCCCGGATGACTTCTCGAGCTGTGCCGGAGTCGCGATCACGGTGAAGGGCGCGGGGATCAAGATCGCCGAGGGCTTCATCAACAAGATCAACGGCGGTTCGTCGAAGTCGAAGGCGTTCAGGCTGACCGGCAAGGCGGAGAAGTACTTCGCCGATCGCTCGAAGGCCAACGCCGACGTGATCATCAAGAGCGCCACGACCGTCGGCAAGGTCAAGGACCGGGCCAAAGTAACCCGCTGATCCCGGGCGCCGTCCGGGCGCGATCGCTTAGGTTTGGCCGCGATGCTTCTCGCGGTGCCCAACGTCTCCGAGGGCGAGGATCCGGCCAAGGTCCACGATCTCGTCGACGCCTTTCGCGACCCGGCCGCGCTGCTCGACTTCCACTTCGACGCGGTGCACAACCGCACGGTGGTCTCGCTCGCCGGCTCCGCGGTCGACCTCGCCGCCTCGCTCGTTGCGGGCGCCGGAGTCGCGGCGCAGACGATCGACATGCGGAAACACAGTGGCGCGCACCCCTGCATCGGCGCGGTCGACGTCTGCCCGGTCGTCTTCGTCGACGATGCGAGCCGGGAGCCGGCGGAGGTGCTCGCGCTCGACGTGGCCGACCGGATCGCCGCCGAGCTCGAGGTCCCCGTCTTCCTCTACGGCGGCCTCGCGACGAGCGAGGAGCGACGGGAGCGCGCCTACTTTCGCGAGGGCGGTTTCGGCTACCTGCGCACGCGGATGGAGGACGGCCTGCTGCTTCCCGACCGCGGGCCGCCCGAGCCGCACCCCACCGCGGGCGCCACGCTCGTCACCGCCCGCCCGCCGCTGGCCGCCTTCAACGTTTTCCTCGACTCGCCCGACCCGAAGCTCGCCCGCACGGTCGCCGCCGGCGTGCGCGAGTCCGGCGGCGGCTTGCCGGGAGTGAGGGCGATGGGGTTGGCCTTCGAGGGGGTGACCCAGGTTTCGACCAACATCCACGACCCGCTGCGCATCTCGCTGGGCGACGTCGTCGCCGAGGTCCGCCGCCTCGCCGAACCGCTCGGCGCGCGGGCGACGTCGGCCGAGATCGTCGGCCTCGTGCCGAAGGCGGCGCTGCGCGGGTTCCCCGAGGACGTCGAGCTGATCGACCCTGACCGCGACGGGCACCTGCTCGAACGGCAGATCGAGCGGCTCAGTCACTAATCTGAGGCTCGATGCCGGGCCAGACGAAGAAGCGCCGCCGCAAGCAACGCGGCACCCAGGGCGGCAAGGTCGGTGGCCGCCGCGCAGGCCGGCCGCGCAGCCGTGCGGAGGCGAAGGCTCAGGCGCGCTCGCGCGGAACGAAGAAGAAGGGCACCCGGACCCAGCGCGTTGCCGACCGCGTCGGCTCGCCGCCGACGTGGCGCGGGGCGGTCAACCGGGCGCTGATCGCGAGCGCGATCTTCCTCGTCCTCCTGCTCGTCCTCTTCAAGCAGCCGATCGCGCAGGCCCTCGGGCTCTCCGCCTTCATGGTCCTGCTCTACATCCCCATGGGCTACTACATGGACCGCTTCTTCTACCGGATGCGCATGCGCAAGGAAGAGAAGAAGCGGCTGGAGGCGAAGGCCGAGAAGGGCAAGGAGTAGGCGGCGTGGAAGTCCGCATGCTCACCGTCGGCCAGGTCGCCGAGAACTGCTTCATCCTGCGTCGCGACGGCTCCGACCGCGCCCTGATCGTCGACCCGGGGGAGGAGGCGCCGCGCATCCTGGCCGCGGTCGAGGAGATGGGCGTCACGGTCGACGCGATCCTCCTCACCCACACCCACTTCGATCACATCGGCGCCGTCGCGCCCGTTGCCAAGGCCACGGGCGCCCCCGTTTACTGCCCCGAGCTCGAGGTGCCGGTTCTCGCGGACATCATGGCCTTCGTGCCCTGGCCGGGCTTCGGCCCATATGAGTCCTACGACGCCGACGAGACCATCTCCGGCGGCGAAAAGCTCGAACTGGCGGGGATGGAGATCGACGTCATCTTCACGCCAGGCCACAGCCCAGGCCACGTCACGTTCTCGATCCCCGACGAGCAGGCGCTGTTCTCCGGCGACGTGCTCTTCCAGGGCTCGGTCGGCCGGACCGACCTGCCGGGCGGCGACTGGCCGACTCTGCTCGACTCGATCCGCTCGCTCGTCGACGGCCATCCCGAGGAGACGACGGTCTATCCCGGCCACATGGGGATCACGACGCTGGGCGCCGAGCGCGTGTCGAATCCGTTCCTCGCCGAGCTCGCCCGGTAGATTCGCCGCGCGATGGCCGGCCGCTTCCAAGCCCCGAAGGGGACGTTCGACGTACTGCCGGCGGACTCCGCCGTTCGCGCGCGGATCTACGCCGCGGCCGCCGAGCTGTTCGCCCGTGCCGGCTACGGCCGGATCGAGACGCCGATCTTCGAGGACACCGAGCTGTTCGCCCGCTCCGTCGGCGAGGCGACGGACATCGTTCGCAAGGAGATGTTCACCTTCGAGGACCTTGGCGGGCGCTCCGTCACCCTGCGGCCGGAGGCGACCGCTTCGATCTGCCGGGCCTACATCGAGGCCGGTATGCACAAGCTTCCGCAGCCCGTAAAGCTCTGGACATCCGGCGCCTTCTTCCGCTACGAGGCGCCGCAGGCCGGTCGCTTCCGCCAGTTCCACCAGCTCGACGCCGAGGCGATCGGGTCCGACTCGCCGCTCGTTGATGCCGAGCAGGTGATCATGCTCGACGACCTGCTCAGGGACCTCGGGGTGGAGGGGATCCGGCTCCGGGTCTCCAGCCTCGGCACCCCGGAGAGCCGCACCGAGTATCGGGCCGAATTGCGCGAGCATCTGCGGCAGCACGAGGGGGAGCTCTCCCGTGACGTGCGCGAGAGGATCGACTCCAACCCGATGCGCGCCTTCGACGCGGATGACGAGAGCACCCAGAGCGTGATGACCGAGGCGCCCAAGATCCTCGACCGGCTCGACCGGGAGGACGCGGACCACTTCGCGGAGGTCTGCAGCCTCCTGGACCGGGCCGGGGTGAAGTACGAGATCGACAGCACGCTCGTGCGCGGCCTCGACTACTACACGCGCACGGTGTTCGAGTTCGAGTCCGACCGGCTCGGCGCGCAGGCCGCGCTCGGCGGAGGCGGCCGCTACGACCGCCTGATCGAGGAGCTGGGCGGGCCGGACACGCCTGCCTGCGGCTGGGCCGCCGGCATCGAGCGGATCCTGCTGGCGATCGGGGACGAGGAGCCGGAACGGAAGGCCGACGTATTCATCGCCGCGGCGGATGGCCAGCGCGAGCGCGCGCTGACGATCGTCGTCGAGTTGCGGCGCGCCGGCCTCGCAGCGGACCTGGACCTCGCGGGCCGCAGCATCAAGGGCCAGATGAAGCAGGCCGACCGCGTGGGGGCGGAGAAGGCGGTGATCCTCGACGAGGAGGGCGCCGCGCAGCTCCGCGACATGGCAAGCGGCGAACAGCGTGAGATCGACCCCGACCGGGTCGCCGAGGAGATCCGGTGAGCGACTTCCCGGCCCTGCGCCCCAACGGCTACCGCGACACCTGGTGCGGCCAGGTCCTGCCCGAGAAGGTCGGCTCGAGCGTCCGTGTCGCCGGGTGGGTCCATCGCCGCCGGGACCACGGCGGCCTGATCTTCGTCGACCTGCGCGACCGGACTGGCCTGCTTCAGCTCGTCTTCGATCCCGACGAGTCGGCCGAGGCGAAGGAGCTCGCGCACAGGCTGCGCGCCGAGGACGTCCTCTCCGCCGCCGGCGAGGTCGTGAAGCGCGATCCCGAGACGGTGAACGAGGGCCTGCCGACCGGCGAGGTCGAGCTGCGAATCACCGAGTCCGACCTGCTCGCGGACGCGGACACGCCGCCGTTCGAGATCGAGGGGTTCTCCGGCGAGGTGGGGGAGGAGATGCGGCTGCGCCACCGCTACCTGGACCTGCGGCGCGAGCCGATGCAGCGCACGATTGCGCTGCGCGCCCAGGTCGCCCGGGCGATGCGCGAGTTCTTCGACGCCGAGGGCTTCCT
Organism: uncultured Thermoleophilia bacterium; assembly: GCA_963785155.1. Classification (GTDB taxonomy): domain Bacteria; phylum Actinomycetota; class Thermoleophilia; order Solirubrobacterales; family 70-9; genus DASUSH01. The sequence continues at coordinate 434,417 of CAWAUB010000007.1, forward strand.
CGAGATCGAGACGCCGGAGCTGACCCGTTCGACGCCGGAGGGCGCACGAGACTTCCTCGTCCCGAGCTCGAACCAGCCCGGATCGGTGTACGCGCTGCCCCAGTCACCGCAGCTGTTCAAGCAGCTCCTGATGGTCTCCGGCTTCGAGCGCTACTACCAGATCGCCCGCTGCTTCCGCGACGAGGCGATGCGCTCGGATCGCCAGGCCGAGTTCACCCAATTGGACGTCGAGATGTCCTTCGTCGACGTCGAGGACGTCCTCGACGTCAACGAGCGGATGCTCGCGCAGGTCTTCGAGCGGGTCGGCGGCCCGAAGCTGGAGCTGCCCCTCGAGCGGCTGCCCTACGACGAGGCCATGGACCGGTTCGGCACCGACCGCCCGGATGTCCGCTTCGGGCTCGAGCTGGTGACGCTCTCCGACGTCCTGAAGGAGACCGAGTTCAAGGTCTTCCGCTCGGTGATCGAGTCCGGCGGCGCGGTGCGTGGGCTGAACGCCGGCAAGCGTGATGTGCCGCGCTCGGTCCTCGACGGGCTGATCGACCGGGCGCAGGAGCTCGGCGCCAAGGGGCTCGTCTGGGCGTTCCGCGAGGGCGAGGGCTGGCGCTCGCCGACGGCGAAGTTCCTCACGGAGGACGAGCTGCGCGGCCTCAACGAGGCGCTCGGCGCGGAGGAGGGCGACCTGCTGCTGGTGGTCGCGGATAAGCGTCCCGTCACGGACGCGGTCCTGGCCCAGCTGCGGCTGGACCTCGCCGAGCGCTTCGAGCTGATTGACGAGGCGGAGGAGCGCCTGCTCTGGGTCGTCGACTGGCCCCTGTTCGAATGGAACGGCGACGAGAAGCGATGGGATCCGCTCCATCACCCGTTCACCTCGCCCGACGGTGAGCTCGACCCGGAGAACCCCGGCGAGGCGAGGGCGCTCGCCTACGACGTGGTCTGGAACGGCCAGGAGCTCGGCGGAGGGTCGATTCGTATCTCCGACAGCGACATGCAGCGCAGGGTCTTCGCGACGCTCGGGATCACGGACGAGGAGGCGGATGATCGCTTCGGGTTCCTGCTCGAGGCGCTGCGCTACGGCGCGCCCCCGCACGGCGGCATCGCCTACGGGCTCGATCGCTTCGTCCAGCGGCTCGCGGGGGCCGGGTCGATCCGCGACGTGATCGCCTTCCCGAAGACGGCTTCCGGAACCGACCTGCTCACCGGCGCGCCGGCGCCGGTCGACGAGATCCAGCTTCGCGAGCTCGGGCTCCGGGTGCACGCCACGCGGCCGGAGCCCAAGCCCAAGGAATGACCGCGCCGGCCGACGACGAGGCGCTTGCGCGGAAGGTCCTCGCGGCACTCTCGGACGGCGACACCGCGGCGTTCGGCGAGCTCGCCGCGGAGGGGATCGAGATCGAGACCTCGCGGGGCGTGCGCACCGGTCACGCCGAGGCGATCGCCTGGGCGGCGAACAAATACGACCATCTGCAGCGCCGCTACGCGGTCGACCGGATCGAGCGGGAGGCTGACGGGAGCCTGTTCATCGAGGGCAACACCGAATACGTCTGGAAGGACGGGGGAGAGGTCGCCGACTCGAGCCCGGTGGAGATCGAGATGAACTTCGACGACGACGGGAAGCTCTCCCGGTGGCGCTTCGTCGAGGACGAATGAGTCCGGCCACGACGCCTGCGCTCTCAAGGAATCGCCCGCATCCGCCGAATTAGCGGACATGGGCGACAGGCGTGGTGATGCCGTTGATACCTTTGTGCTGGGCTCGAGCCTGTTCGCGAGCCGCTCATATTGTGAGCCAACACAATTGGTCCGGGAGTTGATCTCGGTTGGCCCCGTGGGGTCGCCGGTAGACACCCACCTGCTTAGCCAGGTTCGCAGACCGGGCGGTAACGGCAGGCTGGAGCCCCTTTTCGTGTACGCCGTCCTATGAGGAAGGCGCTGAACGAAAACCCGGTCGTCCAGGCCGTCGTGGTCGGGATCATGGCGTTGCTCGTCGCGTTCTTGCTTTTCACCCGAGTGCTCAACCAGGGTGGGGAGGAGGCGCCGCCCGCAACTACCACCGCGACCCCGACCGCGGCCGGCGCTGCGCCCAGCACGCCCGATACCGCGGCGACTCCGGCGCCCGCGCCGGCGACTCCGGCTCCGGCGGCACCGGCACCGACGGACACGGCCGCGCCTTCTGTCGGCGTTCCCGCTGCCCCTCCGGTCACTGGCGATCCCGCCGCAGCGTTCATCCCCGGCCCGGGCCTGCCTGAGGACGTGGTCGTCGCCTACGCAAAGAACCAGGCGGTCGTCCTCTTGATCGAGAAGGAGAAGGGCCTCGACGACAAGGCCCTGCGCAAGAGCGTCGAGGCGGTGAAGTCTCGCGGCGACACCCAGGTCTTCTTGGTTCCGGTCAAGGATGTCGCCAAATACGCGCGGATCACCGAGGGAGTGAGCCTCGACCGAACGCCGGCGATCGTCGTCCTGCGGCCGCGGAAGCTCACGGACAACGTCCCCGAGGCAACGGTCAGCTACGGCTTCCGCGGGCCCGAGAGCGTCGAGCAGGCCGTCGAGGACGCCCTCTTCGACGGCAAGAACGTCACCTACGACCCCTAGTCCCTAGGTACTCTGGCCGCCGTGGACGCGGAGGCCTTCGAGCACTACCTGACCGACTCGTCGCGGCGCGGCGACGCACCTTCCGGCTCGCGCACGGGTGCCGCCGGCGGCGCGGCGTGCGGCGATCTGGTTCGAGTCTCGCTGACGATGCGCGACGGCCTGGTCGAGGGCACGCGCTTCGATGCTGAAGGTTGCGCCGCCGCACGCGCCGCGGGTGCGGCCGTCGCCGAGTTGGCCGAGGGCGCGTCCCTGCTCGAGGCCGCTGCGATCACGACGGACGACGTCGCCGAGGCGCTGGGCGGACTCAGCGACCAGGGCCGCCACGCGGCCGAGCTCGCCGCGGACGCGCTGCACCGGGGCCTCACCTCCGCCGTCGCGGCCGGCGACGCCATCGCCGAGCCGAAGGCGGATCGGGTTCTCGTCGCGATGTCGGGCGGGGTCGACAGCGCGGTGGCCGCGCTGCTCGAGCGCGAGGCCGGAAACGAGGTCGTCGCCGTGACGCTGAAGCTCTGGGCTGACCAGCGGACCGACGGCGAGAAGAGCTGCTGCTCGCCGCAGGCGGTGCTCGGGGCGCGGGCGGTCGCCCACTCGCTCGGGATCCCGCACCTGACGATGGACCTCGAGAGCGAGTTCCGCGAAGCGGTCGTCGATCAGTTCCTCTCGGGCTACGCCGCCGGGCGGACCCCCAACCCGTGCGTGCGCTGCAACGGCGAGCTGCGGATCGACGCGATGGCCGACCTCGCCGGCCGGCTCGGAGCGCGCGGGCTCGCCACCGGCCACTACGCCAGGGTCGTCGACGACGGCGAGGGCCCCCTCCTCACGGCGGCGGCCGACCCGGCGAAGGATCAGACCTACATGCTCGCGGCGGTCGCGCCGGCAACGCTTTCGCGACTCCGCTTCCCGCTGGCCGACCTGGAGAAGCCCGAGGTTCGGCGCATCGCCAGCGACGCGGGGCTCGCCGTCGCGGGCAAGCGCGAGAGCCAGGACCTGTGCTTCCTCGCCGGCGAGGGCCGGCGCTCCTTCCTCGCTCGCCACGGGCGCCTCCGCGACCGCGACGGAGCGCTCGTCGATCGCGGCGGCCGCGTCCTCGGTCGCCACCGCGGTCACCACCACTTCACCGTCGGCCAGCGCCGCGGGATCGGCGTCGCCGCGCCCGAGCCGCTCTACGTGCTCGCCACCGATGCCGACTCGAACACGGTCACGATCGGCACGCGCGACGAGCTCGGGGTCAGGGAGATCGCGCTCCGCGATGCGGTCCTGCACCGCGACGGGTCGGATGTCGACCGCGTCCGGATCCGCTACCACTCGCGCCCGCTTCACTGCCGGGTCGACGACGCCCCGCCCGCCGGAAGCCACACCTCACTCGCTCTCTCACTCGACGAGCCTGCGACCGCAGTCGCCCCCGGCCAGACCGCCGCCCTGATGGACGGCGAGGCGATCGTCGGCCACGCCACGATCGCCTAGGCCGCCCGCAACAACTGCGCTTGTAGGGCGTCGACGGTTGCCCACTGGCGCTCGGTCACGTCGCGGTAAGTGAAGCGCAGGACGACGAAGCCGCGCCGCTGGAGTTCGCGGTCGCGTCGACGATCCGAATCGAACGACGCTCGTGAGGAGTGGAACTCGTAGCCGTCGGTCTCAGCTATGAGGCGTCCGGCGCGCCAGAGGAAGTCGACGGTGTAGGGGCCGACCTTGGCGTTCACCTCGGGGCGCGGGAGGCCGGCGGTGTGGACCAGCTTCAGGAAGAGACGCTCGAGGTGGCTTCGGGTCGGCTCCGAGTCCCAGCCCATGTCCGCGAGGGTGCGCTGGCGGGTGGTGACCGGGATGTTCTTGCGCCGGGTTGTGCCGGAGGGCGTGAGGCTCGAGGAGTAGTGGAGGCGGATTCCTCGGCGCTTGGTTCGACCGTTCGAGGTCGGAACGGTGACGTGAACAACTGCGCTTGTAGGGGAACGTGCGAGGCCCCAGAGCGCAGCCGCGGAGTCGTGGCTCAATACAGCATGAGGGCCGAAGGCGAAGACTGCGGCGATCCAGCGGCCTTCCTGAGAGAGCTTTCGGTGGCCGACCGCGTAGACACCGCGGTAGAGGCGGTGAAGACTCCCACGGCGGACCCGCAACGTGATCATCGTCGGCGTCAGCCCCGCGTGCGCCAGCTGGGCCGAAGTGATCACCCCATGCTGCCGACCTGCAATCTCGGCGACCATTCGCTCCGCCTTCGCGAGAAATTCGTCCACACAACGAATAAGTCGCGAGATCGGCTTCGCGCCCCCCCCTTCCCGGCCCAGTCGCCCTCTCTTACTTGCCGCTGTTTTTAGTCCCGCCGCCACCCCCAAGCCCGACCTAGACTGCCAGCGGTCATGAAGTCCGCCGAAATCCGCGAGACGTTTCTCTCCTTCTTCGAGGAGCGTGGGCATTTGCGCCGGCCCTCGGCGTCGCTCGTGCCTGCGTCGCATGATCCCTCGGTGCTGCTGACGACGGCAGGGATGCAGCCGCTGAAGCCCTACTTCATGGGGATCGAGGAGCCACCCGCGAATCGGCTCACCTCCTGCCAGCGCTGCTTCCGCACGACCGACATCGAGGAGGTCGGCAACACGGCGCGGCATCTGACCTTCTTCGAGATGCTCGGCAACTTCTCGGTCGGCGACTACTTCAAGGAGGACGCGATCGCGTTCGGCTGGGAGCTCTCGCTCGAGGGCTTCGGGCTGGACCCGGAGCAGATCTGGATCACGGTTTTCGGCGGCGACGAGGAGCTGGGGCTCGGGCCCGACGAGGAGGCGATCGAGATCTGGAAGGGCCAGGGGATCCCCGAGGAGCGGATCCTCCATCTGCCGCGGTCGGAGAACTTCTGGCAGGCCGGCCCGACCGGCCCGTGTGGCCCATGTTCGGAGATGTACTACGACAGGGGCGAGGCGTTCGGCTCGGTGGAAGATCAGCCGGGCGACGACACGGATCGGTTCCTCGAGTACTGGAATCACGTCTTCATGACCTACGAGCTGCACGAGGACGGCTCGCTGACCGACCTTCCCTCGCGCAACATCGACACCGGGCTCGGCGTCGAGCGGATGGCCGCGATCAAGATGGACGTCCCGTCCGTCTACGAGACGGACGGCTTCCGTCCCGTTGGTCGAACTCGCCGAGGAGCTCTCGGGCCGCTCCTACGGCGACGACGACAAGACCACTCGCGCGATGCGGATCCTCTCGGACCACTCGCGCGGAACCGTGCAGCTGATCTCCGACGGCGTCGTGCCCTCGAACGAGGACCGTGGCTACATCCTCCGCCGGATCATGCGCCGGGCGATCCAGCAGGGCCGCGTGCTCGGCCTCGAGCCGCCCTACCTGGGCCGGTTCGCCGAGCGCGCGATCGAGATCGCCGCCGACGCCCATCCGCAGCTCGTCCAGAACCGCGAAACGATCATGCGCTGGGTCGGCGACGAGGAGGAGAGCTTCGGCCGCACGCTCGACCGCGGCACCGAGCTGCTCGCCGCGCTGGTTGCCGACGCGAAGGAGTCGAACACCTCCTGGGTCGATGCCTCGGAGGCGTTCAAGCTCCACGACACCTTCGGCTTCCCCTACGACCTGACGAAGGAGCTCCTCGCCGAGGAGGGCCTTTCCGTCGACGACGACGGCTTCGAGGTGCTCATGGAGGAGCAGCGCGAGCGCGCCCGGACCGGTGCGGCCACCGCGACCCCGGACCGCCACGAGGCTGTGATCTCGTTCGTCTCCAGCCAGCCCGAGACCCGGTTCGTCGGCTACGAGACGCTGAAGGCGGCCACCGGCGTCGTCGCGTCGGGCGACGGCCTGGTGAAGCTGGAGGAGAGCCCCTTCTACGCCGAGGGCGGCGGGCAGGTCGCCGACTCGGGCTCGATCCGCTGGGACGGCACCGAAGCGAAGGTCGTCGACGTCTACCGGGTGGGCAACGACCAGGCACTCAGAATCGAGCCGACGGAATCCTCCGCTTCGCGTCCGGTTCCGCCGGGTTCCGAAGGGTTCCCGCCGCAGGGCGAGCGGGTCGAGGCGGTGGTCGAGCACGCGACCCGCCATTCGACGATGCGCAACCACACCGCAACCCATCTGCTTCACGCGGCCCTGCGCTCGCACCTGGGAACCCACGTCCGCCAGGCCGGATCCGCCGTCCGCCCGGACAAGCTCCGCTTCGACTTCACCCATGGCGCGCCGCTCACCCCTGACGAGATCGATGCGGTCGAGAGCGACATCAACGACTGGATCAAGGAGAGTCGCCACGTTCGCGCCCTTGAGATGGATCGCGACGAGGCCGAGCGGCTGGGCGCCATGGCCCTGTTCGGCGAGAAGTACGGCGACTGGGTCCGGGTCGTGGAGGTCGAGGAGGTCTCGCGCGAGCTCTGCGGCGGTACGCACGTCGGCAACACCGGCGAGGTGGGCATCTTCAAGATCGTCTCCGAGGGCTCGAGCGCCGCGAACGTCCGCCGCATCGAGGCGCTGACCGGTCCCGCGGCGATCGACTGGTTCCGAGAGCGGAGCGCCAGCCTCGACGAGGCCGGCGCCCTGCTGGGAGCGCCCCGCGACCCGGTCGCGGCAGCGCGGCGTGCATCCGAGCGGCTGGCCGAGCTCGAGCGCAAGGCCTCCGCGGTCGGCGCCGCCGAGGCGGGGGAGCGCGTCGGCGAGCTCGAGGCCGAGGCGGTCGAGGTCGCCGGCGTCAAGGTTCTCGTCGCCGAGGGCGGCAGCGCCGACCAGCGCGAGCTGCTGACGATCGCCGATCGCCTCCGCGGGAAGCTCGGCGAATCGGCGGTCGTCCTCGGCGGCAGCGACGGCGAGAAGGTCGCGGTCGTCGCGATGCTGGCGAAGCCGGTGATCGAGCGCGGCCTATCCGCCGCGGCGATCGTCCGTGAGGCGGCCGCGGTGGTGGGCGGTGGCGGTGGCGGTCGCGACGACGTCGCCCAGGCGGGCGGTCGCGATCCGGAGAAGCTCGGCGATGCGCTCGCGACCGCAAGAGCCGCGATCGAGCGCGAGCTCGGCTGACGCGTAGGCTTCCGGCTCGCCGATGCGGATCCTCGCCATCGACCACGGCAACGCGCGCTGCGGCTGCGCGATCTCCGACCCCAGCGGGACGCTCGCGCGACCCCTGGACGTGATCGAACCATCCGACCCCAGACGCGTCGCCGAGCTGGTGGCCGAACACCAGGCTGAGCTCGTCGTCGTGGGGCTCCCGGTGAGCCTGGACGGGGAGGAGGGCGAGCAGGCGAGGTTGGCCCGCGCCTTCGCCGACGAGGTCGTTGCCCTGGTTGACGTCGATGTCGAGGTTTACGACGAGCGCTTCACCACAGCCCTCGCCCAGGCCAGCAGCCGCGGCGGCGCGGCGGCAGCCGAGGACTCCCTCGCTGCGGCTCACCTCCTCGAGAGCTACCTCGATTCGCAGAGGGGCAGACCCTGAGCGAGCAGCCGCCGAACGGGCCGGACGACGGCCCGCAGGTCCCCGACGACCCCTTCCTCGCCGAGGACCCCGCCGCGGCCGAGCGCGAGCGACGCCGCCTCGAGCGCGAGCAGCGCCGCGCCCAACGCGAGGCGAAGCAGGCGGCGAGGGGTGACGCCGGCGAAGCGCGGCCAAGCGGATCGTCGGCCGGCGAACGCGCCTCCGCCGCGCTCGGCGGCCTGAGTGACCGCATCTCGAAACGCCGCAAACCGGGGTCTGACCCGAGCCCGGCGGAAAAGCCCGAGCCCGCCGAGACACAGGGGTCTGACCCCACAGAGTCCGAATTGGCCCCGGCCCAAGAACCAGAGCCCCAAACCTCCGAGCCCATCCGCTACAGCCACTCATCTCCACCCGCGAGCACCGGCGGTGGGGGAGGGGGCGTCCTTTCGCGCCTGCCGCGCCCGAGCCCGGTCTGGATCGTCGCGGTCGTGTTCGTCGTCGCCCTGCTGATCTTCCTGAACGCCCTCTTCCAGCCGTTCCACGGTGAGGGCTCGGGCAAGGTCCTCTTCAAGATCCCGCGGGGTGCGAGCGCGGGCACGGTGGCGGACTCGCTCGACGAGAAGGGCGTGATCTCCAGCGGGACGCTCTTCGAGGCACGGCTCACCCTCGCTGGCCATCGCAGCGACCTCTTCGCGGGCAACTACGTCCTCAAGGAGGGGATGAGCTACTCGGACGTGATCACGGAGCTGACCAAGCCGCCGAGCCAGCGAACGGTCGCGATCACGGTTCCCGAGGGCCTCGGCCGCGAGCAGATCGCAAAGATCGCCACCGGCGCCGGGCTCGAGGGGAGCTACGAAAAGGCCTCGAAGAGCTCGAAGGAGCTCGATCCGGCCGACTACGGCGGCGAGGCGGCGACGAGCCTCGAGGGTTTCCTCTATCCGGCGAGCTACGAGCTGAAGGCGAAGGCGACCTCCGAGGATCTCGTAAACGAGCAGCTTTCGACCTTCAAGGACCAGTTCAAGAAGGTCGACCTGTCCTTCGCCAAGGAGAAGAACCTGACCGCGTACGACGTGCTGATCATCGCCTCGATGATCGACCGCGAGGTGATGGTCGCCGACGAGCGCAAGCTGGTCTCCTCGGTGATCTACAACCGCCTCGACGACAGCATCCCGCTGGGCATCGACGCGACGATCCGCTACGCGGTCGGCAACTACGACAAGCCGCTCCTGCAGTCGGAGCTCGATCTCGATTCCCCCTTCAACACCCGCGAGAACCTGGGCCTGCCGCCGACCCCGATCGGCAACCCCGGCCTGGACGCGATTGAGGCTGCCGCGAATCCGGCCGATACCAACTTCAGGTATTACGTTGTCAAGCCGGGCACATGTGGAGAGCACGAGTTCTCCGAGACCGATGCGGAGGCGGCGGCCGCGACGGCCGCCTACAACGAGGCGCGCGAGGCTGCCGGAGGGAAGTCGCCCGACACCTGCTGAGGCGGGCGGGCGCGTGCAGGGACAGGGGCGCGAGAGCGCCATCCTGAGAGACGAATGCCGCGCCTAGCTGTCATCGGACACCCGGTCGCCCACTCGCTCTCGCCGAAGATGCAGAACGCGGCGCTGCGCGAGATGGGCCTCGCCGGCGAATGGTCCTACGAGGCGATCGACGTCGAGCCAAGCGAGTTCAGCCGCGTGGTCAAGGGCCTCCCTGGAGGCAACTTCGAGGGCGTCAACGTCACGATCCCCCACAAGCACGCCGCCCTCGAGATCGCCGATGACCCCTCCGACGCTGCGCGCGCGATCGGCGCGGCCAACACGCTCAGCTTCGGCGGCGGCCGGATCGCCGCGGAGAACACCGATGCGCCCGGCCTGATCGCCGCGCTCCCGGAATCGCCCAAGGGCCATCGCGCACTGGTCCTCGGCGCCGGCGGTGCCGCGCGCGCGTCGGCATGGGCGCTCGCCCAGGAGGGCGCCGCCGTGTGGGTCTGGAACCGGACCCACGCGAAGACGGAAAAGCTCGCCTCTGAGCTCGGCTTGCGCCCGATTGAACCGGAGGCGCCACCCCGCGCCCTTCAGCTCAACCGCTTCGAGATCGTGGTGAACGCGACGTCGGTCGGCCTCGAGCCGTCCAAAAAAGAGGGTGCAGACCTAAAGGCCCTCCATCTGGATGCCGATTCCCTTACCGAACAACATCTTGTGGTGGACTTGGTCTATGGGTCCGAGGACACTGAGCTCATGCGCACGGCGCGGGCAGGGGGAGCGACGGTGATCGGCGGGCGTGAGGTACTGGTTCACCAGGGGGCTGCATCGCTACGCATCTGGACGAAGCGCGAACCCCCATTGGAGACCATGAGGAACGCAATCCGATGAGTGAAGGCGATCGCCGGTCGCACCTGCGGCCGGTCCCGGGACCGGGCAACGAGGCCACGGCGTCCGACCTCGAGCCCGAGGAGACGGGGACTCCAGGACTGACGCCCCCGAGCGGGCGCACCCGTTCCGGCTCCTTCGTCACCGATGTGATCGTCGACCTTGGGTTCGCCGAGCGCGAGAGGGTTGAAGCTGCGGTCGCAGAGGCTCGCGCCGCCGGCCGAGCGGCCGAGCGGGTGCTCGTCGAGCAGGGAGCGATCAACGCCGATCAGCTCTCCCGCGCGATCGCCGAGCGCTACGGGCTCGACCACATCGACCTGACCGTCTTCAAGGTCGACATGGCAGCGGCGAACCTCCTTTCCGAGACGCTCGCCAAGCGATACAAGGCCGTGCCTGTCGGCTATGTCAACGAGGAGGTTTTGCTCCTCGCCATGGCCGACCCGACGAACGTCCTGGCGGTCGACGACATCCAGATGATGACCGGGCTCTCCTGCAAGCCCGCGATTGCCGCCGAGGAGGACATCGAGGCGATGATCGGGCGCCTCGACACGCTCCAGCACGCCGTCAGCGAGGCGATCGAGGAGGACGCCGAGGACGGCGAGGCCGAGGTCACCGAGCTGCGCGAGTCCGCCGAGGACGCGCCCGTGATCAAGCTCGTCTACTCGATCCTCGGCCAGGCGGTGCAGGAGGGCGCCTCCGACATCCACTTCGAGACGGAGGAAAAGGACATGCGGGTCCGCTTCCGCGTGGACGGAATCCTCTACGAGACCGCACACGTGCCGCGGCGGATGGTTGCCGGAGTGGTCTCCCGCATCAAGATCATGAGCGATCTCGACATCGCCGAGAAGCGGATTCCGCAGGACGGTCGAGTCTCCGTCAACGTCGATGAGCGCAAGGTGGACCTACGCGTGACGACCCTTCCCACCCAGCGTGGCGAGGGAGCCACGATCCGCATCCTCGACAAGAGCCAGGCGCTGCTCACCCTCGACGAGCTGGGCCTCGATGGCGAGGGCCGCGACCGCTTCGAGGCCTCCTTCCGCAAGGCGTACGGCGCGATTCTCGTCACCGGCCCGACGGGCTCCGGCAAGTCGACCACGCTCTACGCGGCGCTGAACGACCTCAACGCGGTCGAGAAGAAGATCGTCACGATCGAGGACCCGGTCGAGTATCAGCTCGCGGGGATCAATCAGATCAACGTCAACCGCCGCGCCGGGCTCGATTTCGCAACCGGCCTGCGTTCGATCCTTCGAGCCGACCCCGACATCATCATGGTCGGCGAGATCCGCGACTCCGAGACCGCACGGAGCGCCGTCGAGGCGGCGCTCACCGGTCACATGGTCCTCACCACGCTGCACACGAACAGCGCCCCCGGCGTGGTCACCCGTCTGCAGAAGATGGGGATCGAGAGCTTCCTGACCGCCTCCGCGATCGACTGCGTCGTCGCCCAGCGCCTCGCCAGGCGCCTGTGCCCGAACTGCAAGCGCCGGATCGTGATCCCGGCCAAGGCACTTGCGGAGGCGGGCTTCAAGGCCGGCGCCGACGTGGAGGCATACGAGTCCGTCGGCTGCGGCCGCTGCAACCAGACCGGGTATCGCGGCCGCACCGGCCTCTACTCGGTGATGCTGATGAGCGACGGAATCCGCGACCTGACGATCGAGGGCGCTCCTGAGGGCGACGTCGCCAAGCTCGCCCGCGAGGAGGGCATGCTGACGCTGCGGGAGAACGGTTTGCTGAAGGTCCGCGAGGGAGTCACGTCGATCCAGGAAGTCGCGCGCGTCTCGATCTAGGCGCCCATCCCTCAAGCTGAAGCTCCCAGCCGCCGAAATAGACAAATGATGGATATCGACTTCGCCGAAGTCCTCCAGCGGATGGTCGCTGAGCGCGCTTCGGACGTTCACCTGACGGCCGGCAGACCGCCCGCGATCCGCGTGCGCGGTCGCATCACGCCGCTCGAGGAATACCCGGACCTGACCGGGCAGGACACACGGGAGATCGTCTACTCGATCCTCAACTCGGATCAGCGCAAGCGCTTCGAGAACGAGCTCCAGATCGACCTTGCCTACATGATTCCCGGGGTCGCCCGCTTCCGCGTCAACTGCTTCTTCCAGCGCGGAGCTATCTCGGCGGCGTTCCGCCACATTCCGGACGAGATCAAGACGCTCGACTCGCTCGGGTTGCCGCCGGTCCTCGCCGAATTCACCCGCAAGCCACGCGGCCTCGTCCTCGTCACCGGGCCGACCGGCTCCGGTAAGACGACCAGCCTCGCCTCGATGATCGACCTGATCAACAAGGAGCGCGAGGAGCACATCCTCACCATCGAGGACCCGATCGAGTTCCTGCACCCCCATCAGAAATGCATCGTGAACCAGCGCGAGGTCGGCGCTGACGCGACCGATTTCCCAAGCGCCCTGAAGTCGGCGCTTCGCGAGGACCCGGACGTGATCCTCGTCGGCGAAATGCGCGACCTGGAGACGATCTCGACCGCGATCACCGCGGCGGAGACCGGCCACCTCGTCTTCGCCACGCTGCACACCCAGTCGACGGCGCAGACCGTCGACCGCATAATCGACGTCTTCCCTCCGCATCAGCAACAGCAGGTGCGGATGCAGCTCTCCATCGCCCTCGAGGGGATCATCACCCAGCAGCTGCTGCCCACGGCCGACGGCTCGAGCCGCACGGTCGGCTGCGAGGTCCTGATCCCGACTCCCGCCATCCGGAACCTGATCCGCGAGGGCAAGACGCACCAGATCTACTCCGTGCTGCAGACATCGGGGTCGACCGGGATGCAGACGATGGACGCGCACCTCGCTCAGCTCGCTCGTCAGGGCACGATCACCAGGCAGCTTGCCGAATCACGGGCGGCGGTGCCGGAGGAGCTGCGGCGGCTGCTCGGTGGCACCCCGGCGGCGGCTCCGCTCTCGGCTCCCACCTCGACGCCCGTGCCTGCGGGCCAGCCGCGGTAGCCGATGGCCACCTATGCATTCAGGGCGGTCGACGTCGCCGGCGCCGCGTCGAACGGCGAGCTGAACGCCGACTCGAAGGCCCAGGTCACCGAGCAGCTGCGCCAGCGAGGACTGATCGTCCTCGACGTCTCCGAGAAGCGCGAGCAGATGAAGATCGAGAGTCTGTTCCGCAAGAAGGTAAAGATGCGCCCGCTGGCGGTCTTCTCCCGCCAGTACGCGACGCTGATCGCCTCCGGGATGCCGATGCTGCGCTCCCTGTACACGCTCGAGGACCAGACCGAGGACGACAAGCTGAAGGAAGCGGTTACCGGCCTCCGCCAGGACATCGAGGCCGGCAGCTCGGTGGCTCAGGCGATGGACCGCCGCCCGGACGTATTCGATCCGCTCTATCGCTCGATGGTCGAGTCCGGGGAGAGCTCGGGCCGCCTCGAGGAGGCACTCGACCGCGTCGCCTACCAACTCGAGAAGCTCGACGCCCTCCGCCGGCAGATCCGCTCGGCGATGACCTACCCGATCCTCGTCTTCGCCTTCGCGATCATCGTGATGCTCGCGGTGATCGCCTTCATCGTCCCGGTCTTCGTCGGCATCTTCGAGGAGATCGTGTCCGAGCAGCCCGGAGAGTCGGCGGAGCTGCCCTTCATGACACGGATCGTCAAGGGTGCCTCCGACACGCTGACCGGAAACTGGTATTTCGTCATCGCCGGGCTGTTCATCGTGACGTTTGCCTTCCTGAAATGGAAGCGGACCGACACCGGCCGGCGCCAGTGGGACCGGGTCAAGCTGCGCCTGCCTTTCTACATCGGCGACGTCACCCACAAGGTCGCTCTGGCACGCTGGTCCCGGACATTCGCGGGCACCGTCGAGTCGGGCGTGCCGATCCTGCAGTCGATCAAGATCACGGGGCAGACCGCCGGCAACGCCGTTATCGAGGAGGCGATGGATGACGTGTACGCGTCGGTGAAGCGGGGCGGCTCGATCGCGAAGCCGCTGGAGGAGCACCCGACGTTCCCGCCGATGGTCTCGCACATGGTCGCCGTCGGCGAGGACACCGGCCAGCTCGACTCGATGCTCGGCAAGATCGCGGATTTCTACGAGGCGGAGGTCGACGCGAAGGTGAAGGCGCTCACCTCGTTGCTGGAGCCGGTCATGATCATCTGGGTGGGCGGCGTCGTCGGCTTCATCGTGATCGCGATGTACCTGCCGATCTTCTCCCTCTACGACAAGATCCGCTGATCACGATCCGACTCGCCAGCCTTGCCGCACTGCTTCTCGCCTCGGTCGCGATATCGGCGTGCGGGGGTGGGGAGGACCTTCATCCCGCGACCGAAGAGACCGTCGAGGCGCTTGCCGACGCCGGATATGCGACCGACGAGGTCGTCTCGGTGAGCGCGTTCGATTCCTCGTCGCCGATCGCCCTCGTCGTCGAGGGCAACTCGATTCCCGACGGGCTCATCGTCGGTGTCGAGTTCCCGGAGACCGAGGAGGACGCGCAGAAGCTGGCCAAGGAATACGAGAAGATCGACGCGGTAGTCCAGGTCGACGGGACCAAGGTGTACTCCGCTCTCAACACGGCTGACCCGGCGGTGCTCGAGGAGGTCGTCGAGGCGGGCCGGGGCTAGTGCCCGCGTAACCTCCGGGGTGTGACCACCTGGATCTTCGAGCCGGGCCACACCGAGCTCAGCTTCCGCGCCCGCCACATGATGGTGACCTGGGTCACGGGGTCGATCAAGGACGTCCACGGCAAGCTCGAGTTCGATTGGGAAAGCTGCCTCGACTCGACCTTCGAGGGCTGGGCGGAACTCGAGAACCTCTGGACCGGCGAGCCCGATCGCGATACACACCTTCGCAGCGCCGATTTCTTCGACGCCGAGAACCACCCGCGGATCGAGTTCTCCGGCCGACTCGTAGAGCGGATCTCCGACCTCCATTTCCGGGCCACCGCCGACGTGACGATCCGCGGGAACAGGAGCCCCGTCGAGTTCGACGTCACCTACATGGGCGAATGGCGGACACCGTTCTGGGTCGGCGACGAGAACAAGGGCGAGATGAGGCGGACGGGCTGGCAGGGCCGAACGACCGTCGACCGCAACGACTGGGGCGTCTCCTGGCAGGACGAGATCCCGGGTGGAGGCGTCGTCGCGTCGAACCTGATCGAGCTCGAGCTGAACGCCGAGGCGATCGCCCTCGAGAGCCTCGAGGCCACCGGCGCCATCGAGTACTACCGCTCCGACGTCGACGCGCTTTCCTGAGCGTCAGCCCGTCCGCGGCTCGAGGATGATCAACGGGATCTCCCGCTCGGTTCGCTCCTGGTAGCCCTGATAGCCGCCGAAGGTGTCGACGACCTTGGGCCAGAGTCGCTCGCGCTCCTCTGAGTTCGCGATGCGGGCTCGCACCCGGCGCCGCTCGGAGCCGATCTGCACGGTCGTCTCCGGGTTCGCCTTCAGGTTGTGGAACCAGGCCGGGTTGCGCGGCGAGCCACCCTTGGAGGCGACGATGACGACGTCGTCGCCGTCGCGCAGGTAGACGAGCGGGGAGCGCCGTTCGACGCCGCTCTTGGCGCCGACGTGGTCGAGGATCAGCATCGGCGGCAGCCCGGGGACCTGGTGGCCGACGAGGCCGTTGGTCGCCCGGTAGATCGTGGCGTGAGCGCCCATCAGCTGCCGCAAGGCGGGATCGAGGATGCTCATCGGCCGCTCAATCTATGGGATGCCGATCGGACGTCTGAGGGTCCAGTCAAACGGAGCGTAGGAGACCTCAAGGCCATCGTCCCCGGCGGCCTGGGGTAGGTAGCGGCGGGCGAAGGCGACCGGGCCGCCGGCATCGTCGAAGTCGGCGCGATAAAGGCGGAGCAGCCCGGGCAGTCGCAGTTTTCCGTCCGCCTCGTCCAGCTCGGACTCCGCGGCGATGTAGGCGGCGGTCGCGGCTTCGAGCTCGGTGTCGATGGCGCTTACCGAGTAGGCGCGGATCGGAGGACACGAGATCGCGCCGCAATTGAGCGAGAAGTGGATCCTCGGGTCCGGCTTGGTGGGCGCCGCCGCCAGGCGCGGATCGCCGTTCGGAAGGGTGCGGCGCAGAGCGAACGGCGCCCGGCGGTTCCCGCGCAGGATCCCGTGTTCGATCGCGTCGAGCGTGTAGTCGCTGCCACCGATTTCATAGGACGTCGTGCTGAACAGGCGCCGGTGCCGGAAGAGGTGTCCGTGGCGCGGGCGTTCCTCGAGCGCGTGGAGGAGCCGGGCGTTGTAGACGTTGAGCCAGAACGCGACCTTCGCCCCGTCGTCGTCGATCGCCGCCGGATTGACTAGCGTGAGCTCCCCGACCCTGTCTTCGAGCTTCGCACCGGCGCCGCCACGTGCTGCGGCGAGAAGCTCCTGCGAGAGCGGGACCGCGCCGGTCAGCCCGCGCCGTCCGCCGCGCGCAGCAGGTCCTCGAGGTCGAGCGGCGCGTTGTACATCGCGATGCCGCCGCTCTCGTCCCTGGGCCACTCGTCCTCGGGCCGGTCCCAGTAGAGCTCGACCCCGTTCTCGTCGGGGTCGCGCAGGTAGAGGGCCTCGCTGACGCCGTGGTCGGTGGCGCCGTCGAGGCGGATCCCGGCCTCCGTCAATCGCTTGAGCGCGGTGCCCAGCGCGGCGCGGGTCGGGTAGCGGATCGCCGTGTGGAAGAGCCCGGTGGTGCCAGGCGGTGGGGGAGGGCCGCCCGCGCTCTGCCAGGTGTTGAGCCCGATGTGGTGGTGGTAGCCGCCGGCGGAGAGGAAGGCCGCGCTGTCCCACTCCTGGGTGACGTCGAAGCCGAGCACGTCGCGGTAGAAGCCAAGCGCGCGGTCGAGGTCGCTGACCTTCAGGTGGACGTGCCCGATGTCGACGGCTGGATCGAGTGTCATCAGCCCTTCTCGGCGACGATAGTCGAGATCGTCCCGGCCCCCTCGAAGCGGACGGGGTACTCGCCGGCCTCGTCGAAGAGCAGATCGAATCGCGCCGGAGACCCGGGCCCCGCGAACTCGAGCAGGCCGAGGTCGGGGACGCTCGCCTCGCCGGGTGCATCGCTCGTGACCTCGAGCGCGAGCTGGTCGCCGGGCTCGACCGAAATCCTCCGATCGCTCTTCGCCCGGTCCTGTGCGGAGACCTCAGCCTTCACCAGCCGGCCATTCCGTGCCTGGTCGCCGGCCGGCTTCGCGGTGCTCGTGGTCGAGGTCGTCGAGCTCTCCTGACGTTGCTCGGGGGGTGGTACGAGCGCGGCTGCCAGGGTCGAGATCGTGAGCAGGACGACCATGATGATCAGCAGGCGCCGGGCGGCCACGGGTCGAGACTAGCCACGGCTTGTCGCGTGGCGACGGATGCCCACAGGTCCCACTAGGGGTTAACCACTAGACGAATGTCGGGGAAACCCCCAAGAAACAGCTAAAGGTCCGCAGCCCAGTGCCGATAGGGGAGGCGTACAGGCCAGAGTCCTGGTGTCAAGGGCAAACCCGTCGCGAGGCGGGGGCGCAAAGTCACGGGGCTCCACGAGCTAGCCGGGCTACCGCCGGGGCAATCCCATCGGGTAGGAGATCAGGCTAAAGGGCTCTGGCGGAGTCAAAGTTAAGACCCAAGGAGGGTTCTTACATGGTCACAAAGCTCCGCGAAAGAATGGGCCGCGAAGAGGGTTTCACCCTCGTCGAGCTCCTGGTCGTCATGCTCATCCTGGGCATCCTGGCGGCAATCGCGATTCCGTCGTTCTTCAACCAGCGCGACAAGGCCCGTGACGCCGACGCCAAGGCGGCGGTTCGTACGGCCCAGACCGCGATGGAGACGTACGCGACGGACAACAACGGTTCGTACGCCGCTGCTGACCCGGCTGCGCTGCAGGGGATCGAGCCGACGCTCAACGACGTCGGTGCCCGCCTGACCGTTCCGGCCGTGGCGGCCGACAGCTACACCATTCAGGTTGAGTCGACCTCGGCGGCGACGCAGCTGTTCCGAATCGCCCGGGCGGCTAACGGCACCACCACACTCACGTGTGACGTTGGCGGAACCGACGGTTGTCCGACCGGCGGAACCTGGGGCTAGTCACTAGCCACAGGGCACACAGAAGTTCTGACAAGGGCGGGCCTTCGGGCCCGCCCTTCGTCGTTCCAGGCTCGTCCGGTTCGCTCAAGCGTTGGCGCGAATCGGCCGATTCACTCAGCGAGGAGGGCGCGACAAGCGATGCGTAGTCAGAGATCCCCGAAGAGCGAGGCGGGCTTTGCCCTGCCCACCGTCCTGATCGCGATCCTGATCGCCTTCGCCCTGGGAACGGTTGGCCTCGTGGGCGCCCTGGCGGCTCAGACGGGCTCGGCGCGCGACGAGTCGTCGAAGGAGGCGCTCGCCGCGGCCGAGAGCGGCGTCAACGAGGCGCTTCTCCACTACAACAGGATCATCAGCAACTACGCGCTTCCCTGCGTGACAGGGAGCCCCGCCGCGCCCGCGGTGCGCACGAACCCACTCGACCAGGCGAGCTGGTGCGCCCAGGTCGGGCCCCGCTCCCTCCCTGGGGTATCGGAGGCCTCCTACAAGTACTGGGCCCGCCCGACCTCGACTCAGATCGGAGCCCCGCCTGACGCGGTGCAGATCGTCTCGGAGGGCACCGTCGACGGGGTCAGCCGGACGATCGAGGTCAACGCTCGCAGCTCGGCCGGCCTGCAGCCCTTCTCCGGCAGCGCGGGCGTCATCGGCCTCGACTTCATCACCATGAATTCGAACGCGATCATCGGCCGGCGACGTCGGCACGAACGGCAACATCACGATGAACTCGAACGCGGAGATCCATTGCGACTACGCGCACATCGGCGTGGGTCGCCAGGTGATCACGAACTCGAACGCCGAGTTCGACTGCCCGACGCCGGAGCAGGGCACCCTCTCGCTGCCGCCCGTGAACCAGGGCGATGTCCCGACCAACAACTCGAACGCGCGGATCGGCAATCTCAGACCCGTTGGCCAGCTCCTCGTACACCTGGAACCCGTCGACGCGAGAGCTGAACCTGAACAGCAATTCGACGCTCACGCTCGGCGGGACGAACTACAGCTTCTGCAGGGTGAACATCAACAGCAACACCTCGATCTTCATCGCCGCCGGCGCGACGGTGCGGATCTACTTCGATCGCCCGGAGGCCTGCGGCTACACGGGCAACACGACGCCAGCTCGCGCTCAACTCGAACTCCCGGATCACCACCACCGGCGGGAGCCCATCGAAGCTCGCGCTGCTCTTCGTCGGATCGAACACGATCCCGACGGAGCGACCTCTCAACAGCAACACGGAGGTCGGCCACGCCTGCGAGCAGGACTTCGTCATCTACGGCCCCCGGACGAGCATCACGATGAACTCGAACTCGCATTTCTGCGGAGCGCTGGCGGGTAAGTCGATCCAGCTCAACTCAAACGCGGACATCACCCAGTCGAACCTCGCCAGCGGACTTCCTCCTCCCGAACACCGTCGCGCAGCATTTCGTCGTCGAGAAGTTCGTCGAGTGCGCGGACACCGCGGGATCCACGCCGGACGCGGAGTGCTGAACGTGCCGGCCTCGGTGATCCGACGTCTGCGCGACGAAGAGGGGATGACCTTCCCCGAGCTGATGGTGGCGATGGTCATCGCCCTGATCGTCGCCGCGGCGGGGATGACGCTTCTGGTGGCCGCTCAGCGGACCCAGCCCCGCACGACCGACCGGGCCGCGCAGATCCAGCAGGGGCGGGTGATGGCCGAGAACATCGTTCGCGAGGTCCGCCAGGGGGAATCGATCACCTCGGCCACATCGGCGGGCTTCCAGATCCTCACCCACGTGAACAGCCAGACCTGTGGCGGACCGCCTGGCCCGAAGGCGACGCTCTGCCAGGTCACCTACGCGTGCAGCAGCACGACCTGCATGCGGACCGAGCGAAACGCGGACGGCACCGGCTCCGCGCCGGCCGAGCAGGTCGTCAGCGGGATCAACGGGCCGGCCGTGTTCACCTATTCCCCGAGCACGATCGACCCGACCTTCGTCTCGCTCAGCCTCCGCTTCCCGGCCGACGGACGGCGACGAGGGGGTCACGATCAGCGACGGTGCCGCCCTCCGCAACTACTTCCAGGCGTCATGATCGCCCGCCTTCGAGACGAGAGCGGGCTGACGATCGTCGAGGGAGCCGTCGCCTGCCTGCTCCTCGCGATCGGCTCGCTCGCGACCCTTCAGCTCTTCGACGCCGGCGCCCGGACGACGTTCAGGGCCGAGCAGGACCAGTCGCTGAGCAACCGCCTGCAATCCGAGCTCGAGGAGGTGACGAGCCTGGGCTATCCGGCGATCGCGATGACCGGCGTGCCGACCGATACCGCCGACACCAAGGATCCTCGCTCGCGGGTCAACGGGTCGGAGTTCGCGATCGAGAAGGGCGGTGGATCCCAGGAGCCGCTCGTCGTCGACGCGACCAACGGGCAGGTCTCGCCGTCTCCGGAGAGCTTCCAGGTGGGTGATATCAGCGGTCAGATCTACAAGTTCGTCGTCTGGCGTGACGACCCCACCTGCTCGGAGGCCCTCTGCCCGGGCGGCGAGGACCTGAAGCGGGTGATCGTGGTGGCGCAGGTCAACGACGCGGCGCTCACGGCCGATCGCGCCTACCAGGAGGTTCATTCGGACCTCGTCGACCCGGACGTCGCGCCCGTCGACAACCCGGGGCCCGGTGGGGGTCCCGGTTCCGGCAGTACACGCACGAGTTCTTCCTCACGGATACGCCGTGCAACCAGTCCGAGCGGCAGCCGATCACCGGGGACCATCGCACCCACAACACGCGTGGCTCCTGCAGCGACGGGCTGCAGACGGGCTCGACACCTGGCGCGCCGGACCTGATGTTCACCGAGGCCGTCGAGCTCGATGACGATTTCCCGCCCGATGCGCAGCCGCAGTACGACTACGCGACCGACCTGGAGCCGACGACCAACCCCAACCTGGACAAGGGCCTCTTCCTCAGGGAGCCGCAGCTATCCAACGGATGTCTCCTGGGGTCGATCGCCAACCTCCTCGAGCTCCCCGCCTCGGAGACCAACCGCCAGCAGAAGGTCCACAAGTGGGTGACCGCGCCGATGCCGAACGACTTCGAGCTTCTGCTCACCGGCAACGCGACGCTCCAGCTCTGGACGAAGACGGTCAACGGCGTCGCCCAGGGCGGCAGGATCTGCGTCTATCTCTTCGTCCGGCGGACCGTCCCCGGGCTCCCGGTCGACATACCGCTGCTGACCACCGGGAGTCTCACCTCCAAGTCGTACACCGACACGACATGGCCCACGGACTGGGAGGAGATCTCCGTTGATTACCCGTTCGTCTCTCTCCCGACGCTCCTGCCGAACGAGCGGCTCGGGGTAGCGATCCAGGTGGAGCGCGCGAACACCGGCAACGACGGGCTCGAGTTCATGTACGACCACCCGAGCTTCGAGAGCCGGCTGCAGATTCGAGGCCGACCGGGTTCTGCCCTTCTAGGTCGCGCGCCCGCGCCGACCCGGTAGGTTGCGCCCGATGAGGGTTCAGGGATGAGCACCACGGTGGCCGCGGTCGTCGCCTTCCTGTTCGGCGCCGTGCTCGGGAGCTTCCTGAGCGTCGTCGCATATCGCCTGCCGCGCGGTGAGGGTTTCGTGACCGGACGTTCGAAGTGCCCCGAGTGCGGAGCGCAGATCGCCGCCCACGACAACATCCCGATCGTCTCCTGGCTGATCCTTCGCGGCCGCTGCCGCTCCTGCGGTGAGCGGATCTCGGCGCGCTACCCACTGATCGAGCTCGCGACGGGCCTCGCGTTCGCCGCCGCGGTGGTCGTTCACGAGGAGGCGGCGGAGGGCCTCGCCACCGGCCCCGATGCCGCCGGCCTGGCGGCCGGCCTCGTCTTCATCGCGGTCCTCGCGACGATCACGCTGACGGATCTCGAACAGCGGCTGATCCCGAACAAGATCCTGATCGCGGGGGCGGTCGTCGGCATCCCGCTCGTCCTCATCGCCGATCCCGACAGCGCGGTGGAGCGCGGGATCGCGGTTGCCGCCGCCGGGGGCGCGCTCCTGCTGGTCGCGCTGGCCTATCCGCGAGGGATGGGCATGGGGGACGTGAAGCTGGCCGCGCTCATGGGCATCTACCTCGGGCGCACCGTCGCGCCGGGCCTCCTGATCGGGTTCCTCGCGGGCGCCGTGGTGGGCATTGCTCTGATCGCGACCCGAGGCGCGCAGGCGCGCAAGCAGGCGGTCCCGTTCGGGCCGTTCCTCGCGCTCGGAGGCCTCATAGCCCTGCTCGTGGGCGACGAGATCGTCGATTGGTACCTGGACGAGTTCTTTCCTGACGCCTAAAACGTCCGCATAGGCTCAAGTTTCCCTGCTCGGAGGCCGATCTTTGAGCGGGGAGGGCGATCCCGTTCCTCCCTGCCGGAATATGGCCAATATCGGTAAGTCCAAGGCGGTTGTCGGTCTCGATCTCGAGGCGGGGAGCATCGCTGCCGCAGAAGTGCAGATGAACGGCGGCGTGCGAGTCTCGGGTGCGGGTGTCGTGCGCCTGCCATCGGGCCTGGTGAGGGAGGGAGAGGTGTCCGACGGCGACGGCCTCGCCGCGGCGCTGAAGGATCTCTTCGCGGCCAACAAGCTCGCGAAGCAGGTCCGCTTGGGGATCGCCAACCAACGGGTTGCCGTCCGGACCTTCCGCTTCCCGGCCATCGAGAAGAGGGCCGAGCTCGAAACGGCGATCCGCTTCCAGGCCCAGGATCACATCCCGATGCCCATCGACCAGGCGGTGCTCGAGTACGAGGTGATCGGGCGCTCCACGAGCGAGTCCGGAGAAGAGACGATCGACGTGATCGTCGTTGCGGCTCGCCGAGACATGATTTCGCCGCTGGTCGGCGCGATGCGCAAGGCCGGCCTCAGGCCGGTCGGGATCGATCTCTCGGCGTTCGCGATGATCCGCGCCCTGGCGCGGGAGGTGAACGCCGGTGGCGAGGCCCCGGCCATCTCCTATGAGGAGCGGATGGCCACAGGCGCCGCCGCGGCGCCACTGCCCGCAACGCTCTATTGCAATCTTGGCGACGTGACGAACCTCGCGGTGGCGCGGGGGCGCGATTGCCTGTTCACGCGCATCTCGCAGTTCGGGATCGAGGGGATCGCCCAGCGGCTTGCCGAACGGCGCGCCCTGACGCTCGAGCACGCCCGCCAGTGGCTCTCACACATCGGCCTCGCCACGCCGCTCGAGGCCATCGATGGCGACCCCGAGATCGTCGAGGCCGGCCGCGACGTCCTCGGTGAGGGCGCGTCCAAGCTCGTCGACGAGCTTCGGCTGTCCCTGGAGTACTACGGGGCGCAGGAGGGCGTGCCGCCGGTCGAGAGCATCGCGGCCTGTGGCGTGGGGACGACGATCCCCGGCCTCACGGAGCGCCTGGAACGGGAGCTCGGCCTTCGGGTCGACGTCCCCAAGCCCCAGGCGCTCGGCCATCTGGACCCGCTGACCGCGGCCCGCCTGACCCTTCCCTACGGCCTCTCGCTGGAGAGCTGAGCCTTGCGACCGATCAACCTGATCCCACCCGAGGATCGCCGCGGCGAGCGGGCGCCGCTCCGCTCCGGCCCACTCGCATACGTGATCGTCGCGGTTCTCGTGCTCGTCTTCGTCGGCGTCTACGCCGTCGTCTCGACCCAGAACACGATCTCCGAGCGGGAGACCGAGCTCGCGTCGCTCGAGCAGCAGCTCGAATCCGCGCAGGCTCGCGCCGATGCGCTTCAGGGCTTCACGTCGTTCTCCTCGCTCGAGCAGGCTCGGACGGACACCGTCTCGACGCTCGCGCGGAGTCGCTTCGACTGGGAGCGCGTCCTCCGCGAGCTGGCGATCGTCATTCCGGCGGAGGTGTCCGTCAGGGAGCTCACCGGTGCCGTGAGCGAGGCCGCCGAGAGCGCCAACTCCGGAGCAACGAGCTCGGAACCGATCAACGCCCCCACGATGAGGATGAAGGCGTGCGCCGAGAACCACGACGTCGTCGCGCGCCTGCTGGCCTCGTTGCGTGACATCGACGGCGTGACCCGGGTCGGGCTGGCGAGCGCCCGCAAGGTGACCGCGCTCAGCGACACGGCCACATCCGCGGGCAGCTCCGGCGGCGAGTGCCCGGTCGCGAGGCCGGTCTCACTCGAGCTGACCATGGCCTTCGACGAGGTCATCGTCGACGCCGTCACGGGTGCGGTCGCGCCAACCGCGCCGGAGGTGGTCGACGACGAAGGCTCCGGCGTCGCCGCGGCGCAGGACGAACGTCAGGCTGCCCAGGATTCCGTCGACTCCGCGAAGGATCGCAGCAGTGAAGCCGTCGACCGCTTCGTCCCGGGGGCCTGAGATGAGGGCGAGCCGAGCGGTCCTCTTCATCCTGCCGGTAGTCGCTCTGGCGATCGCCTTCTGGCTGCTGGTGCTCGCTCCCAAGCGAGAGGAGGCGTCGAGCCTCGAGGAGGACATCACCGCGCTGCAGGGTCAGGTGAGCGATCAGGAGCAGCTCGCCGAGCTCGCCGAGACCGCGCGCAAGGACTTCCCGCAGGCCTACCGCCGGACCGTCGTCCTCGGCAAGGCCGCGCCCGAGGATGACGACACCTCGAGCCTCATCGTCCAGCTCGGGCGGATCGCCGACGCGACGGGCGTCGAGTTCGTATCGCTCGAGCAGGAGACCTCCGGCGGTGCCGCGCCGGCGGCTCCCGCGCCATCGGAGCCGCAGACGCCGGCGCAGGCGGCGGAGGGCAGCGAACAGGCGGTTCAGAACGCCGAGGCGGAGGTCCCGGCCGCACCGGCGCCGACAGCCGCACCGGTGTCCGCACCCGCGCCGATCGAGGCGCAGGCCGCGCTGCTCCCGATCGGGGCGACGATCGGACCGGCAGGGTTGCCGGTGATGCGTTACGTACTCCACTTCAACGGCACGTTCTTCCAGCTGGCCGACTTCGTCGCCGGAATCGACACGATGGTCACGACGCGCGACAACGGGGAGCTCGGCGTCAACGGGCGGTTGGTGACGGTGGACAGCTTCGACCTGGCCGTGCCACCGGTGACCACGATCCTCGACGACATCGAGGACGTGAGGAATCCGCAGCTGGAGGCCGACTTCACGGTCACCACCTTCCTGACCCCGGCCGATCAGGGTGTGACCGGCGGCGCCTCTCCGACCGGCCCCGCGCCGGTAACCGAGGCCGCGCCGGTCTCGACCGCCACCACTCCGGATCCGAACGCGACCGCGGCGGCGAACACACCATGAAGGCCCCCAAGTTCCTCAGCGATCTCTATGCCGACATGCGGGACCGCAAGCTCATCCCGCTGGTCGCGGTGCTCCTGATCGCGATTCCCGCGGTGCCGATCCTGTTGAGCAGCGACCCCGAGCCGATACCGCCCGCGGTGCCGATCGCGGCGGGTGCCGAGGCCGATGAACTGCCGACCCTGCCAGCGGTGCTCGCCTCCGATCCCGGGCTCCGCGACTACAGGGAGCGACTGAACGCGCTTCGGACCAAGAACCCGTTCGCCGGCGTGCCTGCGGAGAAGTCCAAGTCGAAGGATGCGCAGGTGGAGGACGTCACCGAGGCGGCCGAGGCTGCCGGGATTCCGGTCGGCACCGGCGGGTCAGGCGGCGGTGGGACGTCCATCGACGAGTCGACCACGACCGAGTCGATCGACGTCACCGACAACTCGGTCTCGAACTCCGGCAATAACAACAACAACAACAACAACGGCAACACCGAGCCCGACACCCTGGCCTTCCGCGTGGACGTAGAGGTCGGCCGGGCCGGTGATCTTCAGCGGCGCAAGAACGTAAAGCTGCTGACGCCGCTGCCAAGCCAGTCGAACCCGGTCTCCCTCTTCCTCGGCGCGAGCGAGGACGGCAAGCACGCGGTCTTCCTCGTCTCCGACGACGTGGTGACCGCGCGCGGCGACGGTCGCTGTGTGCCGACCCCTGCCGACTGCCAGTTCGCCAACCTCAAGAAGGGCGATGAGATGCGCTTCGGATACGCCCCCAACGGTGGCGACGCCGATACCTACGTGCTCAAGGTGCTCGACATCCTCCTCGAGCGGAACGAGGACACCGCGAATCCGGACCGGAGCGGTCGCAGCGATTCCGGCGATCCCTCGGGGACGCTGGCCGCCTCATCCGGATCCTGACCCACTGAACGCGGCGTACCGGTAGCTCGCAGGCTGCTGAGTAGCCTCCTGCCGTGGACTTGAGCTTCACGACAGCGGGCGAATCGCACGGGCCGGGCCTCGTCGCGATCGTCGAGGGGCTGCCCGCCGGGCTCGAGGTCGACCGGGAGACGGTCGACCGCGACATGGCGCGCCGCCAGCTCGGGCACGGCCGCGGCGGGCGGATGAAGATCGAGAAGGACGCGGTGGAGGTGCGCTCCGGCGTCCGCCATGGCCGCACCCTCGGCAGCCCCGTCGCCCTCCTGGTCGCCAACCGCGACTACGAGAACTGGGAGGAGCGGATGAACCCGTGGCCGGTCGAGGCCGAGGTCGAGGAGGTCCACCTGCCGCGACCGGGCCACGCCGACCTCGCCGGCCTGCTCAAGTTCGGCCATGCCGACGTTCGCAACGTGCTCGAGCGCGCAAGCGCGCGCGAGACGGCTGCGCGGGTCGCCGCCGGCGGGCTGGCCAAGGCCTTCCTCGCCGCGGTCGGCGTCAGCGTGTACAGCCACGTCCTGCAGATCGGGGGCGTCAAGGCTCCTGCACCCGACACCCTTGGGCCGGAGGATTTCGACGGGGTCGACGAGTCGCCGGTTCGCTGCCTGGACAAGGAGGCGGAGGAGGCGATGGTCGAGGAGATCAACCGCCTGCGCAAGGCGAACGAGTCCCTCGGCGGGATCTTCGAGGTGCGCGCCTACGGGCTGGTCCCGGGCCTCGGTTCGTACACGACGCCGGACGGCCGCCTCGACGGGCGGCTGGCGCAGGCGATCGTCTCGATCCAGGCCGTGAAGGGCGTATCCGTGGGCGAGGCCTGGGACGTCGCGGGGCGACCCGGCTCCGAGGCCCACGACGAGATCTTCCATTCCGCGGAGAAGGGCTACTACCGCGAGACGAATCACGCCGGTGGGGTGGAGGGCGGCATGTCGAACGGCGAGCCGCTCGTCGTCCAGGGCGCGCTGAAACCGATCTCGACGCTGACCAAGCCGCTGCGCTCCGTCGACACGGAGACGAAGGAGCCGGCCGAGGCCCTTCGCGAGCGCACCGATTCGGCCGTGGTCCCGGCGGCCGGGGTCGTCGGCGAGGCGATGGTGGCCCTGACGCTCGCGCGCTGCTATCGCGAGAAGTTCGGCGGCGACCACATCGACGACGTGCTGGCCACGCTGGACGCCTACAGGCAACGCATCGACTGGCGCCGGCCCTAGGGAGCACCTGATGGGTTCTCCCGAGACTCCGGCGATCGCGTTCGTCGGCTTCATGGGAGCCGGCAAGAGCGCCGCTGCGCGCACGGTCGCCCGCGCACTCGGCACCGAGCCGCTGGATTCCGATGCCGCGATCGAGGCCGAGGCTGGCCGCACGATCGCCGAGATCTTCGACTCCGAGGGCGAGGCGGGTTTCCGCGAGCGCGAGGAGCGTGTCGTGCTCGACCTGCTCGATGGCGGCGGGGTCGTGTCGCTCGGTGGGGGTGCGGTGGAGAGTCCCCGGATCCGCGAGGCGCTCGCGGGGGCCGTCACCGTCTGGTGCGACGTGGAGGAGGCGGTCGCGTGGGAGCGCGTCTCGCGCAACGACAAGCGACCCCTGGGCCGTGACCGCGACGAGTTCGAACGCCGCTTCCGCCTGCGCCGCCCCCTCTACGAGGAGGCGGCTCGAGCGATCCTGCCGTCGATGGCGCGCGAGGCCGCCGCGCCCGCCGCGCCGTGGCTCGCGGCCCTACGCGAGCGTCCCGCGCTGAGCCTCGTCTGGGCGCGTACGGAATCGGCCCAGTACCCGGCGATCGTCGGGGCCGGGGCGGTCGAGTTGCTCGGCGCCGTCGAGGAAGCCGGTCTGCCCGGCCGGTGGTTCGCGATTGCCGACGGCGCGGTTTTGGCCGCGCACGGCGGGCTCCTGCCAACGATGCAGGCGACGATCGAGATCGAGGGCGGAGAGGCCTCGAAGACGATGGCCGTTGCCGAGCGCGTGCTCGCGCAGCTCGCGGACGCCGGTGCGCGCCGCGACGACGGCGTGATCGCCCTCGGCGGCGGTGTGGCCGGCGACCTCGCCGGCTTCTGCGCGGCCACCTACCAGCGCGGGATCCCGGTCGTTCAGGTGCCGACGACGATCGTCGCGCAGGTCGACTCCGCCTACGGGGGCAAGACCGGCGTCGACCTGCCCCAGGCGAAGAACTACATCGGCGCCTACCACCAGCCGGCCGCAGTGCTCGCCGACACGACCACCCTGCGGACCCTGCCTCCCGAGGAGGTCTCGGCCGGCCTCGCCGAGGTAGTGAAGACGGCGCTGATCGCCGGCGGCGAACTCTGGGAGCGGGTGCGCGGCCTGCCCGGCGCGGACCTGGCCGTGCTCGCGCCCGGCGAGGTCGACGCGATCGTCCTGGCTTGCGCCCGGACGAAGCTGGAGGTCGTCGCCGAGGACGAGCGCGACTCCGGACGGCGCGCAGTCCTCAACCTCGGCCACACCGTGGGGCACGCGATCGAGGCGGTGAGCGGCTACGAGCGCTACCGACACGGTGAGGCGGTCGGCCTCGGCCTGCTCGCCGCGCTCGAGCTCTCCGGCGCCGGCGATCTCCGGGCAGAGGTGGCGGAACTGCTCGACCGGCTGGGTCTGCCAACCGAGCTCGACCCCGGGATCGATGTCGACGAGGTCATCGCCGCCACCGCCCGCGACAAGAAGGCGACCGCCGCCGGCGTGGGCTTCGTCCTCCTCGAGCATCCGGGCGAGCCGCGCACAGGCCAATCCGTCGCCGAGGCGGACCTGCGCGCGGCGATCACGGGCCTGCGGGACACTTAGGCCATGAAGGGCTCGCACAACCGCGTCGCGATCCTTCACGGAGTCAACCTCAACACGCTCGGCAAGCGCGATCCGGAGGTCTACGGGACCTTCTCGCTGCCGGAGCTCGAGACGCAGGTGAAGCGCTGGGCGCGTGAGCTCGACCTCGAGGCGACGTTCTTCCAGACGAACCACGAGGGTGATTTCTGCGAGTACCTGCACCGCGCGCCCGAGCGCGCCGACGGGCTGATCGTCAACGCGGGCGCCTGGACGCATTACTCGTGGGCGATCCGCGACGCCCTCGAGGTCGCCGGCTTACCCGCGGTCGAGGTCCATATCTCCGACGTCCATTCGCGCGACGACTGGCGCAAGGAATCGGTCTTCGACGGACTCGTGCTCGAGAAGATCTCCGGCGAGGGCGCCGAGGGCTACAAGCGGGCGCTCGAGATCCTGCTCGCGGAGCTCTCGGAATGAACACCGCCGAATCCTCCGCTTCGCGTCCGGTTCGGCTGGATCGGATCTGCATCCGATGAGCGAGCGGATCACGAAGCTCGCCTCGCTCGTCGCCGAGGAGGAGCTCGACATGCTCGTCGTCGCCGACCTCGTCCGTCCGGGGGACTCGGAGATCGCCGACCCCAACCTGCGCTGGCTCACCGGCTTCACCGGCACGAGCGGCGCGGCGGTGGTCGGGCCCGAGGCGGCGATCTTCGTGACCGACTTTCGCTACTCGGACCGGGTCCGCGAGGAAATCGAGGGCTTCGAGGTCGAGGAGGCGAAGCGCCTGCTCGTTCCCGCGATCGCAAAGCGACTCTCGGGGCGGGTCGGGTTCGACGACGCTCACACCAGCGTCAAGGTCTTCCAGGGGCTCGAGGAGGCGGTCGGCGACTCGGTCGAGCTGGTGCCCAGCGCCGGCCTCGTCGAGCGGCTGCGCCGCCGCAAGGACGCGGATGAGCTGGCGACGATGCGCGAGGCGGCGAAGCTGGCCGACAAGGCAGTCGAACGCGCGCTCGAGGGCGGCCTCGCGGGCCGCACCGAGCTCGAGGTCGCCCGGGTGAACGCGGCCGCGTGCCGCGAGCTCGGAGGCGAGCCGTCATTCCCCGCGATCGTCGCCGCCGGGCCGAACGGAGGGCGGCCCCACGCCGAGCCCTCCGATCGAGTGATCCAGGAGGGCGAGCTGGTCGTCTTCGACCACGGGGCGATCGTCGACGGCTACTGCTCCGACGGAACCCGGACCTTCGCCGCCGGCGAGCCGAGCGACGAGGCCCGAGAGGTCTACGAGCTCGTCAAGCGGGCTCAGCAGGCGGGCCTCGATGCGGTCCGGGCGGGAGCGGTCGGCAAGGACGTTGACGCCGTGGCGCGCGACCTGATCGCGGCGGCCGGCCACGCTGAGCACTTCGGCCACGGCCTCGGCCATGGGGTCGGCGTAGAGGTCCACGAGGCGCCGCGCCTGGGCCAGCGCTCCGAGGACATCCTCGAGTCCGGCGATGTCGTCACCGTCGAGCCCGGGGTCTACCTGGCCGGGAAGCTGGGGGTGCGGATCGAGGACATGGGCACCGTCACCGAGGACGGCTACGAGAACTTCAGCGGAAGCAGCAAGGAACTCCGGGTCGTCGGCTAGCCGAACGGTTCTAGCGGTCGCGTCGCTGCAATACTCATGCGGCTTGAGAGCGTGCGGTGAACTCGAGTCGGTTCGTGGTCTCGGAACCCACGACCACGTATGCCTCTGTTACGAGGATGACGAGGAGATGCGCAACGCCGCCGTCGAATTCCTCAGCGAGGGACGGGCCCGCGGCGAACGCTTGATGTATGTCGGGGCGGAGACCGTGCCGGCGCTTCGAGGGCACCTGGCGGGACTCGAGGATCTCGACGAGATGCTCGGCGACGGCTCGCTGCTGGTCCTTTCGCTGTCGTCGATCTATCCGCTCGGCACGCCAATTGATCCCGAGTCCCAGGTCGGGGTCTACATCCACGCGATCGACGAGGCGCTCGCGGACGGCTTCACTGGCCTCCGCATCGCGGCCGACGTCACGGCTCTCGCAACCGTTCCGGCGAACCGCGACGCGCTCACGCGGTATGAGCACCTCGCCGACGAGGTGGCGGTGGCGAGAGAGATAACGGCGATGTGCTGTTACGAGCGCGGTGCGCTTCCGGCGCCGCTGATCGGTGATCTCGTGGACGCCCATCCCGCGGTTCACGAGACGCTCGTTTCCTAGCCGCCCGGCTCCGCCCCCAGGTGACGGATGCGCTGGCGGCTCTCGCCGTAAAGCCGCGTTTCGTAGACGATCAGCGCCGTGAAAAGGGCGGCGACGATCGCGACGGTCGCCAACGAGGGCAGCTCGAGCGCCACCGGAACCAGCGCGAACAGGATCAGCGCAAGCCCAGTACGTCGGCGGTTGATCGTGTGGATGTGGCGGTAGCGGAACGCGACGTGGGCGAGCAGGTAGATCGCCACGCCGCCGAGCAGGGCAAATGCGGGCGCTGCCTTCAGCGGTTCGTCGACATGTCCGAGCGTCTTCTTCATGCCGAGTGCCAGGAGCACGATCCCGGCGACCATCGGCAGGTGGAGGAAGGAGTAGGAGTCGCGCGCCATCTCGTTCTGTTCCCTTCCGGGTGTGGCTTGGACGAGTCGCCGGCTGGCAACGATCGCGACGACGTCGAAATAGGTCCACCAGATCCCTGCGGCGATCGCGATGCCGAGGACCGCGGCGGCGACGACCCCGAGCGTGATCGCGCCGGTCACGCCGGCGCCGATCGCGACGATCGACTCGCCGAGCGCGATGATCAGGATCAACGCGTGTCGTTCGGCGAAGTGCCCCGCAACGAGTTTCCAGCCCCCGGAGCCGAAGAACAGCGGGCCCGCCATGTCCAGGGCTAGCGCGAGGGCCCAGATCGCGATCTGGGCGCCGCCGTCGAGAAAGGACGCGAGGACGAGGAGCCCGAGCCCCACGAGTGTGCTTCCGAGCAGGCCGGTGATGATCGAACGGCGCAGCTCCGGCTCGTCGTCGCTCGCGATCCAGAACAGGCCGAGCTGCGCGAACCGCACGACGCCGTAGGCGATCGCGAAGAGGAGACCGTCGTCACCGAATGCGTGCGGCACCGCGATCGCCGCGACGAGGAACCCGGCCATAGCAAGGAAGACCGTGAGCCGGACCAGGTCCTCCTCCGGGTCGACGACGCTCGTCAGCCAGGAGTAGCCGACCCACGCCCACCAGAGGACTCCCAGCACCAGCAGCCCCTTTACGAGCCCCTCCCAGGTCGGCTCGTCCGCCATCAGTGCCGTGCACTGGGTCAGCGCCAGGACGAAGACGAGGTCGAAGAACAGCTCGAGCGGCGTCACCCGCTCCTCTGAGCGCCTCGTCGTGCTCAGCCGTCGCGTCCGCCCGGTCTCGGATGCCTCCGTCGCCATCGACTAATCCTTGCAATCGCCGCCGCTAGCCTCGACTTCGATGGTCGAGCCGATCGCTGAGATGCCCGAGGGAACGTTCGGATTCCGGGCGTGGAAGAGGGTGGACGCCGAGGAGTACAAGCGGGTGATCATCCCCGCGCTCGAGGCCGCCGTGAAGGAGGGCAACGTGCGCCTTCTATTCGAGGTCGACCCCGAGTTCGAGCGCTTCGACCCCGCGACCCTCTGGGCCGACATGAAGGAGGGCGTCAACCTCGGCCTTCACGACCGCGACGCCTTCGAGCGCTTCGCCCTCGTCACCGACCTCGACTGGATGCGCCGCGGTACCGAGCTGTTCGCCTGGGCGATGCCCGGCGAGTCCCGAGTCTTCAGCTCGAGCGACCTCGAGGCCGCGAAGGCCTGGCTCGCCGCCTGAGCGGCCGGAGTCCGGAGGAACTCAAGTATTTCGCAAGCAGTGCCGATGGTTTGTCGCATGGGGAGTTTCAGGGATGGTCGACGGTGCACGCAGGGATGGTCTGACTTTGCTTCGTGGCGTAATTGCTCGTTCTCACATCGATAGCTGCGCTGGCGATGCTGACCGCTCCTGCTGCCTTGGCGCAGGACGCGGTCCGCATCGATGCGGGCGGCGCCCACACCTGTGTCCTCTTCGACGATGGCAAGGTTCGCTGCTGGGGGCACGGGGAAAGCGGACAGCTCGGCTACGGCAACACGACCGACATCGGCGAGACCGAGAGCCCCGGAGCGTCCGGGCCGGTGGACCTGGGCAACGGGCCGGCGACGGAGATCACCGCCGGTGAGCTGCACACCTGCGCCCTGCTCGCCAACGGCACCGTGCGATGCTGGGGCGCGGAGGCTCGGGGCAGCTCGGCTACGGCAACGACAGCACCATCGGCGACGACGAGGCTCCGGCGACTGCGGGCACCGTCAATCTCGGCGCAGGACGAACTGCGGTTGCGGTCAGCGCCGGCGGTACGCACACCTGCGCCAGTCCTGGACAACGGCGACATCCGATGCTGGGGCAGCAGTGCGAACGGCCAGCCTCGGGCGCGGGAACACGGTCCCCATCGGCGACAACGAGAGCGCCCGGCTCGGTCGCCCCCGTGGATCTCGGTTTCAACCGCACCGCGGTGGACGTGTCCGCCGGCAATGAAACACCTGCGCAATCCTCGACAACGGCAACGCGCGATCTGCTGGGGATCGGATGACGCGCGGCAGCTCGGCTACCCCGGATTCCACGGACGAACGTCGGGGACGACGAAATGCCGGGGGCCGTCGGACCAATCGACTTCGGCGCTGAATGACGAGGTGACATCGATCGCCAGCGGATTCGCTCCACACCTGCGCGGTCCTCGAGGTCGACGGTTCGGTTCGCTGCTGGGGGAAGAGCGAAGACGGGCGCCTCGGCGACCGGGCACGACGGCCGTGGACGACCCATGCGGCCGCGGTGCCGGTCGTCCTGGGTGCGGGCCGGCTACAGATGTGGACACGGGCCATGGACACGGATGTCGGAGCAGGGCGGGCACACTTGCGCAAGGCTCGCCAACGGGGACGTCCGAATGCTGGGGGTGGGATCAAAACGGGCAGCTCGGCTCGGCAATACAGCCCGAGATCGGCGCCGACTTCGTGACCCCTCCGCCGCCGGACCCATCGCCTTCGGCCCGGGTCGCACGGTCTCCAGGCTCACCTCCGGGGGGCAACACAACTGCGCCGTGCTCGACAACCTCGGTGACGTGCTTTGCTGGGGCTTCGGCAGGGCGGGCGACTGGGCTACGGCGACACGGACAACGTCGGCGACGACGAGACGCCGGCGCAGGCGGCTCTGGTTACCGGGCCGGTCGACGTGACCGACGACCCGCCGGTTGCCGTCAATGACTCCTTCACCATCAACGAGGACGACCCGGCGAACCACCCTCCCGGTCCTCGCTCAATGACAACGACCCCGACCTGGGCCCGAAGCAGATCGTCTCCGCGAGCGATCCTGCGAACGGGACGGCCGCGATCACCGGCGGCGGTTCGGGCGTCACCTACAGGCCCGACGCTGATTACTGCAACTCGCCGAGCGGCAGCCCTGACACGTTCACCTACACGCTCAACGGCGGCTCGACCGCGACGGTTTCGGTGACCGTGAATTGCGTCGACGAGCCGCGACCGGGCCCGGGACTGGAACGGGAACAGGGACTGAGACGGGCGATGGGACCGGGCCTGGGGCGGAGGACAGGACCGCCCCCGAGACGACGTTCACGGACAAGCCCAAGGTCACGACCAGGACGAAGGAAAAGAAGGCGAAACTGAAGTTCGAGTTCGATGCCAACGAGGCCGTCTCGAAGTTCGAGTGCAGCTTCAACGGCAAGAAGTTCGAAAAGTGCACGACGCCGCACACCCTGAAGGCGAAGCCAGGTACGCATACCTTCGACGTCCGCGCTTACGACCTCGCGGGCAACGTCGACGCGACCCCGGCTACGTTCGCCTTCGAGGTCCTGAAGAAGAAGAAGAAGAAAAAAAAGAAGTAGCTACGGCTCGATCACGTTCGACGGGTCGGGCTTCTCCTCCGGCGGGGCCTGGCTGTAGTCGCCGAACGGCCCGTCGCGGCGGGCGATGATCGACTGGACGCCCTCGGACTCGCCGTCGTCGATCCACGCCTTCGCCTCCGGGATGTTGCGCATGATCCCGTCGAGGATCGAGCCGAGGGTCTGGGTCGACGCAAGGCCCATGTTCTCGTAGGCCTGGTTCACCATCAGCTTCATCGCGGCGAGCTGTGCGCCCGGGAGCGAGGCGAGCTCCTCGGCGCGCTGCCGCACGGTCGCCTCGAGGTCGGCGAACGGCACCGCCTCGTTGATCAGGTCGATCTCGGCGGCCTTCTTTCCCGAGAGCGGGCGGCCGGTGAGCGCGTGATGCTTGGCCTTGGTAAGGCCCAGCCGGTAGACCCACATTCCGGACAGGTAGGCGCCCCACATGCGCGAGTAAGGGGTGCCGATCTGCGCGTCCTCGGAGGCGATCACGAGGTCGGCGCAGAGCGCGTAGTCGGAGCCGCCGCCCACGCACCAGCCGTGAACCTGGGCGATCACCGGCTTCGGCGAGCGCCAGATCGACATGAACTTCTGGGTGGGGGCGACCGCCTGCGAGGTCGTCCCGATGAAGTCCTTGCCCGGGTCGTAGGCACCGTCCGTCGCCATCATCTCGTCCCAGTGGTGAAAGCCGCCGCCGAAGTCGTAGCCGGCGCAGAACGCTCGGCCCGCGCCGCGGAGGACGATCACCTTCACCTCCGGATCGCGGATGGCGGCGTGGACCGCCGCCTCGACCTCGTCGGGCATCGGCGGGACGATCGTGTTCAGGTGGTCGGGCCGGTTCAGCGTGATCGTCGCGATCGGCCCGTCGGTGTCGTAGAGAAGGGTTTCGTAGCTCATGGGCGCGAGCATGACAGCGCGCATCGGACCATGCAGATCAAAGGTCCGAGCCGCGTACCGTCGATGGGCATGGGGATGCGGGTACGGACACTGGTTGTGACGATGGTGGTGACGGGCGCGATGGCCGTTCCGTCGGCGGCATCGGCTGGCGACGGCGGCATCTGCGCCGGCTGCGAGCCGAGCGGGGCTGGAGACGGGGGAGAGGTCCTCTCGCTCACCGAGCTTCGTGCGCTGACCCGCGAGCTCGGATTCGCCAAGCCGAAGGTCGCCGCTGCGATCGCGATGGCCGAGTCGGCCGGCGACCCGAGCGCCGTCGGCAAGAACCGCAAGCCGCGCTCGTTCGACCGCGGCCTCTTCCAGATCAACTCGCGCTGGCACGCCGAGGTCTCGGACCGCTGCGCATACGACGCCCAGTGCAACGCCCGGGAAGCCCTGCGGATCTCCGACGGAGGGCGCAACTGGCGCCAGTGGTCCACCTGGCACAACGAGGCCTACAAGGCCTACCTCTAGGACGCTTCGCGAACCGGCCTGCGGCTAACCTTCGCGCCCGATGGCGCAGGTCTCGACAAACCAGTTCAAGAACGGCTCCCATATCGAGGTGGACGGCACGATCTACCGGATCATGGATTTCCAGCACGTGAAGCCGGGCAAGGGCGGCGCGTTCGTGAGGACGAAGCTGCGCCGCGCCGAGGACGGCAACGTGATCGACAAGACCTTCCGCGCCGGCGAGAAGTTCCGCCAGGTGCGCACGGAGACGCGCAAGATGCAGTTTCTCTACGACTCCGGCGACGCCGCCGTCTTCATGGACAACCGCGACTACGAGCAGCTCGAGCTCTCGCGCGACCTCGCCGGGGACGCGCTGAAGTGGCTGCGGCCGAACGAGGACGCCGAGATCCTCTTCGTCGACGAGCGGCCGACCGGCGTCCAGGTCGCGAGCGCCGTCGACATGACCGTGACCAAGACCGATCCCGGGCTGAAGGGCGACACCGCTTCCGGCGGCGGCACGAAGCCCGCCGAGCTGGAGACCGGCGTGTCGGTCGACGTGCCCCTCTTCATCAACGAGGGCGAGAAGGTGCGCGTGGACACGCGCACGGGCGAGTACGTCGGAAGAGCGTGAAGCGCTCCGACCAGCGTCGCGACGCGGTCTTCGCCCTCTACCAGCGCGATGCGGCGGGCCGCCCGCTGGACGAGCTTCTGAGCGGCGCCAAGCCGTTCACCCGCGAGCTCGCGGAAGGCGTCGTGGCGCAACAGGCCGAGCTGGACGCGGAGATCTCCGCTCATTCCCGCGGCTGGACGATCGACCGGATCGCGCCGCTCGAGCGCAACATCATGCGCGTCGCCCTCTTCGAGGTCCATCACCGCGAGGACGTCCCGACCGAGATCGCGCTCGACGAGGCCGTCAACCTGGCGAAGGAGTACTGCGGTAAGGAGGCGCCGGGCTTCGTCAACGGCGTCCTGGGCGCCGCCGCGAAGTCCGGGGTGGGAGGACAGGCGTGAGCGAAGAGATAAAGGCCGCCGCCGCACGATTGCGCGAGCTGAGCGAGCAGCTCGCCGACCCGGAGCTTCCCGACGAGAAGGCCGAGGAGCTGGCGCGCGAGGCGTCGGAGCTGGCCGCGCGCGGAGGCGTGCTCCTCGACGAGCGGCTGCGCGAGCTCGCGGAGGGTGGCTCGCCCGATCCCGATGGCTGATCACGCGGTCGAGCCCGCGCCGCGGGCGGCCGAGGACTATCCGGATGACCTGCGCGAGCTGGTCGAGCGCTACCTGGACGAGCTGCATTTTTCGAGTGCCGCGGCCACCGCCGGCCTCGACGAGGCGATGCGCTACTCGCTGCTCGCCGGCGGCAAGCGGATCCGCCCGGTCCTGATGCTGGCGACGGCCCGCGCCGCCGGGATCGAGCCCGAGTCGGTCCTCCCGGCGGCCGCCGCGATCGAGCTGATCCACACCTATTCGCTGATCCACGACGACCTTCCCGCGATGGATGACGACGACCTGCGCCGCGGGCGGCCGACGTCGCACGTGGAGTACGGGGAGAACGTGGCGATCCTGGCCGGCGACGGACTCTTCGCCGAGGCGCTGCGGCTCGTCGCCGAGCGACAGGGCGGGGAGCCGGAACAGATCGTCGCCGCGCTGCGTGAGATCGGCACCGCGACCGGCGTCGAGGGGATGGTCGGCGGCCAGTACGTCGATGTCACGGAACCGGATCTGGATGCGGACGGCCTGCGGGCCCTGCACGAGCTGAAGACCGGCAAGCTGATCCGCGCGAGCGTCGTGGTCGCATTGTTCCTTGCCGGCCTGAACGAGCCTGCGACAATTCCCTACACCCGATTCGCCGACGAGCTCGGTGTCCTCTTCCAGATCGTCGACGACATTCTCGACGTGACGGGCTCGGATGAGGAGCTCGGCAAGCCACATGGATCAGACGAGCGGCACGGAAAGGTGACCTACGTGAGTCTCTTCGGCCTCGATCGAGCGCGCGAGCTGGCGGCGGAGTCGCACGCCAAGGCGCGCGAGGCGCTCGCCGGAGCCGAGGGCGACACGCGGGACCTGACCCGGATCACGGACTTCATCCACACGAGACAGCGATGAGCGACGAAGAACGACAGCGACTTCTCGACGGGATCGACGGGCCCGAGGACCTGAAGGGCCTCGACGACGCCGAGCTCACGCAGGTCGCGCAGGAGACCCGCGAGCTGATCATCGACACGATCGGCGAGATCGGCGGCCACTTCGGCGCCAACCTCGGCACCTGCGAGCTCGCGGTCGCTCTGCACAGCATGCTCGAATCGCCCCGGGACAAGATCCTCTGGGACGTCGGCCATCAGGCCTATCCCCACAAGATCCTGACCGGGCGCAAGGAGCGGCTCGACACGATCCGCAAGTACGACGGCCTCGCGCCGTTCTGCTCGATCGCCGAGTCCGAGCACGACATCATGGGCGCCGGCCACGCCTCGACCTCGATCGGCTACGCCGTCGGGCTCAAGGAGGCGATGCGCAAGGGGATCGGCGAGGACGGCCACGTCGTCGCGGTGATCGGTGACGGCGCGCTGACCGGCGGCGTCGCCTACGAGGCGCTCCACAACGCCGGCGGGCTCGAGACGCCGATCGTGATCATCCTCAACGACAACGGGATGTCGATCTCCCCGAACGTCGGCGCGCTCTCCCGCAACTTCAACCGGGTCCGGCTGAACCCCCGCCTCTACCGCGCCCGCGAGGACGTCGAGGACCGGCTGCGCAAGCTGCCGCTCGGCCTCGGCTCGCAGATCGGCCGGATCGGGCCCGAGATCAAGGCGGCTGCGAAGGCGCACCTGGCGCCGGGCCTCCTCTTCGAGGAGCTCGACCTCGCCTACGTCGGCGTCATCGACGGCCACGACGTTCCGTCGCTGCGACGGGCGATCGACGGCGCGCTGCAGGCGAACCGGCCGGTCGTCGTCCACATCCACACGGTCAAGGGCAAGGGCTTCGAGCCCGCGGAGGACGGCGGCCTCGAGGGAATGGAGAAGTGGCACGCGGCGAAGCCCGGCTCAATCGTGGACCGCAGGCCCGCGCCGAAGAAAAAGCCGGAGCCGGTGAAGGAGACCGACGCGCCGGACTCGATCGCGCCTGAGAAGCTCGAGAAGCCGCCGCCGCCCGCGCCGCCGCAGTACACCGGTGTCTTCGCCGACGCGCTGATCGCCGAGGCCGAGGCCGACGAGCGGGTGATCGGAATCACCGCCGCGATGGCGGGGGGGACCGGCCTCGACAAGCTCGCCAAGGCGGTCCCCGAGCAGTACTACGACGTCGGCATCGCCGAGCAGGACGCCGTCCTCTTCGCGTCCGGGCTGGCGCTCCAGGGAGCGAAGCCGGTTTGCGCGATCTACTCGACCTTCCTCCAGCGCGCCTACGACCAACTCGTCCACGACGTATGCCTTCAGGAGCTGAACGTGGTCTTCGCGATGGACCGCGCCGGCCTTGTCGGCGACGACGGCCCGACCCACCACGGCGCCTTCGACGTCTCCTACTTCCGCTCGCTCCCGAACGTGGTCGTGATGGCGCCGCGTGACGAGGCGATGCTCGTCCACATGGTCCGCACCTCGCTCGCCTACGACGACGGCCCCGTCGCCCTGCGCTACCCGCGCGGGACCGCCGCCGGTGTCCCTCTGCCCGAGCGCGGCCGCGAGATCCCGATCGGCACCGGCGAGGTTCTCCAGGAGGGCGATCGCGTCGCTCTGCTCGGCTACGGCTACGGGGTCCAGGTCGCCAACGAGGCGGCCGAGGAGCTCGCCGAGCACGACCTCGTCCCGACCGTCGCCGACGGCCGCTTCGCCAAGCCGATCGACGGCGAGCTGGTCGAACGGCTCGCCGCCGAGCACGACCTGCTCGTGACGATCGAGGAGAACGTCCTCGCCGGCGGCTTCGGCTCGGCCGTGCTCGAGCACGCCGAGGACGCCTTCGCCGGCCGCGCGGGCGATCGGGCGACGATCCTCCGAATCGGCCTGCCGGACCGCTACGTCACCCACGGCAAGCCGGACCTCCTGCGCGAGGAGGTCGGCCTGACGGGCCCTGACGTCGCCGAGCGGGTGCTCGCGGCCCTGGGATCGCGCGCATCCGTCGCCTGACTCAGAGTTCACGGCTCCGTCCGATTGTGGGCGCAGAATTCGCCCATGCTCCGCCGCAGGGCAACTGCGATTCGCGCGACCGGCGCCAAGGACGAGCTCGTTCGCGAGACCTATCGGCTCGGCAGCATCGTCACGAACCTGCCCGCCCCGGAGCCTGAGGCCGTGGACGAGGCTACGCGCGAGATCGACCGGGCGACCGTCGAGATCGAGCGCATCGATCGGGCCGCGACCGTCTCCGAGCTCGCCGACGCCGCCTCCGCGGCACGCAAGCGCCGCCGCCGGCTGCGCTCGATCCGCCGCCGCCTGCTCAGTGAGCAGGACGACCTGGCGGCCTAGGCCTTACTCAGGTTCCCGGATCGCGGCGACCGGGACGTACCAGATCTCGGCCTGCTTCTTCGCGTCGGGCCCTACGGCTCGGCCGGAAGCGCGAACCTCGGCGTCGACCCGTCCCCCGAGCTCACGCACCGCTTCGGCGATGAGCGTTCGGGCGGTGCCCTTGCCGGCACCCTGAGCCCGGAGGGCGCCCACCGCTCGCTTTGCGTTCACCGCGCGGACGTCCGAGTGCGTGTCGCTGAAACCGTCCACATTTGCCGGATCGGTCACGACTTCGATCGCGTCCTTGACGGTGGGGTCGGCCATGGGACAGAGACTAGGCCGCGGAGGGGCGGACGCCCGCGCGGTCCGATGAGCACACCCGACGGTGGCCGCCGCGGCCGGTGGCGACCGGACGAGTGGTGACCTTCGCCGCCCACAGGTTGGTGGCGGCGACGGTGGCTGCAAACGATCCGTCGGCGCCCGTGCGCTTCACGTCCACGAGTTCCCAGTCGCCGGGTGCCCAGACGTGGCGGTGGGTCCACTCCCCGTAGCGCGCGGAGATCTCGATGGCGCGATCGACGCGGCAGGCGCGGGATTCGCTCTCCAGGTGGCCGCTGATCGCGAACCGGCCCGGCGTCTCCTCCGCGCCTCCGGCGATCACGACGGTTGTGGGGACCGACGGAGCCTGGGCCACAGCGGCCGCCGTACCGGAGATAGCGCCCGCGATCAAGGCGAGCGCGAGGACGACGCGCCGCATGCGGCGATCGTACCGCTGGAGCGCGTAGCCCCCAAAGAGAAACGCCCCGCTCTCGCGGGGCGCATCTCGGGTACAGGGAGGAGAGATATGTATGTGTCTTTTTTTGAGGTAGGCCGGGCCTCTAGGAGCCGTGCGGTGCGAGGCTGAATCGCGTCATTGCGGTCAGCAGCGCTTGCACGGCGCCGACACCGGCCAAGAAGATGAGTCCGGGCATGTCTCCGGCGATCCCCGCGACGATGCCGCCGACCAGCGCGATGTAGGCAAGCGCGTAGTCGAATCCGGCGTGCGCGGAGAGCGAGACGGTGCGGCCCTCGCCGACGAGCGAGACCGCGGACCCGAGCATTGCCACGCCGATCACGACCGAGATCGCGATGGCGAGGGTCCCGAGGCCGAGCACGAATGCGGCGGCCACGATCGCGGGCGCGAGGAAGACCTCGATTGCGCCGTGGATGTCGAGGGGGACTGTCCGGGTGCCATTCATTGCACCTGCAAGGTTACGAACGTACGTGCGATCCGTGTGTGCGTGAGATCACACAGGAGTTGCAGGCGAAGAGGGGCCTGGCGGTACCGTCTGAAACATGGAGCGGCGCCGTGTCGACACACTGCTCGCCGAGCGCGGGCTCGCCCCGTCGCGCACGAGCGCCGCGGCCTCGATCCGCGCCGGCCGCGTGCGGGTCGGAAGCGGCGGCGCGCGGGCGACCAAGCCCGGCCAGATGATCGCCGCCGATGAGGCGCTCGAGCTCGAAGGGCCGCCGCCCTACGTCTCCCGCGGCGGGATCAAGCTCGCGAACGCCCTGGCGGCCCTCGCGATCGACCCCACGGATCGAGACTGCCTGGATGTCGGCGCCTCAACCGGGGGCTTCACTGACTGCCTGCTGAAGCACGGGGCGTCAAGGGTCATCGCGCTCGATGTCGCCCACGGCCAGCTCGACTGGGGGCTCAGAAACGACGAGCGGGTGCACGTGATCGAGCGCTCGAACGCGCGCGAGCTCGTACCCGCCGATCTGCCCTGGCAGCCATCGCTCGCGACCGCGGATGTCTCGTTCATCTCGCTGCGCAAGGTCCTGCCGGCGATCGCCGTCTGCCTGCCCGAGGACGGCGAGCTCCTCGCCATGGTCAAGCCGCAGTTCGAGCTGGGGCGGGAGGGGGTCGGCAAGGGCGGCGTCGTCCGTGACCAGGATGACCGCCGCGAGGCCCTCCTCGCCGTCGCGACGACCGCGCACGATCTCGGCCTCGGCGTCCTCGGCTTCGCCCCCTCGGGTCTACCCGGGCCGAAGGGGAACCACGAGACCTTCGTCCACTGCGGGCGCGGCGCCGGTGGGATCGACGACCTCGAGGCCGCTGTGGCGGAGGTGGACGCGTGAGCACCCGCACCGTCGCGCTCGTCACCCACACCCACCCCGATCAGACGACCGGTGCCGTCAGGACCGCGATCGAAGCCGCCGGCCAATCCGTGCGAATTCTCGCCACCGCGGCGGAGGCGGAGAAGCACGGGGATGGCGTCGAAGGGCTCGAGATCGTCGACGAGCTCCCCATGGACGCCGACCTTTGTCTCGCGCTGGGCGGCGACGGAACGCTGCTGCAGGCGCTGCGCCGTTACGCCGACACCGGCGTTCCGGTCTTCGGGATCAATTTCGGCACGATCGGCTTCCTCGCGGCCGCCGAGCGCGACCAGCTCGGTGATGGTCTGAACCGCGCATTCGCGGGCGACTTCGAGACCGTCGACCTTCCCGGCCTCGTCACCCCGCTCGAGATCGAGCGCCCGGTCGCGCTCAACGACATCAGCTTCATCCGCAAGCCCCACGGCCGCGTCGCCGAGCTCTCCTACAGCCTCGGCGGCCAGGAGATCGGCCACGTGCGCTGCGACGGGCTCGTGGCCGCGACCCCGGTCGGCTCGACCGGCTACAACCTCGCCAACCAGGGCCCGATCCTCGCCTGGGGCGTCGAGGGGTTCGTCGTCAGCTTCATCGCCCCGCACACGCTCACCGCACGTCCGCTCGTCGTCGCTCCCGGCGACGCCCTGCACGTCTCCAACGAGCGTGGCCGCGAGCCGGTAGACATCGCCTTCGACGGCCTTCCCGTCGGCGAGCTGGCGAGCGGAGACGAGATCTCCGTCAGCTTCCGCGACGGCGCCGCAACCCTCGCGCAGCTCCCCGGCTCGAACTTCTACCGCCGTTTGCGGGAGAAGTTCGGCCGCCTCGCGGGCTAACCGCTCCCGTCCAGCTGGTGGACGACTGCGAGCAGGATCTCGATTACGTGGCGGGGTTCGTAGCGAACGTCGGCATGTGAGAAGCGCAGTGGGGTGAGGCCGGCCGCGGTGTGCGCCTGGTCGCGTTGTCTGTCCTTGGTCTGCTGGGCGGGCGTGCGGTGGTAGCGGAGGCCGTCGGTTTCGAC
Organism: uncultured Thermoleophilia bacterium; assembly: GCA_963785155.1. Lineage (GTDB taxonomy): Bacteria > Actinomycetota > Thermoleophilia > Solirubrobacterales > 70-9 > DASUSH01. The sequence continues at coordinate 478,467 of CAWAUB010000007.1, forward strand.
GACCAGCCCAAGATTCGGCCAGAAGAAGTCGACTCGATATCCATTGACCCATTGCTGGGTGAGTGGAGGTGGATAGCTCTGCTCGGCGCACGAGGGCAAGGAACCGGCGCTCGAGCTCGGAGTCGGTGAGACGGAACGTGTGGCGGTCGAGGACCGCGCGCAGGCGGCGGACGCCGCGCTCGCCTGGGTGGTCGTCGAGGTACTTCCGTAGCGCGACCGGAGTCACCCGATCGAGCTTGTCGGCCTCGTTGACCATGGCCTCGATCTCGCGTGGTGCGAGTCGGCTCGAGAGGTCGAGGATCGTGCGGGAAGGGCTCGTCACGGGGATGCCGTCGTGGGTCACCGTGTCGGCGGCAATGGAATCCGTGCGTCGGTGCACCCTGACGCCCCTGACACGCGGGTATCGGCCGGCAGGCACCGAGATTTCGATCGGCCCACTGAGCTCTCGGACCCCGAAGAGCGCGGCGCCCGAGGCGTGGCTCAGGGCGGCGCCACGCCCGCATGCCAGCACAGCCGCCATCCACTCACCAAGCTGCGTCAAGCCGGGTCGCCCAACCGCATAGACGCCCGGGTATTTCGGGCACAATCGCCGCGTCGCCACTCGATGACGAATCGCCTCCGAGCTAAAACCCAGCTCGAGCAGCTGCACCCGAGTCACCAGTTCATGCTGGCGCTGCGCGAGCGCCCAGGCCCGAGAGCTCGCCGACTGAACACTTTTCGGGGTCATCACCACGAAAAGCGTTCAGTCGGTGTGGATTCGCCCCCCTTTCGCCCCGGCTCCGGGGGCGAATCCGCCGGTCCCGGCGCTAGAAGAGGTGCGTGCTCCACGAGCTTCGCATCGAGAACCTGCTGCTGATCGAGCGAGCCGAGCTTCGCTTCGGCGATGGGCTGAACGCGATCACGGGCGAGACCGGCGCCGGCAAGACCGTGCTCGCGCACTCGCTCGACCTGCTGATGGGCGGTCGCGCGAGGGCGCAGATCGTCCGGCCCGGCGCCGACGAGGCATATGTCGAGGGAGTCTTCGCGGTTCCAAACGGGCTCTTCGACGATCCCGAGCTGCGCGACCTCGCGGAGCGGGTGCCGGAGGGCGCCGAGGAGATCGTCCTAGGCAGGCGGGTCGGCGCGTCCGGGCGGACGAGCGCGTTCGTCGCCGGCCGCTCCGCGTCGGCCACCGACCTGCGTGCCCTCGGCTCGCGACTCGTCGCGTTCTACGGCCAGCACGAGCATCGCAAGCTCACGCTCGCCGCGGCCCAGGCGAGCGTGCTGGACGGGCTCGGCGGGAGCGAGCAGATCGAGCTTCGCGACGGCTACCGCGCGGCGCACTCACAGGTCGGCTCGCTCGCCCGCGAGCTCGAGTCCCTGCGCGAGCGCGACGGCGCCCGTGAGCGCGACCTCGACCTCTTCCGCTACGAGCTCGACGAGATCGAGGCTGCCGCTCCCGAGGCCGAGGAGGAGGCGGAGCTCGCCGGCGAGCGCGAGCGCCTCCGCCACGGCGAGGGCCTGCGCGAGGGTGCGGCCGGCGCGCTCTCCGCGCTTGCCGGCGGCGACGATGACCCCGACGGCTCGGCGACCGCGGCGCTCGCGGCCGCCGACGGCGCCATCGGCGGCCTCGCCGGTGTCGACCCGCAGCTCGACGTGCTTGCCGAGCGGGTGCGGGCTATCGCGATCGAGGCCGGAGACCTCGCCGCCGAACTGCGCTCCTATCTCGACGGGATCGACGCCGACCCGGCTCGCCTCCAGACCGTCGAGGAGCGCCTCGACGCGCTGGACAGGCTCCGCCGGAAGCACGGCGGCACGATCGAGTCGGTGCTCGCGCACGCGGAGCGCTGCCGCGCCGAGATCGAGCGGCTCGAGGGCGCGGAGGAGCGAAGCGCGGAGCTCGAGCGCGGCCTCGCCGAGGCGATCGCGACCCGGGCCCGGCTCGGCGCGCGCCTTTCCGAGGAGCGAATCCGCCTCTCGTCGCAGCTCGAAAGCAGGGTGGCCGAGGAGCTGGCCGACCTCGCGATGGACGGCGCGAAGCTCGAGGTGGTGCTCGAGCCCGTCGCCCCGTCGGTCGATGGTGGCGAGGGCTACTCGGCGAGCGGGCGCGAGTCGGTCGAGCTGCATCTCGCGACGAATCCCGGGATGCCCGCCGGACCGCTCCGCGACGCCGCCTCGGGCGGCGAGCTCTCGCGGGTGATGCTCGCCTTGAGCGGACTCGGCGCAGCGGACGGCGCCCCGACGCTGGTCTTCGACGAGATCGACGCGGGCGTGGGTGGCAACACCGCGCGCGCGGTCGGCGAGCGACTGCGGCGGATCGGCGAGGGGAGGCAGGTGATCTGCATCACCCACCTGCCCCAGGTGGCCTCCCTTGCGGGCAGCCATTTCCGGATCGAGAAGTCCACCTCCGGCGACACCGCGATCGCGGCCGTCGAACGGGTCGAGGGTGAGGAGCTGGTCGCCGAGATCTGCCGGATGCTCGGCGCCGAGAGCGGCGACGAGGCGGCCAGCAAGCACGCACGGGAACTGTTGGCTGCGTAGCACCGCCACGCCTCGGATTCGGCTCTAACCTGCCATCGATGGCCAGCGGCCCATCTTCGAGGGAGAGACCAAGGCTCGCGCGCAGGCTTTTCGGTTCCAGGGAGGACCGCGACGCCGAGCGCGACGGGCCGATCCACGGCGTCGCCCGGCTGGGCAAGCGGACCAAGGACCTGGTCAAGCGGCTGGGCCCGGGTGACATCGCGATCATCGACCACACCGACCTCGACCCGATGGCGGCGGAGGACCTCGCCGCCTCCGGGGTCAGGGCCGTCGTCAACGTCGCCGAGTCGACCACCGGCCGGTACCCGAACGCCGGGCCGCTGAGCCTGGTCGAGGCGGGTGTCCAGCTCGTCGACGCCCCGATGGACCTCTTCGAGGAGCTGGACGACGGGCAGCCGATCGTCGTCGACGGCGGTGAGGTGCGTTCGAACGAGAACCTGATCGTCACCGGCATCGCCCTGACCGAGCCCGAGCTCCGCGCCCGCCTCGCCGAGCAGCAGGAGTCCGTCGACGAGGCGATCGCAGACTTCGCGCGCAACACGATCAATCACATCGAGGGCGAGCCGGAGCTGCTTTCCGGTCAGCTCGACTTCCCGCAGACGCGCACCGTCTTCCGCGATCGCCACGTGCTGATCGTCGTCCGGGGCCCGACATACCGGCGCGACCTCCGCACGCTGCGCGCCTATATCCGCGACACCAAGCCGCTGCTCGTCGGCGTCGACGGCGGCGCCGACGCGATCCTCGAAGCGGGCCTGACGCCGCACGTGATCCTGGGGGACATGGACTCGGCGAGCGACGACGCGCTGAAGTCGGGGGCGGAGCTGATCGTGCACGCCTACGCCGACGGCCGCGCCCCGGGCCGCGATCGCCTGCGCGACCTTGGGCTCGACTCGGTCGTCGTGCCCGCGTCGGGAACGAGCCAGGACATCGCGATGCTGCTCGCATACGAGCGCGGCGCGGCGCTGATCGTCAGCGTCGGCGCGCACTTCAACCTGGCTGAGTTCCTGGGCAAGAACCGCGCCGGGATGTCCTCGACGTTCCTCACCAGGCTGCGGATCGGCGAGACGCTGGTCGACGCGAAGGGGGTCTCCCGCCTCTACAGGCCCTCGGTCGCAGGGCCGCACCTGCTCATGTTCGCGCTCGTCGCAGCGCTCCTCGTGGCCGTCGTCGTGATCAGCGTGCCCGCCCTCGACAACCTGGCCGAGCTCGTCTGGCTGAAGATCAAGGTCCTGCTCGGAATCTGATGGGGTATTCCGCTCGTTACCACGCGTTCTCGATCATCGCGATCTTCGCCGCGCTCGCGATCGGGATCGTGATCGGCGCCGGCTTCGGGCAGGACCTCGTCTCCGACGCCTCCGAGGACCTCGAGCAGAGCCTCTCGAGCGACCTGGAGGAGGCGCGGGCGAACGAGGACGAGCTGGCCGCGGAGCTCGACCGCGAGCGCGCCTTCGGCCTGCGCGTCTATCCGTCGCTGGTGGACGGCACCCTCGAGGGACGATCGATCGGCGTGATCGCGCTCGGCGACCTGCCCGAGCCCCTCGCTCGCGAGATCGAGGCCACCGTCGAGCCGACCGGCGGCGAGCTGGCGAAGGTCGCGGTGGTCCGCGAACCGCCGGAGATCGGCGAGCTCGCCGATCTGCTCGGGCCGCAGTACGAGAACCTGCCACGCGGGGGCGGTGGAGGAGCGCCTCGGCCGGGAGCTCGGCGAGCAGCTGGTCGAGGGCGGCCGGCTGCTCGATCGACGGCCAGCGATCAGCTCCTCGCGCGGTTCAGCGGATCCGACGGCCCCGTCGATGACGTGATCCTCACCTCGGCGCTGGTCGAGGACCTGACCGAGGAGGAGAAGGCCTCCCTCGCGCGCTTCGAGGAGGCGCTGCTCGAGGGCGTGCGGAGCACCGGCGCGCCGTCGGTCGCGGTCGAGCTGTCGACCTCGACGCCCTCGATGGTGCCCCTCTTCGACTCCCAGGGCATCCCGACCGTGGACAGCCTCGACCTCACCTCGGGCAAGCTCTCGGCCGTCTTCGCCCTGCTGGGGAACGAGGGCAACTTCGGGATCAAGGAGACCGCCGACCGCCCGCTCCCGGACCTCGTGCTTCCGGCCGGCAGAGGTCGAGGCCAGAGCAACAACCAAGACAAGTGAGCTGGATCTCGATCGCCGTCTCCGCCGTCGTCGCCCTGGCGGTGGTGCCCGCGGGCTACCGGGCGCTGCTCGCGGCCGGGATGACCCGCCCGAACTACCGGGGCGCCGAGCTCGCGTTCCCGCTCGGCGCGGCGACGATCGCCAGCGCCCTGGTCGCCCTCGCCCCGCTCGCGCCGCTGGACGCCCTGCTCGACGAGCGCCTGCTCGAGCCGGAGTTCGCGCGCTGGATCACCTACGTGGTCGGCATCGCGTTCCTCGGGTTCTTCGACGACATGCTGGGCCGGGGGGCCGCCGCGGACACCGCGCGCGGCTGGCGCGGCCACGCCCGCGCGGTGCTCTCCGGCAACCTCTCGACCGGCGCGATCAAGGCGCTCGGCGCCCTCGCCCTGGCCGCCTTCGTCCTCGCCCGCCGCGGGGAGGAGGGAGGGCAGTACGTCGCGGACATCCTCCTGCTCCTGCTCGCGACGAACCTGCTGAACCTCTTCGACACGGGGCCGGGGCGAGCCGAGAAGACGTTCGCGCTTATCGCCGTCGGCCTCTGCCTCGGCGCCTGGACCGTCGTCCCCCTGGAGCTGCTCGGCCCGATCGTCGCCCCGATCGTCCTCGGTGCCGCCTACACCCTGCGCGAGCGGGCGATGCTTGGCGACACGGGCTCGAACGTGCTCGGCGCCCTCGCCGGGATCTGGATCCTCACCAGCCTCCACGACGAAACCGCGCGCCTGGTGGCGCTCGGGGTTCTCGTGCTCGTCACCGCCTTCGGCGAGTTCCGCTCGCTCGGCTCGCTGATCGAGCGCACTCCCGGGCTGCGGCAGCTCGACGGTCTCGGGCGGTTGCGTCCGCCTCGCGAGCGAGACGCCTAAACGCCGCGCTCGATCTCGCAGTTGGCGCGGTCCTTGGCGCCGCCACCGACGCAGCGGTCCTTCTGCCCGCCACCGCGCAGCCGGTCGCGCCCGTTGGAGCCCTTCAGCACGTCCTTGCCGTCGTCGCCGAGCAACAGGTCGTCGCCGACCCCGCCGTTGATCGAATCCTTGCCCAGGCCGCCGCAGACTCGGTCGTTGCCCTTGAGGCCCTTCAGCTTGTCCTTACCGGCGAGACCGGCGATCACGTCGGAGCGCTTCGTCCCTTTGAGCTTGTCGTTGCCGGCGGTGCCCACGATCGTCGCCACCTTGCCCGCGCATTTCGATTCGGTGCCGCCTTCCCCGCTACCAGTCGGATCGGTTCCCTCCGGCGGAGTGCCGACGGGGACGGTGCCGGTGGGGGGCGCGCCGGGGGTCGTGTTGCGGAAGAAGTGGGCGATCGACCCCCCGAACGGACCGGAGGTCACGTAGACCGACGCTCCGTCGGCGCTCGCGGCGACACCGTGCGCGCCGCTGAGCGGTCCAGCGGGGCCGGCGGGGGGCAGGTCTCCGCACGCCTGTGAGTTGTCGTTGGCTAGACAACCCTCGAAGGCGATCTGCCCGCCCGGCGCTCGGGTGAAATGGGACACCGAGCCGGCCCCGAACGAAGCGACGTATATGGATGCCCCGTCTGGTGTCAGGGCGGCGTCGAGGGCTCCATCGATCGGGGACGCCTGAAGATCAAGGCAGTTGGCGCTGCCGTCGTTGTTGATGCACGAATCGAACGTGAGTTGTCCCTGGGGCGCAGTCGAAAAGTGGGCGATTGCGGAGTTGGTGGAAGCGAAGGGGTCGGAAGCGATCACGTACGCCGATCCCCCGTCAGGGCTCGTCGCGACGTCGCGGGCGCCGGTGATCGGCCCGGCCGATCCGGCCGGCGGCAAGTCACCGCAGTTGTCGCTGCCGTCGTTATTCAGGCAGCCGTCGAGCGTGATCTGTCCCTGTGGCGCCGCGAAGAAGTGGGAAATCGAGTTGTCGGATGCGGCGGCTACGTAGACCGATTCGCTGTCGCTGCTGACTGACACCCCAGAAGCGTCTCCAAGGGGCCCGTCCGGGCCGGGCGGGAACAGGTCCACGCAATTCGGGGCGCCGTCGTTGCTCAGGCAGCCATCGAGAGCCAGCTGTCCCTGCGGCGCGCGGAAGAAGTGGGTGATGTTGCCTGGTAGCGAGGTGACGTAGACGGAATCACCGTCGGGACTGATCGCTAGTCGACTTGCTGAGCCGAGCGGACTCGCGCTACCGGCGGGAGGCAGGTCGACGCACTGCCCGCCCGATCCGTCGTCGCTGAGACATCCGGCGAAGGTCAGCTGGCCGTCCGGAGGGCGAGCGAAATGAGTGATCGAGTCCTGATGGAGCATGTAGACCGAGTTGCCATCGAGGCTCGCGACGACGTCGCGATTCGGGCCCGGTGATCCCGCAAAGGGGCCGCACGGGGGAGTCGATGCCTCGTTGGTACACGACTGGAACGCGATCTGCCCGGTCGGGATTCGACGGAAATGGCTGATCGCGGTCGGGTCGTCGGCCCCGGCGTAGACCGAGTTGCCGTCGGGGCTGACGGCGACCCTGCCCGGCTGGTCAAGGGAGCCGTTGGGCAGGACTCCGCAACCGATCCCGGTGTTTTCGGCGAGGCAGCCGTCGAGCGAGATCTCGCCGATCGCACTCGCCGAGGGAGCGCCGAAAGCGAGCCCGGCGATCGCCAGCGCCGCCGAAACGAGGACACCGCCCCGGAACCGCCTCATCCTCCACCTGATCGAATCCCCCCGATTCAGGGAACGATCATCGCAAGCTGCGGAATGAGAGTCAAACGGGCTCGGGCTTCCGCCTCAGGGCCTTCTAGACTCGCTTCCCGAGCATGAGTTCCGCCGAGACCAAGTTCATCTTCGTCACCGGCGGCGTCGTCTCCGCACTCGGCAAGGGCATCGCGGCGGCGTCGATCGGGCGACTCCTCGTCAGCCGCGGGTTCCGGGTCCAGCTACAGAAGTTCGACCCCTACATCAACGTCGATCCGGGCACGATGAGCCCGTTCCAGCACGGCGAGGTCTTCGTCACCGAGGACGGCGCGGAGACCGACCTGGACCTCGGCCACTACGAGCGCTTCACCGACGAGAACACCTCGCGCGCCTCGAACGTCACCGCTGGCGCGATCTACAACGCGGTGATCAAGCGCGAGCGCCGCGGCGACTACCTCGGCGGCACCGTGCAGGTGATCCCGCACATCACCGACGAGATCAAGCAGCGGATTCTGATTGTCTCCGAATCGCAGGCGGTCGACTTCGTCATCACGGAGATCGGCGGCACGGTCGGCGACATCGAGTCGCTCCCGTTCCTCGAGGCGATCCGCCAGCTCTTCGCCGAGCTCGGCCCGAGTCGCTGCATGTTCATGCACCTGACCCTGGTGCCCTACATCGGCCACGCCGGCGAACTGAAGACGAAGCCGACTCAGCACTCGGTCAACGAGCTGCGCCGGATCGGGATCCAGCCGCACGTGATTCTCTGCCGCTCGGAGAAGGGGCTCGACCGGGAGATCCGCAAGAAGATCGCCCTCTTCGCAAGCGTCCCGGAGGAGGCCGTGATCTCGGCGCGCGACGTCGACAACATCTACAAGGTGCCCCTCGTCTACCGGGCCGAGGGCGTCGACGACCTCGTCCTCGACCACTTCCGGCTCGCCGATGCGCCGGCGCCCGAGCTGGCCGACTGGGAGCAGCTGGTCCGGCAGGCGGACGCCGCGGACGGCAGGGTCCGGATCGCGCTTGTCGGCAAGTACATCCAGCTCGCCGACGCGTACAAGTCGGTGATCGAGGCCCTCGATCACGGTGGCATCGGCCACGGCGTTGACGTGAGCGTCGACCTGGTCGACTCCGAGGATCTCGACGAGGCGAAGCTCGACGAGGCCGACGGCATCCTGATTCCCGGTGGCTTCGGCGAGCGCGGGATCGAGGGCAAGGTACGCGCGGCGCAGATCGCGCGCGAGCGAAAGATTCCGTTCCTCGGCATCTGCCTCGGCATGCAGATCGCGGTCGTGGAGTACGCACGCCACCTGGCCGGTATGGACGGCGCCAACTCCGCGGAGTTCGACCCGGAGACGCCCTTCCCGGTGATCGACCTTCTCCCAGAGCAGAAGGAGGTGACCGAGATGGGCGGGACGATGCGGCTCGGCGCCGACCCGGTGAAGCTCCACGAGGGCACCAGGGCTCGCGAGATCTACGGCGGTGAGGCCGTCATCTACCAACGCCACCGGCACCGCTACGAGGTCAACAACATGCTCCGCCGCCGGATCGAGGACGAGGGCATGGTCGCCTCGGGCACATCGCCGGACGAGCGCCTCGTCGAGGTGATCGAGATCCCGGACCACCCGTTCTACGTCGCATCGCAGTTCCACCCTGAGTTCAAGTCCCGCCCGAACCGGCCGGAGCCGCTCTTCCGGGACTTCGTTGGTGCCGCCGCCGTGCGCGCCGGCAACCGCCCGCCCGAGACTGCCGAGCACCCCGACGTCGAAGGTTCCGAGGTGGGCGGCATCCGCGTTCGCCGCCGTTAGCCCCCGAACCGCCGATCTGGCGGTACGGTCCGTATCGATGCCTTCGGACCGGATGGAGCTGGTTGAGAGGTTTTTCGCGCGCTGGACGCAGGGCGACCGCACCGTCGCGCCGGAGGAGGTCCACCCGGACGCCGAGTTGCACACGCGTCTCGCCGCCGCGCAGGGCGAGCCATACCGCGGGCCGGAGGGCGTCGATCAGTGGGGTCGCGACCTCGGAGCGGTCTGGGAGAGCATGGATCTCGAGGTCGAGGAGATGATCGAGACCGACTCCGGCGAGATCCTCGTGCTCAGCACAGCCGAGCTGGTTGGGCGGGGCAGCGAGGTCTCGTTCACCCAGCCGATCAGCTGGCTCTTCTCCTTTCGCGGCGAGCTGCCGGTGCGCATGGAGGTCTTTCAGAACCATGCAGATGGCCGCAAGGCGGCGGGGCTGCTTTAGATTTCGCTGGCGATGGTGGTAAAGGGACCGACACCGCTCAACGTGAAGCTGCCGGCTGAGCCCGACAGCGTCACCCAGGCGCGCCGCAGGGTTGCCGAGTTCGCCGAGGGGGCCGGGCTCGACTCGGTGGACGCCGAGCTCGCCGTTGCCGAGGCTGTCGGCAACGCCGTCGTGCACGCGTTCCCAGGAGGCACGCCCGGCATCGTGAACGTCCGAGCGGAACTCCGCGAGGAGGGATTGCTGGTCGTGGTCGAGGACGACGGGATCGGAATGCGGCCGAACCCGAAGAGCGTCGGCCTGGGCCTCGGCCTGCCGCTGATCGGGCGGCTCACCTCCTCCTACCGGGTGAGCGGCAACGACATGGGCGGCAGCTCCATCTGGATGCTCTTCGAGCCGATGGCGGCGAGCGATGCCTGACGACGGAGGCGCATCGATCTCGGTCAGCCGCGAGGAGCTCGAGGGCCGGCTGCTTGCTCTCGTCGCGACCGGCGAGCTGGATATGTCCGTGGCTTCGTCGTTCGAGTCCCAGCTCGACCCCGAAGGACTGAAGGACGCGGCGGGCGTCGTCGTCGATCTGAGCGGGGTCGCCTTCATCGACTCGAGCGGGATCCGCGTCGTCGCGACCCGGTTGCAGGAGCTGGAGCAGGCCGGGATCGCGGCCTGCGCGGTTGTCGAGGTCGATTCGCCGGTCGAGCGTGCCATGGAGCTTTCGGGGATGAACGAGCTGCTCGCGCTCGAGCACGACCGCGAATCGGCGATCCGGCGACTTAACGGATGAGCCGTCCCGAGTCCGCCCAGGTCGCGACCGCGCTCGAGCGCGGGCACGGGCAGGCGATCATCAATACGGCGGCAGACGCGATCATCAGCAAGGACCGGAACGCGGTGATCACCAGCTGGAACCGCTCGGCGGAGAGGCTCTACGGGTACTCCGCGGAGGAGGCGGTTGGCCAGTCGATCGCGATGCTGATACCGGAGCACCGATCCGGGGAGGAGACCGAGATCCTCTCGCGGATCCTCGCCGGCGAGGTCGTCGAGCACTACGAGACCGAGCGCATGCGCAAGGACGGCGAGATCCTCACCGTCTCGCTGCGCATCTCGCCGATCTATACCGATGACGGCACGATCGCCGGAGCGTCGGTCATCGCCCGCGACATCACCGAGCAGCGAGCGGCCCAGGACCGTTCTGAGAGCCTGCAGCGAATCACCGCTGCTCTCGCAGAGGCCATCTCCACCGATCGCGCGGGCGAGATCGTCCTCGATGAGGCGGTCAGCACGCTCGGCGCGGAGGCCGCGACGATCGGCATGGTCGATCGGCCGGGAGAAAACATCAACATCCTCGCCAGCCGCGGATACTCGGAGAAGAACATGGCAGCGTGGCAGTCCTTCCCCGTGGACGGTCAGCTGCCGATGAGCGATGTCGTTCGCACCCGTGAGCCGGTCTGGCTGTCGACCAAGCTCGAGCTCGCCGGCAACTATCCCGCGGTCGCCGGGGGCGCGCTTCCGTACGGCGCGCTCGCTGTCACGCCGCTGGTCGTCGAGGGCCAGGCGTTCGGCGCGATCGCTCTCAGCTTTCACGACGAGCGCGAGTTCGAGCCACCGGAGCGCGCGTTTCTCCTGGCGGCGTCACAGCAGGCGGCGAACGCGCTCTTTCGAGCGCGCCTTCACGACAGCGAGCGCAGCGCTCGCGACCAGCTGGCGTTCGTCGTTCGCGCGAGCGAGGTGCTGGCGGAGACGCTGGACCTGGACGAGACCTTCGACCGGCTCGGCTCGATCGCCGTGCCTCGGGTCGCCGACTGGTTCAGCGTCGACCTCGTCCTCGAGGGCGAGACGCGCAACGTCGCCGTCGCGCACTTCGACCCCGAGAAGGTCGAGCTCGCGAAGCGGATACGCGAGCGCTATCCGCCCGACCCCGACTCGGAGACGGGCGTCCCCCAGGTCATCCGCACCGGCGAGCCCGAGATGTACCCCGAGATCCCCCAGGAACTGCTCGAGCAGGGAGCGGTCGACGAAGAGCATCTGGGCCTGATCCGCGAGCTCGGCCTCGTCTCCGCGATGGTGGTTCCCCTAAAGGCGCGAGGCGAGGTGCTCGGCGCGCTGACCCTGGTCTCCGCGGAATCCGGGCGTCACTACGGCGAGGAGGACCTCGAGCTGGCCCAGGAGCTCGCCGGGCACGCCGCACTCGCGGTGGAGAACGCGCTCCTCTACCAGCGGGAGCACGAGGCCGCGCTCACCCTGCAGCGGGCCCTCCTTCCCGAACAGCTTCCCGAGCTCGAGGGCCTGAAGTTCGCGGGCCGCTATCAGCCGGGCGGGCATGGCCTCGAGGCGGGAGGAGATTGGTACGACGCGATTCCCTGTGACGACGGCACCGTCGTCCTCGTCATCGGCGACGTCTCCGGCCGGGGCATCCCGGCGGCGTCGATCATGGGCCGGATACGGACCGCGATCCATGCCTACGTGGTCGAGCGCCACACGCCGGTCGCAGCCGTGATGCGCCTCGACCGCGTCGTCGCCGACTTCACCCAGAACGAGATGGCGACCTTGATCTGGGTCACGCTCGATCCCCGCACCGGTGAGGCCGAGTACGTCGTCGCCGGTCACCCTCCGGCATTCATCCGAAGCCCCGACGGCAAGGTCGCCGAGCTCGACGCCAAGCGCTCTCCGCCCGTGGGCGTCTTCCCTCGCCCACGGTTCAAGCTCAACCGCACCACGATCGAGCCGGGCTCGATCCTCTTCATGTACACGGACGGGCTGGTGGAGCGGCGCAGCAACGGGATCGATCCGGGACTCGAAACTCTTCGGAAGGCGCTCGCCGGCGCGCCCGCGGATCCAGACGCTTGCGCCGACGCGGCGATGGCCGCTCTGGATCCGGGTGAGGCGGCGGACGACGTCGCCATCCTCGCGGTTCGAGTCGGTGAGTGATTCGGACCGAATGCTCGAGCGCTTCACCGCGCTCTGCGAGATCGCGAGCCCGACCGGCAGTGAGCGCGCGGTCGCGGATGCGCTGCTCGGGGAGCTCGGAGCACTCGGGGTCGAGGTCACGGAGGACGACTCCGCCGGCCCGGCCCGCGCGGGCGCCGGCAACCTGATCGCCCGGATCCCCGGCGAGAGCGAGGGCTGGGTGATGTTCTGCGCCCACCTCGACACCGTTCCGCACGACGGCCCGGTCGAGGTCGAGCTCGCGGACGGGGTCTTTCGCAGCCGGGGCGAGACGATCCTCGGTGCCGACAACAAGGCGGCGGTGACTGTCCTCGCGGAGCTCGCCGCCCGAGCGATCGACAGACCGCCCCCGGTCGGGCTCGAGCTGGTCTTCACGGTCGCCGAGGAGGACGGCCTGCGCGGTGCGAAGGAGCTAGACCTCGGATCGCTTCGCTCCGGCTATGGGTTCGTCCTCGATCACGCGAGCCCGATCGGCGAGGTGATCATCGCCGCGCCGACCTACAACCGGATCGAGGCCGATTTCTCCGGCGCCGAGGCGCACGCCGGGATCCGCCCGGAGGACGGCCACAGTGCGATCGAGGCCGCCGCTGCGGCGGTCACCGCGATGCAGCTCGGGCGTCTCGACGATGAGACGACCGCCAACGTCGGCGTGATCGCGGGCGGGACCGCTTCGAACGTCGTCGCGGGCAGCGGCCCGCATCGATGCCGAGGCGCGGAGCCTCGAACGAGACCCGTGCCGCCGAGGTCACCCAGGCCATGGTCGACGCGTGCACGTGGGCGGCGGGCGAGCACCGCTGCGACCTCGAGGTCGAGGTTCGCGAGATGTTCCGCGGCTACCGCCTGCGGCCGAGTGCCGAGCCGGTCCAGGTTGCGCTCGAGGGTTTGCGCCGCACCGGTCACGAGCCGGTGGAGGCAACCACCGGCGGCGGGAGCGACGCCAATGCCCTTTGCGCGGCCGGCTTCGACGCGGTCCTGCTCGCCAACGGCACCGAGGCGAACCACACGCCGGACGAGAGCGTCGCGGCCGAGCGGATCGTGGAGATGCTCGCGGTGTGCGAGGCGATCACCGCGGAGGCGGCTTCGAGATGCTGAAGCTTCGGCGTGGTGTGGTGGTGGATGCCGACCCGCTCCTGTCGAGGTCGGGGAGGAACGGCGGCGAGCCTGGGCGGACCCCGCCCTCGTCGGCGCCTGCGAGGCCGGCGATGACGTGATCGTCAACGTCGAGGCGCTCGACCTCGCTCTCGGCTCCGGGGGCTTCGACATCGTCTGCGCCAACCTGACCCGCGGGCTCGAGGCGCCCGGGGCGAGCGACATCCATGTGATCAAGCTCAACTACTCGCCGATCCAGCATCCGGTGGATCCGGTCGAGGTTTCGTACGAGGACGCGCCGGCCCGGCCGACCCGCCGCCCGCCTGTGCTCGTCCTGCCGCTGCACGGCCATCTCGCGCCGGCCGCTTGGGCGTTCGGTGCGGCGGCGGACGGGCTGGCGCTCGGCTACGTGCAGACACCCGGGGCGGCGCTGCCCGGCACGCTGTCCCGCGACGTCGCGGCGATGCGCGAGCGCGGCCTGCTGGCGGGCCACGTCACCGCAGGCCCCTGTTACGGCGGCGAGGAGGAGGCGATCAGCGTTCCCGGCGCCCTACATGCCGCGGCCGAGCGACTCGGCTGGGACGCGATCATCGCCGGGCCCGGGCCCGGGATCCTCGGTTCCGCGACCCGCTACGGCCATGGCGGGATGGCCGCACTCGACGTCGCTCATTCGGCGATCGCGCTCGGCCTGCCGGCGCTCCTATCCCCGCGGCTTTCAGGCTCCGACCCGCGCGACCGCCATCGCGGGCTCTCCCATCACAGCGCCGCGGTGCTCGAGCTGCTCCTCGGGCCGGTTCGCGTTCCGGTCCCGGAGACAGACGCCGGCGGCTGGCCGACCGAGGCGCGGGAGGGCGGCGGAGCGGAGGACGCGCTCGCAGCGATCACGGAGGCCTGCGGGGATCGCCACGACGTCGCGGTGGAGCCCGTCGACCTCGAGGCCTACGCGGAGGCCGGCCTGCCGACGTCCACGATGGGCCGCTCGATCGAGGAGGACCCGCTCTTCTTCGCCGCGCCGCTTGCCGCGGGCCGAGCCCTCGCGAATGCCGCGCGCGGTAACGGGTAGGCAGGTTCCGTTGGACGAACTCGAACGCATCGACAGCGAGGTCCGATACGAGGGCAAGATCGTCACCGTCCGCGAGGACACCTACCGCTACGAGGACGGGTCGACGGCAGAGCGCGAGATCGTCGTCCACCCGGGTGCGGTCGCCGTCGTGGCATATGACGATCTCCACGTCTGGCTCGTCCGCCAGCCGCGCGAGGCGGTCGGCGAGCCCGATCTGCTGGAGCTGCCCGCGGGCAAGCTCGACGTCGAGGGCGAGTCGCCGCTCGATGCGATGAAGCGGGAGCTGGTGGAGGAGATCGGCAAGGAGGCGGGGGAGTGGCGGGAGCTCAAGCGCATCTACACCAGCCCCGGGTTCGCCCAGGAGGAGGTCTGGATCTTCCTCGCGTCCGAGCTGCGCTCCGTCGAGCACGATCCCGATCCCGACGAGCGGATCGAGGTGGTGGCCTGGGCTCTGGACGACCTGGAGGGCGCGATCGAGGCCAGCGCGGACTCGAAGACGCTGATCGGATTGATGCTGTTCGCCGAGCTGCGGCGCCGCGACGAGCTCTGGCCCGCCTGAGCGTCGCGTTGCACCGGCAGGACGGACCGGCGGTGAGCCGAACTCCCATGGGCCATGGCCATTGCGATCGAGAATCGTTCCGAGGTCGACGAGCGCTTCGAGGCGCTCGTCCTCGACTTCCTCGCGTACATGGAGTTCGAGCGCGGGCTGGCCCGTAACACGCTGACCGCCTACCGCACCGACCTGCTCCAGTACGGCGAGTTCCTGCACCGCCACGGGGTCGGCCCGGCAAGCGCCAAGGCCGCCGACGTCTCCGAGTTCCTCGCCGAGCTTGCGACCGGCACGGTCGCGGGCGAGGAGAACGGGGACGCCAAGGCCCCGTGCTCGGCGGCGACGATCAACCGGAAGGCCGCCTGCCTGCGCTCCTTCTACCGTCACCTCCGCCGCCAGGGGGTGATCGACGAGGACCCGACCGCGAACCTCGCCGCGCCGCGGCGGGGCCGAAAGCTTCCGCAGGTGCTCACCCTCGGCGAGGTGAAGAAGCTGCTCGAGGGGGCCAATGGGGCGGACGCGATCGCGCTCCGCGACAGGGCGCTGCTCGAGGTGATGTACGCCTCAGGGCTGCGCGCTTCGGAGGCGACGGGGCTCGAGGTCACCGACGCCGACCTTCGTCGCGGGTTCGTCCGTGCGCACGGAAAGGGCTCCAAGGAGCGGATCGTCCCGCTCGGCCGCGAGGCCGCCGGTGCACTACGCCGCTACCTGCAGCGGGGCCGCCCGGAGCTGGTCGGCTCGAGCGGCGAGCGCAAGCTCTTCGTCAACTTCCGCGGTGGGCCGCTGACCCGTCAGGGCCTCTACAAGATCATCCGCCGCCACGCCCGCGGCGCGGGGCTCGACGGCAAGATGAGCCCGCACACCCTCCGCCACACCTTCGCCACGCACCTGCTCGCCGGGGGCTGCGACCTGCGCTCCGTCCAGGAGATGCTCGGCCACGCCGACATCGCGACGACGCAGATGTACACCCACCTCTCCGGCGAGGAGATCAAGGCGGCGTACTTCAAGGCGCACCCGCGAGCACGCGCCTGACGCCGCGGGTTACTTGAACTGCTTCTTGACCTTGGGCTCGGCGGGCACGGTCGGGGACTGGCCCTGCTGAGAGTCGACCAGGCCGCCCGCGCCGTCGACGAGTCCGCCGGTCGAGGCTTCGTCGAGGCCCGTCGCGTAGAGGTGATCGCAGACGTCGGCGGGGAACCGCGAGACCTTCGCTGGGCCCTTGTGCTCGACCGCGTCGACGAACGCGGCGAACGTCACCGAGTCGACTGCGGTGCCGATGTGGTTGGTGGTCCGGCCGGGGCAGACGTCCTGGATCAGGATGTTGCTCGCGCCCTCGAGCGACGAGGTCGGGTGCTTGCCGCCCTGCGGCTGGACGGTCTGGTCGGTCAGGGAGCGAACGGTCGTGTAGGAGACGTCGCCAGGCGTCTCGTCCGGCTGGCCGTTGATGGCGTTCAGCAGGTTCGAGTTCCTGATCTGCTGCCAGCCGGCCGGGATGCACGGGTTGGCCGCGGAGCAGCTCTGCGCGCTGCCGACGTTCGTGCCGTGCTGGGTTCCCGCTGCCGAGAGGAGGTCGCTGACGCTGTTGCGTAGATCGGGCCAGTAGGTGAGGGCGAAGCGGGGCAGCAGCCCGCCCTGGCTGATCCCGAATACGGCGACGTCGCGTCCGGCGAGCTTCGCCTCCTTGCGCAGCCCGTAGACGAGGTACTCGACCGAGATCTGGATGTCGGCCGTGGTGAAGTCCGGGAAGTTGACCCAGCAGACGGGGTGGCCGTAGGCGTCGAACGCGCCCTTGCCGATCGCGTAGGCCTGATCGCCCGTGGCGCCGGTCCCCGTGACGAGCATCAGCGGCGTCGTCGTCGCATCCTCGATCCCCTCGGTGCATTTGAAGGCGGCCTCCAGGTCGGCCTTGGGGACGGTGAGCTTCGGACCGCTGGCGGCGGCCGGAGCGGCAAACGCGAGCGCCGCCATGATCGCGAGGACCGTCGTGAGTCGTCTGATCATGCTTCGTGCCGCCTCCTTGCGAGAATTGTCGGATGCCGGAGCTTCCCGAAGTGGAGACGATACGCCGTCAGCTCGAGCCCGAGGTGACGGGAGCGACGATCGCCGAGCTCGACGTGCGCGACGATCGCTGGACTCGGCCGGAGGACCCGAGGGAGGTTGAGGCCGCGGTCGGGGGTCGCGCGATCGAAGCGATCGAACGGCGCGGCAAGTATCTGATCGTGCGGCTCGAGGGCGAACGCGCCCTCGTCATGCACCTGCGGATGACCGGCAACATCGTCCTCCGCGACCCCGACGACGCGGAGGAAGCGGCCCACCTGAGGGCGGTGATCCGGCTCGAGAGCGGTGACGAGCTCTGGTTCACGGATCCGCGGCGGTTCGGCCACGCGTCGGTCCTCGTCGGCGACGAGCTCGGCGAGTACCTGGACGCGCGGCTGGGGATCGAGCCCCTCTCCGAGGCGCTCACCGCCGAGGCGATCGGCGAGATCGCCGCCGGGCGGACCGCGCCGCTCAAGTCCTTCCTGCTCGCCCAGGAAGGGGTCGCGGGAATCGGCAACATCTACGCCGACGAGGCATTGCACATCGCCCGTCTGCACCCGCTCTCGCCGGCGGGCTCGATGAAGCCCGAACATCTGGAGGCCCTTCGGGACGGGATCGTCGTCGCCCTGGAGGCGGGGCTGGCCAACGGCGGTGCCTCGATCGACGACTATCGCGACGCCCGCGGCGATTCCGGGTCGATGCAGGACGAGTTCCTCGTCCACACACGCGAGGGCCTGGCGTGCCCGCGCTGCGGCGAGACCATCGAGCGGATCGTCGTCTCCGGCCGCTCGACGTACTTCTGCCCGGCCTGTCAGGTCCGGCTGCGCAAGCGCCCGCGCCGGCGGGCGAAGCGGGCGCGGAAATGAGCGAGCGTGCCCGTCCCGGAGGGGTTCGCGGTCGGCCACTGGAGCGATCACGAGGGCGCCACGGGCTGCACCGTCATCCTCGCCCCGCCTGACAGCCGCGGCGGGGTCGACGTGCGCGGCGGCGGCGTCGGCACGCGCGAGACCGACGCGATCGGGCCGCTCACCGGGACCGAGCAGGTGACGGGGGTGTTGCTCACCGGCGGTAGCGCGTACGGCCTCTCGGCCGCCGACGGGGTCCTGCGCTGGCTCGAGGAGCGCGGCAGGGGCTACATGACGCCAGGCGGGTTGGTCCCGATCGTCCCGGCCGCGGTCGTCTACGACCTCGTCGAGGGCGACCCCTCGGCGCGGCCGGGGCCCGACGGCGGCTACGCGGCCTGCGAGGCGGCGGCGGGCGGCGTGCCCGACCGAGGCCTCGTGGGCGCGGGGAGCGGCACCGCGGTCGGCAAGATCCTCGGTCGCGAGCGCGGTGTCCGCGTAGGGATCGGCTACGCCGCGATGAAGACCGGAAGGGGGGAGACCGTCGCCACGATCGCCGTGGTGAATGCCTTCGGAGACGTGATCGGGGAGGACGGCTCGCGCATCGCCGGGCCACGCGACGAGGAGGGGACCGCGCTCTCCACGCCGGAGCTCCTGACGACGATGGAGGGCCCGCCGGATTGGACGAAGGTGGAGGAGCGCAACACGACGCTCGTCTGCGTCGTCACAGACGCCGGTCTCGCCAAGCCCGCGTGCACGCGCGTCGCGCGGATGGCCAGCGCCGGCATCGCCCGGGCCGTGGACCCGGTTTTCTCCGACGTCGACGGCGACGTCGCCTTCTGCATCGCGTCCGGCCCCGTCGAGCACGACCGCTTTGCCGCGATCGCGGTGGGCACCGCGGCGGCGACCGTCAGCGCCGCGGCGATCCGCGACGCCGTAGCCCAGGCCAACCCTCAACCAACCTAAAGAACCCTCCCAAAAGTGCCAGGCACCTTTGGTGCCAGGCACCTCGTCAGCAGCCGCGGGTGCGGTCGTTGCCCGGCTGGGCCTTGCAGCGGTCGCGCTTGCCCTTGCCGCCGACCAGGCGGTCGCGGGCGGGGCCTCCGTTCAGGGTGTCGTTCGACCCGCCGCCCTTCAGGAGGTCCTTGCCGCCACCGCCGCGGATCACGTCTCGGCCCTTCCCGCCGATGACCGTGTCCTGTCCGCCGCCGGTGTTGACCCGGTCACTGGCACCCTGCGCACAGACGAGGTCCTTGCCCTTGCCCGACTTGATCCGATCCGCGGTCTCGGTGCCCGCGATGACGTCGTTCCCGGGCGTTCCGGCGATGCGCGCGCCCTCGGCCGCGACGATCGTCGCCGTGCGCCCCGAGCAGATGACCGGGTCGCCGGCGAAGCGAGCGAGGGCGAAGTTGTCCTCGTTGGCGGGAGCGTCAACCGTGCCGGCCACGACAATCCCGCCGTCGCGCTGGATCGCCACCGCGGTCTCCCGCCCCTCGGCGCCAAGCTCGGCTGCGGTGCCGCCGCCGGCGCCGAACTCCGGATCGAGGACCCCCGTCGACGTGAGCCGGACGGCTCCGAATCCGACTCCTGCCGCAGCCACGTACTTGCCGTCCGGCTGGATCGCCAGGTCGACCACGCCTTCGTCCAAACGGAGGTCGAAGGTCGAGAAGCCGCCGCCGGCAAATGTGGGATCGAGCGAGCCATCGGGGAGGTAGCGAGCAAGGGCGGAGTCGCCCGCTTCCATTTCCGTCACGTCCTGCGCGAAGCCTCCGACCACGATCTTGCCGTCGCTCTGAACTGCGACCGAGCCTCCGGCCTCGAGGCCGCCTCGGTCCGTGACAACGAGTCCGTCCCCGTCGAAACTCAGGTCGGGTGTTCCGTCCGGATTGATGCGGGCGAGGAGGAGGTCGAAACCAGCGTTGTTGTCGGTGAGCCCGGCTGCGACCACCTTGCCGTCAGGCTGGAGTGCGATCGATTCCGCCCTCTCCTCGTCGGGGAGCTCGAAGGCGGCGCCACCGCCGGTTCCGAAGCTGTTGTCCAGCGTTCCGTCGGGGTTGAATCGGGCGACGGCGAGGTCCTCTTCGCCGAACAGGATGTTCACGCCGATGTAGATGCGCCCGTCGGGCGAGAGTGCCATGCCGCCGGGGATCTCGCCGGTTCCGAAGTCCGTGATGGCGACTCCGTCGCCGTCCAGGCTCGGGTCGAGCGATCCGTCGGCGAGGTACCGGACGATCAACAGGTTCGGCGGGTTCGGCCCGCCCTCGACGCTTCCCACGACGACGATCCGGCCGTCCGCCTGGATTCCAACCGCGCGTCCGCTGCCGGGGACGCCCACCGAGGTGACCACGGTGCCATCGCCGCCGTATCCAGGGTCGAGGGAGCCGTCGAGGTTGTAGCGGGCTGAGGCGACGCGGCCGGCGGTGAAGCCCACTGCGACGATCTTTCCGTCGGGTTGAATCGCGACGTCGTTGAGCAGGTCCTCGTTGCCGAAGTCGGTGACGACCGTGCCGCCTGTGCCGAAGGCCGGATCGAGGTCGCCAGGGACTGCCGCCGCGCTCGCCGCGGTGGCCGCCGAGCAGCACAACGCCGAGAGCCAGACCATGACGAGCGTGCGTAAGCGGTACACCCGCGTTCATCGTGACGACTGAACGTCCGGTCCGCAAGCGATCCTCATGAGTCCGAGTCATGCCAGGCACGTTCAAGACAGAGGCGGTGGTGCTGCGCTCGATCCGCTTCGGGGAGGCGGACCGGGTCCTCCATCTCTACAGCTCGAACCGCGGCCGGATCGGGGCGATCGCGAAGGGCTCGCGACGACCGCGCTCGCGCTTCGGCGGCCGGCTCGAGCCGTTCTTCCGGCTCGACCTCATCCTCCACGAGGGGCGAGGGGAGCTCTGCACGGTCACCGCGGCTTCGACGGTGAACGGGCACGGGACGCTGCGCGGGAATGGCCCGGCCCTGAGCGCGGCCGCCCGGGGCTGCGACGCGGTCCTGCGGCTGCTCGACGAGGCGCAGCCGAACCCGGCCGCCTACAACCTGCTCTGCAACTACCTGACGCTGCTCGACTCCGGCGAGGGGGCGGACCTCTCAGCTGCCCTCGCGTTCCGGCTGAAGCTGGCGCTCGTCGCCGGCTTCGCCCCGGAGCTCGCCTCCTGCGCGCGCTGCGGCGAGGGGGAGGACCTGGTCGCGTTCTCGGGCGCAGCGGGCGGAGTCGTCTGCGCCGCCTGCGAGCACGGCGGGTTCGTGATCGACGAGGAGACCCACCGGTTCATGGTCGAGGCACTCGGCCGCCCGCTCGCTGAAGTCGAGCCCGCGTCCGCGCCGGCACTGCGCCAGGCAGAGCGGGCGATCTCCGACACGCTCGAGCACCATGCTCACGTGCGGCTGCGCTCGGCTGCGTGAGTTCGGCTTACTCGCGGTACATGCGCTCGGCCACCCGCAGCCCGAGCGCGCGCGGGCCGATGCTCGAGGCGCGCATGAACCAGCGGAAGGCGGAGCCGGGGATGAACGACCGGGTGCCCTTGTCGAACGCGTCGAGCGACTCGCGGACCACCTGGTCGGCCTCGATCACGAACTGGCTCGGCATCTTCTCGATCGCTCCGTGCTCGGCGCTCGCGACCTCCTGGAACCCGGTGGGGACGGGACCGGGATTGACCGACATGACGTTGACGCCGGTGTCGCGGAGCTCGGTGTGGAGGGCGTCGGTGAAGTTGAGCGCGAATGCCTTCGAGGCGGCGTAGGTCGTCTCGTACGGGAGCGGCTGCATCCCGGCGCTCGAGGCGACGATGATGACTCCGCCGGAGTCGCGGTCGAGCATCGCGGGTAGGAAGGCGCGGGTGAGGATCACGACGGCCTCGCAGTTGACCCGCACCATCTCCGCGTCGCTTCCCTCCTCGATCTCGACGAAGCGGCCGTTGTTGCCGAAGCCGGCGTTGTTGACGAGCAGGTCGATCTCGAGGCCGAGCTCGGCGACCTTCCCCGGCAGCGAGGCGGCGTCCGATGCGAGGTCGCAGGCGATCACGTTGACCGTGGTCGGCAGCTCTTCGGCGAGCTTCTCGAGCCGGTCGGCGCGGCGGGCGACGAGGACCAGGTCGTGGCCACGTGCGGCGAGTTGGCGGGCGAACTGCTCGCCGATCCCGGACGAGGCGCCTGTGACGAGTGCAGTGGGCACGAGTCCGAGCGTATCCTCATCGTCGCGTGAGTGACGGGAGCTTCGAGGAGAGGGTCAGGGCCTGGGAGGAGGAGTTCCTCTGGGACCGCGCGACGCGTTCCTACCCCGCGGAAAGACGGGAGCCGGAGGACGACAGCCCGGTGCGCACGCCGTTCCAGCGCGACCGCGACCGGATCGTTCACTCGAAGGCGTTTCGGCGGCTGAAGCACAAGACGCAGGTATTCATCGCGCCCGAGGGGGACCACTACCGGACGCGGCTGACCCACACGCTCGAGACCTGCATGATCGCGCGGACGGTCTCGCGTGCCCTCGGGCTGAACGAGGACCTGACGGAGGCGATCGGGCTCGGCCACGACCTCGGTCATCCGCCGTTCGGCCACATCGGCGAGGAGGCGCTCGACCGGGCGCTCATGGAGAGCTCGGGAACTCGGTTCAAGCACAACGAGAACTCGCTTCGGGTCGTCGACGAACTGGAGGGCGATGGGCGCGGCCTGAACCTGACCGAGCCGGTCCGCGACGGGATCCTGAACCACACCGGGCCCGGGAAGCCGGCGACGCTCGAGGGCCGGGTGCTCCGCCTCGTCGATCGGGTGGCCTACATCAATCACGACATCGATGACGCGCTGCGGGCCGGGATCATCGCCCAGGACGACCTGCCGGCGAAGGAGATCGCCGTGCTCGGCGAGACGGGCTCGGCGCGGATCGACACGCTCGTCCTCGACATCGTCGAACGTTCGCGCGAGGCGGGCGACATCGCGCAGTCCGACGAGGTCGGCGGGGCGATGTTGCGGCTGCGTAAGTTCATGTTCGATCGGGTCTACCTGGGACCGGAGGCGCGAGGTGAGCACGAGCGGGTGGAGCGGACCGTGCGCGGCCTGTTCGACTATTTCGCGGAGCATCCGGAGGAACTTCCGCCCGCCAACGGCGTCGCACAGGCCGACGAGGCGCAGCGAGTGGTGGACTACCTGGCCGGGATGACCGACCGCTACTGCATCGCCACCTTCCGTCGCCTCGCGCTGCCCGAGGAGTCCCGGCTTTAGCCGATGGGCCGCTTCTCCGACCAGACGATCGAGCAGGTCCGCGATGCGGTCGACTTCGTCGAGGTCGTCTCCGCACACACCGAGTTGCGGCGAGCGGGGGAACGGTTCAGCGGGCTCTGC
Source organism: uncultured Thermoleophilia bacterium (assembly GCA_963785155.1). Classification (GTDB taxonomy): domain Bacteria; phylum Actinomycetota; class Thermoleophilia; order Solirubrobacterales; family 70-9; genus DASUSH01. The sequence continues at coordinate 501,837 of CAWAUB010000007.1, forward strand.
CCGTTCCACGAGGAGCGGACGCCGTCGTTCTCAGTCGACCCGCGCGACAAGCTCTATTACTGCTTCGGCTGCGAGGCCAGCGGCGACCTTTTCACCTTCGTCGAGGAGAAGGAGGGGTTGGCCTTCCCCGACGCCGTCGAAGCACTTGCCGACCGCTACGGCGTCGAGGTCGAGCGGGACTCGGAGGATCCGCAGGTGGAAGAGGCGCGCAAGCGGCGCGCGCGGCTGACCGAACTGCTCGACCGGACCGGAGCCTTCTACTCCACATACCTATGGGACTCGCCGAAGGGGGCGAAGGCGCGGGAGTACCTGGCCGGGCGCGGGCTTGGGGAGGAGGTGCTGCGCGAGTACGGGGTGGGGCTGTCCCCCGGGGAATGGGGGGTGGTGCTCGAGCGCGGCCAGCGGGCGGAATATTCGGTGGAGGAGCTTCGCGCCGCCGGCCTGATCCGGAAGAGCCAGAAGGGCGCGGTGTACGACTGGTTTCGCTCGCGGATCATGTTCCCCGTCCGCGATGCGCGCGGTCGGATGCTTGGCTTCGGGGCGCGGGCGCTGCTGCCGGACGCGAAGCCGAAGTACCTGAACTCGCCGGAGTCCGAGCTGTACCGCAAGTCGAGGATCCTGTTCGGCGTCGACAAGGCGCGGACGGCGATGGCGAAGGGCGGCCGCGCCGTGGTCGTCGAGGGGTACACGGACGTGCTCGCTCTTCATCAGGCCGGGTTCGAGGAGGCGGTTGCCGTGATGGGGACGGCGATCACTCCCGATCAGCTGCAGGCGCTCGCCGGCTTGTGCGAGGAGGTCGTGCTCGCGCTCGATGCCGACCGGGCGGGGCGGGCGGCGATGCTGCGCGCTCAGGGGGTTGCCGGTAGCCGCAAGCTGCGGCTGCGGGTCGCGCAGATGCCGGCCGGCGAGGACCCGGCGGACATGCTCACGGGCGAGGGAGCGGGGGAGGGGGCCGCCGAACGGTTCCGCGCGATCGTCGACGGAGCGCTTGACATGCCCGTCTTCCACGTCCGCTCGATTTTCGACGCGGGCGACCTGGAGACCCCGACGGGGCGCGATCAGGCGCTCAACGAGGTACTGCCGGTGCTCGCCGGGATGGGGGAGACGATCAGCCGCGATGAGCTGACCCGGGAGGTGGCGGAGCGGCTGGATGCCGATCCGCTGCTCGTCTCGAAGCGGCTGGCGGGGGAGGGGAAGCCGCGGCCGGCGCAGCCGCAGCGGCGCGAGCCGACGCCGCCACCGCCGGATCAGGGCGGCAGATGCCGCCGCCGGCGATCCGGGGCCCAGAGCGCCCGCCGGTCGAGCTGAGCGCGCGCGAGCGGCGAGAGCAGGAGCTGCTTTCGATGTGCATCGCGTCGCCTCAGACGGGCCGGGAGTACCTCGGCAGGCTGACCGACGAGCACCTCTCATCGCCGCTCGACGATCCGCGCGCGCGACTGGCTGCTCGGGCACCTGGACGACCCGGTCTCGGGGCTGCCGCGGGAGGACGAGGCGCTCGTCTCCCTGATCACCCGCCTGGTCGCCCGCTCGCGCAACGAGCTTTCCGACGCCGAGGAGCTCGGAATTCACGAGCCTGCCTTCACTCCGGAGTCGATGGAAATGAACTTCCTCGAGCTCGAGCGGAAGGCGCTCGAGGACCAGCTGGCCGCGGCCCGAGCCGCCGGAGCCGACGCCCCGGTCGACCTCCAGCGCCGCCGCGCCGACCTCCAGGAACGCATCGCCCGGCACCGCGGCTGATCACCGATTTCGGCCGATACAGTTGGCCCAGATCCGGGGTAGCTCAATGGCAGAGCGATCGGCTGTTAACCGATAGGTTGTGGGTTCGAGTCCCACCCCCGGAGCTCCGCACGCACGAACGTCCGTCAGTGCCTGCCAGAGCATGCACTCAGGGACGTTCGGCGAGTTTTTCGACCAGGATCCGCGCCGCGTTCGGCGCCGTTGTTGTCCCCGGCCCAGGCCTCGAATTCTCCCGCGCGGCTGCTGAACCTGGGCTCGCCCAGTAGACGCTTCGTCGCCCAGCGGATTGACTCCGGCCCGGTAAGCCGCCACGGCACCATCAGCCCCGCGCCCGCCCATTGCACCCGCGCGCCGTTCTCGGCCATGTCCCCGACCGCCGGGCAGCTCAGCACCGGCACTCCCGCCGACAGCGCCCGCGCGATCGTGCCGTGGCCGCCGTGGCAGATCACCAGGTCCGCCTCCCGCATCGCCTGCGTGTAGGAGATCCACTCGACGCAGGTCGCGTTCGCCGGCACCTCGATCGGCATCATCCGGCTCATGGCGGTTCGTCGTCCCGACCACCCGCACCGGCTCATCGGCGAGCCCGTCGAACGCCGCCCGCAGCAGCCGGCACTCCGGATCCTGCGAGGTCGACGGCGCGACCAGACACAAGCGGTTCATCACCCTCCGGCAGCTCGACGTCCTCATACGGCAGCTCGAAGCTCATCGGCCCGGTCACCCGGCACTCCGCCGGCCAGCGCCGCGGATACTCGAGCTGCGGAAACGTCGCCACCAGCGCCAGCCGCTCGCTGATCCCGCCATGGAACCGCTCGATCGGCTCCAGCCCGACCCGCTCGCGCGACTCGTTCAGCTCCTGCCGCCCCCGCTCGAGCCCGCCGATCAACACCGGTAAGCGCCGCCCGCCACGCCGCCCGCCCGACCGGAGTCCGCGGCGGCATCCAGCCGAAGGCGAAGTACGGCATCCCCGGCTCGTGCACCGGATACACGTGCGGGATCAGCGTCGCGAGCGGGCAGCCCAGCCACCTCCGCCGCAAGCGTCGGCGCCAGGGTCAGGATGTCGCTGACCACCGCGTCCGGCTTCAGATCGTCGAACAGCGGCTTCAGCGCGATCGCCGCCCCCGCCGCATCCGCGAACCCGCCCTCCGGCGGCGGCGGGAACACCGTGTACTCCTCGGCCGCCTCGAACCTCAATCCGCTCTCCTCGACCGGCTCCCGCCAGCGCTCCCACGTCTCCACGGTCACCTCATGACCCCGCCCGCGCAGCGCCCGCGCAAGCGCGATCGCCGGGAACGCATGCCCCGGATCCCCGAACGCGGCGACGAGCAACCGCAACGAATCGCTCACGGGATCCGCTCCCCCTTGGCATCCTTTGCTCCGGGATGTTCCGCCGCAAAGCCAGAAACCCGGCACAACGCCTGCGCACGGCGGTCGACTCGATGCCGCGCCGCACCCGGATCGCGATGCTCACCGGCATCGACGACAACCGCATCGCGGTCGGCACCTACAAGGACCGCGACTCCGACGCCATCTGCCCGATGCTCGCCGCCCACCGCAACGGCGGCCGCACCAGCCTCGCCAGCTTCGCCCGCTCCTGGGACCGCTTCACGAACGCCCGCCGGCCGCGTCTTGCAACGGAGCGCGAGGTTCGCACCCTGCGCAGCTACATCGAGATGAGCCTTCTCCGCGACGAGACCGGCGACGACTCCGTAGCCGCCCTCGCAAGTGGCATCCGCGCCGAACGCCGCGAGGCCGCGGCCGCTGCGGCGAAGGCCACCGAGGGCCAGAACGCGAAGTCCCCGCAGGCCACGCCCGCCGACACCGGCGAGCGCCACCGCGGCCGGGAGCTCCGCAACAGCCGCTTCTGGTCCTGGCTGCGCCCGACCCGCCGCTACGACGAGTTCACCGAGAACGTCGCGGCGGCCACCGAGCAGCTCAACGAGCAGCGAGCCGCCGAGATCTCCGCAGAGCCCGCCGACCGCGAGCTCGTCTAGCTCCGGCAAGCGCGACGCACTTACGCCGAGACGCTCCCCAGCTCAGCGGGCCGCTGGAAGACGACCTCGGGAACGAGGCAGGCCGGCGACGTCCGCAGCAAATACCGAACCGCCTCCGCGATGTCCTCCGGCTTGATCATGTCCTCCGACTTCACCTGATCGCGCGCCCAGTCGGTCATGGGCGTGTCGACGAATCCGGGGCAGAGCGCGGTCACCTGAATGCCGTCGTCGCCGACCTCCTTCTGCGTCGCCTGCGAGAGGCCGACGACGCCGAACTTCGTCGCCGAATACACGCCGAGCCACCCCTGCCCCTGCTTACCCGCGATCGACGCCGTGTTCGCGATCAGCGCCTTGCCGTGCTCGCCGCCCGCCTCCTTCAGCAGCGGCAGCGCCTCGCGAGTCGCGATCACATAGGAGCGCAGGTTCACGTTGAGCTGCATGTCCAAGTGCTTGGTGTCGACGTCCTTGATCTCCCCGCCGATCCCGACGCCCCCGTTGTTGGCGAGCACATCGAGCCTCCCGTACTTCTCACGGTGGGCCTCGACCAGCTTCTTGATCTCCTCCTCGTCGACGAGGTTGGCCGGCACGGCCTGGACGTCGAGCCCAGCGGCCAGCAGCTCCTCCTTCGCCCCCTCCAGCTTGTCCGGCCGGCGGGCGGAGATCGTCACCCCGTAGCCGTCCTCGCCGAGGGCACGCGCTATCGCCAGGCCGATTCCGCTCGAACCTCCAGTCACCAACGCCGCGCGCTCCGCCAAGACCTCTCCTCTCGCTGAACTCTGATTAAGGCGGCCACCCTACGATGTCGCGCCTTGCACCGCGCATCCAGACACTTCCTTGCGTTCGTCATGTGCGCTTCGCTCTTCGTGGCCGCCGGCTGCGGATCCGACGAGGAGACCACGACGGCCGCCACGCCCGCACCCTCTGCCTCTGACTTCCCCTCGCCGGACGGCCGCACGACCGAGCAGATCTACGCGTCCGCGACGCCGACCGACGACCTCGTCATCGCGCCGACCGGCCAGGTCTTCAACGAGGGCGACAATCGCTTCGGCTTCGGCGTCTTCACCGCCGGCCGCGAGCAGGTCACCGACGCCGAGGTCGCCATCTACGCCGGCCAGCCGAACAAGCCGGCCAAGGGGCCATTCCCGGCCCGGGTCGAGGACATGACCACCGAGCCTGCGTTCGCCGCCGTCAGCACCTCCAGCGACCCCGACGCGGCGAAGGTCGTCTACGTCTCCGACATCGAGCTCGACAAGCCCGGTCGCACCGACCTCGTCGGCCTGATCCGCGAGGGGGAGACCTTCCGCTCGGTCCGGATCGCGCCGAGCCTCGACGTCGGCCGCTTCGGCGACGTCCCGGTCGCGGGCGACGAGGCTCCGGTTATCGACACGCCCACCAAGAGCGACGTCGGCGACCTGAGCGAGATCGACACCCGCGACCCCCACGACACGCAGCACGACGAGAACCTCGCCGACGTGATCGGAACGAAGCCCGTCGTCCTCACCTTCGCGACTCCGCTCCTCTGCCAGAGCCGCGTCTGCGGGCCGGTCGTCGACATCGCCGAGCAGGTGAAGTCAGAGCACGGCGACGAGGTGGCCTTCATCCACCAGGAGATCTTCGAGGACAACGACATCAACAAGGGCCTGCGCGAGCAGGTCCGCGAGTACGGCCTGCCGACCGAGCCCTGGGTCTACGTGATCGACGCCGACGGCAAGGTCTCGACCGCGATCGAGGGCGCGTTCAGCGTCGAGGAGCTCCAGGCCGCCGTCGACGAAGTCACCTGACCGGCTCGCCCTTGGCGATCCGCCGCCAGTAGCGCAGGTACTCCTTCTCGTGGCCGATGCCGGCCTCGAGCGCCAACCGCGTCCCGTCGGTGGGCCCGCCGATGTCGGCCATCCGCTCGTACACGCGCAGTCGCTCCTCGTGCGCCGCGATCTGGCTTTCGGCCAGCGGGACCGGATCGGCGCCCAGGAAGAGCTTCAACAGGCCGGCGTCCCGCAGCTCCCAATCGTTGGCGGACGGGTCATCCCGCCAGGCCGCGAGCTCCTTGCGCCCCGCGCGCGAGATCCGAAAGATGCGCCGCCGCCGCCCGCCCTCCTCGCGCTTCTCGTCGACCAGGCCCGCCTCGGCGAGCCGCCCACACTCCGAGTAGAGCTGAGTGTGGGGGAGAGCCCATAGGTACTCGACCCCCGCCTCAGCCGCCCGCTTCAGGTCGTACGGCGTGGCAGGCTGCAGCCGCTCGATCAATCCGAGGACCACGTACGACGTCTCAGTGAGCCTTGTCACAGACATGGGCGCGAAGAGTACGCTACGGTACGCATCGTTCGATCCGAACTATCGGAAAGGAAGCAATGGAGCCTGCAACAGCCACCTCGACCGCGCCCGCACCGACCACCGGCTACGGCACGAAGGGCTTCGAGTCCCTGGAGGCCGAGACCCACGTCGAGAGCATCCCGGTCAGCGGCGAGCTCCCCGCCTGGCTCACGGGCTCCCTGCTCCGCACCGGCCCCGCCAAGTGGGAGGTCGGCGAGCGCACCATGAACCACTGGTTCGACGGCTACGCGATGCTCCACCGGTTCGGCATCGCCGACGGCCGCGTCTCCTACGCCAACCGGTTCATGCAGACGAACGCCTACCGCTCCGCGAAGGAGACCGGCGAGATCACCTACTCCGAATTCGGCACCGACCCCTGCCGGTCCCTCTTCGGCCGCGTCTTCTCCGTCTTCAGCCCGAAGCTCTCCGACAACCCCAACGTCAACCTGACCAAGCTCGGAGAGCGCTGGATCGCGATGACCGAAACGCCGATCCCGGTCCAATTCGACGCGGAGACGCTCGACACCGCCGGCGTCGCCTACGACGTCCCTGGCCTCCTCACCACCGCCCACCCGCACCTCGAGCGCGCCGACGGCGGCATGCTGAACTACGCCGCGAAGGTGGGGGCGCGCAACAGCTACCGCTTCTTCCACATGGCGCCCGACGGCCGCGATCCGCGCGTGCTCGCCAAGCTGCCCGTCAAGGAGCCCGCCTACATGCACTCCTTCGGCCTCACCGAGCGCTACTTCGTCCTCGCCGAGTACCCGTTCGTCGTCAACCCGATCAAGATCCCGCTCTCCGGGCGGCCCTACATCGAGAACTACGAGTGGAAGCCCGAGCTGGGCACCCGCTTCACGCTGATCGACCGCAAGACCGGGGAGGCGAAGGGCCCGTTCGAGACGGACGCCGTCTTCGGCTTCCATCACGTGAACGCCTACGAGGACGGGGGAGAGGTCGTCGCCGACATCTCCGTCTTCCCCGACGCCCAGATCGTCAAGGACCTCTACCTGGAGAACCTGCGCGCCGGCAAGCCGGTCGCCCCGCCCGAGGTGCACCGCTTCCGGATCAACCCCGACGCCGGCACCGCGTCGGGCGAGCGGCTCACCGACTTCGGATTCGACCTGCCGCGGATCAACTACGGCCGCTGCAACGAGCGCCCTTACCGCTACGCCTGGGGCGTCGGGACCAGCGAGACCGGCTGGCTCGACACGATCGTCCGCGCCGACGTCAGCGACGGCTCAACGACCACCTGGTCCGAGCCCGGCCAGTACCCCGGCGAGCCCGTCTTCGTCGCCCGCCCGGGCGCGGAGGACGAGGACGACGGCGTCCTCCTCTCCGTCGTCCTCGACGAGTCGAAGGAGCACATCCCACATGCTCGTCCTCGACGCGCACGACCTCACCGAGCTCGCCCGCGCCGAGACTCCGCACCACATCCCGTTCGGCTTCCACGGGCAGTTCGCCCGCGTCTGAGCACTCAGCGCGTTGGCCAGACGGGCCGGTGAGCTCGTTGGCAGAGCAGCGGACTCAGAATCCGTTAGGACCCTCCGGGTCGCTGACGCGGTCGCCACACGCTCGGGCAGTGGTTGCTTGGCCTTCGCGAAATGCCAGATCGCGTGCGTCATCGCGGGCAGGAACTGGCGCATCGACATCGCGCCACCGCCCTGCATCTTCGCCGCGTTCGCCGGATCGGCCAGCACCTCCGGCGGAGGTGCGCCCAGGATCGTCCCGAGCGTGTCGCAGAAGTCGTGGTAGCACGGGTCCAGCTGCTCGCCGGCCGCGCCGCCGTAGATCGCCTCCTGCTCCGCCGTCTTGGGCTCCTCCGCGCCGGCAAAAATGCCGCCCGCCGGGATACCCAGGTTGGTGAATCCGACGTAATCCGAGCGGCCGTCGAACGGGATCTGCTCCGACGGGAACCCCTGCGAGGCCCAGAAGTCGGTGAAGACCCGCTCGACCTCGCCCGAACCGGCCGGGCCGGCCGGATTGCCCTCGACCGAGCCGTCGCCGTCGTAGACGAGGCGGGCGAAGTTGGGCGAGGAGATCATGTCGAAGTCGAGCATGACCATGATCTTCGCGACCTCCTCCGGAGGCAGGTGCTCGGTGTAGTAGGTCGAGCCGATGAGCCCGTCCTCCTCGCCGCCCCACCAGGCGAACCGGATTTTCTGACGCGGGTGGAGGCCCCGGCGAGCGATCTGCTCCGCGACCTCGAGCTGGGCCGAGCTGCCCGAACCGTCGTCGTTGATCCCCGGCCCCGCGGGAACGGAGTCGAGATGCGCGCCGACCACGACCACGTGGTTCGGATCGCCGCCCGGCGTCTCCGCGAGCACCTGTGGGAAGAAGCGGTCATTGATCTGCGCGTCGATCGACAGGCTCACCGTCGGGTTCTCGCCTGCCTGGAACGCCTGGTAGAGCTCCTCGCCGACCGCGTAGCTCGAGTGGACCGCCGGGATCCCCATCCCGACCGGCCCCGCCCGGAAGAGCGCGTTCATCCGATCCGGCGTGTCGCCCTCGTTGAAGAGGACCACCGCTGCGGCGCCGGCCTGCTCGGCCAGGTCGAGCTTCTGCACGAACGGGCAGGTGCCGCGCTGGATCAGCGAGACCGCGCCCGCGGTCTCCGCCGGGAAGTCCTCCGGTTCGCAGCCGCTGGTGCTTCCGCCGGTGCTCGGGATCTGGATGTCGCTGGTCGGCACGACCGCCGCATCCGTGACGCTGCCGGTGGGCGACTGCTCGAAGCTGATGAAGTCCACGTCTGGGCTGTCGTCGTCGTCCGCGGTCCCCGCGACGTAGGACTCCTCCGGGTCGACGTCGGTCCGGCTGAACGTCGGGGTCGAGTTCTCGACCCACCTCAGCCGAGCAGGGGCCTGATCGACGAGTACGAGGTCTATGTGGTCGCGATCGTCTGGGGTGTGGGAAACGTCCGCGTGCTAGGTGGCAGGAGGCCCATAGCGGAAGGAGGTCGACGACGTGAACGGTTCGAGTCCGAGGCCGGCCTCATCCACGCTGCGGCGACCGTTCCGTAGTTCTCCACGCGAGAACTGCGGCCAACTTCTGAGCAGGCCGCGGCGCCTGGCGCCGATACCTCCACCGGGGAGCAAGACCGCGCGACAAGCGCTTGGAGGTGGATCAGATGCGGAGTTCTGGGGATGGGCAGTTCTTCGGGCTCGTGGTGTTCTTGGTTCTGGCTGCCGCGTCGGCGGCCGCGATCGCCGGCAGCGTGGGGCACTCCGGCATCTGAGGCGCAGACCGCGCCATCCGGCGCTCACCGCTTCGGCCTCCGGTACTTTTTACATGTGGTCAGGCGGCTGATTCGGCGGGGGCTTCTCGCATCGTTCGCGATCGCGATGCTCTGCGCGGCGCCAGCGTTCGCCACCGATGCCGCCCCTACCCGCTACTCGCTCGCAGGCGGCTGCTACTCGCTGACCGTGGCGGGGCAGGCGGGCACTGGCGCAGAGAAGGTGCGGATGCAGGCCACCGACCTCGGCACCTATCTCCTCTACACGCCGGACGAGATGTTGCTCGCGGCCCAGGGCGACGGCACCGTCGTGCCCGAGGAGACGCCGAGCCCGGCATCCGACTGGCGGGTAAGCGCGGTGGACAACCCCGCCACGTTCACCCTTTCGCCCCTTTCCGACGAGAGCCTGTTCCTCGGCATCGGCCAAGGCGCCGCCCAGGGCGGCGCCCTCGCGGTTTCCAACACCCCGTCCGAGGTCGTCTTCACCTCCGCCGACGGCTGCGCGGTCTACCCCGAGGCCGAGCTGAACGCCCGCGGCAAGCCCGCGAAGGGCGAGACCTCCTACGGCAAGGTCGGCGGGATCCTCGAGGGCCACATGCACTGGATGAACTACCGCTACTTCGGCGGCGAATTCCATTGCGGCCGGCCATGGCATCGCTACGGGATCCCCTACGCGCTCCCCGACTGCGCCGAGATCGAGGGGCCGCAGGGCACGGCTGCGCCACTCCAGAACTTCTTCAACTACGGCAACCCGGCGCAGCCGCACGACACGACCGGCTGGCCCAAGCTCACCGAGTGGCGGGCCGACAACCTCACGTACGAAGGGAACTACTGGCGGTGGGTCGAGCGCGCCTACCTGGGCGGCCTGCGGCTGATGGTGATGTCGATCAACGACAACCGGGTCCTGTGCGAGCTCGTGCCCCGGAAGAAGTACTCGTGCGACGAGATGACGACGGTGCGCGACGGCTTCAAGGACATGTACGAGCTGGAGCGCTACGTGGACGCTCAGGCAGGCGGGCCGGGCAAGGGCTTCTTCGAGATCGTGACCGACCCCTACGACGCGCGCCGCGTGATCAACGAGGGCCGGATGGCGGTGGTGCTGGAGATCGAGGTCTCCGAGCTGTTCGGCTGCCGGAACCTCGAGGCGCCGACCTGCAACAAGGACTCGATCGACGCGGGCCTCCAGGAGATGTACGACATGGGCGTCCGTTCCTCGCTCCTCGTCAACAAGTTCGACACCCCGCTCGCGGGCGTGCGCTTCGACGGCGGCCCGACCGGCGTCGTGATCAACGCGGGCAACCGGAGTAGCGCCGGGTCCTTCTGGAGCGCCGACACCTGCCAGGGGCCACTCAGGGACAACGAGGTCTTCGGCGCGCCGATTCAGGGGAACGCGTTCTTCGACAACGTCCTCGGCGCAGCTGGGCACCAACAGCGGCGCCATCCCGGCCTACCCGCCCGCCCCGCACTGCAACACCCGCGGCCTGACCGAGCTCGGGCGCTACCTCGTCCGCCAGATGATCGACCGGGGGATGATCGTGAACCCCGACCACGCGAGCCAGGCGGCGGTCGACGAGATGCTGACCCTTGCCGAGGCGAGCGACTACTCCGGCGTGATCTCTCCGCACGGTTGGGTCGACCCGGGCAACTGGCCCCGCTACTGGAAGCTCGGGGGCATGGCGTTCCCCGACTCCTCGGCAACGCCGAACTACATCAGGGAGTACGAGACCTACCGGCCGAAGCAGACCCCGTTCGAGCTCGGCTGGGGCTACGGCGCGGACCTCGGCGGCCTCACCGGCGGCCCCGAGACGCCCGAGGGCGAGTTCGTGGGCGGCGTGAGCTACCCGTTCAAGTCCTACGACGGCGAGGTCACGTTCGAGAAGCAGACCACCGGCGAGCGCACCTTCGACTACACGACCGAGGGCGCCGCCCACTACGGCCTCTACGCCGACTGGTTCAAGGACCTCCAGAGCTTCGGCGGCAAGCAGCTCTCCTCCGACATGTGGAACGGCGCCGAGGCATACCTCGAGATGTGGGAGCGCGCCGAGGGGATCAAGTCGCCCGGCTGCAAACCCACGAGCGGGCAGGTCAACTCCAACGGCCTCGGCCGCCTTCGCCTGGGCGCGAACTGGGAGTCGCTGCTCAAGAAAGGCCGGCCAGCCTCAGCAGCGCGATCGCGCCTGGAGCTGGTGCGTGCGCGGCAAGAAGAACCACGACGCCGCCGACGTCGCGGAGCTTTCCGGCAAGGGCAAGGTCGAGCTGATCACGACGACCGCGCGCGGCCGGTCGGCCGGCGGGATCGCGGTCGGCGCCGATGAGGACAAGCTGAACGGCCTGAACAAGGCCGGCAAGGGGATCTATCTGGACGACGCGGGCAAGGCGACCTTCGTCTACACGACCCACCGAGGCAAGGTCCGCGCCGTGGGCGTGGCCACCGACAAGCTCGCGAGCGGCAAGAAACTCCGCGGCGCCGTCCGCCGCGCGATCGGCGCCATCGCCACCAGCGCCAAGCCCAAGTTCATCCCGAACGGCAGCGAGGCCTCAACCAGACTCACGGGAACAAACCTCTCCGGCTCCAGCGACCCGAAGCTGAACGACGCGCTGGCCATGCTCTGCAACCTGAAGTAGCCGCTCGGCATGCGTGCCGCGATTGCGCTTGCGCTGCTGGTGCCGGTTCTTCTGTCGGCCCCATCTGAGGCCGGGGCGCACTCCGGGCTCGCCGACTCCGACCCGCCGATCGGCGCCTCCCTCGGTGCGTCGCCGGCCACGGTCCAGCTCACGTTCACTGAGCGTCCGGAGCCCTCGCTGTCGGCGGTCAGCGTGCTCAACGCCGAGGGCCGAGGCCGTCGAAACCGGGAAGGCCGCGCCCGCTGCCGGGAATCCGCTGACGCTGGAAGTGCCGGTGAAGCAACTCGAGCGCGGCGTCTACACGGTCGATTACGACGTGATCTCAGAGGTCGACGGGCACGCGACGGCGGGCACGTACTCATTCGGAGTCATGGCATCGCCCGGCACATCCGCGGGGGAAACCACCGCGACCACCGACGTGAACCCATCGGCGTTCGAGCTGGTCGCTCGTTGGATCCTTCTGCTTGGCCTCGTGGTCCTCCTCGGCGCGGCGGTTGCGGGCGTGGCTCGATTCGGCGGGACCGGGGGTACGGATCTTCTTCTCGCCGCCGCCGGCTGGTCGATCTCCGTGATCGGCCTCGTCCTCTTCGCGGAGGCGCAGCGACGGGCTGCGACCTCGTCCCTCGGCGAACTTCTCGACACCGCGGTCGGCGAGGCGCTTGTCTGGCGCGGCGCCGGGCTCGGTATTGCGGGAGTGGCGCTTCTCCTCGCCGCGTGGGTGCCGCGGATACGCCGACCCGCGCTGACGGTCGCCGCCGTCGGAGCCCTGGCGACGATCGCGGTCCACGTCGAGGCGGGGCATGCGGCAGCGGGTACCTGGTCCGAGCTCTTGACGGTCGTCTCCCAGGTCGCCCACTTCGCCGCCGCAGGCATCTGGTTCGGAGGACTCGCCGCACTCATGCTCGGCATCCGCGGGGAGCCCTCCGCGAACAAGGCGGTCGCCGTCCGCCGTTTCGCACTCGTCGCTGCGGGCGCGCTGGTCGTGGTCGTCGCGACCGGAACCCTGAGGGCGATCGACGAGCTGACTTCACCGGCCGACCTGCTCGAGACCGGCTACGGCCGCGCGGTGCTCGCGAAGATCGCTCTGATCGCGCTGATCGCCGCGCTCGCGATACGCAATCGCCGCCGCAACGTTCCCGCGGCCGGATCGGACCTTGACCCGCTCCGGCGAACATCTCGAATCGAGCTCGGGCTCGCCGCCGGCGCGATCGCCGTCGCCGCCGTACTCGGCACCCTCGCGCCGCCCGTCACCGGACAAACCGAGGCGGCGACCGGGGGGCCGGCCGCTGCACTCTCCGTCTCGGGTACGGACGATGCGGACAGCGTCGAGGTGCAGCTCGACGTCGCGTCCGCCGAGCCCGGCCCGAACACGTTCGAAGCCCTGATCGAGGACGCCTCCGGCGAACCCGTGGCCGCCGACGAGGTAACGCTCGAGTTCGATCCCCTCGAGGACCCGGGCGTCCCCGTGACCTCGCTGAAACTTGAGCCAGCGGGCGTAGGGGAGTTCACGGCCACCGGCGGCAATCTCAAATTCGACGGCCGTTGGGGCGTGACCGCGGTGATCGAGGGCGACGACGGCAGGGTGGAGGTCCCGCTGGAGCTCGAGGTCCCGACCACCGGACCAGCCTCAGACGGTCTTCCGCCCCCCGGGCGAACTGCCCGAGTACAACATTCAGCTCGTGAGAGAGCGCCGGTTTCATATACGCTGATCCCGACCCCGAGCGTGCCGGGCCGAGTCGTCTGCGCATCACCGTCGCTACGGTGTTCGGTGACGTCGCGCCGGTGAACCAGATCGTCGTCACGGACCTCTCCGACGGTACGGATCGACGGCTCCTGACCCGCAGGCTGGCCGCGGGGCGCTTCGCCACCGAGACCGTTCTCGAGGCCGGTACGAACGTGATCTCGGTGGTGGCCAACCCAGCATCGAGAGCCCGCGCGCGTGCTGTCTTCGAGCTCGAGATCCCGCCTGGCTGATGGGCCGGGATACTTGCGAAGCGTCCGGTCGGGTGGTAAAACCAACGTGAGCGGGGACGTTTCCGGGAGAGCGGGGACGTTTCCGGAAGAGCTAAGGAAGGCGGCGGTACAGGTGGTAGGTCGAACGTTGTCACGCCACTGGCGCGTTCTCGGGCTGGGTGCGATGGTCGGGGTCGCGCTTCTCACGCTCCTTCTCCTACGCCTGGATCAGAGCCAGGCGACCTCGGGCGGCGACCCCTACAGCGTCCCCGAAGCGGTTGACACGAACCCAGCCGCCGACATCATCGAGACGACCCTGACCGCCGACGAGTCGACCGTCGAGGTCGGCCCCAACGGGATTACCGCCAAGGCACAGACCTACAACGGGTCGATCCCCGGGCCGACAATTCGGGCGAAAGTCGGGGACGAGCTGATCGTCCACCTCGAAAACAAGCTCGATAGGCCGACCGCGATCCACTGGCACGGGATCGAGCTGCCGAACGCGATGGACGGCACCCCGTTCGTGCAGCAGGAGGTCGCACCCGGAGGTTCCTTCCTCTACAAGTTCGAGTTCCTACGGCCGGGCATCTACTGGTACCACCCGCACCACCACTCCTCGACCAACCAGGTCTACAAGGGCCTCTACGGGATGATCGTCGTCGAGGACCCGAACGACGCGGCACTGCGCGCCAATGGCACGCTGCCGCCGCTGAGCCAGACCAGGCAGATCGTGCTCAGCGACATCACCGTGTGCAAGAACCAGGGGAACAACGACTTCGCGACCTACGACCCGGTGGCCCCGTTCAACAGCCCGCGCCCCACGTCAGCGGAGCAGCGCTCGTGAACCAGGCACAGCCGAACGTAAAGACCCTCTGCGAGGGCCCAGCCGCGCGCCAACCTATCCGATCGACGAGGAGGGCGAGAACCGTGTGCCCTTCCAGGCGGGCGATATCCCCAACACCCAGACGAGCGGCGGCGACGCCGAACCGTGTCAACGAGGGCCAGACCGTGCTCACCAACGGCAAGAACGTCGGCGGGCGCGCGGCGGCCCACTGCCCTGGGGCCCTGGGGCGCTCCGGGCGCGCTCGCTCCGGGCGCGTCAACGCTGGCCGTCTCGGCGGGCCAGGGAATCCGGCTACAGATCCTGAACGCCGCTTCCACGCGGTTCATGCGCCTGCGCCTGACCAGTCAGGCGGGGGCGAACTTGCAGTCTGCGCCGCATCGGCGGCGAGGGTGGCCTGCTCAACAACGTGGTGACCAGGAGGGCGGAGATGGCCGGGGCCCGTTCTCCCGGGGGCCGAGGCGAGCTTCGACACGCGCTACGACGCCGGCGAGATCCTGCTCGATCCGGGGACCCGGGCGGACGTCGTCGCCGAGATTCCGACCGGGAACGCCCATGGGCAGACGTTGACCCTATGGACCGAGGACTACTAGCGCACGGGCCCGGCCAGCAACTTCACCAACATCCCGACCGTCCCGGTGGCGCACTTCACCGTGACCGGCAACGCCGCGACTACGACCTCCCGAATAACGCACCGTTGCGGGCCGCGACCGGCGACCTCGTGGAGACGCTGGGCGGCCCGACCGCCAACCTCCTCAACCCCGCGGCGTTCTCGCCGGCGAAGACGGGCCAGGCGGGACAGAACATCACGCTGGAGAACAACGTGGTGAACCCGCACTCTGTCCCGCCGAACATGCCGAATGCGCTGGGCATCGGTGATGGCGCGACCGAGTTCTACGGGGAACATGAGCCCGAGGGCGACTACCAGGACGCCGCGCATATCGGATCGTCCCGGTATGCCAAGAGGGGCGACCGCCTCCAGCTCACGGTGCAGAACACCACCAACGCCAACCACCCATTCCACCCCCACGGCTTCTCGATCCAGCCGATCTCACTGGCGGGCCCGGCCGCCAACGACGACTACATCTGGCCGTACAAGGAGTTCCGCGACAACGTCGACGTCCCGCCCGTTTACACGCTCACCTACCGCGTCAGAATCGATCCGCGACCGCTCCCCGACGGGACCACCTCCGGCGGCGAGGAAGGCCGCTGGCTGTTCCACTGCCACATCTTCTTCCACGCCACCGACGGCATGATCAGCGAGCTCGTCGTCACGAGCCCGAACGGCAACGAGCGCCCGAACGTGAACGTCAACGGCACCTCCGCCACCGTCACCGAGGGACAGACCGCCGCGATCACCGGCACGTTCAAGGACCCCGACGGAAACAACGTGACCCTGAGTGCATCCGAGGGCAACGTGACCACCACCGGCGGCGGGAATTACAGCTGGGACCTTCCCAACGCCGGCGGCTCGGACCGGTTTGTCTACATCACGGCGACCGACTCGGCCGGCCTGCGCTCGCAGATGCCCTTCTTCCTTGATCTCAGCGCGGCCCCGCCCGGGCCGGAGCCGGAGCCGGAGCCGAACCTGCCGCCGGAGCTTACGAACCTGCGGATAAAGCCCGATGCGTTCCGCGCATCCGGCAAGGACACTCCGGAGCAGCGCAAGAAGAAGAAGGGGACGGAGATCCGCTTCTTCCTCTCCGAGCCGGCCACGGTGAATTTCAAGATCAAACACAAGCCGCCGAAGAACTCCAAGAAGAAGCGCCAGCCCGCCCAGAAGTTCATCCGGGAGCTCGGTCCGGGCGAACAGGCGGTGCGCTACACAGGGACTGTCGATGGCGAGAAATTCAAGCCCGGCAAGTTCCAGTTGTTCGCCGAGGCGGTCGACGACGGCGGCCTGAAGTCGGCCAAGCCGAAGGTGTCGTTCAAGATCAGCGGCAACTGAGCGCCGGTTTCTCGATTCTCGCGTGGGGTAAATCCCTCTCGAAAGCAGTCGAGAGGAGGTCCACGTGCCACCCCGCGGAGTCAAGAAGGGAACCAAGCGCGCTCGCCAGTACGAGCACGTTAAGAAGAGCGAGAAGCAGGCTGGCCGCTCGGAGGGCCGCGCCGAGGAGATCGCCGCGCGCACCGTGAACAAGGAGAAGGCTCGCTCCGGCGAGTCGCGCACCGCATCGCGCAGTTAGTCACAGCCGCCGCAGTCCGGCCTAGTCCATAGGCTCCTCTTGTGGGCCGATCCATCCCAGGGCGGGGGCTCCGATGAAGTGGGGCATTCTCGCCGTGCTGGGCGCCGCCCAGTTCCTGATGGTCCTCGACCAGGCCGTCATGAACGTGGCGATCTCGCAGCTCGTCGAGGACTTCGACACGACGGTCACCACGATCCAGATGGTGATCGCCCTATACGCGCTCGTGATGGCGGCGCTGATGGTCACCGGCGGCAAGCTCGGCGACATCTGGGGCAGGCGGCGGGCGTTCACGATCGGCCTGTGCATCTACGCCGTCGGATCGGCGCTCACGGCGGCGTCCTGGAGCGTGCCCAGCCTGATCCTGGGCTGGTCGGTCCTCGAGGGCATCGGCGCCGCGCTCGTCATACCCGCGCTGCTCGCCCTGGTCGCCGGAAACTTTGAGGGACCGAAACGCGCGCTCGCCTACGGCGTTCTCGGCGGCGTCGCCGGTGCCGGTATCGCCGTCGGCCCGATCCTCGGCGGCTGGGCGACGACGGAGCTGTCTTGGCGCGTCGTCTTCGTCGGGGAGGTAGTGGTCGCGGCGCTGATCCTGATCGGTGCGAGGAAACTCACCGATCCGGAACGCGAGGGGCGGAAGCCTCAGCTCGACTGGGTCGGATCGGTGCTCGCCGCCCTCGGCCTGTCGACGGTCGTCATCGGCGTGCTCCAGGCGAGCAACTGGGGCTGGCTCAAACCGCTGAACTCCCCGGTGGAGCCCTTCGGCTTCTCGCTGACGCCGTTCATGATCGCCGCCGGCCTCCTGATCCTTGCCGGGTTCCGAGCGTGGCAGCGCCATCGCGAGGAAGGAGGACAAGACCCGTTGGTCCACTTCCGCATGTTCGGGATCCCGAGCTTCCGCGGCGCTCTCTCGATGCTCCTCGCGCAGAACCTGATCCTCATGGGAATCTTCTTCACGGTCCCGCTCTACCTCCAGGTGGTTCTCGGCCTCGACGCACTCGAAACCGGAATCCGCATGCTGCCGGCATCGATCGGGCTCTTCATCGCGGCGCTAGGCGGCTCGAGGCTGGCGGGCCGGTTCGCACCTCGGCCGATCGTCCGGGTCGGGTTGGCGGTCACGCTCGTCTCGACGCTGATGCTCCTCGCGGTGGTCGAGCCCGACCTCAACAACGGTCCGTTCCTCGCCGCGATGGGCGTGCTCGGCCTCGGGATGGGCCTGGTCGTCTCCCAGCTCGGGAACGTTGGCCAGTCCGCCGTCACGGACGACGATCGAAGCGAGGCCGGCGGGCTTCAGAGCACGGCGCAACAACTCGGCTCCTCGCTCGGCACGGCGCTGCTCGGCGCCGTCGTCCTGACCGGGCTCATCTCGGCCTTTACCGCGAACATCGAGGCCGATGAGCGCGTTTCCAGCGAGGTCGAGGCGCAGGTGGCGACCGAGGTGGGCGGAGGCGTGAGCTTCGTGTCCTCGGACGAGGTCCGCGCGAGCGCAGCAGACGCCGGCGTGGATACGGCTACCGCCGACGCCCTCGTCGAGAACTACGAGGACGCGCAGCTGAACGCCCTGAAGACCGCCTTCCTGTTCGCCGCGTTCATCGTCGTCGCGTCGTTCTGGAGCACCCGCCGGTTACCCACCGAGCGCCTCGGTGAGGCGCAGCCTGGCTTGGAGCCTGCGCCCGAACCGGCCTGATCCCGTGCGTCTTGCCGACTCTCACACCGGATTCCACTACGGACCGCTGCTCGGCCTGATCGGGCTCTCGCTCGTCTTCCAACTCGCGGCTCCGAGCAGCGACTGGGCGCGCTTCGTCACGGTGGTGCTTCAGGGCGCGACTCTGTTGCTGGCGCTCTGGACCTCCGGGGCGCGCCCCGCGGTGATGAGGATCGCGACGGTGTTCATCGCGCTCGCGTTCATCGGCTCGATCACCGCTCTGATCACCGGCGGCGACTCCGGTAAGGCGGCGACCGCCATCGTCAACGTCCTGCTGGTCGGCATGGCACCGGTCGCCGTTGCAATCGGCGTGGTGAGGAACGTGCGCGAAACCCACGCCGTGACGTTCACGACGATGTTCGGTGTCCTTTGCATCTACCTGATGCTCGGCATGGTGTTCAGCTTCGCCTATGGGGCGATCGACGCCCTCGGGTCTGAGAGCGTGTTCGTCGAGACGCTCAATCCCGGCCAGGCGGACTTCCTCTACTACAGCTACACAACGCTCACCACGACGGGGTTCGGTGACCTCACCGTGAACGGTGGCCTCGCGCGAGCGTTCACGATCTCCGAGGCGCTCCTCGGCCAGATCTACCTGGTGACGGTCGTCGCCGCGATCATCTCGAACATGCGGCCGCGGCGCCAGCAGGGCGAGGAACGTCAGTCCTCCGACGCGTAGGCGGCCAGCAGCTCCTGCTCGCGCTCGCGGCGCGGGAACTTGAAGAAGACGAGGGCCGCACCGAGCACGATCGCCACGATCCCGGCGATGTAGGCCCACTCGTCTCCCTGCAGGAATGACTCCCGAGCGGCGGCGATGATCTGCTTTCCGTACTCCGGGTACTGCTTCGCCACCTCGGCCGCACCGGCGAAGGACTTGGTCAGCTCGCCCTGCACATCCTCGGAGACCTTGTTCGCGGCGGGCGAGGACGCCACCGCGGCGCCAGCCGCCGCCGCGTATCCCGCGGTCAGGACGGCGCCCATGATCGATTGCATGACCGCGCCGCCGAGGTCGCGCTGGAGGTCGGCGGTTCCCGAAGCCATCCCCGCCCGGTGGACGGGGACCGACCCGGTCAGCGAGTGCGACGCCGGCGTGCCGGCGAAGCCGACGCCGATGCCCACCAGTGCGTAGGCGAGCCCCACCGCCCAGTACGAGACGGCCTCGTCCCAGAGCGCCAGCATCGCGACGAACCCGAGCAGGCAGAACACGTACCCGATCAGGAGCGTCGCCCTCGCGCCCTTCGCCTCGACCAGCTTCGCCGATCGGGGAGCAACGAGGACCATGAAGATCGCCCCGGGGAGGATCGCGGCCCCCGCCTCGAGCGTTGAATAGCCGAGAACGTTCTGCAGGTACTGCTGACCGACGAACATCGCGCCCATCAGCGCGCCGAACACGACGATCCCCGCGCACGCTGCGACCCAGAACGTCGGCCGGCCGGCCACCTTCAGGTCGTAGAGCGGCACTCGAACGCGACGCTGTCGGACTATGAACGCGACGGTCGCCGCGACGGCGATCGCCGCCAGGCCGATCGCGACTGCCCCCTTGCCCGGCACCGGCGCGAGGTTGATCGCAAGCACGATCCCCGCGACCAGCAGGACCGAGAGGATGCCCCCGAGGTTGTCAACGGGGTCAGTGGTCTCGTTGACGTTGGCTGGCACGAACCGCAGGGCGAGGACGAGCGCGATCACGGCCAGCGGCAGGGTCACGATGAAGACCGAGGCCCAGTCGAATTGTTCGAGCAGCGCGCCCGAGATCAGCGGCCCGAGAGCGGTGATCCCGCCGCCGATGCCGGACCAGAGTGCGATCGACCTCGTCCGGCCGGGTCCCGACCAGAGCGCCGTGATCAGCGCGAGCGTCGTCGGGTAGGCCATGCCCGCGGCGACTCCGCCGAGCAGCCGGCCGCCGAAGAGGATGCCGATCGTCGGCGCCAGCGCCGCGATCAGGGAGGCCGGGATGGAGAGCGCCATCCCGAGGACGAGCATCCGCTTGCGGCCATAGCGGTCGCCGAGCGCGCCGAGGTAGAGGACGGAGGCCGCGAGGCCCAGCGAGTAGCCGACGGCCACGAGGTCGAGCTGCGTCTGTGACGCGTCGAAGGCGTCGCCGATCGACGGGAGCGCAACGTTCGCCACCGCGAGGTTCAGGTTCGCGACGGCCGCGACGGCGATCAGGGTCGCGAGGACGGCGCCGGCGCGCTTGGGTGCCATCGGTGGACGTTATCCGTCCATCGCCGGGGGCGGAGCCCGAATAGCATCACGCCTGTACATGGGCGAGATGCGTTGAGATCACGGCTGGAAGGCCGCCGCGCCGTGATCCGGCTGTTCGCGACCTGGATCCTGACCGGGCTGGCGATCACGCTGCTGAGCGCGATCCTGCCCGGCTTCCACGTCGGCAGCGAAGCCGAGGCCCTCCTGGCAGCCGCGCTGATCGGCCTGGTCAACGCCCTCGTCTGGCCGCTCTTGATCCGGGTCGCGTTGCCCTTCACCGTGCTCACGCTCGGGCTCGGCGTGCTGGTGCTGAACGGTGGCGTGATCCTTCTCGTCGCTCAGATCGAGCAGAGCTTCCGGGTCGACGATCTCGGCACCGGGATCGCGGTGGCGATCGGGATCACGATCGCGAACACCCTGATCACCTCCCTGCTGGCGATCGACGACGACGACTTCTATTACCGCAACGTGATCCGTAGGCAGGCCCGGCGCAACGCGGCGGAGACGGCGGACAGCGGCGTCCCCGGCGTCTACTTCCTCGAGATCGACGGGCTTGCGCACGCAGTGGTCCAGCGCGCGATTCGCGACGGCCACGTGCCGACGCTTGCACGCTGGCTCCGCGAGGACACCCACACCCTGATGAGCTGGGAGACCGACTGGTCGTCGCAGACCGGCGCGTGCCAGGCCGGGCTCCTGCACGGGAACAACGACGACATGCCCGCCTTCCGCTGGTGGGAGAAGGACCGCGACTGCGCGATCGTGACGAACCACCCCAAGGACGCAGCGGAGATGGAGCGCCGCCAGTCGGACGGCCGCGGCCTGCTGCACGAGGACGGTGCGAGCCGCGCGAACATCCTCTCCGGCGACGCTCCGCACACGCTGCTGACGATGAGCACGGTGCTCGACCGCAGCCGCCCGGGCCGGATCGGCCAGGATTACTTCGCCTACTTCGCCAATCCATACAGCGTCACCAGGACCACGGTCCTCGCGTTTGCGGACATCGCTCAGGAGCTCTTTTACGCCTCGCGCCAGCGCCGGTGGGACGTCCGGCCGCGTGTCAAGCGCAACCTCTCATACGCGTTCGTCCGGGCCTGGGGGACGGTGATCCAGCGCGACCTACAGGTCGCGGCGGTGATCGGTGACCTCTACGCGGGTCGCCCCGTCGGGTACTCGACCTTCCTCGCCTACGACGAGGTCGCGCACCACTCCGGAGTCGAGCGCACCGACACCCTCGCGGTGCTGCGCCGGCTCGACCGCCAACTGGCAAGGATCGAGGGTGCTGCGGAAGACGCCGAGCGGCCCTATCGCCTGGTCATCCTCTCGGACCATGGGCAGTCGCAGGGCGCGACCTTCCTCGACCGGTACGGAATATCCCTCGACGACATGGTCCAGGAGGCCTGCGGCGCGGACAGCATGCACAGCGACGCGTCGGGGAACGACGAGGCGCTCGGAAACCTCGGCGCCGGCCTGACCGAGGCCGGGGGCGCCGACAACTTCGTCGCCCGCGGGATCCGCCGCACCACCCGCGGGAAGCAGGTGGATGGCGAGGTCAGGCTGGGCGAGGAGGAGCCGGCCGAGAAGGATTCGGACGATGCCGACGAGATCCCGGAGATCTCCGTGATGGCCTCAGGGAACCTGGGCCTGATCTCGTTCCCGCGCGAGCCCGGGCGGGTCAGCCTCGAGCGGATCTCCGCGCTCTACCCAGGGCTGATCCCGGCGCTCGTCGAGCACCCCGGAGTCGGCTTCATCCTCGTTCGCTCCGACGAAGATGGGCCGGTCGCAATGGGCAAGAACGGCCGCAGGCTCCTCGGCGACGACACGGTCGAAGGGGAGGACCCACTCACCCCGTTCGGGCCGAACGCGGCGGACCACGTCCGGCGTACGGACGGCTTCACACACTGCCCCGACATCGTCCTCAACAGCACCTACTGGGCCGAGACCGACGAGGTCGCGGCCTTCGAGGAGCTGGTCGGCTCCCACGGCGGCATGGGCGGCGAGCAGTCGCACCCCTTCGTGCTCGCGCCGAGCGACTGGGACTTCCCGTCGGAGCCGATCGTAGGGGCGGAGACCATGCACAGGCGGATGCGCCTCTGGCTCGCTGACCTCGGGCATGACGCCTACGCGGAGAGAGAGGACACGCCGCCGGCTTGATCGAGGTCGATACCACCTCATTTCTGGTCGTGATCATCGCCGCGACGGTTGCTGCGGTGACAGTCACCGTGGTGCCGAAGCGCCTGGCGCCACCGGTGGTGGTGATCGAGCTCCTGTTCGGGATCCTCGTCGGCCCACAGGTGATCGGTCTCGCCGAGCCCGACGAGTTCATCCAGTTCTTCTCGAACCTCGGGCTCGGCATGCTCTTCTTCTTCGCGGGTTACGAGATCGACTTCGAGCGCATCCGCGGCCGGCCGCTGATGCTGGGGGCGATCGGTTGGGTCCTCTCGATCGGTCTCGCCTATTCGCTCGGCGGGATCCTCGCTGTGGCCGGGATCGTCGTCTCGCTCATCTACACGGGGTCCGCGCTCGCCACGACCGCGATCGGCACGCTGATCCCGATCCTCAAGGACAGCGGCGAACTGCGGACGAAATTCGGAACGTTCCTGCTTGCCGCGGGCGCAATCGGGGAGTTCGGCCCGATCCTGTTGCTGACCCTTGTGCTTTCGACGACACAGCCGGTCCACGAGGCGCTGATCCTCTGCGCCTTCGTCGCCCTCGCGGTCTTCCTCGCGGTCGTCTCGACCCGGTTCGCCGATCGGGGTCTCCCGCACGTCGAGCGGACGATCGAGTCCTCGAGCCAGCTCGGTGTGCGCATCCTCGTCCTGCTCATCTTCGGGCTTGTCGCCCTCGCCGACCAGCTCGGCCTAGACCTCCTCCTGGGCGGTTTCGTGGCAGGGATGATCACCCGCCTGGCGCTGAAGGGCCACGAGATCGAGCTGCTCGAGTCGAAGCTCACGGCGATCGGATTCGGGGTCCTGATCCCGTTCTTCTTCATCACCAGCGGCATGAACTTCGACCTCGACTCCCTGCTCGAGAGCGCCGGGGCGCTGCTGGAGGTGCCCCTCTTCCTCGCCCTTTTCCTCGTCGTCAGAGGAGTACCCGCGCTGCTCCTCTACCGCTCCGACCTGGACCGCACCGGCCGCGGCGCGCTGGCCTTCTTCTCCGCGACCGCGCTTCCGCTCGTGGTCGCGATCACGACGATCGCCGTCGACGGCGGCCACATGCACTCCTCGACCGCCGCGGCCCTGGTCGGCGCCGCGATGCTCTCGACCCTGATCTTCCCGTTCGTGGGTTTGGCGCTCCGGCGAAAGGCGGACCCGGAGCCCGAGCCGCCGCCGGCGGCCGCCCCGGCCTAGCTGACCGGCGGTTGCCGGTCCGTCCAGGCGCGTTCCGCCTCGATCTGCGCGGCGAGGGAGAGCAGCATGCCCTCCTCGTTCGGGCGCCCGATCAGCATCACCGCGAGTGGCAGTCCGTCCTCGTTCCAGCCGGCCGGGACCGACATCGCGGGCTGCCCGGTGTGGTTCCAGACGCCGGGCCAGGGGATCACCCTCGCCATCCCGTTCATCGTCCTGATGGTCCCGAGGCCTTCCCAGCGACCGGTCTCGAGCGCCGGCTCGCTCGTGACGGGGGTGATCAGGACGTCGCTGTCCTCGAAGAGCTTCCCTAGCCGCGCGGCGTCGGTATCTCCGGCGGCTCGAGCCTTGGCCACAGCGGAATCGGGGATCAGCGATCCCAGCCGGGTCCAGCTGCGGAACTTGCGGTCGAGGCGGTCGGAGCGGGGGAGGGTCCGGGCCTCGTCGGCGACCCCGCGCATGACCCTGGCGACGATCAACGGGATCGCGCCCGTGCCGTAGTCCGGGTCCCGCTCGCGGACCTCGTGACCGAGCGTGCCGAGCATCTCGGCGGTTTCGCGGACGGCTCCGCTCACGTCGTCGCGTTTCGGCACCCCGACCGCGCCGTCGGTCACCTTCGTCGACCAGGCGATCCGCAGGTTGCCGGCTGGCGAGGCGGCCGACTCCTCGTAGCTGCGCTCAGGTGCCGGCGGCCGGTCCCGATCCGCCGGTCCGGAGCCGCGCGAGCAATCGAGCATCAGCGCGGTGTCGCGGACCGAGCGGGTGAGCCATCCGAAGGCCGTCATCCCATGCCAGTGGTCGGGGAGGGGGGAGGTCGAGAGTCGCCCGCGCTGGGGCTTCAGGCCGACCAGTCCACAGAACGCGGCCGGCACGCGGATCGAGCCGCCTCCGTCGGAGGCCGAGGCCGCGCCGACGAGGCCGGCGGCGACCGCCGCAGCGGAGCCGCCGCTGGAGCCTCCCGGGCTTCGCTCCGTATCCCACGGGTTTCGCGTAACGCCGAAGGTCGCTGACTCCGTCACGCACATCGCGCAAAGCGGCGGCACGTTGGTCCGCCCGATCACGATCGCACCCGCCTCGCGAATCCGCCGCACGTACTCGGCGTCCGCGGTGGCCGGGGGACCGTAGGCCGACGTGCCGTGGGTGGTCACGTCGCCGGCGACATCCGCGTTGTCCTTGATCGCGACCGGGACGCCGTTCAGGGGTGGCGCGTCATCGGCGCCCGCGCGCTCACCTGCCTCATCCGCGGCCGCCAGCGCCTGGTCAGGGAAGACGGTGCGGAAGGCGTTCAGCTGCGGATCGATGCGTTCGATCCGGCGCAGGTAGAGCTCGACCAACTCGCGTGGGGAGATCTCCCGCCCGCGGATCAGCTTCGCCTGTCGGGCGACGCCGGCGAATGCGAGTTCCCGTTCCTCCATCGGGCCCAGTATCTAGCTTGCGAGGGGTGTCTCGCCTTCAGCTCTCGAGCGCAGCGCTCCTCCTTTTCGCGGTCCTCGCCCTCGCCGGTTGTGGTGAGAAGGACGAGCCGGCCGGAGCGAACGCCGCCTCCGCGATCGCCGCCGGCGACGAGATCTGCCGCGCCTCCCAGGAACGGATCGCGGAGCTTCGCGGAGGCGCCGTCAGCTCACCCGAGCAGGCCGCCGAGCTGACCAGGGGCGTGATCGCCGCCTACGAGGAGGAGATCGCCGGGCTGACCGCGCTCGACGTCCCGGCCGAGCTCGAGCCGGACCTGGAGCGGTATCTGGCCGCCCGCGAGGATTCGCTCGAGCCGCTCCGCGACGGACTCGCCGCGGCGGAGAAGGGTGACGCCGAGGCCTACGCCGACGCGCAGGCCGCCGTCGCCGACGGCCAACTCGAGCGAACGAAGCTCGCCAAGGCAGTCGGCTTCAGCGACTGCAGCAGCCCGCTCGGTTCAGGCCCGGCGCCGCCGGGCTGAAGTTCGAGGGACGAAAGCGCCGCGTCCGCGTCGCGAGGCGCCCAGGTCGCGGGCACGTAGGGCAGCGAATCAGGGGCGCGTGCGTCTTTCGTCACTCCTTGCGCGCGTTTCGTGTGAGGTCTCGAAACGACTGTGCACTTAGTGGGGCTATAGCACCGTTAAGTGCACAGTCAACGCTGACGGAACTCGACTGTGCGGTTGAGCCGGTCATAGCCGGCCAAAGTGCACAGTCGATGACCGCCGGCGCCTCGTGTCCCGCGCCCCCGCCGATCCCACCCTCCCTACATGCCCCGCGACCACGGCGCCTCGCGGCGCGGACACCGCGCCCCCGTCCCTAACCCGCTAGCCCCACCTCGAAGCCAGCGAACGCAGCCCGCGGCGGGACTTCGACTCCGCCTCGCGGCGGGCGAGCCAGCCGAAGCCGAGTGCGACGCCGAGGTTGAAGGCGCCGGCGAGCCACAGCCCGGCCTTCGCGCCGGGTCGCGAGATGGCCGGCGAGGCCGACCAGACGACGTCAGTGGCGATCTCGGTGCCGCGCAGCCACGCGAGCGCCCACCAGTCCTCGGGGTTGCCGCGGGCCTCGGCGACGGCGTGCGCGGCGGCGAAGGTGAGCCAGATCGGACCGCAGCGGCGGAACAGGTGAACGGCGTCGGGGCCGGGCTCCTCGTGCCCCAGAACGCGCAGCGTCGCTGCCGGTGCCGCGAGCGCTCCGGACCCCAGCGCGAGGTCGAACGCGATCATGTTTCTGTTGGTCAGGCGGAGGACGTCTTCGAGATCCATTCCGCGATCCAACCACAACCCGGAGCGGAAGACGACATCGGGCCGCGGAGAAGGAAAGCCTCGCGCCGGGGCGAATTTCCCGGCCATGAGCAAGACAGCCACTAAGACCCGTGCCCGCAACGGGCGTGCCGCCAAGTCCCTCTCCGCCTACATCTCCGAGCGCCTCGACGAATTCTCCCGCTCGCAGAAGGACGTCGCCCGCTACATCGTCGACCATCTCGACGAGGCCGCCTTCCAGACCGCAGAGGAACTCGCCCGCCGCGCCAACACCTCCTCGTCCACCGTCGTCCGCTTCTCACAGGCGCTTGGCTTCGAGGGCTATCCCGAGCTTCAGCAGTCGGCGATCGAGGAATACCGCAACCGCGCGCCTGAGCAGAACGGGAACGGCGGGAACGGCCAGCTCTTCGACTTCGACCACTCCGAGTTCGAGGCCGCGCTCGCGGCCGACCACGCGAACGTCGAGGACACGGCCCGCACGCTGACCCGCGAGCAGGTCGAGGCATGCGTCTCGGCGCTCGCCAACGCGAAGCGCGTCGTCATCGTCGGCGTCGACCAGATGGCCTTCTTCGCCAGCTACCTGCGCCACCTGCTGGCGCTGCTCGACCTGCGGGCCGAGGTCGTCGCGACCCCGCGCCAGGAGTCGATCAACCGGCTCGCGCGGGTCGACGAGGACACGCTGGTCGTCGCCTTCTCCGCCGGCCGCGCCCACCCGCTGATCATCCGCGCGCTGAAGCTCGCCCGCCACCGGCGCTCGCCGACGCTGGCGATCTCCGACGCGACCCTCTCGGAGCTCGGCGAGCACGCGGACTACCAGCTCTACTTCTCATCGAACGGGCCGTCCTACACCCGCTCGAACACGGCGCTGATGTCGGTCGTCCAGGCGCTCGCGTATGGCGTCTACGCTCGCGACAAAGACTCCTACAAGGACCGCATCCGCGCCTTCAAGCTGAAGTAGCCAAAGTTTCCCTACCCCAACGAGAACGGGCCCCTTCCGGGGCCCGTTCCGTGTTCCATGGGGAGGAGACGTCACGACTTGATGAAGGGCTGTACCGCCTTCAGCACCTCGTCCTCGGTCAGCGTCACGTCGAAAGCCTCCGGAGAGGGCAGCTCGCCGCGCAGCAGCCGGATCGCGCCGGCATGGCGTGCCTCGACCTGGACGATTCCGCCCGCGGTCGCGAGCAGGTCCTTCGACTCGAGGTTCGGCGCGGCGCCGTTGTAGGCGCTCACCCCGGTGTCCTCGAACGTCTGCGCGAGCTCGAGGAACGAGTCCTCGCTGGCGAACGCGTCGCCGAAGTCGACCTCCGGCGCCTTCACGGGCTTCGCCGCCCATGTCGCTGATCGTCGCCTCGAGCGCCGCGACGTGCTCCTTCTCGTCGCTCGAGATCAGCTCGACCAGCTCGCCGAGATCGCCCTTCGGCTTCAGGTCGGTCAGAGCCTGCTCGTAGAAGGCGGCCTCGAGGTACTCGAGGGTGAGCGCGAAGTTGAGGATCTCCAGATCCCCGGCGCTGGCGCTGCCCTGGGCGAAGGCCCGGGTGAGGTACGGGCCCACCGCGACGGCGCTGTAGACGGCGCCGGCGGCAAGCGCCCCCTTTGCGATGGCCGCCCTGCGGTCAATCGATTCGATCTCGACCTCGCCCAACTCGGGCGCGGCCAGCTGGTCTTGTCCATGTTCATTCCTTTCGAAGTAGTGATTCGTCGGCAGCGGCCGGTCAGCTGACGATGAAGGGCTGCACCGCGGGCAGCACCTCCTCCGCCGTGGCCGGCGTGGCGAACGCGCCGTCCGGCGTGATCGTCTCGCCGAGCAGGTTGTTCAGCGCCGCGGCGTGGCGACCTTCGACCGTGTGGATGGAAAGGGCCGCGGCGAGGATCGCCGCGTCTTCGATCGCCGCCGCCTGGCCGAGGTACGCGGCTGCGCCGAGGTTCTCGACCTCCGCGGCCGTCTTCAGGACCGTGTCGGCGTCGGCCAGGTCGAACTTCGTCTCCGGCTTCGGGGCCGGATCGCCGAGCTTCTTCGCCGTCGCCTCGAGCGCGGCGACATGCTCGTTCTCGTTCGAGAGCAGCTCCTCGATCAGGGCCTGCTCCTTGCCGCTGAAGAGGCCGGAATTGGCGACGTCGTCGTAGAACGCGGCCTCGAGGTACTCGAGCGTGAGCGCGTAATTGACGATCCCGAGGTCGCCCTCGCCGAACATCGCCAGGGCGTCGTCGCCCGTCTCGCCTCGGCTGCGGTCGAGGTCGACTCCTCGTCGTCGCCACAGGCCGCGAGGGCGAGTCCCGCCGCGCTGGTGCCGCCCGCGAGGAGCATGAACTTTCGTCGTGAGTGGGGCTGTGTTCCGACTTGCGCGCACCCGCCTCGCCGTGGAGGGCGTGTCTGTCATGTGCTCAACGGAGATGTGCCGCCGACGGATCAGCGGGACGCTCGCCTATCATTCGCCTGCGAGGGCCAGAGGCGGGTGCGATCAGTCGCGTCCAGGTACGGCTCTGATCTCATTGCATGCAGATGGCCGAGCGGGCGACATTCCGGGTGAAGAGCGGTCTCGCCGAGATGCTCAAGGGCGGCGTGATCATGGACGTGACCACCGCCGAGCAGGCGCGGATCGCCGAGGATTCCGGCGCCTGCGCCGTGATGGCGCTCGAACGGGTGCCCGCCGACATCCGCGCCGAGGGCGGCGTCGCGCGCATGGCGAGCACCCGCGTGATCAAGGAGATCCAGGAGACCGTGACGATCCCCGTCATGGCGAAGGCCCGCATCGGCCACTTCGTCGAGGCGCAGGTCCTCCAGTCGATGGAGGTCGACTTCATCGACGAGTCCGAGGTGCTGACGCCCGCCGACGAGGCCAATCACATCGACAAGCACGACTTCGAGATCCCCTTCGTCTGTGGCGCGACCGAGCTGGGCGAGGCGCTTCGCCGCGTCGGCGAGGGCGCCGCGATGATCCGCTCGAAGGGCGAGGCGGGGACCGGCAACATCGTCGAGGCCGTTCGCCATATGCGCGAGATCACCCAGGGGATCAAGGGCCTGACCGTGCTCGGCCCCGGAGCAGATCGCCGCGACGGCGAAGGAGCTTCGCTCGCCGGTCGACGTGGTCCGTGAGGTCGCAGGCCGCCGGCAGCCTGCCCGTGCCGCTCTTCTGCGCGGGCGGGATCGCCACCCCCGCCGACGCGGCGCTGATGATGCAGCTCGGCGCCGAGGGCAACTTCGTCGGCTCGGGAATCTTCAAGTCGGAGGACCCCGAGCGCCGTGCGCGGGCGATCGTGGAGGCGACGACCCACTTCGCCGATTCCGAGCGCGTCGCCGCCGCATCCGTCGAGCTCGGCGAGCCCATGCGCGGCGACGACATCGCCGAGCTCGCCGAGGCCGGCGAGCTGCTCCAGCAGCGCGGCTGGTGACGGAGGGACGCGCCATTCGTCGTAGGCGTCCTGGCGCGTCAGGGGGATTTCGAAGCGCATGCCGCGATGCTCCGATCCCTCGGGGCCGATCCGCGCGAGGTACGGAAGCCGCCGACTGGAGGGCCTCGACGGCCTCGTGATCCCGGGCGGCGAGTCGACGACGATCACGAAGGCGCTCGCCCGCGATGGGCTCGAGGAACCGATTCGGGCTTACGCCGGCGCCGGTGGGCCCGGTGCTCGGCACCTGCGCCGGGATGATCATGCTCGACCGCGGCCATCTCGGCCTGCTCGACATCGACGCGAAGCGCAACGCCTTCGGCCGCCAGCGCCAGAGCTTCGAGCAGGAGCTCGAAGTCGAGGGGGTTGGGCCGGACCCGATCCGCGCGGTCTTCATCCGCGCCCCCTGGGTCGCCGAGCACGGGGAAGGGGTGGAGGTTCTCGCAACGCACGAGGATCACCCGGTGGTGGTCCGGCAGGGCACGATCCTCGCCTGCTCGTTTCACCCGGAGCTCACCGACGACTCCCGTCTGCACGCCCTTTTCATGGCGATCGCCAGCGAGGCCCGTAATAAGCGGGAACAGCGCGCGTTTCAGGAGTGATGACCGTGAGGATCACCGCCCTGGTCGCACTTTGCCTGCTTGCGTTGAGCGGGGCCGCCCTCGCGAAGACCATCAAGGGCGGCAATAAGGGGGACATCCTGGAGGGCGGGCCCACGGCCGACAAGATCGTGGGCAAGGGCGGTAACGACCGCGTCTTCGGGGGCGATGGTGGCGACAAGATCTCCGTCGGTCCGGGCCACGACCTCGTCCAGGCCGAGGGTGGCAACGACCGCGTCAAGGGCGCGAGCGGGGACGACGCGCTCTCGACCGGCCCGGGCAACGACTCGCTGAACGGCGCCGATGGCCACGACGAGCTGACGGGCGATGACGGCAACGACCGCCTCGAGGGCGGCCCAGGGTCGGACGACCTCGAAGGGGGCGACGGCAGCGACGTGATCCGCGCGGCTGGCGACGGCGGCACACCGGACGAGGTCCAGTGCGGCACGGGCACGGACGAGGCGATCGTGGACACCGCGGACATCGCCCGAGTCCCTCAGGACTGCGAGCAGATAACCCGCGCCCCGTAACACGTAGTCTGCGACGCATGCGTGACCCGCGCGTTGACGCCCTCGCCAAGGTTCTCGTCAATTACTCCACGGCGATCAAGAAGGACGACGTCTGCCTGATCGAGGGCGGCGCCGTCGCCGAGCCCCTGCTCCAGGCCGTCTACGAGGAGGTGCTGAAGGCCGGCGGGCACCCCGTCCTCTCGGTCGGGCTCGACGGCCAGGTCCCAGCCTTCTACAAGCACGCCTCCGAAGAGCAGCTTGCCTGGGTATCGCCCGTCGCCAAGTGGGCGTCTGAGAACGCCGACGCGCGGATTGCGGTGATGGCCGACGTCAACACGCGCGACCTCTCGCAGGTCCCTCCAGAGCGCCAGACCATCCGCCAGCGCGCGATGCAGCCGGTGATGGAGTCGATGATGGAGCGAGCGGCGAAGGGCGAGTACAACTGGGCGCTCACGATGTACCCGACCAACGGGTACGCGGCAGAGGCGGAGATGAGCCTCGCCGACTACGAGGACTTCTACTTCGCCGCCTGCCTCGCCGACCAGGACGACCCGGTCGGCGCGTGGAAGAGCCAGTCAGAGGAGGTCGAGCGCCTGCGCGACTGGGTTCAGGGCCGGGAGGAATTCCATATCGAGGGGCCCGGCACGGACATCAAGCTCGGGATCGGCGAGCGCACCTTCATCGCAGCAGACGGCAAGCACAACATGCCCGACGGCGAGTTCTTCACCGGCCCGGTCGAGGACGCGACCGAGGGCGAGATCACCTTCCACCTGCCGAGCAACGTCGCCGGCCGCGAGGTCGCCGGCGTGCGCCTGCGCTTCGAGGGCGGCCGGGTGGTCGACGCGAGTGCCGAGCGCGGCGAGGAGTTCCTGATCAAGACCCTCGACACCGACGACGGCGCCCGCGTTCTCGGCGAACTCGGGATCGGCACCAACTTCGGGATCGAGCGGGGCACGAAGTCCATCCTCCTCGACGAGAAGATCGGTGGCACGGTCCATCTCGCCGTCGGCAAGAGCTACCCCGAGACGGGTGGCGTCAACGACTCGGCGGTGCACTGGGACATGATCTGTGACCTCCGACTGGGCGGAAAGGTCACCGTCGACGGCGAACTTCTCCAGGAGGACGGCCGCTTCGTGGTTTAGCCCGCGGCCGCCGCGGGAAGGGGATGCTCGATGAGGGGTAGGGGGCTGACGGCCCTTATCGCTGCGTGCCTGGTCCTGGTTCCATCTGCCGGGGCCCACGAGGTCACGTCCGGAAGCTCGATTGCGACGTTCGACGCGCTGACGTTCGCCGAGAGCTCACTCGAGCACAGCGGGGCGGCGATCCGCACGAACGGAGCTGGCCTGGCCGCACATGACGGCAGCGGCGACATCCACAGTGACAACTTCAGGAAGCTCGCCGCTGCCGAGATCACACGGCCCGACGGGACCCCGGCACAGGGCACTGACCTCGCCTTCCGCGGCCGGTTGATGGTCGCCGGCTCATACGAGGGCACCGGCTTCTTCCGTATCGGGGGCAAGAGGGTCTCGCAGCTCTCCTTCCACGACTGCCCGGGCTCGCAGGGGGATGTCTCGGTCCTCGGCAACTACGCCTTCGTCTCGATCGACACGCCGAGCTCGAACAACTCGCAAACCGCCGACTGCAACAACACCCCTACCAACCAGAGCGACACCTCCCTGGGCAAGGAGGGCATCCGGATCCTCGATATCTCGAACGTCCGCTCGCCGCGCCAGGTTGCCTTCGTCGAGACCGAGTGCGGATCGCACACCCACACCCTGATCCCGGGCGAGGAGACGAGCCACATCTACGTGGACTCCTATCCGCTGACCGACTCACCCGACAAGTGCAACAAGCTGATCCATCCCGAGGGCGAGTTCTCAGTGCTCGAGTTCCCGACGGCCGACCCGACCCAGGCAAGGGTCGCTGCGATCCCCGACGTGCTGCCGGCCCAATACGCCGACTCGATCGGCTGCCATGACACGGGCGTCCTCCCCGAGCAGGATCTCGCGGTCGCGGCCTGCCTCGGCGCCTGGGCGCTGCTCGACATCTCGAACCCGGTCGAGCCGAAGACGCTGTCGGTGATCCAGAACCCGCTGATCGAGCTTGACCACTCGGCTCAGCTCACCTGGGATGGCAAATACGCGGTGATCGGCGATGAGCACGCCGGGGCCGCGGGAGGCGGTGGCTGCTCCCCGATCCAGGAGAGCCCGGTCGGCGCGATGTGGTTCTACGACATCGGCGACCCGGCCAACCCGAAACTCGAAGGGAGCTACTCGCTGCCGCGGATCCCGCCCGTGGACAGCGCCGAGGAGGTCGAGCGCTTCCGCTGCACCACTCACAACTACGAGATCCTCCCGATGCGAGACCCGGGCCGGTACGTCGCGGTCGCCCCCTACTACGCCGGCGGACTCTCCGTCGTCGATTTCAGCGATCCGGCGGCGCCACAGGAGTTGGGCCACTACCTGCCGCAGGTCGAGGGCGTCAACCCCGACATGTGGTCTGGCTACTGGTACAACGGCCGTATCTATACGAACGAGCACGCGTCCAACCTCGGCGTAGGAGTCTTCGAGATGGACGGGCTCGGGACGGCCGAGGTGCGCAGCTACGCCGGCACACTGAATCCGCAGACGCAAACAGGCCTCGCGCCCTAAATCGGCCGTAGAAAGACGACGACGGCGGCCGGCCAACCATCCGACCACCGCCGTGTCACGCATCCCTCACTGGGAAGTCCTCCTGCAAGATCCCGCCTGAAGACGTCCCGATCAAAAAAACCCGTCTGAGCTGAGGTAGTTGCGGTCGCTACATAAAGAGCCATTAATTCCGTCGGGGGTCAGACCCGAGCGAGAATTGCCGCTTCGAAGCGTGAGTTGTCGTTCGGGTCTGACCCCCGTCAAATACATTTCCAGCCATGGCCGGACACTCCAAATGGGCGTCGATCAAGCACAAGAAGGCGGCGACCGACGCGAAGCGAGGCAAGCACTTCACGAAGCTTGCCCGTGCGATCACGGTCGCCGCGCGTGAGGGCGGGGGAGACCCCGACGGCAACCCCACGCTCGCGACCGCGGTCCAGAAGGCCAAGGACGCCTCGATGCCCAAGGACAACATCCAACGGGCGATCGACCGCGGCACCGGTGCCGGTGCCGACGCGGCCGCGATCGAGCGCGTCGTCTACGAGGGTTATGGGCCCGGTGGCGCGGCGATCCTGGTCGAGGCGCTTACCGACAACCGCAACCGCTCCGGGGCGGAGATCCGAAATGCGTTCGAGAAGAACGGCGGCTCGCTCGGCGAGCCCGGCTCCGTCGCCTTCGTCTTCGAGAAGCGCGGGATCATCCTCGTCGACGGCGAACGCTACTCGGAGGACGACCTGATCGCTGCCGTCGACGCAGGGGCCGACGACGTCGGCGAGGACGGCGACCTGCTCAAGGTCACCGCCGATCCCTCGGACCTCGCCGCCGTCCGCGAGGCGATCGAGGCCGAGGGCGTCGTGGTCAGCTCATCGGAGATCGCGATGGAGCCGAAGAACGTCGTCGAGGTCGCCGACGGGTCGGAGGCCAAGCGCCTGATCGCCCTGATGGAGACACTCGACGAGCACGACGACGTCGACGCCGTCCACGCGAACTTCGACATCCCGGCGGACCTGCTCGAAGAAGCCGCCGCCTAGCAGCGCCCAAAAGAGGCATCCGGTCCGCGGCCCAGAATGGGTCTTCGATGATGGTTGTAATGGGCATTGACCCGGGTTTCGCGAACACCGGCTTTGGCGTCGTGCGGCTGGAGGGCACCCGCTTGGCCGCGATCGACGGCGGCGTGATCGAGGCGCCGCCCGAGGAGGCGCCGGAGAAGCGGCTGGCGCGAATCCACGAGTCCGTCGCCGAGCTGATCGCCTGGCACGAGCCCGAAGCCGTCGCCCTCGAGGAGCTCTACTTCGGCAAGAACGTGCGATCGGCGATCGGCGTCGGCCAGGCTCGGGGCGTGGTCATGCTCGCCGCCGCCGAGCGCGGCGCCCGCTGCTTCGACTACACGCCGCAGGCGGTAAAGATGGCTGTCTGCGGGCACGGCGGCGCCGACAAGGCCCAGGTTCAGCAAATGGTCGCGGCCCTTCTGCGCCTGCCCGAGCCGCCCCAGTCCGACCACGCGGCCGACGCCCTCGCCGTCGCGATCTGCCACTCGGCGCACGCTCGGCCGCGTGCCGCTGAAGTCGCCGCCACATCCGGCTCCGGCACGCACGAGGTCGTCTCCGCCGGGCGCCGCTATCGCGCAGCCCATCCAGGTGGGGAGCAGGCGACCGCATCGTGATCGCCGCCGTCTCGGGCAAGGTGCTGGTGCGCCGGCCGGACCACGTCGTCGTCGACGCGAGCGGCGTCGGCTACCGGCTCGCCGTCTCCTCGGAGACCCTCAAGGGCGTGCCCGCCGCGGGTCGCGACGTGACCCTGCACGCGCACCTCGTCGCCCGCGACGACTCGCTCGCCCTCTTCGGCTTCGCCTCCGAGGAGGAGCGGGACCTCTTCCTCGCCCTCACCTCGGTCTCCGGCGTCGGCCCGAAGGTGGCTCTCGCGGCGCTCTCCGGTGGTGCCCCGCGTGAGCTGCGCCGAGCGATCGCGACCGGCGACGCGAAGCGCTTCCAGGCCGTTCCGGGCATCGGCAAGCGAACCGCGGAGCGGATCATCGTCGAGCTCAAGGACAAGGTCGCCGACGAGCTGGAGCTCGCCGCGGACGCGCCGTCCGGCGCCGGCTCCGACTCTCGCTCCGAGGCCCGCGAGGGCCTGCTCGGGCTCGGCTACACCCCGGCCGAGGCCGAGCGCCTGCTGGACGCCGCCCTGCCGAGCGCCGGTGAGGACGCCCCGGCGGAGGAACTCGTCGCCACCGCGCTTCGCGAGGCGGCCGGCGCCCCATAATGAAAATCGCCGAATCCTCAGCTTCGCTTCCGGTTCGGCTCGATCGCCTCTGCAGGCGATGAGTATCGAGCGCGACCCTGCCTTCGAGCGGGACCTCGAGACCGCCGAGGCGGCCGAGCCCGAGGTGATCGACGCCCGCGACACCGCGGTGGGCGAAGACGAGCTCGATCGCTCGCTTCGGCCACCGACGCTCGCGGAATTCATCAACCAGAAGCAGGTCACCGAGCAGCTCGAGGTCTTCATCGAGGCGGCGAAGCGCCGCGGAGAGCCGCTCGATCACGTCCTGCTCTCGGGCCCGCCCGGGCTCGGCAAGACCTCGCTTGCGCACATCGTCGCGGCGGAGATGGGCGCGCCGATCGTCGTCACAGCCGCCCCGGCGCTCGAGCGCAAGGCCGACGTGGCCTCCTTCCTGACCACGTTGGAGCCCGGCAGCGTCTTCTTCATCGATGAGATCCACCGCCTCAACCGGGCGCTCGAGGAGACCCTCTACCCGGCGATGGAGGAGCGCCAGCTTCCCGTCGTCCTCGGCCAGGGAGCCGGCGCCCGCACGGTCTCCCTGCCGATTCCCGCCTTCACCCTGATCGGCGCGACCACCCGCGAGGGCCTGCTCACGGCGCCGCTTCGCGACCGATTCGGCGTCGCCCACCGCCTCGAGCACTACGACGCCGCGGACCTCGGCCGGATCATCACCCGCTCCGCCAAGATCCTGGCCGTCGAGATCGACGACGGCGGCGAGCACACGATCGCCGAGCGCGCCCGCGGGACGCCGCGCGTCGCCAACCGCCTGCTCAAGCGGGTCCGCGACTTCGCCGAGGTCCGTGGCACTGGCCGGATCACGGAGGAGATCGCCTCGGAGGCACTCGACATGCTCGAGGTCGACCCCGCCGGCCTGGACCGCCGCGACCGTGCTCTGTTGGAGCTGATCGCGGTGCGATTCTCCGGTGGGCCCGTCGGGCTCTCGACGCTCGCCGCGGCGATCGACGAGGAGGGCGACACGATCGCCGACGTCTACGAGCCATACCTGCTCCAACAGGGCTTCATCAAGCGGACTCCGCGTGGGCGCGTGACCACGCCACGTGCCTTCGAACACCTTGGCCTCGCCGTTCCCGAACGGGCCGCCTCACTCTTCTAGGCGGGGCTTTAGACGCGGTGTAGGGAGCCCTCGCTAGGCTTACGCGGTGCCGTTCTTCATCTGCCCGAGTTGCGGGAACCGGGAGCTTTCATCGGAGCGAACAGCGGGCCTGTCATCGCGCCCAAAGGGCTGTTCGCGCTGCGGATCGAGCTTTGTGTTCGAGCTCCTCGACGACTATTACCCGGCGCCGAACGCTGCGTTCTTCGCCTGCGACGCGGACGCTCGAGTGATCGAGGCGGGCCAGGGCAGCTTCGAGCTCACCGGACTCAAGACGGACGCCGTCATCGGCCGCCCGATCCAGGATGTCCTGGGGCTCCAGTGGGTCGACGAGGGCGACGGTGGTGAGACGGCCGACGCGGACGGCGACGGGCAGACCGATCCGATCGAGACGACCCTCGAATGGGGCGTGCGCTCGCTTGGCAAGCGCGTCGCCCTGAACGCCGAGGGCGACCTGCCGGCCGAGGCGGTCGCCGACGTCTTCCCCGCCTACGACGAGGACGGCGGGATGCTCCTGGTCCTGACCCCCGAGTAATCTCGCCGCTCTAATGAAGTCGCTGAATCCTCCGCTTCGCGTCCGGTTCAGCTCGATCTGATCTGCATCAGATGGGCTCCCGCCGCCGCAACCTCTTCATCCTGCTCTTCGTTGTCGGGCTCGTGATCGCGAGCGTGCTCGTGATCCTCTCCAAGCCCACGCGGCTCGGCCTGGACCTGCGCGGCGGGACCGAGCTGGTCTACGAGGCCCGCCCGACCCCGCAGAACCCCGAGATCGCGACGGAGGATGTCAACCGCGCGATCGAGATCATCCGTGACCGGACCGACGCACTTGGCGTCTCCGAGCCGGAGATCGCCGCGGTTGGCGAGACCGGGATCAGCGTCGCGCTGCCCGACGTCCAGAACGCGGAGCGCGCGATCGCCCAGGTCGGCTCGACCGCCCAGCTCTTCCTCTACGACTGGGAGCCGAACGTCATCCCGAACCCCGACGCACCCGAGTCGACCACCGAGGGTGAGGCGGGCTTCAATCGCCTGATCGACGCGGTCAAGTTCGCGGGCAAGGAAAAGCCCGAGTGCTTCGAGGACGACTGCACGACCAACGGCCCGCGCTACTACCTCTTCGACGAGAACACGTTCGAGCTGCTCTCGGGCCCGGAGCAGCGCAAGTCCGACCTCTTCCTCGAGTTCCCGGACGAGCAGCAGCCGCCGGACTCGACCGTGCTCGAGGTCCCGCAGGGCACGATCGTCGTCGACGACCCCGCTGACGACAATCCCGAGTCCGAGGTGGACGAGTCCGAGACGGGTCCCCACGAGTACTTCGTGGTGCGTGACCGGCCGGCGCTGTCCGGCTTCGACATCACCGATCCGCAGCAGGCGACCGATCAGCAGACGAACTCGCCGAACGTCACCTTCGACTTCACCGACGAGGGGCGGCCGAAGTTCGAGGAGGTCACCGGGCAGATCGCCGAGCGCGGCCTGCAGCAGAAGCTTCCGGGCCAGCAGTGCAACACGTCCCCACCGGCCGGCCAGTTCGCCATCGTGCTCGACAACGAGGTCGTCACACGGCCGATCATCGACTGCGACGAGAACCCGAACGGGATCGATGGCCGCACCGGGGCGCAGATCTCGGACATCGGCTCGCTCACCGAGGCTCAGGACCTCGCCAACTTCCTTCAGATCGGCGCGTTGCCGGTCGAGCTGCAGCTGATCAGCCAGTCGACCGTCTCGGCAACGCTCGGCGAAGAGGCCCTCGAGCAGGGCCTGAAGGCGGCCCTGCTCGGGCTGATCCTCGTCCTGATCTTCCTGATCATCTATTACCGCCTGCTCGGCGTGATCGCCGGCGTCGGTCTGGTCGTCTACTCGATCTTCTTCTTCGCCCTGATCGAGCTGATCCCGATCACCCTGACCCTGCCGGGCATCGCGGGGCTGATCCTGACGATCGGGGTGGCGGCGGACTCCAACATCGTCATCTTCGAGCGAATAAAGGAGGAGGCGAGGGCGGGCAGATCGATGACCTCTGCGATCACGGAGGGCTACCGCAAGGGGATCGCGACGATCATCGACGCGAACGTCATCACCCTGATCACCGCGTTCATCCTCTTCGTTCTCGCGACCTCCGGTGTTAAGGGTTTCGCGTTCACCCTCGGCGTCGGCACGATCGTCTCCCTGTTCACCGCGGTCGTCTTCACGCAGGCGGTCCTCGGCCTCTTCGGGCGTGCCCGGTTCATGCGCTCGCCGGCTCTGCTCGGCGCGTCGAGCGAGCAGCGGGTGCGCTGGCACTTCGACTTCATCGGCGCTTCGCGCTGGTTCTTCTCGATGTCGGGAGTGATCCTGATGGTCGGCGCCATCGCCTTCTCGACGGCGGGCCTGAACCTGGGCATCGACTTCGAGTCGGGCACCCGATTCCAGGCCTCGCTCGAGGAGCCCGCGACCGTGGACGAGGTCCGCTCTGCCCTGGCCGACGGCGACGTCCCCAACGCGGACACGCTGGAGATCACGGCGATCGAGGATCCGGACCTCGGCGAGAACGTGATCCAGATCCAGGGCGACATCACGCCCGAGGACGCGACCCTGATCCGCCCGGCGCTCGAGGAGGGAGATTCCGCGTTCGGTATCTCCGGCGAAGGCGAGGCCTTCCGCGAGACGACGATCGGCCCGACCTTCGGCGAGCAGGTCGCCAACAGCGCGATTCTCGCGATCGTCCTCTCGCTGATCCTGATCTCGGCGTACATGGCGTTCCGGTTCGAGGCCAAGTACGCGGTTCCGGTGATCATCGCCCTGATCCACGACCTCCTGATCACCGCGGGCGTGTACTCGCTGGTCGGGGCGGAAGTCTCGAGCGCGACCGTCGCCGCCTTCCTGACCATCCTCGGCTACTCCCTCTACGACACCGTGATCGTCTTCGACCGCGTGCGCGAGAACGTGCCGCGCCTGCCGCGAGCCGCGTTCTCCCAGATCGTCAACCGGTCGATGAGCGAGGTGCTCACCCGATCTCTGATCACGGGCCTCTCGACCGTCTTCCTGATCGGCGTTCTCCTCGTATTCGGCGGGGAGACACTGCGCGCGTTCGCCTTCGCGATGATGGTCGGTGTCGCGTCCGGAACGTACTCATCGATCTTCATCGCCACACCGGTACTGACCGCCTGGAAGGAACGCGAGTCGCAGTACCGGGCCCGCCGCCGGGTCCTCGAGGAGGCCATGGGCACGGTCCCGGCCTTCCCGGAGGACAACGTCGTCGCCCGCCTCGACGAGGAGGCCGAGCGCGAGGAGGGTGGCGAGCCCGGCCGCGAGGGCACCGGTTTCACCGACAGCGATCCACTGACGCCCGGCCCGCCGGAGGTCGTCGAGGCCGAGAGGCCCGCTCCGGCTCCTGACGTGGAGCCCGAGCCGCCGGCTGAATCCGAGCCGGAGACTGTCGCTGCGGCACCGAGCGATGAGGAGAGCCAGGCGAAGGCCGAGCGCCGGGCACAGAAGAAGGCACGCCAACAGAAGCGCCGGAAGAAGCACGGGAGGCACCGCTAGACATGGCCCCACTCATCTGGTTCACGGTCGGTGTCGCCCTGTGGCACTTCACGGTCTTCGTCCCCGATCGCTTCTGGGGCGGCATCGTCGGCGCCTTCGTCGGCGCGGTCACGGGCGCGATGATCACCGGCGCGATCGTCCAGATCGCGAGCGGATCGGGAGTCGGCGACGCCGACATCGGCACGCTGCTCGCCGCGGTCCCGGGGACCCTGCTTGGCCTCGCGGCCATCTACGCGTTCGGCGCCTCGCGCGAACAGCGGGTCAGCTAGCCGCCGGCGGGCCATCGTTCTCGCGGTCACCCTCAACCTGGGCATGCTTCGCCGCGATCATCGCGGGCTGACCTGCTGCTGATCGCCGCGGCGCTGCAACGATTGCCTGCAGCTACAGGTTCACGCGCGAGCGCGGCGTCTGACTTCGACCGGAGGCGGCTCGAGCAAGGTCTGAAGGACCGTGCAGTAGCGCTCGGTCTTCTCGATCAGCGAGGCGACCTCGTCGTCGCTCGCATCCGGGGCTTCGATGTCGAAGATGAGCCGGATCGACTCGAATCCCACCGGCGCTTCGCGGGAGACGCCGAGCGTCCCTCTCAGGTCGATGTCGCCCTCCGCGGTCACCTCGATGCGCTCCGTCTCGAGTCCCGATCGCGCTCGCGACCATCTGACACGTCACCTGGGCGCACGCCGCCAGCGCACCGAGGAGCAGGTCGCCCGAGCAGGCCGCCGTGCCGGGGCCGCCGACCCCGCTGTGCGCCTCGGCCTCCTGGACGATCCGGCCCAGGTCGATCGAGCAGGCGACCGCGTCGGAGCCCTCGCTTCCTCGTGCGGAGAGCCTGATCCGCGCCTCGTCGGGCTCGGCCCGGTAGCGGTCCTTGATCGGCTTCTGCCGCTCGCGCAACTCGGTCATCCAGTTCCCTTCGGTTGAGCCCGGTCACGCACCGTGCGTGGAACTCGGGCGGAGATTCCGTCGGACCCCGTTCTTAGCCTGACAGGGTGACGGCTTCCAGCGCCCAGATCTCGGCGTTCACGATCGAGCCCTGCTCCTACGGGGAGGCGCATGCGCTCGCGGCCGCGCTCGGCGTCTCCGAGCCCGTGGCGATGATGCTCGTCCGCCGCGGCTATCGGACCGCCGAGGCCGCGCGCGAGTTCCTCGCGGCCGACGAGACGCACGACCCGTTCGAGTTCGACCGGATGGAGGAGGTGGTGGAACTCCTCCTTGATGCCGTCTCGCGCGGCGATCGGATCACGGTCCACGGGGACTACGACGTGGACGGCGTCTGCTCGACCGCGATCCTCGTCGCGGCGCTCCGCGACGCCGGCGGCGAGTGCGACTGGTTCCTGCCGGACAGGATGGCCGACGGCTACGGGCTCTCCGCCGACACGGTCCGCCGCCTGGCGGAACGTGGAACGCGCCTCCTGATCACGGCGGACTGCGGGATCGCCTGCCCCGAGGAGATCGCGCTGGCCCACGATCTCGGCCTCCGCGCGATCGTCACCGATCACCACGAGCCGGGCGAGGTCCTGCCCGACTGCCCGATCCTGCACCCGCGGGTCTCCGGCTATCCGTTCGGCGACCTCTGCGCGACCGGCGTCG
Organism: uncultured Thermoleophilia bacterium; assembly: GCA_963785155.1. Classification (GTDB taxonomy): domain Bacteria; phylum Actinomycetota; class Thermoleophilia; order Solirubrobacterales; family 70-9; genus DASUSH01. The sequence goes on from CAWAUB010000007.1 coordinate 544,286, forward strand.
CCTACAAGCTCGCCTGTGCCCTGCGGGAGCGCGCCGGCGCCGATGCGGCGGATGGCGCCGGCGACCTCGACCTCGTGGCGCTCGCAACGGTCGCCGACCTCGTTCCGCTACGCGGCGAGAACCGCGCGCTCGTCCGCGAGGGGCTCGCGGAGGCCCGCCGCGGAAGGCGCCCGGGCCTTCGTGCGCTCGTCGCCGGAGCAGGGGCGGAGATCGAGCGGCTCGATGAGGGCGACCTCGCCTTCCGCCTCGCTCCTCGGATCAACGCCGCCGGGCGCCTCTATCGCGCCGACGCCGGCGTCGAGTTGATGCTGACCGGCGACGACGAACGTGCCGCGGAGATCGCGGAGGAGCTGAACCGGGCCAACAGCGAGCGCCGATTTGCCGAGCGCCAGGCATTGGCCGGTGCGGAGAGCGCCTTCGCCGAGCTCCCGGACGAGCTGCGCGAGGCACCCGGGATCGTCGTCGGCGGGGAGGGATGGCACCCAGGCGTTGTCGGAATCGTCGCCTCGCGGATGGTCGAGCTGCACTGGCGGCCGGCCGTCGTCGTCGGGCTCGACGGCGACGGGCGTGGCCGCGGCTCGGGGCGGAGCATCCCGGGCTTCGACCTGCTCGCCGGCCTCCAGGCCTGCTCGGAGCACCTGGCGCGCTTCGGCGGCCACCGTGCGGCCGCCGGCCTCGAGCTCGAGTCCGGCAAGCTCGATGAGTTCCGCGCCGCCTTCGCCGAGCACGCCGCCTCCGTTCTCGGCACCGCGGATCTTGTTCGCAGCGATCCGGTCGATGCGATCGTGGGCGGGGAGAGCCTCGGCCTTGGCATCGCCGAGGAGCTCGAGCGCCTTGGGCCGTTCGGCAAGGGCAACCCCGAGCCGCGACTGCTCGTTCCGGCGGCCCGCGTCCGTGACGTGCGGCCGATGGGGGAGGAGGGGCGGCACGCGCGCTTCAGCCTCGAGAGCGGTTCGAAGCGGGCGCTGGGCGTCGCGTTCGGCGTCAACGGTGAGCTCGACCGCGCCGCCGCCGGTGGCCCCCTCGACGTCGCGGTCAAGCTCGAGATCAATCACTGGAACGGCTCGGTCGAGCCGCGCGTGGTCCTGCGGGACCTCTACTCGTCTGGGGGGACGGAGGGGTCGGAGGCCTCGGGGGCGCCCGCCTGTGGCACCCCGGCCGGAGCTGTCGAGTGGTGGACGCGCTTCGACGCTGAGATGAATGCGGATCTCAAGGCGGGCGAGCCGGCCCTGCGCGCGGTTTCCGCCCGCGAGACGGTCGACCGCCGCGACGGGTCGCCCGTCGCGTCGATCGCCGCTCTTCTTTCCACGGGGACCCCGGTGCTCGCGGTTTGCGCCGACGTCGCACGCCGCGCAGGCCTCGCCGAGAGCGCCGCCGATCCGGCGCGCTTCGGCGGCGGCAAGGCCGTGCACGCCTGCGAGCGGTGCGCCGACTCGCAGATGCGCGATCGGCTCGGGATCCTGGTCGCCGGCGACCGGGGGCTCGCCCTGGCGGATTGGGGAGCGCTGGCGCTCGTGCCCGATCTCGCCGAGCCCTTCGAGCACGTGGTCGTGATCGATCCTCCGCCGAGCGCCGAGTTGGAGGCGCTCGCCGGCCGCGGGGACGGCTACCTGCACCTGGCGTGGGGGCCCGCCGAGACCGAGCTCTCGCTGCGGGTCCACGACGCGCAATGGCCGTTGCGGCCGGCTCTCGCCGCCGCCTTCCGGGCGCTCCGCGAAGCGGCAGGGCCGGAGGAGCTCGCGGGCGAGCTGCTGCTCGGCGCCCTTGGGGGCGGAGGCCGCCGTCCGAGTACGGCGCGGGAGGCGGCTCGCCGTGCTCGCGTATTCACCGAGCTCGGCCTCGTCGCCTGGGATGGAACGGGCCCATCGCGGACCCTCGGAGTCGTATCCTCGCAGGGCAAGGATCTCGAGCAGTCGGGTGCCTTCCGCGCCTATCGAGATCGGCACGAGGAAGGACGACAATTCCTGAGCAACAGGAGACAGCGCTAGCGGATCGCACCCAGGTCGGTCTCACCGACGGGTCGGATGGTGCTGCGCCCGCGCCGGCCGACTCGATCACCGAGAGCCTCAGCGAGGAGCACCGGGCGATGCTCGGGGACCTCTTCGCGGTCGCCTCGGAGCACGGCAGCACGAATGGCGACGGCGACGGGCGCGAGGCGCTCGAGGGCGCCTTCGCATTCGCCAACGATCGCCACGCCGACCAGCGCCGCAAGTCGGGCGAGGATTTCATCGTCCACCCGCTCGAGGTGGCCAAGATCTGCGCAGGGCTGCGCCTCGACAACAACACGCTCTGCGCGGCGCTCCTGCATGACACCGTCGAGGACACCTCGGCGAGCCTCGAGGAGGTCGAGGAGCGCTTCGGCGAGGAGATCTCGGCGCTCGTCGACGGCGTCACCAAGCTCACCGGGATCACCTTCCAGTCGCGCGACGAGAGCCAGGCGGAGAACTACCGGAAGATGATGGTCGCGATGGCCGCCGACGTTCGGGTCATCCTGATCAAGCTCGCCGATCGCCTGCACAACATGCGCACGCTCGACGCGCTGCCGAAGCAGAAGCAGCTGGAGAAGGCCCGCGAGACGCTGGAGATCTACGCGCCGCTCGCGCACCGGCTGGGGATCCACGCGATCAAGTGGGAGCTGGAGGACCTCGCGTTCGCGACCCTGCACCCGCGCAAGTACGCGGAGATCAAGAAGCTGGTCTCCCAGCAGCGGACCGAGCGCGAGAACTACGTGGAGGAGGCCGGGACCTTCCTCGCCGCCGAGCTCGACAAGGTCGCGATCGACGCCCGCATCTCCGGCCGGGCCAAGCACTTCTACTCGATCTACTCGAAGATGACGAAGAAGGGCCGCGAGTTCAACGAGATCTACGACCTCACGGCGATGCGGGTCATCGTCGATTCGGTCAAGGATTGCTACGGCGCGATCGGGATCATCCACGCGATCTGGAAGCCGCTGCCCGGCCGGTTCAAGGACTTCATCGCGACCCCGAAGTCGAACCTCTACCAGGCCCTCCATACGACCGTGATCGGCCCCGAGGGGCGCCCGCTCGAGATTCAGATCCGCACCCCGGAGATGCACGAGCTCGCCGAGTACGGCGTGGCCGCGCACGTGCTCTACAAGGAGCCGCCGGCAAGCGCCGGCAAGGGCGATCCCAACCGCGAGAAGATGACCTGGCTGCGCCAGCTGCTGGAGGCCGAGGGCGAGCAGGAGCCCGAGGAGTTCCTCGAGGCGCTGAAGGTCGACCTCTTCGAGGACGAGGTCTTCGTCTTCACTCCGAAGGGCGAGGTCAAGAACCTCTCCGCCGGGTCGACCCCGCTCGACTTCGCCTACTCCGTCCACACCGACGTCGGCCACCGCTGCGTCGGCGCCAAGGTGAACGGGAAGATCGTGCCGCTCCACTACCAGCTGAAGTCCGGCGACATCGTCGAGATCCTCACGACGAAGCAGGAGCGTGGGCCGTCGCGCGACTGGCTCGCGCTGGTGCGCACGACGCGCGCTCGCAACAAGATCCGCGCCTTCCTGAAGCGCGAGCGACGCGACGACGCCGAGCACCGCGGGCGGGAGACGCTGCAGACGGAGCTGAAGAAGCGCGGGCTGCCGCCGCAGAAGATCGCCGGCTCGCCGATCCTCGCCGACGTGATCCGCGAGATGGGCTTCCGCAAGGCTGACGATTTCTACATCGCGCTGGGCGGCGCCAAGATCTCGGCGAAGACCGTCGCCAACAAGCTGCTCCAGCGGCTGAAGACCGGTGAGGCCGTCGCCGGCGACGAGACCGAGGCCCGGCTGGCCGGGGTCCTCGAGGGCCGCGACGAGCGCCCCCGCCGGACCCAGGAGGCCTCCGATTTCGGGATCGAGGTGAAGGGCGTCGACGACGTGGTCGTCCGTCTCGCCAAGTGCTGCCGCCCGGTTCCCGGCGACGAGATCGTCGGCTACGTCTCCCTGGGCCGGGGGATCACCATTCACCGCGAGGACTGCAAGAACGTCGTCCCGCTCCGGAAGGCGCCGGAGCGATTCACCGACGTCGCCTGGGCGGGCGACAACCGCGCCTCCTACCGCGTCGAGCTGCAGGTCGATGCGTGGGACCGAACCAGACTCCTTGAAGACCTCTCGAAGACCTTCTCGGAGGCCGGCGTGAACATCCTCGAGGCCAACTGCGTGACCAAGCACCCGATGGTGAAGAACCGCTTCGTCGTCGAGGTCGGCGACGGCGGCCAGCTCAAGCAGTGCATCACCCGGCTGCGCCACGTCGATTCGGTCTTCGACGCCTACCGGATCACGCCAAGCGGATGAGGCGCAGGCTCCGAGCGGTCGGCGCAGGTGCGGGGATCGCGGCGCTGGCGATCGGAGTGGCGGCACTGCCGGCCGCTGGCAAGCCGAAGCCGCCGAAACCGCAGGACGCGAACTACGCGGCGCCCGCGTTCACGGCGGTCACGGCCTCCGAGCACAACAACATGGGCACCTCGGTGTGCCCGGCCTTCGTGCCCTCGGAGCAGGGTGAGGAGAACAACGGCGACCTGAACGCGAAGAAGGGCAGCTTCCTCGAGAACGTCCAGCTCCCGAAGGGCGCGACGATCACGAACTTCCGCCTCTACGCAAACGACAACGATGCCGAGGACTCGTTCGCGTTCCTGGTCCGCAAGCAGCAGGCGCCGGGCCTTGACCCGGCGCAGGGCGGCTACGAGGTGATCGCGGAGGTCAAGACCGAGGGCGCGGCGACGAACATCATGCGCCCCTTCGACGACTCGACGATCACGGCGCCAAAGGTCGACAACAAGAACTTCTATTACTTCATCGAGCTGGTCAACTGCGCGACCATCGAGCCCTTCAACGTCCAGATCACCTACACGCCGAAGGCGAAGAAGAAAAAGAATCGGTAGGACGCTCAGGTTGGGATCGCCTGGGCGAAGGCAAAGAAGTCGTCCGGGTCGTGCTTCGCCTTGATATCGGTGAGGCGCTCGAGGTTCGAGCCGTAGTAGGCCGATTCCCAATCCTCCAGCGAGGGGTCGATGAAGTTCTGGTAGGCGGCGGGGGAGAGGTGTGGGCGGATGCGCTCGTAAAGGCGGTCGAGCCACTCGACGTTGGCGTCCACGGTTGCCGTGTCGTCCTCGGCGTCCCATGCGGTATCGAACGCAAGCAGCAGGAGCTCGTCGCGGTGGACGAACGCGGTCGCATCAGGGGCGGGCCGGTTCATCTCCCCGCCCCAGGCGAAGATCGCGAAGCCGGCGCCGTCGGGATTCGAGCTGCCCGGCCAGGCAGCGACCTCCTCGAACAGGACCTCAATCGCCTCGCCGGAAAGCGGCTCCGAGGCGTAGCTCGACTTCACGGCGAAGCTACCGCTCGGGACGTTGTGGAAGAAGTAGTTCTTCGCCTCCCTGAAGGTGCGTTCCTCGAGCAGTCGTTTGTCGGGCGTGCGGCGGATAACGCGGGCCCGAGGATCTCCTCCAGCTCCCCCGCCGGGCCGAAATACTGGCCGAGCGCGGAGAAGCTCAGTTCGGGCTTCGCTCCGGGGGTCGCCGGTGGCGCCACCGCCCATCCGGCATGAGAACTCGTCGGGGGCGCCCGCGATCACGTCCTGCAGGGCGCCGAGCGCGGCCGGTCCGTCATGCCATTCCCAGGAGATGTCGTAGATCGCAACATCGCCGACTGGTTGGGTCCGGAACCGGTGGCGGGTAGTGACGCCGAAGTTGCCGCCGCCCGCCCCGCGGATGGCCCAGAAGAGGTCGGCATTTTCCTTGTCGCTCAGCGTGAGCAGCTCGCCGTTCGCGTCGACCATCTGGGATTCGAGCAGGCTGTCCGAGGTCAGCCCGAGCTTGCGGGAGCTGAAGCCGAAGCCACCACCGAGCACGAGGCCTCCGAGGCAGACGGTCGGGCACCGGCCAGCCGAGATCGCGACCCCGTGCGGGGTCAATCCGGCGTAGACCTCCACGTTCGTCGCCCCGGGCCCGATCGTGACCGTCTCCCCCCGCTCGTCGACCTCGACCTCATCCAGGTTCGCGAGGTCGATCACGAGGCCCGGGCCGGTCGAGTACCCGGCGTAATTGTGGCCGCCCGAGCGGATCGCGACCGGCTGCTCCTGCTCGCGCGCCCACAGGATGCACTCGCGTACGTCGCTCTCGCCGTCGCAGACGGAGATACCGGCCGGATGGATGTCGTCGTAGCGGTGGTTGAACGGCGGGCTGAGCTTGCCGTATTGCCGCTGGCCGGGCCTGATCAGTTCACCGTCGAGGCGCTGGGCGAGCTCCTCCCAGTCGGCGGACCGCGTCTCCTCGCCGCAGGCCGCGAGCCACTCGAGCTGCGACCCGAAGGCGGCAACGAGCGTCGCATCGCGCCCCCGCCGTACGAATTGGCGCCTCGTCAGGCTCATCGGGCGTTGAGCCTTTCACGGATCTTCGCCGCGGTCTCCGCCGCGTGGTCGTCGCCCTTGTACTTACGGCGTGGCCAGAAGAAGCCGCGCAGGCCGTCCTTGAAGTTCCGCGGGACGACGTGGACGTGCAGGTGCGGCACCGACTGGCTGACGATGTTGTTCATCGCGACGAAGGCGCCCTCCGAGCCGGTCGCCTCCCGAACCGCCACCGAGAGCATGCGCGCGTTGGAGAAGAGCGGGCCGACCTGGTCCTCCGGCAGGTCCCAGAGCGCCTCGTGGTGATCGCGTGGGATCAGAAGCGAGTGGCCTGGGAAGAGGGGCCGGCGGTCGAGGAACGCGATCGATCCCTCGTCCTCGAAGACGATGTGCGCATCCAGATCGCCGGCGACGATCTGGCAGAAGACGCAATCCGGCGTCAGGCAACGACTGGTGAGCGCGCCGGGGTCGACCTTCAGCTCGAGCTCGGTGTGGTCGCCGATGTAGTCGCCGTCGACCTGGACCGGGAACCGGCGCAGCGCGCCGCTGGTGTCGGGTGAGATCGAGTCGATGTGCGCCTCGGTGAGCCCCGAGAACAGGTCGATCTGGCGCGAGCGCGACAGGTGGAGGCGCTCGGAGAGCGCACGAGCAGCAATCAGCGGCACGTCCCGCTGTGCGGCGCGCCGCAGCACGGCGAGTCCGAGCGTTCCGTCGTCGATCGCGATGTCCTCGCAGATCTGCAGGGCTGTATCGCGGTAGTAGGTGAACGGATCCGAGTTCTGGCAGATCGCGGTGACTCCCTCGACCTGCTTGCCGTCCGCTTCAACGTGGATCTGAACCGGGTCGCGCAGGTACTGGCGGTAGAAGCCGGTGACCGCCGCGTAGATGTACCAGTAGGGACCGAACCGAGCCTTGAGTCGCGGGCGCGAGTCCACGCGCTTCGCCGCCGTGGCATCGAGGCCCGCGCCGCACGAGAAGACGAAATGTCGGCCGTTTGCGATCCCGAGGTCGATCTTCCGCGGCTGGAAGTCGTCGGCGAGCCCGAGCAGGTGCTCGGTTGCGTCGACGACGTCGTTCGGGATCCCCAGGGTGCGGGCGACGACGTTGGTCGAGCCGCCGGGAAGGACGGAGACGGGGACATCCGTGCCGGCGAGGCCGTTCGCGACCTCGTTCAGCGTGCCGTCGCCGCCGAAGGCGACGACGAGGTCGAAGTCGCCTTCGCGCGCCTCCTGCGAGATCTCGGTCGCGTGGTTCTGCGACTCGGTCATCACGGCCTCGATGTCGAACCGTCCCTGGAGCGCGTAGACCACGAGGTTCTTGAGGCGGTCGGAGACCGTCGTCGCGTAGGGGTTGACGACGATCAGCATCTTGCGCCTCGGCGGGCGCGCCTTCGCGGGCCGCGGCTCAGGCCGAGCGGATGTGGCTGAGGCGCCGTTCGTGGCAGCCGAAGTTGGAGCGGGCGCGGCCGTGCTCACGCGGTATTTCTATACCCGCTGGGGTTGGCGGGTTACTCCGCCGCCTCGAAGTGGACGACGTCGCCGTCGGCAACCTCTCGCACGCGCCCGGCTTCGATCAGCAGGTCGACATGGCCGACGACCTCGGAGAGGGTGAGGAAGGCCTGGGTGACCGCCACGTTCCCCCACATCTCCTGGGCGATCTCGTAGGCGGTCTTCGGCCGCTCGGCGATCAGCCCGTGGATCTTCTCGGCACGGCGCTCGTGCATCGCGATCCGCTCGTCGATCAGGGAGACGTGGTCGGTGATCGGGTCGCCATGGCCGGAGAGGACCAGCTCGGCCGGCAGCTCTCGCGTCTTGCGCATCGATTCGATGTAGCGGATCAGCGCCCTCGGCCGCTCGTCGGACCCGTCGAGCGGGCGGGCGAGCAGCGGGTTCGAGGAGATGTGGGCGATCAGGTGGTCCGCGGCGATCAGGATCTTCCGGTCGGCATCCCAGAAGAGCGTGTCCGACGGGCTGTGACCGGGTCGCAGCTGGACCTCGAGCGCGCGGTCACGCAGGCGCAGCTCCTCGCCGTCGTGGAGCGGGCGGGTCACCTTCGCCTGCGCCCCCCAGCCGCGGAAGCTCCGCGAGACGCTTCGCAGGGCAAAGATCATGTCCTGCGGGATGCCGTAACGGAGCATCAGCGAGCCGGCGAACTCGTCGTCCTCGTCCGCCTTCTCGGTGTAGCCGGCCATGTGTTCGACCGCGACGTCGATCGCCGCCACTTCGGCGCCCGAGCGCGACTCGATCACCTCGATCAGGCCGAGGTGATCGATGTGCTGGTGCGTGAGGATGACCAGCTCGAGGTCGTCGATCGCGTGGCCGATGTCGGAGAGCTGATGCTCGAGCTCGTCCAGTGCTTTGCCGGAATTGGGCCCGGTGTCAACGAGCGTCAGCGGCTCGTCCTCGATCAGGTAGCAGTTGACCCGGCCGACCGCGAACGGGGTGGGGATCCGCAGCCGGTGGATGCCGGCTTCTCGCGCGCGCTCGAGCGCAGCTTCCGTCGTCACGCCCGGATCAGCGCGAGCATCTCGTCGCGCTTCGCCTCCATGTCCTCAACGGAGACGAGCGACTCGAGGTTCAGGCGGAGCAGCGGCTCGGTGTTCGACGGCCGCACGTTGAAATGCCAGTCGTCGTAGTCGACCGAGACGCCGTCGAGCCAGCTCACCTCGGCGTCGGCGTGCAGGTCGGCGATCTCCTTCATCTTCGCCTCCTGGTCCGCGACCTCGGAGTTGATCTCGCCGGAGATGAAGTACTCGGAGCGGTATTCACCGACCCGCTCGCTCAGCGAGCCGTCCTCGACCGAGAGCATCTCGAGCACCAGCAGCGCCGGCAGGGTGCCGCTGTCCGCGTTGTAGAAGTCACGGAAGTAGTAGTGGCCGGAGACCTCGCCGCCGAATGCACCCTTGTGCTCGCGCATCGCCTGCTTGAAGAACGCGTGGCCGACGCGGTTGACGAAGGCGGTCCCGCCCGCAGCGGTGACCGTGTCGGGCACGGCACGACTTGCGCGGACGTCGTAGAGGATCGACGCGCCGGACTCCTTGGCGAGCACTCGCCGGGCGAGCAGGGCGGTGAGGAAGTCGCCGTCGACGAACTCGCCAGTCTCGTCGATGAAGAAACAGCGGTCGGCGTCGCCGTCCCAGGCGATGCCGAGGTCGGCGCCCTCCGCGCGGACCTTGTCGATAACGAACTGCCGGTTCTCCGGCAGCAGCGGGTTCGGCTCGTGGTCGGGGAAGTTCCCGTCGGGCGTCCAGTAGGTGGTGACCAGATCCAGGTCCAGCGAGTCGAGGATCGGGCCGACCATCTGACCGGCCATCCCGTTGCCGCCGTCGACGACGACCTTCAGACCGCTGACGGTGTCCGCGTCGATGACGGAAAGGGCTCGCTCGCGGAAGTCCGGGTAGATCTCGACGTCCTCGACCGATCCGCCGCCGGGAGCCTCGGGAAGACCAGCTTCGAGCAGGTCGCGAATCGCGCGTGATCCCCGTGTCGCCGGAGAGCGCCAACGCGCCCTCGCGGACGAGCTTCACGCCGGTGTAGGCCTTCGGATTGTGCGACGCGGTGACCATCGCCCCGCCGTCGAGCTCGCGAGAGCCGACGAGGAAATAGAGCATCTCGGTGCCGACCATGCCGGCGTCGAGCACGTCGACCCCCTCGTCGACCAGCCCATCGCGCAGGCGACCGGCCATCTCCGGCGCCTGTAGGCGCATGTCCCGGCCGAGGCCGATGCGTAGGTCCGCCGTCTCCTTGCCCGCCAGCTCGGCGAGCACCCGGGCGAATCCGCGCCCGAGCAGATAGGCGGTCTCGCCGTCCATGTCCTTGCCGTAGAGCCCGCGGACGTCATAGGCCTTGAAGATCTCCGGCGTCGGGATCGGGCTCCATCGTCTCAGAACCTATCCACGAGCGCGGCGTAGGAGTCCTCCAGGGACTGCGGCATGACCCGCGTGTCACCGAGCACCGGCATGAAGTTGGTGTCGCCGCCCCACCGGGGGACGACGTGCATGTGGATGTGATGCTCGACGCCGGCGCCCGCGACCTTGCCCTGGTTGAAGCCGACGTTGTAGCCCTGCGGCGAGTAGGTCTCCTCGAGGGCAGTCATCGCGTGCTGCGCCAGCGCCATCATCTCCGCGACGGTTTCCGCATCGACCTTCGGCAGCGCGCCGACGTGCTCGTAGGGAGCGACCATCAGGTGCCCGTTCGTGTACGGGAACAAGTTGAGGATCACGAAACAACGCTCGCCCCGGTGGACGATCAGGTTGGCCTCGTCATCGTCCTCGGCCGGCTTCGCGCAGAAGATGCACTCGGCCTCGTCGTCCTTCGACGCGTCCTTCACGTACTCGAGCCGCCAGGGCGCCCAGATGCGGTGGTTGGCCACACCTGGGCATCCTGCCAAACGGACGGCATCGTCAGCCCGTCGGGTGCACCTCGAGAACGAGGTCGCCGCGATCGAAGGTGAGGTCGCTGCCGGAGCCCAGCTGGCATTGAACTCGGACTGTCTCGCTCCCCGCCGGAACGTTCGTCTTCAGGCCGACCGCGGGGATCTGGGCGTTGAATCCGGGCGTCCCCGGCAGGCTGCCGAACACGATCTGCCCGATCGCGGCGAACGTCCCATCGCGGCCTGCTTCGAGCTGACACGTCGCCAGAGAGGTCGCGATGTTGGCCGTAAAGATGTCGATGGTCGCGGTGGCTTCGACGCTCCCGCCGCCGGCTGGCACCGTGATGCTCGTGGTCATCACCGTCTGGGGTGCGCCTGTCAGTGGCACGTTGGTTTGCTCGCTCACCGCGGTTGCGCTCGACCGGACGCCCGCAAGCGGAGAGCCGCCGAGCGCCTGCGAGTTGAGCGCGTTCGCTGCGGTCACGGCGGTCGCCGCGCTCTGCGCTTCCGGGACGGTGCCAAGCGTCGCCTCGTTGACCTTTGCGCCGGTGACCGCGTCGTCGGCGATCTTCGGAGTCGTCACCGATCCGTCGGCGAGCTTGCCCGTCTTGACCGCGCCGTCGCCGAGCTTCTTGCCGATCACGGCGCCGTCCTTGAGCTGCTTCTTGCCGACGCTGTCCTTGCCGACTGTCGCGCCGACCGCGACGCCGCCGGCGAGCACCCCGAAGAGCGCGATGGTCGCAACGACGTTCGAGTAGGTGAGCCGCTTCCTTGCACGCTCGAGCATCGATACCTCCATGTATCGCGGGATTCGGTGTCCGTACTTCATCAGACTCTGGGGCTGCTACTGGATCGCTCGAGGCTGGACGCTGAGCGCGGCGAGTTCGTTGCGAAGCGCCGCGACCTCAGCTCGACGTTGGGCCACCCGATCCTCAGACTCTGGGCTCGAGGGTTCTTGGGCGGCTGAGACGGGCGCCGAGTGCACGTCGCCGGCATCGCCCTCCTCGCCGCCCAGCGTCTGCTCGTACCGCGTCTCCTTCTGGCCGGGCTGCCTGCCGCGGTCCACGACGTAGTCGCGCTCGATCAGCCGCTCGAGCGTCAGGTGTACCTCGTCGAGGTCGGCGAAGCCGTACATCCGGTCGGCGCGTTGCTTCAGCTCGCCGGGGGTCTGCGGACCGCGCAGCATCAGCACCGTCATCACTGAGATCTCGTCCTCGTCCAGGCCGAGCGCCTGGTCGGCGAGGTGGCGGTACTTGACGGTGCGGCCGCCGCGGCTCGCCAGCCTGGACCAGCCACGCTTCGACAAGCGCTGGGCGGCCTCGCGGACGGTGGACTCGTCGTAGTCGACGACCGGGTCGCGGTTCGTCGACTGGTTGCACGCCAGCCGCAGCGAGTTCAGCGAGAGCGGGTAGGTGTCGGGCGTCGTCCGCTGCTTCTCGATCAGGCAGCCGAGGACACGCAGCTCGCTCGCGGTGACATCGTCCGCCATCGGCGTCAGAGCCTACGCAGGTTGGGCAGGCTTGAGATGATCGTCCGATCGAATCGGCGGAGGCCATGGATCGCGAGGAAGCCCCGGATACGGCGGGGGTCATTGCCCTGCCGCCGTTGATCTATGCGCTCGGGCTGGTGGTCGGGTTCGCCCTCGAGGCCGTGTTGCCTGGCGGCAGCTTTCCGCTGGCACTCCAGATTGTGGCGGGCACCACCCTCGCGCTGGCCGGGGTTGGGCTCCAGGCCAGCTTCATCGCGCGCTTCGTTCGAGCCGGGACGCCAGTCCCCCCAGATCAGCCGACGACCACACTCGTTACCGACGGCCCCTACCGGATCTCGCGGAACCCGGGCTATCTGGGGTTCACGCTGCTCTATGTCGGTATCGCGCTGCTGGCGAACGCGCCCTGGGTCCTGGCCCCGCTGCCGATCGTCGTGGTCGTGATGCAGAAGGGTGTAATCGAGCGGGAGGAGCGCTATCTGGAGCGCCTATTTGGCGAGGAGTATCTGCGCTTCAAGGCGCGCACCCGCCGCTGGATCTAGCTAGAGCCAGCCGCGCCGGCGGAAGTAGACCAGCATGCTGACCAGCAGAACGCCCATGCCGCCGACGATGATCCAGAAGTCCGCGGGATCGCCCTCGCCGGGGACGCCGACGTTCATCCCCCACAGGCTCGCGATCAGCGTCAGCGGCAGGATGATCACGGTGATCGAGGTCAGCACCCGCAGGATGTCGTTGACGCGGTGGGAGATGTAGGACTCGTTCGTCTCCTCGAGCGCCTCGACCACCTCCTTGTAGTTCTCGAGCATGTCCCAGATCCGCTCGTGCGCGTCGACGATGTCATCGAAGTAGATCTCGAGGTCGATGTCGGGCGCGAGATAGCGCTTCTTCACGTTCTCGAGGTCGCGCAGCACCGTTCGCTGTGGGCGGATCACCTTGCGGAAGTTGATGATCTCCTGCTTCGCGTTGGACAGGTCGCGGACGACGTCCTCGGAGCGGCCCTCGAAGATCACCTCCTCGAGCGAGTCGAGCTTGTTCCCGATCTTGCGCAGCATCGGGAAGCAGTAGTCGAAGGAGTCGTCGACGATTCGGTAGAGGAGGTAACCCGAGCCCTTCGAGAAGAGCTGCTCGCGCGTCTCCTCCTTCTGGCGGCAGCGCTCGAACAGGTACTCGACCGGCTGCAGCGGCTGGTTCTGGATCGTGACGAGAAAGTCGGGCCCGACGAAGATGTCGAGCTCACCCGCGTTCAGCCGGCCGACGCTCGGGTCGAAGATCGGGAAGTGGAGGACGATGAACAGGTAGTTCTCGTACTCGTCGATCTTCGGCCGCTGGTTGCGGGAGAGGACGTCCTCGAGGTCCAGCGGGTGGAACTCGAAGTGCTCCTCGAGCCAGGTGTTCTCGAGCGCGGTCGGGCGCTCGATGTTGACCCAGCGCAGGCCCTCGCCCTGAACGGTCTCTACGTTCGGCTTACGCGGCTCGGAGGGGGGCGGGGCGAGCGTCGCGCCGCGGGTGCTCCGGCGCAGTCTCGGCTTGGGAAGGCTCGGCATCGTTCAGCTCGCTAGTCATCGGTTACAGCCCCGTGGGCCAAGACTACGACACGCCTGCGTTACGCCGTGTATATTGGCGCCCACATAGACCGCCACATCTAGAGGGGTGGAGGGACTGGCCCGTAGAAACCCCGGCAACCACCAAGGCTTCGGTCTTGGAAGGTGCCAATTCCAGCAGGTGGAAGCCTGGAAGATGTGAGTGGGAGTCCCAACCGGACCTCTGCTCACACCGCGCAGAGGTCTATGTCGTTCAAGGACAAACGACATACGGGACTGGAGAAGCAAATGGCCATAGAGGCACTCAGGTGTAAGGAATGCGGAACCGACTACCCGCTCGACGCTCGCTACGTCTGCGAGAACTGCTTCGGGCCGCTCGAGGTCGCATATGACTTCAGCGGGCTCGACCCCGACGAAACGCGGCGGCGGATCCAGGCCGGATCGGCTGGGATCTGGCGTTACTCGGACTTCCTGCCGTTCGCGGGCGGGCCGCCTGCCGAGCGCGGCGCGCTCGAGCCGGGCCTGACCCCGCTCGTCCGTGCCGATCGGCTTGCTGAGCGGCTCGGTCTCGGCGAGGTCTGGGTGAAGAACGACGCCGCCAACCCGACCCATTCGTTCAAGGACCGGGTCGTCGCGGTTGCCCTGGCGAAGGCACGCGAGCTCGGCTTCGAGACGGTCGCGTGCGCTTCGACCGGAAATCTCGCGAATGCCGTCGCGGCTCATGCCGCCGCGGCGGGCCTCGAGTCGTTCGTCTTCGTCCCCGCGGACCTGGAGGAGCAGAAGCTGCTCGCGACCGGTATCTACGGGACCCGACTGATCGGCGTCGACGGCAGCTACGACGACGTCAACCGCCTCTGCACGGAGCTCTGCGAGAACCGGCCATGGGCGTTCGTCAACGTCAACCTGCGCCCCTATTACGCAGAGGGGTCGAAGACGCTCGCCTTCGAGACCGCCGAGCAGCTCGGCTGGGAGCTGCCCGACCGGGTCGTCTGCCCGATCGCATCCGGGTCGCTGTTCACGAAGATCGGCCGCGGCTTCCAGGAGTGGATCGACCTCGGCCTGCTCGACGGCGAGCTGCCGACCTTCAACGGCGCCCAGGCGGAGGGCTGCAGCCCGGTCGCGGAGGCGTATGCCGACGGCCGCGACGTCTGCCGGCCGCAGCGGCCCGACACGATCGCGAAGAGCCTCGCGATCGGCGATCCGGCCGACGGCCCATACGCGATCGACCTCGCCCGTTCCACGGGCGGCTCGGTCGAGTCGGTCACCGACGACGAGATCCGCGACGGGATCCGGCTGCTCGCCGAGACCACCGGGATATTCACGGAGACGGCAGGCGGCGTGACGACGGCCGTCCTGGCCAAGCTGGCCGAGGCCGGCGCGATCGACTCGGACGAACGGGTCGTGCTCGTGATCACCGGCGAGGGCCTGAAGACGCTCGACGTGACCCGTGAGGGCTTCGAGATGGACCGGATCGCTCCGACCCTGGACAGCTTCGAGGCGATCGAGAACACGGCGGTTACAGCAGCCGCTTAGAACCCGGTAGCCTCATTCAAGCCTCGCGTACTAATGCGGGGGGTGGGAATGGAGGCCAACGTGCGTAGGACGAAGCTGACGATCTTGATCGCCGTGGGGTGCGTGTTTGCCGCAACCTCGGTCGCCCAGGCAGCCGGGCCGACCGCAGTCGCGACGGACAGCGACGGCGTGGTCTACGCCGGCTTCGAGAACGGCGGCCAGATCAAGCGCTACTCCGGCTCCGACGGCTCGTTCCTCGGTGCGTGGGGCACCGCCGGCAGCGGCGCCGGCCAGATCGGCGGCGTGGTCGCACTCGACGTGGCCCCGACGGGCAGCGGCGGCAACGCCGGCAACGTCTGGGTCCTCGACACCAACCGCCGCGTCCAGGAGTTCACGCGGTCCGGAACCTTCATCCGTGGCTTCCAGCTCAACGCCTGCGGTGCCGGGATCACGCCGAACCCAACCAATCGCGGTGGGCTCGA
This sequence comes from uncultured Thermoleophilia bacterium, assembly GCA_963785155.1. Taxonomy (GTDB): domain Bacteria; phylum Actinomycetota; class Thermoleophilia; order Solirubrobacterales; family 70-9; genus DASUSH01. Next base: position 560,016 of record CAWAUB010000007.1, read on the forward strand.
CGTCGCGCTCAACGACATCTACGTGGCTCATCCCTGCCGCAACCAGGTCTTCCGCTACGCGCGCTCGAACCTCAGCCAGCAGGCCGCGGTCTCGGTGAACCAGCCGAAGGGCGTCTCCGCGCAGCTCTACGGCACCGCGCCGGGATCGACTCAGGCGGTCTACGTGGCGAGGCCCGCGACCAGCCAGGTCGCCAAGCTGAACCTGACCACGCTCGCTTCGCTCGGCAACCAGGCCACCTACGCGGCCCCGTCTGACGTCTTTGTCGACGCGTTCGGCACGCTCTTCGTCTCGGTGACGAACGACAACGGCACCGGCGAGCGGATCTACCTCTACGACCAGAACGGCAGCGAGTTCCGCTGGCTCGGCGGCGCCGGGTCCGACGCCGGACGGGTCATCGACCCCCTCGCCTTCGACGTCTACGAGCAGTTCTCGGATCTCGCCGGGAACGTGTTCGTCGCCGACTACGGCAACCAGCGGCTGCAGCGCTGGAACTCGTTCGGCTTCACCTTCTGGGCGGTTCCCGCGACCGACAGCGTCGTCCCGCCGTCGAACCCGCCACAGAACACGGCTTTGCCGCAGATCCAGGGATCGCCGGTCGAGAACAACGTGGTGACCTGCACCCAGGGCACCTGGAACAACAACCCGACCCAGTTCGACTTCCAGTGGAACCGCAACGGCAACCCGATCGCCGGGGAGACGGGCAACCAGTACACGATCGCCTCGGCCGACGTCGGCCAGAACCTGACCTGCACGGTCACCGCGACGAACGCGGACGGCTCGAACAGCGCGACGTCCGCCGCGGTGGTCCCGACCGGCGCGCCGCCGGCCTCGGGCCCGGTCGGCATCTCGGTCAACAGCGCCGCGATCTTCACCAACTCGACGACCGTGACGCTGACGATCCACGAGCCCGCCGGCGCGACCAACGTCCACATCTCCAACGACGGTGGTTTCGCGGCCCCCGACACGCGGCCGATCTTCGGCAGCGACACCTATGCCTGGTCGCTCGTCTCGAGCGGCGCCGACAGGCTGCCCAAGTCGGTCTACGTGCGCTTCACCGGCCCGGGCATCGACGGCACCCAGACCTACAGCGACGACATCATCCTCGACGAGGCGCCACCGTCCACGTTCGCGGCGACGATGACCAAGTCGACCACCCGCGGCAAGGCGAAGTGGACTCTGAAGGTGCGCGCCGAGGACGAGAATTCGGGCCTGGCCGAGCTGCAGACCGCGCGGAGTCCCGCGGAGGGCTTCACCTCGCAGCCGTTCTCGAGCCGGACCGTGACCACCAAGCCGCACCTGAACAGGTTCGTGCGCGTTACGGATAAGGCCGGCAACGTCGCGGACGCGGTGAAGGTCAAGGTCAAGCGCAAGAAGCGCTGACGCCCGCCTGGACGGGCCATCGCTAACCTTCCCCGCCGCATGGCCGTCACGGTGAAGATCCCCGCGCAGCTGCGTGCCACGACAGGTGGCGAGTCCGAGCTCTCCGTCGACGGGTCGACGGTGGGCGAGGCGCTCGACGCCGTCTACGCGTCGCACGAGGAACTGCGCGATCGCATCACCGAGTCCGGCGAGCTTCGGCGCTTCGTCAACGTCTACGTGTCGGGTGAGGACATCCGCTTCCAGGACGGGCTTCAGACCCCGGTCTCGGACGGCGACGAGGTGACGATCCTCCCCGCGGTAGCCGGCGGCTAGGAACTCCGGTGGAGGCGATCGGCAAGGTCGCGATCCTTTGCGGTGGCCGGGGGACGCGGCTTCAGGAACGCACGCACTCGATCCCGAAGGCGCTGGTGGAGATCGGCGGCAGGCCGATCCTCTGGCACGTGATCCGGATCTACGCTGCGCAGGGACTGCGGCGGTTCGTGCTTCTGACCGGCTATCTCGGCGACCAGATCTCCGAGTACACCGCCGCGGAGGATTGGCCCGAGGACGTCGAGATCGAGTGCGTCGACACGGGCGTCGACACGCCCACCGGCGGCCGGATCAAACTTGCCGCCGACAGATTCGGCAGCGAGACCTTCTGCGTCACCTATGCGGACGGCGTCGCCGACGTCGACCTGCCCGCCCTGGTGCGCTTTCACCGGGACCACGGCGACGATGCGACCGTGACCGTGGTCCGGCCCCTCTCTCAGTTCGGGATCACCGAACTGGACGACGCCGGCCGGATCGGCGGCTTTCAGGAGAAGCCGCGGCTCGACCACTGGGTGAACGGAGGTTTCTTCGTCTTCGAGCCCTCGGTGCTCGACTACGTCACCGAGGACAGCGTCCTCGAACAGGACCCGCTGAAGCGCCTGGCCGCCGAGGACAAGTTGCACGGGTATCGCCACGAGGGGTTCTGGGACTGCATGGACACCTACAAGGACGCGGTGACGCTCAACGACCTCTGGGAAGGCGGCTCGCCTCCCTGGGCGGTCTGGGACCAGGCGACGAGCCCCGGTCCCGGGGAGTCGAATGGACACGGCCGCGAGACCCAGGCGGGCGGCATCCGTGGCTGAGGGGTCGGCCCTCGTCACAGGCGCCCGCGGCTTCGTCGGCGCCTGGCTCGCCAGGGGTCTGCTCGAGTCCGGGGTGAAGGTCACCTCCTTCGATCGAAAGCCCCGCTCGGGGCGTCCCTCGATCCTGGCGATGCTCGAGATCGATTCCGAGGTCGAGGAGGTGGAGGGAGACCTCTGCGACGCGGAGCTTGGTCGCGAAGGTGCTGGCCGACGGCGGGATCGACACCGTCTACCACCTCGCCGCCGAGACGATCGTCGGCACCGTTCAGGCCGACCCCGTCGGCGGTTACGAGACCAACGTGCGCGGCACCTGGACCGTGCTTCAGGCCTGCCGCGAGCAGGGGGTCGAGCGGGTCGTCTTCGCCTCCTCGGACAAGGCCTATGGCGCCCACGACGAGCTTCCCTACCGGGAGGACTTCCCGCTTCAGCCGACCGCTCCGTATGAGGCCTCGAAGGCCGCGGCGGACCTGATCGCACGCAGCTTCGCGAAGAGCTACGGCCTGCCGGTCGCGGTCACCCGCTTCGCCAACATCTACGGCGGCGGCGACATGAACTTCTCCCGGCTGATCCCGGAGGCCGCTTCCGCCGCGGTCGACGGCCGCGCACCGGTCCTGCGCTCAGATGGCTCGCCGGAGCGTGACTTCCTCTACGTCGAGGACGCCGTCTCGGCGTATCTGGCGATCGCCGCCGGGCTCGACCGCGACGACGTGCGCGGCGAGGCCTTCAACGCCGGTTCCGGACGCTCCTGGCCGGTCGGCGAGGTGATCGCGATGATCGCCCGCATCGCCGACACCGGGGTGGAGCCCGACATCCGAGGAACCGGCAACCCCGAAGGTGAGATCGACAAGCAGTGGGTCGACCCGACGAAGATGCGCGAGGTGCTCGGCTGGGAGCCCGCCGTCGAGCTCGAGGAAGGACTTTCGCGGACGATCGAGTGGTATCGCGAGCACGCGGAGGCGCGCGCGCCGGCGAACTGATTGCCCGATACGCGTCGCTGGTCTACGCTTCGTGTTGGAGCGGGTGATGAGGCGCAAGGCAAGTTCTCGGGACGGTTTTTGTTGGGGTGATGGCTGTATGCGCCCTTTCGGCGGCTCCTTCCCTGGCAGCCGTCGCGCAGATCCGCGAGATCACCGCGGCGGGGCCAGAGGCAAACGCGCAGGCCGGGATCACGGCGACCGTGGCGGCATTCCAGGCGGACCTCGGTAGCCCGAATAACGGCAACGCGGTTGGCACTCAGCCATCGGGACGGCGCCAGATCACCTGGGACGGCGCCGACAACGACTCGGCGCCCGCCAGGCTCCAGCAGGACTTCTTCAACGCGGTTGCGCCGCGCGGGGTGATCTTCGGCGGCGGTGATCCGAGGATCACTTTCCAGCAGAGCGCCGACGCGACGCCGAGTGTTCCGGGGACCCCGAACGAGTTCGGAAACGTCAACGCGACCTACCCGACTGCGTTCAGCGCGTTCAGCGTGCCGCGCCTGTTTTCCTCGCTCACCTCCAACGTCTATGCACGTCGATTTCTTCGTTCCCGGTTCGCTGACTCGCGCGGAGAGTCGAGGCTTCGGCGCTGTCTTCACGGACGTCGACACAGCCGGGTCGTCGAAGCTCGAGTTCTTCGATCGCTTCGGCAATGAGATCTTCGAGCGAGAGGTGCTCGCCACCGCCGGGAACGAGTCGCTGAGCTTCGTCGGGGTGACCTTCACCGGTCCCGAGGTAGCCCAGGTCCGGGTCACTTCGGGCGCGGCGCCGCTCGGTCCGAACGACGTCACACAGACAGGTGGCAATCCCGACATCGTCGTGGTGGACGACTTCAATTACGGGGAGCCTCAGGCCCAGCCGGTGCCGGCGCTGAGCTTCGCGAGCGCGGAGTTCAGTGGCTCGGAGGGCGGCACGGCGAACGTCGTGATCGACCGCTCCGGCGACACCCAGGCGACCGCCAAGGTCGGGGTCACGCTCACCGACGGGTCGGCGACAGCCGGCTCGGACTACGAGCCGACGGGAGGCACAGTGACCTTCGGGCCGGGTGAGACGCAGAAGTCGATCAGCGTGCCGCTCGAATCCGATGACCTCGTCGAGGGCGCCGAGACCGTGAACCTCGCGCTCGAGTCGGCCACCTCGAACGGATCGGTGGCCCCGACGATCGGCCCGACCTCCACCGCGACGATCTCGATCGCGAACGTACCCGACTCGAAGTCGCCGCTGCTGGAGCCCGTGGCGGCAGACCAACAAGCTGAAGCTGCAGGAAGCAGCCGAGCCTCGAGTGCGGGCATTCTGCGACGAGGCGTGCACCGTCGAGGCGGGCGGGGCTGTCGCCCTGAAGAAGGGAAGAACTCTCGAGGCCCGGGCGGGCGAAGCCGGTCGGCCTGGCCGACGTGAGCGCGTCGCTTCAGCCGGTGAGCTTCCAGACGATCAGATCCAGCTCTCGAAGAGGGCCGCAAAGAAAATCCGCAAGGCGCTCCGCATGGGCGGGAGGGCGACCGCGAACCTCACGATCGTCGCCACCGAAGCGGCCGGAAACGCGACGAGACAGAGCGCAGGATCAGGCTCAGTTAGCCGCTTCTGGCCGCGAAATCCCCAAACCGTCCCCCGGGTTAGTAAGGTTCATGGCGTGGGGAGGGGGCTCTTGAGAATGGCGTCATGGACCCGCCGGGTCTTGCGTGGTGGATTCTGGCCGCGATCGTGCGCTGGCTTTGCCCGCTCTTGCCTCCGCAGCGGACCTCACTCCGAATCCGCACTTCGGACGATTACATGACATCGACCGGTACGCGACGAAGCCGCAGCAAAACGTCACGTTCACCAACAACACCGCGGGCCCGGACGCGGTCCTGGACAACACGGCTCTCACCGGCGCCGAGCCCGGCCGACTTCGTCATCACCGGAGGTCAGACTCCGCAACCGAGGAACGTCTTGCTCGCGAACGGGGGCGACAACTGCACGATCTCAGGTTGCGCACGGCCCCGACCGCCGACGGGCCGACAGTGCCGACCTCGAGCTGGGACCGAGCGGAACCACGTGGTCGTCGTCCCCTGGCCGCGAACGCGAAACGGGCAACCTCGGCGCGAATCCCAACCCGGTCACCTTCAACCCGCAGCCGTGGTTCTTCGGCGGCCAGCAGATGTTCGTCAACGTCCAGGCACAGAACGTTCGGGGTGCAGGTCGGTGACCGCGACACTCACTGGCCCCGACGCCGCGTGCTTCTCGCTCTTCAGCGACAACTGCGACGGCAACCTGCTGTTCGTCAATAACAACTGCGGCTTCAACGTCAGCTTCAACCCGTCCGGGCCGACGGGTCCGTTGAACGCGAACGTCGAGATCACATCGAACAGCCCGTCGACCCCGACCGTCATCCCGATCACGGCGCAGGCGCTGGCCGGCCCGATGCCGTTGATCAGCCCAGCCGGGAACGACTACGGCTCGGTCGCGCTCGGTTCCTCCGCGGGGCCGCAGACCTTCACGGTTTCCAACAACGGCGACTTCCCGGCGCAGATCCAGCAGATCCTGATCGTCTCCGGCACCGCTTCGGCGTTCCCGAAGTCGGCTGACACTTGCACCGGCGCGATCGTCAATCCGGGCAGCACCTGCACCTTCAGGGTCGCGTTCACGCCGACGACCGTCGGGGCCAAGGACGCGTCGATCTTCCTGATTTCAAACACGCCCTCGCCGGTGACCCTGGTCGGCCTGCGCGGGGAGGGCTTCAACCCACCCAACGTCGCCGCGGTCGTGGCGGGAATTCCGGAGGTGGGACGAACCCTTGACTGCGTGACGTCGAACGTGAGCGGCGCACTCGATTTCAGGTGGCTGCGCGACGGTGAGCCCATCGAGGGTGCACGCGGGTCGAGCTACCGGCCGACGAACGCGGATTTCGCCTCCAGCTTGTCGTGCGAGGTGACCGCCTCGAACCCGGTCGGCACGGTTACCGTCGAATCCGCGAAGACGAACGCGATCGCCCCTCGCGACCTCAGCGGCGATCCGCGATCGCTCGTCAACCAGCCTTCCTGTCGAGTCGTTGGCATCGACCCGATCCCGGGGGTCCAGGTCACGGGCACCGATCCGGCGACCCCGGACTCTCCGCTGACGTTCACGTCCTCGGACGAGATTGATGTAACGCTCGGCAGCCTCCCCACAAAGACGGGGACGCGCGTGCGTTTCACGCCTCGCGAACTGGCAGCGCTCGATGACGGGCCGCACGACGTCGTCGTCGACGGCGAGTCCGGAAATGCCGTTCTCGCCCCGTGCCGGCTGAGCACTCAGGTCAACGGCTCACCGAAGACGCGAACGATCTACGCGATCTCGGCTGCGACGGGAATCGAGTCCGGCTCGATCGAAACGCCCGATCTGCGGATCAGGAAGTCCGGGGGGAGGCTCACCGGACAAGCGACGGTGTCGAGCTTCGACGAGCCAGTGACCCAGTTCCAGCTGAGCGGCAGGACGACGAACTACAACGGAATAACGCTGAAGGCCACGAAGCACGGCATAGAGGTCTCCGGCCTTCCGGTCGACACCGGCGCCGTCCAGGTCCGGTTCCGCAATCGGACGGTTGGCGGTCGCGGCGGCACAGCGCAGGCGAGAGCCACGCTTCGAAGCACGGAACGCGGAAGCGGTGGCCAGGCCGTGGCGAACGTGCAGAGCGCCTGGAAGTAGGCGCTCAGACGAAGTCGTCGCCGTAGACGGTCAGCGCGTAGATCACCAGGGCGTCGATGATCATGATGATCACGGACCAGATGGGGTAGGCGGGGATGAAGAAGAGGTGGACAACCATGTTGAAGCCGGCGAGCAGCATGCCGCCGACCTGACCCATCACCGAGCGGCGGAAGATCAGCGCCGAGGTGAACAGCTGGAGCCCGCCAAAGCCGATCAGGATCATGCCCCAGGCAGTGAGGTCGCCGAAGAAGAGGTCGTTCTCGGCGAACTTGGCGTCTCCCGCGAGGGCCGCGACGCCGGCGATCACGTTGAAAGCGCCGAGGAGGAGGAAGAGGACGCCGGCGAAGCCGGTCCATCCGGCGAAGGCCGAGGTCGGGGCCGGGGTTGTTTCGTGTGAAATGCGCGCCGCTTCGTTCGCGGGCGATCGGTGGACGGACGATTTGTGAGCCATCGTGCAGGACCCTACCCGCAAGGGGTCATTCGATCGGTTGATCTGGCTACGTAGTTCCCCGCAGACCGCATGAAATCGCCTCAAGACCACCCGTCCGCGCTCCGACGAGATTGGTATGGGGAGCGAAGGCGAAGAGCGAGACGCGACTGCCGCGTCTGAGGAGGCGCGGGTCAGAGAGTCGTTCCGCCGCGAGTCGAAGCGGAACACGAGGACGACGGCGATCTCCGCCGGGCTGATCGCGGTCGTCGCCTTCCCGCTCTGGGCCGGTTTCGACTACCTGGTCGAGCCGTCCAACGCCGCCGACTTCGCCCTGCTGCGGCTTCTTTTCGATATCCCGATCGCGCTGCTTCTGGCCGCGCTGGTCAGCCCACTCGGCGGGCGCTACCCGGAGCAGCTGATGCTCGGGATGCTCCTCCTCGTCGAGGTCTCGATCGCGATCATGATCTCGCGGGTCGACGATGCCTACGCGCCGTACGCGCTGGGGATGTCGCTCGCGATCTACGCGACCGCGTTCCTGATCGTCTGGCCGTGGAAGTACACGGCGGCGGTCGTGGGGATCAGCCTCTCGGCGCTCGCGCTTGCGATCGGCACCGCTCCGGACACCCTCGATGACTCGGCGCTCGCAACCCTTGCCTTCTATCTGTCGACGGCGTCGATCCTCGCGCTCGTCGCGTCGATCCATCGCGAGCGGCTTGCCTGGCGGGAGTTCCAGGGCCGGTGGGCGCTGGAGCGCGAGCAGGAGCGCAGCCGCGACCTGAACAAGCGACTCGAGCGGCTCAGCCGCGAGGATCCGCTCACCGGCCTTGCCAACCGTCGTTCGTGGGACGAGGTGCTCGAGCGCGAGTTCGCCCGGGCCGGGCGAGCCGGGCTGCCTCTTTCGGTGCTGATCTGCGACATCGATCGGTTCAAGGCGGTCAACGACCGTCGCGGGCACGCGACCGGCGATCGATTGCTCGAGACGGTCGCGGGTGTGCTCGTGCGCCGGGTGCGGACCGGCGACCTGGTTGCCCGGATCGGTGGAGACGAGTTCGCGATCCTCTGCGCCGACACCGACCTCGAGGGCGCGGCTGCGCTCGCCGAGCAATTGCGGCGGCGGATCGAGTCGACGAACTTCCCGGAGTGCCCCGACGAGGTGACGACGATCTCGATCGGGGTGGCCGAACGCCGCGCCGACGACCTCTCGCAGCGCGAGACGATGGAGCGTGCCGACACCAGGCTCTATGCCGCGAAGCGGCGACGCAACGCGGTCGGCGCCGGGGAGCGCACGCCGGTCCCAGAGGCGGACGAGTTCTGGGCCGGCCGTGCCGGGGGAGAACCCGGCCCGGCTACTGGTACATGACGTAGTCGGGCGCCGGCCGCAGCTCCGCGATCGTGCGGAAGCCCATCACCGGTGTGTCGCGCGAGACGAAGATCGAGAAGCCGTTGAAGAGGCCCCGCTCGGCGAGGTTCTCGTAGCCGGCGATCTTCGGGCCCGGACTGCCGATGCCGTCGAAGTTGAGGGTCACCGCCACCTCGTCGCCACGCTGGGCGACGGCGCCGCGCTTGCGAACGCTGCCCTCACGGAACTGGTGGATGTAGAGGGCCTTCTGCGGCAGGCCGTTGTCGCGGACGATTCGCCGCAGGTACGCCGAAATGCGGTTCAGCTCCTTCGCCTTGACCTTGCCGGTGGTGGTCCCGGGGACGCCCCGGCGGCCGACGTTCCACTCCGGGTCGAGGGCGACGTCCACGTCGGGTTCGACCAGCCATTGGTCGAGTGCCTTCACCTCGTCGAGGAAGGTCGCTCGCCCAGGCTGGATGTCGAGGATCAGCCGGCCGCCGGCGGCGCGGACGGCTTCGAGGTAGGCGGCGATCAGGTCCGGGCTCTGGCGGGTCCGGTAGAGGCCACTCGGTCCGGGGTCGGCGTTGGCGACGGTCGCGATCAGGTCGATCCCGGCTTGGGCGGGGCGGGGGTCGACCTCGCCGAAGCGGGTGGCGAGCCGGACCGCCTCGCCGGCCGCGTTCGACGGCGTCCGCTTGCCGACGATGGTCGCGCTCAGCTGTGGCGCGCCGTAAACGGCCGCAACCCGTGTCTCGGGGAAGAGGCGTGGAGTGAGGGTGGGGTCGCCGCGGCGGGATGCGGCGGGAGCCGGGGCGCGCCTCGCCGCGGGCGCACCGATGGCGGCCTCGAGCGGGACGTCGATCTGGTCGTGTGAAGGCGGGGCGGAAGGCGTAGCGGCGGCTGCCGGTCCGGCGCCGAGGAGGAGTGAGAGCGTCAGGGTGATGAGCGGCGGCGCCAGGCGTCCCGCCCGCGACGAGGTGCGCACCCGCCGAGGGTAGTAAGACTCCCTGAAGGAATGGACAAGGAGGCCTTCAAGCGGTGGATCGCGGACTACGAGCGCGCGTGGCGCTCGGCTGGGACGTCCACGCTCGCGGAGCTCTTCAGCGAGGGGGCGAGGTATTCGACCGCGCCCTTCGAGGCGCCACACGTCGGCCTCGACGCGATCGCGGAGCTCTGGGAGGAGGAGCGGGAGGGTCCCGACGAGGTCTTCGCGATGAACTCCGAGCTTGTCGCCGTGGAAGATGAGACGGGGGTTGCCCGCGTGGAGGTCGCCTACGGCGATCCCGTCGAGCGCACCTACCGGGACATCTGGATCATCCGACTGGACGCCGATGGCCGCTGCGCCCATTTCGAAGAATGGCCGTTCTGGCCGGACGGCGAAGACGGCACATATCGTCCCGGTCCCGAAACCGATCCGAGCACCGAGGAGGACGAAGATGCTTGACCGCCTGCCGTTTCGCAGCGAACCCAACGAGTACGTCGGCAAGAAGGGGGTCAGTGCCGGCGCGGCAGCAATCGGCGCACAGGCGGTCGGGGCCTTCGCCCTCGGAGCGTTCGCCGTCGGCGCCGTCGCCATCGGAGCCCTGGCGATCGGCAAGCTCTCCCTTGGCACGGCGGAGATCGAGGAGCTGAAGATCGGCGAGCTCGAGGTCGACCGGCTGAAGGTGCGCGAGCTCGAGGTGGCGGAGCCACCCTCCTAGTCTAACGCGCCCGGCAGGACTCACCGCCTCGGCGTTCCCGAAGACGGCTGACACCTGCACCGGCGCGAGTCGTGAATCCGGGCGGCACCTGCACCTTCAGGATCGCGTTCACGCCCGCGACCGTCGGGGCCGAAGGATGCGTCGATCTTCCTGATTTCGAACACGCCCTCGCCGGTGACCCTGGTTGGCCTGCGCGGGGAGGGCTTCAACTCACCCAACGTCGCCGCGGTCGTGGCGGGTATTCCGGAGGTGGGACGAACCCTTGATTGCGTGACGTCGAACGTGAGCGGGGCACTCGATTTCAGGTGGCTGCGCGACGGTGAGCCCATCGAGGGTGCACGGGGGTCGAGCTACCGGCCGACGAACGCGGATTTCGCTTCCAGCTTGTCGTGTGAGGTGACCGCTTCGAACCCGGTCGGCACGGTTACCGTCGAATCCGCGAAGACGATCGCGGTCGCCCCTCGCGACCTCAGCGGCGATCCGCGATCGCTCGTCAACCAGCCTTCCTGTCGCGTCGTTGGCATCGATCCGATCCCGGGGGTTCAGGTCACGGGCACCGATCCGGCGACCCCGGACTCTCCGCTGACGTTCACGTCCTCGGACGAGATCGATGTCACGCTCGGGAGCCTCCCCACAAAGACGGGGACGCGCGTGCGTTTCACGCCTCGCGAACTGGCAGCGCTCGATGACGGGCCGCACGACGTCGTCGTCGACGGCGAGTCAAGAAATGCCGTTCTCGCCCCGTGCCGGCTCAGCACTCAGGTCAACGGCTCACCGAAGACGCGAACGATCTACGCGATCTCGGCTGCGACGGGAATCGAGTCCGGCTCGATCGAAACGCCCGATCTGAGGATCAAGAAGTCCGGGGGGAGGCTCACCGGGCAAGCGACGGTGTCGAGCTTCGACGAGCCAGTGACCCAGTTCCAGCTGAGCGGCAGGACGACGAACTACAACGGAATAACGCTGAAGGCCACGAAGCACGGCATAGAGGTCTCCGGCCTTCCGGTCGACACCGGCGCTGTCCAGGTCCGGTTCCGCAATCGGACGGTTGGCGGTCGCGGCGGCACAGCGCAGGCGAGAGCCACGCTTCGAAGCACGGAGCGCGGAAGCGGTGGCCAGGCCGTGGCGAACGTGCAGAGCGCCTGGAAGTAGGCGCTCAGACGAAGTCGTCGCCGTAGATGGTCAGCGCGTAGATCACCAGCGCGTCGATGATCATGATGATCACGGACCAGATGGGGTAGGCGGGGATGAAGAAGAGGTGGGCGACCATGTTGAAGCCGGCGAGCAGCATGCCGCCGACCTGACCCATCACCGAGCGGCGGAAGATCAGCGCCGAGGTGAACAGCTGGAGCCCCCGAAGCCGATCAGGATCATGCCCCAGGCTGTGAGGTCGCCAAAGAAGAGGTCGTTCTCGGCGAACTTGGCGTCTCCCGCAAGGGCCGCGACGCCGGCGATCACATTGAAGGCGCCGAGGAGGAGGAAGAGGACGCCGGCGAATCCCGTCCAACCGGAGAGAGCCGTGTTGGGGGCTGCCCTGGTCGTTTCGTGTGAACTGCGCGCCGCCTCGTTCGCGGGCGATCGGTGGACGGACGATTTGTGAGCCATCGTGCGGGACCCTACCCGCACGGGGTCATTCGATCGGTTGATCGGGCTACGTAGTTCCCCGCAGACCGGGTGAAATCGCCTCAAGACCACCCGTCCGCACTCCGACGAGATTGGTATGGGGAGCGAAGGCGAAGAGCGAGACGCGACTGCCGCGTCCGAGGAGGCGCGGGTCAAAGCGTCGTTCCGCCGCGAGTCGAAGCGGAACACGAGGACGACGGCGATCTCCGCCGGACTGATTGCGGTCGTCGTCTTCCCGCTCTGGGCCGGGTTCGATTACCTGGTCGAACCGTCCAACGCCGCCGACTTCGCCCTGCTGCGGCTTCTTTTCGACATCCCGATCGCGCTGCTCCTCGCCGCGCTGATCAGCCCACTCGGCGGGCGCTACCCGGAGCAGCTGTTGCTCGGGATGTTCCTCCTGGTCGAGATCTCGATCGCGATCATGATCTCGCGGGTCGACGATGCCTACGCGCCGTATGCACTGGGGATGTCGCTCGCGATCTACGCGACCGCGTTCCTGATCGTCTGGCCGTGGAAGTACACGGCGGCGGTCGTGGGGGTCAGCCTCTCAGCGCTTGCGCTCGCGATTGCCACCGCTCCGGACACCCTCGACGATTCGGCGCTCGCGACCCTTGCCTTCTATCTATCGACCGCGTCGATCCTCGCGCTCGTCGCATCGATCCATCGCGAGCGGCTTGCCTGGCGGGAGTTCCAGGGCCGTTGGGCGCTGGAGCGCGAGCAGGAGCACAGCCGCGACCTGAACAAGCGACTCGAGCGGCTCAGCCGTGAGGATCCGCTGACGGGCCTCGCGAACCGTCGTTCCTGGGATGAGGCGCTCGATCGCGAGTTCGCCCGCGCCGGGCGTGCGGGGTTGCCCCTCTCGGTGCTGATCGCCGACATCGACCGGTTCAAGGCGGTCAACGACCGCCGCGGGCACGCGATCGGCGATCGATTGCTCGAAACGGTCGCGGGCGTGCTCGTGCGCCGGGTGCGGACCGGCGACCTGGTTGCCCGGATCGGCGGCGACGAATTCGCGATCCTCTGCGCCGACACCGACCTCGAGGGCGCGGCTGCCCTCGCCGAGCAATTGCGGCGGCGGATCGAGTCGACGAACTTCCCGGAGTGCCCCGACGAGGTGACGACGATCTCGATCGGGGTGGCCGAACGCCGCGCCGACGACCTCTCGCAGCGCGAGACGATGGAGCGCGCCGACACCAGGCTCTATGCCGCGAAGCGGCGACGCAACGCGGTCGGCGCCGGGGAGCGGACGCCGGTCCCAGAGGCGGAGGAGTTCTGGGCCGGCCGTGCCGGGGGAGAACCCGGCCCGGCTACTGGTACATGACGTAGTCGGGCGCAGGCCGGAGCTCCGCGATCGTCCGGAAGCCCATCACCGGTGTGTCGCGCGAGACGAAGATCGAGAAGCCGTTGAAGAGGCCCCGCTCGGTGAGGTTCTCGTAGCCGGCGATCTTCGGGCCCGGACTGCCGATGCCGTCGAAGTTGAGGGTCACCGCCACCTCGTCGCCACGCTGGGCGACGGCGCCGCGCTTGCGAACGCTGCCCTCGCGGAACTGGTGGATGTAGAGGGCCTTCTGCGGCAGGCCGTTGTTGCGGACGATTCGCCGCAGGTACGCCGAGATGCGGTTCAGCTCCTTCGCCTTGACCTTGCCGGTGGTGGTCCCGGGGACGCCCCGGCGGCCGACGTTCCACTCGGGGTCGAGGGCGACGTCCACGTCGGGTTCGACCAGCCATTGGTCGAGCGCCTTCACCTCGTCGAGGAAGGTCGCCCGCCCGGGCTGGATGTCGAGGATCAGCCGGCCGCCGACGGCGCGGACGGCTTCGAGGTAGGCGGCGATCAGGTCCGGGCTCTGGCGGGTCCGGTAGAGGCCACTCGGTCCGGGGTCGGCGTTGGCGACGGTCGCGATCAGGTCGATCCCGGCTTGGGCGGGACGGGGGTCGACCTCGCCGAAGCGGGTGGCGAGCCGGACGGCCTCGCCGGCCGCGTTCGATGGCGTCCGCTTGCCGACGATGGTCGCGCTCAGCTGTGGCGCGCCGTAAACGGCCGCAACCCGTGTCTCGGGGAAGAGGCGTGGAGTGAGGGTGGGGTCGCCGCGGCGGGATGCGGCGGGAGCCGGGGCGCGCCGCGCCGCGGGCGCACCGATGGCAGCCTCGAGCGGGACGTCGATCTGGTCGTGTGAAGGCGGGGCGGAAGGCGTAGCCGCGGCCGCCGGTCCGGCGCCGAGGAGGAGTGAGAACGTCAGGGTGATGAGCGGCGGCGCCAGGCGTCCCGCCCGCGACGAGGTGCGCACGCGCCGAGGGTAGTAAGACTCCCTGAAGGAATGGACAAGGAAACTTTCGAGCGGTGGATCGCGGACTACGAGCGCGCGTGGCGCTCGGCTGGGACGTCCACGCTCGCGGAGCTCTTCAGCCAGGAGGCGACGTATTCGACCGCGCCCTTCGAGGCGCCACACGTGCGGCCTCGACGCGATCGCGGAGCTCTGGGAGGAGGAGCGGGAGGGTCACGACGAGGTCTTCGCGATGAACGCCGAGCTCGTCGCCGTGGAAGGCGAGACGGCGGTCGCCCGCGTTGAGGTCGCCTACGGCGACCCCGTCGAGCGCACCTACCGGGACATCTGGATCATCCGACTTGGACGCCGATGGCCGCTGCGCCCACTTCGAGGAATGGCCGTTCTGGCCGGCCGGCGACGACGGCACATATCGTCCCGGTCCCGAACCCGATCCGAGCACCGAGGAGGACGAAGATGCTTGACCGCCTGCCGTTTCGCAGCGAGGACGACGACTACGTCGGCAAGAAGGGGGTCAGCGCCGGCGCGGCAGCGATCGGCGCGCAGGCGGTCGGGGCCTTCGCCCTCGGAGCATTCGCGGTCGGCGCCGTTGCAATCGGAGCCCTCGCGATCGGCAAGCTCTCGCTGGGCACGGCGGAGATCGAGGAGCTGAAGATCGGCGAGCTCGAGGTCGACCGGCTGAAGGTGCGCGAGCTCGAGGTGGCCGAGCCCTCGAAGGTCTAGCGCGCCCGACAGGACTCGAACCTGTGGCCTCCGCCTCCGGAGGGCGGCGCTCTATCCAGCTGAGCTACGGGCGCTCGATTCACCACCTTAGCTCTGGATGATCATCGTTTTGCACTTTGCCACCGTGACGGTGGTGAACTGCAGAACGATCGGCTTTGGCGGCTACCGTCCCCGCCATGGACCTCGACGTCGTCTTCCTCGGCACCGGGGGCTCCGTGCCGACGGCGCGGCGCTCGACGGCGGCTGTGCTCGTGCGGCGGGGAGGGGAGAGGCTGCTCTTCGACTGCGGGGAGGGGACGCAGCGGCAGATGCAGCGCTCGACCGGCCTGGTCAACCTCGACCGGATCTTCATCACCCACTACCACGCCGACCACTGGCTGGGCCTGCCCGGCCTCCTGAAGACCTACGACCTCCAGGGCCGCGAAACGCCGCTGACGATCCACGGCCCGCCCGGGCTCCGCGACCTCATGGCGACGCTCGGCCGGCTGATCGGCCGGACCACCTACGAGCTCGAGCTGGACGAGATCGAGCCTGGCGACTCCGTCGACCTGGAGCTGGCGGCCGTCCATCCCTTCCCCGTCGAGCACCGTGCCCGCGCGCAGGGCTACGCCCTCGTCGAGGAGCCGCGACCCGGCCGCTTCGACACCGAGGCGGCGAACGCCCTCGGCGTCTCGCCCGGCCCCGACTTCGGCGCACTGCAGCGCGGCGAGGACGTGGCCGGCACCGACGGCCCGGTCAGCCCCGACCAGGTGATGGGGGAGACCCGGCCCGGCCGCAAGGTCGTGATCACGGGAGACACCGCTCCCTGCGAGTCGACGAAAATCGCCGCCCATCAGGCCGACCTGCTCGTCCACGACGGCAGCTTCGCCGCCGAGGAGGCCGAGCGGGCCGCGGAGACAGGCCACTCCACGGCCAAGGACGCCGCCCGCCTGGCCCGCGACGCCGAGGTTCGCTACCTCGCCCTCGTCCACGTCTCCTCTCGCTACAACGTCACCGCGGTCGTCGAGGAGGCGCGCGAGGAGTACCCGGGCGCGGAGGCGCCCCGCGACTTCGACATCGTCGAGATCCCATTTCCCGAGCGCGGCGAGCCCCGCCTGATCCCGAAAGGTGCCCGGGTCGACGCCCGCGGGGGAGGCCCCCGAGGCCGCCAGCGTCCAACGAATAACCCGCACAGCGACCGCAGGGGCGTGGTCCTCCTGGAGGAAATGCTTGGCGGGCAGCTCCGTCGGCGCGGACGCCGAGGGCGGCGGCGACCATGCGCATGTGCTCGGGCCCGAGCGCCGGATCCTCGACTCCCCAGACCGCCTGCGCGGGCCAATCCGCGCGCCGAGCCCGGCCCGGAAGAACTCCTCCTTCGACTCGGTCAGCTCGAACCCGCGCATCACCTGGAGGAAGGCGCGACCGCCGTCGTCCCGCTTCAGCAGCTCGTAGTGGGCGAAGAGTTCGTCCCTGGGTACGGCGGCGCGGTTGGCGACGCCCTGCAGGTAGAAGAGCTCGGAGAACGCCCAGCGATTGAGGGAGCGCAGCCAGACCTCACCGACGCCTCGCACCGAGAAGGGGTGCATCGACCAGGGGCGGCGAAAGCTGGCGGCATTGACGAGGGTATTCAGCGCGGTCAGCGAAAGCACCCGTTCGGGATTGCGGATCGCCCACTCGAAGCCGATCGGTCCACCAATGTCGTGGACGACCAGATGGCAGCGTTCGACGTCGAGCGCTGCAAGCGCCGCGTCCGTGAAGGACGCCAGGCCCGACCAGCTGTAGTCGTAGCCGGGTGGTCGCTCGGCGAGGCCGAGGCCGGGGAAATCGAAGGCGATGGCGCGAAACCCACGGTCGTCGAGGAGCGGCACGACCTTCCGGTACAGGTAGCTGGAGGTGGGAACGCCGTGAAGGAGCACCACCGGCTCGCCGTCGCCGCTATCGAGCGCGAAGCTGCCCACCCCATCCGCGGCGAACGAGCGTCCGCTCGCCTCGTGCTCGGTAATCGCCGCTTTCGTTGCCGCATTCACCGTGGAAAGCCTCTCACGGCCCCTCGGTTGCCGCACCGACTGGTGCTACCTTTGGCCGGTCGGTTCCTTTAACCCGGTCCTGAGAGACCAGTAAGGGGCACGCGCAAGTGACGGACTCCCCAGCGGGAGTGAACTCAGAGAAGGTCGTGCTCGATCGCGACGATTTCCGCCGCACCCTGGTGCGGATCGCGCACGAGATCGTCGAGAAGAACGCCGGCTCCGACGGCCTCGCCCTGGTCGGCATCCACACCCGCGGCGCCGTCATCGCCCGCCGCCTGCACGCCCTCGTCGGCGAGCTCAGCGGCGACGAGATCCCGCTCGGCGACATCGACATCTCCTTCTACCGGGACGACGTCAACGACCGCGAGCGCCCCGACGCCCCCATCGTCCACTCCTCGCACCTCGACTTCGACCTCGGCAGTCGCACCGTCGTCCTCGTCGACGACGTCCTCTTCACCGGCCGCACCGCCCGCGCGGGGATCGAGGCCCTCTTCGACTACGGGCGCCCCAGCCGCGTCCAGTTCGCCGCGATCGTCGATCGCGGCCACCGCGAGCTTCCGATCCGGCCCGACTACGTCGGCAAGAACCTGCCGACATCCCGCACCGAGCGGGTTTACGTGCGGGTCGAGGAATCCGACGGCGTTGATGAGGTGACGATCTCCGAGAAGGAGGAGACGCAATGAAGCACCTGCTCTCGGTCGAGGACCTCGACCGAATTGACATCGAGAGGCTCATGGACCGCGCCGCCAGCTTTGCGGAGGTCGGCCGCCGCGACATCAAGAAGGTCCCGACCCTGCGCGGCCGCACCATCGTCAACCTCTTCTACGAGTCCTCCACGCGCACCCAGAGCTCCTTCGAGCTCGCGGCGAAGCGGCTCTCCGCCGACACGATCTCGATCAAGGCGGTCGGCTCCGCCGTCGACAAGGGCGAGTCGCTGAAGGACACCGTCGCGACCCTCTCCGCCTACGACCCAGCCGCGATCGTGATCCGCTCCCCGCACGTCGGCGCCGCGCAGCTCGTCAGCCGCTGGACGGAGGCCTCCGTCGTCAACGCCGGCGACGGCAAGCACGAGCACCCGAGTCAGGCTCTCCTCGACGTCTACACGCTGCGCGGCCGACTCGGCTCCCTCGAGGACAAGCGCATCTGGATCGTCGGCGACGTCCTGCACAGCCGCGTCGCCCGCTCCTGCATCCTCGCCTTCGCCGCGATGGGTGCCGACGTCACCGTCTGCGGCCCCCCGACCCTGATCCCCGCTGGGATCGAAGAACTCGGTTGCAAGGTCGCCTACACGCTCGACGACCTCGGCGAGGCCGACGTCGTCTACGCCCTGCGGATGCAGCGCGAGCGGATGGGGGAGAGCTTCGTCCCCTCGATCCGCGAGTACGCGATCAACTACCAGATCGACGGCCGCCGGCTGGGCCCCCGCCAGCTGCTCATGCACCCTGGCCCGGTGAACCGCGGGGTCGAGCTCGCCCCAGAGGTGATCGATTCGCCGAACTCCCTGATCACCGCCCAGGTGGAAAGCGGCCTCGTCGTCCGCATGGCGATCCTCTACGAGCTGCTCGCCGGAGGCGACCGCCCCCGTTCGGCGCCACGAGAGGCCGGCACGCCCGAGCCCGTCGAGGAGACACCGACGATCGGCCAGCCCGCATGAGCGAGCGCCCGATCTCCGAGCTCTCTCTGCGCCGCGGCACGCCCGCCGAGCTCCTCCTTCGCCGCGCGAGCGTGCTGGACCCGCTCGCCGGCATCGAGGGCGTCCACGACGTCGTCGTCAGGGACGGCCGCATCGCCGAGCTCGCCGCGCCCGGCGAGGCGGACGAGCCCGACGGGGCCGAGGTGGTCGATGCGGAGGGCCTCGACGTCTACCCGGCCTTCTTCGACCCCCACGTCCACCTGCGCACTCCGGGCCAGGAGCACAAGGAGGATGTCGAGACCGGCTCCCGCGCGGCAGCCGCCGGCGGGTTCTGCGGAATCCTCGCGATGGCCAACACCGACCCGCCGATCGAGACGGCCGCCGACGTCCGCGCCCTGCGCGAGCAGGCCGAGCTGGAGGCGAGCGTCGGCGTCGGCTTCCTCGCCTGCGTCACCCGCGGCATGGGCGGGGAGGAGCTGACCGACATGGCCGAGCTCCGCGACGCAGGCGCGGTGGCCCTCTCCGACGACGGCCTGCCGGTGCGCAGCGCCCGCGTCCTGCGCAAGGCCCTCCAGTACCAGCGGCTCGCCGGCCTGCCCATCGCGCTCCACGAGGAGGACCCCGAGCTCTCCGGCGACGGCGTCATGCACGAGGGCGCGGTGTCCGCGGCGCTCGGGCTGACCGGCATCCCCGCGGTCTCCGAATCAACCGCGATCGCCCGCGACACGGCGCTCGCGGGCGAGGAGGGTGCACAGATCCACGTCCAGCACCTCTCCTGCCGCGCCTCGGTCGAGGCGATCGCCCTGGCCAAGGACGCGGGCGTGCGGGTGACGAGCGAGGTCACCCCGCACCACCTCACGCTGACCGAGGAGGAGGTGCGAAGCCTCGACGCCTCCCGCTACAAGATGAACCCGCCGCTTCGCACCGAGGACGACCGCCAGTCGCTGATCGACGGCCTTCGCGCAGGCATCATCGACTGCATCGGCACCGACCACGCGCCGCACGCCGCTGAGGAGAAGGAGGTTCCCTTCGAGCAGGCCGCGATGGGCGTGACCGGGCTGGAGACCGCCTTCTCGATCATCCACACCGAGCTCGTCCTGCCCGGCGTGCTCGGACTCGACCTCCTCGTCGACCGCCTCGGCGCCGGCGCTACCCCGTTCGGCTTCGAGCGCCCGAGCCTCGCGCCCGGGAGCGAGGCGAACCTCGTCCTGATCGACCGCCAGGCCGAATGGGAAGCGGCGGCCGAGGGCTGGGAAAGCCGGTCGGAGAACTCCTCCTTCCACGGCCACACGCTGCGCGGCCGCGTGCTGATGACCCTGGCCGCGGGCGGCGTCGCCTACCGCCAGCGCAGCTTTGCGATCGGAGCGGCCGCGTGAAGCTCGACCGCGACCGCTCCGCCCTCGTCGTGATCGACGTCCAGGAGGCCTTCCGCAAGGCGCTCCCCGAGTTCGACGAGGTCGCGGCCGCAACGGCGAAGCTGGTCCAGGGAGCGGCGGCGATGGGCGTGCCGGTGATCGTCACCGAGCAGTACCCGAAGGGGCTGGGGGAGACGGTCCCCGAGGTCGCCGAGCACCTGCCCGAAGGAACCCAGCCGATCGACAAGGTCTGCTTCTCCGCCGCCGAGGCGGACGGCTTCGACCTCGGCGGGCGCGACCAGGCACTCGTCTGCGGGATCGAGGCACACGTCTGCGTCAACCAGACGGTCCTCGATCTACTCGAGAGCGACGTCGAGGTCCACGTCGCCGCCGACGCGGTCGGTTCGCGGACCAAGCGGAACACCGGCCTCGGCCTACATCGGATGGAGGAGTCCGGTGCCGTCGCGACGAGCGTGGAGATGGCTCTGTTCGAGCTCCTGCGGGGCTCCGACGCCGCCGAGTTCAAGCAGGTTCAGGGACTGGTCAAGTGAGCGAGGCATCGGGATACCTGCTGCTCGAGGACGGAACGCGCCTCGACGGCGACCTCTGCGGGGCAACCGGCGAAGCAGCGCTCGGCGAGGTCGTCTTCAACACCGCGATGACCGGCTATCAGGAGTCGCTCACCGACCCCTCTTACGCGGGCCAGATCATCACCTACACCTATCCGCTCATCGGCAACTACGGCGTCTCCGCACAGGCGATGGAGTCGGATAGCCCGCAGGCACGAGGGGTCGTCATGCGCGACGCCAAGAACTTCGAGGACGCCGCCGATGCCGAGGGCGGCTGGCTCGACTGGCTGCGCGACTGCGGCGTGCCCGGGATCACCGGCGTCGACACGCGCGAGCTGGTCCGCCACATCCGCGACCGCGGAGCGATGCGCGGCGGCATCTTCGCCGCCGAGACGCCCGATACCGAGGCGCGCGAGCGGATCGCCGCCGAGCCTGCGATGGAGGGCGCCGACTTCGCGCAGACCGTAACCCCCGGCGAACCGATCCGGATGGAGGGCGACGGCCCGCACATCGTCGGCCTCGATACGGGGATCAAGCACTCAATTATTCGCCAGTTTCGCGAGCGAAATTGCCGGCTCACGCTGTTGCCATGCGATACGAAGGCTGCTCAGGTGCTTGCCGAGGATCCGGACCTCGTCTTCCTCGCCAACGGCCCCGGTGACCCAGCCGCCCTCGACTACGTCGTCGACACCGTTCGCGACGTCATCGGCAAGAAGCCGGTCGTCGGCATCTGCCTCGGCCACCAGCTGCTCTGCCGCGCGGTCGGCCTGGAGACCTTCAAGCTCCCCTTCGGCCACCGCGGAGCCAATCACCCGGTCAAGGAGCTCGAATCCGGGCGGATCGAGATCACCTCCCAGAACCACGGCTTCGCCGTCCGCCCACCGGACGGCGGCGAGCGGATCGAGGCCGACGAGCCGGTCCGCTGGCAGACTGACTTCGGCGCAGCCGAGCTCTCCCACCTGAACCTCTACGACCGCACGGTCGAGGGCCTCGTCCTCAAGGACGTCCCCGGCTGCACCGTCCAGTACCACCCGGAGGCCGGCCCGGGCCCGCACGACGCCCGCCACCTCTTCGACCGCTTCCTGAAGCTGGCCGCCTGATGCCGCGCAGGGACGACATCCAGAAGATCCTCCTGATCGGCTCCGGGCCGATCGTGATCGGCCAGGCGGCCGAGTTCGACTACTCCGGCGTCCAGGCCTGCAAGGTCCTCCGCGAGGAGGGATACGAGATCACCCTCGTCAATTCGAACCCGGCGACGATCATGACCGACCCCGAGTTCGCGGACCGGACCTACGTCGAGCCGCTGCTGCCGGAGTACGTCGCGCGGATCATCGAGCGCGAGCGTCCCGACGCGCTGCTGCCCACCCTCGGCGGCCAGACCGCACTCAACCTCGCCAAGGACCTGCACGACGACGGCACGCTCGAGCGCTTCGGCGTCGAGCTGATCGGCGCCGACTACGACGCGATCCACCGCGCGGAGGACCGGGAGGCCTTCCGCGAGACGATGGAGGGCGCGGGACTGAGGGTGCCGTGGTCGCGGATCGTCACCTCGGTGGCCGAGGTCGAGCGCGGCGTCGCCGCCGGCGAGATCGAGCTGCCCGCGATCGTTCGCCCGGCCTTCACGCTCGGCGGTCACGGCGGCGGCGTCGGCAATACCGATACCGAGCTGGCCCAGGTCGTCTCCGAGGGACTCGCGGCGAGCCCGATCAACCAGGTGCTGGTCGAGGAGTCGGTGCTGGGCTGGGGCGAGTTCGAGCTCGAGGTCATGCGCGACCACAACGACAACGTCGTGATCGTGTGCTCGATCGAAAACGTCGACCCGATGGGCGTCCACACCGGCGACTCGGTCACCGTCGCTCCCGCGCAGACACTCACCGACCCGCTCTATCAGGAGCTCCGCGACCAGGCGATTCGCGTCATCCGCGCCGTCGGCGTGGAGACCGGCGGCTCGAACGTCCAGTTCGCCGTCAACCCGAAGACCGGCGAGATCGTCGTGATTGAGATGAACCCGCGCGTCTCGCGTTCCTCCGCGCTCGCGTCGAAGGCCACCGGATTCCCGATCGCAAAGATCGCCGCCCGCCTCGCCGTCGGCTACGCGCTCGAGGAGATCCCGAACGACATCACCGAGGCGACGCCGGCCTCCTTCGAGCCGACGATCGATTACGTGGTGACCAAGGTTCCGCGCTTCGCCTTCGAGAAGTTCCCCGGCTCCGAGGGCCGCCTGACCACCCACATGAAGTCGGTTGGCGAGGCGATGTCGATCGGCCGCACCTTTCGCGAGTCCTTCGCGAAGGCGATGCGCTCCCGGGAGCTCGACTCGCCCGCCGAGATCCCCGCTTCGACCGGCGACCTGCTCGAGCGGCTCGAGATCCCGAGCTGGGACCGCTTCGACCTGATCGACGAGGCCTTCAAGCGCGGCGTCGAGGTCGAGGAGCTGAACAGGCGAACGGACGTCGATCCCTGGTTCCTGCGTGAGCTGCAGGCCCTTGCCTGCGACGGCGACGGGACGGCCGAGCTCACCCGGACCTACAAGTCGGTGGACACCTGCGCCGCGGAGTTCGAGGCGCGAACGCCGTACTACTACTCGGCCCACGAGCGAAACGCCGGCAAGTCGGAGGTCCGGCGCGGGGATCGCGAGTCGGTGGTCATCCTCGGCGCCGGCCCGAACCGGATCGGCCAGGGGATCGAGTTCGACTACTGCTGCGTGCACGCGGCGATGACCGTGCGCGACTCCGGCCGCGACGCGGTGATGATCAACTGCAACCCGGAGACGGTCTCGACCGACTACGACACCTCGGACCGCCTCTACTTCGAGCCGCTCACGACCGAGGACGTGCTCGCCGTCTGCGCCCAGGAGGGGCCCGAGGGCGTGATCGTCCAGTTCGGGGGGCAGACGCCGCTGCGCCTCGCCAAGGCGCTCGAGGAGGCCGGCGTGAACCTGCTCGGGACTCCGGTCGACGCGATCGACCTGGCCGAGGACCGGGGCCGGTTCGGCGCCCTCCTGCGCCGCCTCGGCATCAAGCATCCGCCGTACGGCACCGCGCTCTCCGCGGAGGAGGCGCAGGTGATCGCGGACGACGTCGGCTTCCCGCTCCTGGCCCGGCCCTCGTACGTGCTGGGCGGGCGCGCGATGGAGATCTGTTATTCGAACGAGGGGCTCGCGGCCTACCTCGAGGCCAACGTGAAGGCCGACCAGGAGCACCCCCTGTTCCTCGACCGCTTCCTCGAGGACGCGATCGAGGTCGACGTCGACGCGCTCGCCGATGGCACGAGCTGCCACGTCGCCGGGGTCATGCAGCACGTCGAGGAGGCGGGCGTGCACTCCGGCGACTCCGCCTGCGTGCTGCCGCCGATGAGCCTCGGCGAGGAGATGCTCGAGGAGATCCGCTCGACCACGGCAAAGATCGCGCTCGAGCTCGGCGTGATCGGCCTGATCAACATCCAGTACGCGGTCGCCCAGGGCGAGCTCTACGTGATCGAGGCCAACCCGCGGGCCTCACGTACCGTGCCCTTCGTCTCGAAGGCGGTGGGGTCTCCGCTGGCCAAGATCGCCTGCCGGCTGATGCTCGGGGAGCCGCTCTCCGACCAGGAGCTGCCGCAGATGCCGACCGGCCACGTTTCGGTGAAGGAGGCAGTGCTGCCGTTCCAGCGCTTCGCCGGGGCCGACTCGGTTCTCGGCCCGGAGATGAAGTCGACCGGCGAGGTGATGGGCGTGGCCGCCGACTTCCCGGCCGCGTTCGGCAAGGCGCAGGCTGCGGCGGGCGTGGCTCTGCCCCGCGAGGGCACCCTCTTCATCACCGTCACCGATAACGACAAGGCCGCGGCGACGCAGATCGCCGCCCGCTTCCACGACCTCGGCTTCCGCATCATCGCCACCTCCGGGACCGCCCAGGCGGTTTCGCGGATGGGCGTGCCGGTGACGAAGATCAACAAGATCGGCGAGGGCTCGCCCCACGTCGTCGACTACATCACCCGCGGCGAGGTCGACATGGTGATCAACACCCCGACCGGCAGCGGCGCGCGCTCGGACGGCTACGAGATCCGCAACGCGGCCGTGCGCCACGGCCTGCCCTGCATCACGACCATGACCGGCGCCTCGGCGGCCGCCCGCGCGATCTCCGCGCTGCGTGGGGAGAAGGCCGAGCCGCGCAGCCTGCAGGAGCTGCACGCGGATCTGAACGCAAGCGACTCCGAATCGGCAGAGGCCGAGGCGCGCGCGTGAGCGCGCCGGCCACCGACGATCGCGTACTCGCCCCGTTCGGACAGCGCCAAGGCGATGTGATCGGTGCCCGAGATACGGGCGGTTACCGCGTCTTCACCGTCCTCGACCGGGAAGGCCCGCGTCCGAAGTCGGCGCAGTTCTACATGCTGACCGGCGCCGACTGGGGCTCCGACGGCGGGCGTCCATATCTCCCGCGGGCGTTCGCTGTCGCCGGGGAGCGGAAGACAGCGGAAGGCGTCGAGATCGACTTCCTGCTCGAGGCCGTCGGGCCGGGCACGGAGCGGCTCGCGGGGCTCGAGAAAGGTGGAGTCGTCCACCTGACGGGCCCGCTGGGCCGGCCGTTCTCCCTTCCCGTGGCGGTCAATCCGGAGGCCGCCGGAGCGATCCTCGTCGCCGGCGGGATCGGCGTGGCGACGCTCGCCCCCTGGCGCCGGGAGCTCGTCGAGGCCGGGATCCCGACCCGTGTGCTGCTCGGGTTCCGCAACGAGGCGCATTCGGGCGGAACGGACCTCTACGACTGCTCGGAGGTGCGCCTGGCGAGCGAGGACGGGCACGCCGGCCACCGCGGCTACGTGACGGACCTGCTTGCGGTCCTACTCGAGGGCGAGGACGCCGCCCGCTCGGCGGTCGTCTATGCCTGCGGCCCGCCGCCGATGCTGGAGGCCGTGCGGGTGATGTGCGCCGAGCGCGGCGTGGCCAGCGAGCTCGCGATGGAATCGCCCATGGCCTGCGGTTTCGGCGCCTGCTTCGGCTGTGCCGTCCCGCTCGCCGAGGGCGGCTACATGCGCCTGTGCGTCGACGGGCCCGTTGTCCGCGGCGAGGACATCGAGACCGCTCTGGTCGCTGGAGCCGGGCATTGAGCTCCACCGGGCCGGCGATCGACCTCTGCGGCCTCGAGCTGGCACACCCCGTCCTCAACGGATCCGGGACGTTCGACGCGATCGCCGCCCGCCGGGCCTACGGCGACGCCATCGCGGAGGGCTTCCCGTTCGCGGCCTTCGTCTCGAAGACGATCACGCCCGAGCCGCGCGCAGGCAACCCGCCGCCGCGCCTGTATGAGACCGCCTCCGGCATGGTCAACTCGATCGGGCTGCCGAACAAGGGGCTCGACGGGTTCCTGGCGAGCGACCTGCCGCTGCTCGCGGAGCTGCCGGTCCCGCTGATCGTCTCGGTGATGGGGACGAGCGCGGCGGAGTTCCGCCGTCTGGTCGAAGGCGTCGGAGGCCGCGACGAGGTCGCCGCGCTGGAGCTGAACGTCTCCTGCCCGAACGTCAAGTCGGGGCTCATCGTCGGTGAGCAGCCGGCCGAGACCCTGCTCCTTATGCGGGAGATCCGCGGCCTGACCGCGAAGCCGATGATCGTGAAGCTCACCCCGAACGTCGCCGACCCCTCCGCGGTCGCGATCGCGGCGGAGGAGGGTGGAGCCGATGCCGTCTCGCTGATCAACACGGTGAAGGCAGCCCCGATCGACCCGATGACGCTGCGGCCTTGGCTCGGCGCCGGGAGCGGGGGCCTCTCGGGGCCGGCGGTGAAGCCGATCGCGCTGGCCCAGGTCGCCCGAGTTGCCGCCGCCGTGTCGATTCCCGTGATCGGGATGGGCGGGATCGAGTCGGGCCGCGACGCGCTCGAGTTCATCGCCGCCGGGGCGAGCGCGGTGGCGGTCGGGACGGCGAACTTCCGCGACCCGGCGGCCGGCGAGCGGGTCCGCTCCGAGCTCTCCGAGGAGCTCGCCGATCGGGGTCTCGAGGGCCTCGAATCGGTCCGGGCGGACGACGGGTCCCGGAAGCTCGCCTCTACCTCGACCTGAGGTTCATACGAATATCGTCCCAAACAGCGGGGTGCCCCTTGCGCGCCCACGAGCCGCGGATATACTCGCCGCCGCTGTGGTCCCCTCCGTAGAGACCCCAACCGCAACTTCCGTTCCCGAGAGGACCATGGACCAGCGGATGAAGGCCCTCCGGAAGGCCAACGACATCCGCTCGCAGCGGGCCCAGCTGAAGCGCGACCTGAAGGCCGGGAAGAAAAAGGTCGAGACCCTCCTCCTCGATCCGCCCGAGTACGTGCTCTCAGCCAAGACCTTCGACATGCTTCTCGCCGTGCCGAAACTCGGCCGCGTCAAGGCGAACCGGATCCTGAGCGGGTGCCGGATCTCCCCGTCCAAGACCATCGGCGGCCTCTCCGAGCGCCAGCGCCGCGAGCTCGTCCAGCAGCTCCGCCGCTAACTCGGCACCCTCCTGTCGCTGATCTGGCGCGTTTCGCGCATCTTTCCGGCGGACGCGTCGGAAACAATCGGCACTCGTGTCGAAGATCTTCGTCATCACCGGGCCCTCGGGGGTCGGCAAGGGCACGCTCATCTCCCGACTTCGCGAGCGCATGCCGGAACTCGAGCTCTCGGTTTCGGCGACCACCCGTGAGCCGCGCGAGGGGGAGGTCGAGGGGCGCGACTACCACTTCCTCTCCGCCGGCGATTTCGATCGCCTGGCTCGCGAGGACGCCTTCCTCGAACACGCCACCTTCAGTGGCAACCGCTACGGGACCCTGCGCAGCGAGGTCGAGGGCCGGCTCGCAGAGGGACGGCCGGTGGTGTTGGAGATCGAGGTGCAGGGCGCCCGCCAGGTTCGCGCGGCGATGGCCGGCGAGAGCGAGGACGACGCGGTCCTGATCTTCATCGCGCCTCCCGACCCCGCCGTGCTCCGCGAGCGCCTGGCCGGCCGGGGAACCGACTCCGAGCAGGCGATCGAGCGCCGGCTCGAGACGGCCAAGCAGGAGCTCGAGGCCCAGGTCGAATTCGCGCACGTGGTCGAGAACGACGACCTCGAGCAGGCGGTTGACCGTCTCGAGGCAATCGTGAGGCCCTACACTTCCGCCCGATGATTCAGCCCCGCGTCGACAAGCTGCTCGAACGAACCGATTCCGGCTACGCCGCAGTGGTCGTCGCCGCGAAGCGCGCCCGGCAGCTGAACAGCTACTACCGCGCGCTCGGCGAGGGCACCTACGAGGAGTTCACGCCGCCGATGGTCGAGACCCGCAGCGGCAACTACCTCACGATCGCGCTCGAGGAGCTTTCCGCGGGCAAGATCAACTACCGCTACCGCGTCTGAACCGGCGCGTGAGCGCACGCGTAACGGGCATCGGCGGGTTCTTCTTCCGTTCGCGCGATCCCGATGCCCTGGCCCAGTGGTACCAGGACCGGCTCGGTGTGACGACCGTGCCCAAGAGCTACGGGGAGGAGCCCTGGCGCCAGGAGGCGGGGGAGACGGTATTCGCGCCGTTCGATCAGGACTCCGAGATGATCGGCCCGCCGGAGCACACCTGGATGATCAACTTCAGGGTCGACGATCTCGACGCGATCGCCGACGAGCTGCGGGCGGCGGGAGAGACGGTGGAGGTCGATCCGGAGCGCTACCCGAACGGGCGCTTCGCCGAGCTGCGCGACCCGGAGGGGAACGGGATCCAGCTCTGGCAGTCGATGCCGCCCGAGTAATGCCCGACGCGCTCACAGCAGGGGCGGAGTTCGCAGGGTTCCGGATTGTCCGGGAGATCGGCCGTGGTGGGATGGGGCTGGTCTACCTGGCCGAACAGCCGAGTCTCGGCCGCTACGTCGCGCTCAAGGTGATCACGCCGACGCTCGCCGGCGACGAGCTCTTCCGCCAGCGATTCGAGCAGGAGGCCCACCATGCGGCCTCGATCGAGCATCCGAACGTGATCCCGATCTTCGAGGCGGGCGCCTCGGGGGAGCACCTCTACCTCGCCATGCGCTTCGTCGAGGGGGACGACCTCGGTAGCCACCTGAAGCAGGAGGGGCCACTCTCTCCTGCGGTCGCGGCAAACGTCATCGAGCAGATCGGCGCCGCCCTTGACGCCGCGCACGCGAAGGCCCTGATCCACCGCGACGTGAAGCCGGCGAACATCCTGATCGTCGGCGGCGATCCCTCCGGGCACGCCTACCTCACCGACTTCGGCCTGACCAAGGAGCACACGGCTGACGCCGGCCTGACCGACACGGGCGCCTGGGTGGGCACGGTCGACTACGTCGCCCCGGAGCAGATCCAGGGAGAAAGCGTGGACGCGCGCACCGACGTTTACGCGCTCACCTGCGTTCTCTACGAGTCCCTGACCGGAGAGATCCCGTTCCAGGGCACGGTTCCGCAGAAGATGTGGGCCCACATGAACAACCCCCCGCCGATGCTTCGCGAGTCCCGCGAGGACATCGATCCAGCCTTCGACGACGTGATCACGCGGGGCCTGGCGAAGGACCCTGACGACCGCTATCCCTCGGCCGGCGACCTCGGCCGGGCTGCGCGCGCGGCGACGTTCGGAACGGCGAACCCCGCCCCTGAGCGAAGCGTCGCCACGGGTGTGGCTGCGACCGGTGTCGCGGCCACCCGGCCGTCGGGCGAGCCTCCGCCCGCCGCCCCGACCGTCCCAGCGGGCGCCGCCCCGCCCGAGGCACCGACGCAGCGCCTGCCGGCCGCGGGGCAGGACCGGCCGCCGGCTCGCAACCGGGGCCTGATCGCGGCGGCCCTGATCGCCGCCCTGGCGCTCGGCGTCGGCGCGGCAGCCCTGCTGATGGGCCAGCTCGAGCGAGGACTCTGAGCCGACGGTTATCCAGCAAGCCGCAGAACCGAGCCCGGGGTCTGACCCGAGCCCGGCGGAATCGTCCGAACCCGGCGAGGCACAGGGGTCTGACCCCACAGAGTCCAGCGAGGAGCCCCCCGAGATCACCTCCTTCGCCCCCGCCTCATACACGCCGTACACCCCGGCCGACCCCGAATACGCCTACGCAGCCGAGATCCCCAAGGGAAACGGCTGGTCGGCTCCGGTCGAGTCGCTGCCGACGGGCGGCGGCCTGCTGCGTACGACTGTCCGGGGGCCCGAGGGATCGGTGCTGATCGTCGATCGCACGCCCGACGAGGTGCCCCAGCTCGGCGGCGAGTTCGAATCGACCCGCGAGGTGCCGCATCCGAACTTCGGCACGGCCACCGAGTACGTGTTCAGCCAGAGCGAGAGCATCCCCGAGTGCAACGGCAACCCGTGCGTGGACTACCTGATCGATGACGGCCAGGGTGGCGGCTGGGGCGTGCTCGCCGGCGGGCCGGACCAGGCGATCGCGAGCGAGGTCGCCGCGAACGTCGCCCGCTCGATCGACGGCTAGCCGGCGAACGCAGCCGCCCATCGGGGCGGTGATTGCGGCGTAACCTTGCCGTGTGGCGCGCATCCTGCTCGGCGTATCCGGCGGCATCGCCGCTTACAAGGCCCTGGAGTTGGCGAGGCTGGCTACCAAGGCCGGCCACGGCGTGCGCGTGCTGATGACCCCGACCGCGCAGCGCTTCGTCGGCGCCGCCTCCTTCGAGGGGATCATCGGCGCGCCGGTCCTGACCGACGAGTTCGAACGCGACCCCCTTCGTGGTGCCTTCCCGGGGGACGCCACGCCCGACCACGACCCGATCGGCCATCTCGAGGTGGTTGCGAACGCGGACGCCTACCTGGTCGCGCCCGCCTCTGCGAACACCGTCGCCAAGCTCGCGGCGGGGATCGCCGACGGCATGGTCACCACCTCCTTCCTCGCCTGCACGGCGCCGCGATTGGTGGCGCCGGCCATGAACGACCGGATGCTGCGCGACCCGGCGACGCAGGCAAACCTGGCGACGCTCCGCGAGCGAGGGGTGCACGTCATCGATCCGGAGGAGGGCGCGCTCGCGTCGCGCGGCGAGCACGGCGCCGGCCGCCTGCCGGAGCCGGATCGGCTGCTCGCCGAGCTCGAGCGCCAGATCGGCGCTCCGGTCGGCCCTTGGGACGGGCTTCGGGTGCTGGTCACCGCCGGCGGTACCCGCGAGGCGATCGACCCTGTCCGCTTCGTCGGCAACCGCTCGAGCGGGCGGATGGGCGTCGCCTTGGCCACGCGCGCCGCGGTACGCGGCGCCGACGTCACGCTGATCGCGGCCAACGTCGCGCTCGAAACGCCGGCGGGCGTCCGCCGGATCGACATCGAGAGCGCGGCCGAGCTCGAGGCCGCAGCCCGGGACGAGTTTCAGGCCTGCCACGTCCTCCTGATGGCGGCCGCAGTCGCCGACTATCGGCCGGCCGAGCCTGAGGCCGGCAAGATCGTCCGCGAGAGCGGGGGAGACCTCGAACTGCGCCTGGAGCCCACGACCGACGTGGTCGCCGCGCTGGCCGGTGAGCGTCGTGACGACCAGACCCTCGTCGGCTTCGCCGCGGAGCACGGCGGCGACTACGTGGCGCGGGCCCGCTCGAAGCTCGATCGCAAGCGGCTCGACGCGATCGTGGTCAACGACGTCTCCCGCCCCGAGATCGGCTTCGAGAGCGCCAGCAACGAGGTCACGATCGTCGACCGCGACGCGGCGACGGAGGTTCCGCTTGCCGCCAAGGAGGACGTCGCGGACGCGATCCTCGACCGCGTGGAGGCGCTGCGATCGGCCACCCAGGCTTTAGACACGCGAGAGGGCGGCACCTAGACTTCATCGGGTGGTCGATGCTCGGGATGCAGACCAGCTCTACTCGCTCTATAGGCGGGGTATGAGCCTGCTCGAGGCCGGGGACTACGAGTCGGCGGCGGTGCCCCTTCGCAAAGCGGCCCAGATGGCGCCCGAGAAGAGCTCGGTCCGGGAGGCACTCGGCCGGGCTCTGTTCCGCAGCCGTCACTTCGAAGAGGCCGTGCCGGAGTTCGAGGCGGTCGTGGAGCGCTATCCGGTAAACGACTTCGCGCACTTCTGCCTCGGCAGGGCACTGAGCCTCGTCGGCGACCGCGATCGGGCACGGCGCCA
Source organism: uncultured Thermoleophilia bacterium (assembly GCA_963785155.1). Lineage (GTDB taxonomy): Bacteria > Actinomycetota > Thermoleophilia > Solirubrobacterales > 70-9 > DASUSH01. Next base: position 591,816 of record CAWAUB010000007.1, read on the forward strand.
TCTGGCGATCGCGGCGAACCTTCGTCCCGAGCGGCGTGACTACCGGGCGTACAGGGAGAGACTCGGTGCGAACGCCCACTAGCCGCGCGTGGACATCTCCGGCCGCGGTCATCGGTGCGATCGCGATCGTCGTGGCCCTCTCGGGGAGCGCGTTCGCAGTGAAGAAGAACTCGGTGAAGTCGAGCCACATTCAGGACAACGCGGTTTCGAGCGAGGACCTCGCCCAGCTCGGGGTCGGCGCGGCCGACCTGGCGCCCGACTCCGTGGAGACCGCGGCGATCTCGGACGACTCGATCACCGGCACCGACGTCGACGAGGACTCGATCTCCTTGCCGCTCAACGATGGCCCGGCCGGCCCCGACGGTCCGGCGGGGACGATCGGCCCACAGGGCGAGAACGGGGCCCAGGGACCCGATGCCGGCGCGGGGTTTGGCCCCGGCGGCCCGGCCTCCGGCGACCTCACCGGCAGCTACCCGAACCCACTGATCGCGACAGGGGCCATCGCAGGCGCCCAGATCCTGAACGGGCAGATCAACGGCAGCGACCTTTCGAATTCGATCCTCGACGGAGCCTCGGCCTCGCCGTCGCGCCGTTCGCTCGGCGACGACGCCGGCCAGGCCGCTGCCGGCAACGATCCCCGGCTGAGTGACGACCGCCCCGCAGCCGACAATTCAGTGACGAGCTCCAAGGTGGACAACGGCGACCTTCGGATCGGCGACGTTGCCGCCTTCACGGAGACGTTCACGCCCAGCGGCCTGCCGGAGAACGTCGGCCCGGGAGCGTGCTTTACGCGAGACGCGGACATCGCCGCCTACGACGATGGCGATCTGGTGCTCGTGATCCCACCGCCGGCGACGCCCGCCGGACTGGTGCCCCTGAACTACGTCGCGAGGGACGACGAGCGCAACGTCGCGATCTGCAACTCCACTGCCGCAACGCTGGCGGTGCCGAACGGGGACGTACGATTGGTGGTGATCAGGCCATGAGCGACCTTGGAAGAAGGCAGGAACGCTGGGCGACGTTGATGAAGGCTCGGCCGTCGGCCTCGACCGCGATCGCGCTGGTCGCCCTGTTCATCGCGCTCGGCGGCAGCGCGTTCGCCATCGGCCGCAACTCCGTGGGCTCCAAGCAGATCCAAAACGGGGCCGTGCAATCCGCAGACATCCGCGACAGCGACGTTCAGTCTGTCGATCTCGAGTTCGACGCCGTCGACGGCTCGACGATCGTGGACGGCTCGGTGACGGGCGACGACATCGACGAGGACACCCTCGACGTACCGCCCGGGCCCCAGGGGCCTGTGGGCTCGCGGGGGCCGGCCGGCCCTCAGGGGCAGCAAGGACCACAGGGCCCGCAGGGCGTTCCCGGATCCCCGAATGGGCCCGCGGGCGGCGATCTGGCCGGCACCTATCCGAACCCGGATATCGGCAACGACCAGGTCGAGAGCACCCACATCCTGGACGGCTCCGTCGGAGCCGCCGACCTGGACACCGGCCTGTTCGACGCCGCGCCCGGCGTCTCGTCGCTGCGCTCGCTCGGAACGGGTGCGCAGCAGGCCGCGCCGGGCGACGATCCGCGGCTCTCCGACGAGCGGACACCGACGAACAACTCGGTCGATTCCGCCAAGGTCGCAGACGGCTCTTTGCTGGCAGGCGACATCGCCGCGTTCCTCCCAGTCAGCGTGGATCCGACGGCGACGAGCGTCGCAGCTGAAACCTGCGAAACCGTGCAGACGTTTACGAACACTGCGTTCAACGCCAACGACGTCGTCCTGGCCTTCCCGCCTCCGGGGACGGAGGTCGGCATCGTCGCGAGCGCCTACCAGGCCGAGGAGGACCAACTCGCCCTGCGGCTTTGCAATGTCACCGGCGACACGCTCGCTATCGCCAGCGGGTTCGGCCAGCTGCTCGCGCTGCGCCCCTAGCACGGGAGGCTGAGGTCCGAGCGCTCGTACAGCGGGTTTTACGTGCCTCCGTGAGCGTCGACGGGAAGGCAATCGCGGCGATCGGGCCCGGCCTCCTCGTCCTGCTCGGGGTCGCGAGCGATGACACGGAGGCCGGCTGCGATCGGCTCGCCGCAAAGGTCCGGGCCCTTCGCGTCTTCGAGGATGACGAGGGGCGGATGAACAAGCCGCTGGGCGATCGGGAGGTCCTGTGCGTGAGCCAGTTCACGCTCTACGCCGACACCCGCAAGGGCAACCGGCCGAGCTTCACGGGCGCCGCCTCGCCGGAGCTGGCCGAGCCGCTCTACGCGCGCTTCTGCGACGCGCTCGCCGCTCGACGCGGCCAGTTCGGCGCTCACATGCAGGTCGAGCTGACCAACGACGGACCCGTCACCCTCCTGCTCGAAGCCTGATCGCGACGCGAAATCGCGCCCCGGCGCCCCGCATGTCCAGGGCTATACTCGCCCTGCTTCTTTTCGCACCCGAACCCTGTACGGATCAGGTGGGCCGCGTGCCCACCTTTTTTTCGCCCGGAGGAGGGTGCGAGGGGAGCGAGAGGAAGCGATGAAGAGCCTGAACGAAGAAATCGAGAGCCGTCTCGCCGAGCGCGAGCCCGAGGTCGAGGTGATTGCCATCGAGCAGCCCGGCCGCGACTCCCTGCGGGTCTTCATCGATCACCCCGACGGCGTCGACCTGGCGCTCTGCGAGCGGGTCACCAACGATCTTCGCGACCTGCTGACCGACTATTCGCTCGAGGTCTCCTCACCGGGGCTGGATCGCCCGCTGACCAAGCCAGAGCATTTCCGCCGCTTCCTCGGCCGCCGCGTGCGAGTGCGCACGCGCAAGGCAGTCGAGGGACGGCGCAACTTCACCGGCAAGCTCGCCGGCGCCGACGAGGAATCGGTGCTGGTCGAGGACGCCGGGGACGCGGTCGAGATCCCGCTCTCGTACGTCCACCGTTCCAACCTCGTCCCCGAGCTTCCGGAGGTCCATTCATGAGTCGCGAGATCGTCGAGGCCATGAGGGTCCTCGAGCAGGAGAAGGGAATCGCCCCCGACACGCTCAAGTCGGCCCTTGAGGACGCGCTGCTCTCCGCCTACAAGAAGTCCCCCGGATCGGCCAAGTACGCCCGGGTGGACCTGGACGAGGTCGAGGGCGAGTACCGCGTCTTCGAGCTGATCCTGCCGCCGGAGCTCGAGGAGAAGCTGGTCGCCGAGGCGCGCGAGGCGATGGAGGAAGAGGAGCTTCAGCCGACGATCGATCCCGAGACCGGCGAGCCGCGCGAGCCGGAGGACCCGGACCTCGACCCGGAGGTGCTGGCGCCCTACGAGGACCAGATCGAAAGCGTCGACGTGACCCCCGACGGCTTTGGCCGGATCGCTGCCCAGACCGCGAAGCAGGTGATGCTCCAGCGGATCCGCGAGGCGGAGCGCCAGATGATGTTCGAGGAGTACCAGGACCGCGTCGGCGAGCTCGTCACCGGGATCATCCAGCAGTCCGACAACCGCTACACGCTCGTCCAGCTGCGCGAGCGCGTCGAGGCGCTGCTGCCGCGCTCCGAGCAGGTCTGGAACGAGCGCTACGACCACGGCTCGCGGATCCGGGTCGTCGTCTCGGATGTCTCCTCGGAGGGCAAGGGCCCTTCGATCGTCGTTTCCAGGCGAAACCCGGAGCTGATCAAGTCCCTTTTCGAGCTCGAGGTGCCCGAGATCGCCGACAAGCTGGTCGAGATCGTGGGCGTCGCCCGCGAGCCCGGCTACCGGTCGAAGATCGCGGTGATCTCGCATGCCGACGGAGTCGACCCGGTGGGCGCCTGCGTCGGCCCGCGCGGATCGCGGGTGCGGATGGTCGTCTCCGAGCTGCGCGGCGAGAAGATCGACATCATTCCTTACAACGAGGAGCCCGCCCGGTTCGTTGCCAAGGCGCTCTCCCCGGCGCGTGTGCGCGAGGTCCTGGTCGACGACGAGGACCAGCAGGCGACGGTGATCGTCCCGGACGACCAGCTCTCCCTTGCGATCGGCCGCGACGGCCAGAACGCCCGCCTCGCAGCGAAGCTGACCGGCTGGAAGGTCGACATCAAGTCCGAGCAGGAGTTCTCGGAGATGGAGGAGGACCTCGAGATCGAGGAGGAGGGCGGCGCCACACTCGACGGCCGCTGCTCCGCGGTGCTGTCCGCCGGCCGCCGCTGCCCCAACGCGTCCCTCCAGGGCTCTCGTTTCTGCGGACTGCCCCAGCATCAGGCCCTCGCCCGCTTCAGCACCAACCAGGTCACCGTCCTGAGCACCCTCAGCGAGCAGGAGATCAGCCGCCTCGCCGACGCGGGCGCCGGCGAGGACGAGCTGAAGCCGATCATCGAAAAGGGTCAGGCCGCCTTCGACGAGAACGCCGCCGCTGAGGAAGCGGCCGCGGCAAAGGCAGAGGAAGCAGCCGCAGCGGAGGCCAAGGCCGCCGAGGAGGCTGAAGAAGCCGCCGCAGCGGAGGCAGAGGCCGCCGAAGAGGCTGACGAAGCCGATGACGAGGACGCCGAGGAGGCCGACGAAGAGGAGGCTGAGGAGCCGGAAGCAGCCGAGGAAGAGGCCCCCGCCGAGGAAGAGGCGCCCGAAGAGGAGCCAGCCGAGGAACCTGAAGCTGAGCCCACGTCTGACCCGGCCGCCCCCGGACGCGAAGCGGAGGAGGCGGACGGCAGTGGTGTTGCCTCTGATGACGATTCCGGCGAGGAAGTCGGCGAAGCCGACGACGCTGCCGGAAGTGATGTGAAGTCAGAGGCATAGTGGCCAAAAAGCGAGTCCATGAAATCGCGAAGGCTCAGGGCCTGACCAGCAAGGACGTTCTTGCCGCGCTCAATTCCGCAGGGATCGAGGCGAAGGCCGCTGCGTCCAGCGTCGAGGAGGCCGACGCGCTGAAGGCGATCGCCGCCGCGAATGGCGGGGGCGGCTCGCCGAAGGCCGAGAAGCCCGCCGCGAAGGCTGCGAAGCCGGCCGCCAAGCCCGCCGCCGCCCCCAGCGGCGACGCCAAGCAGCCGGCAGCCGCCGGAGACGCCGGCTCGGGCAGCAAGAAGCGCCGCCGCGTCGTGATCGACTCGCAGGCCTCGCGCCGCGAGCGGATGCCTGACGCACCCCCGCGCCGCCCGCCGAGGCGCCGAGGTGGGCGCCGTCGCAGGCCGTTGCTCGAGGAGCCCGCTCGCGGCCCCGCCGAGCCCCAGGAGATCGTGCCGACGAAGGTCAACTCCGGCGCAACCGTCGCCGAGGTTGCCGAGACGCTGAAGCTCTCGGCCGCGGACCTGATCAAGAAGCTGATGCAGATGGGCGAGATGGCGACGCTCACCCAGACGCTTCCCGACGAGACGATCACGCTGCTCGCCAAGGAGTTCGATCAGGAAGTCGACATCGTCACCGCCGCCGAGGAGGCGCCCGAGGAGCCCGAATACGAAGACTCGGACGCGGATTTGGTGGACCGGCCGCCGGTCGTGACGATCATGGGCCACGTCGACCACGGCAAGACCTCACTACTGGACGCGATCCGCGAGACGCAGGTCGCCGAGGGCGAGGCCGGCGGGATCACCCAGCACATCGGCGCCTATCAGGTCGATCACGATGGTGGCCGGATCAGCTTCCTCGACACGCCCGGTCACGCCGCGTTCACCGCGATGCGCGCCCGTGGCGCCGACGTCACGGATCTCGCGGTGATCGTCGTCGCCGCCGACGACGGCGTAATGCCGCAGACGACGGAGGCGATCGACCACGCCAGGGCGGCCGACGTCCCGATCCTGATCGCGGTCAACAAGATCGACAAGGAGGGGGCCGACCCGAACAGGGTTCGCGGCGAGCTCGCCCAGCAGGACCTGAACCCAGAGGATTGGGGAGGGGACACCGTCTACGTCGATGTCTCCGCGAAGACCAAGGAGGGCCTCGACAAGTTGCTCGAGATGATCATCCTGGTCTCCGATCTCGAGGAGCTCAAGGCGAACCCGGATGCCCCGGCGTCCGGGTCGGTGATCGAGTCCCACCTGGATCCGGGCCGGGGACCCGTCGTCACGGTCCTGGTCGATCGAGGGACCCTCAAGGTCGGCGACGCGCTGGTCAGCGGCGCGACCTGGGGCCGGGTCCGCGCGATGCACGATTTCACCGGCGCCAGGGTCGAGGAGGCCACCCCGGGCGACCCCGTCCAGGTGCTCGGCTTCGACGGGGTCTGCGAGGCCGGCGATCCGGTTCGGGTCGTCGAGTCCGACAAGGAGGCCCGCCGTCTCGCCGCAGAGCGGGCCCACCGCCTCAAGACCGAGACGCTGGCCCGCCAGCAGGCCCGCGGCGTCACCCTTGAGATGTTCTTCGCGAAGGCGAGTGCCGGCGAGCTCAAGGAACTCAACATCGTTCTCAAGGCCGATGTCTCGGGCTCCGTCGAGGCACTTCGGGATGAGATCGCCAAGCTCCCGCAGGACCAGGTTGCGGTGAATGTGATTCGCGCTGCGGCGGGCGGGATCAACGAGTCCGACGTGATGCTTGCCGCGGCCTCCGACGCGATCGTCATCGGGTTCAACGTCCGGCCGCTGCTCGATGCACGCCGTGCCGCCGAGGCCGAGGGCGTCGAGATCCGCACCTACGACGTGATCTACAAGGTCACGGAGGAGCTGCGCGCGGCGATGGAGGGCATGCTCGAGCCCGAGGAGGTCGAGGAGCGCGTCGGCGAGGCGGAGATCCTCGAGGTGTTCAAGGCCTCGCGCGTCGGCAATATCGCCGGCTGCAGCGTGACCGACGGCAAGGTGAGCCGCGACTCCCAGGTACGCCTCGTCCGCGAGGGAACTGTGATCTGGACCGGCCGCATCGGCTCGCTGCGGCGCTTCAAGGACAACGTCCAGGAGGTCGAGGAGGGCCTCGAGTGCGGCATCGTGCTCGAGGGCTACGCGGACGTCAAGGTCGGCGACACGCTCGAGTTCTTCCGGACGAAGCAGGTCGAGAAGACACTCGAGTAGCAACACACATGCGACCGCCGAATCCTCCGCTTCGCGTCCGGTTCGGCTCGATCTCATCTGCATTCGATTGACCGCCTACGTCTCCCTGATCGAGATCCATCTCCATCAGGGCGAATCGCACGGCCTCAAGGAGAAGCGCAAGCTGGTCCAGTCGCTGAAGGCGCAGATCCGCCAGCGCTTCGGCGCATCGGTCGCGGAGATCGCCGGCCATGACACGTGGCAGTCGACAACGCTGCTCTGCGCGCTCGTCGGCGACTCGGGCGTCGAGGCTCGCGCGGATGATCTCGCCAGATTCGTCGAATCGCGCTGCCCGGATGGGTGCAGTTTCGAACGGGACCTCCTCTCGCTCCAGGACGTTCGAGGCTAGACTCGCCCAGCGATGGCTTCCGGCCGCATGCGCCGTGTCAACGAGGTGATGCGCGAGGTGATCTCCGGAACGATCGCGAGTGAGTTGCAGGACCCAAGAATCGGATTCGTGACCGTGACAGCCGTCGAAACAAGCCCAGATCTCCGCAACGCCCAGGTGTTCGTCAGCGTGCTTGGCGACGACGATGAACGCGAGCAGACCCTGACGGCCCTGCGCTCGGCTCATGGGGTTATGCAGGCGGCGATCGCCGACCAGATGCGGATCAAGCGCACGCCGACCCTCAGCTTTACCTACGACGACACGCCGGAGCGCGGCGACCGCCTGACGCGCCTGCTCGAGACGGATCTCGACCGGGACGAAGATTGAGCGGCCCGCCGATGACCACCGCCGAGACGGATCGCGATGGCGCGCTCGCTGAGATCGTCACCGCGATCCGCGAGGACGATCGCTTCCTGCTGACCGCCCACGAGGGCCCGGACGGCGACGCGCTTGGCTCGCTGCTTGCGATGCACGGGATCCTCGAGCAGCTGGGCAAGGACTCGGTGATGTTCCTGGCCTCGAAGGAGTTCCCGCTTCCGATCGAGTACCAGTTCCTGCCGCTCGAGGAGGTTTTCCACGAGGCCCCGGCGGACCTGGCCGATCGCACGATCATGTTCCTCGACTGCGGCAACATCGACCGGATGCCGGTCGACTGGCTGCGCCGCGGCGACGGCGAGGCCCGGGTCCTGAACATCGACCACCACCACGACAACACACGCTTCGGGGACGTAAATCTGGTCGACGTCGAGGCCTCCTCTACGGCCGAGATCGTCTTCGAGCTCGCCGGGCTGCTCGACGCCCAGATCACGCCTGAGATCGCCGACGCCCTCTACGTCGGTCTGGTCACCGACACCGGGCGGTTCATGTACGAGAACACCGACGCCCGTTCGCATCGGATGGCGGCGGACCTGATCGATGCCGGCGTCGACGTCCACGACATCTTCCGCCGCCTGTACGAGCGGGTCCCGGTCGAGAAGCTGCGGCTGATCTCGCGTGCGCTGGAGAAGGTCGAGCGCTACCCGGAATGTGGGCTCGCGATCACCTACATCGAGGCCGGCGACTACGAGGCGACCGGGTCCAGCGAGGTGATGACCGAGGGGATCATCGACTACGTGCGCTCGATCGAGGGCACGTCGGTCGCTGCGTTCGTCCGGGACAAGACCGACGGTGGCCGAGCGGCCCGCAAGGTCAGCCTGCGCTCGGGCGAGGGCGTGGACGTTTCCTCGATCGCGCGTGAGCACGGGGGCGGGGGGCACAAGCGAGCCGCCGGCTTCTCGACCGACCTGCCCTATCCAGAGGTGGTCGAGATGCTCTGTGACCGGGTCACCGCCCAGCTCTGATCCGGCTCCCGCCGAGGTCCTGCTCCGCGACAAGCCGGCCGGAGTCACGTCGCACGATGTCGTAGCGCAGGTCCGCCGCGAGCGCGGGATCAAGCGGGTCGGCCACGCCGGCACCCTGGACCCGTTTGCAACCGGCCTGCTGGTGATCCTTCTGGGCCGTGCCACGCGGCTCCAGCGTTACCTGCTGCCACTGCCGAAGACCTACGTGGCGACGGCCAGGCTCGGCTGGACGTCGACCACCGGCGATCCTGACGGGAAGCTCACCGATTCCGGCCGGGTTCCCGAGCGGCTGGAGCTGCCGACCGGCACGATCACGCAGCGGGTTCCGCTGACCTCGGCGGTCAAGGTCGACGGCGAGCGGCTGTACAAGCGCGCGCACCGCGGCGAGACCGCCGAGACGCCGGAGCGCGAGGTCGTCGTCCACCGTGCCGAGTTGCTCGAGGCGGGGGAGGGGAGGGCGAGGTTCGAGATCGAGTGCTCGTCGGGCACCTACGTCCGCACGCTGATCGAGACGCTCGGAGACGCCTACTGCGAGGAGCTGCGCCGGACCGCGGTCGGAGCGCTGCGGATCGAGGAGGCCGGCGACCAGCCGATTTCGGCGAACCGGGCCCTCGCTCACCTGCCTGAGCACGCGCTGAGCGAGACGGAGGCCACCGCCATCGGCCACGGCCGTTCGATCGAGGGGGAGGGGGAGCTTCTGCGGCTCACGCACGAGGACCGGCTGATCGCGGTCGGCAGGGGAGACGGCGAGACGATTCGTCCCGAGGTCGTCATACTTCCGGCCTGAAGTTCTGGTGGCTATCGCGAATCGCGCTGACGTTCGGCTTTGCCGTCGTCCTCCATGCGGCCACGGTGGCACCGGCAGGCGCCGCCGAGATTGAGTCGCGAGTCTTCGCGCTCTCCTTCGAGGGAACCCAGAGCATCGAGTGGACCCACGAGAGCGCCTTCGGCCGCTGTCTCGCCCACGGTGGCGAGCAGGTCGCCTTCTCCACACCGGAGCCTCTGCGACTCAAGGTCAAGTTCGGCAAGGACGGCAAGCCCATCTTCTCCGACGGCACCTTCGAAGTGCGTGCCCACGCGGAGCGAAGCGTCACCGGCGACGACACCTCCTTCTGTGACACCGACGAGTTCGAGAGCTGCACAGCCGTCACGGACACCGACTGGACGCTCGAGCTGTACTACCCCTTCCCCTACAGCCAGTACCGCGGCATCGCAGTCAGCGGCACAGACGCGGACGATCCGCTTTCGAGCTGCGTTGGTCCCAACCCGGCATTCCCATACCTGTCGGACGAGGCGGACACGTTCGGCAAGCAGTTGTTCGCACCTTGGCTCGGGCTCAAGCTGCTGAAGCGAAAGCACTGGTCGACCGCCGCCACTGCCCAATACGAGTCGAACGGCGTTTCGAGGGCCGTGAGCTGGACGTTCAGCCTCGAGCGCTTGGGCAAGGGGCGGTAAGAAGCGCCTGCTCGACGAGGCGCGGTAGCGTCCGTCGTCCATGTCGCTCAAGGTCACCTCGCTGCCCGACGCCGAGCCGCGCGACCGGCATGTCGCGATCGGGACCTTCGACGGGGTCCACCTCGGCCACCAGGCGGTGATCGACAAGGCCGACACCGTGCTCACCTTCGAGCCGCATCCGGTCCGCGTGATTCACCCCGAAGCAGCGCCAAAGCTGATCATGCCGTTCGAGATCAAGCGCGATGTGATCGACGGCATCGGCGTCGACGAGCTGGTCGTGATCCCGTTCGACCGTGAATTCGCCAGCATCGAGGCGGAGCAGTTCATCGAGGAGATCCTGATCGAGCGGCTCGGCGCGAAGAAGGTCTCGGTGGGGGAGAACTTCCGGTTCGGCCGCAAGGCGAAGGGCGACCCGCAGATGCTCTCGGAGCGCGAAGAATTCGAGACCCGCGTGGTCCCACTCGTCGACGCGGACGGCGAGACGATCTCGTCGACCCGGATCCGTGCCCTCATCTCGGCCGGGGAGATGGAGTCCGCGCGCCACTTCCTCGGCGCCCCGTTCATGGTCGAGGGCGCCGTCGTCGAGGGGGATCAGCGGGGCCGCAAGCTCGGCTTCCCGACCGCGAACCTGGTTCCCGACGACGAGCTCGTGGTGCCTGGCCATGGGGTCTATGCGGCTTTCGCAGACGGGAGGCCAGCCGCGGTCAATGTGGGCGTCAGACCCATGTTCGAGACCGGCCGCGGCCTGCTCATCGAGGCCCACCTGATCGACTTCGACGAGGACCTCTACGGGCGCACCCTGCGGGTGGCTTTCGTCGAGCGAATGCGCGGGGAAAGGCGGTTTCCGAGCGTCGAGGACCTGATCGCTCAGATGCACCGCGACGTGGCTGAGGCCCGCGAGCTCTGTGCTAATTTCACTGCCTGAAGCGGCCCTTCGCGGCCGCTCGTTTTATGACTCTGACGAAGGAAAGAAAGGCCGAGCTCTCCGCCAAGTACGGGCGCGGCGACGCGGACACGGGCTCGCCCGAGGTCCAGGTCGCGCTGATGACCGAGCGGATCAACGAGCTCACCGAGCACCTGCGCACGCACCCGAAGGACCATCACTCGCGTCGCGGCCTGCTGATGCTGGTCGGCAAGCGCCGCCGGCTGTTGCGCTATCTCGAGCGCTCCGACGTCGAGCGCTACCGCACGCTCGTCGCGGACCTGGGCCTGCGCCACTAGATCCCATGATCGAGCCGGGAACACCGGCGCCCAAGTTCACGCTTCCGAACCATCGGGGCGAGCAGGTCGGCCTTGCCGACTTCCGCGGCCGAAAGGTCGTGCTTGCCTTCTACCCCAACGACTTCTCGCCCGTCTGCTCGGACCAGCTCTCGGTCTACCAGGAGGTCCTGCCGCAGATCCAAGCGGCAGGGGCGGAGCTGATCGGGATCTCCACCGACGGCAGCTGGTGCCACAACGCGTTTCGCAAGCAACTCGGTCTGGAAATGACCCTGCTCGCAGACTTCCATCCCAAAGGCGAGGTCTCACGCGCCTATGGCGCTTACCTCGAAGAGTGGGGGACCCCGAACCGTTCGCTGGTGCTCATCGACGAGGACGGCATCGTGCGATGGGTCCATGCGGAGGAGACTCCGCTGACGATCCCCGGCGCCAACCTGATCTTCGACGCGCTCGACCACTGAGCGGGCAGCTCACCAGCGCCGACGTCCCGCCGATCGGCCCGGATGATCACGTCCGCGGTGAGGGGCCGGATGTCGTCCTCTACCTCGACCTCGGCTGCCCACATTGCGCCGCCGTGTGGCGCGAAATCGGCGCGCTGGATCTGAGGTTGTGCGTTCGCCACTTCCCGATCGCGTCGAAACACAAGCGGGCGCCGTCCCTTCACGCCGCTGCGGAGGCGGTCGCCGTCCAGTCCGAGGATGCGTTCTGGGCGATGATCGACTCGATCTACGCGGATCAGGGTCGCCAGGACGACCCCCATCTATGGCAACGAGCGGAGGCGCTGGGGCTCGATCTGGAGCGCTTCGAGCGCGATCGCCGCTCCGAGGAGATCCATGATCGGGTGCAGCGCGATTTCCGCACCGGCCTGCGCGCCGGCGTCGTCGCGACGCCGGCCGCCTTCGCCGGTGGCAGCCCGATAGCTGCCGCTAACATCGCCGCGGAACTTTCGAGAGATCGATAAGAAACGAGGCCGCCACCGAAGGCGGCCGGAAGGTAGAGAAAAAATTGAGCATGTTCGACGTTAAGTCCGTCTCCGTAGAGGTCGGCGATCAGGAGATCACCCTCGAGACGGGCAAGCTCGCCAGGCAGGCCGGCGGAGCCGTCGTCGTCAAGAGCGGCGACACCCATGTCCTCGCAACCGCGACCGTCGGCAACCTCCGCGACGTGGACTTCCTCCCGCTGACGGTTGACGTGGAGGAGAAGCACTACGCCGCGGGCAAGATTCCCGGCTCCTTCTTCCGCCGCGAGGCGCGCGCCGGTGAAAAGGCGACGCTGACGGCCCGGATGATCGACCGCCCCGTGCGGCCGCTCTTCCCCAAGGGCTGGCACTACGAGACCCAGCTGGTCTGCCAGCCGATCTCCGTGGACCACGTCCACCCCTACGACATCCTCGCGATGAACGGCGCCTCCGCGGCGCTCGCGCTCTCGCCGGTCCCGGTGGCGCACTACGTCGGCGCGGTCCGCGTGGGCAAGCTCGACGGCGACTTCGTCGTCAACCCCGACGAGGAGTCGCTCGAGGAGCTCGACATGGACCTGATCGTGTCCGGCTCCGCCGAGGCGATCCTGATGGTCGAATGCGGCGCGACGGGCGTCAACGAGGCCGAAGTGCTCGACGCGCTCGACATCGCCCACGCCGAGATCAAGAAGATCATCGGCGCGATCGAGGAGCTGCGCGAGCTCGCCGGCAAGGAGAAGATCGAGGTCGAGGCCCCCGTCATCGACGAGGACATCCTCGAGAAGATCCGCTCCGACTTCGGTGCAAAGCTGGACGAGGCAACCTCGATCGAGGGCAAGCTCGAGCGCCAGGATGCCGCCGCAGCCGTGAAGCTGGATGTCTTCGAGGCACTCGCTCCCGATCCGATCGAGGAGCCTGAGGCCGCGCAGAAGCGCGACGACGTCGCCCGCGCCTTTGCGTCGCTCGAGAAGGACATCGTGCGCAAGCGGATCGCTGTCGACAAGAAGCGGCCCGACGGCCGCGCCGCCGACGAGATCCGGCCGATCGAGACCGAGGTCGACCTGTCACCTCGCGCGCACGGCTCAGCGCTCTTCACCCGCGGCGAGACCCAGATCCTCTCGTCCGTCGCGCTCGGCACGACGCGGATGGACATGAAGGTCGACAACCTCGGCCTGCAGACGACGAAGACGTTCTGGCACCACTACAACTTCCCGCCCTTCTCGGTCGGGGAGGCGGGCTTCATGCGCGGCCCGAAGCGCCGTGACATCGGCCATGGTGCGCTCGCAGAGCGTGCTCTGGTCGCGACGATCCCGAGCCAGGAGGACTTCCCGTACGTGGTCCGGGTCGTCTCCGACACGCTGGAGTCGAACGGCTCCTCCTCGATGGGCTCCGTCTGCGCGTCCTCGATGGCGCTGCAGGCAGCGGGCGTGCCGGTCACCGCACCGGTCGCCGGCGTCGCGATGGGCCTGATCAAGGAGGGCGACGACGTGATCGTCCTGACCGACATCGCCGGCGTGGAGGACCACCTCGGCGACATGGACTTCAAGGTCGCCGGAACGAAGGACGGGATCACCGCCCTTCAGATGGACATCAAGATCACCGGCGTCACCTTCGAGATCCTGCGCGACGCGCTCGAGCAGGCGCTCAAGGGCCGACTGTTCATCCTCGACAAGATGGCCGAGTCGATCGATGGCCCGCGCGAGAAGCTCTCCGAGTACGCGCCGGCAATCGAGTCGATCCAGATCGACCCCGAGAAGATCGGCGCGGTCATCGGCAAGGGCGGCGAGAACATCCGCGGCCTGCAGGAGGAGTTCGAGGCCGAGATCGACATCGAGGACGACGGCACCGTCCGCGTCTACGCCGCGAGCGGAAAGCTCGTCGAGGGCTGCATCGACCGGATTCGGTCAATGACCAAGGACGCCGAGGTCGGCGATCGCTTCAAGGGCAAGGTCGTGAAGACGACCACGTTCGGAGCCTTCGTCGAGATCGTCAAGGGCACCGACGGCCTGCTTCACATCTCCAACGTGAAGCCGGGCGAGCGTGTCGAGACGGTCGACGACGTCCTCAGCCAGGGCGACGAGATCGACGTCACCGTGGTCGAGGTCGACCGCGAGCGTGGCCGGATCGGCCTGCGCCTCTCCGAGGATCCCGACGTCGCCGGCAAGACGGCGGAGGATCTCGCCGCGGTCGGCACCGGTGACCCGGGTCGCGGCGGTGGCGGCGGCGGTCGAGATCGCGGTCGCGGTGGAGACCGCGGCGGCCGTGGCGGTCGCGACCGAGGTGGTCGCGGCGGCCGTGACGGTGGCGGTGGCGGTGGCGGCCGTGACGGTGGCGGTGGCGGTGGCGGTAGGCGCCGTCGCTTCGAGGACTGAGCCAACCGTGAGCCCAGAGGGCCTTCCGGAAGGAGTCGAGCTCACCGAGCTCGACTCCGGCGTCCGGGTGATCACCGAGGCGATGCCCTCGGTGCGCTCGGTGGCCCTCGGCCTGTGGGTCCGCACGGGGTCGCGTGACGAGGAGCCGGCCCAGGCCGGCGTCTCGCACTTCCTCGAGCACCTGCTCTTCAAGGGCACGAAGCGCTACTCGGCGGTCGAGATTTCCGAGCTCTTCGACGGGCTCGGGGCCTCGACCAACGCGGCCACGAGCAAGGAATCGACGCACCTATACGCGCGACTGCTCGACGTCCATACCGAGGAGGCCTTCGACATCCTCGCGGAGATGCTGCTCGGCCCCACCTATCCCGAGGTCGACTCCGAGCGCCAGGTGGTGCTCGAGGAGATCGCGATGTACGAGGACGAGCCTTCGGATCGCGTCCACGACGTCCTCGCGGACGCGGTCTTCGGCGACCACCCGCTCGGCCGCCGGGTGATCGGCAAGGCCGACGTGATCGCCTCGATCCCGGTACCCGACATCGCCGAATATCACCGCCGTCGCTACACGGGCGGCAACATCGTCGTTGCAGCCGCGGGTCACATCGAACACGAGCAGATCCTCGCGTTGGCCCACGAGCACATCGCTCCGGCTCCGTCGAACGGAAACGGGGCCGCCCCCGCGGCGAAGGTCGAGCGAGAGCCACGTGCCTGCTTCTACGAGAAGGAGACCGAGCAGTACCACGTCTGCCTCGGCGCGCCTGGGATCCCGCGCGGCGACGACCGTCGCTTCGCACTCGGGGTCGTCAACTCGGTCTTTGGCGGCGCCACCTCGTCGCGGCTCTTCACCGAGGTGCGCGAGAAGCGCGGCCTCGCCTATTCGGTCGGCTCCTACTCGGACGAGTACGCGGACAACGGCGTGCTCGCCACCTACGTCGGCACCCGTCCCGACAACGTCGCCGAGGCGCTCGACGTGATCGGCACCGAGCTGGCCTCGCTGGCGAGTGACGGAATCAGCGAGGACGAGATGCGCCGCGCCAAGGAGCACATCAAGGGCCGCATCGTCCTCGGCCTCGAGTCGAGCGCTGCCCGGATGTCGCGGATCGCCCGCGCGACCATGCACGGCGTGCCCCTCTACTCGCTCGACGAGATGCTCGCCCGGGTCGAGGCCGTCACCCCCGATGAGGCCGCCGAGATCGCCTCGACGATGTACGACCCCTCGCGTTTCTCGGCCGCCGCGGTTGGCGGCAACGAGGACGTTTTCCGCAGCGCGCTCGCCCCGGTCAGCCCGGCCCTGGCGTAACTTTCGCACAGATGAGGGTCAGGGAGATCCTGACGTCCCTCGCCGAGAGGATCACGATCACCCCCGACGCCCGCCCCTGATTACGCGGCGAACGCCACCGGCACCCAAGGGATCTTCTCGATGGAGAACTTCACCACCGGCTCGGCCGGGGACTCCGTGTTCGGTAATCCGGTTGCAAACGAGATTCAGAGCGGCGCCGGCGACGACGTGGTGGACGCGGGCGCCGGCGACGATGACGTCGACGCGGGAACCGGTAACAACAGGGTTGCCGCGGGCGACGGCGAGGACGAGGTCGACGCCGAGGCCGGCAACGACACGGTCGACGCTGGCGCAGGCGAGGACGAGGTCGACACCGGGGCCGGCAATGACACGGTGGCCGGAGGATCCGAGAACGATGCGATCGAGACGCTCGCGGGCACCGATTCCATCGACGCCGGGACCGGCGACGACGCGATTTCAGCCGGCGCCGGCGACGACGCGATCGCCGCCGGCGCTGGTTTCGACGCCCTGGACGGAGGCACCGGCATCGACCTCGCCACCTACGCCGACGCGCCCGGCGTGGTCAGCGCGAGCCTCCCGACCCTGGCGCGGAACGACGGATTTGGGACGTCCGACACGTTCGCGACGGGGTCGATCGAGAACCTGACCGGCGGCCCTCAGGCGGACACGCTTCTCGGCGACGGCGGCCCGAACGCGATGATCGGGGGCCTCGGCGCGGACACGATGTTCGGCGGCGCCGGCGATGACCGCCTGTTCGCGAATGACGGAGTGACGGACACGCTCCTCGACTGCGGGACGGGCGCGGACGTCCTCGATCGTGACCCCGCGACGATCGACCCCGACTCGATCGTCTCGAGCTGCGCCACCGTGAACCCTCCGCTCACGCCTCCCGTGTCTCCCTCGAACGAGTTCACCATCGGCAAGCCGGAGAAGAATACGAAGAACGGGACGGCGAAGCTGCCGTTGACCGTTCCGGGCCCCGGCGAGCTCGAATTGTCCGGTCAGAAGGTGGAGCTGGTGGGCAAGAACGCCCGCGGTGAGGGAATCGTGAAGCTGAAGGTGGACCCGATCGCGAAGGTCGAGCAGAGACTCGCGAACAAGGGCAAGGCGACGGTAACCGTGACGGCCACGTTTACGCCGAGCGGCGGCGACGCGAACTCGAAATCCGTCGATGTGAAGCTGAAACAGAAGTAGGCTCACCCACCCGTGATCCGAGTAGGAGTATCGGGAGCAGCGGGGCGCATGGGCGCGACCGTCTGCGATGCCGTCGAGGGCGCCGAGGACATGGAGCTCACAGGCAGGGCCGATCCGGCACTTGACACGAGCCTCGACTCGATCCTCGGCGACGCCGACGTCGTCGTCGACTTCACCACGCCCGACGCCGGTCCCGGCAACGTCTCGGCGTGTCTTGGCGCCGGCGTGCACTGCGTGGTCGGCACGACCGGCTTCGACCTCGACGCCCTGCGCGAGGCCGCCGAGTCGAGCGGGGGAGAGGCCAACTGCTTCGTCGCGCCGAACTTCGCGATCGGCGCGGTGCTGATGATGGAGGCGGCGAAGCTCGCCGCGCCGCACATGCCCGAGTGCGAGATCGTCGAGCTCCACCACGACCGCAAGCTCGACACGCCCTCGGGCACGGCGGCCCGGACGGCGAAGCTGATCGCTGAGGCCGGGGGCAACGTCCACGAGCCGATCCACTCCGTCCGGCTGCCCGGCCTGGTCGCGCACCAGGAGGTGATCTTCGGCGGCGAGGGGCAGACGCTGACGATCCGCCACGACTCGATCGACCGCAGCTCGTTCATGCCGGGCGTCCTGCTCGCCGTTCGCAAGGTGGGCGGGCTCGACCAGCGGTTCACCGTCGGCCTGGAGAACCTGCTGTGAGCGACGAGCTGGCGACCCTCGACGCCACCGCCCAGGCGCAGCTCGTCCGCGACGGCGAGCTCAGCCCGCTCGAGCTCGTCGATGCCGCGATCGCGCGGATCGAGGCGCTCAACCCGGAATTGAACGCAGTCATCCACCCGCTATTCGAGAAGGCCCGCGCCGAGGCATCAGGCGACCTGCCCGACGGGCCCTTCAAGGGCGTGCCGCTCCTGCTCAAGGACCTGGGCGCCTACTCGGCGGGCGATCCGCTCAACGAGGGCATGAAGTTCCTCCGCGATCTCGACTGGCACGAGGACTCCGACATGGGGCTCGTGACGCGCTTTCGCAAGGCCGGCTTCGTGATCTGCGGGCGGACCAACACGCCCGAGCTCGGCATCCTGCCGACGACCGAGCCAGAGGCCCACGGAGCGTCGCGAAACCCCTGGTCGACCGCGCATTCGACCGGCGGCTCGAGCGGCGGCTCCGCCGCCGCGGTCGCCTCCGGGATGGTCCCCGTGGCCCACGCCAACGATGGCGGCGGCTCGATCCGGATCCCGGCGTCGAAGTGCGGCCTCGTCGGCCTGAAGCCTTCGCGCGGGCGGGTCAGCCTCGCCCCCGATTTCGGGGACATCATGAGCGGCCTCGTCGCCGACCACGTCGTCACCAGGTCCGTGCGCGACTGCGCGGCGGTCCTCGACGCGACCCATGGCATGACCGCGGGCGACCCCTACGGCGTGCCCGACCCGTCGCGGCCCTACGCCGAGGAGCTCGAGGCCGGCCCCGGCCCGCTTCGGATCGGCTCGTTGACCTCGGCACCGGGCGGCGCCTTCGAGGTCGATCCGGCCTGTGTCGAGGCGGTCGAGGACGCCGCAAGCCTCCTCACCGAGCTCGGCCACTCGGTCGATGAGTCGCACCCCGAGGCGCTTCACGATCCGGGTTATACCGAGCAGTTCATCGCGCGCTGGACCGCCGGCGTCGCCTGGAACCTCGACTACTGGTCGCGGAAGACGGGCGTCGAGGTCACCGCGGAGGGCGTCGAGGCCTCGACCTGGGCGCTCGCCGAGATGGGGCGGGCGTTCGGCGCTCCGCAGTACCTGTCCGCCCTGGAGTACCAGCAGCGAACGGCCCGGCAGGCTGCCGCATGGTGGGAGGACGGGTTCGACCTGCTGCTGACGCCGACCTCGGGCGAGCGCCCCGCCGAGCTGGGCTCCTTCGCTCCGGTCGCCGACAACCCGGCCGCCCCGATCTTCCGCTCGATCTCGGTGGCCGGGTTCACCGCCTTCTGGAACGCGTCGGGCCAGCCCGCGATCTCGCTGCCGCTCCATTGGACGCGAAGAGGGACTGCCGGTCGGCATCCACCTCGTCGCCGCCTACGGCCGCGAGGACCTGCTGCTCTCGATCGCGGCCGAGCTCGAGCGCGCCCGCCCCTGGGCAGATCGCCGTCCACCGGTGTTCGCGAGCTGATGGCGACCGCGACGGAGCTCGGAGGCCTCGACGCAACCGCCCAGGCGGAGCTGGTGCGCAAGGGCGAAGCTCAGCCCGCTCGAGCTGGTCGACGCCGCGATCGCTCGAATCGAGGCGACCGATCCCGAGCTCAACTCGGTCAACCACCGTCTCTTCGAGGAGGCTCGCGAAGAGGCTGTCGGGCGAGCTCGTCGGACGGTCCCTTCCGCGGCGTCCCGTTCCTGCTCAAGGACCTGGGGATCTCCTTCGCCGGCCAGCCTCTCCACATGGGCATGCAGGCCCTGAAGGACGCCGATTTCCGCGCGCCGGCGGATTCCTACCTCGCCCTGCGCTTCCGCGGGGCAGGGCTGGTGACGGTCGGCAAGACGAACACGCCGGAGATCGGCATCCTGCCGACCACCGAGCCGGACTCCTACGGGGCCACCCGCAACCCCTGGGACACGTCGCGCACGGCTGGCGGCTCGAGCGGCGGCGCCGGCGCCGCGGTCGCGGCCGGCCTGGTGCCGTTCGCGCACGCCTCCGACGGCGGCGGCTCGATCCGCATCCCGGCGAGCTTCAACGGCCTCGTCGGCCTGAAGACGACCAGGGCGCGCACGACGGCGGGCCCGCTGACCGGTGACTTCGCCTCGGGCCTGTCGGAGAATTTCGCCGTCACCCGCAGCGTCCGCGACGCCGCGGCGCTGCTCGATGCGGTGCATGGCCCGGGGCCCGGGAGATCCCTACGCGGCGCCTGAGCCGGAGCGGCCATACGTCGAGGAGCTGACCGCTTCGCCCGAAAAGTTGCGGATTGCGATGGTCGCGAACTCGCCCGTCGAGACGGACCCCGATCCCGAGGCGATCGCCGCCGTTCGCTCCACCGCGGAGCTGCTCGAAGAGCTCGGCCACTCGGTCGAGGAGCTCGACCTCGGCGCCGTTGGGGGCCCTGGGATCGGCGAACTGATGCCGGGCGCGTTCATCAAGCGCTGGGCGGCGGGCATGGCCAGCACGGTCCGGGTCTTCGGCCGGATCCTTGGGCGCCCGATCACCGAGGACGATGTTGAGCCGCTCACCTGGGCGCTGGCCCAGAGCGGGGAGACGGTGAGTGGCCCGGACTACCTGGAAGCGGTCAGCCTGCACCAGCTTCTCGGCCGCGCGATCGGTGGCCTGTACGCGAGCGGGATCGACCTGATCCTGTCCCCGACGACTGGCGAGGCGCCACCGCCGCTCGGCGAGTTCGACGATTCCGGCCCCGATCCCCTCCGGGCGCTGAAGCGCGCCGAGAAGACCGCGATGTTCACGAGCCTCTTCAACACGACCGGCCAGCCGGCGATCTCCCTGCCGTTGCACTGGACGGCTGAGGGTCTTCCGCTCGGCGTCCAGTTCGCCGCTCCGCTAGGTGACGAGGGCACCCTGATCCGCGTCGCGGCCCAGCTGGAGCAGGCGCGCCCCTGGTCCGACCGCCGCCCGGCGGTCTTCGCTGCCTAGCGCCCCGGTACCCTCCGTTTCGATGAGCGTTTCGAGCATCCACGGCGTGATCACGGCGATGGTGACCCCGTTCGCCGACGACGGGTCGGTCGACCTCGAGGCCGGACGGCGAGTCGCCCGCCACCTTGTGGATCACGGCTCCCATGGCGTGGTCGTGGCCGGGACAACAGGCGAGAACCCGACCCTCACCGACGAGGAGCAGATCGAGTTGCTCCGGGCGGTCAAGGACGAGCTCGGAACCGAGGCGACTGTGATCGCCGGTACGGGCACGAACGACACCCGCCACTCGATCCATCTGACCGAGACGTCGACGGAGGCCGGCGCAGACGCCTGCCTCGTTGTCACTCCGTACTACAACAAGCCCAACCCGGCCGGCCTGAGGGCGCACTTCGCCGCCGTGGCCGCCGCCACCGACCGGCCGATCGTCCTCTACAACATCCCCTCCCGCTGTGTCATCAACATCGGGCCAGATCTGCTCGCCGAGATCGCCGCGGAGAGCGAAAACGTCGTCGCGGTGAAACAGGCGAACAACGACGACATCGGGCCGATCGAGGGTATGGACATCCTGGCGGGCAACGACGACATCCTCTTCCGCACGATGGAACTGGGAGGCGCCGGTGGAATCACCGTCGCATCCCACATCGTGGGTGACGAGATGCGCGAGATCTACGACGCCGCGAAGGCGGGGGATCTGGACCGCGCCCGCGAGGTCCACGAGCGCCTCGCCCCCGTCTACGAGGCGATGGCGATCACCTCGAACCCGATCCCCGTAAAGACCGCCCTCGAGATGATGGGCGTCGCCTCCGCTCGGATGCGACTGCCGATGGTGGACGCCGACGAAGAGCAGCGGGCGGCGATCCGCTCGGCGCTCGAGTCCCACGGCCTCCTAACTCCCGCGTGAGCTCGGTTCGGATCCTGCCCCTCGGGGGCCTGGGGGAGATCGGCAAGAACATGACGGTCGTCGAGATCGACGACCGGATCGCGATCGTCGACACCGGGCTGATGTTCCCGACGGCCGAGATGCTGGGCATCGACCTCGTGCTGCCCGATTTCTCCTACCTGCGCGAGCGAGCAGATGACATCGAGGCGATCGTGCTCACCCACGGCCACGAGGACCACGTCGGCGCCCTGCCCTACGTGCTTCGGGAAATCGGCATGCCGCCGGTCATCTACGGCGGCCGGCTGACCGTTGGCCTGGTCCGCTCGAAGCTCGAAGAGCACAAGCTCAAGAACGTTCCGATCGAGGTGCTCGAAACGGGCGAGCGCGTTCACGCCGGCCCCTTCGAGATCGAACTCGTCCACATGGCGCACTCGATCCCGGACTCGCGGGCGGTCGCGCTTCACACCGACGAGGGAGTCGTCCTGATCACGGGTGACTACAAGTTCGACCAGACGCCCGTCGACGGCGTTCCGGCAGACGTCTCCCGCCTGGCGGAGCTCGGCCGCGACGGCGTCCTCTGCCTCTGCGGCGACTCGACCAACGCCGATCGGCCGGGAGTGGCGCCGTCGGAATCGAGCGTCGGCCCCGGCCTGCTCGAGGTCTTCAACCGCTGCGAGGGCCGGATCGTCGTCACCTGCTTCGCCTCCAACCTTCACCGCGTACAGCAGGTCGTCGACGCTGCCGCTCAGCTCGACCGGCGTGTCTCGCTCGTCGGCCGCTCGATGCGAAAGAACTTCAACATCGCGAAGAACCTGGGCATCACGGACGCGCCCTCGGGCATGCTGATCAACCCGAAGGAGATCGAGGACTTCCCAGACCACAAGGTGATCGCGATCTCCACCGGCAGCCAGGGGGAGCCGCTCTCCGCGCTGCGGCGGATGGCTCACGGCGAGCACCGCGACATCGAGCTCCACTCGGGCGACACGGTGATCTTCTCGGCGACCCCGATCCCGGGCAACGAGCGCTCGGTCAACGAGACGGTCGACCGGATCTTCCAGATCGGCGCACAGGTGATCACGGCGGCTGACGCGCCCATCCACGCCTCCGGACACGGCTGGCAGGAGGAGCTGAAGCTGATGCTCAACCTGACCAAGCCGCGCTACGTGATGCCGTTTCACGGCGACCACAAGCGCCTGCGCCTGCACGCCCAGCTCGCCGAGTCGGTGGGGGTCGACCCCGAGGATATTTTCAAGGGCCGCAACGGCCTGCCGCTCGAGATCGACCGCAAGGGCGCCGGCTTCGGCGAGGACGAGGAGGCCGGGATGATCTTCGTCGATGGCGTCGATATCGGCGAGCCCGACGACGTCGCGCTTCGCGACCGCCGCATGCTCTCCGCCGACGGCATCTTCATCGTCGTCGCGACCGTGTCGTCGGAGGACGGGCGGTCGGTTTCGCCGCCCGAGGTGATCTTCCGCGGCGTCCCGTTCGTCGAGGAGGCCGACTCGGTGGTCGAGGAGATCCGTGATGTCGTCGACGCCTCGCTCGCGACGTCGGCCAAGAACGACGTCACCGAGATCGCCCTGCTTCAGGAGGATCTGCACGACGCCGTCGCCGAGTTCGTCTACGAGCGCCTGCGGCGCCGGCCCATGGTCCTGCCCGTCGTGGTCGAAGTCTGACGACCGGTTCGACTAGATTCCCCGCCCCAGATCAACGGAAAGGCAGGGCAATGAGAAACGCAAGGAAGCTAAGCGTCGCCGTGGCGGCCGTCACGCTTGCGATGGGCGTGGCCGCCTGTGGCTCGGACGACGAGGAAACGACGTCAGCCTCGGAGGAGACGACCAGCGAGGCGGCATCGGCCGAAACCGTCACCGTCACCACCGGCGACACCCCCGACGGCTACTCCTGGGAGGTCGAGCCGACGCCGACCACCGAGACGAAGACCATCGAGTACGTCAACAACAGCGAAACGGAGCACGCGCTTGTCTTCGCCAGGATCAACGAGGGCTTTACTCTCGAAGAGGCCTATGAACTCGAGGGCGAGAAGGGTTCCGCGGAGGACGTGGCCGGAGGCGGCGCCAAGCCAGGGGAGACCTCCACGATCGAGGTGAAGGGCGAGATCGAGCCCGGCAACTTCGCCATGCTCTGCCCGATTCCCGGGCACTACCAGCAGGGTCAGCTCGAGGAGTTCGAGATTCAGTAGAACCGCGAGATGGGGGACGGAGCGGCGCTCCGTCCCCCATCCCTTCGGTCTCAGGCCACGGCCTCCATGTTCTTGGTCACGACTCGGCGCTGGAGCTGGAGGGGACGCTCGAGGCCATCGCGGCGGAGCTCTCCGCCAATCAGTTCGCCTCGGTGATCGAGGCGTTCTTCAGGGTCTCCAGCTAGGCGAGGCCCTCGGCCTCGTACTCGCGCAGGAAGCCCTCGAAGAGCCGGCGGTGGCCCTCCTCGTCGTGGAGGATCGCGATGACCATGTCCTGCGTCACGAAGTCGACGCCGTCGGTCACCTCGATGATCTTGTTGTAGTGATTGATCGCCCCGGCCTCGGCCTCGATCACCCCGCGGACCACGCTGACGACGTCTGTCTGCTCCGACGGAGGCTGGAGATAGGACTGCTCGGCCTCGAACTCGAGTGAGCCCGGGACCACGCCCCAAAGCTCCTTGATCCGGTCGGCGAACTGCTTCGCGTGCCCGAGCTCCTCCTGGACGTCTGTCGCGAGCGACTCCTTGATCTCCTGAGCGCGGACGCCGTCGGGATTGACGGAGTTGGCGATGTAGCTCATCACCGTCTCGATCTCCATCCAGTAAGCCTTCTTCAGCAGCTCGACGATCTCCTCGCGCTTCTCGCGGTTCTCGTCGGAGAGGATCCCGCGTGTATCTCGGCCTGTAGTCGTATTCATGCCTGGGTTTCTACCCGACCGGGTGTCCCGGCCAAACTCCCGGCGGCCGGCAGCGAGACCTCGAACAGCGCGCCGCCGGTGTCCGAGCGGCCCGCCGAGACCTCCCCGCCGTGCGATGTGGCGACGGCGCGCACGATCGCCAGGCCGAGGCCCGTGCCCCCGCCGGGGGACCGGTCGGCCGGCCCTGAGCCGCGTACGAAGCGCTCGAAGACCTGCGATTCGAGCCCCTCGGGCAACCCGGGGCCGTTGTCGGCGACCGCGATCCGAGCCCGGTCGCCGTCGCGCTCGGCCCTGACGACGATTCGGCTTCCCTCTGGCGTGTAGCGCACGGCGTTGTCGAGCAGGTTGGAGACGAGCCGGTGCAGCTCGTCGGGGTTCCCCTGCATGTCAACTCGATCCTCCGCCTCGAGCACGATCTCCCGATCGCCGGCGATCGGGCGCACCTCCTCGATCGCCGCGGCGGTCAGCTCTGCGAGGTCGCAGTCGCGCCGGGGAGCCGTGCGCCCGGCATCGGCGCGGGCGAGCAGGAGCAGGTCGGAGACGAGGCGGCTCATGCGCTTAGAGGAGCTGAGCGCCGAGCCGATCGCGGCAGAATCGTCCTCGTCCGCCACGCGGTCGCGCGCGAGTGAGGCCTCGAGCAGCTCGAGGTTGGCCAGCACGCTGGTCAGCGGCGTGCGGAGCTCGTGCGACGCGTCGGCGACGAAGTCGCGCTGAGCCTGCATCATCTGCTCCCGCTCGGTTCGCGCGGCGTCGAGGCCCTCGAGCATCTCCTCCAGGGTGCGGGCGAGCTCGGCCACCTCGTCGCCCGTGTCGGGCTGGGGCATCCGCTTGGAGGGGTCGCGGGTCGCGGCGATCTCACGCGCGGTCGCGGTCAGGTCGGAGATCGGGCGCATCGCGCGGCCCGCGACGATGAAGCCGGCGAGGGCAGCAAGGGCCGTCCCGGCCAGGACACCCGCCATCAGAAAGAGCCAGAGCCGCGAGATCGTCTGATCGAGCTCCTCGTGGTCGCGCGCGTACTGGACGAAGCGCTGCGGCACCCCGATCGAGTTCGTGATCACCGGCGCCGTCGCGACCGAGAGCGCGCCCATCGTCTGGATGCTCTCCGCCGGGTCGCCCAGTTGCGGGGTACCCGGCGCGGAGATGATCACCTCGCCCTCCGGGCCGAGGATGCGGACGACGGCGGCATCGGCCATCGCCATCTTCTCCAGGTCGGTCCGGGTCACCTCGAGGGGCCCGTCCGTCGCCGTCGCGATCTCGATCTCGGTCGCGATCTGGCTCGCCGCGGTCGTCAGCTCCTCGTCGAAGTCGTCGCGGATCCGGTCCTGCGCGAGGTTGCCGATGACGAGCGCGAAGACGACGAGGATCACCATCGTCAGCCCCGCGGAGACCGCGGCGAGGCGCCAGCGCAGAGGCCAGCCCCTGGGGTTCCGCGCCAGCCGCTCGGCGCGCTTCAGCACGGGCGCCCTAGACCTTGACGACGTAGCCCGCGCCGCGCTTGGTGTGGAGGATGCGGTCCTCGCCGCCCTCCTCGAGCTTGCGCCGCAGGTTGGAGATGAAGACGTCGATGGTGTTCGTCATCGACATCGGGTCGTATCCCCAGACCTCCTCGAGCAGGCGCTCACGGGAGACGACGAGCTTCTGATTGCGCATCAGGTACTCGAGCAGCTCGAATTCGCGGTTGGTCAGCTCGATGTCGCGCTCGCCGCGGACCACCTCGCGGGTGTCCGGGTTGAGTCGCAGGTCGCCGACGGCGAGCGACGCCGTGCCGCGCGGCGGGCGGCGGCGCATGAGCGCCCGTGTGCGGGCGAGCAGCTCGGACAGCTCGAAGGGCTTGACCAGGTAGTCGTCGGCCCCGGAGTCGAGGCCCTCGACACGATCTTCGGTCTCCGAGCGCGCGGTCAGGATCAGGATGGGCACGTCGGACTCGGCGCGGATGCGGCGGCAGACCTCGACGCCGTCGAGGCGCGGCAGGCCGAGATCGAGCACCACAAGGTCAGGCACGAACTCCTCGGATAGATCCAGCGCCTGGACTCCGTCGGCCGCGGTCTTCACCTCGTGGCCTTCCTGACGGAGCGCTCTGCGCACGACATCGGCGATCGCCTCGTCGTCCTCGACGACGAGAACCCGCCCAGTTGCTGTCGCAGTCGCTTCCACGCGTCGATAGTAAGCCTGATCGGGGTTGCGAGGAGGGATATTTATCGCCGATTTACGCCCTCGACTCAGGCGTGGCCGGGCAGGGGACCGACTCAGCGCGTCGAAGGACGCGAGCGAGCATGGCGAAGACACGAAAGCGCGCCTCAACCGGGCGCGGTCGGGCCACGTCCCCTAAGAAGGGGAAGCGGGACCTCGATCGTGCCCGCGACGCCGTGCGCAAGGGCACCGGCCGACTGGAGCAGCGCCACTACGACGTGATCGGGCTGGCGCTGGTCGCCGCGGCCCTCTATCTGGGGTTCGTGCTCTATCTGCAGTCGGACGGCGGCAGGGTGGGGGAGGGCCTGACGGTCGGCCTCGGCTGGGCCGCGGGTGCCGCCGGCTACGCCGTGCCGGTTCTGCTCGCGGGCTGCGGCCTGGCGCTGATCATGCGGCCGTTCATCCCTTCACCGGGAGCGCTCAACGCGGGCGTCGGCTTCCTCGTCTGCGGTCTTCTCCTCGCCTTCGCCGCGCAGACCGCCGGCCTGGGGCCGGAGAAGCCGATCCGCGACGGCTACTTCGAGCCGAGCTTCTTCGAGGAGCACGGCGGCGCCTTCGGCGAGGCGCTCTACTGGTCGGCCTCCACGCTCTTCCAGGACCTCGGCGCCCACATCATCGCCGTCCTCTTCATCGTCGCCGGCCTGCTGCTCGCCACCGGTGGCTCGATCGCCGGTGGCCTGCGTGGTGCGGGCCGCATGGCGCGTTCCTCGGGCCGAGTGGCCTGGGAGTTCGCCGGCGCGACGCGGGAGCTCTCCCAGCGCGAAGGCCGCGGCCGTAACGAGCCGACCGCCTGGCCGCCGGAGCTGCCCGACGGAACCGAGATCGCGATCACACGCGCCGAGGAGACCGCGGGCTTCGCCACCCAGCAGCTGGCGCCTGACGAGGCGGAGGACGCCGAGGAGAACCTCTTCGCCGACGAGGACGTGGAGGTCCCCGAGGAGGCCGATGGTCGGGGAGTCTTCAGCGACACGGGCTCTGAACGGCTCGTCGAGTTGCCCGAGGACCCCGAGGTCCTCGGCGAGCCACCCGAGGTGATCCCGGAACCCGAGAGCGGCCTGACGCCGATGGGGAAGAAGCGCTCCGCCGTCACCGAGTCGGACGAGATCGACTACAAGGCGCCCGAACCGAAGCTGCTCGAGCGCGGCAAGGCGAGCGACCAGGGGCCGGACACCCGCGACCGCGAGGCGACGAGTAAGGCCCTGCTCGAGGCGCTTGGCCATTTTGGCGTCGACGCGAAGCTGGTCGGCGTGGTCTCAGGCCCGCACGTGAGCCGCTACGAGCTGCAGCTCGCGCCCGGGACCAAGGTCGGCAAGGTCTCCCAGCTCAAGGACGACCTGGCCTACGCACTTGCCTCCACGGACATCCGCATCCTGGCCCCGATCCCGGGCAAGCGCGCCGTCGGCGTCGAGGTGCCGAACGCGAAGCGCCGCCTGGTCCGCCTGGGCGACATCTACAAGGGCCGCCCGAAGGGCTCTTCGCCGATGGTCGGCTGGCTCGGCAAGGACGTCTCCGGCCAGTCGATCGCCTGCGACATTGCCGTCATGCCGCACCTGCTCGTCGCCGGCACCACCGGCTCGGGTAAGTCGGGCTGCGTCAACGCGATCCTGACCTCGATCCTGATGTCGTCCTCGCCGAACGAGGTGCGGATGGTGCTCGTGGACCCGAAGCGGGTCGAGCTCAACCACTACGACTCGATCCCACACCTGCTGACCCCCGTGGTCACCTCGCCGCGGATGGCGGCGAACGTGCTCGCCAACCTGATCGGCGAGATGGAGAGCCGCTACGGGATCATGGGCGAGGCGCGGGCACGGAACCTGGTTGAGCTGAACCGGATCCGCAAGAAGCAGGGCGAGGCGCCGCTCCCCTACATCCTCTGCATCATCGACGAGCTCGCCGACCTGATGATGGTCGCGCCGGCCGAGGTCGAGGACGCGATCATCCGGCTCGCACAGAAGTCGCGGGCCGTCGGCATCCACCTGATCCTGGCGACGCAGCGGCCGTCCACGGACATCATCACCGGCACGATCAAGGTCAACATCCCGGCCCGGATCGCCTTCGCAGTTGCCTCGCAGGTCGATTCGCGGGTGATCCTGGACCAGGGCGGCGCCGAGAGCCTGCTCGGCCAGGGCGACATGCTCTTCCGCGGCGCGGGCACGTCGAAGATGGCGCGGATCCAGGGCGCTTTCGTCACGGAGGACGAAATCGCGCGGATTACCAAGCACTGGTCGCGCCAGGGCGAGCCTGATTTCGACCCCGAGCTGCTCGAGGCGAAGGCCGAGCCTTCCGACGAGGTCGCCGACGGCGAGTTCTCGCCGGATGAGGACGATCTGCTCGAGGACGCGATCCGGATCGTGGTCGAGACCGACACCGCCTCCGTTTCGATGATCCAGCGCCGCCTGCGGGTCGGCTACACGCGAGCCGGCCGCCTGATCGACATGCTCGAGCGGCGCGGCGTGATCTCCGGATACGAGGGCTC
This sequence comes from uncultured Thermoleophilia bacterium, assembly GCA_963785155.1. Classification (GTDB taxonomy): domain Bacteria; phylum Actinomycetota; class Thermoleophilia; order Solirubrobacterales; family 70-9; genus DASUSH01. The sequence goes on from CAWAUB010000007.1 coordinate 620,992, forward strand.
GAAGCCGCGCCAGGTATTGATCTCGGCCGCCGACATGCCTCGCGTGCTCGGCGGTGAGGCGCCGGCTCCGCCCGAGGGTGATCCGGAGCCCGCCGCACCCGTCGCCGAATAGGCGCACCTCCTGCCTCTCTCTTAGTCTGCGCCCATGGCGAGCGAGCCCGGCGGCGACCTGGGGATCGGAAACGCCCTCAAGGAGGGGCGCAGGCGCGCGGGGCTCGACATCCGCACCGTCGAGGAGCGGACGAAGATCCGCACCCGCTATCTGCGCGCCCTGGAGAGCGAGGAATGGGACGTCCTACCGGGCCACGCGTACGTCAAGGGCTTCCTGCGCACGTATGCGAACCTCCTCGGCCTTGATGGAGACGCCCTGGTCGACGAGTACCGACGCACGGTCGAAGGCCCGCAGGCGAGCCCTGTGCCGCTTGGAGAGGGGGTGCTCGAGACCCGGCGGAGGCTTCGAGCTCCTGGGAATTCGGGGGGCGGCCCGAGCCGCCTCTGGATCGTCGGTGGCCTCGTCCTCCTGATCGTCGGCATCCTGCTGGTGCTTGGCCTAACGGCGGGTGAGGAAGGCGACGACGGCAAGGGAAAGGGGAAGGCTGAGCGTCAGCAGGGGAAGAAGGGCGACGGAAAAGGGAACAACGGGAAGGGAGGCGGGGGAGACGGTGACAAGCCGAAACCTGCGCCCGTGCCGGAGACCGTCGCGATCCGGCTGGTCACGAACGCGGACGGCGTCCAGGTCTGCCTGCTTCGTGACGGCGAGGATCAGCCGCTGATCGACGGCCAGGTGCTGAGCGCCGGCAGCGAGGAGAGCTTCGAGGGGAAGGGGTTCCAGCTTCGCTTCCCGGCGGGCTTCGATCGCAGCCAGGTTGACCTCTCCGTGGCCGGCAAGCCGGCGAAGCTCTCGGAGGAGTCGGGGCCGGCAGCTTTCGCGATCACCCCGCCACGTGATGTGCGCCTTCTGAATCCGCCGGGGTTCTCATGTCCCTAGTCCGGGCGGGAGTACTCGTCACCGGGACTGAGGTCCTGACCGGCCGGATCACCGACCGAAACGGGCCCTGGATCTCCGAGCGCCTTGGAGAGCGCGGGGTGGAGGTCTCCCAGATCACGGTCGTCGGCGACCGCCCGGAGGATCTCGAGGCGTCCCTTCGCTTCCTCGAGGCCGAGGGTGTGGACCTGATCGTGACCAGCGGCGGCCTCGGGCCGACCGCGGACGACCTGACCGGTGAGATCGTCGCCAGGTTCGCCGGCCGTGAGCTGGTGCTCGACGAGGAGATGGAGGCGCGGATCCACGCGATCCTCGAGGGCTTCGCAAAACGGATGAAGTTCGACCCCGAGGCCCTGCGCGACGCCAATCGCAAGCAGGCGATGGTCCCGGAGGGCTCGATCGCGATCAATCCTGCCGGAACCGCGCCCGGCCTGGTCGTGCCGGCGCGCGACGTCGTCGTGATCGTGCTGCCCGGCCCGCCCCGGGAGCTGCAGGCGATGTGGGAGCAGGCGCTCGCCACGCCTCCGGTGGCCGCGATCCTGGATCGCACCGAGGCGTTCATCGAGACCACGATCCGGATGTTCGGCATCCCCGAGTCCTCGCTCGCCCAGACGCTGCGCGAGGTCGAGGAGGACATCGACCTCTCGCCCCTCGAGATAACCACCTGCCTGCGGCGAGCGGAGATCGTCGTCGACGTCCGCCGCCACGAGGCCGACGAGGAGCTCTACGAGACGCTGCTCGAGCGACTCCGCCAAGCCCACGGCCGGTTCATCTTCTCCGAGGACGGGGCGACGATCGACGAGCAGCTCGCCGAACTGCTCAGCGGCAGGACGATCGGGCTGGGCGAATCCTGCACGGCCGGGCTGCTGGCGGCGCGGCTGACGGAGCCACCGGGTGCCTCTGCATATGTGCGCGGCGGCGTCGTCGCCTACTCGAACGAGTCGAAGACGGACCTCCTGGGCGTCCCGGCTGAGCTGATCGCCGCTCACGGGGCCGTCTCACCCGAGGTCGCCGAGGCGATGGCCGACGGAGCGATCGAGCGCTTCGACGCCGAGTTGGGTGTCGGGATCACGGGGATCGCGGGGCCCGACGGCGGCACGGAGGAGAAGCCCGTGGGCTACGTCTGCATCTGCATCAAGGAACGCGGCGGCCCGACGCTTGCCCGCGATCCGGTCCTGCCCGGCAACCGCTCGGACATCCGCGACCGCTCGGCGACGGTCGCGATGCACATGCTGCGGCGTCTGCTGCGCGGCGAGGACCTGCCTTTTGACCGTGGAGGAGTTTCGCGCCGCAGGCTCGGACCAGACGGTGATCGAAGACCTGCGCGAGCGGCTGCGGCGAACGCGATGGCCCTCCCAGCCGGAGGGCATCGGCCCCGAGCTCGGCGTCGATCTTGCCTATTTGCAGGCGCTTTGCGAGCACTGGGCCGACGGCTACGACTTCGCCCGGCTCGAGCGGATCCTCGGCGAGCACGAGAACGGGCGCTGGAACGGCGTCCATTTCCTTCGCGCCCGGGGCGAGGACGGCGGCGAGGGGCTGGCGATAATGCTCGTCCACGGCTGGCCTGGCGGCGTGATCGAGTTCCAGCGGCTGATCCCCCTCCTGACCGCGGCGGGACACGACGTGATCGTGCCCTCGCTGCCGGGCTACGGGTTCTCCGACGAGCTCGTGCCGCCGCCGAACGCGGCCCGGATCGCCGCGCTCCTCGGCGAGCTCATGTCCGCGCTCGGCTACGAGCGCTACGTGCTCCAGGGCGGCGACTGGGGCTCGCCGATCTGCTTCCAGCTTGCTCTGCAGCAGCCGGAGCGCGTGGCCGCGCTGCACCTGAACGCGATCTCGGTCCTGCCGGCGCCTCCGGACCTTGCCGATCCACCGCTCTCGGACGCAGAGCAGGAGTTCATCCAGACCGGCCTCAAGTGGCGGGCGCGGCAGGGGCACCACCTTCTCCTGCACGCCGCAGCGCCGGACGCCGCCTCGATCGCCTTCAACGATTCGCCCGCGGGGGTCGCGGCCTGGCTGGTCGAGAAGTACCGCAAGTGGTCCGATTGCGATGGCGACGTCGAGCGGCGCTTCTCCAGGGATGAGCTCTGCGACTTCCTCACGCTCTACTGGGCGACGGGCACCATCGCCTCCTCGATGCGGCTCTATTGGGGCGAGGCGCGCGAACGTTCGCGCCTACCGGAGGGAGAGAAGGTGGTGGTGCCCGCCGCGGCCGCCGACTTCCCGGCGGAGATCGTCCGCGCTCCACGTGACTGGGCGGAGCGGATGCTCGCGGACCTGCGCCAATGGACGGAGATGCCTCGAGGCGGGCACTTCGCCGCCTTCGAGGAGCCGGAGCTGCTCGCGGATGACCTGCTCGCGTTCGTGGACGAGGTGCAAGGATCCTGACCGATGGGGATGTTCTCGCGGTTCCTTAGGCCGGCCCAGCTCGCCGTTGCGGTGCCCGCGCTGTTCGTCTGCACACTGCCAGGGATGGGCGGCGATGTGGCGCCGACCACCTCGCCGGCGTCGATCGGCGGTGGCCCGCCGGGCGGCATCCGCGGCGTGTTCACCCGCGCGACCCCGACCGAGTACGGAGATTGCGGGCCGGGAGGCATCCGGGAAACCGGCCTCCAGGGTCAGGTCCCGGCCGCCGATCAGGCGAGCGGCGCCTCGAAGGAGGGCGCGCGCTGCAATTTGCGGCTGGTCGGCGAGAACGACATCCGGAATCGCGGCGCGAATTTCCAGCTCGGCTGGTACCGGAACTGCGCCTACGTCGGCTCGGTGGGCGCCCGCGAGGTGCAGACCGCCGGCGGCGACGAGCTCGACGGCGTGGCCGTCGTCGACGTGGCGGACCCGCGAAACCCGCAGCTCGCAACGATCGTGCGCGCTCCGTCGGGTGTGAGCCAGCACGAAGCGGTGGAGGTGAACGAGGAGCGGGGCATGTTGGTCGTCGAGACCGGCGGGCTCGTCGCCCAGTACGTGGACGTTTACGACGTCTCCCAGGACTGCCGAAACCCGGTGTTCAAGGGCCGCTACGACGCGGGCAAGCCGCTCTTCCACGGAATGGTGGTCTCCGACGACGGCCGGACCGTCTACGCGACGGACTTCACGGGTGCCGGGAACGCCACCCAGGAAGTGATGCACGTCATCGACGTCAGCGACATGTCGAATCCGACGCTGCTGACCAAATGGGATCCGACGATGGAGAACCCGGCGGAGATCTACGGGATTCACGACCTCGAGATCAGCGCGGACGGTAACCGCGCGTACCTGGGCGCGGTGCCTCCAAGCGCGGCGCAGGGCGCGCTCGTCGCCGGTCCGCCCTCGAATACGGGCCCCTCGATGGTCGTGCTCGACACGAGCGATATCCAGGCGCGGCGGCCGAATCCGGACCCCGAGGTGATCTCTGAGGTCGCGGTCCCCAACTTCGGCCACACCGAGCAGCGCGCGACGATCGACGGCAAGCCCTTCGTCATCTCCAGCGGCGAGACGCCGTTCCGGGGCGCCGACAACTGCCCCTGGGCGTGGGGCAACCTGGTGGACATCAGCGACGAGCGGAACCCGAAGGTCGTCTCCGAGCTGAAGCTGGAGGTGAACGAGCAGGACAACTGTGGGACCGTCGGGCCCGATGACGCCGTGTACTCAATCCACTACATCGGCGTCGACGACGAGCAGGACACGAAGCTGGTCTTCTACACGTACTACACAGGCGGGGTCCGGATCTTCGACGTCCGTGATCCGAAGAATCCGCAGGAGATCGGCTATTTCCACCCGGATCCGGTCGAGAGCACCGTGCATCCGCCGACGCCGCTCCAGGCGGGCGACTTCCAGGGCCCGGAATGGGACTCCGCGACGTCGGACATCCGTTACATCCCGGAGGACAAGCAGCTCTGGTTCGCCAGCATCGGCCGCGGCTTCCAGGTCCTCGAGCTGACCGGGCGGGCGGCTGAGATCGCGGGCGGCGACGCGAGCGCGAAGGTCCGCATCCCGCGCCAGAAGCAGGCAAAGGTGCTGCGGAAGGGCAAGCTCAAGGCCCGGGCTCGCTGCTCGGATGACTGCGACCTGGCCCTGAAGCTGAAGCTCGACGGCAAGACCGCCGGCAAGCGCAAGCTGTCTCTGACGGCCGACGAGCCGAAGCGGATCGCATTCAAGCTACGCGGCCGCGCGGAGCGCAAGCTCGCGAGCGACGAGAAGGTCCGCGCCAAGATCACCGGCCGGATCCGCGACGCCGCCACGGGCGAGGTCGTCGGCAAGGTCAAGCCGAAGTCGCGAGTCCTCTAAACCAGAAACCCCAGCGCTCGCTCCACAACCAGCTCCGGCCGCTCGTCGGCGATGAAGTGGCCGACGCCGGGCACCAGCTCAACCTCGTAGTCGTCGACCTGGTTCCCGTCCACGACGAGCATCGCGGGGGTGATCACGGGGTCGTCGGTGCCAAAGAGGATCCTCGTCGGCACCTTGAGCCGTTTCCGCGCATAGCGACCGGACATGACGGCCGGCAGGTCGCGGAGGAGGAACGAGCGGTAGTACTGGACGGTGGCCCGTGCGCGCTCGGGCTCGCGGAACTGGGCGAGGAACGTCTCCAGTTCGGTTTCATCCCAGGCGGGCGCGCCACCGGTCCGGAACCGTTGCTTGCCGCGCTCGGAACCGAGACGGGCGGCAACCGCCGCGCCGAGCGGTGAGGCGAACAGGACCTGGTACCAGAAGCGCCACGTGCCCGCCATCGTCTCCGGGCTACGGCGGGAGAACGGCGGCGCGATGTTCAGGCCTAGGTAGCGGCCGAAACGCTGCGGCTCGCGCAGGCAGGCGAGGAACGATACGTAGCCGCCCCAGTCGTGCCCGACGAGCGAGGCTCGCTCGATCGCGAGCCCATCGAGGAGCGCGAAGAGATCATCGGTGAGTGCCTCCTTCTCGTATCCGCGCGCCGGAGCGTCGGTCCAGCCCAGTCCGCGCAGGTCGGGGCAGATCACCCGCCGGTGCTCCGCCAGCGGCCCGATCAGGTGGCGCCACATGTACCAATGCTGCGGCCAGCCGTGCAGGCAGACGACGACCTCGGCATCGGGGTCCCCGGCCTCGGCGACGTGGATCCGGATCCCATTCGCCTCCACCCAGCGGTGCTCGACCCCCTCGACATGCGGTAACTCGCGCGCCATCCGGCGCAATCTTGACCCGATTCGTGATTCTTCGGTCCGCCCGCGCCGGGTAGCTTCGGCTAATGGCCATGGCCAAGAAACGCCTGAAGAGCCCCAGGGCCCGCCTGTTCGTCGCCCTCGACCTGCCCGACGAGGTCCGCGACGGGCTGGCCGCGTGGCAGCGTGCCGAGCTCGAGCCGATCCCGGTCCTGCGACCGGTCGCGCCGGAGGCCCTGCACGTGACCCTCGCCTTCCTCGGGCACTTGCCCGAGAAGTCGATCGAGCGGATCGGGGCGATCCTCGATGCCGTCGAGGCACCCGCGCCCGAGCTGCGCTTCCTGCCCGATCCAGCGCCTCGCCCGCCCGGGCGCCCACGCCTGTTCGCGATCGAGGCAGAGAGCGAGGGCACCGTGGCGCTTCAGGCCGAGGTCTCCGGCGCACTCGAGGCGGCGCGGCTCTACGAGCCGGAGAAGCGCGATTTCTGGCCGCACGTGACCGTCGCCCGGGCCCGTCGCGAGCGCCGCGGTTCGAACAAGCCGGCCAAGCGTCGATGTGCGCCCGCGACGCCTACCGGATGACCTGTTGCAGCCCTTCTTTTCCGCCGGATCACGAACTTACCGTTCGATTCTCAGGCCTCAGGGGGCCGAGTACGTCCCTCTGAGCTCGACCGACTTGAAAGTGAGTACGTAATGGCAGCAGAAAAGAGAGTCCCGTTGATCATGGAGGCGAAGCCCGCCAGCGCCCGCACCAGCGACAAGGAGGCGAAGGCGAAGGATGCCGCCCTCCTCTCGGCCGAGAAGCAGATCGAGCAGGAGTTCGGCGCCGGCTCGCTGATGCGGCTGGGCGACGACGCCGCGCTCAACGTCGAAGCGATCCCGACCGGCAGCACCACGCTCGACCTCGCGCTCGGCGTCGGCGGCGTCCCCCGTGGCCGGATCGTGGAGATCTTCGGCCCCGAGTCCTCCGGTAAGACGACGCTCGTCTACCACATCATCGCCGAGGCCCAGGCCCGCGGCGGCGTCTGCGCCTTCATCGATGCCGAGCACGCGCTCGACCCCGTCTACGCGCGCCGGATCGGCGTCGACACCGACGAGCTGCTTGTCTCCCAGCCCGACTACGGCGAGCAGGCGCTCGAGATCGTCGACATCCTCGTCCGCTCGGGCGCGGTCGACGTCGTCGCGGTCGACTCGGTCGCCGCGCTGACGCCGCGGGTCGAGCTCGAGGGGCAGATGGGGGAGACCCAGGTCGGCCTCCAGGCACGCCTGATGTCGCAGGCGCTGCGCAAGCTCGCCGGCAACCTGAACCGGGCGAAGACCGTCTGCCTGTTCACCAACCAGATCCGGGAGAAGATCGGCGTCAGCTTCGGCAGCCCCGAGACACAGCCGGGCGGCCGGGCACTCAAGTTCTACTGCTCGCAGCGCCTCGACCTCCGCCGCATCGAGACCCTCAAGGAGGGCACCGAGGCCGTCGGCAACCGGGTCCGCGTCAAGGTCGTCAAGAACAAGGTCGCGGCGCCGTTCCGCCAGGCCGAGTTCGACGTCGAGTACGGCGTCGGCATCTCCAAGCAGGGTTGCCTGATCGACCTCGGGCTCGAGCACGACCTGGTCCAGAAGTCCGGCTCGTTCTTCTCCTACGGGGAGACGCGCCTCGGCCAGGGTCGCAACAACGCCAAGATCTTCCTGACGGAGAACCCGAAGCTCGCCGACGAGCTCGAGGGGAAGATCTACGCCGCGCTCGGGATCGATCGTCCCGCCGGCCCGACCGCCGTCCCCGCTCCGGCCGAGGACAAGGAGAAGGCCGGGAAGGCCGCGGCGAAGGCGAAGGCGGACGAACCCGAGAAGAAGGCCGCCTAGCCGGTAGACCCGGTATGGAGGACAGGGGCAACAGCGCCGCCGCGGAGGCCTTCGCCAAGGCTCTGGGTGCCCTTCGCAGGCGTGAGCGCAGCCGTGCGGAGCTCAACGAATGGCTCGCCAGGCGTGGATTCGAGCGCGAGGACGCCGACGCGGCGCTCGACCGCCTGGATCTGGTCGGCGAGCTCGACGACGAGCGCTTCGCGCGCCGCTACGCCGAGGACAAGCGCGAGCTCTCCGGCTGGGGCCCGGAGCGAATCCGGGAATCGCTCGTCGCCCGCGGAGTCCCGCTCGAGCAGGTTGAGAGCGCCCTCGACGCCGACTCCTACGACGAGCAGCTAGACCGCGCCTCGGAGCTGCTCGAGCGCAAGGGCGGCGACCTCGACTCCGACGTGGCGCGCGGCCGCGCCCTGGGCTTCCTCACCCGCCGCGGCTACGAATACGAAGTGGCCTACGAGGCCGTCCGCCGCAACGCGGCCTGACGCTTGCAGCGCTTGCCAGGACGCCGACTCGGGTCTACGATGGTTGTGGTGGCTGTGAGGCTGCCGAGAACACGAACGTTGACTGCTGACAAGAACAATTTGAAATCAATTCTGACCACCCAGCGACGGTGCGGCGCCCGCGCCAAGACCGCGAAGGAGGATTTGAGCTAGGGCGCCCCGCGCGACCCACCGCGGCCGGCCCGCTGCCGGCCGCGTAGGCAGAGAAACGCGTGTCTCGGCGGCCGTGGTCCCGACCCGGCAACGATGTCCTGAGCGATCGCTCGGGCGGAGAGGAACGCGAGACGATGGAGTCACGAGCAAGTCGCTCCCTCTTCGGACGCGGACGCCGCCGAGACCCCTCGGTGCCCGACGATCGCACCGAGGAGATCGCCCGGCCGGAGCCCGACGAGCCGACCGTCGAGGCGCCGGCGCCGGCCGAGCCCGGAATGGCCGACGAGCTACGCGTTCGCCGCGAGGAGATCGCGCGGATGGAGGAACGGGCGCTGCGTGACACCGAGTCGCTCGAGATCCAGCGAACCGACTTCGACCGCCGGATGCAGGCCCTGGAGGACCGCGAGCGCACGCTCGAGCAGCAGGCCGAGGAGCAGAAGCGCCAGCGCCGGGTACAGCGAAACGAGCTCGAGCGGATCTCCGGGCTCACGGTCGCCGAGGCGAAGCAGGTCCTGCTCGCGGACATCGAGACCGAGGCCCGCGCCGACGCGGCGACCGAGCTGGGCAAGATCGAGGACGAGACTCGCCGCGAGGCCGAGCGGCGTGCCCGCAACATCCTCTCGGTCGCAATGCAGCGGCTCGCCGCAACGCACGCCAGCGAGACGACAACACGCACCGTCGAGCTGCCCAACGACGAGATGAAGGGCAGGATCATCGGCCGCGAGGGCCGCAACATCCGCGCGCTGGAGAACCTGACCGGCGTCGACATCATCGTCGACGAGACGCCGAACGCGGTGGTCCTCTCGAGCTTCGACGGCGTTCGGCGGGAGATCGCACGGGTGACGCTCGAAAAGCTGATCGCCGACGGGCGCATCCACCCGGCCCTGATCGAGGAGACCTACGAGCAGGCGACCGAAGAGGTCGAGGCGCGGATCGTCGAGGACGGCGAGCGAGCCGCCCTCGAGGCCAAGGTCCACGGCCTCGACCCGGAGCTCCTGCAGCTCCTCGGCCGACTGCGCTACCGGACGAGCTACGGGCAGAACGTGCTCGACCACCTGGTCGAGTGCGCCAACCTCGCCGCGATGATCGCCGACGAGCTCGGGGCCTCGGTCGAGACCGCTCGGCGTGCGGCACTCCTCCACGACATCGGCAAGGCCGTCAGCCACGAGGTCGAGGGACCGCACGCCCAGGTGGGGGCCAAGCTGGCACGGCGCCACGGCGAGCCGGAGGCCGTGGCGCACGCGATGGAGGCCCACCACAACGAGGTCGAGCCCCGCACCGTCGAGGCCGTCCTCCTGCAGGCCGCCGATGCTGTGTCCGGCGCGCGCCCCGGTGCCCGCGGCGAGTCGCTCGAGGGATACGTAAAGCGGCTACGCGACCTCGAGGAGATCGCGGCCCGCCACGACGGGGTCCAGCGCGTCCTCGCCATGCGCGCCGGGCGGGAGGTTCGTGTCATGGTCGACCCCGGCGAGGTCGACGACGAGCGGATCGCGCTGCTCTCCCACGAGATCGCCCACCAGATCAGCGAGGAGCTCGAGCATCCGGGGCGGATCCGCGTAACCGTGATCCGCGAGAGCCGCTCGACCTCCTACGCCGACTAACGCTTGTAGGATCGCGGCCGATGGAACCAGAGCATTTCTATTGGATCGGTGGCGCGCTCACGGTCCTCGCGCTCGTCGTCTCCTTCATCGGGATCCGCAACGAGAACTTCCCGAAGTCGCGCGGCATGCTGATGGGCGTAATCGGCCTCTTCGTCTTCATGGTCGTCGCGACGACCACGTACGCGGTGGTCAACGCGGAGGATGAGCAGGAGAAGCATCTTGCCGAGCTGGCCGAGGAGCAGGAAGCAGCCGGGGGCGAGGAGCTGGAAGCGGAGGAGACCGGGGGCGAGGGCCCGATCACGGGCGACGAGGGCGCCGCCGCGCAGGCGGGCGAAGACGAGGAGGCGGCAACCGACACCGGCACCGTGGGCATGACCGAATACGCCTTCGACCCCGACGCGGTCACGGTGGCCGCGGGCGACGACCTGACCGTGCAGAACGACGGCGCGATCATCCACAACCTGACCGTCGTCGACGGCGAGGACGAGCTCGCCGGCACCGACAACGTCGACGGCGGCGCGAGCGCCGACCTGAAGGTCGACAGTCGACCCCGGGACCTACGAGATGATCTGCACCATCCCGGGCCACGAGGACCTCGGGATGTCCGGCGAATTCACCGTCGAGTAGCGCTCAGCCGATGAAGACGGAGGAGGAGATCTTCTCCTTGCAGGTGATGCCGCCGTCGTCGCCTGGCAACTTCACCTCGCCCGCCTTCACCTTGTAGTTGCCGGGCTTGGCGAACCGGAATCCGTTGGTGTTCTTCTTCGGCGTGAACTTCCACTTGCCCTTGCCGTTGGTGCGGATGGTGGCGATGATCGACGCTTGCTCGAGCTCGCTGACGGGGCGGTGGCGGAGCTTCACCTTGCGGTTGCGCTCGCATGCCCTGGCCTTCGAGCTGACGGTGCCCTTGATCGTGTCCTTGTCGGTCGTGCGCTTCAGCTTCAGCGTCAGCCCGGTCGAGAACTTCGTCTGCGCGACGGCGGTAACCGCGCCGAAGCCGGCAATCGCCACGGCCAAGACGACCACCGCGGCCCGAATCGAGCTCCATCCACCCTTCACGAGACCCGAACCTACCAGCGGCGCCAGCGCTACGCTCCGGTCGCATGGTCGGGAAGCGGTACCACGTGACGACGTTCGGGTGCCAGATGAACGAGCACGACTCCGAGCGGATGAAGGGGATGCTCGACTCGCTCGGCTACGAGGCATGCGAAGAGCGCTCCGAAGCCGACCTGATCCTCTTCAACACCTGCTCGATCCGCGAGTCGGCAGACAGCCGTTTCATCGCGCACCTCGGGGAGGCGAAGCGGCTCAAGGGCGAGGATCCCGAGCGCGTGGTCGGTGTGGGCGGCTGCTGGGCGCAGTCGGTTAAGGACGAGGTCTTCGAGCGCTTCCCGTTCGTCGACGTCGCCTTCGGCCCGGGCCAGATCCATCGCCTCGCCGAGTTCCTCACCTCCGACTCGCTCACGGCACAGGGCTACTTCGAGTTCGAGGACTTCTCCGGGCACCTGCCGGCCCGTCGCGAGCGCGAGTTCCAGGCCTGGCTGCAGATTTCCCAAGGTTGCAACATGGCCTGCGCATATTGCATAGTGCCGTCGACTCGCGGCCGCGAGGAGAGCCGGTCCCCGGCGGAACTGGTCGCGGAGGTCGAGCGCCTCGCCGGTGACGGTGTGCGTGAGCTCACCCTGCTCGGGCAGAACGTGAACAGCTACGGCCGCGACCTGCCGAAGGATTCGCGAATCACGTTCGCCGAGCTACTGCGCGAGATCGACGCCATCGACGGGATCCAGCGGGTCCGCTACACCAGCCCACACCCGAAGGACATGCGCGAGGACGTGATCGCCGTCCACGCCGAGTGCAGGTCGATCTGCGAGCACATCCACCTGCCTCTACAGGCCGGTTCGAGCCGGATCCTGAAGGCGATGCGCCGGACCTACGACCGCGGCCGCTACATGGACCGCGTGGCGCAGATCCGCGAGCACCTGCCGGACTGCGCACTGACGACCGACATCATCGTCGGGTTCCCCGGCGAGACGGAGGACGACTTCGCCGAGACACTCGAGGTCGTCGACGAGGTGGGCTTCGACAGCGCCTTTACTTTCGTCTTCTCGCCTCGGCGCGGCACGCAGGCGGCGGATCTGGATGGCAAGGTCCCTCACGCCGTCAAGCGCGAACGGATGGAGCGTCTCGTGCCGCTCGTCCAGCGCCGCGCCAGGGAGCGCGCGCAGCGCTTCGTCGGGCGGACGATGGAGGTCCTGGTCGAGGGCCCGAGCCGCAACGACCCGATTCGCCTGCGCGGCCGCATCCGGCACAACAAGACGGTCAACTTCGACGGCGTCGCAGTGCCGGGGGAATTTGTCGACGTCGAGATTGAGTCAGCGACATCGACGACGCTTGCCGGAAGCGAGAGGATCCTCAGCCGCGCGGGCTGAAGGAGGAGAGGGGGAGGCGGGGGGTATGGAGGTCTTGGCGATCTTCGGGCCGACGGCGATCGGCAAGACGGGCGTTGCGATCGAGGTGGCGAAGCTCCTTCGCGATCGCGGCGAGGATCCCGTCGCGGTCTCGTGCGACGCCCTTCAGGTCTATCGCGGCATCGAGGTCCTGACCGCTGCGCCGACCCCGGCCGAGCGCGAGTGGCTGGAGCACCGGCTGGTCGGGTTCGCACCGATCGACGAGGAGTTCAGCGCCGGCCGCTTCGCCGAGCTTGCGAGGCGCGAGATCGACGAGTTGCTCGCTGAGGGACGTCGCCCGATCGTGGTCGGGGGCACCGGCCTCTACCTGCGGGCCGCCCTCGCCGAGCTGGAGCTCCGGCCGCCCGTTCCCCCCGAGGTCCGAGTGGCCGTGGAAGAGGAGATTGCCGCGGAGGGCTCCGCACGTCTCCACGGTCAGCTTGATCCGGCTCTGCGGGCGAGCGTCCACCCGAACGACCGCAAGCGGATCGCGCGGGCGCTCGAGCTTCAGCGCGCCGGGCTCGATCCGCCGCCGCCGGGCGGAGGCGAGCTTTGGACCGCCGAGCTCCGCCACCCAACTCTGCTTGTCGGGCTGACGATGGAGCGGGAGGCCCATACAGAGAAGATCGAGTCGCGAGCACGCCAGATCGCCGCATCCGGCGCGGTCGAAGAGGTGCGGGCGGCCGACGCGGAAGGGGCGTCGCGCACGGCGCGCGCCGCAATCGGGTTCGACGAGCTACTCGCCGAGGACCTGGCCGGTTACATGCGCGCCCAGCAGGCGTTCTCCAAGCGCCAGCTGACCTGGATGCGCAGGCTCGAGGGCGCCAACGTGATCGACCGCACCGACCGCACCGACTCGGACGTGGCGGCGGAAATCGTCCGCCTGCTCGAGCGCTGAGCGCGATACTGCCGCCCGATGAGGTTCGAGAAATGGCAGGCGCTGGGCAACGACTACGTGATCCTCGAGGCGGATGCCCTGCCCTGGGAGTTGACTACCGAGCGGGTGCGCCTCATCTGCGACCCGCACTTCGGCGTCGGCTCCGACGGGATCCTGCTGCTCTCGCGGCTCGACGGCGGAGAGCACGTGGCGGAACTGAGGATCTTCAACCCCGACGGCTCCGAGGCCGAGCTCTCCGGCAACGGGGCGCGCGAGGCCGTCCTCTACCTGCGCCGCTCGGGCTGGACGGACCAGGACACCTTCACGGTGCTGACGAAAGCGGGCCCGGTGACCCCGACGATCAAGGGCGAGAGCACCGTCTCGATGGCGATCGGCCGGGCGTCGACGAGCTCGGCCGACTTCCCCTCGGGTCCCGCCGATGGCACGGGCTCGGTCACCTCGGCTGGCCGCGAATGGGCCTTCCGCCACATCAACGTCGGCAACCCCCAATGCGTGATCGAGGCGGGCGACGACGTCGAGGACCTCGATCTCGGCGAGATCGGCCCGGCGATCGAGTCGAGCGACTTGTTCCCGAACCGAACGAACGTCTCGTTCATCCGTGTCGATGCCTCAACCGTCCGGGCGCGGATATTTGAGCGCGGGGTGGGGGAGACGCTCTCCTCAGGCACCGGAGCCAGCGGAGCCGCGGTCGCTGCCTTCCTGGGCGGCGCCGCCAGCCCTATCACCGTGAAATTGGATGGCGGCGAGCTGACCGTGGAGGTCTCCGACGACCTCGACGTGACGCTCATCGGCACCGCGGAGCCGATCTGCTCCGGCGAGCTCTCAGCGGAGCTCCTCGCCCGCCTGGCCGATATCTAGAGACTTCTCTAGGTTTCGCCCGTGCTTCTGTCGCGCCGATTTCGCGACGGCGTCGTCGCCGGTGAGCTCGATCTCGCCTTCCGTCGCTGGAAGCGACCCCGCGTCAAGGCCGGCACGCACATGCGGACCGCGTCCGGAATCTTCGTGGTGGACGCGGGTCGAGGTCGTCGACCGCGAGCGGGTCACGGATGCGGACGCGCGGCGGGCGGGATTCGACTCGCGCGAGGCGATGTTCCGCGTCCTCGACGGCGGCCGGCGGGGTGGAAGGCAGGCGGAGGGGGAGATCCACCGGATCGAGCTGCACTACGGGGGTCCCGATCCGCGCGTCGCGCTGCGCGAACGGGCGGAGATCACCGCCGCGGAGCGCGCCGAGCTGGACGCCGCGCTCGCCCGCATGGACGGCGCGAGCCGGAGTGGGCCCTGGACCGCCGACATCCTCGATCTGATCTCCGAGCGTCCCGAGACGCTCGCCGAGGAGCTTGCGGCCTCTCGTGGCGAGGAGAAGCAGCCGTTCAAGCGCCGCGTCCGGCAGCTGAAGGAGCTCGGCCTGACCGAGAGCCTGGAGACCGGGTACCGCCTCTCCCCGCGCGGCCGGGCGTACCTGAATCTCGGCGGCTAGGCTGCCACGCCGGATGGCCCTGACCGACCCCTCCAAGCGCCTCGAGGCGATCCCGCCGTACATGTTCGCCGAGCTCGAGCGGAAGATCGCGGAGAAGACCGGGGCGGGGATCGACGTGATCAGCCTCGGCATCGGTGATCCCGATCGCCCGACCTATCCGCACATCGTCGAGGCGATGCGCGAGGCGGCGGCCGATCCCAGCACCCACCAGTACCCGTCGAACCGCGGCCGCCCCGAGTTCCGCGAGGCGTTCGCGCGCTTCTACGGCGAGCGCTTCGGGGTCGAGATCGACCCCGAAACCGAGGTGATTCCCGCGATCGGCGCGAAGGAGTGCATCTACAACCTCTGTTTCGCCTTCCTCGACGCCGGAGGACGTCGCCCTCGCCGCCGACCCCGGCTACCCGGTCTACACGGCCGGCCCGGTGCTCGCCGGCGCGGAGGCGGTCCTGATGCCGCTGGTTCCGGAGCTCGGTTTCGTGCCCGACCTCGATGCGATCGACCCGTTCGCGCTCACGAACGCCCGGTTGCTCTTCCTCAACTACCCGAACAACCCGACCGGGGCGGTCGTCCCTGACGGGTTCTTCGAGCGGGTGGTCGAGCTCGCGCGCAAGCACGAGATCCTGGTCGTCCACGACAACGCCTATTCGGAAACGACCTACGACGGCTACGTCGCGCCGAGCTTCCTCGCCACCCCCGGCGCGAAGGAGGTAGGCGTTGAGGTCTTCTCACTCTCCAAGGGCTTCAACATGACCGGCTGGCGCTGCGCGGCGATCCTCGGCAACGCCGAGGCGATCAAGAGCTACTGGCGGCTGAAGACGAACGTCGACTCGGGGCTCTTCGAGGCCGTCCAGCTCGCCGGTGCCGCCGCCCTCGACGCGCCGCGCGATGCGCTCGAGGAAATGAACGAGATCTATGCCCGCCGTCGCGACCTGGTCGTCTCGGCCCTGCGCCGAGATCGGCGTCGAGGTCAACGCCCCTAAGGGCACGATCTACGTGTGGGCGCCCGTCCCGGAGGACCACTCCTCGACCTCCTTCGCCGAGCTGGTGCTCGAGGAGGCCGCCGTTGTCGTCTCGCCGGGCTCGATGTACGGGCCCAGCGGCGAGGGCTTCTTCCGGATCTCGCTGACGACGCCTGACGAGCGCCTCGCCGAGGCCGTCGAGCGGATGCGCGAGCACCTCGGCTAGGCACGGATCCGGGGGAACTGTGAGGGTTCCTTAAGAAAGTTCGCTATCTTCCCGCGCCCGCAGATGGGGATCGGCGTTTAGGAAGCTCAAGCTTTCGGGTAACGACGCCGAGGAATCAAGTAGAGAGACACCGGCCGGGGGGACGCCCTAACCACGATGGTGAGGGTCACGGCCGTCGAAGTCCACACCACCTGAATCAATGATCGAGCTAGGCATACTGCTCGCGCTTCTCTGCGCGCTCATCGGGAACATCGGCTTCCTGTGTAAGCACCGTGGCGCCGTCGCCGCCCCGGATGTCCGCTTCTCGCACCCGTGGCAGAGCACCAAGGCCCTGTTCCGCTCGCGCTGGTGGACGATCGGCATGCTCGTCGCGACGCTCGGCTGGTTCTTCCACGTCGCCGCGCTGGCGCTGGCGCCGCTCTCGATCGTCCAGGCCGTGATCTCCGGTGGCCTCGTCCTGCTCGTCTGGCCGGCCGAGCGCTGGTTTGGCTTCAAGCTCGGTCGCCGCGAGTGGATCGGCCTCGGCCTCAGCGCGACAGGCCTGGCCCTGCTGGCCGTGACTGCCAGTCCCGACGGCGCCCACTCGAGCTACAACGTCGCTCCGATGCTGGCCTTCGAGGCGGCATTGCTCGCGATCGGCGCGGTGATGCTGCTCCCGCGCACGCACCAGCGGATCGGCGGCGCAGGCGCCGGCGTCCTCTTCGGCATCGCGGCCGGTGTCCTTATCGGCGTCTCCGACGTCGCCCTCAAGGCGCTCGCGGGGACCGTGCCCTCCGACGTCCTCTCGATCCTCAGCCCGTGGACGGTGACCGCAATCGTCGCCAGCGTCCTCGCCTTCTTCGCCGTGGCACGCGGCCTGCAGGTCGGTAACGCGATCTCGGTGATCGCCCTCAGTTCGATCGCCGCCAACTGCGTCGCGATCATCGGCGGCATCCTTGTCTTCGGCGACCCGATGGGCTCGGGCACGATCGAGGTCGTCGCCCGCAGCTTCGCCTTCGCCGCGGTCGTCGCGGCCGCGGCGCTCATGCCGGGTCCGGTCCGAGCCGCGAAGCCCGCCTAGCCCCGGCGCTCGGTCTCACATAGGCTGCGCCCGTGAGTGGCGTTCCCCAAGATCTCCCCGCTCGGTACGGCGGTCGTTTCTTCACCGAGGGGATCCCTACCGATCGGTTCCCCGAGGGTGGGATGGGCGCGATCGACGCCTACCAGCTGGTCGAGGAGGAGATGGCGCTCGACGGCGACCCGGCACGGAACCTCGCCACCTTCGTCACCACCTGGATGGAGCTGCCGGCGAAGAAGCTGATCACGGAGAACCTCCACCGCAACTTCATCGACCACGCCGAGTACCCGCGGACCGCGGAGATCGAGCAGCGCTGCGTCCGGATGCTGGCCGACCTCTATCACGCGCCCGGTCCGACCACCGGGGCCCGCTGCCAGGGCTCCTCGGAGGCTGTCATGCTCGGCGCCCTGGCCGCGAAGTGGCGCTGGCGCGCAGAGCGCGAGAAGGCCGGCCTCTCGACCGACAAGCCGAACCTCGTCTTCGGCGGCGACGTCCACGTCGTCTGGAACAAGTTCTGCCGTTACTTCGACGTCGAGCCGCGCGAGGTGCCGCTGCAGCCCGACAAGTACGTGCTCGGCCCCGATGACTTCGCCGACCAGGTCGACGAGAACACGATCGCCGTTGTCGCCGTGCTCGGCACGACGTTCACCGGCCACGCCGGGGACATCGTCGGCATCGACGCGATGCTCTGCGAGATCAAGAAGGAGCGTGAGCTGGACATCCCGCTCCACATCGACGCCGCCTCGGGCGGCTTCGTCTGGCCGTTCCTACATCCCGACGAGAAGTGGGACTTCCGGCTCGACAGCGTGCGGTCGATCAACGTCTCCGGGCACAAGTTCGGGATGGTCTATCCGGGGATCGGCTGGCTGATCTTCCGCTCGAAGGACGACCTCCCCGAGGATCTCGTCTTCTATGAGAACTACCTCGGCCAGGAGGACGCGACGTTCACGCTCAACTTCTCGACCGGGGCCGCCGTGATGCTCGCCCAGTACTACATGTTCGTCCGGCTCGGGTTCGCCGGCTATCAGGCGGTCATGGAGGGGATGCAGAAGAACGCTCGCTACCTCGCCGAGCAGCTGATGGCGACGAAGCGCTTCGAGCTGATCACGGCGAATTCAGCGCAGCTGCCGTTGGTCGCCTTCCAGTTGGCGGAGGAGCACCCATACGACGAGTTCGACGTCTCAGCGGCCCTCGCCGCCGAGCGCGGCTGGATGGTCCCCGCCTACACGATGCCTCCGAACGCCGAGGAGGTGACGATCATGCGCGCGCTCGTCAAGGAGAACGTCGGCCACGCCGGAGCGCGGACGCTCGTCGACGACATCGAGAAGGCGTGCGAGGGGCTCGACCGACACGGCCAGAGCCTCTCCGAGAACGTGCGGAAGAGGGTTAAGCGGGGTTCCGGATACTGAGCTTCGCCCGGTCGGCGACGGTCTCGACGGGGACGCCCGCCTTGCCCGCCTGACGAAACTCGCGGCAGCCCTCGCAGGCCAGCAGGTGCTCGCGCAGGACACGGCGGCGCAGTGAGCCGCCGCTCAGTGTCTTCAGCTGTTCGCGGATGTCCGCGCAGCTGGTCTCTCGCGCCTCGCGGCCCTCACGAAGCGCGAGGCGGGCGCGGAAGACGAGCGCCTTGACCCGCTCCAGTTCGGTTCCAAGCGAGACCGCGACCTCTTCGCCGGGGATCTTTTCGAGACCCGAAAGGAGCAGGGCGTCACGCTGCTCCTCCGGAAGGCGCGCCATGTCGGAGAGGATCGAGCGCATCTCCTCGCGATCCGCAACCTGCTCCTCGACCGAGTCCGAGCCAGTCTCCGGTTCGGCCTCGGCGGCGTGCACCTGTCGCCGGCGCACGAGCGACACGCACTCGTTGCGGGCGATCGCATAGAGCCAGGGCCGGAGCGAGATCGACTCCTGCTCCGGGCCCTCGCGAAGGGCCCGGTAGGCCTTCATGAAGGTCTGCTGGAGAGCGTCGTCGGCCTCGTCGGCTGAATCGAGCCGTCCGCGGCAGAAGTGGAGCAGCTCACGGGCGTGGCGGTCGTAGATCCGCGCGAACGCGGCGCCGTTGCCCTCACGTACGGAGGCGACCAGACGCTGATCCCTCAACCAGCTTTCAGACGGCGATAGTGCGTCGATGGTGGCTCCCGTTTCTCCCGTGTACCCCTGCAACCAGATATTGGCGGTGAGGGACCCCGGGAACAACCGGAGTTACCCGCACTCGTGCCTGCGGATAACTACTTAGAGGTAAGAAGAGTGGAGCTTCGTGCGCACGCCTGCGCAGCTTTGCTGCAAGTTGCGAGCGTGGGCGGGCGGGTCGCTCGCTAGAGCTTGCCCTCGGCCTGGAAGGTCTCGCGCAGGCCCTCGTCGAGCGGACGCGGTGAGTAGCCGAGCTCCTTCATCGCCTTGTCGTGCTTGGCCCAGAAGGTGACGCCGTCCGCCGAGCTGATCAACTCGCGCAGGTTCGGTGGCTGGCCCATCAGCTTGCCGACGACCGGGCCGAAGGGGGTCATCACCTTGAGCAGGCCGGTGGGGACGTCACGCTTCGGCGCCTTCTTGCCGCTCACGTCGGCGAGCGTCTCGATCAGTCCCCGCATCGTCGTGATCTCGCCGCCGAGGTTGTATGACTCGCCGGCCTCGCCCTTGTCGAGCGCCAGCAGCACCCCTGCGGCGACGTCGTCGACGTGGACCATGTTCATGCCCAGGTCCGCGAAGGCGATCGCCGGCATCTTGCCGTCGAGGAAGTCGTTCATCTGCTTGCCCAGCGCCGAGTGGTCGGCGGGGCCGTAGACCCCGCCGGGCTGGACGATCACGCACGGCAGGCCTTCGCCGATCAGCCGCATCGCGACGTCGTGGGCCTCGGTCTTCGTCTGCTCGTAGTAGGAGGTGTAGCTGTCGCGCGGGTGCTCGTAGGTCTCGTCGACGACCTTGCCGTGAGTGTTCCCGTACGCGCCGATCGTCGATATGTAGACGACCTTGGGGACCTTCGCGTCGAGCGCCGCGCCCAGCGCGTTCTCGGTGCCGACGACGTTCGCCTGGCGCATCGCCTCGTGCTCGGATTTCGGGATCCCGACCTCGTAGACGGCGGCGCCGTGGATGACGGCGTCGCAGCCCTCCATCGCGGCGGCGATCGCGGCGCGATCGGAGAGGTCGCCGGCGACGAGCGTGGCGCCCTCGGCCTCGAGATCCGCGCCCTTGGCGGGGTCGCGGACGAGGGCGACCACGTCGTCGCCCCGCTCGCGCAGGGCCTTGACGACGCGGCCGCCGATGAAGCCCGTTCCGCCGGTGACGAAGACCTTGGACATCGCGCTCCAACCCTACACTTGGCCACCAGTGATCGAGACTCAGGCCGGCGTCGAGAACCCCCGCGCGAAGCAGCGCGCTCTCGCGATCGGCGTCTCGGACCACCCGGGCGACGGCATCCTCGACGAGCTCAAGGAGCTCCTGCGCACCGCGGGTGTGGCAACGGCCGGCGAGATGGTTCAGCGCCGCGACGATCCCGATCCGGATCGCTACCTCGGCCGGGGCAAGCTCGACGAGGCGAAGGCGGAGATCGGCCGCTCAGGGGCCAACCTGGTGGCGACCGACGACGAGCTCGCCCCCCGCCAGGAGCGGAACCTCGAGAAGGCGCTGGGTGTGCCGGTGATCGACCGCACCGCGGTGATCCTCGACATCTTCGCCGACCACGCCCACAGCGCCGAGGGCAAGCTGCAGGTCGAGCTCGCGCAGCTTGAATACGACGTCGCCCGCCTGCGTGGCCTCTGGACCCACCTCGACTCGCTGGCGGGAGGCATCGGGACCCGCGGCGGCAGCCCGACACGAGGGCCGGGCGAGCGCCAGATCGAGATCGACCGCCGTCTCGCTCGCGATCGGATCGCCTCGCTGCGGCGTGAGCTCGAGAAGGTCGAGCGAAGCCGCGAGATCATGCGGGCCCAGCGGACCCGCAGCGCTCTGCCCACGGTGGCGCTGGCCGGCTACACGAACGCGGGCAAGTCGACGTTGCTGAACGCGCTGACCGGAGCGTCGGTCGGGGTGGGGGAGAGGCTCTTCCACACGCTCGACCCGACCACGAGCGCCTACGAGCACGACGGGCGGCGCTACCTCGTCACCGACACGGTCGGCTTCATCCGCAAGCTTCCCCACCAGCTGGTCGAGGCGTTCAAGGCGACGCTCGAGGAGACGATCCTGGCCGACCTGATCGTTCACGTCGTCGATGCCTCCGAGCCCGAGGAGCAGCGCGAGCAGGCGATCGCGGCGGTGAACTCCGTCCTCGAGGAGATCGGCGCCGACGACGCTCCGCGCCTGCTGGTTCTCAACAAGGTCGACCTGCTCGGCGAGGAGGACCGCAGCCACCTGGCGATCTCCAACCCCGGCGCGATCCCGATCTCCGCCGTCGAGGACATTGGCCTCGACGAGCTCCGCGACGCGATCGCCGAGGCGTTCGAGGAGACCCTCCGCCCGCTCGAGGTCCTCGTCCCGTACGACGCCGGCGACCGCCTCTCCGAGCTGCACGAGCTGGCGGGCAAGGTCGAGCGCGAGGATCGGCCGGAGGGGGTCCTGGTTCGCGCGAAGGTGCCGGCGGCCCTGGTCCATCGGTTCGAGGACCTGGACGTAAACGGCCGCTGATAGCGTCGCCAGCCATGGAGCTGAAGCTCACTCGGCTCGCCCCACATGCGGTCGTACCGTCGCGAGCCCACTCAGACGACGCGGGGCTCGACCTGTGCGCTGCCGAGTCGAAGTCGCTTGAACCCGGCGCCCGAGCCAGCGTCGGCACCGGCCTCGCCGTCGCCATCCCCTCTGGCCACGCCGGCCTCGTCCTGCCGCGCTCCGGACTCGCGGCGAAGCACGGGATCTCCCTCGTCAACGCACCCGGCCTGATCGACCCTGGCTACCGCGGCGAGCTACGCGTGCTGCTGCTCAACACCGATCGCGAGGAGACCTTCGAGATCGAGCCGGGCGACCGCATCGCCCAGCTCCTGCTCGTCCCCTTCGTCGCCGCGACCCCGATCGAGGTCGATTCGCTCGACGAGACCGAGCGCGGCCTCGCCGGCTTCGGCTCCTCAGGCGCGCCGCTAGCCCGCCGGCGAGCAGTTCGCGTCGATCTGGCGCGCGGCGGTGAGGATCCCGCCGAGCAGGTGGTCGCGGTACCAGTCGAGCGCGTAGAGGTAGTTCTCGTGGCCCAGGGCCGTGTAGAAGGAGCGGCCGCCCGGCTTGCCCTTTCGCCCGGGGTTGTTGTCGTGGCACCAGCTCATCGGGTGATCGCCCATGACCCCGCTCGCCGGTGTGCCGCCCGGCAGGTTCGTCGTGTTCGGGTCCGGCGCATAGGTGGACTCGTCGATCGACAGCAGCACGTGGACATCCGGCCTGGGATTCGTCCGGAAGGAATAGAACTCGTCGAAGATCGTGAGCCGCTCGTCGATGTGCGCCGTGGCCGGGTGATCGGGCGCCTCGTTCACGATCGTCGCCGTCTGCTCGAGCGGGTGGCTGAGGAAGTAGGCGCCGACGAGCCGCTCGTAGAACGGCCAGTCGTACTCGGTGTCGGCGGCCGAGTGGATGCCCATGTAGCCGCCACCGCGGCGCACGTACTTCATGAACGCGCGCTTCTGCGGCGCGTCGAGCACCGTCCCGGTCGTGCTGAGGAAGACGACGGCCTCGAATCGCTTCAGGTTCGGGAAGCGTGAACTGCGCCGGGTCCTCGGTCGCCTCGACGCGGAAGCCGTTCTCGGCGCCGATCTCCTTGATCGCCTGGATCCCGGTCTCGATCGAGAGGTGGCGGAAGCCCGTCGTGCGAGAGAAGACGAGGACGTCGAAGCCCTCATCCTCCGCCGTGGCCGCCACCGCGGAGGGAAGTGCGAGGGCCATGAGCAGCACCGCGACGATCGACATCCTCAGTCTCATCAGGCCTCCTTGGCGATTCCGCCCGCGATCCGCAGGGCGTTCGCCATGATCGTGTTCGTCGGGTTGTGGCCGGGGAAGGTCGGGAAGGTCGAGGCGTCGGCAACGTAGACGTTTTCCACCTCGTGAAGCCGGCCGCTCGGCTCGCAGACGGTCGTGGAGGGGTCGGTTCCCATTCGTGCGGTGCCGGCGAGGTGCGCCGTGGACTGCGCGCCCGGATTGATCAGCGGGTAGGGGATGATCGCCGCGCCGGTTGCGCCCGGGGCAGCGGCGTGGAATGCCTCCAGCCGCGCGCCCAGGAGCTGCGCGGCAGCCTTCTCGTGGGCGTGCGGGCTGTAGGTGATCCGGGCCGCGGGAAAGCCGTTGTGGTCGCGGACGTCGGGGTCGAGGTCGACCCGGTTCTCGGCCTGCGGCAGGTCCTCGTGGACGAGCTGGGATCCGGCGATCCCCTGGTGCAGGAGGCCGACCCGCATGAGCTCCTTGTGGTCGAGGCCCGAGGCGCCGAAGCCGGCGTACGTGAACGCCTCGGTCATGAGCGGGACCGCGCCGCCCACCTGGACGAGGCCGCCCTTGACGTAGGGCACACCGAGGGCCTGCACCTCGGAGCCGGTGAACGGGCCGATCAGGTCGTCCAGCTGGAGCGAGTTGGACTGGGCGCGGTTCGGGTGGATGTCGTAGCCGTAGACCGCGGTGGCCAGGGTGAAGTTGTGGAACATCATGTTGCGCCCGACCTGGTCCGAGCCGTTGCCGAGGCCGCCCGGATGCGCTTGGTTTGCCGACATCAGGAGCAGGCGGGCGGTGTTGATCGGGCTGCCGGCGAGCACCACCACGTCGGCCGAGACCCGGCGCTTGCGGCCGCGCCCGTCCACGAAGCGAACCTCGGTCGCCCGGTTGCCCCTCCGGTTCGTGCGCACCTCATGCACAAACGCGCGGGGGATCAGGCGAACTCTGCCGGATCGGATCGCAGGGTTCAGCCAGGAGACGAGAGCGTCGCCGCGGGCGTTGATCGGGCAGCCGAAGCCGGAGCAGAGACCGCACGAGACGCAGGCGGGGCGGCCGTCGTAGGTGCGCGAGTTGACCGCGGCCGGCTGGGGGTACGCGGTGTACCCGGAACGCCGCGCGCCCTCCATCAGGAGCTGCGACGCATACGTGATCGGATTGGGACCCATCAGGAAGTCGCGCTTGCGCGGCGCCTGCTCCTTGGTCCGAGCCGGCATCGCCTCGCGATCGCCCTGGACGCCGACGCGGCGCTCGACGCGGTCGTAGTAGGGCGCGAGATCGTCGTAGGCGATCGGCCAGTCGGCCACCTGCGCGCCGTCGACAGGGCCCAGGTCGGCGAGCTGCGAGAAGTCGTGGCTCCAGAAGCGAGGGAACTTGGCGTTGTAGTGGAGCGTGGTTCCGCCGACGGCGGCCCCAAGCTGGCCGAGCGCACCGGTCGCCGAGCGAGCCACGCCCGAGGCGGCCTCCTCCTGGGTACGTCCGGTGTATGGCTCGAGCAGGGGGTCGGGGAAGCCGAAGTTGCGCCCGGCCTTGACCTCGTCCGATCCGTACCGGGTGCCGAGCTCGCCGCTCGGGCGCTTGCCGATCCCCTTGCGCATCTTCCGTCCGCGTTCGAGCACGGTCACCGACCAGCCCTTGCGGGCGAGCTCCCATGTCGTGACGCTCCCGGCGGCGCCGGAGCCGATCACGATCGCCTCACCTGGCATCGAGATCACCGTCCTCGATCGCATCGACGACGGAGCCCAGCTCGCGCCTCAGGCCGCTCAGGGTTCCCTCGCTGCGCGTGATCGCGCCGTTGGCAGCCTCGGCAGAGGCCCCGAGCGCTGACAGCGCGATCATCTTCTCGACCGGTAGCGGAGCGTCCTCGAGCGAGCGCGAGCCGCCGCCGCTTCCCGGAGCTCCCTCAATCTCCTGGCGGGTGTAACCCCGCGGCTGCACGTCGCCGTCGTAGTTCGTGTACCTCCAGCCGGCGAGGTTCTTGTTGCCGCCGTACTCGGGCGCCCCGTACATGAACTGCAGGGTGTGGGGGAACGCGACGTCGATCATCGCCGCGACGGCGGGGTTGTCCTCGGCACCGCGGAGGATCGTCTCCGCGACCGGGCCGGGCAGGTCGCCGAACGAGCCTCCCGCGGCCGCGTCGAGCGCGGCCAGGCCTTCCCGGTAAATCGCCTGCCAGCCTTTGACGGGGCCGTTGAATTCGAGCTCCCGTCGCCCTCCGGAGCCCTCGATCCGCAGGCGCCACGCCTTTTCCTCATATGGGTCGAGGGAGAGGAACCGGGCGAAGTGGTTGACGTCCGAGCCGCCGCGGTCGGAGAACGGCGCGCCCGCGTAGATCCGCGGCGGGTCGGAGAGGAAGGAGGCGAGGAGCGCGTCGATCGCCTCCGCGCAACCCGCGGCCAGGGCGCCGTCGTCGAGGTCCTCCGGCGGACCGGGGACGAACCGGTCGACGAGGCCGCGCAGTGCTTTCAGCTCGGCAGCCGAGAGGAAGGTGGTGCCGCCCTGACGGATGGGAACGGCGACGTCACCGAGGGCGGACGCAGGCCCGGCCGCAAGCACGGCGACCGCGAGCAGCGAACCATCGCGGACCACGTCCCGCCGGGTCAGCCCCCGTTCCCTCTGCGGCCCCTCCTCACCCATCCCGGCGAAGGTAACGGAAGGGGACCGGCGGTGAGCCGCTTCAGCCGCGCATCGCGGCAGCGCGCGCCGACTCGTGGGCCGCGGTTTCCAGCGTGTCGTCGAGCGGCTCCAGGGCCGGCAGAGCATGGCTGGAGCGGGCAAGGGCGAGAGCGATCAGGTGGTCGGCCAGCCAGGCGTTCTTGGGCAGGAGCGGGCCGTGCAGATACGTGCCGAACATGTTCAGTCGCCGTACCCCCTCGTGGCCATCCTTGCCGTTGTTGCCGTGGCCCCGGACGACGCGGCCGAGCGGCTCCGCACCGTGCAGGTAGGTGCGCCCCCCGTGGTTCTCGAAGCCCGCGATCGTGTGTGGGGAACCGTCCAGCTCCACCTCGATCATCACGTTTCCGATCAGCCGCGGGCCGGGCTCGCGCACCGTCTCCAGGTCGGCCAGGCCGAGGCCAGGAAGCTTCTCGTCGCCCATCTCGTAGCTGTGGCCGAGCAGCTGATAGCCGCCGCAGACCGCGAGGAGGACGGCCCCGTCCTCGACCGCTGACGAGAGCGCCGCGCGCTTGCTGTCGACCATGTCGCGCGCGACCATCGCCTGGTCGCGGTCCTGGCCACCGCCGATGTAGATCAGGTCGTGCGCACCGGGGTCGAACGCTTCGCCGGGCCCGGCCGCGGCCTGTTCGAAGCCGATCCCGCGCCACTCACAGCGGCGGCGCAGGAAGATCATGTTGCCGCGGTCGGCGTAGATGTTCATCTGCTCCGGGTAGAGGGCGAGCAGGCGCAGGGTGGGTCGCGTGTCAGCTGGGCCGCTCATCCGGCGTGCTCCAGGACGATCACGGTCGAGCCCACGTAGTCATCGGTCTCCGGGACCGCACGCTGCTCGCGGGCACGCAGCCCTGCCTCCGCCGCCTCGGCCCCCAGGTCCTCTGGACTGACCAACGTCAGGTCGAAGACGTGCTCCACATCGCTCAGATTCCCATCCGGCGAGACCGTCTGCCGCAGCCGCCGGATGGTGACCCCTCGGCCGGAGCGCTCGATCGACAGCGGCAGGCTCGAGAAGATCCAGGCGCCGCGCTCGGTGACGTCGGGGAGCGGCGCGGCCTCGCCTTCACCTGCGCGCCAGGGCTCCGGTGTCTCCGCCATCAGGGCGAACGCGGCGAAGCCGCCCGGCTCGAGATGAGCGCTGATCGACCGCAGCATCGACCTGCGCTCGTCGGAATCGAGCAGGTGGGCGAGCTGCATCGGCGCGATGATCAGGTTGAACCGGCGGCCAAGGGCGAAATCGCGGGCGTCGCCGATCAGCGGGAACACCGCTGCCGGCTCGGAGACGCGCTCCCGAAGCGCATCGACGAGAACGGGGTCGCTGTCGAGGGCCCAGACGCGGTGGCCTCGCCGTGCGAGGTGGATCGCGACCCTGCCCGTCCCGGCGCCGAGGTCGAGGACGTCGACGCCGGAGCCGCCCCATGCCGTGGCCGCGGCCAGGTCCTCCCAGAGGGTGAGGTCGGCGCCGTAGCTGCCGTTCTCGACGTCGTGCCAAATGACGTGCGCGCTCTCGGCCTCGATCGCGATCACGCCCAGTAGTCCGGCGCCAGCCCGCGCCCGGCGAGCAGGCGGCGGAGTTCGAGCAGCGCGGTGTAGGTGGGCAGCGCGTAGAGCGGCCCCGAGCCGCCCGCGAGTGCGTCGTCGAGCGAATCGTCGATTCCGTCCCGGACCGCGATCCGCTCCTCGGGCCAGCCCGCGTACTTCAGGCGCACGGCCATCTCCGGTGCCCGCGTCCCGGTGCAAACCACGCGGCCGACCGACTCGGCGAGGAGCTCGAAGTCCGCGTCCCAGATCCACGACACGTCGCGGCCGTCGGCGATGCGGTCGTTGAGCGCGAGCCACAGCTCCAGCCCGTCGCCATTCGCGGAGCCGTTCGACCCCGCCTCGAGCCGGAGCGTCCTCAGCACCTCGTTCGCGCCCGCGGGGTTCTTGATCAGCAGGATCGACAGCGCGCGCGGCCCCACCTCGATCGTCTCCACCCGGCCGAAGACGGCCTTCATGCCCTCGAGCGCCACGGCGGCCTCGGCCAGCCCGATGCCGAGGTCGCGGGCGGCGGCGAGAGCGGAGAGCGCGTTGTAGACGTTGTAGAGGCCGGGGAGCGGCAGGCGGAGGGTGACCTCCTCCTCGCCGGCGCGAACGACGACTCGCGATCCGCGCATCCCGTCGAGCTCGATCTCCGTCGCCGCGAGGTCGGGGTCCGGCCGGTCCGCCTCGCAATTTGGGCACGTGTAGTGGCCGAGATGGCCCACGAAGGCACGCTCGTAGGCGTACGGCGTCCCGCAGCGGCGGCAGTGCTTCGCGTCGTGGGCGTGCTGGAGCTCGGGCAGGGCCTGGCTCGCGTCCTCGATCCCGAAGAAGGTGACGTCACGCCGGCGGCGGAGCTCGCGGTCGCGACCGAGATCGGCGACGAGCGGGTCGTCGGCATTGAGGACGAAGTGCGACTTGCCCTCGCGCGCCGCGACCACCTCGGCCCATGTGTCCGCCAGCTTCTCGAGCTCTCCGTATCGGTCCAGCTGATCACGGAAGAGATTGCCGAGGACGAGCAGGCGAGGGTCGAGGGCCTCGACGACGTGCGGAACCCAGGCCTCGTCGACCTCGAACAGCCCCTCGGTTCCCGACTGCTCGGCGAGCGCCGTGGCGACACCCCAGGTCATGTTCGAGCCGGCCCGGTTGTGCACCGGCTCGCGGCCGCCAGCGTGGAGCGCCTCGGCGAGCATGCCGGCCGTGGTCGTCTTCCCGTTGGTCGCGCTGATCACGGTCGAGCCCGCGGTCAGCCCGGTGCCGAGCTCAGCGATCGCGTCGGGCTCCATTCGCAGCAGCATCCGGCCAGGCAGGGTGGTGCCTCCGCCGCGGCCGGTGAGCCGGCTCACGCGGCCGACCGTTCGGGCGATCGCGAGCTTGGCGCGGAAGATGGCGTTCAAGGGAGGTCCGGCGGTTGTGCGGGTGCGATCAGCCGCAGCGCTCCTGGCAGCAGCCTGATCGTCGCCGGCAGGTCGGTGAGGTGGTCCCCGTCGGCGTAGACCGCGAACGGACGGTCCGCCTCGATGTGCACTTCGGCGGCGCGCGCCGTGCCCACCTCGGGGTTGTCCGTGTGAGCTCCCTTGAAGACCTTCGGCAGCTGCGAGAGGAAGCGGAACTTGCCCACCTGGGCGGTCCAGACGACGTCGAGCATGCCGTCGTCGAGCTCCGCCTCGGGAGCGACGAACATGCCGCCGCCGTAGGCCTTGCTGTTCGCGACAGCGACCATGTATCCGGTCACCGCCCGTTCCTCACCATCAAGCGTGAGCGTGAACCTGGCCGGCTTCCACGCGGCCAGCGCTCGCAGCGCGGCGTAGAGGTAGACAAGGTTGCCGCGGACGATCTTCGTCTCGTTCGCGATGCGGTTGGCGTCGGAGTCGAAGCCCACGCTGGCGATGCAGAGAAAGCGCTTGCCGTTCGCCTCGCCGACGTCGATCGACCGCACGTTCCCGCTCGCGATCAGCTTCGCCGCCTCCTCCGGCTCGGTGGGGATCCCGACCACCCGGGCGAAGTCGTTGCCGCGGCCACCCGGCATCACCGCCATCGGCACGTCGCCGCCGGCCAGCGCGCCGCCAACCGCGCCGATCAGCCCGTCGCCGCTCATCACGATCGGGATCTCGCCCGCCCCCGCGGCCGTCTCCGCCGCCTCGACGCCGTGCTGGAGGCTGGTCGTCCGCACCAGCCGGTGTTCGAGGCCGTTCGCGCGCATCGCATCCTCGGCCCTGGGCAGCAGCTTTCCGACGCGACCGCCGCCAGCCGACGGGTTCACGAGGAGCAGGTACTTCTGACCGGAGTTCACGCGCCGCTGAGCTTATTCGTGCAGTTCCCGACCAGATAGCCTGCCCGGCCGATGCGTCTCCGTCACGTCACCGCTCTCGTCGCCGCGTCTTCTCTGCTGCTCGCCGCCTGCGGCGATGACGAGGAGTCGACCACCGCTTCCACCGCGACCGAGACCGCGGCCTGCGCGGAGGTCGATGCCCCGGCGCCGAAGCAGGTGAAGCTGGAGCGGCCTGACCTGGCGCCGCCGGCCGCCGGGACCCGCGCCGTCTTCGAGACCAATTGCGGTGACTTCACGATCGAGCTCGATCCGGAGAACGCGCCCAGAACCTCGGCTTCGTTCGCCTACCTCGTCGAGGAGGGGGTCTACGACGGGACCCCGTTCCACCGCGTGGCGCCCGGGTTCGTGATCCAGGGCGGGGATCCGGAGGGCACCGGTACCGGCGGTCCCGGTTACTTCGTCGACGAGCCACCCCCGCCCGACACCGCCTACACGAAGGGCGTGGTGGCGATGGCGAAGTCCGCGGCGGAGCCGCCCGGTCGCTCGGGCAGCCAGTTCTACGTCGTCACGGGAGCGGACGCCGGCCTGCCGCCCGACTACGCACTGGTCGGGGAGGTCGTCGACGGCGAAGACACCGTGACCGCGATCGAGGACCTCGGCGTCGAGGGCTCCGACGGCCCGCCGTCCCAGCCCGTGGTCGTCGAGAAGGCCACCCTCGAGGAGGGTTAACCACGCCCGCTGACACGCTCGAGCCGGATCAGCTCGATGTCCGGTCGGGCGAACAACTGCTGAGCGGCGAAGCCGTGGGGGAGGGGCCGCCGGTGGTGCTCGCCCACGGGCTGACCGCGACTCGTCGCTACGTCCTGCACGGCTCGCGGGCCCTGCCGCGGAAGGGGTACGCGGTCGCGTCCTACGACGCGCGCGGCCATGGCGAGTCCGATCCGGCCGGGGAGGGGGAGTTGGAGGGGGTGGGCACTGGTTACGGCTACGAGTACCTCGCGCGCGATCTCGGTGCGGTCGTCGACGCCCATTCCGGCGAGCAGCCGGTCCTGATCGTCGGCCACTCGATGGGCGCCCACACTGCCGCGACCTACGCGCTGGCCGAACGCGACCGGATCGCGGGCGTCGTCTTCGCCGGCCCCGTCTCGATCGGCCTCGAGCCGCCCGCGGAGGTGCTTGTCGACTGGGACGAGCTCGCGGACGGGCTCGAGCAGGGTGGGGTGGACGGCTTCCTGGAGGTGCAGCGGCGGCAGGGTCTCCACCCGGAGTGGGAGGAGCGGGTCCAGCGCTTTACCCGTGCGCGCCTGGGCGCCCACCGCCATCCCGATGCCGTCGCGGAGGCCCTGCGCCAGGTCCCGCGATCCCTGCCGTTCGACGGCCTTGGCGAGCTGGAGAACCTCGAGCTGCCGGCGCTGGTCGTCGCGAGCCACGACGTCGCCGATCCCGGCCATCCCTATGCCGTCGCGGAGGCCTGGGCGGAGGCGCTGCCGCAGGCCCGGCTCGTCAGCGAAGCGGAGGGTGAGGCCCCGCTCGCCTGGAAGGGCGGCAAGCTCTCGCGCGAGATCGCGGCGTTCGCGTCCGAGCCCGCGGTTGCGGATCGCCTTCAGCGATAGGAGTCGCGGTTCTCGAGCCTGATCACCAGGCGCAGGCCGGACCAGGTCTCGTCGATCGCGCAGACCTTGTTGTCGACGAGCCCGCGCGGGAGTGCGACCTCGCGCAAGACGTCCTCGGTGATGTCGGTGGCGAGGCCCGAGGAGCGTTTCGGCCAGCCGATCCACAGCCCGCCATCCGGATCGAGATTCGCGACGAGGCGTTCGAACCTGCGCTCGAGTTCCGCCCGGCGAGTGAAGAAGGCGACGATCACGTTCAGTGGCCCGCGCGCCCGGGGCCTGACCTCGACACCGTCGGGAAGCGTCCCCAGAGCGGCGCGGAAGCCCGCCGGCTCGCCCGGGAACGCGACCAGGTCGCCCTCGCGGATCCCGAGCTTCTTCGGTAGCGGTGTGCCCGAGTAGCCGGCCATCGGCGCAAGGCTAATCCGCCTTGCTTACGATCTCCCGCTCCGTGGGGGTGATTCGACCGACTCTTGTCTCGGCCGTCCTGGTCTTGCTGCTGGTTGCGGGCAATGCGAAGGCGGCGACCTCAGACGTCCTCGGCTTCAACGAGGACGCGGTCGGCGGCCTCCATCAGGTCACGCCCGAGGGTTACACCGAACTCGTGCGGTCGGTCGGTGGCAACACGATCCGCACGAACCTCGACTGGCGGCTCGCCGAGCCCTCGGAGGACAGCTGGGACGAACGCTGGTGGGGGCGTTGGCAGCAGCTCTACGACACCGCGCTCTCCCGTGGGGTCAGGCCGATCTTCGTGATCGGTTTCGCTCCGGTCTGGGCCCGGGGAGTCAGCGTCGGCTGCCCGGCGGCACTGACGCCGAGCCTCGCGCACGATCCTGGCTTCGCGGCCTGCGAGTCGCCGCCACGGCCGACGATGGACGTCGAATGGACGGAGTACGCCGCCGAGGTCGCGCGCCGCTTCCCGCGAGCGACGATCGAGGTCTGGAACGAGCCGAACACCGACGATTACTGGCGCCCGGAGCCCGACCCGAAGCGCTACGCGGAGCTGCTGACCCTCGCGTACCACGCGATCAAGGCGATCAGCCCGCGGACCGAGGTCGTCATGGGAGGCCTGCTGAACGTGCGCAGGACGGACGAGCTCAAGGGCGAGCTGTCCATTCGCGACTTCCTCTCCGTGGCCTACTCGTCGCTCCCTTCGATTGAGGGCAGCGCCGACTACATCGGGCTGCACGCGTATCCGAGCCGCGCGTCGGTCGGCCTGGGCAGCCGCTTCCGTGCGGCATTCACCGATATGAGGACGATCCGTGACTCCTACGGCGACTCGACGCCGATCCTGGTCACGGAGACGGGCGTTTCCACCGCCGACCTGCTGCTCGCCCCGGAGCGCAGGCAGGCGTCGGCGAGCGAGCGAATCCAGCGCTTCATCGAATCCCAGCCCGACGTCGCCGGGGTCGTCTACCACCGGATCGTCGAACCGCGCGACACGTCGGCCGACGCCCGCGAGCACGGGTATGCCTGGCTCCGCTACGGCGAATCTCCGCTGGAGCCGAGGCCCGTCTTCTGCCGGTTCGTTGCCTCGGCGGGCAGGGCGTACCCGGGCTGTTAGATCGGCGTCTCTATCCTTGACGGATGGACGACGGCAGCGCCATCCACTACACCGCGGTCGAGCGCGGGACACCCGTTTACGGCTCCGACGAGGTCGCCTGCGGCAAGGTCGACGAGGTCGTCGACAACTACGAGGAGCACATCCTCGACGGCATCATCTTCGAGGACGCCGACGGCAAGCTGCGATTCGTCGATGGCCCGGAGGTCGGCCGCACGGCAGAAAAGGCGGTCACGCTGACGATCACTGCGGCCGAGGCCGGCCAACTGCCGCCACCTCAAAAGGCCCCGCCACGCTTCGCCCCGAAACGCTCGAAGGGACGCCTGGGACGCATGTTCGGAGGCGGCTGGAAGAAGCGGTAGCCACGCACCGCAAAAGGTGTCAAAAAAGTCCTTGACACCTCAACTAGTTCTTGATAGTCTCACTCGTGGTGAGGTGCCCCCGAGGCGCCCACAGAATCTCTCTGCTCCGGTAGTCGCACCGCCAAGTCGCGGACAGGAGCAGCGCACCGGCACGTAACCCGGCTAACGAAGCTGGGTAAGCGTGGGTCCGACTGGGTAATACGCCCTGAGGGTCCGGGAGCGAGCGACGAGAGCCAATCGAATGAAGAGGAATAACTAACCAGATGCGAAGGACCCGAGAAAACACTTCCGAGACACGCGCCGCCAGTCGGCGCCGCGGAGAGCATCCCGCGAAGGGCTCGGCCGCTAACCGCGACCGTCGGCGTACCGCCGAGCACGCGGATGACCTTGGCACGCCGGAGAGCTTCCAGCTCTTCCTGAACCAGGCCGGGCGCTTCCCGCTGCTCACCGCAGCCGAGGAGCTCGAGCTGGCGAAGGCGATCGAGCGCGGAGACCTCTCTGCGAAGGAGAAGCTCGTCAATTCCAACCTGCGCCTGGTCGTCTCGATCGCGCGCCGGTATCAGGGCTTCGGCCTGCCCCTTCCGGACCTCGTCCAGGAGGCGATGCTGGGCCTGATCCGCGCCGTCGAGAAGTTCGACTGGCGCCGTGGCTACAAGTTCTCCACGTACGCGACGCTCTGGATCCGCCAGGCGATACAGCGTGGCCTGGACAACACGGGGCGCCCGATCCGCCTGCCCGCGCACATCGCGCAGCAGCAGCGGACG
This sequence comes from uncultured Thermoleophilia bacterium, assembly GCA_963785155.1. Lineage (GTDB taxonomy): Bacteria > Actinomycetota > Thermoleophilia > Solirubrobacterales > 70-9 > DASUSH01. Next base: position 654,896 of record CAWAUB010000007.1, read on the forward strand.
CTGGGTCGCACCGAGGCCGAGCTGACCGCAAAGCTGGATCGCGAGCCGACCGACGAGGAGGTCGCGGAGAAGTCGAAGTTCACGGCCGAAGAGGTCGCCGCACTGCGTGACCTCTCGCGGGTCACGAACAGCCTCGACGCCACCGTCGGCGATGGCGACACCACGTTCGGCGAGCTGCACGCCGACGAGGAGACGCCTGCCCTCGACGAGGAGGTCATCGTCCGCCAGCGCGAGAGCGCCGTCGCGAACGCGCTCGGGCAGCTGCCCGACGCCGAGCGGCAGGTTCTCGAGCTCCGCTTCGGCACCGCCGGAGAGGGCGAGGTCTCGCTACGTGACGTCAGCCGCAGGCTCGAGATCCCGCAGGCGCGGGTTCGCGAGCTCGAGGCCCGAGGCCTACGCCGGCTTGCCGGCAACAGCGCCCTCGAGGCGTGGCGCGAGGCGGCGTAAAGCCGCCTCGGCCCGCCGGGCCGGTCGGACGCAACGCCTAGCCCCGGGTCGTGTCGCTCTCACTGCTGACGGGTTTTCCAGGCTTCATCGGCCGCCGGCTCGTTGCGCGGTTACTCGAAGCGGATCCCGATGAGCGAATCGTCGCCGTCGTCGAGGAGCGAATGCTCGACGCTGCCCGCTCGGCGGCGGGCGAGATCGATCCTGAACGGATCGAGGTCGTTGCCGGCGACATCGCAGAGCCCGGGCTTGGGCTCGACGCCGAGGTCCGCGACCGACTGGTCGGGGAGATGCGCCGCGCCTACCATCTGGCGGCGATCTACAACCTCGCGGTCCCGCTCGCCGTTGCCCAGCGGGTGAACGTCGACGGGACCGGGAACGTGCTGGAGCTGTGCGCCGCCGCGGAGTCGCTGGAGCGGCTCGCGTACGTGAGCACTGCGTACGTCGCCGGGATGCGGAGCGGCGTCGTCTACGAGCACGAGCTGGTGCTCGGCCAGCAGTTCAAGAACCACTATGAGTCGACCAAGTTCCAGGCCGAGGTCTGGGTCCGCGAGTACCTCGACCGGGTACCCACCACGATCCTGCGCCCGGCGATCGTCGTCGGTGACTCACAGACGGGGGAGACCCAGAAGTTCGACGGCCCCTACTTCATCCTGCGCACGATCGCCGAGGCGGAGCGCCGCGGGCGCCCAGTACCTCAGTTCGGGCGCTCCGACGCTTCCTTCAACGTCGTTCCGGTCGACTTCGTCGTCGAGGCGATCGCGGCCACCGCGAAAGACCCGGCGGCCGAGGGGATGACCCTGCATCTGACCGATCCGGAGCCGCTGACCGCGGCCGAGCTGACCTCGACGCTCTCCAGGGAGTATGCGGGACGCGAGCCGAAGTGGCGTGTCCCGCCCCGGATGGTCGAGCACTCACTGCGCTCCAAACTCGTCCGCGATCGCTTTGGCGGCGCGCCGCCAGAGTCGATCGCCTACCTCAACCACCCGGTGATGTTCGACACCCGAAACGCGGTGCGAATCCTCTCGCCTCACGACCTGCGGCCGCCGAACTTCGGCGACTACGCGGAGGCGATGGTGCGCTTCTTCCGCGAGCGCGAGGACGACCCCGCGCTCGTGCCCGGCACCTGAGTCTCAGACGACGAGACGCCGCTTCATCTCGGCGAGGAACTGCTGGGAGAACCCGGGAATGTTGTCGAGGTCGTCGACGCTCGAGTAACCGCTGCCCTGCTCCCGATAGGCGACCACTCGCTTCGCCTGGGTGACCGACATACCCATCGCGCGATAGTCGTCGAACGTGCCGCTGGTGAGGCTCACGGTTTCGCCTGGCGCGAGGGTGCGGGGTGGGGTCGGAGCGGACTTCGTTGGTCCGGCCGCGGCAGGTTGCGCAGGCGCGGCCTGGACAGGAGGCGCCGCTGGCGGTGGCTGGGTCGGCATGGATTGCTCGGCCTGGGGTGGGGGAGCCGGGGCAGGAGTGGGCGTGGGGTCAGCCGTGCCCTCGTGGCCGCGCATCGCCCGTGCTCGCAGCCAGCCGCCGATCGCCCCGAACACGCAGCCGAGCACGGTTGTGAAGACGACGAGGATGATCGCGGGCTCCGGGAGGTGGGCCTTGGCCGTGGCGCCGTGGATCTCATGGGCGATCAGGATCGAACCGCCGAAGACGAGCCCCGCGATGATTCCGCGCCCGGCGCCGGCCTTCGCTCCGACGTGGTCGTAGCCGGCTCCGATTCCGCCGAGGACCCCGATCAGGGAGAAGATCAGGTAGACGGGCTCGGAGACGCCGAGGATGTAGCCGGTGAGCGCGCCGAATAGCGCGGGCACCACGAAGACGAGGACGATCTGGAGGGGCCTCGGATGCTCCTCGAGGAGCGGTGGCGTGCGCACTGGGCCAAACCTACCCGCTGCGGAGCGTGCGTGCTGGGTGCTGTCAGCCCGCCTGCGGTGGCGCGGACTCGAGCACGCCGAGCAGGTCGCCGACGGAGCAGACCAGCAGGCGCTCCTCGTCGACCTCCACCCAGACGCCGGCGGAGGCGGGGAAGACGACGTGGTCACCGGGCTGGACGGGCATCGATACGCCGACGTGCTCCCACCAGTCGAGCCCTGGCCCGACGGCGAGGACGATGCCCTGCTGGGGCGGCGGATCGTGGCTCCCGGGTGGCACGACGAGGCCCGATCGCCGCATCCGGTCGGAGTCGAGCTCCTTGATCACGATCCGGTCGAATAGCGGCCGGAGCAGATGCCGGCCGGCGTCGACGCCACTGGCATGCAGCGGTTGAGTCATGCCGTCAGGATAAGCTGCACGCGGCCACGAAGGGAGATTTCAGATGCGGATCGACACCTCGGGCTCGAGGCCGACGACACGAGCGCAGCAGGGAGTTCTACGAGAGGGCGCTGCGCCGCCGGGATGAAGGTGATCATGGAGCCGGCACCGAGGATCTGCGGAATGGGCGGCGATTTCCGTTCTTCTGGATCAGCAACCGGACGGATGGAACTCGGCGGGCACGCACGTCGCCTTCAGCGCCAAGGACCGCGAGATGGTCGACGCCTTCCGCCTCTGGAGGCCGGTGGCAAGGACAACGGCGACCGGGAGTCCGCGAGATCTACCACCCGGCCTACTACGGCGCCTTCGTGCTCGACCCGGACGGCAACAACGTCGAGGCGGTGTGCCACAAGCCGCCGGAGTAGGGCGTACGAAGATCGGCGGGTAACTACTGATTGAAACCAGGGGATGGGGGTCACAATGTTCTGAGCATGAGCGCATGGATGCGTCAGAACGTTCTGGGCCTCGTCGCGATCTTCATCGCCCTGTCCGGTACAGCCTTCGCCACGACGGTTGCGAGGGATTCAGTCGGCACGAACTCGATCCGCGACAACGCGGTGAGGTCGAAGGACGTCAGGGATGAGACCCTCACCGACGCCGACATCTCCGATTCGGTGACTGCGGGCCTACAGGGTCCGGAGGGCGAGCAGGGACCTCAGGGGCTCCAGGGCGACCCGGGCGTGCCGGGTCAGCGCGGTGAAGAGGGTCCGCCCGGTCCCGCCACGGGCCCGGCGGGTGGCGCGCTGGCGGGCAGCTACCCCGACCCCGACCTTGCCCTTGGTGCCGTCGGGGCGCCTGAGCTCTCGGACGAGGTGCGTGCGCGGCGGATCGACGTATCCATGGTCCAGGGCGATCCGACCGAAACCGTGATGACCCTCGCGGGCGGCACGACGGTGGAGGCCTCGTGCTTCGACAATGGCGGCCTGACGGCCGGGATCCTCGCGTTCGTCGTCACCACCAACTCTGTCTTCGACTCATGGATAAGGACGGTTGAGTTCGCAGGCAACAGGGATGATTTCACCGTCGGTGAACCCGTCGACCCACCGTTCGATAGCCGCGCGAACATGATCCCGATCTTCGACGGGAACGGAGGCAATCTGGCGACGGGGATCGGGGGGTTTGTTCTCACGACCGGATCGCGGACGTTCACCGCGACCGCTGCAGCGAAAGTTCAAAGGTTCGGGGCCAACGGGACCTGCGTGTTCTCGGGCGCGGTCATCCCCGCGACCTAGACGTCCGTACTACGGCTGCTCGAACTCGAGGACCTGCTGGAAGGTCGGCCGGTTAGTCGTCGGGAACCGCGTACTCAGCAGGCCGGGGGCGAAGCCGGTCGTGTCGGCCGGGCCAAGCCAGGTCGTGGGGTCGGCGCTACCGAAGTCCGCCTCGAGATCGTCGGCGACCGTGTCCACCGCCGCCCAGAGCGACGCGCGGCACTGGTCGAGGTTGCCCTGTCCGCAGTAGCTCAGGTTGAATGGCCCGCGGACCTTCTGGCCGAGCAGGCTGCGGAGGTCCTTGTCGACGTATGACTCACCGGAGAGGCTGCCGAGACTGCGGACGTCGTCCACGTTCTCCGCTCCCTCCGGGCCGAGGCGCGCCTCCATGACCGCGGTCGCGATCGGGCGCCAGAGCCTGTCCATGATCTCCGGGGCGGCCTCGTCGAAGGTGCCGTCGACGTTGGCATCGATCCGCGGTGCGTCCCGGCCCACCCAGTCGTCGAGCAGGGCCACGACCTGGGCGTCGCGCGCGCTCGGGTCGGGGCCGCCGGAGGTCAGCACCTCGCTGACGATGGGCCAGACCGGCGAGCGCACGTCCTCGGTCGCCGCGCGGTTCATGATCCCGACGTTGTCGGTGATGCGAGCCTTCTTCGGCCACTGGTCGAACATCTCGACGCGCTGAACGGATCCGTACGGCTCGTCGTCGCCGTGCATGAACCCGGGCGCCGAGCGGTTGTTCCAGTTCAGGAGCAGGCCCTTCTTGCCGCCGACCGCGTGGGGGTGCTCCTCGAGGCCGAGGTAGCCCTTCCACTCGTACTTGCCGGTGCCGAGCGTCGGGAGCCTGCGGTCGAGGCCCGCGGGCCGCTCGGGCAGACGCCCGGAGCTGAAGAACGCGGTCTGCTCGCGGGAGACGAACGCCCAGTTGAAGGTGAAGCCGAAATTGTTCGAGGTCTTCCAGAACTTCTCGGCCGTCTTCGCCTTGCCGCCGCTCATGTCGTGCAGGGCGACGAGGTTCAGCGCGTCGCGGCCGTAGGTCGACCGCTTGCGCGTCATCGCGAAAGGCCTGCCTCCGACCGTGGCCGTCGCGAAGACCGGCCCGTGGACCGAGCGGTTGTAGACGACGGGGTCGCCGTTCAGGAGCCCCGCGTTGAACACCTCGAACGGACGGCACTCGCCCTTGTAGAGGTAGTTCGTCGACTCGCGGGTCGGGGCGCTGCCGTCCGGGTTGCACAGCTCCTCGGCGTAGACGTCGCGGACGTCATGGCCTGCCGAGGTCAGGCTCCAGGCGTAGTTCTGGGTCCTGCCGATCAGCGAGTACATGGCGAGCCCGGGAACGCTCACGCCCTGACTCTTGATGCCGGGACCCTTGAGGTCCATCTGCTGGACGATCTCGGGGTAGAAGTAGCCGAGCTGCGGGCCCATCACGGCGAGCGGGTTCCCTGTAGCCGAGCGGTCCGGCGAGGCGAGCAGCCAGTTCGACGCCTGTCTCCGCGCCGGGGCCGCTGCCGCCTCTTCGGCCGAGGCGGTGGGGTCGGTGCTCTGGATCGAGCCGGCGTCGATCGTGACCGAGCCCTTGACCTTGCCGCCCGTCAGCGGCCCGTACTTGAACTTCTGGTCGATCGTCGTCGGCGCCTCGGGGTCGTCGAGGAGCATCACGTCCTCCCAGGCGCCGTGACCCTGCTGGGCGCCGAGCTGGCCCTGCAGCTCGGCGAGCAGGTTCGAATTGGCCGCCTCGCCGCCGCCGCCGGCGCCGAAGATCGAGCCGATGAAGGCCGTCGTCGCGAATACGTCGTTGACCGTCGCCGGCTCCTCGTCGATGTTGTTGGCCGCCCAGTAGGCGTTGATGCCGTCGGCGTAGGCCTGGGCGTCGCTGATGATCTCCTTGCCCTTCTTCCCAAACTCCTTGACGAGCAGGTCCTGCTGCTTGGTGACCAGAGCCTCGGTCGCCGCGCTGGGCTCGAAGGTCTGAGCGCTAGTGACGAGGGAGAAGGCGTCGAGGTTGGGGATGTCGGCTACGGCCGCCCGTGCCGGACCGCGGCCCAGCGTCAGCAGCAGCCCACGGTCGCGAGCCGTCACCCAGCCGGCGCCGAACGCGAGGTCGTCGCGCGTCTTGCCGGTGATGTGGGGGATACCCCACTGGTCGTAGATGATCTCCGTGCCCTCGCGGCCCGTCTCCTCCTCGCGGGTTGTACCGATCGGCTTGAAGTTCTCGGGCAGGAAGTGGTCGTTGATCCTGGCTGCCGTGATGTCGTCGCGGAACGGCGTCAGCCCGCTGTAGAGCGGCAGCTGGTCGGTCGAGTTCTCGGTGAACGGGATGCCGCCGTAGTTGCCCGGGGGCAGGATGTAGCGCGCGGTGTCCTTCGCGGCCGCCGATGCGGCGAACACGCTCGCGACACAGACGATCGCCGTGATCGCGCTCAGCAAAGACTTCGTACGCTTCATATTGAGCTCCCTCTCATTGTCCGCGGCTCGGCGGAAGCAGGATAAGCGGCTCGCTGATCGACTTCCGGACCGGCACAGGGCGTCTCAGCGTCACGTTGGCTTCCACGGCCGGGTCGCGGCCCTCGTTCTCGAGCGTCTCGAGTCCCCGCTTGGAGAGGCCGACCGGCACCTTGACTTCCGTCCGGGCGGGAATCTTGACGTCGGCTCGCCCGTATTCCCCTCGGAAGCTGATGAGGATGATCGCGCCGGCGCAGTCGATATCGAGGTTGCACGTGGCGGTGACCTTGACGATCCGGTCACGCGTGCCGTCGATCCTCTGGCGGAACATCGCGACCGGCTGCTGGTCCGGCGGAATCGGAAGACATGGGCTCCTGCGGCAGCCGATGCCGCCCGCCTGCTGGCAATACCTCCCGCAGCCGGGTCGCTTCTTGCCGCGCAGGTCCTCGGCGGCACCGCTGACGGCGTTCGCTTCGTCCTGATCCACCGGTGCCGGCGACCCCAAGGCGGGAGCAACGGTCGCGATCAGAACAGACGCCGTTCCAACCAGGAGCACGACCCTCACGAATCCCTTCACAAATGAGACTTTACGCGCGGATACGCCGACTGGCGCGCTCTAGCGCACCTTTTCGCAGTTCTTCGCGATTCCGTCCTTCTCGTCGGCGTCGACCGTGTCCTTGCCCTTGCCGCAATTGACCTGGTCGGCCTCGCCATCGTCGGAGGTCACCTTGTCGTTGCCGCGGCCCGCAAAAACCCTGTCCTTGCCCCTGCCGCCGTCGAGCTTGTCCTTTCCCTTGCCGCCACGGATCAGGTCATCGCCGTCGCCGCCGGAAACCTCGTCGTCGCCGTCGCCGCCGATCAACCGATCGTCACCGAGGCCACCGGCGATCACGTCATTGCCGGTTAGCCCCGTGATCAAATCCTCGAGGTCGGTGCCCACGACCGTGTCGTCGCCGTCAGTGCCGGCGGGCGGCTGCTCGCCGCCTCCGCTGCCGCCGCCACCGTCAACGGGCGGGACGGGATCGCTCCCGGGCGGGGTGGTAACGCTGAATGTCTGTGTCCTCGAGGTGAAGTTCCCCGACTGCGTCGGTGACGACCACCCGTAAGGTGTAGTTGCCGTCGGCGAGGTCGGATGCCGGATGGTGCGAGCTCGCAGCCGAGCAGGCGCCGAAGTCCTCGGTGCCCTGGTCGAGCGAGCAGACGACGCTGACGGCGCCGGCGCCGGCAGTGAAGCCGAAGGCCGGGCTGCGGTTGGTCGTGGAACCGGTCGGCCCGGAGTCGATCGTCAAGGTCGGGGGGGTCGTGTCGACCGTGAAGTCGCGCGAGGCCGGCGTCGAGTCGGTGTTGTTGGCGGCGTCCTTGGCGCGGACCGAGAAGGTGTAGTCGCCGTCAGATAGCGCCGGATTGGGGGTGTGGGTGTCGCCGGGGCCCGAGCAGGAGCCGAAGCTCGAGCCTGGAGCTTGGCGACGAGCGAGCACTGGAACGTGGAGCCTGCCTCGTCGGAGGAGAACTCGAAGGTCGGGGTCGGATCGGGCGTGGTCGAGTCGTTGGCCGGGCCGTCGTCGATCGTCGTGTCGGGCTCGGTGTCATCGACGTTCGTCACCGTCACCGTGATCGATTGGCTCGCGGAGCCGCCATTGCCGTCGCTCGCCTGGACGGTGAGGTTGTAGACGTTGTCGGTGTCGGCGTCGGTCGGCAACTCGAAATCGGGTGTCGAGACGAACGTGAGCACTCCGGAGGACGAGCCGATCGAGAAGCGCGGCGCGTCCGGGCCGCCCGTGATCGCATAGGTCGGCGGGCCGCCGTCGGGATCGGCCGAGGTCACGGTGCCGACCGAGGTCTGGTTCTCGGCGGCGTTGAAGCTGGAGGGACTGATTACCGGCGAGTCGTTGACGCACGTCACCTCGACCGAGACGGTCGCGGTTGAGCCGCCGTTCAGGGCGTAGGTGAAGGTGTCGTCGGGATCGGCGCCCGAGGTGTTGCAGTAGTTGGCGCGGGGGTGTAGGTGAGATCGGCGCCGGAGTTGGTGATCTGAACGGTGCCGTGGGTGCCATCGGTATTTTGCTGGATCACCGCGATTCGTCGGGATCGGTGTCGTTTGCGAGCACGTCAAAGGTGGTCGCGGCGGCGTCCTCTGCGACGGTGCGCGAGTCGTTTATCGCGGTCGGATCCACGCTGGCGGTGGCGGTTCCGGTGAGCAGGCTCGACTCCTGCCCTCCGTCGCTCTCGACCAGTAGCCGGGCCCGCTTGTCACCGGTCGTCGAGGGATCGAAGCTCGCCGTGAGGGTGCAGCTCTCGCCGGCGGCGAGCGTCCCGGCGTGCTGACCCGGATCGGAGCCGGTGCAATCGGAGTCGTCAAGGGCGAAGTCGCCAGGGTCGGCGCCGCCGAGCGCGATCGAGTCGATCGCGAGCTCAGCGGTACCGGCATTTTCGAGCTCGAGGTCATGCGCGGCGGTCGGGCCGACGCCGATCGCCTGCGAGCCGAAGCCGCGGGTGGTGGGGGTGAGGTGGGCGGCGGGGCCGCGGTAGTCGTAGAGCTCGGTCGCCGTGATTGCTGATCCCCGTTGAGTCCGCCCGCCGCGAGCACCCAGCCGTTGTCGAGCAGGGTCGCGGTGTGCTTGTTGCGTGCCGTGCCGAGCGGGTCGGCGACGCTCCAGTCGTTGGTCGCGGAGTCGTAGAGCTCGGCGCTCGCGGAGGCGGCGCCGCCCGAGCCAACCCCCCCGGCGACCAGCACCAGGCCGTTGTCGAGCAGCGTCGCGGTGTGGAACCGGCGTGCCGTGTTGAGCGAGTCGGCGGCGCTCCAGCTGTTGGTCGCGGGGTTGAAGATCTCAGCGCTGGCGGAGGCGCCGCCCGCGCCTCCCCCCGCGACCAGGACCCGGCCGTTGTCGAGCAGCGTCGCCGTGTGGTCGGAGCGCGCTGTGCCGAGCGAGCCGGCGGCGCTCCAGCTGCCGGTCGCCGGGTTGTAGATCTCGGCGCTCGCGAGGGTGGCGAGGCCCGAGGTGACCCCGCCCGCGACCAGCACCCGGCCGTCGTCGAGCAGCGTCGCGGTGTGATATCTGCGTGACGTGGCGAGCGAGCCGGCGGAGGTCCAGCTGTCGGTCGCCGGGTTGTAGATCTCGGCACTCGCCGTTGGTTGGAAGTTCGCGTCTTCCCCGCCCGCGACCAGCACCCGGCCGTCTTCGAGCAGGGTGGCGGTGTGGGCGGCGCGCGCCGTCGCGAGCGAGCCGGCGGCGCTCCAGCTGTTGGTCGCGGGGTCGTAGATCTCGGCGCTTCCTGTGAGGCCGCCCACGAATCCCCCGGCGACCAGGACCCGGCCGTCTTCGAGCCGGGTCGCGGTGTGGGTACTGCGCCCTCTGCTGAGCGAAGGGGCCGGTGCTCCAGTCGTCGCTCGCCGGGTCGTAGATCTCAACGCTGGCGGAGGGGAAGCCGCTCGGGCCGGCTCCTCCGGCGACCAGCACCCGGCCGTCCTCGAGCAGGGTCGCGGTTTGGTTGTTGCGGGCGGTGCCGAGCGAGTCGGCGGCGCTCCAGGCGCCCGGGGGGTCGTAGATCTCGGCGCTGGCCAAGGCGTCGCCCCCTGGCGCCGATCCCCCCGCGACGAGCACCCGGCCGTTATCGAGCAGGGTCGCGGTGTGAATGCTGCGTGCCGTGACGAGCGAGTCGGTGGCGCTCCAGCTGTTGCTCGTGGGGTTGTAGACCTCGGCGTTGGCTATGCCGGTGCCCGAGGATCCCGCCGCGACGAGCACCCGGCCGTTGTCGAGCAGGGTCGCGGTGTGGTCGTAACGTGCCGTGCCGAGGGAGCCGGTGGCGCTCCAGCTGTTGCTCGCCGGGTTGTAGATCTCTGCGCTGGCCAAGTTGCTGCCCGAGGACCCGGATCCCGCCGCGACGAGCACCCGGCCATTTTCGAGCCGGGTCGCCGTGTGGCTCTTGCGTGCCGTGCCGAGCGAGCCGGCGGCGCTCCAGCTGTTGGTCGCGGGGTCGTAGATCTCGGCGCTTGCCGTCGCTTCGAAGCTCGAGTTGAGCCCGCCCGCGACCAGTACCCGGCCGTCTGCGAGCGGGGTCGCGGTGTGGGCGACGCGCGCCATGGCGAGCGAGCCGGCGGCGCTCCAGTTTTGGTCGCGGGGTTGTAGATCTCGGCGTTGGCTGAGGGGCCGGTGCCCACGAATCCCCCCGCGACCAGCACCCGGCCGTTGTCGAGCAGGGTCGCGGTGTGAGCGAAGCGTGCGGCGGAGAGCGAGCCGGTGGCGCTCCAGCTGTTGCTCGCGGGGTTGTAGATCTCGGCGCTGGCGGTGCCTCCTCCCGCGACCAGCACCCGGCCGTTGTCGAGCAGCGTCGCGGAGTGCTGCGCACGCGCCGTCCCGAGCGAGCCGGCAACGCTCCAGCTGTTGGTCGCGGGGCTGAAGATCTCGGCGCTGGCGGTGATGTTGCCGCCCGGACCAACACCTCCCGCGACCAGCACCCGGCCGTCGTCGAGCTGGGTTGCGGTGTGGCCCCAACGCGCTTCAGTGAGCGAGCCGGCGGTGCTCCAGCCGGCGGCGCCGGCGGGCGCAGCCCATAACGCGATGCCGCCGCCCGCGAATCCCCCGGCGACCAGCACCCGGCCATTGTCGAGCAGGGTCGCCGTGTGAGCGAAGCGTGTCGCGGAGAGCGACCCGGCGGCGCTCCAGCTATTGGTCGCGGGGTTGTAGATCTCGGCGCTTGCGGCATCGCCCCCCGCGACCAGCACCCGGCCGTTGTCGAGCAGGGTCGCCGTGTGCTGAGCGCGCGCCGTGCCGAGGGAGCCGGTGGCGCTCCAGCTGTTGGTTGCCGGGTTGTAGATCTCGGCGCTGGCGGTGATGTTGCCGCCCGGACCGACACCTCCCGCCACCAGCACCCGGCCGTCGTCGAGCTGGGTTGCGGTGTGGCCCCAACGCGCTTCATTGAGCGAGCCGGCGGTGCTCCAGCCGGCGGCGCTGGCCGGCGCCGCCCATAACGCGAGCATCCCGGCGAGCGCGAGTGCCACGGCGGCCCCAGCGCGAAGACACAGCGCGAAACGACTCCCGGATCCTTCCGCGTGTCCCTGCATGCCGGCCATCCGTGGACCTTTCGTGAGATTGGCTCTCGGCCGGTGCCGCAACGCAGGGACTAAGAGTTCGGGTGTGCCGCAACTGTAGGCCGCTAGGGAGGACGGGAGACCGTAGAAGTCCGCAGAGAAGCGTTCGAGACGGGTTCTCAGAGCTTCGGCTCGGGGGGCACCGATCGCTTTCGCGCATCGGGTTTCCATAAGAAAGCTTCTCGTGCGTAGACCGCGCGTGGGCGCTTCATCCGCCCTCGGGTCCGCCGACGAGCTCAAGCGGATGCGGGCGGGCTAGCTCGGAGCCAGCCAGATCAGCGAGAGGCTCGCGTCGACGTTGAACGAGGATCCGCTGTTCTGAAACACACCCATGCGGACGATGCAGTTCGCCGGGATCTCCGCAATAGCGGTCACGTTGCTCTGGCTCTCGTTCGTGTTCGCCGGGTAGAGGTGGTCGCTCTGGATGACGGTGCAGGCGTCGACGTCGACGGTGCGGTGTCCATTCGTGTTGGGCTGCTGGGCCCAGTCGACAGTCCCATGGGCAAGGTAGATACCGGTCACCGGCACGACGATCCGATCCGGATTCGTGGTCGTGCTGTGCATGTCCATCGGGTCGAAGTCCTCATCGAACATACCGTCGAAGGTAAGGATCTCGCCCAGGCCTCCAGATGCGATGGACTCGTTGGACTTGGTCAATCGTGCCGCAGGCGTGTTGGCGGTCTCGGCTGTGCCCACCACACCCGAGCCGAGCTGCGGGTCCGGATAGTTGCCGGAGAGGTCGCCGCCAGCCGCCCCGCTGGGCGCGCGCGGGTCCGAGAGTCTCGAGTCCGAGTTGGTCACGTATCGGTTGGAGTCGCTCGGCGATCCGTTCGTGCCGGCAAGGGCGGCGTTTTCGTCGGTCGTGGGGAAGCGAGCGTCGTCGCCCGGGGCGCCCTGGAAGTGGCCGGTCCCGAGCGATCGCAGCGACGGTGCCGACTGGTTTCCGTCCACCAGGGAGTTGGCGAAGAGGCCGGTCCCGTCGATCGAGCTCGGGGCGAGGACCGGGTTCGGATAGGTGCCGGAGAGGTCGCCCCCCGCTGCGACGCCGTTGATCGTCGCGTCGCTGCCCGGTTGGCCCTGCGGACCCTCGGGACCCTCCGTGCCCCGTGGCCCAATCTCGCCTCGCGGTCCGGGATCGCCCTGGGCGCCCGTCTCGCCTGGGGGCCCAGTCTCGCCCGGCGCCCCCACCTCGCCCTCGGTGTTCCATGCCAGCCGCTGTTCTCCCGACCTGCAGGCCTCGCCCTCGCGCACCACGCGCAGCGAGCCCTGGCGCTTGCCTTCGGTCGCAAAGCAGCCCTTGATGTCGCCGTCGGACCCGACGATCGACGAGGCCGCGACGGCGCCGCCGCCGAGCGCAATGAACACCGCGACTGTGGCCATCACGTTCGAATACGTCGGGCGAGGTAGCCGGACCAAGGGAATCCTTTCCTCGGGAGGTCCGCCACGGAGAGTACTAGGCGCTGCCCGCGGCGACCAGGACGCTCGCTGCCCGTCTGCGCTCAGCTCATCGAGTCCCCAAGGGCGGGCTCGGCCCGTCTCAGATCTCAGCCTTCGCAGAGCTGATCTCGGTAGGCTCGCGCCATGAACAATCCCGCGCCAGACTGGTATCCCGACCCCGACGACCCGACCCAGCTTCGCTACTGGGACGGCAGCATCTGGACGGAGAACAGGAGCCCCGCCGTCGCCGAGCAGCCGCCGGCGGCCGCGCCGCAGGCCCGCTCAGGGCGGCTCCGGCTCCGGCGCCGCGCCCGGCTCAGCAGCCGGCGCCCGTGGCGGCACCTGTGCAGACCAGCGCCCACCAGGCGAAGCAGTTCGACGAGTACGCCGAGATCGAGAGCGGCGATGCATTCACCCGCCAGAACACGCAGCTGCTCAAGATCGAGCTCTCCGAGACCACGGTCATGGCCCGAAACGGTGCGATGGTCGGCTACCAGGGGAACGTCGCCTTCGAGCACCAGGGCGGCGGGCTCGGCAAGTTCGTGAAGAAGGCCGCGACCGGCGAGCAGCTGCGGCTGATGAAGGCGTCCGGGACCGGCGAGCTCTTCCTCGCCAACCAGGCCATGAAGGTCCACGTCCTCTCGCTCGAGAACGAGCACATGACGGTGAACGGGCAGAACATCCTGGCCTTCCAGGACGGGATCCAGTGGGACGTGACGAAGACCAAGGGCGGCGCCGCCGGGATGCTCGCCGGCGGGCTCTTCAACATCGGCCTGACCGGAACCGGTCTCGTCGCGCTCTGCTCCGACGGCGACCCGATCAAGCTCGACGTCGCCGAGGCCGCAACGTTCGCCGACCCGCAGGCGGCGATCGCGTGGTCAGGCGGAGTGCAGACGCAGCTCAAGACCGAGTTCCAGGCGAAGAGCCTGATCGGGATGGGCTCCGGCGAGAGCTTCCAGATCGGCTTCGTCGGTCAGGGCTGGGTCCTCATCCAGCCCAGCGAGGGCCGGCGGGTCGTCGCGACCGCCTAGCGCCGCAGGCCGAACACCTCCACCGGCTCGGCCCTGCCCTCCACCAGGTCCGCGACGTGCTCGCCGAGGTTCGGCGCGTGCTTGAAGCCGTGGCCGGACCCCCCGCCCAGGAGCCAGTGGTTCTCGTGGGTCGTGGAGGAAGCGACGAGAAAGTGGCCGTCCGGCGTCATCTCGTACGGCATGACCCGGGCGTGCAGCAGGCGCGTCTCCCCCAGTCCCGGGAAACGGCGTCCGAGGTAGCCGCGAATCCGCTCGATCATCGCCGGATCCGGGACGCGCTCCTCCCGGTCCAGGTCAAAATTGCGCCCGGGCTCGTGTGAGACGGCCTTGATCCCGAGCCCGTCGAGGTCAGGAAAACCGTACAGACCCTCGGACTCGTCGAACCAGGCCGGGCCCTCGCGCCATGCGGCCGGCGCATGCCAGTACAGGACGTCCTGCCAGGCCGAGCGGATCGGGGCCTCGTCGAAGAGATCGCCGAGCCAGGCGCCGCACGCCCAGATGACCTGGTCGGCCTCGAGCTCCTCCCCATCGATCGCGACGCGGCCAGCTCCAGCCGGCCGGGCCTCGGCGAGGCGGAGCCGGGCACCGTTGCTCATCGCCCGCCGCAGAAGAGCCTCGACCGCCGCGGTGGCCCGGATCAGGCACGCACCGGGCTCGTACAGGCCGCCGGAGAGGTCGGCGGTGGCAAGATCGGGAAAGCGATCGGCGAGCGCCGCCGGATCGAGCCACTCGTGCTCGACGCCGAGGCCCACGAGGCCCTCCCCCACCCCGGACACCAGCGGATCGTCCTCGCGGGCGAACCAGGCGAGCGCGCACGGCGCGAGCAGCCGCTGCTCGCATCCTGCCGAGAGCTCCCGCCAGGCCTCGAGCGAAGCAAGCGCCGAGCGCATGTACCACTCGTCCTGCGGCGTCGATCCATGCCCGACTCGGTGCATCCGCGTCCGATCGCCCGAGCTGCCGCGCGCGTTCGCCGGCGCGTATCGCTCGACGACGGTCACCTCCCATCCCCGCCTGGCCAGGGAATCCGCGGCCGCGGCCCCGAAGACCCCGGCGCCGACGACGATGCAACGGCCCGTAGCCATCCGTTGTCCATATTCTCAGGACATGGCCAAACTCATCTACTCCGCGCTCGCCTCTCTCGACGGCTACATCGAGGACGAGAAAGGGGGCTTCGACTGGGCAGAGCCGGACCAGGAGGTACATCAGTTCGCGAACGAACTCGAACGGCCAATCGGGACCCACCTCCTCGGCCGCCGCATGTATGAGACGTTGGCCTTCTGGGGAAGCGACGAGGCGATGTCGCACGAGAACGCGATCATGCGTGAGTTCGCCGAGAGCTGGGACACCGCGGAGAAGATCGTCTACTCGCGCACGCCACGAGAGCCCACCACCGATCGGACGCGCATCGAGGCCGCCTTCGACCCCGACGCCGTGGCTGAGCTGAAGTCCTCCGCTGAACGCGACATCAGCATCGGCGGCCCCAATCTCGCCGCGCAGGCATTCGAGGCGGGGCTTGTCGACGAATGCCACCTGCTCCTCTCGCCGATCATCGTCGGCGGCGGCAAGCGGGCGCTGCCGGATGGAGTCGCCCTCGAGCTCGAGCTGGTCGACGAGCGACGCTTCGGCAACGGCGTCGTCTACCTGCACTACCGCGTTCGCGGGTAGCGCGAGACCTCAGAAGGCTCGATCGCCGGGATCCACCTTCGGCACCTCGGAGGAGATCCGGCTCATCACGCCGAGGAAGCGGTGGACCTCGGGATAGACGAGCGCCTTGCCCGAGTTCACCATCCCAACCGAGATGCCCCGCTCCGGATCCGCCCAGCCCATGATGTTGATCAGACCGAGGTGGCCGAACGCCTCGTCGGTGTCGCGCCCGTAGAGGCTGACGATCTGCGCGCCGAGCATGAACCCGTAGCTGAACCGCGTCGGGAAGCCGAGCGAGAAGTCGATCTCCAGGTGTGATTGCTCCTCGAGCGCCTTGCGAACGGTCTCCGGCTGCATCACGCGCACACCGTCGATCTCGCCGCCGCAGCGGAGGACCTCGTAGAAGCGGGAGAGCTCGTTCGCCGTCGTGTAGACGTTGGCCGCAGGCACGATCCCCGTCCGGAAGCGGGGGTCGTTGGAAGCTTCGATCACCTCGCCCAGAGGGGCGCCGAGCGCTCGCGAGACGAACAGCGAGAACGGCGGCAGGATCGGTGGGCCGGTGACGTACTCCACGGCAACCTCATCCAGGTCCTCCTCGGCGACCCCGAAGTTGCCCCAGCGGAAGCCAAGAGGGTCGAGGAACTGCTCGGCGAGGACCTCGCGGATGTTCTTGCCGGTGACCCTGTGGACGATCTCGCCGAGGATGAAGCCCCCTGACACTGCGTGGTAGGCGAGCAGCTGGCCCGGCTTGTAGTTCGGCTTGGCGTCGCACAGGGCCTCGACGATGAACTCGCGGTCGACCAGCTTGTCGAGGTCGAAGGTCTCACGCGGCATCCCGGCGACGCCGGCGCGGTGCGAGAGGACGTGGCCGATCGTGATGTCGTCCTTGCCGTGGCGCGCGTAGCCGGGGATGTGGTCGCCGACCCGGTCGTCGAGCGAAAGGGCTCCCTGCTCCGCGAGCATGTGGACGACGGTCGCCGTCACCGCCTTCGAGCCGGACATGATGCAGAACGGGGTGTCCGGCGTCGCGAGCCGCTTCGGGGCGTCCTCGGGGTCGTCGGGCCCGTTGCCCTCGAGGTGCCCGATCGCGCGATCGAGCACGACGTGGCCGTTGCGGCGAACGCATAGTCCGAGCGCCGGGTGCACCCCCGAGCGGTAGAGGCTCGTGCCCGCCTCCCAGATCTTCTCAACGACCTCGTCGCTCAGGCCGCCGTCACCCGCGCGCTCCTCCTCGCCGACCGTGGTCACGGAATCGAGGTCGGCCGCGATCCGCGACCGGCGCAGCAGGTCGGGCACGAACGGCAGCTTCGGGATCGACGGCATCCGGGAAGTACACCATGCGGCGCCGGGCGGGGCGGCTCCTGCTGCTCAGCGGCAGCGCGGTAGCTTCCGGGAGTAGCGCTCCCGCGAGCCATCGAAGAACTTCACGCTGGCGCGCAGGCGGCCTCCGCCGCCGCGCTCGATCCGCCGCGATCCGAGGCGAGCGCCGTACGGAGCGGTCCGGTCCCGCCGCGCCCGCGTGCCCGGCGCTGTGAACCGGACGCTGCGCACATCGGCGACGTCTCCGCGCAGGCGGGCTCGAAGCCGTCCGGCACCCCTGCAGGCGCGCCGCAGCCGCAGCGGCTCGAGCGGCGCGTCGAAGGTGAGCCGCTCCGGCGAGACGTAGTCATCGGGGTCGCGGATGAAGCGGACCTCGGGGCGCTCCTCCGCGGGCATCTTCGCGAGCTCCTCTGTCAGCGGCTGCTCGTAGGCCGCACCCTTGGTCGTGATCCCGGCTGCCCAGTCGTCGTGGTGTGCGGGGACGAAGGTCTCCGGCCCCAGCGCCTCGATGTAGTTACGCGGGTCGCGCATGCCGTCCGAGAGCTGGTTGAAGCCCTGGATCGCGCCGACCTGGAGGTCGATCGGCCGCAACCCGCGGAGCACGTCGAGCACCTCGGGTGCCTCCTCCGAAAGCGGCCCGGCGGAGTCGTGCCAGGCGAACGAGAGCTCGCCGACCTGGAAGCGGTAGAGGAGCGATCCGCCCTCGTCGTCGTCGAGGTGGCCGAATAGCTCCATCATGTCCTCGGGCGTCGGAGGGTTCTCGGCGACCGTCGTCGAGGGCGCCGGCGCGACCGGCAGGTGGTAGCCGTTCGGCCCGGTGACCGCCGAGTGGAGGTGCTTGACGACCTCGATGTCGACGCCGCCGATCAGGTCGAGTGCGGCCTGGGTTCCGGGCGCGGCTCCAGCCGGCACGGCCTCACGGCAGGCGGGTGGCATCGCCGGTTGGCGAGCCTGCATCGCGGCGCAATGTTCGGCGGTGCCAACGATCGTCGCCCCGCTCGCGGTTGCGATCGGCACCGCATCGGCGGCGTGGTCGAAGTGTGCGTGGCCGACCAGGATCGCCTCCGGGTCGAGCGCGGCAAGCTCCGCCGGATTCGTCGGCACGTACCCTGAGTGGGCGCCACGGGGAACCCACGCGTCGAGGAGCACGACGTGGCCGCGGATCGCGAGCGCGAAGTTGGTCACCCCGAACCAGGAGAGGATCAGGCGATCGCGACGCACGGCGCCCGTGGCCGGATCGACGTTCTCGGCGCCAAAGAAGCGAGCTCCTGGTCGCGGCCACCTCGGCGGCGCTCGCCCGGGTGAGGATCGGCTTGCCGCCGGGTAGGTCGTCGCTGACCCGTCCCTCGGCGCCGAGGCCGCTTGACGGCAGATGCGCCGCGGCGGGCGCTGCAAGCGTGACGGCCATCGCCAGTGCTGCCACGAGCACGCCGAGTGCTGACCTGGTCTCCCCCACGGCCCGAACCCTACGCGGGCCGTCGCGGTGTGGAGCCGGTTAGAGGCTGCCGCGGATCTCGCAGCGGGGAGAACCGGTATCCCGATGCGCTCCGCCCGAGCAGTTGTCCCGCTTCGGCCCGCCGTCGAGGCGGTCGTTGCCCGCTCCGCCGCGGAGTCGATCGGCGCCGCCGCCGCGCTGAGTGGAACCGCGCAGGGTGTGGTGGTCGCCGATCAGCCGGTCGGCGTCCAGGCCGCCCTTCTCGTAGTCGGCGCCGCCGCTTCCCGAGGCTCGCCCAGCGGCCGAGCTGTCGCCGACGAGCGTGTCGATGCCCTTGCCGCCGCCGACGATGTCGTCGCCTGCCCCCGCAGCGTCGCCGCCTGGGGCGCGGCTGTCGCCGATCACCAGATCCCCGTCGTCGTCGCCGATGACGACGTCGCTGCCGCCCCCGCGTGCATCGCCCGTGCCACTCGCGTTGCCGTCGCCGACGAGGATGTCCGAGCCGTACTCGCCGCGGACCGTGTCCCTGCCACCGCCGACCGCGAGCGTCGGCGAGAGGCTGTCGCCGATCACCAGGTCGTTCCCTCCTCCCCCATGGGCCTCGTCGGATCCGGAGCCCGTCGCGGTGCCGGGAGCCGACGCGTCGCCGACCACGGTGTCCTCGCCGTCCCCGCCGTGGAGGTCGTCGCTGCCGCTGCCGCTCGCGTCACCGGAGGTTGCAAGGACGTCCCCGATCACGAGGTCATCCCCGGCGCCGGCTTCGATGTAGTCGGAGCCCGTGCCGGTCACTCCGACGCCATACGAGTCGCCGATCACTGTGTCGTTGCCCTGTGCGGCGACGATCCGGTCGTGGCCGGCGCCGCCGATGATCAGGTCGTTGCCGTCTCCGGCGCAGATCAGGTCGTCGCCGAGGCCCGGCTGGATCGTGTCGTTGCCCCCGAAGACGACGATCACGTCGTTGCCGGAGGTGCCGAGCACCCGGTCGATCCCGGGCCTGCCCACGATGTTGGCGGTCACGCCAAGGCAGTCGGCCGCGGCGGCCGGCGTGGCCGAGAGCGCCAGCGAGGCCATGCATGCAGCGATGGCGAAACCGGTGAGCATCCGTGCTCTTGGAAGGCCGAGTGGGATCGGCGTCGTTGCCATGTCCATCTTGAAACGCGCCCCGCACGCGGATATTACGAACGGCTAGTGGTGACCGCCGTGGTCTCCCCCACCACCGCCGTATCCGTCGCCGCCCCCACCGCCGCCATATCCCCCACCGCCGTCCGGGTCGTCGTAACCCCCGGAGCCGCCGTAGCCGTAGTCGTCGTGGTCGCCGTGATCGTCTTGACCGCCGCCGGAGTTGCCGTCCCAGGAGCTGCCTCCGTTCGAACCCTGATCCTCAGGCGGCGGTGGCGGGGGCGGTGGAGCGCCGCCCGAGCCGTGATCGCCGTCGTCGTCCTGCGGCGGTGGCGCACCGCCGCCATGGCCATCGTCGCCCTGCGAAGAGCCACCTGAACCACCTCCGTCCGGCGGCGAGGAGGTGAGTGCGACCGAAGCGGTTCCGGCGCTGCGATCGCTGCTGGCAGCGCCGTTGCTTTCGTTCGAGGAGGCGCGGTCTTCAGGCTTTCCGCTGCTGTCCGCGCCGCCGCCCGTGTCCTCGCCCTGGGACGCCGCGGAGTCGTGGGTTGCCTGCGACGGGTCATGGCCAGCAGAGGTTCCCTCGGCCTGAGCGGTCGAAGCCCCGTTACGCGAGGCCCCGGCATCGACCGCGGAAGGCTGCTCCAGGTCGGTGACCGGGGTCCGCCCGGGCCCGACCGCGACCGCGGCGACGGCAACGACGGCGCCGACCTTCACGACGGTCGCACCCGTGGGCCCCGGAGCCCATCTCGAGCAGGGCCCGCATCACGGGCATCGGCAGGATGACCGCGGCACCGCTGCGCAGCGCCGCGCGGGCGCGGAAGACGAGCTGGCCGACGCCGGCCGGGCTGGTGCCCAGGCTGTCCGCGATCCGCTCGGCGCTCTCGCCACCGAGCTCGGTCCGGACGAGCGCCTCACGCTGGCCTTCGGGAAGCTCCTTCAGCTTTGCGACCACTCCGCGAACGCGTTCGCGCCGCTCGAAGATGTCCGGTGGCTGCGGGACCCCGTTGATCGTCTCGTCGAGCTCCTCGGTCGGTCGAATCCTGCGGCGCTCACTGACCGCGCCATTGCGGACGATCGTGTAGAGCCAGGCGCGGAGCGCGAGCTCGTTGTCGTCGGCGAGCATCGCCCTGTGGGCGCGGATCAGGCCGTCCTGGACGGCGTCCTCGGCGGCGTCGGCGGGAACGATCGTGCTCGCGAAGCGAACCAGCGGCGTCCGGTAGCGGCGGACGATCTCCTCGAAGGCGGCGTCATGGCCCTCGCGGGCGAGCGCGACGAGGCGGGTGTCGGTCTGGGCACGCAGAGCGAACCGGGAGATGGCTCCCGGTGCCTTGGACTGCCCCTTGTGCTCACCCGCGCTCATACCTGTACCTCCTTTGACGTTCGACCCCCGCATAGGTAAGAACGCATCTCGACTACTTTTTTAACGGCACCTGATCGTTCATTCCCTCGCGGAGCGTCTCCGTGTCGGTTTCACCGTCGACCGGGAAGGCGCGGTAGCTCCAGACCGTGCCCGCGTCGCGGTCGAACTCGAGCGCGAATGTGCGCTCCCCGCCCTCCAGTTCGCTGACGGTCCCCGTGCCGCCCCAGCTCGCGATCCAGGCGCCGTTCACATACCGCGCCGAACCGCAGCACGGGCTGTCGGTGACCTCCGGGTCGCTGCGCGAGTCCACCAGAGTCGCCACTCCTCCCGAGATCTCGTAGCGAACGGCTCGCGGGGCGCGGCCGAGGTCGGTGCCGTTGTCGTGCAGGGTGATCGTCCCGTCGCCGCGCTCGCGGACGTCGTGCTGTGCGCCGAACAGCGACGTCCCCGCGTACGGGTCGCCGGCGACCTCGAGGGACTCCGCCCGCGGCGTCCCGCCCAGCTTCCACTCGATCGCTCCGCTCTCTCCATCGAGCCGGTAGACCGCGTCGGTGTGGCGCAGCGAGATCAGGTAGTCGCCGTTCGCCGTCTCCTCGACGGCGTTGATGTGCACGAGGTCGTAGGGCTGGCCCGAGAACCTCTCCCACCACCGCCCGGTCTCCTCGAGCCCGATGTGGTCCTTCGAGTTCCACTCCCAGAGCAGGACTCCGCTCGGGCTCACCTTCTGGATCACGGCGTCCTCGACTCGCGCCGCGCGCTCGCCGCCGTACGGGGTGGCGTTCACCCGCGTCGCCCGCTGCACGTAGGAGAGAACCAGGTAGTTGCCGTCGTCGGTCATTTGCAGGTCGTGCGGGTCGGTCGCGTGGCCGACGCTCTGCACGACCCGCTTGAGCGTGCCGTCGGGCCTGTGGATCTCGTAACCGGACTCGAAATCGGTGTCGCTCGGAAGGCTGCTTCGCGCGAAGGCGATCGAGCCGTCCTCCAGCACCTTGCCGTCGGTGGAGAGGTCATCGGGATCGGTTCGCCACCAGACCGGGACGCCGTGGCGGTCGAAGATGAAGAGGTAGTTGGGCGACGCCTGCCCGGCCATCGAGGCAGGGGTGACGACGTAGAGGTCCGAGGCCGGCTGGGAGCTGCGCTCGTACGTGTAGGTCGGGAAGTCGTCTGGCAGGCAGCGGACGTAGTAGCGATCGCGCTCGTCGCCGCGCTTCGTCTTCACTCGGACGGCCTGCCCCGGATCCAGCTTCAGGCGTCTCGACTCGGTTCCGTTGAAGTACGCGCGATCGCCGATCCGCGCCCGCGAGCGGCCCGGCGCGGAGACCTCGAGCGTGAAGCGCTCCGAGCAGGTGGAAGCCGGAAGCGTGTAGTCACTCTGATCGTCGTCGAAGCGAGGGTCGAGGCTCTCCGCCCGAAGCGCGACGCCGGCCTCGGCGCTCGCCGCCGGGCCCCACGCGGCGAGCAACGCCGCAAGCAGGGCGAGTGCCCGCATGATCCGCCTGATGTCAATCCGTCCCGCGTCCAAACCCTTGTGGAGAGGACGCCGGACATCGCCATACGTCAGGACCTTTCCCGAGCGTGACGTTTGCGGCCCGCGTCCGTTCATGCGGGTGGATGCGGGTACGAGGGCGAATCAGGCACAGGGCTCTGCTGCTTGCCGCGGCGAGCGCGTTCGTCGCAACGATCGCCGGCGCACCCGCCGCGCAGGGCGCGGGAATGACGACCCACGCCTGGATGGCCGAGGAGGCGATCCAGCACGTCGAGTCGCCAGAGCTGAAGGAGATTCTCGAAGCCCAGAGCCTGACCCTGATGTCGGGAGCTCAGTTCCCCGACTCCGGCTACGCCCCCGGCCTCGGGTACGGCGAGACGGCCCACTGGGAGGACTTCACGGACGCCTATGCGGCCCACATCGGCGCCAAGGCGGAATGCCAGGGGACGCTGGCCGAGCCGAACGGGCCGTGCGCGCAGCTGGTCGCTCATCTGATGGGCACCGCGGCGCACGGGATGGGCGACGAGATGTGGGACTGGCTCTTCGAGCCGACGATGGCCGACCACGGTGAGAACCCGAGCAGCACTAGCCGCAGCCGCGTCGACGACCAGCCGGGATTCTCAGAACTTGGCTCCGGGCCCGGAGGCGCCGAACTCCAGGAGGGGCTGATCGCTGCCGAGCACGGCGCGATGGCCAACCCCCTCGGCAACCTGATCGGCTCTTCCGAATACGCGATGGACGTCGTCGCGATCAACGACCACGGTCGCACCCACTGGTCGCCGCTACCGCCACCTATCCAGGACATCCAGGCCGTCTACGCCTCGCTCGGCCAGCCGGTCCAGGCCTACGAGCTGATCGCGGGCCATGCCTACGTCAACGCCGCCCTGGCGGGTGAGCGGCTCTCGATCGTCGAGGCGCAGAGTGTCCGCAACGACTTCGGCTACAGCGCCGCCCACATGAAGACCGATCCCGGCGGAGTCGACCACACAGCCAAGTCGATCGCCGGCTACTACGACAGCGTCTGGAAGAAGCTGAACGGAGGCAATCCGGCCCCAAAGATCGCCCAGATCACGCCCGCTCCCGGCAGCGACGGCGTTCCGGTCCGCTGGCAGCCGGCTAAGACCCAGCCCGGTCCCTTCCCGGACCGCGGCGGCGCCCGCAACCGCATCTTTGCCGCCCTCTCGAACGCCGTCGACGCCGACACGCTCACGCCCCAGACCTTCCGCCTGCTCGACTCCGACGGCAACCCGGTGCCCGCCCTCGACGGCTTCCCGAAGGCCGGCCCCTACGGCTCGGATTCCGGCACCCACTCGATGCTCTTCTACCCGGCCGTGGACCTCGAGCCATGCGAGCTCTACACCGCCGAGATCACGACCGGCCTGCTCAACCGCAAGGGCAAGTCCCTCGCTGCTCCCTATCGCTGGAGCTTCAAGACCGAGGGAGCCTGCCCGCCGCCCGATCCTGATCCTGAGCCGGAACCAGGGCCCGGTGGCGGTGACTCGACCATTCCCGACGTCATCCCGTCTGGGACCGGCGATTCGGGTCCCGGCGCTCTACCCGCCCTCCCCGCCCCGCCCATCAAGGGTGATCCGATCGCGCTCGCCAAGTGCCTGAAGAAGGCGCAGAAGATCGACGATCGCAAGAAGCGCCGGAAGGCCGCCAAGCGCTGCCGCGAGCGCTACGGGCCGAATTCCGACTGATCGTGCGAACGGTGGCGTCCGCCGGGAGCCAGCACCGCGATGCCGATGATCGCCGCAATGAGCGATCCGGCAAAGACGCCGGTCTTCGCTCCGTAGAGCAGCGTTGTCTCGGTAAAGGCCAGCGGCGCGATGAAGAGCGAGACCGTGAAGCCGATTCCGGCCAACGCCGCGAGCCCCAGCAGCGAGCGGCGGTCGACGCCCTCCGGCAGCCGTCCGATCCGGAGCTTGAGCGCGGCGAACGATGCGGCGGTAACACCGATGAACTTGCCGACCACCAGCCCGACCGCCACCGCCAGAGCGATGCGCCGAGCGTCCGGGATCATCGAGCGAGTCGCCGCCGAGCGCGATCCCAGCATTGGCCAGCGCGAAGAGGGGAAGGACGACGAAGCTCGAGAAGGGATGTATTCGGTGCTCGAGCTCTTCCAGGACTTGGCGCCCTCGCACCGGGGCGGCGGGCACCATCAAGGCCAGCGCCACGCCCGCGAGCGTGGCGTGGATCCCCGACTCGAACGTCGCCACCCACACGACGAGAACCGGCAGGATGAAGATCCACCAGCGGAGGATGCCCGCGCGAAACAGGGCCGCAACGGCCGCAAGGCCGAAGGCCGCCAGGACCAGCCAGCCGGGAGCAAGGTCGGCGGTGAACGCGACCGCGATCACGCAGATCGCAGCGACGTCGTCGACGACCGCGAGCGTGACCAGGAAGAGCTTCGCTCCCGCCGGCACCCTGTCCCCCAGAACCGCGAGCACGGCGATCGCAAAGGCCGCGTCGGTGGCCATCGGGATACCCCAACCATCGGCCGGCTCGCCTCCTCCGGCGACAGCGAGATAGACGAGCACCGGGACGACGACGCCTCCCAGCGCCGCCAGGATCGGCAGAGCCGCGGCCTTCGGATGTCGCAGCTCGCCGCGAAGGATCTCCCGCTTGACCTCCAGCGTGATCAGGAAGAAGAAGACGGCCATGAGGCCGTCGTTGACCCAATGGCCGAAGTCCTCGGTGATCGACGCGTCTCCGATGCCGAGCCGCAGGTCGGTATCCCAGAACGACTCGTAGCCGCTGATGTCCCCGACGTTGGCCCAGATAAGCGCCAGGGCGGCGGCGGCCAGGAGGGCGAATCCCCCAACCTGCTCGTCGCGCAGATACTCGGAGGGATTCGTGATCAGTTGAGCGACGGGTCGTCAGGCATCCGGGCGATCAGCGCGAACTGCCCGCCCTTGCGGTCGAGCACTCCGCTCCAGAGCGTCTCCGGATCGTCCGGAAACAGCTCGGCCGGGAGCGGTGGCTCGACGATCCAGGAGTCGAGCTCGAGCTCAGCCTCGAGCTGTCCAGGGCCCCAGCCGGAGTAGCCGGCGTAGAGGCGCCCACGGCGAACCACCTCGGGCAGGTCGGAGAGATCGCGATCGGCGGCGGCGAGGCCGACATCGGCGGCCACGATCCACGCGGCCGCGTCGGGGTCCGAGAACTCGGCGAGAAGCACGATCGCATCGGGCTGGACCGGGCCGCCGACGAAGAGCGTCTCGTCCGCGGCGATCTCGGACAGCTCCGGGAGGACGTCGGAGACCTCGGTCTCGGCGGGGCGGTTGAGCACGATCCCCATCGCACCCTCGTCGTTGTGCTCGGTGATCAGCACGACCGTGCGCGCGAAGTTCGGGTCGACGAGCGCCGGGGAGGCGACGAGGAGCTTTCCGCGCAGGGTCTCCGCCGAGCTCTCCATGGATTCGCATGATCGCAGCCGAGCGGGCTCACGGCCTACTGTTTGCGCATGGTCTTCGACGTCAATACCGACGAATTCGACGAGAAGGTCGTCGGCCGCTCGCACGAGGTCCCGGTCGTGGTGGACTTCTGGGCCGAGTGGTGTGCGCCCTGCAAGCAGCTCGGCCCCGCGCTCGAGAAGGCTGCGAACGCCCGGAACGGCTCGGTCGAGCTCGCGAAGGTCGACGTGGATGCGAACCAGGCGCTCGCCGCCGGCTTCGGCGTCCAGGGGATCCCCGCGGTGAAGGCGTTCCGCGATGGCAAGGTCGTCGATGAGTTCGTGGGAGCGGTTCCCCCGGCCAAGGTGGAGGAGTTCTTCGACGGGCTCGCCCCGGCGGAGGAGGACGGGACGATCGACGAGGCGAAGGCACTGATCGCGGCTGGAGATGCGGACAAGGCGCGGGAGCTCCTGAACCCGCTCGAACACGAGTTCATCCCCGCCGGGCTGCTCGCCCGCCTGAAGCTCGAGGGTCTCGACGAGGCCTTCAAGGCTTGGGACGAGGGCAACCACGGCGACGCGCTCGAGCTGCTTCAGACGGAGATGGCCGCGGAGACCGATGAGGACAGGCGAGACCTGATCCGCCAGGTGATGGTGGCGATCTTCACGGAGCTCGGCCCAGGCGACCCGCTCGCCGCCGAACACCGCCGCCGGCTCGCGACGGCGCTCCACTAGAGGCCGCGAGTGGGCGTGGATCCGGGCGTCGGGGTGCTCGCGGCCTTCGCCGCCGGCCTCGTCTCCTTCCTCTCCCCCTGCGTTCTCCCGCTGGTTCCGGGCTACCTCTCGGCGGTATCGGGCGTGAGCCCATCCGCGCTCGATGATGCCGATTGGCGCCGGGTCCTCGTCCCCAGCCTCCTGTTCGTCGCCAGCTTCTCGGCGATCTTCATTCTCTTCGGGCTCTCCGCCACCGCGCTCGGCGAGCTCCTGCGCGACAACCGCCAGACACTCGAGACGATCTCCGGGATCCTGATCATCGTCATGGGCGTGCTCTTCGTCGCCTCGGTCGCGGTGCCGAGGCTGAATCGCGAATGGCACGTCGAGGCGCTACTCGACCGGGTCGGTCGCGGCGGCCCGGTCGTCGCCGGCGCTGCCTTCGCGATCGCCTGGACGCCGTGCATCGGCCCGACCCTCGCCGCGATCCTCGCGGCCGCGGCGATCACCGAGTCGGCCGGCGAGGGCGCGCTCCTGCTCGCCTTCTACTCCGCGGGTCTCGCGATCCCGTTCATCGCCGCGGCGCTCGCCTTCTCGAAGATGACCACCGCGTTCGATGCGGTCAAGCGCCACTACGGCGTGATCGTCGGCATCGGCGGCGCGGTCCTGATCATCATGGGCGTGCTGATCCTCACCGGCGAGTTCTTCCAGCTCAACATCGAGGCCCAGAAGCTGACCCGGGAGCTCGGGCTGGACAGCTAGTTCCGCGAGGGTATGACGACCGGCTCGGCAGTCTCGACCTCGGTCCCGATCGCCTCGACTTCTTCGAGCTCCTCGCCGCTGCCATCGCGCGAGCAGACGATGTGGAACCGCCCCGTGCCGATCGCCGGGTCAGGGACTACGGGCAGGCCGCGGATTTCGTCCCAGCCGAGGCGCTCGAGCTCGAACGGGTTCATCCGCACCTCGGACGCCGGGAACGGGCAGGTCCGGTTGTGCTGGTCGATCGCGTTGGAGATCGCCTCGAGGTTCTTCGCTTCCGGTGAAGCCATCGGGTCCGAATTCTAGATTGCGAGGGATGGAGCGGACGATTTGCCACATGGATATGGACGCCTTCTTCGTCTCGGTCGAGTTGCTCCGCAACCCTCAGCTCCGCGGCAAGCCGGTGATCGTCGCCGGCAGCACCGACCCGAACTCGCGCGGGGTGGTGATGACGGCCTCCTACGAGGCCAGGCAGTTCGGCGTGGGCTCGGCGATGCCGCTGGCGACCGCTCGCCGCCGCTGCCCGCAGGCGGTCGTCCTGCCGTCCGACATCGAGCTGTACCGGCGCGGGTCGCGCAAGGTGATGGAGTTGCTGCGTGGGTTCAGTGACCGAGTCGAGATCGCGGGCCTTGATGAGGCCTATCTCGACCTCTCGGAATCGCGGGCGCCGAAGGCACGGGCGCGGCAGATCAAGCGCGATGTCTTCGCCGCGACAAAGCTGGTCTGCTCGATCGGGCTCGCCCCGAACAAGCTGCTGGCGAAGATTGCCTCGGACCTCGACAAGCCCGACGGCTTCCGCGTCCTGCCCCAGGAGGAGATGCTCGAGGCGGTCGGCGAGCGGCCGGCGAGCCTGCTGCCCGGGGTCGGGCCCAAGACATACGAGCGCCTGACGGCCGCGGGGGTGCGCACGGTCGCCGACCTCGCCCACGCCGGCGAGGAGCTCCTGTCCGCCACCCTCGGGCCTCGGCTCGGGCCCGCCCTGGGCGCCCGGGCAAACGGGATCGACGAGCGCCCGGTCGAGACCGGACGGGAACCGAAATCGGAGAGCCGGGAAACGACCTTCGCCGAGGACATCGACGATCAGGAGGAGCTGCGCGACCATCTCGACCGGCTCACGGATGGGTTGTGCGAGCGCCTGGGCCGCAGCGGCTATCGCGGCCGTACCGTGACGCTGAAGATCCGCCTGCGGCCGTTCCGCACCTTCACACGCTCACGCACGCTGTCCGCTCCGACGGCCGACCGGAGGCTGATTGGGGAGACCGCGCTGGAGCTCCTGGACGCGTTCGAGCGCGACGCTCCGGTGCGCCTCCTGGGTGTCGGGGTCTCCGGGCTCTCCTCGCTCCAGGCGGGTGAGCAGGCGGTGGAAGCCGCCACCGGCCAGCTCGAGCTCACCGCCTGACCCGTTCGTCTGAGAGGATGGACACCGATGACAGGCGACCGGCTCTCGGGGCTCGACTCCTCGTTTCTCCACCTTGAGCAGGGCGGCGCGCACATGCACGTCGCCTCGACGATGGTGTTCGACGGGCCTGCCCCTCCATACGAGGAGTTCACCGAGCACGTCCTCTCCCGCCTGCATTTGGTGCCGCGCTTCCGCCAGCGCCTGCGCTTCGTCCCGTTCGGCCAGGGCCGCCCCGTCTGGATCGACGACCCCCACTTCAACATCGGCTACCACCTTCGCCACACGGCGATTCCGTCGCCGGGATCAGACGAACAGCTGCGCAACCTCTCAGCCCGCCTCTTCTCCCAGCGCCTCGATCGCTCGAAGCCGCTCTGGGAGATCTGGCTGATCGACGGTCTCGAGGGCAATCGTTCGGCGATCTTTGCCAAGAGCCACCACGCTCTGGTCGACGGCGTTTCGGGGGTCGACATCACCACGGTCCTCTTCGACGCCACTCCGGACCCCCCGGAGCCGGTCGAACAGGAGAACTGGCTCCCCCGTCCCGAGCCCTCTGACGCCCAGCTGCTCGCGGAGGCGCTGCTCGAGCGGGCCACCAGCCCGGCGGAGCTCGTTCGCGGGGCACGCGCCCTCGTTCGCCGCCCCCGCCAGGTGATGGCCGCGGCGGAGGAAGCCCTCGGCGCCGTCGGCTCTTTCGCCGGCACCGGGCTGGCGGCTCCAGACTCGCCCTTCAACGTGGAAATCGGGCCATACCGGCGCTTCGCCTGGGTCGACGGCGACCTCGACCAATTCAAGGCCGTCAAGAACAAGCTGGGCGGGACGGTCAACGACGTCGTCATCGCAGCGGTCTCCGGCGCGCTCGGCCGCTACATGCGTGGACGGGGCGCCTCGACCACCGGGGTCGAGCTGCGGGCGATGATCCCGATCAGCGTCCGCGCCGAGGACGAGCACGGAGCCCTCGGCAACCGCGTCTCGGCGATGATGGCGCCGCTCCCGGTCTGGTGCGAGGACCCGGCGGAGCGGATGGGCATCGTCACGGAGACGATGGGCGACCTGAAGAAGTCGCGCCAGGCCGCCGGCGCCGACGTCCTCACCGGCCTCACCGACTTCGCCCCGCCGACGATCGTCGGCCAGGCGGCGCGGCTGCAGTCCCGCCAGCGGTTCTTCAACCTCGTCGTCACCAACGTGCCCGGTCCCCAGTTCCCGCTCTACATGCTCGGCACCCAGATGCAGGCCGTCTACCCGATGGTCCCCCTGGCCAAGAACCAGGGCGTCTGCGTGGGGATCATGAGCTACAACGGCGAGCTGAACTTCGGCCTCGTGGGCGACTACGACGCGATGCCCGGCCTCGACTCCCTCGCCGAGGACCTCACCGCGGAGATCGACGCGCTCGCCGAGGCGGCCCCGAAGAAGAAGGGCCGCAAGAAGCCCGCCGGAAAGCCGAAGCCCGGCCAGAAGGCGCGGGCCAGGGCCCGGTCGGAGGCCTGAACAACAGCGGCATTAAGGGGTAGGGACGGGGCGTTCGCGACTTATTCGCGCGTAGCACGAAGTTCTCGCGAATGAGCGAGTTCGAGGAGCGTCCGCAGGTCCTCCTCGCGGCCGGCGTCGTAAGACGACGGTCCCCCCGCGCGCCCTGGGTGCACAACCCACTCCAGAACCTCATCTCCCCACGTGCCCTCGCCCCGCAGCACCGCGTCGATCTCGGGCGGCAACACCGGCTCGGACTCCGCCATGCGCCCCACCAGCCGATCCGCGGTCTTCACCCCCTTGCACCGCAGTAACCGCCGATGCCTGGCATCTACCGATCGAACGGGGACGCCGGCCTCCCGGGCGTAGTTCGCCACCTGGACCGCCAGCGGCCCCCTCGCATGACAGTGACGGTGCCCGTCGACGTAGTCGGGCCCACGCCCGAAGAGCGTCTCGAACCTCCTTACCTGCTCGCCAAGACCCTCCTCCCCCACCTCGATGTGCAGTCCCACAGCAACTCCGGTAGCCAGAAGTAGGTCCGGATCAACCCTCTCCCGCAGCACCATCACGCTCACACCATCAACAGCCCCCGCCCGAGCCACCTCCAGGATCCCGGCGTCGTATTCGGGGGCGTACCCGTAGTCGTCCGCGTTGATGAGGAGCCGCATGCTCCGTGAATCATTGCTCCACCTGGACAACCGGGCGAAATGAAGTCTGTACGGGTGGACAAGAGGGAGCTTGACAAGCCGCCACAGAATCATCCCTGTGAAGCTCGTCGTCGCCATCGTGCGCCCGGAAAAGGCAAACGAAGTCCTCGAGGCCCTCTACCGCGCGGAGGTTCGCGGGGTCTCGATCAGCCGCGTCGAAGGCCACGGCGGGGAGCTCGACCGCGTCGAGACATATCGCGGGACCACCGTCCAGGTGGGCCTGTCCGACAAGACGCGTTTCGAGATCGCCGTCTCCGAGGAATTCGTCGAGACGACGATCCAGGCGATCACGAGCAGCGCCAGCACCGGCGAGGTCGGTGACGGGAAGATCTTCGTCCTCCCGCTCGAGCGGGCCGTGCGCATCCGCACCGGTGAGACCGACAGCAGCGCCGTGACCCCGGTGGACGCATGACCGACGTCCTCAGCATCGCCGCCAAGATCGACACGGGCGATACCGCCTGGATGCTGATGGCGACCGCGCTCGTCCTCTTCATGACGATCGGGCTCGGCATCTTCTACGCCGGTCTCGTCCGCTCCAAGAACGCCCTCAACACGTTCATGATGTCGATCGCGGCGATGTCCGTCGCCGGCATCTCCTGGGCGCTGATCGGCTACTCGCTCGCCTTCGGTGAGGGCGGCGGCTTCATCGGCGACTTCAGCTACGCCTTCCTCAAGGACGTCGGCTTCGAGCCGTTCGCAGAAGGACAGACGATCCCGCACCTCGTCTTCTTCGCCTTCCAGGGCAGCTTCTGCATCATCACGGCGGCACTGGTCTCGGGCGCCGTCGTTGAGCGCATGCGCTTCTCGACCTACCTGCTCTTCATCGCCGTCTGGTCGATCCTCGTCTACCCCGTGCTCGCCCACTGGGTCTTCGGCGGCGGTTTCCTCTTCGACGGCGGCACGCTCGACTTCGCCGGCGGCGTCGCGGTCGAGATGGCATCGGGTTTCTCTGCTCTCGCGGCGGCCTTGATCGTCGGCGCGCGGAAGGATTACGGGCGCCTCGCGCTCCTTCCCCACAACGCCGTCCTCGTCCTGATCGGCGCCGGGAATCCTCTGGTTCGGCTGGTTCGGCTTCAACGGCGGCAGCGGCCTCGGCACGGGCAACCAGAGCGTCCTGGCCTTCGTCAACACCCTGCTGACGCCGGTGGTCTGCCTCGCCACGTGGTTCGTCTTCGACGCGATCCGCGGCCGGAAGGTCACCGCGATCGGCGCCGCGACCGCGATCATCGTCGGCTGCGTCCTGATCACCCCTGCCGGCGGGTTCATCAGCCCGATCTGGGCGATGGTGCTCGGCTTCGTCGGCACCATCCCGTGTTACCTGCTCGTGGCCTACCGCCCGCGGACCCGGGTCGACGAGACCCTCGACGTGCTCGCCGTGCACGGCCTCGCCGGCTTCTTCGGCATCCTCTTCATCGGCTTCGCCGCCCAGGAGGCATGGAACGGCGTCGAAGCTGCCGGCCTCGCGCCCAGCGGCGACGGCCTCTTCTACGGCGACGCGGCCCTGCTCGGCGACCAGGCGCTGGCCGCACTGGTCACGCCGCTCTACGCGTTCGCGGCCACCGCCGTGATCCTGCTCGCCATCAAGGCGGTCAGCAGCCTGCGCGCAAGCGATTCCGAGGAGTCGATCGGCCTCGACGTCATCTACCACGGCGAGGAGGCCTACCCCACGGGCGAGGGCGCGATCCTCGTCACCCCCGAGGCGGGCTTCGAAGAGCCCCGCCCGGTCGCCGACTAGCGGCTCTGGGCCCGCAGGACATCGCGCAGCACGCCGAGATCGCCAACCGGGTCCGGGAAGATGTTGACTGTGTTGCTGACGACGAGGTCCTCCTCCTCGACGTAATAGGAGGCAGTCGAGTAGCCGAAGATGTTCCCCAGGTGGTACCAGACCGTGTATTCGGGTGAGCCCTTGAAGAGCGCGCCAGGGGCGATCCGCTGATAGCCGGGGCCAAGGCCCCAGCGCTCCTCGACCCCCTTGGGCTGCGCCTCGCCCACGGGAACCGTCGTCTTCATCTCCTCCAGGCTCCGGCTCGAGCAACTCGCCGTCGAAGAGCGCCCGCCAGAAGTGCGCCAGGTCCCCGGTGTCAGTGACGATTCCGCCGGCCGTCGCGCCGAGGGTGAAGCTGTATGCGTGCGTGACGTTCTTGTACTTGAACTCGCGATGGCCCTCGACCCGTGCCGTCTCGGTGGCCGAGGCCCGCTTGACTCCGACGGTCGGGCCGCTCGCCTTCGGGTTGGTCGAGACCGACTCCACCGCACGGGGGTGTCCGGCAGACGCATCGACTGTGCTGGCCCGGTCGAAGGCCGTCACGAGGAAGGCGGGCTGCGCTTCCGAGGGCGGCGGGATTGGCACGTAGCCATCGATCAGGAGCCCTGAGATCGGCTGTCGCTTCACCTCCTCCGGCGGGGGCGCGTAGAAGGAGTGGTCCATGCCCAGCTCGTCGAAGAGGGCCGCCATCTGGCTCTCCGCAGACTCGCCCGTGACCGCCTCCAGCACCATCCCCAGCAGCGTGTAGTTGGTGTCGCTGTAGCTCCACTGATCCTTCGCACCGGGCTCAAGAGCGGCGGCTGGGCGAGGCCGTACCGGGAGAGTTGCTCCAGCCGCCAATGCTGAAGGGGATCGCGTGCAAACGCCTGTGCCCAGACCTTCGAGTTGTCCCAGCTCACCAGCCCGCTGGTGTGGTTGAGCAACTCGCGCAGAGTGACCTCATCGACGCGATGCCCATAGTCCGCTGCCAGGCGGGAGAGCCGGCCGCCGTCGGCGTCGTTTCCCTCCGCGATCTCGGGCAGGCGCTCGTCCAGCCCGAGGCGGCCCTCCTCGACCAGGCGCAGCACCAGGACAGCCGTGACCACCTTCGTGTTGCTGCCGACGACCTGCACCTGTCCGGCCTCGAGCGGGGCGTCGTCCGCGATGCTCGAAACCCCGCTGACCACGGTCTCGGGGGCGCCGTCGGCCGAAGCCACCGTCAGGGAGGTCCCTGGGACGTGGAAGCGCTGCTTGCCACCGGCCAACCCGTCGCCGACGAGCACATCATCGGTAAGGCCATCGGCAATTGCCTGGAGTTCGCCGGCCGGTGGCGGGGATCCGTCCTCACCGCAGCCCAGCCCGGTCGCGGCGATCGCGATCAGGAGCAAGCCCGCGAGGCGCCTCACGCAGCTGACGCTATCCTGGACGACGAGTTCAAGCGGCGCGTAGGTCGTCCTGCGCAACGTCGTCCGCGGGTGCGTCCTGCTGCGGCGACGGGCTTGGCGGGCTGGCGGACGCGGCGGACCACGGTGAGCTTCGCCGGGTTGGCTGAGATTCGCGCGAACATCCGCGGGCCCTCGCCGTTGGTCATCCGGGCCGCCGCCAGCGCAGCCTGCGCTCGGGTGAAGGCCTCGGCGACCGGGATGCCCTGGGCTAGCGCGGCGTAGAGGATGGCCGCGAAGGCGGTCTTCACGTCCTTCGCCAGCTTCCGGGGCGTCCCGATTGCCACCGGCACGTACTCGGCGAGCCAGGCTGCCTCGTCGAGGCTCCCGTGGGCGGCGAGGAAAGCGACCCGCAGGCGCTCGCCCGCCGCGTCGATCGGGCCCAGCAAGGTCTCCGGCTTGCGCGGACGGCCGACGATGTGGACCACGGCCGGGCCACGATGCTCGAAGGCGGGCTCGAGGTCGGAGAAACGGTGCGCGTGGACGGCGGCGATCTCCACCCGGTCGCGGTGACCAGCGGCTTCGAGCCAGTCGTCCAGGGCGTGCACCTCCTCGGCGAGCGCTGCCCGCCCAGCCCGCCCGGAGGCGGTGGCCAGGACCCGTAGAAGCGGCGCGCCCCTTCGCTTCGCACGCTCCGTGGACCGCCGCCGGCCGGCAGCGGTGACGGGGCGCGGTACCCGGGGCTCGGGCGTGGGCGGCGGGCGTTCCTCGACGAGGTCGACCTCGCGCAGTTCTGGAAGCTCCGGTAGGGCGGGCTCACCGTTCACCCAGACGGCCACGCCCTGGTCGAGCGTGGCCCGCAGTCGCCTCGACCTCCTCCTCGATCTCGACGATCAGCTCCTCGAGTCGTTTCCCCTGCCGGCGATGGCCGGCGACGATCTTCGGCTCGCTGCCGATCGCGTCCAGCTCGATCGCCTTCTCGATCGCGGCCATGCGCCGGCGCTCGAGCACGACCTTGCGTCGCGCGAGCAGCTCGATACGCGCGTGGTAGGTCTCTTCGGACATTTCTCCGAACGCGACGGTAAGGCGGTCCGCGGACGGATCCTCAGGCGGCGAGCTTCAGCTCGAGTTGCTCGGGCCGCCGGGCGCGCTCGATCGCCTCCGCATAGGTGCCGTGATGGATCGACCTGGGCCGTGGAATGGTCAATCCGTATGCCTCGCGCATGGCGACGTGGAGGGCGTCGCGAAAGCCCTTCCCATGCCAGCGCCGCCTGCCCGGCAGCTCGCCGACGTGGAGATGCACGAGCTCGTGGAGGAGGATCTCCTGCGCGTCGCCACGGCGGATCCCCGGGTACGCGGTGACGGAGAGGCGCCACTGGCCGGGGACCGCGAAGCCGACCCGGTTCGGCCGCTTGCTGGGACGGCGGACACGCAGGTCCGGGCGACGGCGGGCGAGCTCTCCCCCGTCGAAGATCGCCAGGGCCCGCAGCCGCTCCATCTCCTCGAAGAGGTCGAGGCCGTCCACGACGTAATAGCCGGGCTTCCGTTTGCGGCCCATGGGCGTGAAACTAGGCGGCGATGCGGCGGAGGAACGAGCGGTGAACGACGACGGCATTCGTCCCGCGCTACCCGGCGACGCGGAGGCGATCGCCCGGATTTACAACGAGGGAATCGCCGAGCGGATCGCGACCTTCGAGACCGTCGATCAGCGACCGGAGCGCTTCGCCGCGGCGATCGAGCGCGGCGATCTGGTCCTGGTCGGCCTCCGGGACGGCGCGGTGGCCGCCGTCGCATGGGTCGGCCCCTATTCGGACGACCACCACTATTACTCGGGCGTGGGCGAGGCAACGCTCTACGTCGACGCGGCGGCTCGGCGATCCGGCCTCGGGAGCGCCCTGCTCGATGCGCTGGCCTCCGAGGCGCCCGGGCACGGATACCACAAGCTCGTCGGGAAGCTCTTCACGTCGAACACCCCGAGCCTCGCGATGCTCCGCGCCTGCGGCTGGGACGAGGTGGGGGTTCATCGCCGGCACGGGCACCTCGACGGCGAATGGAAGGACGTGCTGGTCGTCGAGCGCCTGCTGGCATGAGAGTATGGGCGCGATGAACGATCCACAGACGCCACACGACCCATCCGCCCCCCACCACCGCGAGCATCACGTCCGCACGCCGACGCATGAGCTGCACCACGAGGAAAAGCTGAAGCGGCAGAGCTTCCACATCACGGTGCTCACCATCGCGCTGATCGGGGTCCTCATCGCGTTCGCCTACGCGGCCGCGTTCGACCTCGACCACTGGGCAGAGTGGATCGTCCTCGGCGGGATCTGCTTCACAGCGCTCGGCTCGATCGTCGCGGTCCAGACGCGCTGAACCGCGACCCGGTCTACAAGCGCCGGCGTGCTGCAGCGATGGCCGTCGTCGTACTGCCCGTGCTACTCGCGATCCTCCTGCGTGGGTGCCTCTCGGGTGACCCCGAGCCTGCTCAGCAGGCGGCGGCACCCGCCCTGCCCCCCGAGTGCGCCGGGAACGACGCAGCCGCGGTTCGCTCTCGCCTCGGCGCCCGGATCATCGTCCGCATGGAGGGCGAGGCGACGCGTCCCCTCCTTCGTCAGGCCCGCGCGGGCGAGATCGGCGGCGTCATCCTCTTCCCGCCCGAGGGACAGGACCCGGAGGCGCTCGCCGGGGAGATCGAGCGACTGCAGGCCGCCGCGAGCGACGGTGGCCACGGGCCGCTGGTCGTGGCGATCGACCAGGAGGGCGGCGAGGTGAAGCGGTTGCCGGAGCTCCACCGACCCAAT